>NZ_LR698969.1:0-1671491 GCF_902381775.1 Murdochiella vaginalis
CGTACTTCTTCCGTTTGGTAACGGCCTTTTCCGAATTTCTTCCTCCGTGTATCTCCATCCTTCCTCTCTTCTCGCTTCCTTAGAAAGGAGGTGATCCAGCCGCAGGTTCTCCTACGGCTACCTTGTTACGACTTCACCCCAGTCATTGATCCTACCTTCGACGCCTGCGCCAATTGTTCGCTCAGCGGCTTCGGGTATTACCAACTTCCATGGTGTGACGGGCGGTGTGTACAAGACCCGGGAACGCATTCACCGCGACATGCTGATTCGCGATTACTAGTAACTCCGACTTCGTGTAGGCGAGTTGCAGCCTACAGTCCGAACTGAGACCGACTTTTCGTGGTTCGCTTGCTCTCACGAGGTTGCTTCACGCTGTTTTCGGCCATTGTAGCACGTGTGTAGCCCAGGACATAAAGGGCATGATGATTTGACGTCATCCCCACCTTCCTCCGGTTTATCACCGGCAGTCTCGCTAGAGTCCCCAACTTAATGCTGGCAACTAACGACAAGGGTTGCGCTCGTTGCGGGACTTAACCCAACATCTCACGACACGAGCTGACGACAACCATGCACCACCTGTAGCAGTGTCCCCGAAGGGAACGGTTAATCTCTTAACCCGTCACTGTTATGTCAAGCCCTGGTAAGGTTCTTCGCGTTGCTTCGAATTAAACCACATGCTCCGCTACTTGTGCGGGTCCCCGTCAATTCCTTTGAGTTTCACACTTGCGTGCGTACTCCCCAGGCGGAGTGCTTACTGTGTTAACGGCGGCACCGAGATTTGACTCCCGACACCTAGCACTCATCGTTTAGGGCGTGGACTACCAGGGTATCTAATCCTGTTTGCTCCCCACGCTTTCGTACCTCAGCGTCAGTATGTATCCAGACAGTCGCCTTCGCCACCGGTATTCTTCCTAATCTCTACGCATTTCACCGCTACACTAGGAATTCCACTGTCCCCTCTACTACTCAAGCTCGCCAGTTTTCAACGCTTGCTGGGGTTGAGCCCCAGAATTTAACGCCAAACTTAACAAGCCGCCTACGTACCCTTTACGCCCAATAATTCCGAACAACGCTCGCCCCCTACGTATTACCGCGGCTGCTGGCACGTAGTTAGCCGGGGCTTCCTCCTGGATTACCGTCATTATCTTCACCCAGGACAGAACTTTACGATCCGAAAACCTTCTTCGTTCACGCGGCGTCGCTGCATCAGAGTTTCCTCCATTGTGCAAAATTCCCCACTGCTGCCTCCCGTAGGAGTTTGGGCCGTGTCTCAGTCCCAATGTGGCCGTACACCCTCTCAGGCCGGCTACTGATCGTCGCCTTGGTAGGCCGTTACCCCACCAACGAGCTAATCAGACGCAAGACCATCTTTCACCGAAATTCTTTGACCTTCTCACCATGCGATGAAAAAGTATCATCCGGTATTAATAGCCGTTTCCAGCTGCTATCCCGGTGTGAAAGGCAGGTTTCTTACGCGTTACTCACCCATCCGCCACTTTCCTGCGCTATCTTCCCCCGAAGGTTCCGTCAGCACATTCTCGTTCGACTTGCATGTGTTACGCACGCCGCCAGCGTTTATCCTGAGCCAGGATCAAACTCTCAAAAAAAGTTTTGAGAGCCAATATCTTGACTCTAAATTTGTTGTTTGAATTATTTTTAACTCAAAGTTATTCACGTATTCACTTTTGAAGGTTCGCGCTCTCCCTTTTTGGGAGTGCTTGAATAGTCTATCACGCCATAAAGTACTTGTCAAGAAAAAATAGCTTTTATTTTATCTTTTTCTTTTTCAAACGTCCGTCCTTTTCGGCGCGACTTGAGTATGTTACCACCCGATTAAATGTCTGTCAACACTAAATTGTATTTTTTTCGAATGCGCCGTGTTTTCGTTATTCTCGGTCTTCCCTATATCCATGCCTGCGCTAGAGTGCTTCTTGCGTTTGTTCAATACGAATCATACTTAATAGCAAGGTCAGCCCCAGCATGGATATCGCAAAGAGCGCATATAAAGGAATTTCCTGCAGTATTTGGAGCTCGATCAATGCCGCCAAGCAATAGGAATAAAGAGTTCCCCACGTGAATAGCAAGGCTTTATCTTTTTTCGTTTCCCATGCAATGTTTTTTCTGTGACGCACCAAGTAGAGGATGATACGGATAAACACAGCAATCCAAATGATTGCAAACGCCAGAAAGCTAAACCACTCATCACTCCACTGATCCAGCCATAAAGAAACAGCAGAGGCGAGGCCTACTACGCCAACGCCTGCCAAGCCAATCCATATGGCGTTGCCCAATGCGCGCAAGAGGTTTTTTTCACCTTTTTCCTGTTGAGCAAGCCATAGGTAAACAACGGTGGGAGTTTCAAAAAGATAGCCAAGAAAATTAACCCAGATCACACTCATGAACAGATGGTGGTTCATTTCTAATGTTATGGGCCGGCCATCCCAAACCCAAAAGCCGCCGTTAAGGCGAATCGCCGCAACATCTAAAAGAAGGTCAAACGAAACAATCAGCCAGCCGGATAAGAGAGCGGTCCTTACTTTCGATAAGGAAAATTTCTGTGCGATCCGCAAGGAGCATACCGCCAGAGTGCCCCACATCAGCCCTCCAAAGAAAGGAAACTGATATGGTTCCGGGCCGATCTGAATGAAAAAATCACGACTATAATGATAAATTCCGGTAAGGCGGACCGCCAAAAGCTCCAACGCAAAACCCGCAAAAGCAGCGGATAAAAATAGAAAAAACTCATTCCTTTTGTTGTTTTGAAGCAGATCCATGAAAAACACAAGGGTAATTGCGTAGCAAAGAAGCTCGAATGATTGAATCCAATTCATCCGCCCTCCTCCCTCTAGAAGACAAACGGAGCAAATAATTCATTGACCAACTCCTCGGTGTCTTCGCTGTCCACGACATAGTAGCTTACACCATCAATCATTTGCCCGTCGCCCGGAACGGTATGCAGCTCCATATTCGATAAACCCGAAAGCAGCACGCCCGGAGCTTTCGGCAATAAGGGAAGCGCCGGAAGGTTCGTCTTGGCATTCGTGCGGAAAGCGTGCAATACCAATGGATAGCGATAGAAACGCAGCGGAGATACCACTTGCTTGGCCGTTTCCCGAATAAAGGCCTGCTGTGCTTTTACGCGATCCAGGTCTCCATTGCGATAGCCTTGACGATGGCGCAAAAAACTGAGCGCTTCCGGGCCGTCCAGCACATGGTCGCCCACGCGATGTATCTCCCCGGGAACCGGCGCCGCCTTTTCCGGAACGTCATAACGCACGCCGCCAGCCGCATCCACGACGGCCTTCACCGTCTCATAGTCCACCTCAACATAGTAATCCAGGTCGACGCCCAGAAAATCCCGAATGGTTTTCATGGTAAGCTCTATGCCGCCATACGCATGCGCATGATTGATCTTATCAAGCTCGCCTTTCACATAAACGCGCGAATCGCGAGGAATGGACAAGCCGATCAGGCGTCCCTCCTTAAACGCAAAACGCAACAGCAAAAGTGTATCCGTTCGCTGAGGCTGTCCACTGCCGGTATCATCTACGCCGGCCAGCAGAACAAGAAGGTCATCCTGAATGGGAGCCAAGGTATTGCCTTCGTCCGCCGCCGGTACCGGCAAGGCTTCCTTTTCCTGATCCCAAAGAAACAGATAGATTGCAAGCGCGATCGTAGAGACAACAAGAAGAAGTAGAAAAAGACGAAACAAGCGGCCCAAACAGCTCTTCTTTTTACGGGGCTTTCCCTCATTCGGCACATTTGCCGAAGTAGGGCGATACCGATAGCCCTCGTTCGCTTCTTCGGCGTTTCGTGCCTGGCGCGCAGCTTGGTCGGCGCGCATCGCCCGTCGCACATCTGCCACCGTCAAAGGCATCGTATCCTCGGTCGATTCCTGTTCATATGCATCATCCGGAAAACGACGGCGTTTTTCTGGGCCACGCGAACCACGTGCGCGCGGATCTTCTTCCTTATTATAGGGATTCATTTTTCCTCCAACATCGATGCCTCTTCCAGCAGGCGACGCATGCGATGCATAACGCCGGACTTGCTTAAAGGCGGATTCAACTGCTCTCCCAGTTGTCTGAGATTTGCCATGGGGTGCTCAAGCCGCGCTTGTGCTACAGCACGTAAGGATTCCGACAGACTTTCTAATCCGCGTTTTTCATCAATACAGTGAATAGCGCGAATTTGTTCCAGCGCCGCCTGATACTGTTTGTCCAGATTGGCGGTTTCCGCATTGGATTTGCGGTTGATTTCATTTTTTAACTCTTTTTTGATTTTGACATTTTCCAATGCCAGCATGGACGCCGAAGCGCCCATCGCAATCATCATATCGGAAATTGCCTCGGAATCTTTGAAATAGTATACCGTAAATGCGCCACGCTTGGTTTGCTTGGCAGGAAGCGAAAGCGTACGAAAAACGTGTTCCAGAATTTCGCCATCCCAAGCGTTTTTTGTGACCACTTCCAAATGATAGGACTTTTCCGGATCCACCACCGAGCCCGCAGCCAAGAAGGCGCCGCGCAGATACGCACAGGCATTTGCCTCTACGCGAAGGCGTCCGAATATGGCCTCGCGACTTTGTGTCGCATGGCCGAAAAGGTCCACCCCGCTTTGCTCTAAAAGCGTCTCCGTTTTTTTTTCCGGAAGATCCATATAATAGACGGGCTTCTTTTGCAGCCGCTCATCCTGCTGCGAACGAATTTCGCCTTCCGTTTGCAATAAAAAACGCGACAGGTTGGCTACACAGCTGATCACCTCGGGATGCTCGGAAAAAAAACGGAGATGATGTCCATCGCGATTGATGACCATGGCGGCGTTCAGCCGCGCCATGGCGGAAAGCTCCAACAGAGCTTCTATTTTGGAATGCACGGGTAAACGTGCGCATTCACTTTTTGTATCGTAGGAAAAACTCATAATTTCTTCTCCGGAGAGAATGGGTCCTTTTTGGGAGAGGCCGCAACACCTGTAAAGGCTTGGCGCACCATGTTGCGCTCGGAGTCGTGGCGAAGCAGTTTTACCGCTTTTCTCCAGGGCATGAATGCCGAATCGCAAAAGCCCTCTTCTCGCTGCGGCTTCATCGTTCCACCCTCTGCCGTCATCGTATAATAATGAACGGTCTTGTGTACTTCTATACCGTTCGGTTTCGCATAGTTATATCGCACAAAGCCGATGTACTTGCCCACGCGACAAGTGAGACCGCTTTCTTCATTCACTTCGCGCAATGCCGTTTCTTCCAGCGTTTCGCCAGCCTCGATGCGTCCTTTTGGCAGCACCCAGTCTCCACGAAATTTACGCAGGACAAGCACTTCTTTTCCTTTGACGATGACGCCACCGGCGCTGGTTTCTTTCATCGTGCCCCTCCTTTCTGTGCAGAATCTTTCCAATAGCGGCGATCGCGATGCGAAACACTCACGCCCGGATATCGTTCGCCCAGCCTTTGGGCCAGTATCTCCGCCATGACGACAGAGCGATGGCGACCGCCCGTGCATCCTAAAGCGATGGTCAGCGTCCGCTTTCCTTCCCGTATGTAAAGAGGGATCAGAAAAGAAAGTAAATCCAGCGTTTTTGCTAAGAAACGCTCGGTTTCGGGGAATTGCATTACATAATCGCGCAAGGGTTCCTCTAAACCCGTCTGATGGCGCAACTCCGGAATGTAAAACGGATTGTTGACAAAGCGTACATCAAAGACCAAGTCGGCATCCAATACGATGCCGTGTTTATAGCCGAAAGACATGACGGAGATCAGAAGCGCCGGTTTCTCTCCTTGCGGCAAAAACAGAAGATCAATTTGTTCCTTTAATTCGCCCAAGGTCTTATCCGTGGTGTCTATCACCACATCCGACGACTGCAGCAGATGCTCCAGGAAGTTCTTCTCTCGTTGAATACCGTCAAATATATTGCCCGCTTTGTCCATGGGGTGCGGACGACGCAATTCCTTATAGCGACGCACCAGAGTTTCGTCCGAGGCGGTCAGAAACAGGGTGGTCACATCCAGATCTTTTTCTTTTTTCAGGGCTTCCACGGTGGACTGCAAATCCTCAAAAAAGGCACCGCCACGGATATCCACGCCTAAAGCGATGCGATTCATGGGCTTCGAAGCACTTCTGGTCAAATCCAGAAAATTATTGATCAAGCGCGGCGGAATATTATCCATGCAATAGTATCCCATGTCCTCAAACAAACGCAATGCAGAACTCTTTCCCGCACCGCTCATGCCTGTGACAATAACCATTTTCATGTGATCCGCCTCCTTTCCGACGCCCCGTGCTCCGTTCCGACGCAATGCCATGCGATGGAGCGATTTTTCCACTTTATTCTTTGCCGATAATACGCACTTCCGGCTCCAAGTCCACGCCGGATTGTTTTTTCACTGTATCCTGCACATATGCGATCAGCTCCAACACATCTGCTGCTTTCGCTTCGCCATTATTGATGAGAAACCCGCAATGCTTTTCCGAAACCTGTGCCCCACGAATAGCATAGCCCCGCAGTCCCGCCTGTTCAATCAGGGCGCCTGCGAAATGCCCTTGCGGTCGCTTAAACGTCGATCCTGCAGAATACTTATCCAACGGTTGCTTCGTGCGGCGACGCAGGGCATATTCTTCCGCTTTCGCGCGAATGGCCTCCGGGTTTCCGGGCTCGAGCGTAAAGGTAACCTCGGTAACGACCATCCCCTCCTGCATCATGCGCGAGGTACGATAGCCCATATTCATCTCTTCGCGTGTCAACGTGCATAATGCATTGTTTTGATTGATGGCATGAAGGGAAGAAACCACATTCTTCATTTCGCGTTCATACGCGCCCGCATTCATGATCACGCCGCCGCCCACCGTGCCAGGGATACCGGCAAGAGCTTCCATACCGGTAAGGCCCGCCTGAAAACTTGCCTGTGCCACTTTTGCCAGCGCCGCGCCGGCCTGCGCCGTAACTACGTTACCATTCACTGTCACATCGGAAAATGCCGTGCCCATCTTGACCACCACACCATCCAGCCCGCCATCGCGCACCAACAGATTCGATCCGTTGCCAAGGATCATAAAAGGAATGTCATTGCTTCGCAAATATCGGATGGTACGCAACGCTTCTTTCTCGGAAGTCACCTCGATTAACAGATCGCACGGACCGCCCAAATGAAATGTGGTCAGCGAAGACAGGCGCACGTTTTCCGTGACCATGCCATACGCTCCTGAATGCAGTTCCGTACGCTGATTCGTGTTGATCATTCGCAAGCTCCTCCCTATATCTCATATGTCATAAGATTACCCTAAAAAGAGCACCAAACACAAGATTTGTGCTTGGTGCTCTTCCTGAATAAATTTTGTTTCTTTGGCCGTTCACAAACCCGGCACGTGTCTCATTCCTTAGTACTCAATCGCCGCTAAGCGCTTGTAATTCTCGTAGCGTTCCTTCGCAGCCTGTTCGGCAGCGACGTAGAGTTCGTTGGCCGCCTTCGGGAAGTTGCGTTTGAGGGAGGAGTAACGAACCTCACCCATCAGGAACTCTTGGAAGTCGGCTGTGGGCTCTTTGGAATCCAGCTGGAACGGGTTCTTGCCTTCTTGGGCCAGAAGCGGATTGTAGCGCCACAGATGCCAGTAACCGGCTTCGACAGCCTGCTTCTCGCGTTCTTGGCTCTTGCCCATGCCGATGCGGATGCCGTGGTTGATGCACGGTGCATAGGCGATGATGAGGGACGGTCCGTCGTAGGCTTCCGCTTCGCGCAGTGCTTTGATCGTCTGGTTCTGGTTCGCGCCCATAGCGATTTGGGCAACGTAGACATAACCGTAAGTGGACTGCATGAGGCCCAAATCCTTGGACTTAATGCGTTTACCGGAAGCGGCAAACTGCGCAATCGCAGCGAGCGGCGTCGCCTTTGAGGACTGACCGCCGGTGTTGGAGTAGACCTCGGTGTTCATAACGAGGACGTTGACATCCTTGCCCGAAGCAAGAACGTGATCCAATCCGCCGTATCCGATATCAAAGGCCCAACCATCACCGCCGAAGATCCACTGGGACTTCTTGGTCATGTAATCTTTCAGGTCGACAATTTCGTCGAGGAGTTTTTGTCCTTCGGCATTGTTGACGCCCGCCTTGGCCACTTCCAAAATGTCCGCCGTAGCGGCTTTGGAGGCACGATAGTCGCCCTTGCCTTCCATCCAGGCATGGAACAAGTCGTTCAGTGGCGAATCGATCTTGAGGTCCAGGAATTGCTTCATCTTGGTCTCCACCAGGTCACGGTTGGATTCCGTCGCCAGCAACATGCCATAGCCATATTCTGCAGCATCTTCAAAGAGCGAGTTACCCCACGTCGGGCCACAGCCGTTGGCATCGACCGTGTACGGCGTAGACGGTGCCGAAGCGCCCCAAATGGAGGAGCAGCCGGTGGCGTTCGCGATGAGCATGCGATCGCCGAAGAGCTGTGTCAAAAGACGTGCATACGGCGTTTCGCCGCAGCCTGCGCAGGCGCCGGAGAATTCCAGCAAGGATTGCTTGAACTGCGAGCCTTTAACCGTCGTATCCGGCATGACATCTTCTTTATAGCCAACCTTCTCATGCGCATATTCCCAGAAGCCCTTCTGTGCTTCATATTGCTCTTCGAACGGTTTCATGATGAGCGCCTTGGTCTTGGCCGGGCAGACATCTGCACAGTTTCCGCAGCCCGTGCAGTCCAGCTGCGAAACCTGAATACGGAAATTGAGTCCTTCCATTCCCTTGCCGATGGCTTTCTTGGAAACAAAGCCTTCCGGCGCATTCTTCTGGTCATCTTCATTTAGCAGGAACGGACGAATAACCGCGTGCGGGCAAACATACGCACACTGGTTACACTGAATGCAGTTGTCAATCTGCCATTCCGGAACATAGAGGGCAATGCCGCGCTTCTCGTATTGAGCAGTGCCGGCATCCCAGTGTCCGTCCTCACGGCCGACAAACGCCGATACCGGAAGATCGTCGCCTTCGTTGCGAAGCATCGGGCGCACCACTTTCTTAAAGAAGTCGGGCGTTCCCGAAAGATCCACGACCTCGTCCTCTGCATTGGCCCATGCGGCCGGAATGTCCACCTTCTCAAGCGCTTCGATTCCAAGGTCAACCGCCTTGTTATTCATGTTCACAATGTCTTCGCCCTTGTGGCCATAGGCTTTCACGATGGAATCCTTCAAATGTGCCACCGCTTCCTCAACGGGAAGTACGCCGGACAGCTTGAAGAACGCCGATTGAACAATCATGTTCGTACGGTTGCCCAGACCGATATCCTGTGCCAGCTTGGAGGCATTAATAATGTAGAACTGAATATCGTTTTGAGCCAGATAGCGCTTCATCTGTCCCGGCAGATGCGAATCCAGCTCTTCCTTCGACCATGTGCAGTTCAGCAGGAACACGCCACCTTTTTTTAGGCCGCGTAACAGATCATATTGATGGACATACGCCTGCTTCGAGCAGGAAACGAAATCCGCTTCATCCAAGAGATAGGTGGAACGAATCTTGTTCTTGCCGAAACGCAGATGGGAAATGGTCAAACCGCCGGATTTCTTCGAATCGTAGAAGAAATAGCCCTGCGCATTCTGATCGGTGTTATCGCCGATAATCTTGATCGCCTGTTTGTTCGCGCCGACCGTACCGTCGGAACCGAAACCCCAGAACTTGCAACGGGTCGTTCCCTCTTCACGAATGTGCAGCACTTCCGATTGATCCAACGAGAGATTGGTCACGTCATCTTCAATCGAAATGGTGAAGTGATTCTTGGGCTCGTCTTTTTCCAGGTTGCGGAATACGGCCAGAAGATGCGTCGGAATGGTATCCTTGGAACCCATGCCGTAGCGTCCGCCGACGACCAGCGGATGAATATCCGCATCGTAAAGCGCCGCGCAGACATCCATGTAGAGCGGTTCGCCCAGAGCGCCTTTTTCCTTCGTGCGGTCCAGAACGGCAATCTTCTTCACGTTCTTCGGGAGCGCTTCAAGGAAGTGCTTGCGGCTGAACGGACGATAGAGGCGTACCTTCACCATGCCAAGCTTATTGCCCTTTTCGGCCTCGGCATCAATGACCTCTTCCATAGCCTCGCAGGCAGATCCCATGAGCACCACGACGTTTTCCGCTTCGGGATCGCCGTAGTAATCAAACAGATGATAGGAACGGCCGGTCTTTTCGGAGACCTTAGCCATATTCTTTTCCACAATGGGGATAATGTCTTCATAGAAACGGTTCGAGGCTTCCAGATTCTGGAAGAAAATATCCGGAGACTGCGCAGTCCCCATCGTCTTGGGACGATTCGGATTCATCGAACGGTCACGGAACGCCTGAATCGCTTTGTGATCCACCATTTCATCCAGGTCTTTGAAGTCCCAAACCGCAACTTTGTTAATTTCGTGCGACGTACGGAAGCCATCAAAGAAATGGCAGAACGGCAAAGAACCTTCAATGGCACTCAAATGCGCTACCGCACCCAGATCCATAACTTCCTGTACCGAGCTGGAGCAAAGGAACGCAAAGCCTGTCATACGCGCCGAGTTGATGTCGGAATGATCTCCGTAAATGGAGAGCGCATGGCTGGCCACAGCACGTGCCGCCACATGGAAGACGCCCGGCAAATTCTCACCGGCGATCTTGTACATATCCGGAATCATGAGCAATAAGCCCTGTGACGCCGTGTAGGTGCTCGTCAGCGCCCCGGCGGCAAGCGAGCCATGCACGGCCCCCGCCGCGCCGGCTTCGGATTGCATCTCCACCACATGCACCGGTTTGCCGAAAATGTTGTTCATCCCGTTAGCCGCCCAGGTGTCGACGTGCTCCGGCATCGGGGACGAAGGGGTGATCGGATAGATCGTTGCCACTTCCGTAAACGCGTACGAAACGTAAGCAGCAGCTTCGTTGCCATCCATTGTTTTGAATTTTTGGACCATAGTTACTCCTGACTTTCTCCGCGGCCATCCTGCCGTTTTCTGGGGAAATCCCCACTGTTCTCCATCTTTTAGAACTACCTTAAAGTATAAAATAAAGCCGTTCTTCCGTCAAACTTTCGCCCAATAGGGATCATCATCCCGCACACCACGATCCGCGATTTCCCACCGATTTCGCGCTTTTTCACGATCCTATTGCACGCCCTCTTCCCGTGCCTGGCGATTCGACTCTTCAATCAGGCGATTGTTTAACTCCAATGCGGCGTTATACCCCATTTGTTTGAGACGGTTATTGCGCACCGCCACTTCGATGATCATGCCGAGATTGCGTCCCGGCTTCACCGGCACGGTAATGGCCGGAAGGCGGACGCCTAAAATCTCAGTGTACTCATCCGTGATGCCGAGACGATCGTATTCTTTGTCATCCTGCCAATCTTCCAGCTTAATAACCATTTCAATTTCTGTTTCCTCTTTGACCGATCCAATGCCATAAAGTCGACGAATGTCCAGAATGCCGAGCCCGCGAATTTCCATATAATGACGAATATTTTCCGGAGCCTGCCCGATCAAGCTGTTGTCCACACGCGTCAGCTCCACCACATCATCCGCTACCAGCCGATGCCCGCGAATCAAGAGGTCCAAGCCCGTTTCGGATTTTCCCACTGCACTCTTGCCCTGAATGAGCACGCCAGTTCCGAAGACATCCATGAGTCCGGCATGCACCGTGGTGCGCGGCGCCAGCAATTTTTCCAGCTCCTGGTTCATCTCTGCTACCAACTTGGTAGTCTGCAGCGGCGTGCGCAAAACCGTTTTGTTGTAATAGTTCGCCAAATCTAAAATATCATCCGTGATGGCCTGGTCATACGAATAAATGAGCGCCGGAATCGGATAGGAAAAAAGTCCGCGAAAGCGTTCATAGCGCAGTTGTGGAGAAAGTTGCATGTAATAAATGTATTCCACGCGCCCGATGATCTGCAAACGCCCCCAAGGAAAATTCTCCATGAAGCCGGCCAATTGCAGGCCAGGACGGTTGACGTCCGCACCCTTGATGATGATGTCTTCATAATCTGTCGAGCGCGACACCACTTCCAACCCGGTTTTTTCCACCAGTTCGGACAATTTTACGGTTCGATTTTCGCCTTCCATCGCTACTCCTCTTTCTGCTCGTCTCGCGTCTTGTATTGTGCTTCCTGTTGAAAGTAGTTCCAAACCGCCTGCGCAGCCGTGCGGGTCATCCCTTCCACCGAAGAAAGCTCTTCCACGGAAGCCTCCTGCATGCGCTCAAGAGATCCGAACGCACGAAGCAGGGCCGTGCGGCGCTTCTTGCCGATTCCTGCAATGCCGTCCAAGGCGGATTGTGTCATGGCGCTGGAGCGCAGCCGTCTATGATACGTGATGGCAAACCGGTGCACCTCTTCCTGTACCACATAGAGATAGTGATAAAGCGGCGAGCGCGTATCCAGCTCCCACTCCTGTTCCTTATAAAACAACGCACGCGTCACATGACGATCGTCTTTGACCATGCCGACAACGGGAATATCCAAATGTTGCGCGCGAAGCACTTCTTCGGCCACATGCACATGCCCCTTCCCCCCGTCCATCAGGATCACGGAAGGCAAAACGCCAAAGCCGGTGTTCGTCTTTCCGGCCTCGCGATCGCGTAAGCCGTGGGCAATGCGCCGGGAAAGCATCTCGCGCTGGGAGGCATAATCATCACTGCCTTCGACACTTTGAATTTTAAACTTGCGGTATTCTTTCGGCTCTTTGCGTTCTCTGTGAAACACCACCATGGCGCCGACGTTTTGTACCCCGGAAACATTGGAAATATCATACGCCTCGACACGGGAAAGCTCGCGACCGACAATCGTTTCCAGCGCGCGAATGCCGGCATCTTTGTTGCGTTCTTTTCGTTCTTCGCGTGCCAACGCTTTCGTTAGCTGTTCCTCCGCATTGGCCTGGGCTGTGCGCAGGAGTGCCAGTTTATCGCCTCGCTTCGGCACCCGCAATTGTACCGTCCGCCCTTTTCGCTCGCTCAGAAAAGCCGCAATGGCCGCTTCCTCTTCCGGCAACACTGCCATAAAAAGTTCGCCGGGAATATAGGTCGCGTCCAGATAAAACTGTTTTAAAAACGAGCCGAGAATTGCTTTTTCTTCTTCCTGATATTCTTCCTGAATACGAAACGTGCGTCGATCCACGACCTTTCCGCCGCGGACGAAAAACACCTGCATAATCACCTGCGCGCCGCTGCGGGCCATGGCAATCACATCCGCATCTTTGCCACGCGCGAGCGTCACTTTTTGTTTCTCCTGCAAGGCGTCAAGATTGTAAAGCGCATCCCGAAAGCGCGCTGCTCGTTCATAGTCAAGCGCCTCCGATGCGGCAACCATCTCCTGCGTCCACTGTGCACGGATGGCCCGATCGTTTCCTTTGAGCACGTCTTCCACCTGACGCACCTGCGCCAGATATTCCTCTTCGTCCGCCAAGCCCACACAAGGCGCCGGGCACTGGCCTAAGTCATAATTGAGACAAGGCCTTTTCAGGCGCGCACCGCGGTCAAAATCCAGACGGCAGGTGCGCAGACCGAAAAGGCGCTGAAAAAGACGAATGGTGTCATTGACGGCATAGGCATTCGGAAACGGGCCGAAGTATGTGGCGCCGTTCGATTTGACCTGCCGCACTTTCAGAAGGCGCGGATAGCGTTCCTTCGGAATGCAGATATAGGGATACTGCTTGTCGTCGCGTAGCAGAATATTATAGTGTGGCCGATGCTGTTTGATGAAATTGGATTCCAGCACCAGTGCTTCCACCTCGTTGTCCACGACGATGTATTCAAAATGATCCACGTGCTCCACCATGGCAAGCACCTTCGGGCTCTTGCCGTGAGAAGAGGGCGTGAAATAGGAGCGCACGCGCCGACGCAGCGAAATGGCCTTTCCCACATAAATGATGACATTGTGGGCATCGCGCATCAGATACACGCCCGGCGATTCCGGGACGCGTTTTAGCTCCTCGGAAAAATCCTTCATTCCCTCGTCTCGCGTTCAAGCGGCTTGCAGCGTGCCGTCAAGTACCGCAGATCCTCGTCTTCCAGATGCGGCGAGAGTTTTTCAAAGCAGGTGGCGTTGTAGTTGTTGAGCCACTGCAGCTCTTCCTCCGTGAGCATGTCCACCTTGACCGGTCGCGTGTCGATGGGCACCCAGGTGAGAGCTTCCAAGGCATACCAAGTGCCGAACTCGTTGGTTTCCTTCTCTACGCAGAGGGTGATGGATTCGATACGAATGCCGTGTTTGCCAGCAATGTAGAGACCCGGTTCCATCGAGGTGACCATGCCCGGAGCCAGCTCCACGATGCCGCCCCCTCTCGGAACATTCGTAAACGACTGCGGGCCTTCATGGACGGCCAAAATATGGCCGACGCCGTGTCCCGTACCGTGGAAGTAGGTTTTGTGGGCCTGGTACAGCGGCGACATGGTGAGGGAAGACACATAGATGCCCGGCGTTCCCTTCGGGAAAACCGCCGTCATGCCGGCAATGTGTGCCTTTAATACCAAGGTGTAATCTTCGCGTTCCTCATCGGTCAGCGGTCCCATGGCTACCGTGCGGGTGATGTCGGTCGTGCCTTCCAGATAATGGCCGCCGCTATCCACCAGCAGCATCCCCTTGGGTTCGATGGTCGCCGTGGTTTTGCTGAGCATCGGATTATAATGGACGATGGCCGCGTTGGGGCCAAAGCCAATGATCGCACCGAAGCTGTCCATCAGGAAATGCTCCTGCTCCGCGCGTAATTCATGCAATTTGCGTACCGCCGCACGCTCATTGACCGCGCGGGAAGGTGCACCCGTTTCCACCCAGTTGAAGAACTTGGTCAATGCGATGCCGTCTTTGATGTACGCTTCTTTCATATTGGAAATTTCGGTCTCGTTTTTGATGGCCTTCATCAGCGAGGTGAGGTTGGTGCCCTGCTGAATTTTCACGTTTTCACGCAGGCAACGGAAAAGCGTGATGCTCGTATAATTGGGGTCGAGATAGACAATCTTCTGGCCGGCAATTTCCGCCAAAGCCGACCCAATCGAATCGTAATCCAAAATTTCAACGCCGGCTTCTGCCAAGCTCGTCTGAATTTCCGGAGTCATCTTTTCCATATTCACAAAGAGCTTGGCTTCGTCTTCCGAAACAAGAGCATAGCTCAACACCACCGGGGTGTCTTCCACGTCATAGCCGCGAATATTATAGAGATACGCGATATCATCCAGGCCGCTGATAAAGGTGTAGTCGCAATCACGATCACGCAACATAAAGCGCAAAATGCGCAGCTTTTCTTCAATCGTAGCGCCGGAATACGCCTTATCCAGGAAAAACGCCTGTTTGGAAGGCAACGCCGGACGATCGGTCCAAATGTCCGAAATATAGTCCACATCAATGACCAGAACGCGTTTGCCCATGGCTTCTGCCAACGCACGGTAGCGTGAAACCGAGAAGCACATCCCGTCGAAGCCGATTTTTCCAAACGGGGAGACGTTTTCTCGCAGGAAATCTTCCATTTTCTGATCGATGCCCATGCGATAGAGGGTAATTCCCGATCCCTTCAATTGCTCTGCGGCTTGCAGAAAATAGCGACTGTCCGTCCACAGTCCGGCCTCTTTTCGAGTCACCACCAAGGTGCCGGCAGATCCGGTAAAGCCGCTCATAAATACACGTGTCTTGTAATAATCCGGCACGTATTCCGATTGATGGGGGTCTGCGGTAGGAACGATGTACGCTTCCAAATCCCGTTGAGCCATTTGCTTGCGCAAGGCTTCCAAGCGCTCTGTAATTTTCATAATGCTCCTTTCTGCCATATCGGCAAAGTCCACGGCGAAAGGTCCGCCGCTAGGTCAACGTTACACATTAAAGCGGAAATGCACGATGTCGCCATCGCGCATGATGTAGTCTTTTCCTTCCAAACGCAATTTCCCCGATTCGCGAATCGCCGCCATGGAACCGGCTTCCATAAAGTCCGTATAGGAGAAAATCTCGGCGCGAATAAAGCCGCGCTGGATATCGGAATGAATTTTTCCGGCTGCTTCCCAGGCGCTGGTTCCCTTGGCAATGGTCCAAGCGCGTGTTTCATCTTCTCCTGTGGTAAGAAAGGACATGAGCCCCAATAAGTCATACGATGCGACGATGAGCCGATCCAAGCCCGACTGGCTGAGCCCCATCATGGCCAGAAATTCGGCGCGCTCTTCTTCCTCCAATTGGGCAATTTCCGCCTCCGTTTTGGCGGAAATCACGACCACGCGAGCCTGTTCTGTTTGGGCAAAAGCACGAATCTTTTGCACGTTCTCGTTTGTGGCACCGTCATCCGCACAGTCTTCTTCTGCGACATTGGCCACATAGATCACTGGCTTCACCGACAACAGCTGATAGGAGCTGAGCAGCTTCTTTTCTTCTTCGTTCAGGTCGAGAACGCGCGCGGACCTTCCCTCTTCCAGCACCTCCTTAATGCGCTGTAAGAGATCCACTTCGGGGCGCACTTCTTTGTCCGCCTTGGCCTGTTTCTCTTTTTTGACCAGAATGCGGTCAATCTGTTCCAGATCCGACAGAATCAGCTCTAAGTTGATGGTTTCAATGTCGCGCAGCGGATCCACGGAGCCGTCAACATGCGTCACATTCTCGTCTTCGAAGCAGCGCAGCACCTCGACGATGGCTTCGCACGTACGGATATCGCCCAGAAATTTATTTCCCAGACCTTCTCCTTTGCTTGCGCCGCGCACCAAACCGGCGATATCGTAAAATTCGATGACCGCCGGTATGACTTTCTTCGATGCAAAACGCTCGGCCAAAACGTGAAGGCGCGCATCCGGCACCTCCACCAGACCGATGTTCGGTTCAATGGTATTAAATGGGTAATTTTCCGCCGGTACGCCGGCATGGGTGATCGCATTAAAAAGCGTGGATTTCCCGACGTTCGGCAAACCGACGATACCTAGTTTCATATTTTCTTACAACTCCTTTATTTTCAAGGGTTCCGAGCGTTCCCTTCGGCGTTTTACGCCATTTCTACGCCATTCTGTACGCCATTATTACGCCATCCGTCCCAGGTTGTTCCCGGGTGAATGCTTATAAGAATAACGGCAGGAAAATCAACGATACCGTCGTCATCAGCTTGATCAGAATGTTGATGGACGGACCCGACGTATCCTTGAACGGATCGCCGACCGTATCGCCCGTGACGGCTGCTTTATGGGCATCGCTGCCCTTTCCGCCATATACGCCGGTTTCAATATATTTCTTGGCATTATCCCAAGCGCCGCCGGCATTGGCCATCATGATGGCCAGCAACACACCGGTGATCAGCGCACCGACCAGAAGGCCACCGAGCGCTTCCACGCCGATGAGCATGCCCACCAAAAGCGGCGCAGCAACGGCCAAGATGCCCGGGAGGATCATTTTGCGCAAAGAGGCTCTCGTCGAGATATCAATGCAACGGCCGTAATCCGGAGACGCTGTCCCCTGCATAATGCCCGGGTTTTTACGGAACTGTCCACGCACTTCTTCGACCATGGCATTGGCGGCATCGCCGACGGCATTCATCGTCAAGGCGCTAAACAGGAACGGAAGCATACCACCGATAAACGTCCCGGCAATCACTTGCGGCTGCGTGACGTCCAGGGTTGCAAGCTGCGCATGCTGCGTATAGGAAGCAAACAGGGAAAGCGCCGTCAACGCGGCCGAGCCGATCGCAAAGCCTTTGCCGATGGCGGCGGTGGTGTTTCCGACCGAATCCAATTTATCTGTGATAGCGCGCACGTTTTCCGGCAGTTTAGTCATTTCCGCAATACCGCCCGCATTATCCGCTACCGGGCCGTAGGCATCGACTGCAATGGTCATAGCGCAAGTAGCCAACATGCCCAGGGCGGCTAAGGAAATCGCGTAAAGGCCGGCGTTCGGGCCCATTCCGTTCATGCCCATAAAGGACACGATGATGCCGATCGCAATAAAGAGAATCGGAACGGCGGTAGAGTTCATGCCGACGGAAAGTCCGGAAATGATATTCGTTGCGGAACCGGTTGTGGATTCTTTCGCAATCTTTTTCACGAACGGAAAAGCTTCCGACGTGTAGATTTCGGTGATCTTCGAAATTCCCAGGCCAACGGCAATGCCGCAAAGCACCGGGATAAAGGGACGCACTTCGCCGAAAACTATGAAGCTGAAGAGCAGCGAGGTGACCAATAAAATGGCAGCCGAATAGAGTGTGCCCATGTTCAAGGAACGTTGCGGATTATCCGATCCGCGCACGGACTGAATGCCTATGATCGAGGAAATTAAACCGCAGAAAACCAAGGTGAGCGCGTATTGCACGCCTTTTTCCTGGAAGGCCAGCGTACCGAGAGTGAGCGCCGACAGAATGGCGCCGACATAGGATTCAAACAGATCCGCCCCCATACCGGCGACGTCGCCGACATTATCTCCGACGTTATCTGCAATAACCGCGGGGTTACGCGGATCATCTTCCGGAATGCCCGCTTCTACTTTACCGACCAGATCAGCACCGACGTCCGCTGCTTTGGTATAAATACCGCCACCTACACGGGCAAACAAGGCCACAAAGGAGGCGCCGAGGCTGAAGCCCATGACAATGCTGGCATCATGGAAAATCAGATAGAAAAAGCTGACACCGATGGCACCGAGGCCGACAACCACCAAGCCCATCACGGAGCCGCTGAAAAATGCAACCTGCAGTGCTTCATTGATGCCCTTGGTAGCCGCCGCATTCGTCGTACGCACGTTGGCCAACGTGGCGGCGTTCATGCCGATAAAGCCGGCAAGCATCGAGAAAATTGCGCCAATGAGGAAGCAAATGGCCGTAGACCACGTACCGAGACCCACGCCGATCGCGAGAAAAACAACGACCATCAGCGCAGCGATGACGATGTACTCCCGTCGTAAAAAGGCGAAGGCGCCTGTGCGGTTAAGACCTGCAATATGCGTCATTTCCTTTGTTCCGGCAGGAAGCCGCTGAATCACTTGCAGTTTCATCATGGCCAGCGCGATCGCTGCCGCGCCGACAAGAATGGCAACAATAGCTAAAAAGTTCATGGTTACCTCCAAACGAGATTCTGCCGGATGGTTGTCCGGCCTTTTTTTCTATTATAGACAATACCGAAAGACAATACCATTGCCTCTTGCCGGCAAAAGAAAGAAAAGCACAGGTCTCATGCACTTTGGGTATACAAGCGTCGAGAACGAACGCGCAGGAAAAACGGCTTGCGCAAGGCATCGCTTCCCCGGGAAGCGGATGATAAAAATAGCAGCGCCGCTGAAAGCGGCGCGAAACAACAAAAGGAGATGCAAATGATCAAAGAATTTAAAGCCTTTATTGCTCGTGGCAATGTGCTGGACATGGCCGTTGGCTTGATTATGGGCGCCGCATTCAAAGCAATTATTGATTCCCTTGTAGCAGATCTGATTACACCGATTCTCAATGTTTTTCTGAATGGGGTGAATTTCAAAGAATGGACGATTCAAGCCGGTCCCATTGTCTTTTCGGTCGGCAACTTTTTGAACGCCGTGTTCTCCTTCTTGGTCATTGCCTTTGTAATGTTCCTGCTGATCAAAGCCTTTAATAAAATGGTACCGGCGAAAGAAGCGGCACCGACAACAAAAACTTGCCCCTACTGCAAGTCGGAAGTAGCCATTGATGCGACGCGTTGCCCGCATTGCACGTCCACATTGGACTAGAAGTAAAAAAAGAAGCGACAAGATCAAACAGAAATCCTGTCGCTTCTTTTTTACCCTAGCCCCGCCCCTTTTTTCGCCAAGACATCCGCTTCTTCGTTATAGGCATTTCCGGTGTGCGCCTTGATTTTTACAAAACGGAGGGTGAGCTGATCCCGCACCGTTTTTGCCTTTTCGGCATAGGCGCGCGTCAAGGCCACGTTGGTTTTCCATTCGCCTAATGCCCAGTGACAAATGCCGGCATAGTCGTGATAAATGGTCAGCGTCTTCGCGTGCTGTGCGAGAGCGAGATCCATCGCTTTCTCCGCACCGCGAAGCTCGCCGGCAATGTTGCGGTGGCGGGCATGTTCATCCTTTCCGGAACCGTAAAAGGTTTCTTTTCCGTGCGCGGAAAAGAAGACAACGCCGTAGCCGAAGGTTTTCGTCTTGTTATTAAAGGAGCCATCTACATAGGCATGGCATTCCCCTGCCGGAATCTTTTCCGGCAGGGTCTTTTCGCTTGCCGCTGCAGCGTCCTGCATATACGCTTTCGCCTCTTCCTCGGTGGAAAATTTCTTAAACTGGGCGCCGGCAAAGCCGTGCACCTGCTCGCGGCAGGATGCCCAAGTGGCATAGATTCCCGGTTTTCTGCCAACGCGAACCGCATAATAGGTCATCGTCCACCTCAGCTTTCCGGTAGGTCGCGCCGCGTCCAATACGTTACCGAACCGGGTGCAACCGTAAACAGACCGAAGCCCTCGTCGTCAATGGTGATGTCGGCATTTTTCCCGCTGCGGTCGCAGTAAACTTGGCCCGCTTCCTGTTCACCCACAAACATGCGTTCTTCATCCATGTCTCCTGTGGAAATCAGAACGGCCAGCGGATAGGGATGTTCTTCATTTCCCCGGCGCACCCAGCCGATTTTCGTCGGCGTCACCCAGTAATCGTCCTGCTCGCCATACGCGAATTCCTTTCGAACGTTCATCAGCGAAAGCAGGGCATCCTTTACGCCCGGATACTCCGCCGAAGGAATGCCGTAATAATCACCGGCAAACACGCAGGGATAGCCGTCGCGACGTAAAAGAATGAGCGCGTAGGCAATTTCTTTAAACCACGGATCCACCCAGCTTTCCAGAGCCTGTCCGGGTTGGGAATCGTGATTGTCCACAAACGTCACGGCCTGCACGGGATTCGTGGCCACCAAGGTATCATCAAAAACTTGGCGTATATCATAGTCTTCATTGCGCGAGGCCTCGACAAAGTTAAAATGTAATGGCACATCAAACAAGTGAATGTTATAATCCGTCTCCTCCAGATAGTGGTTCATCTTACTTTCGCTGTTTTTCCAATATTCCCCGACAAAGAAAAAGTCGGGATTGTATTCAAGGATAAAGGCGGACAGGCGATCAATAAATCCCGTATCGATGTGCTTCAAGGCATCATAGCGGAAGCCGTCATAGCCGATGGAATCAATCATGAAATAGGCGACATCCAACAGTTCCTTCTGCACATCGGGATGCGCCACGTCGATGTCGGCATTCATCAGATAATCGAAATTGCCCTTCTCGGAATCGGTGTCATCCGACCAGTATTTGCCATCGCCCAAAATGCGGAAAATGGCGTTCGTATCGGTGCGCTGGTCGTAATCCACGCCCGTAAAATGGTAAAAATGCCACTGAAAGGTAGAATATTTTCCCTTGCGGCCGGGAAAGGTAAATTTCGTCCACGCCTCGATGTCATGCGCCTCCCCGACATCCTTCGTGCGGTCGTTCTGATCGACCATCACTGCGCGGAAAACTTCTGTCTCATCCGCACCGCCCTTGTGATTAAAGACCATATCTGCATAGACAGCGATATGGTGATCCTGCAATGCTTTAATACAGGCTTCCAGCTCTTCGCGTGTGCCGTACTTCGTGCGAACGCTTCCTTTCTGATCAAATTCGCCCAGATCCCAGTAGTCGTAACTACCATAGCCCACGTCCTGATCACTTGTGCCCTTGTGTGCCGGCGGCATCCATACGGCTGTGACGCCCATGTTTTCCATCGCTTCGGCCATTTCCGCCAACCGCCGATAAAATGTACCATCTGCCGGATATTCCCAATCAAACGACTGTACCATTACTCCGTTAATTGCCATGTAGATTCCTTTCTCCGCCGCATTCTTTTTCTTTTTTGTCGTAAAAAAAGCAATTTTGACCTGCACTGTATTGTACCATGTTGTATCATAGGGGTTGCGCCGGAAATAGGCGAAAAAGAAAGGCGAGCAAGCAAAGCCATGAAAATCCAACAACATATGAAACAATACGTCGCTATTGCCGGTTTGATGCTGGCGGCGGGCGTCTATGCTTTTCTTCCACAGGCGCCAAATAGAATGGTTTCTGCATATCCTTTGGGAAAGGACTTGCAGTATACCGGAAATCTGAAAGAGAATCTTTTTGACGGACAGGGCACCCTGCGATCGCCATCCGGAATCTATGAAGGCAATTTTGCGGAGGGGCGATTCTCCGGCGACGGCAAGTTTCAGTCCGTTGATGGTTGGCAATATTCCGCCAATTTTATACCGAAAAAAAGCAGTCATGACATAATTATCACCCTGGACGATAAAACCTCGTGGATCAAAGGCGAGAAGCAATGGACGGAGAAAAAATGACAACCGAACAGGATCGTACCGTGCCCGATGCGTCCGTCGTGGAGGCCCCTGCGGGCTCTCCCGCCGCTTCGGCACGTAAAATTTATGGTTTGGACGCCTTGCGCCTCGTTGCGCTGGGCTTCATTTTGGTGTATCACTTCGCGCCGAAGATCTTGCCGGCGGGTTTTTTGGGCGTCAATGTTTTTTTTGTTTTGTCCGGCTTTTTAGTGACGCATCATGCGCTGGAGGAAATCAAAGAGACGGGTCATTTTTCCCTCTCGACCTTCTACGCCAAGCGAGCCAAGCGCTTGTTGCCGGATTTTCTGTTGCTGCTAGTGATGGGCGTTCTGTTGGTCAATGTTGCTGAGCCGGATTTGCGCGTGGGCATTGATCGGCAAACGGCTGCTGCCTTTTCTTCTCTGACCAACTGGTTTGAAATCCTCAGCGGTGGAAGCTACGAAGCCCAATTTACCCCGCATATCTTTGTACACACCTGGTTTTTGGCGGTGGAAATCCATTTCTACCTGTTATGGCCTCTATTTTTGATGGCATTACTGCGTTGGGCCAACAAAAAAGGAAAGGACGTGGAACAATTCGTGCTGGTCAGTTCCGGGGTGTTGTATCTCGTATCCTTCGGTCTTCTTCTTTACGGCCAGTTGGATTTTTCGAACCGTTTGTCCTGGATGTACTTTTCAGACTGCACGCGGTTCTCCTCTTTTTTTGTCGGTGCTATGCTTGCGGTGTATCGCAAACGCATTCAAAAAGTCTATATCTATTTGCCACAGCTATCTGTCGCTGGATTCCTTGTGTTGGGGGCGCTTTCTTTTGTTTTATCCTACACCAACCGTTGGACCTACCTTGTCGGTTTTTTCGTCGCGGACTTTTTGACCGCCTTCCTTATCTGGAATTACGGCAATGAGACGGTGCGAGTAGACCCGGCGCGTTTGCGCAAGGCAGCCTCCTTTTCCTATGACATCTATCTTCTGCACTGGCCTCTTCTGGTCATGAGCCGCAAGAGCCTGGGGTCCTTCAAAGGCGCTCTGTTTGCTCTTTGCTGCACGGCGGCGCTGCTTTTCCTGCGTTATCGGTATCTTTCGCGCGTAAAAAGCCTTCCCGCCATCGCCCTTCCCGACGAGGCGAGCCCTATCAAAGAAAAAGGGAAGGCTCTGTGGCGGCGGCTGCTTGCCTTTCCCACGTCTCTTCTCACCGGCTGCGCGGTTCTGACGATGGTCACGGCTGTTACGGCGTGGAATGCGCCCGACATGCTTTCGTTGCAGCAATCCATCTGGGAAAATTCGGTAAAACAGGATCTGGGAAAAATTCAAAATGATGTGGATCAGCTTCTGGCGCAGCGCAAAACCGTGCAGGACGCCTTGCAGAGCGACAGCGGCGCGAAGGATGAAGATTTGCAAAAGCTCGATAACAAGGGCATTACCATCATCGGCGACAGTGTGCTGCTCGGGCCGCGTGAATTTCTCATGGCGAATTTGCCTAAGACCTTTGTGGATGCGGAGGGCGAACGGCTGGCCGAAAAGGGAGCGGAAGTCATTCAGGAAATGAAGGCGGACGGAAAATTGGGCAACTATGTGGTGATTGCACTGGGTGCGAACGCCATTGAGAACCGTGAAAACTCCTTGCGCAAAATGGCGGAGGCCGTGCCCGCCGGAACGCGGATGATCTTTGTCACACCCTACAGCGGCGAGGTGGATCATCATGCGGGCGGCGTGGCGATGAAAAACGTGGCCAAGGAGTTTCCCTTTATTACCATTATGGACTGGGAAGGCTATGCGAAAAAGCATCCCGAGCTCTATCAAAACACGGATGGCATTCATTTCTACGGGTTGATGGATACGTATAAAGCCTACTTGGCAAAGCTGAAAGCTGCGCTTCTGGAAGCATCCATGACGCCGGCGAAAAAATAAAAATTTAATACGACATTTTTCGTTTTTCCCCTTGACGCTCCTTTACCGCTAGAGTAAGATAGCTCAGATAAACTGCCCGGCGGTGGCAGAGACGAAAGGAGTGGCCATGAACAAGCTGAAGCTCGTGAATGGAACGGTCTTTTATCAGGATCGTCTGCAAAGAATGGATGTTACCATTGAAAACGGACGTATTGTTCGTCTCGATCCTTCCTCCCTTTCCTCCGGAGCGCTTTCTCCTTCCCGTTCCCGTCTTTCCCAAGAAAATCAAGAATACGTGATGGATTGTTCTTCCCTTCACCTGTTTCCCGGTTTCGTTGATTTGCACGTGCATTTCCGCGAGCCGGGTTTTTCGTATAAGGAAACCATCGAAACGGGCAGTAAAGCAGCGGCGCACGGCGGATACACCGTATGCTGTACCATGCCGAATCTGCGTCCCGTTCCCGATTCGCAGGAAAATCTGGAGGTGCAGCGCGAAGTGATTCGGCAGCATGCCGTCGTGCATGTACTTCCCTATGGAGCCATTACGTGTGGAGAAAAGGGCGAAACGCTCGCAGATTTTGAAGCGCTGGCCCCCTACGTGGTCGGCTTTACGGACGATGGGGTTGGCGTGGCGAACGGCGCGCGCATGCGGGAAGCCATGCTGGCTGCAAAAGCGCTGGGAAAGCCCATCGTGGCCCATGCCGAGGACCTGCCGCTCGTGCGCGGCGGCGTCATTCACGACGGTACGTACGCGAAACGGCACGGCCTTCCCGGGAATCCATCGGAAAGTGAATGGAAGCAGGTGGAGCGAGATATTGCCTTGGCCGAAGAAACCGGCGCGCGCTACCACGTCTGTCATATTTCTACGAAAGAATCCGTTGCGCTCGTGCGCGACGCCAAAAAGCGGGGCCTCGCCGTTTCCGGCGAAACGGGCCCGCATTATCTCACCATGACCGATGAAGATCTGGAAGACGACGGACGCTTTCGCATGAATCCGCCCATTCGCTCCGGTGCGGATCGCGAGGCGCTCATCGAGGCGCTGGCGGATGAAACGCTTTTGGCCGTCGCCACCGACCATGCACCCCATTCTGCGGAAGAAAAAGCACGCGGTCTTGCGCATAGCGCAAACGGCATCGTCGGGCTGGAAACCGCCTTTCCGGTTCTCTACACACGCTTAGTGCTGACGGGAAAACTCTCGTTGGAACGCCTGCTTCATGCGATGAGCATCGATCCGGCAACAGCCTTCTCTCTTTCCTCTATTAAGGAAGCGAAGGAAAGTATCGGCATCGCAACCGGCATCGAACCCGGTGCTCCCGCGGATCTCTGTATTTGGGACCTTAACGCCGCTACGACCATCGACCCGGAAACCTTCCTTTCCAAAGGACGGGCCACGCCGTTTGCCGGCTGGACGGTACGCGGTGTCTGTCAGGCTACGCTGGTGGGCGGAAAGATCGCCTATGAAGATCCAAGCTGGAAGGAGCGTCGTCTTGACTGAACTTCGCATTGTTTCGCACCGTCTCGTCGCGAAAGACACGTATGAGCTTCGCCTAGCCGGAGACACCCGCGCCCTGCACACGCCCGGACAATTTCTGGCGCTTCGTCTTCCCGGCTTCTTCCTTCGTCGCCCGATGTCCGTCAGCGACTGGGATGCCGAAGGACTGCGCCTCTTTTATAAAGTCGTCGGCAAAGGCACTGCCGCGTTGTCCGCGAGCACCGAGGAAACGCTGGATGCGCTCGTCGGTCTGGGCAACGGCTTCACGCTTTCCGACAGCGAAGGCAAGACGCCGGTGTTGATCGGCGGCGGTGTGGGTGTTCCGCCCCTCTTCGGGCTCGCCAAGGCCTTGGTCGCGCAGAAAAATACGCCCGTGGTGCTCTTGGGCTTCAATACCAAAGACGAAATTTTCCTTGCGGACGACTTTCGTTCCTTGGGTTGCCGGGTAGAGCTTTTCACCATGGACGGCAGCGCCGGAACGAAGGGAACCGTTCTTCCGGGTGTAGAGGCACTTTGCAAAATGCATCGTCCTGAGGAGTTGTATGTGTATTCTTGCGGCCCGATGCCGATGTTTCGTGCGCTGTTTTCCGCCATGCAGGAAAAGGGAATCGATGGCGCCTTCAGTCTGGAAGAGCGCATGGGCTGTGCGGTCGGTATCTGCATGGGGTGTACAGTGGAAACGACCAACGGACCGCGCCGTGTCTGCAAAGAAGGGCCGGTATTCCGAAAGGAGGATCTGCCATGGGCATGAACGAACGCCTTGTTGCGCGGAAAACACCGCGCCTTGCCGTCTCCTTTGCAGGACTGATGCTGGAGAATCCGCTGATTCCGGCAAGCGGCTGTTACGGTTTCGGCTATGAGCGCGCCGATGTGCTGGATCCGGACTTTTTCGGTTCCATCGCCCTGAAGGGCACGACGCGAGAGGCCCGATTCGGCAATCCCCTGCCCCGTATCGCGGAAAGCGCCTCGGGAATGCTCAATGCCGTGGGCTTGCAAAATCCCGGCGTGGATCGCGTCATTGCCGAGGAGCTTCCAAAGCTCGCCGCCGTTTCGCACAAAGGCATGATTGCCAATGTCGCCGGCTTTTCGATAGACGACTATGTGGAGGTGGCCAAAAAGATGGATGCGCAGAAACAGATTGCCGCCATCGAGCTCAATATCAGCTGTCCCAATGTACACAGCGGCGGCATGGAATTCGGGGTGCATCCTGAAACGGCGAAAGCGGTGACCGCGGCGGTGAAAGCCGTCCTTCATAAGCCGCTCTTCGTCAAGTTGACGCCCAATGTGACGGATATTGTCGCCATGGCGCGTGCCGCCGTGGAGGGCGGTGCCGACGGGTTAACGCTCATCAACACCGTCAAAGCCATGCGCATCGATTGGAAAAAACGCGCGCCGCTTTTGGCAAACGGCACCGGGGGACTATCCGGCCCCGCTATTTTCCCCATTGCGCTGCGCATGATCTATGACGTGTACGCAGCCGTTTCGGTGCCGATCCTCGGCTGCGGCGGTGTACAGACGGCGGAAGATGTCGTCGAGATGATGATGGCCGGCGCCTCTGCGGTGCAGATTGGAGCTGCCGGATTGGCGGATCCCGATATGTGGGATGCTCTTCTGACAGACCTTGAAGCCATGCCGGATCGCCTGGGTGTGGAAAATCTATCGGAAATTATCGGTGCGGCGCATCACGACAATGCATAAAAAGTAAGCCTGTGTCACGGCAGAAACACGAACCCCGGAAAGGATGTCTCATGAAATCGGTCATTATCGCCCTGGACTTTGCCGATCGCCAAGAAACGATGGCGTTCCTTCGTCCCTTTCGCGACGAAAAGCCATTTGTGAAAATCGGCATGGAGCTCTTCTATGCGGAGGGCGCGGACATCGTGCGCGAGATCAAGGATTTGGGCTATCCCATCTTTTTGGATCTGAAAGTGCATGATATTCCTCACACCGCCGAATGTGCCATGCGCCAGCTGCATCGCTTGCAGGTGGATATGACCAATGTGCATGCCGCCGGTGGAAGCGCCATGATGCGCGCCGCGCGCGAAGGCTATCCCGATGGGATTTTGCTGGCGGTCACGCAGCTGACTTCCACCTCGCAGGAAACCATGAATCGCGAATTGGGCATTGCCGGTGCTATCAACGACGTCATCGTGCAATATGCCTCGTTAGCCAAGGCCTCCGGGCTCAACGGCGTGGTCTGTTCGCCGCTGGAATCGCCTATGGTACATAAAGCGCTCGGAGATGCGTTTCTGACGGTCACGCCGGGCATTCGCTTTGCCGAAGGCAGTAAGGACGACCAGAAGCGCGTGACGACACCGGAAATGGCCCAACGTCTCGGCAGCAACTACATCGTGGTCGGCCGTTCCATCACCAAGGCCGACGATCCGGTTGCCGCCTATCATAAAGCACTCGCCGCTTTTCTCGGAAAAGCGGACGAATAGACGCCGGTTTCGCTACTTGCAGCAAAAAAGATCGAATGTGCTTTCGATAGCGACGAACTCCGAAAGCATGGCAAATCGATAGAAAAGGAAGGAGAAACCATGGAAGGAAAGCAACGAGAAGCGATCGCTCGCGATTTACTGGACATCGGTGCCGTTTTTCTGCGCCCCGAACAGCCCTTCACCTGGGCAAGCGGCATCCACAGCCCCATCTATACGGATAACCGCCTGATTTTATCTGCACCGGCCGTGCGTGGACAGGTGGAGCAGGCCCTTGCTGACACCGTAAAGTGCCACTTTCCCGAAGCGCAGATGCTCATGGGAACGGCGACCGCCGGTATCGCTCACGCGGCCCTGGCCGCCGCGTTGCTGGGATTGCCCATGGGCTATGTCCGTAGCGGCAATAAATCCCATGGACGCGAGAACCGTATAGAAGGAAAGCTGACGGTCGGTGAGCGCGTCGTGGTCATTGAAGATCTCATTTCGACCGGTGGCAGCGTATTAGATGTCGTTCACGCTTTGCAGGATGCCGGCGCCGAAGTGCTGGGCATTGTCTGCATCTTTACCTATGGCATGCAAAAAAGCCGCGAGGCCCTTTCCGCGGAAGGGATCGCGATGGAAAGTTTGACCGATTTTGACACCATCCTGGATGTTGCCGTTCAAACCGGACGGCTTCCGGCCGAACAGGTTCCGCAGTTGAAACAATTTCGCGATCATCCCGCGGATGAATCGTGGATGGCGGGCATTGCCCGAAATCAGAAGGAGGAGTGAAATGCCGATGAAGG
This sequence comes from Murdochiella vaginalis, assembly GCF_902381775.1. NCBI lineage: Bacteria > Bacillati > Bacillota > Tissierellia > Tissierellales > Peptoniphilaceae > Murdochiella > Murdochiella vaginalis. The sequence continues at coordinate 28,840 of NZ_LR698969.1, forward strand.
ATTTGATTGACATCCAAGATCTCACCACCAAAGAGATTGACCAGCTCATTGCGGTGGCGGAGGAAATTATCGCCGATCCCGTGCGCTTTCAGGAAGTGTGCAAACACCGCGTGCTCGGCTCCCTGTTCTATGAACCCTCAACTCGTACTCGGTTAAGCTTCGAGTCGGCCATGCTGGCACTGGGCGGCGATGTGATCGGTTTCTCCGAGGCCACATCCAGCTCCGTTGCCAAGGGCGAAAGTGTTGCGGATACGGCGCGCACCGTGGAATGCTTTGCGGATATCATCGCCATGCGCCATCCCAAGGAAGGCGCACCGTTTGTCGCCTCGCGTTCCGTGGATATTCCGGTCATCAATGCTGGTGACGGTGGTCACAACCATCCGACGCAGACCTTGACGGATCTCTTGACGATCCATCGCGAGATGGGGCATCTGGACAACATGGTGGTGGGCTGCTGTGGAGACCTGAAATTCGGCCGCACCGTACATTCGCTCATCGCAGCCATGAGCCGCTACCCCAACGTCCGCTTTGTGTTGATTTCGCCGGAAGAGCTGGTCATTCCGGAACACGTGCGCACGGAAATTTTGGAAAAACAGCACATTCCCTTTAAGGAGGTGCGTAAGCTCAGCGATGCCATGCCGGAATTGGATATTCTGTATATGACTCGCGTCCAGCGCGAACGTTTCTTCAATGAGGCGGATTATATCCGTCTGAAAGATACCTATATTCTTACGCCGGAACGTCTGGCGACGGCGAAGCCGACGATGCGCGTGCTGCACCCGCTGCCGCGTGTAAATGAGATTTCCGTCCAAGTCGACAAGGACCCGCGTGCCGCGTATTTCCGTCAGGTGAAAAACGGCCGCTTTATCCGTATGGCACTCATCATGAAATTATTGGGGGTAACAGCATGATTTTAGGCGATTTACACGAAGGCATTGTCATTGACCACATTCCTGTCGGCAAAGGAATGGTACTCTATCACTACTTAGGCCTCGATAAGCTCAACTCGCAGATTGCGCTCATCGAAAATGCCGTCAGCTCCAAGCGCGGCCAAAAGGACATTTTGAAAGTGGCGGAACACATCGATCTCAACTTTGAACTTCTGGGTTATTTTGATCCGCACATCACGGTCAATATCATTCACAACGGCGAAATTGTCGAAAAGAAGCATCCGAAGCTGCCGGAAACTATCACCAATATCCTGCATTGTCACAATCCGCGCTGCATTACGTCTATCGAGCAGGAGCTGGATCACGTCTTCCGCCTGACCGATCCGGAAACGAAGACCTATCGTTGCATCTATTGCGAAACCATCGGCAAGCCGGATGAGATGTAAGTAACGAAAGCCGTTCCGCATAGAAAACTGTTCCGCATAATTAAGCACCCTTCGGTAAAGAAGGGTGCTTTTTACATGCTGACGAATGCCGGGTACGTGCTTTGTCTTTGCTGGCGAATGCTCGGCACAAAAAAAGAAGCCTTTCGGCTTCTCAATAAGTGCGCACACCCGGCTTTGTGACAGGCAACGGATCCGGCACGACGGTCTTCCGCTCAACCATGGCTGCCTCGCAACACATGAAGAACAACACTTAATGCTGCTTCCTTCCGGACCTGACATGGTTCATGCGCCTTCATTGTGCAAGACCATGGCGTCAGCACGGTCAACCGACACCTGCGATTCGCCTTCTGCCCCGGGGCCGGGAATTCTACCCTGCTAAAGCGGATTGCAGGTACAGGGCACCGCTAACTCCCCATATAGTGCAACGGAGAGCGAGGGATTCGAACCCTCGATACGGGAATCCGTATACATGATTTCCAATCATGCTCCTTCGGCCACTCGGACAGCTCTCCACGCGCAAACGCGTTACCATAGAATTATAACAGAATGCGCGCGGCTGTCAAATGCAAAGCACCATCCGAACCGCCCGTGTAACGGGTTGATGCCTGGTGGACTGAGGCTATAAAGGCGGGCGGCGGCCCGCTGGGCTGAAGCTATAAAGAGGTCAGCGGCCCGCTGGGCCGAAGCTATAAAGAGGTCGGCGGCCCGCTGGGCCGCCTTCCTTCTTTTCCAATCGCCGGCCGCAGGCCGGCTCCTTATGAGTGCCCGTGGGAAGATTACGGGGCATTTTGCTGTTTCGCCATTTTGGCCCGTAACTTCCCTCACGGTTTTACGGGTCATTTCCCCATTTCGCGATTTTGGTCCGTAATTGTGGCGACGGTTTTACGGGTCATTTCGCTGCTTCGCCATTTTGGCCCGTAATTACGGCGAGCCCTTTACGGGTCATTTCGCTGTTTCACGATTTTGACCCGTAACTTTCCTCACGGTTTTACGGGCCACTTCTTCACTTCGCCATTTTGACCCGTAATTGTGGTGATGGCTTTACGGGTCATTTCGCTGTTTCACGATTTTGACCCGTAACTTTCCTCACGGTTTTACGGGTCATTTCCCCATTTCACCATTTCGACCCGTAACTTCCCCCACAGGCTTACGGGTCACTTCCACACTTTGCCATTTTGACCCGTAATTGCGGCGCCACCCTTTACCAGGAAGCATACGAAAGATCATCACCCGACGCAAAGCGGCTACATTCGGCCTCTTCGGTCAACCTCATTTTAGACGGCAATAGCATTGGCCCCGCCTCTTTCATTATTGATGGTCAGTCCATAAATATCGCTGAATGCGCTCTTCGGCAATGCGCAAATCCAAAGTACATTCCGAGCTCTCGAAGGTCATGATCAGCCGATCGCCCGGATGAATATTCGCGGATTCATAGAGTGCAATTCTGCGAAGCGCATTGTTCGCATACTCCGGAACATCCATCATGCCGAAATGCTCCCAATACATTTCAATTTGACGTTCCGGATGATAAAACGTAAAGTCCGGATGGATGCAGATCCCATTTTGCAGATACAGGGGACATTCATATTTATAGTCAATCCCTCTTGCAGTAAAAAGATCCGCTAAGATCTTCTCCGACTTGGAGCGCACTTTTTCATTTTTATTTGTATAAAGATTTTCACGCACATTGCGAGTCGATTTCGGTTGGAAAACCTGACTTTTCCATTGATCCATCCGTTGCTGATTCGTTGGCAGCAAAGGTTGCACAGATCGCTTACGCATGGGATGCAGAATTTCGTAGAGAAGATCTAATTCCCCTGGCTGATAGTCTCTTAACAGGGCCTCCAATTGTGGGATTCTTTTGCTGAGCAATCGATGCGCTGCCATATCATAACTTTTTTGTGCCAATGAGCGCACCGTTTCGCTTTTATCGCTTCCCAAGTAACGTTTTACGATTTCTTGTTTTCCTGTGTCGTCCTCCTCGCTGCGAGTTATCCAATAAAATTGATAGCGATTGTGCGACTTTGAAATGACCAGCCTTCCCTTTATCGAGGTACGAGAAAGTACCGATTCTCTTTTTTCCAGCTCACTCCATGCTGTCTTATACTTCAATAATGTCTTGCGCAAAACGAACTCCAAATAATCCATATTTCCCTTCCCATAATAATGTTACAGTTTCATTCCTCATCCCTCATAGTGAAAACACCCCTTCCCTTATTGTCTCCGCATTTTTTCTCAGGGCGTTCCGAAATTTAAACACTGTTGTCATATATAAACCCACTCTGGACTAGTCATTCCAAGTGATAGCTTGAAACCAGCATAAACGCAAGGCGTTGTCTTGTTCTTTTCTCCTCGTTAGTCTAGAATAACTCGCGAAGGTTAAATAAAGGAGGTAGAAATGGATAAGAAATTACTGGATCAATTTTCGAAGCGCTTTGCCGAAGATCCGCAATCGCAAGGGGTAAAAAACGCCATTGCTTCGGTGGGCTTTGAGAAAGCTTCCTTCAACAATAACGTATTGAGAAAGCACAATTTCGTGTTTTCGGATGAGACCAAACGCGGCGATATCACGAACCAAAAGAGCAGCGGTCGTTGCTGGATGTTCGCATCTTTGAATGTAGCACGCGTTTCGGTGATGGAAAAACTGAACATAAAGACGTTCGAGTTTTCACAGAACTATACGTTCTTCTGGGACAAGCTCGAAAAAGCCAACTACTTTTTGGAGAACATTCTCCATACGTTGGATGAGGACGTGGATTCCCGCTTGATGAAGCATTTGTTGGCAGCACCGCTGCAGGATGGCGGCCAGTGGGATATGTTCAAGGAAATTTTAAAAAAATACGGTGCGGTGCCCAAGAGCGTCATGCCGGAAACCTTCCATTCCTCGAATTCCCACATGCTCGACACCATCATGACCACACGTCTGCGTGAAGATGCCTGCCGCATTCGTCAGCAATACAAAGAAGGCAAAAAAGAGAAAGCGCTACGTGCCGAAAAGGATGACATGCTCTATGAAATTTATAACATCCTGACCAAGGCTTTGGGCGAAGTGCCGACGAAATTCGACTTCTCCTATCGCGATGAAGACGAGAAGTTCCATCGCATCGAAGGCATTACGCCGCAGGAATTCTTCAACCAGTACGTCGGTTGGAACATGGACGACAAGATTTCGCTCATCAATGCCCCTACGGTAGACAAGCCCTACGGCAAAGCCTACACCGTCCAATATCTGGGTACGATCTATGAGGCGGATCCGGTCCGTTACGTCAACGTCCCCATGGAAGACCTCAAAAAGGCAGCCATTCGCTCCATTCAAGATGGTCATCCCGTCTGGTTCGGTTGCGATGTCGGCCAGCGACTGGGTCGCAAGGAAGGCATCATGGATCTGGAAACCTACGACTTTGAAGACACCCTGGGCTTCACCCCGGGCATGACCAAAGCCGAACGCCTAGACTACAGCGAATCCGTCCTCACGCACGCCATGGTTCTTGTCGGCGTCGATCTGGACAAAAAAGGCAACCCGCTGAAATGGAAAGTGGAAAACAGCTGGGGCGACGAAAATGGCGATAAGGGCATCTATTCCATGAGCGATGCCTGGATGAACGAATTCACTTACCAGATCATGGTGGATCGCAAATACGTGGATAAAAAATGGCTCAAAGCCTACGATGGCGAAGTCATCGAACTCAAGCCCTGGGATCCGATCGGATCGTTGGCAAAAAATAACTGAAATACAATATTTACTTCATAAAAAGGGGCTGCCTCAAAATGCCGATTTTCGGCGAGATTTTGGAGCAGCCTTTTTATTTTCTTCTGTTTTCCCATCACGCATGAAACACTTTGATAAGTTCCTGTTCCTGCGCCTGCAGCCTCGCGCTAAACTCGCCATAATCTTCGGCATTCGTCGGAATTTTTAAACCATATTTCGTGACCGAGATATCCTCACGCGGCGTGACATTATCTTCATACGTCAAGCCGCGGTTAAGCTTCATGGTCGAAGCATCGTAGCCTTCGGCTTCGGGATAGAGGTAGTAGCCTGTTTTTGCCTCAAAACGAAACATATAGGCAAGCACCTGCAAATAATCACGATTGCCGATTGTATCCATCATCTTATATTTAGCGTCTGCAATGACTCTGGGGCGACAGTTTCGACTGATGAAATCCGGATAAATGATCCCCCGGTTGCGATCAAAGAGTCTTTGCGCCCCGGTGCCTCTCTTATTCATCGGATGATAGAACACGTCTTTAATGAGCAAATTCACGTATTCCTCCCACAGCCAAGCGCCGTCAAAGAGAATGCCATAAAGCTGCCTAATACCGGTTCCAATTTTGTGTTTTTGATGCTGCAAAATCAATAGGCATAACCGTTGTAACGCGAGATACTCACGAAAATATGCATGGCGAACCGCATGCTTCTTGTTGAGAGCAATTATTTTTCGCCTGTTGAGCGGTTCATAGCTCGGCGTCGCTTCGATAATAACCTTCACCTCGTCTTTTACTTTATTAAGAAGCCTCTGTCCGTAAGGTTTCCCTTTGATATACTCGATGGCATGCCGCACCAGTTCCATCAGGGCATTGTCGTATGAAAACTCACGATGACTGTAGGCTACCTTTCCGACAAACGGACTGTTAATGAGGATATGATGCGCCACATCAATTGTGCCTCTGACATTGCCGTCATTGTACCGGTAACAACGGTATTTCTTGAATACGCCTTTTCGCATCGCGAGCTTGAGATAATGCGGAAACAGAAACAACAAAAAATTGAACAGTCGATCCTCGTAATCCGCATCCGCTTTCAAATTCACGATATTCGGAAAGGACAGCACCCTATCTAACAGATAACGTAAAAAATAATCCTCCCCCGCACCACAAAAACGAGATTCGATAATGAGCCGTTCATCGCCGTAGCCGAGAAATCCCATAACATTACCGGAGCGATAAAAGGCGTTGATGCTTTGGAGAATCATCTGCTCTGTCGTGATATCCTCCGCTTCCTTAACGGTTTGGGGATAAATAAAAATGCCTTCGCGCTCCAGCTGTTCCAACGTTTTGTCCGAAATTTTTTCGGTCAAATTACCGATGGAAGAAAAATATTCCTTTTTCTGTTGCGCATTATCCTTGATCTTTATCAGTTTCATCCTCATCACCTCGGGGGGCATTCTGATAGCCATAAGCTTTGGCAAAGCGCTTCATAACGCTCTCTTCATCGTACATCCCTTGAATGTAATCCTGCAGGAGCGGTTGCAGATAATCGGTCCAAAGTTTATCAAAATCAATGGTTTTCAGCTTCAAGAAGTACGAGGCACCAATTTGATAATTCTCATTCAAATCTTCAACGCCGGCGATCTCGTGATTCAGTGCCGTCATTCTCCGGATGGCTTCTGCCTCTAGTTCCTCATCTTCCAGCTTTGCCAACATCGCCAGATTTTCATGGGCTTTCAGTTCTACGAAGCGGAAACGACGGCGCATGGCAAAATCAAAGCTGTCCACCGAGCGGTCAATATCGTTCATCGTACCAATGATATAGACATTTTCGGGAATATAGAATTTTTCATCCGGATCTGCGTGCAGATTTGCATATTGCGTAGCAATTTCTCCAGCTTTGCCACGATACCCGGGATCGATGGCAAAGAACAGTTCCCCAAATATTTTTGAAATTTCGCCGCGATTGATTTCATCGATGATGAAAATATATTTTTTTAACTCTTCCGGTTTTGTTTGTGCCTTTGCCGCTGTATTCTTCTGCGCTCGGATGGCTTTATAAAGGGGAAAGATATACGAATAGCCCTGCGTGGCAAATGTCTTGCTGAAAAATGCCGTAATATCTTTTATTTTTTCGAATTCCTGTCCGGATTCCAGCATCTTTTTAAGGATATCCAGATTTAAAGTGAGGCGGTTTACCGACGGGTTCTCGGAAATATACACATAGATGTGTCGGTCATCCACATCGGTAATGGTGAACACATTGCCGTTAATCGTTTGAAAGGTGTCCACACCAAACTCGACACTGTCGAAAAACGCCTTCATGGCCTCTTGCACCGAAGCCTCGTTTTCCACCGCTTCTTCGGATTTTTGAGAATCCTCGTAGTTCTTACGAGCACCGGCAACAAATGCTTTAAAAATACCATCCTGCAATTCAAAGCCCATCGTCCCGTCTTCATTAATCTTGGGCCGCAAGCCTTCCACAAAATCAGAGTAGTCATAGCTCGGATGGAATTGGACAAACGCCACCTGCTTTTTCTGCTCCTCCGTCAAAAGCGTATAATCGTGGAAATAGCCGTCACTAATAATATCGGCGGCAATCTCTTTGGCCAAATAGGTTTTTCCGGTGCCGGGCGCTCCTCTCAAAATCAAATTTTTGGATTCCACCAGCATGGACGAATAAGGATTAAGATAGCCCTTATTTTTCGGATCAAGGTCTTCCCGAACCGCTGCTTCCTCTTCCGCTGCTTCACTTTCCTTCTTCTCTTTTTCACGATACGTCAGAATAAACCGATCCCCCGGTTCCCCAAAGCGCTTCAGGCATTCCTGCACGAAATAAAGCGTGGAAAACACATTCCAGCAATAGATAACGAACTGACGCCCGTTATCGTAACTGTATTTTGAAAATTGCCGATCCGAATTGAAGTGCTTCAGGAATTCTTCAAAGCTTGTATAGATACCTCGAATTACCTCACTCTCCGGGTCATATTTAACGACCGGAAAGTTTTCTTTCTCCTCCACGGATAAGGCGGCTATCTGCTTCTCGAAAACCTGAAAAGCAATACGCGGCAAGGTTTGGTTGGAAATTCTTTGTTCGCTTTTTCGGTAGTCTCTTTTTATTATTTCGCCATTTGCCCTCTTCATATAGGCATCCAACGGTGTATAGTTGTCGCCCAGATGTAAATTATCGATCGTAAAGCGTTCATCCGTCGATTCCATGCTCTCGGCAGTAATCGTTAGCTCAAATTTTTCCTGCTTTGTCTCGATGGTAAAACCCCGATGCTTTAGCCAATTGTTGACATCAATACTGTTAATTGCATCAATGGAGATAGGAAGACCGTTTGCCAAATGGTCCGCCACCGCCACTACGTACTTTGGTGGATACTCTTTTCCATCCTCGGCAACAAGGATATATTTTGTGCTTCTGTTTTTTTGCGGCACACCGTTTTTATCGATATACTCCAGTGCCTTCTGGATGTCTTCTTTATTAATCTTTGGGATGGTCATGCTGCACCTCCTTCGCATTTTTATTCCCAGGCATCGATACGATGGAAAATTTCTTGTACCAGTATGGAGACTCGTTTCACTGCTATTTGGTTCCGGTGGCTAGTATCCGAAAATAGCGATAGTTATTTTCCCCTTTTCTCCCATTCTTCCCTCAATAAACTGTAAATGGCCGCATCCACGATGCCCTGATTACTTCTGTCCGCCTGCCGTAACGTCCCTTCATAGGTCAAGCCGCACTTTTTCATCACTTGCCCGGAATGCGGATTATTCGGATCGTGTTGAGATTCAATGCGATTCGCCCCAACTTCCTGAAATAAAAAGGGAATGATCGCTTGGAAGGCCTCGGTCGTAATTCCCTTGTGCCACCACTTTTTCCCAATCGCATAGCCGATATGGACCGTGTCGGTCCTTTCCTCTTTTCCGACAACCGAAAGAGAGCCGATCCCTTCCTGAAGCTCTTTGAGCTCAATGGCCCATTGGTAAAAAGAAGGATCTGCATAGGATGTCACCCAAGACTGTAAAACCGCCTTGGTTTCTTCCACCGATTTCACTGCTTGCCATGTCAAAAACTTCGTGACTTCTTCGTCGGCATGCCAATTGCGAAACATCGCCTCCGCGTCATCCATGGTAAAAGGTCGTAAGATTAAGCGCGGCGTTTCAATGATTTGTGTGCCTTTGTGATGCATCGTTCCTTCTCCTGCCCATTTGGTCATTTTTTCTAATTTATTGTAGCGTAGCACGGGAACAGCTTTTTGTCATTACTCGGTGCTGCGGAGCGGGGAGAGAGAATCCTGTACATAAAAAGTATCAGCCAAACAAAGAAAGGTTAATGCCCATGAAAAAACGTACCCTATGGATGGCGGGTTAGCCCGCCATCCATAGGGCTAAATACAGGAAACTCTCTTATGTTTTTGGTCTCACATCGTTTACAAAGGTGCCGTTGCCTTACTCCACGAACTTCTTTCGCAGACTGCGCCGATTATGGTTGCATCGGCATCATGTCCGTTGCATTTCCCTGAACGCCCATGGTTTTTATAAAGAGCGTCTGCGGATCCGCAATTACCCAGCGATCATCGTCATATTTCACGTCGATATCAAGCGATGTTTCGTCCGTCTTAACGGTGGAAAGATCTAACTGCGAATAGTCCGGCTGACCATTCGGCCCGATAATGCTCATCATTTTGGACGCAAGATCCATCATATTGGGGGCTGTCACCTTATAAGTCAGCGTTCCTTCCGTCTTTCCTTTCTCGATCTCGCCACTCACGTAAGCGGCTTGCACCTTCGCAAAAACCGACTTGTACATATCCACTTGCTTCTTCACGTTGGGATCGTCCATGTTCAAACTTGAACTTTCCTTTTCAGCGCTCTGCTGCTTTTCGCGCATCTCCTTTGGCAGGAACTTGGCCATTTCCTTGGCATCCATCTTGGCAAACGCCTGAAAGAAGCCTTCGACAGTTGACTTGGCTTGTTCCGTGGGGGAGGCCTTGGCGCCGCACGCCGTCAGAATCAGCAACAAGATACAACCCCATACCATCCAAATCCGCTTTTTCATAGGCCCTCCTTCTTGCTAGCGAGTTGTAGGTGCATCGTCCTACAACAGAGGAATACCCATTTTTTGACACTCTGCAAGCGTTTCTTCGTCCCAGACACTCGCTTGAATTTCGCCGATGTGGGCCGCGCCGAGCAGGAAGTGACGCTGAAAGAGAAGCTACAAGCCACGCGCGATGCTCTGCAAAACGCCAAGGAGGAGCTTCAAAAGCCCTTTGATAAGGCTGAAGAACTGCAGGATAAGGTGCTGCGCCTGGCCGAACTCAACAAACTTCTTGATATGGGCGAAGTGGAAGAACTCAAGAATCCTTCTCCGCTGCTCGAAGATGTCATGCGTACCATTATGGAATTTCGCAACCGAGAATATGATGAAAACAACACGGTGGACATGTTTGACACTCTCTATCTGGACTTGAAACATGTGGCCCTGGCCTATACGGAAACCGAAGACGGCCGGCACAGCATTCAGTACGAACTCAATCTGGAAGATAAGACCTGGACGCAGTACGTGGATGAGGTGGCGGTCGTCGTGGAAAGTTTTGTACGCGAAGGCGAAGAACAGATCAACCCCCTGCGAAACATGAAAGACGAGATTGATCTCTCCGATTTCAGCGACTTGCTCTACATCGAAGAAAGTCAGCTCAATGATCTGATTCGGCGGAACGAGAACGCTAGGTTTGTAGAAGATCTCCTGGCCAAAGATATGGACAACGATGGCATTCCCGACCGGAACGATAACGCCTTTCAGGACAGCGGCTATCTGGAGTCCACCTATGACGTGGATGAACGGATTAAAGAGCCGGAGGCAACGGAGAAGCCGTCGATCTTACAGCAGATTGCGGACTTCAAGGCCGAGGAACAGGATACGCCGTCCGGCGGACGGAGCAAGGAACAGGAAAGATGAAAAGGGCGGTGTGGCTTTCGGGCTGCACCGCTCTTATTTTTTTGTTGAGAGCCATTTTTACATATGATATAGTTTTATTGAATTCAGCGAAGAATGAATTATATTCAGCAATCAATGATGAGGAGTTCACATGTCGATCAGCTATAAAAAGCTTTGGAAAATTTTGATTGATAAAGATATGAAGAAAAAAGATCTCTGTGCAGCAGCTGGCATAAGTCATGCATCAATGGCTAAGCTCGGAAAGAACGAAAACTTGACCACAGATGTCTTAGTCAAAATATGTTCGGCACTTGATTGCGATATAAGCGACATTATGGAAATTTCCAAGGATGAGGAGGAAGCGTTGTGAGCAAAAAAATTGATAAAACTGTTCGCATTAAGCCAATCCTTAAATGGGCGGGCGGAAAGACGCAACTCCTTCCTGATTTGCTACCTAAAACACCAGCATCATTCCGAACCTACATTGAGCCTTTTTTTGGTGGTGGTGCGCTGTTTTTTGCATTACAACCTGAAAATGCCGTGATTGCAGATAGCAATCCGGAGATTATCAATGTTTATCAACAGGTTGCTGACTCAGTTGATGAAGTAATTTCGTATCTTTCTCAATATCAAAATACGAGTGAGATGTTTTATGAAGTTAGAAACCAAGACTGGGAAAAGCTTAGCAAATCTGAGGCTGCAGCCCGGACAATCTATTTGAATAGAACTTGCTTTAATGGACTATATCGAGTTAACCGGAAGGGACAGTTCAATGTGCCCTATGGCAAATACAAAAATCCAACGATATGCGATGAAACAGGATTAAGAGCGGCATCATCGTTACTGAAACGAGCTCAAATTGTATGCGGTGATTATAAAGTTGTCTTGCGTGAATATGTAAAGCCAGGAGATTACGTCTTTCTAGATCCTCCATATTTACCTGTCTCTGAATATGCTGATTTTAAGAGATATACAAAGGAACAATTCTATGAAGAAGATCATCGTGAATTAGCTCAAGAAATAGAGCATTTGCGCGCTTTGGGATGTCATACCCTCCTTACAAATTCCAATCATCCCTTGGTTCATGAGCTTTATTCAGATTATCCGATAGAAGTTCTATCTACAAAACGCTTTATTTCAAGTAAAGGTAGTAGTCGGAAGGGTGAAGATGTCATCATTTCTATTCCGCCAATTATCAAATTTGATGGCGTTGAACTTGACAAAAATGTTGCATTATACCCAACAACTCGGTTCATGGGCTCTAAAAGGAAGCTGTTAAAAGAAATCTGGGGCGTTGCATCACGTTTTGAGTTTACGACGGTCATTGATCTGTTTTCGGGTTCAGGTATTGTAGGTTACATGTTCAAAGCCCAAGGAAAACAAGTGTTAAGCAATGATTATATGGCTATGTCTGCCGTTTTTGCCAAAGCCATGATCGAGAATAATTCAGTAGTGTTGTCCGACGAAGAAGCTGAACAGCTTTTGCATAGTCCAGGAGAATATGACCACTTTGTTTCCAACACTTTTGCTGGACTCTATTTTTCTGATGAAGACAATGATCTTATTGATGTCCTTCGTACAAATATTTGGGCTATGGATGATCCGTTCAAACAAGCCATTGCTCTGGCTGCACTGATTAGAGCATGCACAAAAAAAAGACCGCGCGGTATTTTTACGTATACCGGACATCGATATGATGATGGCAGAAAAGATCTAAAAAAGTCACTGCGCAACCATTTCCTTGATGCAGTGAATGCGGTGAATAAAGCCGTATTTGATAACGGGATGAAAAACCAATCTAAACGCGGAGACGCAATGGAGCTTCGGACGAAGCAAGCTGATTTAGTCTATATAGATCCTCCGTACTATTCACCGCTATCAGACAATGAATATGTAAGACGTTATCACTTTGTTGAAGGTCTAGCCTGCGACTGGGAAGGCGTTAAGATACAAGAAAATACTCAAACTAAAAAATTCAAGTCATATCCTACGCCTTTTTCCACTAAGACAGGCGCAGCGGATGCTTTTGATCGGCTGTTTAAGAAATACAAAGACAGTATTTTAATCGTCTCGTATTCATCGAATAGCCTGCCCACGAAGGATGAAATGGTTGCCTTATTGGCTAAACATAAGAATCATGTCGAGGTTATTCCCATAGATTATACGTATTCATTTGGGAACCAGAAGGATGTAAAAACCAACAGGAATCGAGTCCAGGAATACCTATTTGTCGCGTTTAACTGAGGAGAAATATGGACGAGAATATTTCAATTTGGCTTGTAGGCAATACCGGGTTAAGAAGTCCTAATCGTATTCAAGAAGGATTAAGGATTTTTGCTGAATCGTCGTATGTAGGTAATCTACGTGGACGAGAAAATGAAGTTGGTTTTATGAACCTTCTTAATGAAAAAGGAATTATTCAAAATGTGGCCGGCAAAGATTCCTCCGGAAGCCATGCTCGAAAATGGAGACTAATGTTTGCCAAACATGGGTTCATCTATCCTCAAATAAAAAAGAGTGATGGTTTTGAACAGTCGGAACTGGGCACACTGGATGAACTTACGCCTTTTGGAAGATCATTTCTACAAGCCGATACGTTTCCCGCTGTCCAAGAATGTTATTTGCGAGCGATGAGTGTCGAGCAGTTTGAACTTCCAGATCATTCGGGATTGTTTTCGCCTCTAAGATGGATATTAGCAATCATGTTGGAACTGGAAAAACGCACGGGAACATCCGAGATGCAACGCATTGAATTTGCTCTCTGGGGGCATACAACCAATCCTCTTTATGATGTCAATTGGGTCGTCGATCAGATTCTGGACCTGCGTGAAAGAAGATCTAAGGCTCCTGCTAAAAGAACTTTTGACAAGAAAGAAATTGCAGAGCGCAGTAAACATTATGATAAAAAGCCAGAGAATTTCCTTGACTATTCTGATATGAACATGCGTTATCTACGTATTACGGGTGTTCTGCAGAGAAAGGGACGAGGTTTAGTCATTGTTCCGTCAAAGCATCTATTGGTTGAACAGCTTGCTAAAAGTGTGCCAGGAAATATTACTCTGAAAAATGCGCTTTTTGAGTTGTGCACTGGCGCTCCACTTCCGTCTGACCATGCCGAGACTGCCATGGCCATTCTTCAGGACTTGATGAAACAGATGAAGGAACGGCACATTCTATTTGATATTTCTGATTTACCACTGGAAACAACAACTCAAATCAACATTGCTCGTCAAAGACTAGAAGACACGCTTTCAAAAACTGATGAGCTGACATACGCTGCCGAGCAAAAAGATCAATGGCGTGAAATTGCCGATTACATGTCCTTGCTGATAAAAGGTGGCGGAAAAATTGAATATGACGAAGATAACATCATTGAAGTACCCAAAGATGAAACGCCGGCCTATCTGGAATGGACGCTTTGGCGTGCTGCCCTTGCAATAGATCACTTGCTGAACAAGCCCTACGAGGTGCGCGGATTCAAACTGGACTCTGACTATTTGCCTGTCTCAGCTGCCGGAGGCGGTAAGGGTGATCTCTACTGTGAATTCAATGATTTTACTATTCTAACTGAAGTTACAATGTCTACTTCATCCAGGCAAGAAGCCATGGAAGGTGAACCTGTACGACGGCATGTCTCTGATGCAGTTCTGAATTATGACAAGCCAGTCTATGGCATGTTCATCGCGGTAAAAATTGACACTAATACGGCTGAGACTTTCCGCCATGGAGTCTGGTATGCAAAGGGTGACGAACAACAACGTTTGAATATTGTTCCGTTTACTTTGGCCCAGTACAGGTCATATTTCATAAATATGTTTTCAACTGGGCAGGCACATCCGGGGAGCTTAGTAAGCTTGATTGATCTCTGCGCTCGGAAACGAGATTGGATGGAGGCTCCTGCTTGGAAAGAATACATAGATTATGCTGTTAAATATCCTACAGATGCACATAGTGTTGAGGGTGAGCTATTGGTCGCTGAGAGCCCAGGGCATTATTTGATTAACAGTGATAGGCAATGGAAGTTCCCTTATGGAATATATTTTGGATCCAGGGTGAAAGAAAAGCATACTGGCCGTGTTGGATGTGTTGTTAGAGTTAATAAGAAGGACATATCTGTTGCCTTTCAAAGAGACGGTTTACCAGAAATCGTTTCTGTGGATGAAGATACCTTTCTAAAGAGCGGGTTCACGATTATTTAATGGTTGAAAGGCTGACGAATATTCTTATTACAGTGGGGAAAAGTTATGACTGAGACTAATTATAAAGAGTTTAAATACAAGGCCTTACTTCCCGGCGTAGTTGAGCGTGACGAAAAATTTCAGTCATATGCTACAGCTATGGATCAAGCGTTTCAGAATTCAAAGATCCATAACATAGCAATAACTGGAATCTATGGCGCTGGGAAAAGCAGTTTTTGGAAAACATATCTTCAAGACGACTCCAGTGTGGCCATTGAACGAAAGTCCAATGTCGGTAATACAGTTACCATATCCCTTGCTGCATTTGAACAGGAAGAAAGCACACAAATCGCGTCTCAAGATCAGAACCAAGCAGCGATCGAAAAGCAAATTATCAACCAGCTTTTATTTCAGCTTGACCCGAAGAAAATATCCCGTAGCAAATATGCTGTAAAAATGCCGGAAGCGCATTGTGAAAAACTCTTGCTCGCACTAATGGTATTAGCATTTGCAATTGGCGGTATGTTATTGTATTTTGCAAAGGACGTATTTGCGTCATTCCCAATCGCTTTCTCTACAACCCATTGGGTGTTATTTTATCGAGTTATATCGGCAATACTTATGCTGCTTCCATTAGTGTTTTTTTCTATTCGACTGATGAAACAATTACCATTCCAGCATGGAAAAATCAATTTCAAGGGTTTAGAAGCCGAAATCGGTGCTCCTGAAAAAGATGATGTGTTAAATAATAACATGCAAGAGCTTGTTTATCTGATTATTGCCGGACAAGTACAAACCATCGTTTTTGAGGATTTAGACCGTTTCAAGGATGTCAATTTATTCGTTAAATTGAGAGAGTTAAATTACCTTGTCAATGCACAGGTCAAGGCAACAAATGGAAAACCTATTCGCTTCGTTTATATGCTTCGAGACGACCTTTTGGAATCGAAAGACAGAACAAAGTTTTTCGACTTTATTCTTCCTATTATTCCAGCTATTGATTCGCATAATTCCAAAGGGAAGATGCTAGAACTTTTTCAGAACGATGAAACGGAAACTGCATCTCTGCCATCAAGAGAGACGTTAGAAGCCTTATCGTTATACATTGACGATATGCGCTTACTATTGAGCATACGAAACGAATACGAGATCTACCGACAAGTAATTGATCTAAAAGGAAGAAGACTGAAACCCGATAAGTTACTGGCGCTTGTAGTCCTAAAAAATGTTTTCCCTAAGGAGTTCAGTCGTCTACAGCAGGATACCGGATATATATATTCTCTGTTTTCTAAGATACAAAACGAACGTGCTAAACAGGTCGAAGAGATTGAAAACGCCATCAAGGAACTGCAGTTGCGTCAAACAAACAAGAAAGAGTCAATCCCACGCAATGAAGCTCAACTTATTTGTATGTATTTGCCTTTGCATTTCCAAATACAGCCGCAATTTACAACTAGTGGTAATACAGTATCAGAGATTCTTAGTGATTGGATAAAAGCGCCTACACAACATGCCTCTGTTATTCTGAATGACAGAGGGTATTCTTGTGACTTCAATCAGTTCATTGATTACTTATCCCAGAAAGATGAAAAGTTCAAAATTCGCTGGGAAAGACATGACTCTAGACCAATTCTGGATCAAGTTGAAAACCTGCAAGAAGAAATCAATTCTCTTGAAGTTCAAAAATCACAGGTCGCGAATATGTATCTTTCTGAATTGTTAAGGATAAAATCAATTGGGAAACTGGAAGAATTTTTCACAACGCAAACTGTGAATATTACTAATGGCGGTGAAGAGCCAATTATAAGTGATCATTATTTTAACCTCATACGTTTTTTGCTTCTAGAAGGGCTCATTGATGAAGCTTATCCGGATTATAAGGGCGTTTTTTATAAGAATTCTCTTGGCTCGAATGATTCCATTTTCTTAAGATCCTTACTCGAGAGGGCTTCACTTGACGCACATTTCCATTTGGACAATCCGGCGCTTGTCGCGGAAAGATTAAAACCAAACGATTATTTTCGTTCGGAAACATTTAATCACGAGCTAATTGATTTTCTGCGTGGTAATAACAAGGGTGATGCACTGTCCAAAATCATTAACACGGCACTCAAGAATAAGAACGAAACAGATATTCTGTCATACCTATCTGCTTTAGACCCATCCTCATTAACCAAGCTTATTCTCTGCTTGTTTCCCGTTTTTATTGACACAATTTTGGCCATCATTTCAACTGAGCATAAAAATACATTGCTTAATTATCGCATCTGCATAATTCTCTATGAACATCCGGAATTGATAAAAAATAATGTACCTGAGCTAACTGCATTTATTGAATCAAATAGTGATATACTTACAATGGAAGGATTGGACATAACAGCCAAATTCTTAGATGGATTAGAAAAAGAAGGCATCCGCTTCATTGATATCGACGGTCTTGATATCAAAAAGAAGATCGCGGAAACCCTTGCTCAAAAAGCCTTGGTTGTAATGAATTATCGTAATTTAGCACACCTTATGAGCATTATCCGACAATTGGAAAAGCATGAAATCAGGGTGATGTTCTTAAATGAATTACTAGATAATCCTTTATATGAGCTATATCGTGCAGAGGTTCTTTCTTCTCCGGATTCTCTGATTCAGGCATATATTGATGATATTCAAAACTATAAAACAAAGGCCGAGCTTTCCGATAAACCCATGCAGGAGATGCTGAATAGCATCCTTGCAGAGAAACTAAAACATGAACTGATTGCTTGCGTAAAGGCAACTGTAATTCAACTAAAAAACATCATTGATGCCTCATTGTGGGATCTAATGATTCAGCAAAAGTTGGTTCTTATTACACCGGAAAACATCCTGACGTATTGGGAAAAATACAATTACACTCCGACCATGGAAAATATGCTTAATCAATTTTATATAGACAACAATCATATGAAATTGCCGACAGGGTTGGCAAACAAATTGCTTAATAGGCCAACTATCGTCGAGAATTCCTTTAATGATGCCCTACAACAATCCAACACCAGTATTGAACTTTTGAGTTCTGAGATGCCGATAAATCGGGTTCTCACTTTGATTCAAAATAATAAATTGAAGCTAACGCTACAAAACTTCAATACTATTGTGAAGCATGAAGATAATGGCCTTTTCCTATCATATGTGGATTGTCAGAAAGATAATTTCCTCGCGTTCTTACAAAACAATAATCTCATACAAATTCTGACACAAAGTCAAATAACGCTACTTATTGACAAACGAAGCTTGAGTGACAATAATCTGACTGTTTTATTACAGCAGACAGGGATGAAGATATCTCTGTTCAAAATACCTAACGCCACGCCATTCATGCGAAGATATATACTCAGCAACGCCTTCTGTGAGAAAGATATACCGCTTATTATTGAAACAGCATCCACACTAGATCTATGGCCAGAGTTTTTGAGTCTCCTTGCCAATGATACTTTTTTCGAGCAAACAAAAGGACACCTGTGGACTAGCAAATATATTGATGATTTACTCTCTGCAAGTGCACTAAATGAAGCGAGGAAAATAGATGTTCTGGAGCATATTATCACAAAGGCTTATGAACCTCATAAAATACGGACTAGAATTGAGAGAATTGATAAGGTAAGAAGTCTGGCCAATGTTTTTGATAATAAGAAGCCGAAAATTCAAGACGCTGATCAGTTAAAAATTGCGTGTTCCTTGGAGAAAGTTAATATAGTTTCAATTTCTAAGAACGAAGACGGCGAGTCCTTAAACTTTAAACCTAAAGCCTTTCAAGCGTTACTAAAAGAGGAGGAATAACAATAGTTTTCTCACCTCTCCATCTTCTTTTCAATGCCCTGCTCATAGTTCCGGCGCTATTCAATCAGTTCCTCAAATTGCGCCTTGTTGTCCTCGTACCGGGACATCTGTGCGTTCTTTTTTGTGCCAGATCGTCCAGCTGTTTGAGAAGCCCTTTGCTATCCGGAAGGCCGGAATGGCGCTTCAAAATCGCCATGGCGGCCATCTTGTAGACGGCCAGTTCACTGCGGTATTCCTCAGCGAAAGCCGTATCTTCCGGATGCGCCTTGTGGTACTTGTACAGTTCACGGTAGGTCTGTACCATATGCACGTTTTCCATATCTTGAGAGAGCGCATTCATCTGCGTTTCCAGTTCCCCAATTTCATCCTGAAGAGACTTGCGCTCATCTGCGGATTGCGTAAGCAAAGCGTCTAACTGCGTGATGGACTGAATGCCCAGATTACGCAGAGCCACGATGGATTCTGCCGTCATTTTGAGATTGTGTTTCTTGATCCAGTTGGCATACGCTGAGCTGTTTTTTGCCTTCGCGTTTTTGCTGGCGTCGATGATTTTTCCAATCTGTTTCTTGACGGCAAAGGTGGGCCGGGCAAGTGCTTCTTCAAGGCATTCTCTCAACCGCTCTTCCGTATAATCTTCGCCGATTGTCTTGGAACGGGTGAAGCGTTCTTTATCCTTATGGCGAAAGGCAATGTGCTTTCCCTGCTTGATTTCATATTCCTGCTCCTCCATCCGGGACACAAAATCATCCCAGCATTTGGATGCTTCGATCGTCCGGTCAATGTCGAATTGCAGACGACTTTTCCAGGACTTTCCCTGTTTGGCTTGTTGCTGTTCAAACCAGCTTTTCCGTTGGTCTTATACTTCCGGCGATAGGCTTCATAATATTCATCGATCACAGAGAGGTGGTTTTCTTTGCAGAGATTATCGCTGATTGTGCGAATCCGGTGATAGCTCCGCTTGTTGGACTGATAGCATTTCCCTGTCTCTTTATTGACGTTATTGAAGATGATGTGGTTATGAAGGTGGCCTTTATCCACGTACATGGCCAGCACATATTCATATTCGTCTTTTAGCACATTCGCGCAGAGTGAAAGGCCGATTTCTTGAGCCTGTTCGGGCGTGGTTTCGCCCGGCAAAAAGGACTGAATCAAGTGACGCGCCAGCACATTTCCTCGCGCATGCGCATCCTCTCTGGTGCGAAAAAACTGCACAGCTGCGCTGGAAGGCAGGCAATCAAAAGCATCAATCAGAACCTTCTCATCGGTTTTGTGCGCATCGGTGATGTAGTCAATCGCATAGTTCAGGGTCGCTTTAATGGGATGGATTTTCGTGATGGCCATCGGTTGTCTTCTCCTGTTTTGAGGTCGTTCGATTTAGTAAAAGGGCATGAATCTTAAGGATTTCTTTGCCCATATCATCAATTTGTTCCTGCATTTTGCGGATGTCTTTAGGGTCAATCTCATCGGTGGCGTTGGCTTTTTTGGCGACCTGATTGACGTTGCTGGCAATATTGGCAAGCCGTCCTTCCAGCTTACGGAATGGTTCCAGATCGACCAACTGGATTTCTTTTTCCAGTACGCACTTGCGGATGAATAGGCTCATATTGCGGAACCTGGCAAGCTTCATCTTTTGCCAAAACAGATTCTTTTCTTCCTTCGTCAACTTGATTTCAATGCGTTCATTTCTCAATCGATTTACCATGGTTATTTCCTCCGTGCAGTATTTTTTGGGGTCTAAGGGTTCGCCCTAACAAGATTCAAATTGAAAAAAAGAAGCAGGACTCCGAGGAGGCTGCTTCATCAATTTGTCGTCAGTGGCCGGACACTGACTGTGCTTGCTACAAAAGTTTTATTTGCGCGTTAGCGTTAAGCAAAGTTTTGGTTGTTGAACTGATTTTATCGCGCTCATTGGGCATTGTCTGCCTGTCTCATGAATGAAAACTTCTTCTGGTTTGGGCTTCCATCTTGTTCGAATAATGTCGAATGTGATAAGCCCATTGTCTGAGACAGTTTAGTGAAGATTGGTAGGATTGATGCAGCAAAATCCTTATTGATATCGACTCGAACAAAAGATGTCTTTATTAAGTTTTTGTTGATAGGAAGGGCATCCTCGTTGTAGTAAGCGCGCGAAGGCAATGACTTGCCTTTAGCGTTAGCGAGAGTCATGCCAATATGGTACACATCACCCAAACCTAAAATATTCAATTCATGACAAAGAGAATAAATGTCTTTGACTACGACCTCCTCGACATCATCCCATAGTGGTAAGTAATATTTTTCATCGTCCCATAGTCTTAGGGTTAGGGACTCTAAAAATCCATTTAATGAGAGCTGAATGTATGAGCTTAACCCGGATTGGCCCCGCCCTAATTTGACTTTTATAAGTCCGTCGGAATTGTATGAATATACGCTATAAGAAGTTGTGCAAATTGGGTGAAAGGCTGAATTATAAATTATTTTTGATAGTTCAACGGTGGTGCTCATATCCAAAGACTGTTCAGGTAAGATGTGCAGAAGCAAAAACGGCATTTCTATTAAGGTTTCGTCGAGATCACCATTGAGTAAGAAAGATAGGCGTTCATCCCTATATCCTTGAATCTTCTGCATTACGTGATCAAGCTCCAGAAATGAATGTTTTAAATCGTTATAGCGCATTGGAGAGGAAGTATTCCCATTACGCATATAGATGTCATCACGGCTTCCAGAGTTGAATGCATGTGGTTTTAATACACTCCTTGGAACGGTAATGAGAATGCAATTCTTCTCCCGAACTGTCATGTGCTCTGCTTTGATACCGTAAAGCACAGGGATGGTCTGTGTGGCTATCTTATTGCGCAAGGCTTTTTCCCATTCCTCAAACAGTTCGGGAGTGACGCCAGTATCCACTAATTTGTCTGGATTATGATTCTCATCTTCTCCAATGCCTAATACGATGGTGCCACCATAGGTATTCGCGAAGGCACAAATTTCTTTTAGGAATTTATCAGATTCTTTTTGGCCAAGACTGTTAAATTTCCCCTGTTCAAAGCGGTAATCCTTGAATTCAAGGCGTTCAGATTCTCTTTCCTGGTTCTCGAGTATTTGTTCAATAAAATTTCCCATTTTCACCTCCGAATTTATTTTTTCGATCTTAGATACCCGTTCACAGATAACCGGTAGTTCATCTGAATTTTGTTTCTTTTTCTAAGCCGATATTACTCAAGAGATTAAAGTAATGGAATCCGTCAGCTTGCCATTTTCATCCAGATGGAAGAACAAGCCGGCAAGAATCCAACTTGCCACAGGATTGACGTTTCCATCCTGCGGGTCTTCGTGTTTTCCGTTTGTGAAAATATCGATGGCACCAGAGGAAAGCAACTGCGGTATTTGCTCCAACCGGCTCTCTGAAGTAGGAGAGGTAGCTCCCTGATTCAATTCATCGCGGGAGCTTTTGTTAATAGTGATGGTGCCTTCACAGTGTTGATCCGGATTTTCGATTCGTGCCTCATCCAAATCATACCCACCATATTCATAAATGATGGCGTCTTCGGTTTCATTGATCTTCTTCGCGGTAGCTCAGCTGCCTTTGAGTATAACCATATCCTTTCAAGTTTTCAGCATCCCCAGTCTTCCGGCACCGTTCATAGGTCACCAGAAAATCGCTTTTCGGTTTTTCCGCCTGTGTCAGAATCGACGCATCAAGTTTGCCCATCTGCGCGGAATGTGGCCATATTCTGACCTATTCTTCAACGACACGAACTTATCCAAGCGGAAAGAAGCAATGCGCTTATTTCCGATGCCGCACCTGCAAAAGCGCCAAAAGCAAATAAAGCAGCTCAACAGAAAAATTGTTTTTTCCTGTTATGATATGAGCGTGATTATTCACCCAGAATTTTCCCTCCACATACTGCAAAATTGGATAACCTTTACTATCGATAACAGTGCCATCTTCTCCAAGAAGAAGATAGATGCCATCAAATAAATATCTGTCCACGCAGTCCATAACAGATGTGGCTCCATAATATGGGTAAATTTTGGCAAGATTCGCGCGTTCTCGGCTAGAAAGTGGAATTCGCTTTGCATCATGTAGCTCTATGATTTCCGCTACAGTTCCAAGATGCCACTCTTCCGGAATAGTCCCTTTAAAGGGCATTAAGTCGATAAAACGATTTTTATATAGAGCCTTTGCTTGCTCTTCTAAATTCTTGTTTATCTTAGCATGACTCAATTTTACTAAGAACTTCTCTCAAAAACGGAGTATGATAGTAGTAACAAGAATAACTGAGTTTTCGCTCTTCGATCCAAAGTTCCTCGAAGAAATTGCAAAAATGAAGGAAAAAAATCTTGCTGTTGAACTATTAAGAAGATTGATAGATGATCAAGTGCAAATATATAAGCATAATAATGTTGTTAAATCTGAAAAATTCAGTGAAATCATACAAGGTGTGATGAATCGCTATCTGAATGGAATGCTTACCAACGAGCAGGTAATCGAGGAGCTGTTAAAGATAGCAAAACAGATTCGAGACGCTCGTAATGCAGGAAAGGCAATGGGTCTGTCAGAAGAGGAGTTAGCATTTTATGACGCTTTAACCAGGCCGGAAGCAATTAAAGATTTTTATGAGAATGATGAGCTGATTGCTATCACAAAAGAACTGACCGAAGCTCTTCGTAAAAATCAAACGATCGATTGGCAAAAGCGTGACTCTGCGCGGGCCAGAATGCGCATGATGATCAAAAGACTACTCAAAAAGCATCACTATCCACCGGAAGGCATGGAAGACGCTGTCCAAACGGTAATGACGCAATGCGAATTGTGGACAGATCATGCTGAATTCTAAAAATACAAGCTCAATTCTAATCTGGGACAAGTAACACGAGTGCGTCTTCTATCTGTGAAGAGGTAAAGGATCATCAGAATCTTCACTTACAGATGGAAGGCGCACTTGTCGTCTCTTCTTAATTTTTAAATAAGACTTCTCTTATAACACCTATTATCGAAAACTATATGTTTCTCCTCCTTACAACAGCTTGATTCCCGCTTTTTCACATTCTTTCTGCGTTTCTTCGTCCCAGACACTTGCTTGAATTTCGCCGATGTGCGCCGCGCCGAGCAGGAGCATGCAAAGGCGCGATTGGCCGATGCCGCCGCCGATGGTCTGCGGATATTCTCCTTGCAGCAGCGCGCGATGGAACGGTAGCGATGCGCGTTCTTCGGCGTGGGCGGCTTTAAGTTGGCGGGTGAGCGCAGCTTCGTCCACGCGAATTCCCATGGAGGAGAGCTCGAACGCTGTTTGCAGCACCTCGTTCCAAAGAATGATGTCACCGTTTAGCGTCCAGTCGTCATAGTCGGGCGCACGATCGCCGTGGCGCTTGCCCGAACGCAGCGTGCCACCGATGCCCTGAATAAAAATCGTCTTGTATTGCTCCGCGGCCGCGGCTTCCCGCTCCTCCGGCGTTTTGTCCGGCCAGCGATCCTCGAGTTCTTGGGCAGTGAAGAACGTCACTTCGCGGCGGATTTGGGTGTCTAGCGATGGGAATCGGGCCTGCACCAGGTGATTGACATTGCAAATGGTCGAAACAATTGCTTGAACGGTTTCGCGCAGGGTTTTCTCCGTGCGCTCAACGGGCGTAATGATGCGCTCCCAATCCCATTGATCCACATAGATAGAATGGAGATTATCCAAGATTTCATCGCGACGAATGGCATTCATATCGGTATACAGGCCTTGGCCGGGTTCGAAGCCGTAGCGACCGAGGGCCATGCGCTTCCACTTGGCCAGGGAGTGCACAACTTCCGCCTCGGCGCCGACATCGGGAATATCAAAAGAAACCGGACGTTCCTTGCCGCTTAAATTATCGTTTAAACCGCTGTCACGTAGCACAAAGAGCGGCGCAGAAACGCGCTGGAGATTCAGTGCCTGCGAAATTTCCGCCTGAAACGTCTTTTTGACGTAATCGATGGCGCGCTGCAATTCGAAATGATCCAGCTTGGGCACGTAGTCGGAAGGGAAAGTAATCATAACAACCTCTTTTCTTGCATTTGGTTCATTTTACCACCTTCCGCTGATGCGATGTACCGCTATGAAAGTGGGGGGCCGGGGAGCGGCCGACGCCTTACGGGCGGCGTCAGGCGCCTATGTATAGATTACGGGGCATTTCCGCATTTCGCGTTTTTGATCCGTAATCGCACCGACCGCTTTACGGGCCTTTTCCTCATTTCACGTTTTTGACCCGTAATCGCACCGACCGTTTTACGGGTCATTTCCCCATTCCGCGCTTTTGGCCCGTAATTTCACCGACCGCTTTACGGGTCCTTTCCCCATTTCGCGATTTTGACCCGTAATTCCACCACCGGCTTTACGGGTCGTTTCTCCGTTTTTCGTCTTTGACCCGTAATTCCACCACCGGCTTTACGGGTCGTTTCTCCATTTCGCGTTTTTGACCCGTAATTCCACCACCCGCTTTACGGGTCGTTTCTCCATTTCGCGTTTTTGACCCGTAATTTTGCCACCCACTTTACGGGTCATTTCTCTACTTTCGCGTTTTTGACCCGTAATCGCAACAACCGCCAGCCGTATACAAAAAAGGAAGGCGGCCCGACGGGCCGCCCTCCACTTCTATCTATCTGCGCCGTCAAAGTGGCGCTACTTGTTTTGAACCGCCGGTTGCAGGCCGGCTCTTTCTTGGCACCGTTAGGCGTCCATGTTATTCCACCACCTCGTAGGTGCCCTCGCCATGAGAGTCTTCGGAGGAGGTCGCTGCGGCAGGACGCGGTTCGACCTGTACTTTGAGGTCGTTGGCGTCTGCCGTGACGGTCACGTGATCGTGATCGGCAATGCTGCCTTCTATCAGCATACGACCGAGAATGGTCTGCAGATGCTTCTGCAAGTAGCGTTCGATCGGACGGGCACCGAACTGCGGCGAATAGGCGTGGGCCAGAATGAAGTCGCGCGCCGTGGCGTCGGCTTCAATGGTAATGTCGCGCTCGGCGAGGCGAGCGGAAATTTTAGCCAAATTGAGGTCGATAATGCGACCGATTTCATCCTTCGTGAGGCCCTTAAACGTGATAATGTCATCGATACGATTCAAAAACTCCGGGCGGAACGCGCGATGCAGGGCTTCGTCGACCGTCTTTTGCGCCGCATCAGTGAGGTTCCCTTGAGCGTCTAAGCCTTGCAGAATCGTGTCGGCCCCGAGGTTCGATGTCATAATGATGATGGTATTGCGGAAGTTTACCGTCCGCCCCTGGTTATCGGTCAGACGCCCGTCGTCGAGCACTTGCAACAGGATGTTAAACACGTCGGGATGCGCCTTCTCGATTTCATCAAAGAGCACTACCGCATACGGCTTGCGGCGCACCGCTTCGGTCAGTTGTCCGCCTTCTTCATAGCCGACATAGCCCGGCGCCGCACCAATCAGGCGTGACACGGAATATTTTTCCATGTATTCGGACATGTCGATGCGAATCATGTTGCGTTCATCATCAAACATCGCCTCGGTAAGGGCTTTGGCGAGCTCCGTCTTGCCGACGCCCGTGGGACCGAGGAAAATGAAGCTGCCGAGCGGTTTCGTATCGTCGGAAAGGCCGGCGCGTGCCCGCAATAAGGCTTCGGAAACCGCATCAATAGCCTGATCTTGGCCGATAACGCGCCGATGCAGAAGCTCCGGCAAGCGTAAAATCTTTTGCCGTTCGCTTTCCACCAGTTTCGCAACGGGGATATGCGTCCATTTGGACACGACTTCCGCCACTTCCTCTTCCGTAACCTCTTCTTTTACCGCTTCGCTGTCTTTTTCTAGCGCCTTCTCGCTTTCTGCGTACTGTTTTTCCAGCTCGCTTAGCTTGCCGTATCGCAGTGCCGACGCCTTTTCATAATCATAATCGCGCTCCGCCTCTTCGATGGCATGGCGCGTCTGGTCTATCTCTTCCTTGATCTTCGTCTGCCCCTCCAACGCCGACTTCGAATTTTGCCACTTGATGAAGCCTTCGTTGTAAGACTCATTGAGATTCGCCAATTCCTCGGTGAGCTCCGCCAAGCGTTTCTTGGACGCTTCATCCGTCTCTTTTTGCAGCGCCACTTTTTCGATCTCCAGCTGCAGAATGCGGCGACGCTCTTCGTCCAGCTCTTCCGGCATGGAATCCAGTGCTGTACGCACCATGGCGGCCGCTTCGTCCATCAGGTCGATGGCTTTATCCGGCAAGAAGCGGTCCGTGATATAGCGATCGGACAGCTTCGCTGCCGCCACCACCGCTCCGTCGGAAATGCGCAAGCCGTGATGCAGTTCATATTTTGATTTGATGCCGCGCAAGATGGAGACCGTGTCTTCCACGCTCGGCTCATTGACCATCACCTTTTGGAAACGCCGTTCCAGCGCGCCATCCTTTTCAATATATTGACGGTACTCATTGAGCGTCGTCGCGCCGATCATGCGAATCTCGCCGCGCGAAAGCGCAGGCTTCATCAGGTTGGAAGCATCCATGGCGCCGTCGGTACGTCCGGCACCAACGATGAGGTGCAGCTCATCCACGAAAAGAATAATTTTTCCGTCGGAAGCTTTGATTTCTTCCAGCACGGCTTTCAGCCGTTCCTCAAACTCACCGCGGTATTTTGCGCCGGCAAGCAGCTGGCCCATATCCAGAGCGAAGATGGTGGTGTCTTTTAAGCCGTCCGGCACATCTCCGTTAATGATGCGCTGCGCGAGACCTTCCACCACAGCCGTTTTGCCTACGCCCGGTTCACCGATCAGCACCGGATTGTTTTTGGTGCGCCGTGAAAGAATACGGGTCACATTGCGGATTTCTTCATCCCGACCGATGACCGGGTCACCTTTTCCTTCTTTGGCTTTTGCCGTCAGATCGGTGCCGTATTTCTCCAATACGTTTTCGGTGTCTTCCGGATTATCCGTCGTCACCTTCCGGGAGCCGCGAATACCATCCAACGCTTTGGCAAAGGCTTCGCGCGTAATATGGTATTCCGCAAGAATGGTTTCCGATGGGATGTTACGTTCGTCGAGCAGCGCCAAATACAGGTGCTCGGTGGAAACGTAGCTGTCTCCCATTTTATCCGCTTCATCTTTAGCCTTGAGCAGAATGCGCTGAAAAATCGCATTCGGATAGACCTGTGAAGCGCCCTGTTGCTGCGGCAGGTTCTCCATTGCGCGCCGAACTGCCGTGCGGTAGGCAGCAATCTGCACGCCGAGATGCGCGAGCACCTGCGCCACCATGCCGTCCGATTCCCGAATCAGGGCATCGTGCAAATGCAGATCCGTCAATTCCGGGTTGCCATTTTTAATCGCCGCATTTTGCGCGTCTTGAATCGCTTGTAATGCTTTTTTGGTATATTGTTCGTTCATAGAAAGTCTCCTTTCTGTATTTTTTATTCAATGCTTTGTGCGAAAAGCTATCCGGCCAGGGCCTTAATTGGACACCTTTCGCACTTCTTTCCATCCGGACAACTCTACGCTCGCCGAATGGTTTTACTCTCTTTCTTCCTTCATCCACTTTTCATAGCAGGCCTTCTGCTCGTCGCTTAAGGTTGCCGGATTTTGCATTTGAATCTCCAACAGCAGATCGCCGCGCTCTCCTTTACGATTGCGGTATCCCTTCTTGGGGACCCGAATGCGCTTTCCGGAAGTCATTTCCCTCGGTACACTCACCTGGATACGCCCATCCGGCGTTTCCACGGTTTTCTTCGTTCCGCAATAGGCTTCCCAAGGCGTGAGCGCCAGCGGCTGAACCAGATTGATACCTTCCAGGTGCCCTGTCGTCAGCAGTTGAATTTTCACCATGAGGTTGCCGTCCAGGCCGAATTTTTCGCCCTTCACCCGGATGCGGTTCCCATCCTGAATACCTGCCGGCCAGCGCACTGTAACGTCATAGGACTTGGCGCCGATGGTAAAACGCATCGTTCGCTCACCGCCCTGATAGGCATCCTTGAGCGCAAGAGACATCGTGGTTTCATAACGGTCGTTCGCTTTGCGCGCCGTGCCGGCCTGCGCCGCACGATACGCTTCGGGGCCAACGCCACCAAAGCCTTGTGCAGAGGAATGTCGATTTGCTCCCCCGTGTGCGCCGCGAAGCAGATCGCCTAAGTCACCGAATCCGCTAAACCCTGCGCTTTTGCCGGTATAGGTTCTCGCGCCGGAAGCACCGCTAAAGCCCTGTGCCCCGCCGAAGATCAAATCGAAAAAGTCGGAAAAACCGCTTCCGCCGCCTGTCGTATGATAGGTATAGGTTGTTCCGTTGGATCCAAACCCTTGAAAACCGAAATCCGACGGATCAAAGTTCTGCCCGCCTTGAAAATTATAATTGGCGCCGAACTGGTCATATTTTTTCCGCTTTTCCGCGTCTCCCAATACCTCGTAGGCTTCGTTAATCTGTTTGAATTTTTCCTGCGCCTTCTCATCATTCGGATGCAGGTCGGGATGATATTTTTTCGCTAATTTGCGATAGGCTTTTTTGATGTCTGTCTGGGATGCCTTTTTTTCTACGCCCAGCGTTTTATAGTAATCTTGAAATTGCAAAGCATCCTCCTTTCCGGTCAAACGCGGTCTACTGTGTCGTTTTTCTTTTTCTTTGACCATCTTTGACTAATTGATATTATAGCCGCTTTCCTCCTCTTGCGCAAGAGAAACTGTCTGCTTTTCTATAAAGCTGTTCTTTTTTTGCAGTCTGCAAAACGCTATACTGAAAGAGGAAGGAAAATGGTATTCCGAAAGCGAAAGGAGCTATCATGGAAAACAAACATCGCCTCAATTTAGGCCTGCAAATTCTCATCGCTTTGGTGTTGGGTATTGTCGCAGGCATTCTCTTACAGGGAAAGGGCGAATTCACCTCGACCTTTCTCCAGCCGGTAGGAACCATCTACATCAATCTGTTGAAATTTATGGTTGTGCCCGTCGTTCTTTTTTCTATTATTGAAGGTACGATCTCGCTCGGCGATATTCGCCGCGTCGGTTCCATCGGATGGAAAACCTTCGTCTATTACATGTCCACGACCGCCGTGGCGGTCATCATCGGCATCGCCTTTGCCACGCTTTTTCAGGGTTTCTTCCCGGTTCTACAAACCTCGGGCTTGACCTATGAAGCAAAAACCGCCAACTTTATGGAAGTCATCGTTGCGATGTTCCCGAAAAATATTCTGGAACCGCTGCTCAAAGCGGATATGCTCCCGCTCATCCTTACGGCGCTTCTGATTGGGCTTGGTATTCTTCTTTCCGGGGATGCCGGACAGCGCGTGGGCGAAAGTGTGAAAGACATTTATGCAGTGATTATGAAAATGATGGAGCTAGTCATTCGGTTGACCCCCATTGGTGTGTTCTGCCTGATGACGAATGTCGTCGCCGTCAATGGCGCCTCCATCGTCTCGTCGCTGGGCATCGTTCTGGGGGTCGCCTACCTTGCCTACATTACGCACATCGTCGTCGTCTATGGATTTAGCGTCCATCTGTTCTCCAAAATGGGCCTGCTCACCTTTTTGCGCGGCATGGCACCGGCCATGACAACCGCTTTTACGACGTCCAGCTCCAACGCCACGTTGCCGCTGACCATCCGCTGTTCCAATGAATTGGGCGCCGATCCCAGCATTTCGTCCTTTGTCTTGCCGCTCGGTGCCACCATCAATATGGACGGTACGGCGATCTATATGGGCGTCACGTCCCTTTTCATCGCTTCGTGTTACGGTGTGCATTTAAGTGTTGCGCAACTCGTTTCCATCGTTTTGACTGCTGTTTTGGCCTCAATCGGCACAGCCGGCGTTGCCGGTGGCGGCATGATCATGCTGGCCATGGTTCTGACGAGTGTGAATTTGCCGGTCGAGGGTATTGCGCTCATCGCCGGCATCGACCGTCTCTTTGATATGGGGCGCACGACGCTGAATATCACTGGCGATGCGACGGCCGCTCTTGCGGTCAGCAACTGGGATCGCAAAGCCGGTGCGAAAAAATCGCAAAAAAAATAATCCGCTTTCGCAAGGATCTTTCGGTAAATAAAAAGGCTGTGTCCGAGCTTTTCTGTTCGGCACAGCCTTTTTCCTTATTTCTTTGCGCTGTAGCGTTGCTTTATTAGTGAAACAGCCCTTTCAGAAGATTCATGAACAGGCCGGCTAGAAACGTTGCGACTGCCACACATAAAATCATGCTGAGGGCAATGGCCACAAGGTTACTTTTCCCGTTTCGCTTGCCTCTGCCGTATGTGAGACTCTTCGCTCGCTGCGCCAGCATCTGCATGGGAGTCTTCTGTCCCTCTTCGCTCGGCGTTTCTGTTGCATATTTCAGTTGCTCGGACGAAAAGGGCATCTTGGTTTCTTTAAGAGCCGCACGTGCCGTCGTCATATCGGTCACCAAAATGTTTTCCACCCCAAGTTCTTGCAAACGCAAAATCTGTTCCGCTGTAGACACGCCCTGCGCCATAATTTTCACACCACGCGCGGCACAGTTTTCCACTAGCTCCCGTGTGGTCTGCGTCAGCGGAACCAACACGTGATCCACCTCGAGGTCCTTTAGTCGATCCCAATCTTCGGGAAGCCAAGATTCCGGCATCCACGCTAAGGCAATATCCGGGTAGCGCGTATGTAACAGGCGCAGACTCGAAAGCCGGGAAGTGGCCAAAATCAGACGTTCCCGTCCTTCCGCCTCTGCTAGGCAGGCCATGATGTCCTCTTCAAAATTGGAATAGAGAAAATTATCGTTATTCATCATCAGAATGGTTTTATGCGGCAGCAGGGCCGCCCATTCCAGATATTCCGCCAAGGAAGGAATGTGCTCGTTGAATTTTGTGTACGGCTCATTAAATTCCGCCGCCTGAATTTCATTCAGATCATGATGTCGTACCAGGCCGATGGCATCCGTCGCCCGACCCAGTGACTCGTCTCGAAACACAATCGGCTGCCGATCGCGGGTCATAAGAACATCCAAGGCGATGCCTTCAGCGCCGTTGAGCAAAGCTTGACGAAATGCGATCATCGTATTCTCGGGGAGGTGTTCGTGATCCCCGCGGTAGGAATAAATTTTCATCTTTCTTCCCCTTCCTTCGCTTCATCCAGCGTAGTTTCCAGCTCCAACCATTCCTCTTCTAGCGCCTCCCGCTTTTGCTGTATGCCGCTTAGCTCATCGTGAACGCGTTGTGCTTCCTCGTAATCCTCATAGAGTGCCGGTTCACAGGCTTTTTTCTGCAGCCGTGCCTCCTCTTCATGCAAGGCGTCAATCTCCCGCTGTACGGCGCTCACGCGCGCACGCATTTGGCGCAGCTGCTTCTTCTCTACATTTGCCTGTTTCTTTTCTTTTTTCTCCTGCGTTTTGGTTTTGGATCGCTCTACGTCTTTTTCGACGCTGCCTCCGGGCGAGGTACTCTGTGCGATGGTGCGCAGATACTCGTCATAATTTCCTGTACTCGTTTGCATGCCCTGTGGCTGGAGTCGAAAGATATGCGTGCAGACATGGTTGAGAAAATAGCGGTCATGGCTGATCACAAAAACCGTTCCCTCGTAATCCAACAGCGCCTGCTCCAAAATTTCCCGACTCTCGATATCGAGGTGATTCGTGGGCTCGTCGAGAAGCAAGACATTTGCCGAGGAAAGCATGAGCTTAAGCAACGCCAGGCGTGTCTTTTCGCCGCCAGAAAGATCCCCCACCAGACGAAAAATGTCGTCGCCGATAAACTGAAACTTGGCCAGATGCGCGCGCACAGAATAGTGATCCATGTGCGGATAGCGATCCCACAGTTCATCCAAAACCGTTTTTTCCGGCGAGAGGGTTCGCTGTTCCTGGTCAAAAAAAGCGATCTTGACCGAAGCGCCAAAGTGTATTTGTCCTTCGTCCGGCTCTTCCTGATGAAGAAGAAGGCGAAACAGGGTGGTCTTCCCTACGCCGTTTTCACCGATCAGCCCGACGCGCTGTCCACGAAACAGGGAAAAGGACACGTCGGAAAATAGACGGCGCACACCGAAGGATTTGCTCAGTCCTTCCACGCGGAGCACATCTTCTCCGCTGGGATATTTCGGTGTGAGTCGCAAACGCATGTGAGCGATGTCTTCGGGCGGTTTCTCCACCAATACCATTTTATCCAACAACTTTTGCCGCGAACGCGATTGTGCAATTCCGCGCTTTCGTTTGGAGCCGCCCAGATGCCCCAGACGCTCAATAATTTCTTTTTGGCGCGCAATTTCCTCTTGCTGGTTTTCATAGGCGTTGCGCTGGATCTCCAGATCTTTTTCACGCCGCTTCGCAAATTCCTGATACCCGCAGGCATACGAATAGACTTTGCGGTGTTCGACCAGCAAAATGCGCTGACAGACCTGATTCAGAAAATAACGGTCATGGGAAATGAGCAAAACCGTTCCGCGAAAAGCGCCGAGCATTTGCTCCAAATACGCCGTTACCTCCATGTCCAGGTGGTTTGTGGGCTCGTCCAGAAAAAGGATGTCCGGACGACCGCAAAGCATGGTGGCCAGCTCCAGCCGTGACTTTTCACCGCCGGAAAGTACATTGACCGGTGTGGAAAAGCGATCCTCCTCAAAGCCCATGCCTTTCAGGATGCCGCGTATCTCGGAATCATAGGAGAGGCCGCCCTCGTCCACAAAGCGCTCCGTCAGCAGCCGATGGCGCTCCATCACGGCTTCCAATTCTTTTGGGCGATCCGCCAAGTGCCCCATTTCCCGTTCCAGCTCGCGCAATCGGGCTTCCAAAGAAAAGGCACGTGCATATCCTTTTTTACACTCTTCATACAGACTGTCTTCGCTCTCAATATGCACGTTCTGCCGAAGATAGCCTATGCGCAGGTCGTCACGATGAAAAATGTGGCCCCCGTCGGGCTCCAAATCGTGTACCAAAAGGCGCATAAGGGTCGTTTTGCCGGAACCGTTCACACCGACAATGCCGATTTTCTCGCCTTTTTCCACCAAAAACGAAACGTCTTCCAGAATAGAGCGTACACCGAACTGCTTATGTAATTGTTGTACGGTCAATTCCGCCATAATTATTCCTCGAAGCCTTTATAGTCCTTCCAGTTTCCCATGTAGTAGGCGAGGGTAAAGAGGCTTTCTTTCAAATAGACGTTCTCCAGCACCACCCCGTGCGGAAGATGCAAGTCGGTCTGCGCATAATTCCAGATTCCGCGCACACCCGCTTCCACGGCGCGGTCGGCCAGATCCTGCGCCACATCGCGCGGCGTCGTAATGGTCAATATATCAATTTGCCGTTCCCGAAGCACGGTTTCCATTCTTTCAATGGAATAGACCTCGGCTCCGGCAATGCACTGCCCCACGCATTCGGGACGAATATCAAAAAGCGCTTCCAACCGAAAGTGATTTTCCTTAAACAAATCGGAATTCGCGAGTGCCACACCCAGATGTCCTGCACCAGCAATGGCCACCCGATGCGGATGATCCAAGCCGATAATATGAATAATCTGCTCCCGCAGGGACTCAACGTTATAGCCGTAGCCTTGCTGACCGAAGCCGCCGAAATGATTGAGATCCTGGCGAATCTGCGAAGCGGTAAAGCCGGTGATCTCGCTTAATTTCTGAGAAGAAATGCGCTCTCTTCCCTGCTCATGAAGCGCGGTAAGATAGCGTAAATACTTTGGCAATCGCCGAATGACGGCGCTGGATATCGCTTTTTTCATCCGTTCCTCCTCTGCTCACGTCTCATCGCTGTTAGTTTCGATATCCGCTAACGTTAGACGCGGCTTGGGGGCTTTTCGTATCCATCTTGGCCCCACCAGCATCAACAGCAGCACAAAAAGGCTCACCATCCGTGCTAAAAACCAGAACCGAAAATAGTGAGGCTCACGGAAGAGAGAAAACAGTAGGCTAGGATCCTTTGTGAAGGCCTGCCAAGCGGTAAAAACTTCCGGTACCATACTGCAAAGCAGAATCGCCTCCGCTACGCCCTGAATCACTTCGATGCCGTCCGCTTCCTTTCGCAGAAAAATCGCCACGACATGCAAGATAAGAAATAACCAAATGACCGCATTCAGTAAGTACTGAAGCGAAAGCAACACAATGGGCCACTGTGAACTGCCCCAATGCAGAAACACGGTACCCAGAATGCCGCCAAAAAGCAGCAGACTCACAAAAAGCAAGATCGAGAGCAGCTTGCCCAGTCTTGTAGGTTCGTGTATAGACATGATTTTCCTCCCTCTCGGACACCCGTTTACAGTAAAGGCGCAAACAGCCGACAAATCGGCTCTTTGATTTTCAACATAATCCCACGGGAATCATACTCTTCCCGTGTTAACAGCGTGCTGACTTGCATATCTTCATGAAAGGCTCGCTTGAGCGCGGCGTTGGTTTTAGGAGAATACACCAACTCGGATGCTTCAAAGTTCAAAGAGAACGAGCGTTCGTCCACATTACAGGAACCCACCATCGAAACATAGTCGTCTATAATCATCACCTTGCTGTGCAGGAATCCTTTCTCATACCGATATACATTCGCGCCCGCTCGGATGAGATCCCCCGCAAAGGACATTGTAGCAGGGAAAACCACCGGATGATCCGGACGATTCGGAATCATCAGATTTACTTCTACCCCCTGCTGTAAGGCCAGAACCAACGCTTCATAGATGGACTGGTCCGGAATGAAATACGGAGTCTGAATATAAATGACATCATCCGCCGAAGCAATCATTTTGAGCATGGCTAATTTGATATTCGCCAATGGGGTATCCGGGCCGCTGAAAACCAACTGACAAAAGGCATCGCCTTTTTCACTCGGATGGGCGATCACCTCATGTTGCAAGGACTCAGGCTCGCCCATGACAAAGCTCCAATCCTGCAAAAAACGCATCTTCAAATCCGCGACGGCGGAACCCACGATGCGCAAATGCGTATCCCGCCAATACCCGAAACGGCTGTAACGGCCGATATATTCATCGCCCACATTAAAACCGCCGATATAGGCAATCCGCTCATCAATAGTGACGATTTTTCGGTGGTTTCGATAATTCAAGTGCAAATTGATATAGCGCAAAAACGAAGGATAAAAGATGCCGATGCGTATGCCGGCTTCCTGCATCATGCGACGCATTTCTTTCGACAGGTCTCGGCCGCCGATGCCGTCGGTTAACACCCGAACATTCACCCCGCGCTGGGCGGCTCGCATCAAGGCTTCTATGACGGTCGCACCGAGATTGTCCGATTTCAAAATATAATACTGAAAATTGATTTCTTCTTTGGCTTCATCAATATCGCGAAGAAGGCGCAGGAACTTCGTCCGTCCGTCAAAGAAGGCTTCCACTTCATTGTCGCCGGATAAATTGGTCAAACCCATGCGCACATTGAGGCGAATCAGCTCCAAATAATCCTGATAGCGTCCCTCTTCTTCAATCGGAATATGGGTCGTCACCTCATCCCACTTGATCAAGGCATGTTGTAATACGTCCACGTCCAACGATTCTTTTTGATGAAACAGTTTGCGGCGTCGCGTATCCCTTCCCATCAGCAAGTATGGAATAAATCCGATGAGGGGAAAAATCGCAATCATCATCACCCAGAGCATCGTGGAACGCGCCGGGCGACGACGATTGGCATATACGATGATCAACGCTAACACGATGTTGATCCACCATGAATTTTGCATAATCAAATTGAAGAGTATGCCGATATCCATTGCTTTCCCATTCTACTTCTGAGCGCCCTGCATTTCTGTTCTTGCGGCGTTCGTGGATCGTTCTTTGTCGAACCGAATCCTTTACTTCTTATATTTCGCAGCTTTATAGCGTGCCTGTCCGCTCAGTACCGCCTTACGCATGCGATAGGCAGCCGGTGTCACTTCGATGCGCTCATCGGTCTCAATAAATTCCATCATCTGTTCCAGGCTGAGACGATTCGGTGTGACGAGCTTTAACGCGTCATCCGACGCCGCCGAGCGAATGTTGGTAAGCGCCTTCTTTTTGCAAACATTCACTTCCAAATCTTCTCCTTTCGGATTCGAACCGATGATTTCCCCTTCATAGACCTCTTCCCCCGGGCCGATAAAGAGCGCCCCGCGCTGCTGCGCTGCGAAAAGGCCGTAGGTGGTTGTGGTGCCCGTCTCGTATACAACAAGCGAGCCGACCGCACGCGTCGGAATTTCTCCCTTATATGGCTCGTACCCGGCGAATTCGTTATTGAGCACGCCCGTACCGCGGGTATCCGTCATCAACTGTTGGCGATATCCGATGAGTCCGCGCGCCGGAATCCGGAATACCAAGCGGGTAAAGCCGGACGGCGACGTCTTCATCTCCTGCAATTCTCCTTTGCGCTGCCCCAAGGCCTGAATCACCGCACCGGAATAGTCTTGATCCACATCCACCGTTGCCTCTTCCATCGGCTCGAGGCGATGTCCTGCCTCATCCTGACGATAGAGAACCTCCGGCTTGGAGACCATAAACTCATAGCCCTCGCGACGCATCTTTTCAATGAGCACGGACAAATGCAATTCGCCGCGGCCACTGACGAAAAAGGTGTCGGTGGAGTCACCCGGATGCATCCGTAGGCTGACATCCGTGTGCAATTCTTTTTCCAGGCGCGCACGCAAATGGCGTGATGTCACAAATTGTCCGCTGCGCCCGGCGAAGGGCGAGTCATTTACGGAAAAGGTCATCTGCAGCGTCGGCTCGGAAATCTTCACAAAAGGTAAGGGTGTCACGTCTTCCGGAGCGCAGAGCGTATCGCCCACTTCAATGCCTTCCACGCCGGATACGGCAACAATCGAGCCTACGCCCGATTCCGTCACGGGGACACGCTTGAGCCCGTCAAATTCAAAAATAGTGGTCACGCGGATTTTCATCTGCTTCTCGGGAGCATTGTAATTAGCGATCACCGCCTCATCGTTGACATGAACAACCCCCTGCTCCACCTTGCCAATGCCGATTCGTCCGACATAGTCGTTGTAATCGGCGGTGGAAATGAGCAGTTTAAACGGAGCCTTTTCGTCGCCGCTTGGGGCCGGAATCGTGTTGACGATGCAATCCAACAGTGGACGCATGTCTTCACCGACGGCTTCCTCGTTTTTATCCTGTGCTTTCTGCCACGTCGGTTCGTCTACCGCCCAGCCATTTTTGGCGGACGCAAAGACCACGGGGCTATCCAGATAAGACAGCGGCGCATCAATCGACAGGAAAAGGTCATAGATTTCTTCGCGCACTTCCGCAATACGAGCGTCCGGCCGATCCGCCTTGTTGATGCAGAGAATCGCCGGAAGCGAGAGTTCAATGGCCTTACGCAGCACGAACTTCGTCTGCGGCATCGGTCCCTCAAAGGCGTCCACCACTAAGATGACGCCATCGCACATCTTGAGTACTCGTTCCACCTCTCCGCCGAAATCGGCATGCCCCGGTGTGTCGATAATGTTGATCTTTGTGCCGTTATAATGAACGGCGGTGTTCTTGGAGAGAATGGTGATGCCGCGTTCGCGTTCCAGGTCGCCGGAATCCATCACGCGCTCCATCACGTCTTGATTTTTTCGTATCGTTCCGCTGGTGCGCAACAGCGCATCCACCAGCGTCGTTTTACCATGGTCAACGTGCGCCACAATGGCGACGTTTCGTATTTTTTGCCTATCTTGCATTCCACACTCCTTTAATCACAATCGCCATTATTTTAACACATGGACTCGGATACCATAAAAAAATCAGGGGCATGCCCTGATTGCGTGTCCTATTCGTGATTTCCTTTTAATGCTTCTTAAGACTTCTTAAGACTTAGCTTCACCATTTCGGCGAAAAGCGCCTTGTACGGCGCAATACGCAATGCACTTCGTTCTGCTTCACGTCCATTTCATCCACCAGCTTCGCAACGATGCGTAGCCCGCGCCCGCCGCAATCCAGATGATTCTGTGCGTTGTTTTCCAAATTCAGCTCAAAGCCGCTGCCTTCATCACGCACGCGGATGTGAATCAGCGTGTCGGTGACAGTAAGA
Source organism: Murdochiella vaginalis (assembly GCF_902381775.1). Classification (NCBI taxonomy): domain Bacteria; kingdom Bacillati; phylum Bacillota; class Tissierellia; order Tissierellales; family Peptoniphilaceae; genus Murdochiella; species Murdochiella vaginalis. The sequence continues at coordinate 67,693 of NZ_LR698969.1, forward strand.
CGTAAATGTACGCGCTTTCCATGATCGTTGCGGTTACCGTGCTCGCAGCCGTTAATCATAAGTTCGCTGAGGATCAGGCGCAGATCCATCAGTTGTTCACTGTCCAACGCACACTGTTCTTGCATTTTCGCAATTTGTTCATGAACGGCCGCGCATACCGAAGCGATTTCGCTCGGTACGGCACAAGAATAATCATACGTCACGAAACCCTCCTTTCGCGCTCGTTCGTTCGGAAAGGGATCGTAAGCCTGGCGCCCCTCAGTTGCGTCTTGCCCGTCTCTCTTTCCTTTCATCCGCCCTTTACATACCCCAACAAGGGCAATCGTAACGATTCCGCCGAAGGCAGTGTTCCCATGCCACGTTTGAAACTGCGCATTTTCTATTCTCCATCCTGTCCGTGACTTTCTTGATTGCAAGGACCCGCTTATGTGGGAAAGTGGTTTAAAAAAAAGGAAACATGGTATACATAGGGTAGCGCTTCGTGCAAGTGCGACGAATTGAACGAAATAAATATGATGGAGGAAACAACATGAAAAAATACGAATGCACCGCTTGTGGGCACATTTACGATCCGGCAATCGGCGATCCCGAAAACGGAATCAAGCCGGGCACAGCCTTTGAAGATTTGCCGGAAGATTGGGTATGCCCCGTCTGTGGTGTTGGCAAAGATGAATTTGAACCGGTTAATGAATAAGCACCGTAGCCGATGAAGAAGCGCTTTTCTCCGGAAAGAGGGACCCCGGGACGGGGCTCTCTGAAAAGGGGATGTGCTCTCTAAAAAGTGGACTCTGCAAAAAACGAGAAGTGCTCTCTGAAAACGAGGACTCTACGAAAAGGGAGATCGCATGAATCGGCACTTCCGTCAAAAAGAAAGGGCGACATCCGAACGCATCGTTCGGATGTCGCCCTTTCTTTGTTTGCTCTCCTCTTGCTTTTATCTAGCGCAAAGTCGTAGTTCAAAACGGTCAATGAGCGCTTGTACACGTCGCATATCCAAAACAAGCGGATCCCCTTCATACGTGGTGATGAGCTGTTTTCCAAGAAAAATACCATGTTCCTCGTACAAGCGTATTTTCTTCACGGCGTTAACAGCATACGTGGAAAGGTCCATCCGTCCAAAATGTTCCCAATAGATTTCTTGCTTTCGCCGTGGATGAAAAAAAGTGAAATCCGGGTAGTATACCGTGGTATCCGAAAGTTGTAGTGGACACTCGTATTTGTAAAAGATACCTTGCGAAAGAAAAAAATCTGCTAAAATTTTCTCCGATTTTGAACGAACTCGTTCCTGAAGATTTGTAACGATTTCCGTCGGATCTCCCTCCCGAAACGGTAATCCTTCATAGCTTTGTTGTTTCCAGGCATCAAATTTCTGCTCTCCCGTTTTTTGCACAGGCACAACGAGCTCCTTTCGCAAGGGATGCAAGTCAAGATACACTTGATCCACCGCTTGGTCGATTTCTACGACGGATAAAGGTAACTGTTCTGCCAAGCTCGCTAGTCGCCGCGCGACCTTTTTGTTGTAGCTGATTTGTGCAAGGGTTTTTGCGCAATCCAGCTGTGATTTTTGAATATAACTACGTTGAATCCTACCGTTTTGGTTGGTGCGCCAAAAGTACTCCGGTGTCTTTCCGTTAGTTTTAATTTCCAGCCGTCCTTCCACATACTCCGGCTGAAGCACACGTAAACAAGCGCTGAGCTGTTTTAACTTTGTCCTCGCTTCCACGATATCCTTTTTCCCTGTCATGCTTGACCTCCAATTCCTCTAGGAACCTCGGATTCTCCGGTTTCAGTTTATTCTCTCACGTGTCGTGTCTCGCTCGCATTTCCATTTGATCTCATCTCGTCCCACAGCTTTTTCAGTTCTAGCCCCAGGCTTTTTCGGCACTCTTCAGCGCATGTGCTGTAGAAGCTGTATTTTCAGAGAAAGCCTCGCGGCGATGAATCTATCTATGAAGGTTCCGTCCTATGAAGATGCCGCCATCTGGAACTCGCAATGCCAACGAACGCCATACCCCTGACGTAGGCGTAATACGGGAACGTCGTCAGGGGCGAGACCCCTGATGAAGACGTAATATTGAACGTTAACAGGGGCCGATCACCCCTGATAAATGACTGAAATGGAAAGTCGTCAGGGGCGACGACCCTGACAAAGGCGTAATGCGGAAAGTCGTCAGGGGCGACGATCCTGACAAAGGCGTAATTTCCGAACGTTAACAGGGTCCGATCGACCCTGACGAATAGCCGAAATAGAAGGTCGTCAGGGGCGGTGGCCCTGACGAATGACCGAAATAGAACATCGTCAGGGGCGGCGACCCTGATAAAGACGTCATTCCAAACATTAACAGGGCTCGATCGACCCCGATGAATGTCCGAATTAGAAGGTCGTCAGGGGTGGTGGCCCTGACGAATGGCCAAAATAGAACATCGTCAGGAGCGGCGGCCCTGACAAAGATGTAATACGGAGCGTTGTCAGGGTCTCATCGGCCCTGATAAAGGTCCAAAATAGAAAGTCGTCAGGGGCGGTGGCCCTGACAAAGGCGCAATACGGAAAGTTAACAGGGGCGACGACCCTGATAGAAACGTAATATTAAGGATCGTCAGGGGTGGCGGCCCTGACATAAGCATAATATCGAACGTTGTCAGGGACAGATCAACCCTGACAAATGACGAAAATGGAACATTGTCAGGGGCAGCGGCCCTGATAAAAGCAAAATATCGAATGTTGTCAGGGTTAGATCAGCCCTGATAAACCACGAAAATAGGACATCGTCAGGTCGACGACCCTGATAAAGGCGTAATATGGAAAGTTATCAGGGGCGGCGACCCTGATAAAGACGTCATTCCAAACATTAACAGGGCTCGATCGACCCTGATGAATGACTAAAATATAACATCGTCAGAGGCAGCGACCCTGACAAAGGTGTAATTTCAAACGTTGACAGGACCCGGTCGACCCTGATGAATGACCAAAATAGAACATCGTCAGGGACAGCGTCCCTGACGATGGCATAATACGGAAATTTATCAGGGCCCGACGCCCCTGACAAAAGCTTGAAACCAGGGCCTAAGCCCCCCCCGCCACCAAACAGAGCAGGCTGCGGCAGACCCGCTTACGACATAAAATTGCTTTTCAGCCAGCGAAGCATCTCCCCGCCCTGCTGGAAAACATAGTCCAAGAAGAATGTATGCACGAGAAGGGCCGGAATTTTGGTCCAAGCCAAATGCAATACAAACGTCTTCACCGGCATTTTCGTCAGCCCCATCATCATACAGATGACGTCATCCGGCATGCCGGGAAGCACCATGGTCCAAATAAAGAACTTCTTGATCTTTTCGTCATTGGCCTCTAGCCATTTGCTGTACTTATCAAACGTCTCGGGTTTCACCGCCGCATGAACAAACGTCGGCCCAAAAAAGCGCGCAAGCAAAAAGATGATAATCTCACCGGCGCAAATACCAAAATAGTTCAACAGGAATCCCGGCAGCGGTCCAAAAAAGTAAATGCCGAAAAGCGAGGTCACGTTTCCCGGAATGATGGGGATGATGCATTGGATTATCTGCAATAAAAAGAAAAAGAAGAAGCCCCACACGCCCGCGCCGGAGATGAATTCCTGCATTCGTTCCGTGCTGGTAAAAATGCCTAAATGCCAACCATACATGCCGAGGGCCAAGCAAAGGGCAATGCCTGAAACCGTCGCGATGGTCATCAAGCGACGCAATCTTGCCGCTTTTTTGGGATCCATCGGATGTGCCTTTCGCCAGGAAGAAAGGGCATGCGCTTTTTCGTCTTTTTCCTGTTGTTCTTCGTCATGGGTTGTAATCAGACTCGACATGGGTCCTCCTTCGAAGGATTTTCGGTTCTCAGGGTTATACTTTCTTTTTTTCCGCTCTACGCAGCTGCTCCTGATATAAGGCAAATACGCGTTCGCCGAAATGCGCTTTGCTGAATTGATCGCGGCTCTCCCAGGCGCCCTGTTTCCATTGCGCATATAAGGCGTCATCCGAAAAGAGCTGTAATAGAATTCGCACGCACTCTTCCGGCGTATCATACTGATAGCCGTTGACTCCGCTTTGGACCACGTGGGCAATGGCTTCATCTCGACGTGCAATGACCGGCCGTCCGTTCGCCAGCGCTTCGATATAGGTGAGCCCCTGCGTTTCGGATACGGATGCGGAAACGAAGATGTCCAACAGCTGATAATAGGAGCCCACGGATTCTTTTGGCACCATGCCGGTAAGAAAAACGCTATCTTTCAGTGCAAGCGCTTCAATTTGTTTTTTTAGCTGTTTCATGCCCGCGCCGTCGCCGACGAGGAGTAATCCCACGTCATCGCGCTGTTTGCGCACGCGCTGGTGAATAGCGAGCACTTCGTCCAAATTTTTTTCCTGTGCAATGCGCCCCACGTTTCCATAAAGGCGCCATGACGCCGGCACCCCCATCTTTTGACGCAACGCAGCCATTTCTTCCGCCGTCCCCGCTTGTGAAAATGCGTCCAGATCAATTCCCGTCGGGATCACGCGCACTGTGGAGCAGATGTTTTCATCCAAAAGATAACGACGCGTCTTCTCGGTCGGCGCAATGACGACATCGGCAGAGCGCAGGCGCAGGGCCATGACGCGCGCCAAAAGGCCATCCCATTTTCCCGGAAGAACGTATTTCGTATAGTACTCGTATTGTGTGTGGTAAGTATGGATAATGGGGCAATGACAATGCTTTGCAATGCGCTGTACAAAGGAATACGTGAAAAATTCACATTGCGAATGGATGATATCCGGCTTCCAGCGAATCAGCTCATCGACCAAAGCACTGTGCGTATTCAGTGAAGCCCGCAGATCCGGATAGATCGCGCCCAACGGAACCGAGCCGACATAATATACATCTCCATCCCGATACGTTTCCAGGGAAGAAGAGAGCGTCAGCAATTTCACCTCGCAGCCTTGTCGTTCCAGCTCCTGCTTGAGCATGAGCACGGAGACAATCACTCCGTTGACAGAATCCGGATTCAAGTCACTGGTAAGCAATACCTTCATGGCGTTCCCTTTCTCCTCTGCGTAGCAAAAACTCATCCGCTCTCGTCCGACGACAGCGCATCTCTGGTTTCTTTTTTATGACAGCAGACGGCAAAACAGTTCCCGAATCGCTTCGATGCCGAACGATTTCGTCGCGACACTGCCCGCATACGGATAAATATTTTGCGACGGCAGATGCAGTGTCTTCGCCATCGCCTTGCGCTGCGCCAGCACTTTCGTAGTGGGAAGCTTATCCGCCTTGGTCGCAATAACCAGTCCGCGATAACCCTGTGCATGAATCCACTCCAGCATCTGAACGTCCTGCGCAGTCGGCGCATGGCGCAGATCGCAGAGCAGGATCACTTCAAGCAGCCCTTGACGCTGCTCCAGATAGGTATTGATGCTTTTTGCCCACTCCTCCTGCGCCTGCTGCGCCGCTTTGGCATATCCGTAGCCGGGAAGATCCACCAAGCGAAAATGATGACGCGCTTCCGCCCACTCCGCCTCTACGCCATAAAAATTAACGGTTCGGGTTTTTCCCGGCGTGGAGGACGTATACGCCAGTTTTTTTCGTTGGCAAAAGGTATTGATGAACGTGGATTTTCCAACATTGGAGCGCCCGGCAAAGGCGATTTCAGGAAGTTCCTCTTTCGGATACTGGGAAGGCTCCACAGCCATGGCTTCTAAGGTGGACGTAATGAGCTTCATTCCTACCTCCTATCCGCAAGGTGAAAGCCGAGATTGCCGGTCTTTTGCTCCGCGCGAAACACGATGGGCTTCTTGCGTTCCACCGGTTCCAGCAAGGCCGCCTGAATCACCTCGTCCACGTGGCTAACCTCCACGAAGCGAATGCCTTCCTTCACTTCGTCTTCCATTTCCATTAAATCGCGATGATTTTCCTTGGGGACGAAGATGGTCGTGATGTGGTATCGTCTCGCCGCCAGCACCTTTTCTTTTACGCCGCCGATGGCGAGAACCTGCCCCGTCAGGGTCATCTCTCCCGTCATGGCGATGTCGTTTCGAACCGGTCGTTTTGTCAGGGCGGAAACCAGCGCTGTAAGAATCGTTACGCCCGCGGAAGGTCCGTCTTTCGGCACCGCCCCTTCCGGCATATGAATGTGCATATCAAAGTAATTATAAAAGCCCGGATCGATGCCGTAGCGCTTCGCATTGGCACGTACGAAGGACAACGACAGCTGCGCCGATTCGCGCATAACATCCCCCATGGAGCCGGTCGTCAACACACCGCCGTGCCCGGTCATAAGATTGGCTTCCACCTTAAGGATCTCGCCGCCCACCTCTGTCCATGCCAAGCCGTTCACCACGCCGATTTGCGGCGTCTTTGCCAGCGGCTCATCCGTATATTTGGGGATGCCCAGAAAATCCGGTAAATTCTTTTTTCCGATGCGCACCGTTTCTTCCCCTAAAACAATGCGTTTCGCCGCACGTCGACAGATTTTTTCAATCTGACGCTCCAATTCGCGCACACCCGCTTCGCGAGTGTAAAAATGCAGTACCTCCGAAAGCATGGCAGGAGGAAGTGAGAGTTGTCGTGCCGTTAATCCGCTTTCTTTGCGCGCCTTCGGTAAAAGATGGCGTTTGGCAATCACCATTTTTTCCTGGTCGGTATAGCCTTCAATGCGAATGACTTCCATACGATCCAGCAGCGGACGCGGAATGGTTTCCGTCGTATTGGCTGTCGTGATAAACATCACCTGTGAGAGGTCAAAGGGAATTTCCAAAAAGCGGTCCTGAAAGGCCATGTTTTGCTCGGGATCCAGCACTTCCAACAGCGCGCTGGCCGGATCGCCACGAAAATCGCTACCAATCTTATCCACTTCATCCAGCAGAAACACCGGATTCATGCTCTGCGCTTTTGTCATGTGATAAATAATCCGCCCCGGCATGGCGCCGACATAGGTTTTGCGATGTCCGCGAATTTCCGCCTCGTCCGATACGCCGCCCAAGCGCATGGAAACGAATTTTCGTCCAATGGCCGCAGCAATGCCGCGCGCAATGGACGTTTTCCCCACGCCCGGCGGGCCGACGAAGCACAGAATGGATCCTTTGGAGTCTTTACGAAGCTGCCGCACCGCAATAAATTCCAAAATGCGCTCTTTTACCTCGCGCAAGCCATAGTGGTCGCGATCCAGAATATGCTGGCTAAAGGACAGGTCATCCACATCTTTCGTATAGCTTCCCCAAGGAAGGGAAGCCAGCGTATCCAAATACGTTCGCGAGACATTGACATCCGGGGACATCGGCGAAAGATACGCCAAGCGATCCAATTCCTTATCCACTGCCGAACGCGCTTCTTCGGAAAGCGGGAGTGCCGCAAAGGTTTCGCGATATTCATCCACCAGCGAGTCGGGATCCCCTTCGGTTTCTCCCAGCTCCGCGCGCAAAATATTGATCTGTTCGCGCAGAACAAATTCCTTTTGTGACTGCTGCAGACGCTCCTGTGCTTTTTCGTTAATTTCCTTGTCCAGACGGGAAAGCTTGGTCAACAGGGAAATGTCGACACGCAGCTTATAGAGTCGTTCCTGCAGATCCAGCTCCTGCAACAGATCCAATTCTTCATCATGGCGAAGATCCAGATGGGTAGCCAGCTCGTCACTGAGCATTCCCGGGTCTTCCGCATCCAACAGCGGAAACAGGAACACTTCCGGCACCTGCATCGATTCCTTTAAGTAATTCACCGCTGCCGTCGCCGTTAAACGCATCACGTTCTTCAGTTTTTCATCCCGATCGACACGATCCGGGGAATAGGTGTATTCCAGCACTTCCCCCTCCACATAGGGGTCGGTGCGAATAATATGCGTGATTTTTGCTCGTGCATTGCCTTCTACGACAACCTTGCTCGGTCCGCCCGGAAGACGAAACGACTGGCGAATGGTGGAAATCGTGCCGAACTCGGCAAAATCTCCCAACGTGGGCTCTTCCACAGTCGGATCCAACATCGAGACAACGACCACTTGGGAATGATTGCGTGTCGCCCATTCCAGAACGCTTTCCGCCTCTTCACTTTCCAAATCAAAGTGAATCACCTGATTCGGGAAAACCACGGAACCACGCACCAGCAAAATGGGCAATACCGTTTTTTTCGCTTCATAATATTGGGGTAACATGGTTCCTCCTAACAAAAACAGCCGGTTTCCCAGCTGTCAGTCGCCGCCGGGTTTCACGGTGCCTGTCATGATTCTTTCGCATGCAGCGCCATTTTCTGCTGTCCCTGCATTTCCGTCTGCTTCAACAGTGCGAGCGGCATATCGTTTGTAACATTCTCTTCGTCCACCACAACCTGGCGTATGCGATCATCTCCCGGAACATGGTACATGGCATCCGTCAGGATCGATTCCATAATGGAACGCAACCCGCGCGCTCCCATCTTGCGAGAATAACTCTTCTCGGCAATGGCGTGGATCGCAGCCGGCGTAATCGTCAGCTCGCAATCATCCATGCGAAACAGTTCCCGATACTGTTTGACAAGCGCATTTTTCGGCTCCGTCAAGATGCGCTCCAGCGTTTCGACCGACAGCTCGTTGAGCGCTACCAGCACCGGTACGCGCCCGATCAGCTCGGGAATCAGTCCGAATTTCATAAGATCCTCGGGAATGACATGGCGCAACGTTTCCGAAACGCTCTCGTTGGAATGGTCTATCACGTCCTGATTAAAACCGATGGGATTCTTTTCGCGGCGATCCTTGATCACCCGCTCGATGCCGGCAAAGGCCCCTCCCACGATGAACAGAATATTCGAGGTGTCCACATGGATAAACTCCTGATTCGGATGCTTGCGGCCTCCCTGCGGCGGGACATTGGCTACCGTTCCCTCAATCAGTTTAAGGAGCGCCTGCTGCACACCTTCCCCAGACACATCTCGCGTGATGGATGGATTCTCGGATTTGCGGGCGATTTTATCAATTTCATCAATGTAAATAATGCCCCGCTCGGCCAATTCCACATCGTAGTCCGCAGCCTGTACCAGTTTCAGGATGATATTTTCCACATCCTCACCGACATAGCCCGCTTCCGTAAGCGTCGTAGCATCCGCAATCGCAAACGGCACTTGAAGCGTTTTTGCCAGCGTCTGGGCAAGCAGTGTTTTTCCCGAGCCTGTCGGTCCGATCAGGCAGATATTGGATTTTTGAATATCCACCGCCGTTTCTTCTTGACGGTAGATGCGCTTATAGTGGTTATAGACCGCCACCGACAGCACTTTTTTCGCCTGTTCCTGCTCAATCACATAATCATCCAGCGCCCGTTTGATCTCTTCGGGCGTGGGCAGTCGACGTTTGATCGCCTTTTCTTTCTTCGCACGTTGGAGCCGCTCTTCAATCATTTCATGACAAAGAGCGACACATTCATTGCAGATCGTAACACCCGGTCCGGCAACCATCTGCTCGACTTCGTCCGCGGATTTTCCGCAAAACGAGCAGCGTACCGGATCTTCGTGAAAATCCGCCATTTTGCCTCCTTACTTTCCTCACTTCATGGAGGTAATGACTTGGTCGACGAGGCCATACTTCATGGCCTCTTCGGCATTCAGCCAACGGTCGCGGTCGGTATCGCGCTCAATCACCTTGAGCGATTGGCCGGTCGCATCCGCCAGAATCTTGTTGAGTCGTTTTTTGGTTTCGATAATTTTCTTCGCTGTAATTTCAATGTCCGATGCCATGCCCTGCGCACCGCCGGAAGGCTGATGAATCATGATATCCGCGTTGGGCAGTGCAAAGCGCTTGCCTTTTGTACCGGACGCGAGCAACACAGCACCCATGCTCGCCGCCATGCCGACGCAAATCGTCGAGACATCGCTTTTAATGTACTTCATGGTATCGTAAATGGCCAAGCCCGCCGTCACTTCACCGCCCGGCGAATTGATGTAGAGTTGAATATCCTTGTTGGGGGCCTTGTGCTCCAAAAACAGGAGCTGACCCACAATCAGATTGGCCATTTGCGTTTCAATCGGTCCGGTCACAAAGATAATGCGTTCTTCCAGCAAGCGCGAATACAGATCATATGCACGCTCCCCGCGACCGGTGGTCTCAATCACTGTAGGGATTAAAGGCATGGTTTCCTCTTTTCCTTTCGGATCCGTTGATCCGTTTTATTTTTCCGATTCTTTTGCTTTTTCTTCTTTTTCAGCAGACTTTTTGGATTTCTCCTTTTTGTCGCCTTTTTTATCATTTTTTTTCTTTGCGTCTTCGTGCGCTGTCTCTTCCGTCTCGGGTTTTTCCTCCGGAACATCCACCCACTTTACCTGCTTTAACAGATAATCCAGGGCCTTTTTCTTACGAATATCATCCGCAACAAGCTCTTCTTGGTGCATTTCTTTCATACGACGCAGGAAATCTTCCGGGTCTTTCGCGCCGTATGTCTCGGCGATCTCCTTCATCTCGTTTTCAATTTCCTCTTCGCTCGCTTCAAACTTCTGTTCCTCGACGAGGCTTGCCAATACGAGATCCGCTTGAACACGCGCACGTGCGGCAGGCACATAGTTTGCGCGAATCATATCGATGCTCTGTCCGCTGTATTGCAGATACTGATCAAAAGAGAGACCCATTTGCTGCATCTGGTTGGCCATGTTGCGCAATTCGACATCCACCTGCTCGTCGATCATGGATTGCGGCGCCTCCACATGAGAAAGCTCCGCAAGCTTTGCCAGTGCATCCGATTGACGACGGTTAAGATCCTGCTCTTCTGCCTTCTCCATCAGATTCTTGTGCACGGACTCGCGATATTCCTTCATGGTGTCAAACTCGGAAACATCCTGCGCGAAATCATCATCCGCTTCAGGAACCTCTTTTTCCCGCACTTCATGCAGCGTTACAGCGAAAACTGCTTCTTTTCCCGCCAGATCTTCCGCATGATACTTCTCAGGGAACGTGACATGAACATCGAAGGATTCGCCGGCTTTATGCCCCACGATCTGATCTTCAAATCCCGGAATAAACGCGCCGGAGCCAAGCTCTAACGTCTGCTTTTCGGCCGTACCGCCTTCAAACGCTTCGCCTGCCACGCTTCCGGCATAGTCCATCAATACTGTATCGCCTGTTTTTGCCTCGCGTTCGACCGGACGAATCACGGCATTCTTTTCCTGTTCTGCGGCAATGACGCGATCCACATCTGCCTCATCGACCGTTACCGGATGCCGTTCGACTTCCATTCCCTTGTAATCGGCAAGTTCGGGATGCGGCATGGTGTCGGTGGACACCTCAATCACCACCGTCTGCTTCTTTTCGAGGGTTTTGATATCCACATCGGGACGTCCAATCGCTTCTAAATCGAGCTCTTTGGTTGCCTTCTCAATTTCTTCCGGCAACAAGCTGTTGAGGGCGTCCTCATAAAACACGCCCTGGCCATAGTTCATCTCGATCACCTTGCGAGGGGCTTTGCCCTTTCGAAAACCATGCACCGGAAAACGGTGTTTGTTTTTCTGATACGTTTTTTCAATTTCTGCATCAAAAGTGTCCCAAGCAATCTCCAGCGTGTAAACCGCCCGATTATTCTCCTGTGATACCAGTTTTGCCATTGGTCATTACTCCTTTACGCTTTTTTTCGACACGATTTTTTTATTATAGCACAATGAGGCAAAGGCGGCTAAAAGCCGACCACGATGCCTCCCCGATTCGCATAACACGCGTTGAGTCCTCCGCCTTCTACGATCTCCACGCGGCCGAAGGGCGCGCGGGCAAGAATCTCACGCTTTACCTGTTCCGCTCTCTCTTTATCACGAATGTGCGTGATAAAGAGGGTGCGTTCTGCAAAGGGCACCGCTTCAGAGGCAATATGTTCCGCCAGGCGCACCACGCCGCGATCCATCCCACGAGCAATCGACTTCAGGCCAATTTCCCCGTTCACGCCGCGGCAAATTGGACGGATGGAAAGGGTGGCGAGAATGTTGCCCGCCAGACGCGGCAGACGTCCCGATTTCACTAATGTGCTGTAGTCATTCAACACGAAATAGGTGTAGTTGGTTTGAGCAATCTCTTCTTCTTGAGCCAAAATGTCTTCGAAAGAGAGATTGCGTTGCAGCAGCTGATGCAGCCGAAAGAGATACGCGCTTTCTCCGGCAGCGGCCGCTTTGCTGTCAAACGCATGCGCTTTTTTTCCTGCTTCCCGCAATTCCCGTACGGCAATTTGCGCGCTATTATATGCGCTGCTGAGTCTTCCGGAAATCGTTAAAAAAAAGATCTCATCGGCATCTCCTGCGGCATCCATGAACTGCTGGGGAGACATGGCCGCACTCTGTGCAACCGTATCCGATGCATCCACATCCGCCAGAAACGCATCGATATCCATGCTGCCGTCGTCAATATAATGATGACCGTTGCAGGTTAACGAAAAGGGCACGCGCGAAATCGCAATCTCTTCGGCCATCGCCTGATTCATATCGCAACTGGAGTCGGTAACAATGATTCGTTTCATTCCTTCTCTCCCTTTTTCATCCTCTGTTGAACGGTCTTTGTTAAGGTCGCAACCGTATTTTCCACCTGTCCGTCAATCACTTGATCCAGAAGCCAAGCGAGCATTTCTCCAACACGCTTCCCCGGTTTCATACCCATTGCAAGCAGTTCCGCCCCGCCAAGTGCTAAATCGCTTTGTTCTACCGGCAAGTGCTGCTGCTCCACCTCATGCATTTGTTTTTCCACGCGGGAAAGAGCCGCCATGCGCTCGTTTCTTTCGTGGGAAGAAGCAGAAGCCACTGTGCTTGCCGCTTGCATAAGCTGAAGAAGCTGGTATTGCTGCGGTTGCGTTCGTCCGATCAGGCGCTGTACATCTGCCCTTGTTTCCGGTAAAGGAAGGTGTACTTCGCGAAGAAGCAGCCGTACCTCGTCGCGTAGTCTCGTGGAAGTCTTGAGTTTGCGCAACAGCCGATCCATGCGTGAAAGGCGCATCGCCGTTTCTTCTGTTGACCCGGCAAACGAAGGCCCGAAGCCTAGCGCAGCCCAGCGCAATGCCGGCGTCGGAGGCACGATACATAGAAGAGGAGAGCAGACCTCTTTGACGGAAAACAGCAACGCGTCATCGCCTGCGGGCGTATCCGTGAAAAGCGACTTCCAAAGCCCTGTTTCCTCTAAGAGCGCCACCGCCGAATCCGGATGTTCCCCCGTCAGCATGCGCTCCAGCTCTTCATGACATCGCTCCATCGAAACAAAGCGGATGCGCTCATGCTGCGCTTGGATCGCCCGGCGCAACGAAGGATCCATCTTCCACTGAAAACGGGAAGCAAAACGCACGGCACGCAACATGCGCAGGGCATCTTCGGCTATGCGCTCTTCTGCACAGCCAACCGCCCGAAGCAGGCCCGCATGAAGGTCCCGCTCTCCACCGAAGGGATCGCGAAGGCCTCTCTCCGGATGCCAGGCCATGGCATTCATGGTGAAATCGCGCCGTTGTAAATCCTCTTCCAGGTGCATGGAATAGCGAACCTGTTCCGGATGGCGTCCATCCCGATAGTCGCTTTCCGCCCGAAACGTCGTCACTTCATAGACCGCCGTGGGCATCACGACGCGAATCGTGCCGAAGGATTTTCCCACATCCAAAGTGTGTTCGTCAAAGAAAACCGCTTCTATCTGTTCCGGCGTTGCATTGGTAGCAAAGTCGATATCGGACGCTGCGTTTCCCATGAGAAGATCGCGCACAGCGCCACCGACGATCCAGGCTTCATAGCCCGCATCTTCCAGACGACGCAAGACGACAAGCGCCTCGTCCGAAAACATCATGCGGTAAATCCCTCATCGTGAAACGCCTGCACAATATGCTCCGCCATTTCTACGCACAAATCATTGTCCAGATGCTCGACCATGACACGGATTAAAGGCTCCGTCCCGGAAGCACGCACCACCGTTCGTCCTTCCTGCCCCAGCAGGCGATTTGCCTCTTCGATCGCTCGCTGCACTCTTTCATTCTCTAAGGCGCTTTTTTTGTCTTCCACCAAAAGATTGCGTAGCACCTGCGGATAATGAATGAGGTCCTGATGCAACGAAGCCAGATCGGTTTTATTTTCCACCATGATTTCGGCTAAGCGAAGCGCAGTCAATACGCCATCGCCGGTGGTCGCATATTTGGAAAAAATGATGTGGCCAGACTGTTCGCCACCCAGAGCATAGCCGTGCTCAAACATCTCCGCCGCGACATTCTTATCCCCTACGGGCGTTTTTACATATTGAATATCCGCGCGTTCAAAGGCTTTGTACAGGCCGAAGTTGGACATAATGGTGGTTACAACGGTATTGCCCGGAAGCGCTCCGTTCGCCTTCATTTCTTTTCCACAAATATAGAGAATCGCATCGCCGTCCACTACTTTGCCGTGATTATCCACGGCGATACATCGATCGGCATCGCCATCGAACGCAAAGCCGCAATCCAGTTTCTGGGATTTTACGAGATCCACCAAGCTCTGAATGTGCGTAGAACCGCAATCCAGGTTGATGTTCAGGCCGTTGGGATGATCGTGAATAATATGCGTCTCAGCGCCGAGAGCATCAAAGACGTTTTTCGCCACGGTAAAGGACGCCCCGTTCGCACAATCTAAGCCGACCCGCATGCGCTTAAACGAACGGCGCACAGTCTGAATCAAATAGCCGATATAGCGGTTTCTACCGCGCGAGTAGTCCTCCACCATGCCGATTTCGCCTCGTTCGGCAAGCGGCAAATCATCGGTTTCCGCATCGATGTATCGTTCAATTTCTTCCAGCAGCTCCTCTTCCATCTTGCCGCCGGCGCTGTTGATGATCTTAATCCCGTTGTCGTAAAACGGATTATGGCTGGCGGAAATCATGATGCCGCAGCAAAAATTATCCGCTCGTACCGCATAGGATACGGACGGTGTCGTGGTCACGTGCATGAGATCCACGTCGCATCCGCTGGTGGTAATGCCGGCCGCCAGCGCATTTTCTAACATATAGCTGGAGCGGCGGGTATCTTTGCCGATGACGATGCGCGGCCGTTTTTCTTCCGCCCATTCCGGCATCGTATGGCCCGCACCGAGAGATACGCGCAACTCCTTCTGTAGTTTCAGAAAATGCGCACCTAAATAACGCCCGATTTTCATGGCATGTATCGCTGTTAACGACTGGTTCGCTTCGCCGCGAAAGCCGTCCGTTCCGAAGTATTTCATGGCCACCTCCCTCATCGCTTCATGATACCGATTTCGCCCCGAATGTGTCAAGGATGCGCATTCAAACGAAACAAGGCGCGATGCACATGCGACATGTGCAACGCGCCTAAAAATCCAAATCACCGTAGAGTTCTCTGCACTTCTTAACGATTTATGGGCAGAAATTCTGAGACGGCGGCAGCCAAGCCGGAAATCGGCATGGTCTGCAACCAGATCTTTCCGGGGCCTGTTAATACGGTATTGAAAAAGCCTTCCGCGCCCAACAGCTTGTTCTTCATGCCCTTGACTTGCTGAATATCCAGCGAAACGCTGCTTTCCATGGCCAACACATTGCCGGTGTCCACAACCATCTGCTCGCCGCTTTGCAATTCATATTCCACATAGTCGCCATCGACTTCGACAAATACGATGCCGTTGCCGCGCACCTTTTGCATAATGAAGCCTTCTCCGCCGAAAAATCCGGCGCCGAGTTTCTTATTAAAATGAATGGAAAGCTCTACACCGGCTTCCGACGCTAAAAAAGCGCGCTTTTGCAAAATCATTTCGTGCCGTTCCGACATATCGAGGGCCAAAATCTTTCCCGGGAAACTCGATCCGAAGGCAATCATACCGTCTCCACGTGCGGTGTAGATGTTCTGAAACAGATTCTCCCCGGAAAGCACCTTGGAGAACATACTTCCTATGCCGCCGCCCGTCGTGGACATTTCCATATTCGGCGTCATCCACACCATGGAGCCCGCTTCGGTGATCATTTTTTCACCGTTTGTCAGCTGACAAACAACGACCGGGAAATTCCCCCCTTTGATTTCATACTGCATCTTCGTCTCCTTTCTTATGCATTACAACGTTCTTCTTCTTTTGCTCTGCCTTTCTGATTTGCTACGTTTTGGGTTCTGCGACCGCCTTTGCTGTCTCTTTGCAGAATACTCCGTGTTTTGTATGTTTCCTTCTATATGTCAAAAATAGCAAAATCCCATCTTGTTGACAAGATGGGATTTTTCATAGAAAACGGAAAATATACAGTTTTATCGGACGTAAACATCCAGGTGATTCCCCCAGGTACCGCGATCATAGATTTTGCCGTAATGGCCAAACGGAGTGGGAAATACCGTACCTTTCGGGGCGCTTCCGGCGAGAACAATATAGCCGTCGCCGTCGCAGACATAGCCGTCCGCGTTAACATGACGACCGGGGATGCGCAAGCCGCCGCCCGGCAATACACTTTGGGAATAGAAAGTATATTTGTAACCGGAGTAGTAGACCACTCCTTGGAATTGAAACTGGCCCAAGGTATAAAGCTTCGGGCTCGTCGGGGAGGGATCATAGGTTCCTTTCAGTACGACCTCCTCTTCCGCCTTTTTCGTCACCTGATTGGACAATTCCGTCTTTTCTATGACCTTGCCGTTCTTTGTCACGACGCGGGTCACCGTTTGACGGTTTCCATCGACGCCGGCCTTTTTTACCTTGGTTTCACCGATCTTCATCTCCTCGGTCTCTTCCGTTTTCGTCGTGAACGGGATGACCGTATTTTCGGTGATGACGCGCGTTTCGATGTGATCCACTTGAACCGTGTCGCCATCGTGCAAGGTTTCGCTGCGCGCGGGAGAAATGACATCGTCTTGATCCACCACAATCGCATTCTCTTCCAAAAGATTGCCGACGGTTGCCGCGTAGGTCACTTTCGTTTGATGGTTTTCGCCATCAGAAAGCGTAACGGTTTTTTTCGTTCGGATCTCCAGCTGCATCTCATCTTGCACTTCGTCGTTCAATGGCAAGCTGATTTTGGCATCGTCGAGATCCGCCAATTTCGCATCCGTTAGCGCTTCCTGCAACGTCTCTTTGCTTGTTACCAGTTCGATCGCTTGGCCGTTGTAGGTCAAGTGAATGGTTTTCGGACGTTGCGCATAAACGATGCCTCCGGCAATCGCGCTCAACGTCAGGACACCGGCTAAAATCAGCGCACGTGTCTTTACTGCATATCGTTTGTTCATGTAGCCTCCCTCCTCGTGGTCAGCGAGGTACCCGGCACCTTGGGATGGTCTGTCCCTTCCGGATGGTCGAAGTCCGAAACGGTAACCGAGCTTTCATTTTTGTAATCTTTTTGTTACCAAATTCGTTCCCATTATAGGGATGTTCCTTTTTCCGTGCAAACAGAAACCGATTTTTTAGGCAAAAAAAGCTCAATTTGTTACAGATCTGTAACAAATTGAGCTCTCTGACCTGTTTTTGTGACCTTTTTTTCTACTTCTCGGCCGATCGATCCTCTTCCCGAAGCTGGTAGACCTCGTTTCGGCTGCGTCCGGAAGTCGCAACGATCTCTTTCATGGCTTGTTTTGCGGAAATCCCCTGCTCCTGTTTTTCTCGAAGCGTTCGAATAACCTCTTCGTCTGTCCATGCGGAAGGAGCTGCTGCCGGTCCAATGACAAAGGCGAACTCGCCCTTTTCCGTTAGCGCCAAATCCTTGCCGGCATGACCGGTAAAGTGCAGGACTTCTTCATACTGTTTGCTCCATTCCCGCAGCACGGCAAAGGAACGTTCCGGCCAGCGCTGTCCAAGCTCCGCCAAGGTTTGTCGAATGCGGTATGGCGACTCGTAGCAAATGGCGGCCAGTGGGAACGAATCTAATAAAGAAAGCACCTCTTCCCGTTCTTTTCCTTTGCGCGGCAAAAAGCCGAAGAAAGCGAAACGACCATCCCCTATGCCGGAAGCCACCGCGGCAACCGGTACAGCGGAAGCGCCGGGAAGAACCGTATACGGCAATCCGCGCGAAATCGCTTTGCGCACCAATACGCCACCCGGGTCGGAAACGCCCGGCATTCCGGCATCCGAAATGACTGCTACACGTTCCCCCTGTTCCACACGGAAAAGCAGCTCTTCGGAACGCTCCTGCTCATTATGCTGATGGTAAGACAACAAGGGCCGATGGATCGCATACGATTCCAGAAGCGGCGACGAATGGCGTGTGTCTTCACAGGCAATTACATCGGCTGTACGCAACACATCCAGCGCGCGAAGCGTCATATCGCGTCGATTTCCGATGGGCGTCGGCACAAGGTACAACATGCCCGTGGACTTTTTTTCTGCGTAGTCGTCTCCCATTCCCACCTCTTTTCCGACATCCTTCCTTTTGGGATGCCTATTTGGGCACAAAAAAAGGAAGTGCTCAGAGAGCACCTCCTGTCCGGGCTTAGGCCTCCGGTTCAATGGCGCCGGTCGGGCAAACACCCGCGCATGAGCCGCAATCAATGCAAGCATCCGCATCGATCACGTAAATGTCGCCTTCGCTGATCGCGCTGACCGGGCACTCGCTGATGCAGGTGCCACACGCGATACACGTATCATGAATTACATATGCCATAGTATCCTCCTCCAACAAATTCACTCCAACGACAGTCAAGGCTGTCACAAAATTATCATAGTCATTCCCTTCGCCGGTGTCAAGAATCAACGTCTGCGTCCGCGCCGACGTGACCTCGCTTTCGCACGTCCTTTTTGGGCGTAGGGCTCGGTGGAAGAAGCGTCGTTATCTTCTTCCTCCTGTTCCGAAGTCATGACCACGGTAGCAGTGTCCTTGGGAGAAGAAGAGCAATTTTTACAACAGCAGGGCGCTGCCGCCAGTTCCTCTTCATCGGACTCTTTGCGCCCGTTCGTCATTTTTTGTCCTTCCGGAATGAATTCGTGTTCATCCAGTTCTCGCTCATCACGCAAATCGGGACGCGGCTGCCCTTTTTTTCGTCTTGCCAATACTTCGATGCTGCTGACCGCATAGTATTTTTCGTCTTCGGAGCCATCCGCCTTATACACATGCACCCGAACCCGGGTCTGCAACACGTCGCGATCCACGACATAGCCCTGGCCATCCTCGGTTAATACGAGTGTCCCCTTGGCAGGAACACGCTTCGTATTTTGCAAATAATGATCTTGCTCGTAATTGAGACAGCACATCAGCCGTCCGCATACGCCTGAAATCTTCGTCGGATTCAACGAAAGGCCCTGTGTTTTCGCCATTTTAATGGAAACCGGCACAAAATCGCTCATATAGCGTCGGCAGCAGACCGGTTGCCCGCACTGCCCCAAGCCGCCGATCATCTTTGCCTGATCGCGTACGCCAATCTGGCGCAATTCAATGCGTGTATGAAAGCTCTGCGCTAAATCGCGTACCAGCGAGCGAAAATCGACGCGATCTTCCGCCGTAAAATAAAAAATCAGCTTGTCACGATCAAAGGTGTATTCGGCGTCCACCAGCTTCATCGCCAAACGATGTTCCTCGATTTTTATGTTGCAAAGCGCTAAAGCATCCTGGGCAAGGCGACTGTTTTCTGCCACGGTTTGCACATCCGCTTCATTTGCCTTGCGCACCAGCGATGCCTGAATTGGCGGCAGCAGCTCTTCGGGAAGTTCAATATTCTCTATGCGAATCGTTCCGTATTCAACACCACGATCGGTTGCAACGATGACGTCCTCATCCTTCGCGACTTGTTCACCCTGCGGATTGACATAGGTGATCGTACCGGAGCGTTGAAAACGAACGCCGATAACTTCTGTCATTCGTTTTCCTCCATTATCTATTTGTGTTCTATACCGGTTCCCTGAATCTGTTTTCTCAATGATCCGGTCCGTTTCACAGAAGCGCTACGTCTGGCGTTTTCTGTTGTAATCGGTGGAAATATTATAGGTCGGTTCTTCCAAGATGCAGGAAAAAGTGTTCCCATCCCATCGTCGCGTTGATGTTTCCTTCGACCAAGCGGTTAAGCTCCTCTATTTGCAGGATGGCAACGCTGATGGCACCGGTCGTAACCTGTTCTGCCAGCGCATGCACACGGCTCCGGCGCCCCGGCGACCGGGATACATCGTTTCCTACACTTTTGTATTGTAACATATCCGCAAGAATCGCATGAATGGCAGCAAAATAATCATTTTTTCGCTCCATCAGCGGCACCAGACGATCCCGGCGATCAAAAACGATCGCGCCCTGCCCGGAAAATCCGGCTCGAAGCAGACCAAAAAGCGCCTCTTCTTCCTCTTCGGTAAGCGGCACCTCGTCGGAAAGGGTTTGCGCACCGGATTGTTTTTCGTCGAAAGACGGCGAAGAGACAAAATCGAATTCTTTCTTTTCTTGGTTTTGTGGGGAGAGAAAAAGCAAACGACAGCGGGATCGCACCGTGGGCAACAGCTTTCGGCTGTTTTGCGCGACCAAAATCCAGACCAAATATTCCGGCGGCTCCTCCAGCGATTTTAACAGCGCATTTTGCGCTTCTTCACGC
Organism: Murdochiella vaginalis; assembly: GCF_902381775.1. Lineage (NCBI taxonomy): Bacteria > Bacillati > Bacillota > Tissierellia > Tissierellales > Peptoniphilaceae > Murdochiella > Murdochiella vaginalis. Next base: position 88,090 of record NZ_LR698969.1, read on the forward strand.
ATACGATCTGCATAATCCAGCAAAAAAACACGATAGCGGCTCTCCAACGGCTGTTGATACAAGGAAGCCGTCAGCGAGCGCACCATCGCGATGGAAATTTTTTCTTCGGTTTGCTCTGCCAAGTCACGAAACGGAGGCAAGATTTTTGCAGCCGATGTGCCGTCTTTTGATACGCACAACAAATGCTGCGCCAAGGCTCGCGCAAACGGCAAAGCATCCTGTCGATTGCCTTCTATAATATAAGCGTGCGAAACCTCTTGAGACGAGGAGGGCAAAAATCGCTTCCAATCTGCCGGCAAAAGGGATGAGGCAGCGGTTTTCATAACCGATACATCTGGTCAATATCCAGCTGAAACACCGTAGCACCGCCCACCTCGATTTCGATGGGAATGGACGAGTAGGAGCTGGGATCAATTTGCGGGCTCATCATGGGCGCAATGGTCTTGCGGCGGGAGCAATTGCGGCGAATAATTCGCAGTGCTTCTTCCACCTGTATTTCCTCCACACCCAAGAGCAACGTCGTATTGCCGCTCTTTAGAAATCCTCCGGTAGAAGGCAGACGCGTTACGCGGAACTGATTTTCCACCAGATCTTCGGTTAACGGCGCCGCATCGTTGTCTTGAACAATACAGATCAATAATTTCATCGCGTCGCTCCTTTCTGTATACATTATTTTTCCTGTCGACTCGTTAGGGCGCGGTCAATCGCTTTCCAGGAAGCGGCGATCACTTCTTCCGGCGATTTCGAGGCGTCAACGACCACGACATTGTTCATGGTTCGTATGGCTTGTTGGTAACCATTATAAACGTTTTGGAAAAAAGCGTCACCCGCTTTCTCCAACCGGTCCTGTTGGACGTGATGCGCCTTGCGCCGCAAAACCGTAAGCGGATCCACATCTAAAAATAGCGTCAGATCCGGCGTCAAGCCGCCCGTAGCGTACGCATTAATGGCCGCAACTTTTTCCAAGCCGACGCCACGCGCAATTCCCTGATACACCAGGGAGCTTAAAACAAAACGATCGCTGAGCAGAATTTTTCCTTCCGCTAAGGCCGGCAAAATCACCTCGCGCACATGCTGTGCCCGCGAAGCGGCATAAAGCAGCGCTTCCGTCATGGGATCCATCTCCTGATGAGCCGGATCCAGCAAAATGGCGCGTATTTTTTCAGCAATGGGTGTGCCGCCGGGTTCCCTGGTATAGAGCACAGGAATCCCCTCCTGTGCGAAGTGGGCCTTGATGCCGTTGAGAATCGTCGTCTTGCCCGACCCGTCGGAGCCCTCCAGGGCAATGAAAAAGCCGCGCATCATGCGTCCCCCTCTTCTTCCTGCAGACGATCCACTTGCATAAGCCAAGCCGTTGCCTGCACGTCCGAAGGCATGCGCCAACCGCCACGCGGCGAAAGCGAGATGGCTCCGACGCTAATGCCATCCGGCATCACGGAACGCTTGAATTGGCTTGCAAAGAAACGCGAAAACATCTTTCGCAACACAAATAGCAATGTAGCAGTCGAATAGGTGCCCCTAAATGCCTTTTGTGCCAAGGCAAGGAGCTTGTCAGGGGCATAGTGAAAACGCAGAAAATGATAGAGATAGAAGTCATGCAGCACGTAGGGGCCGATCACTTCTTCCGTCTTTTGCACAATCTCGCCCTCTTTTCCGGGCAGTAGTTCCGGTGAAATCGGCGTTTCTAAAATGTCCTTCAAAATGGCCGCCAAAGTCGGCAGGTTCTTGGCTTCATAGGCGACAAGAGCCTGGACTAACGTCTTGGGAATGGATCCGTTGACATTAAACATCGCCATGTGGTCCCCATTAAAGGTACACCATCCGAGCGCACTTTCCGAGAAGTCGCCCGTGCCGACATGTAAGCCTCCCTGTAAATTCGCCAAATCCATTAAAATCTGTGTGCGCTCCCGTGCCTGTGCATTTTCAAATGCGACAGAATGATCCCCTTCCTGCAAGCCAATGTCTTGAAAATGGCGGGTCAAAACGGGTGTCAGTGAAATTTCACGAAAATCGCAGCCGGAACGTTCTCCCAGCGCCGCGGCATTGTTTCGGGTGCGCTTTCCTGTGCCGAAAGCCGGCATGCTGACCAAATGAATTCCTTGCGTATCCCAGCCGCAAAGAGCAAAGGTACGCAGAGCCACCAAAAAGGCCAGCGTCGAATCCAAGCCGCCGGAGAGACCGATCCATACCTGACGCGTCTTTACATGCCGCATGCGACGGGCCAGAGCACGCGCCTGAATTTGTAAAATTTCCTCGCATTCCTCCTCGGTTTTCACGACAAAGGGCATGCTGTCCACGTGGCTCCACTGCGCACGACGACGGGGCGTCATCAGAAGGGATGCCACTTCTTCCTCCGGTACTTCCCCCTCTTCGTGTTCGGCGGCAATCGCATCTAGGTCGAAATCATAATATATGGCACTCTCGCCGATTACCTCATCAGGAAGCGAGCCTTGCGAGCCGACGCCACCGTAAAAAAAGGAAGGACGTCCCAGGGTTCCGCCATCTGCCACGAGTCGTCCGTTTTCGGCAAGAAGGCGATCTCCAGCATAAAACGTATCAATGCCCGTTTCCTCTTCTCCGGCACAAGCCAGCACAACGCCTGCACCTCGAGCCGAAAGCGCCTTAATTTCTTGTGCAAGGCGTTTCGTTCCGCCCACCTGCGCAGGAATGGCCGCCGAAAGCAGGAATAGGTCAGCATTCTTTTCCTGTGCCAGATCGCTCATCCGGACACGGGAAACGGGAGAAAGGGATGCAACGGTGCAGCGACAAAGAAGCGAACCGTCATAGCGATTCATCAGACGAAAGCGAGAATCCTCGATACAAGTTCCGTTTTGAATCACGACAATACGCTCTTGCGCTTTGGCCTGTGTACCGTCGACAATACTAAGCACAAGGGTGAGGCGTGTATTACGGCTTGCTTCCACCACCTCATCCAGGGCTTCTTGCGTCGCCGATTGCAGCGTTTGTGTGCAAAAAAGGTCTCCCGACGTCGCTCCTGTCAGCGCGCAGGAAGGAAAAACCACCACATCTGCCCCTCGTTCATCGGCCTCTTTCAGCACCTGTCGAATTTCTTCCGCATTGGCCTGCGGATCTGCAGCATGCAGCGGCGGAACCGCTGCCGCCACACGTATCCATCCTCGCATGATGTTCCTCCTCATTCGTACGGCTTATTGCGGCGTCCTGTCTAAACAATAGGAGTAAATCCATCCCTCCTGCTTGGAACCGTCGGCTTTGACGGCGATCCCCTGTACCCAAGCAGCATCATCCACCATTTTTGCCTGCTTCACGATGAATTTCTCTCCGGGTTTCACCGTAAAGAGAACGGGGTTCTGCGTGCCGCCATCGCTTCGCACATTCGCACTGTCTTCGACGAGGAACGTTTTGCCGATCCACGTATCCGGTTTCTGATTATTGGCTTTGCCTTCTGTAACGGGTTTGGGAATCTCTTCGGATCCCGATTCTTCCTGTGATGCACTGCTTGTCAAAACAGACGAAGACTCCGAGGCTTGCGATACACTCTCCTGTGCAGAGGATTCCTGCGCATTTCCTCGGGGACGTTCGCTCATCGCATCAATAAAGAACGATGCGGAAAACCAAAGCACCAGCAGCAAAAAGGCGACGGTGCCCACGGCAATCGTCATACGGGAAACCGCAGGATTTGATGAAAAATTGCTCAGGCCTGTTGCGGAATTTTGTGCACGCACGACGGCTTCTTTTTCTTTTCGGTTGCTCGACGACGCTACGGGGCTCTTCGCTCTCGCTTCCCGACGACGTTTTTCCGCCTCACGCCGCTTGCGCAATTGCTCCGCTTCGGATTTACGAATAAGTGCATCCATCGCCGGCATATCGCCGGGACGTGTGCGGGGAAGAGGCTTGGGTGGAGCTGTTTGTTTTCCTTTTTTTTCGGGATTTTCTACAGGCGCACGCTTTTCATCCGCCGCATCCGGACGAAGCGCTTTCCACTTCAGTGGGCGCGTCTTGATCCGCTTCGTTTCGTCTACATTGGCTCGCTTCATACGTTTTGTCCGATCGTCTCGTTGGATCGGTTTGTATTCCTCGTTTCGCAACCTCTTCCTCCTTTCGATTTTGTTTCCGCTTCGTTATTCGTCTTCTTCGGATCCAAAACTGATTCCCATCGCACGCGCTTCGCGAATGAGAGGATGATCCGTCGGCACCGTTTTTAGCTTTCCTGCCGTTTCATCCAGCGGAATTGTGGCCGTTTCCCCATTTTGAAAGACCACCAATACACCGAACCGACCTTCCATGACCGCTTCGGCGCCCGCCGCTCCGCAACGTGTCGCCACCAAGCGATCATAGGGTGTCGGCGAACCGCCGCGCTGCATGTGTCCGGGAACGGTCACGCGCACCTCGGCTTGGATATTTTTTTCAATTTCAGTGGCTAAATGATAGGCTACCGAAGTCGTGTCTCGTTCTGAAATCGTCTTTTTATATTCCTTTTTACTCAACTGCGCTTCTTCTATGGATTTGGCGCCTTCTGCCACTGCGATAATGGTAAAGCGATGATCCTGGCTGCGACGGCGGGCAATGCCTCGACAAATGGCATCCACGGAATAGGGAATTTCCGGTAGCAAAATGATGTCCGCTCCTCCGGCTATACCGGCATACAGGGTCAGCCAGCCGACCTTATGTCCCATGATCTCTACGATAAATACACGACTGTGCGAAGCAGCTGTGGTATGCACGCAGTCAATGGCGTATGTAGCAACATCCAGTGCGGAATGAAAGCCAAACGTCAGCTCGGTTCCGTACAAATCATTATCAATCGTCTTCGGCAGGGCGATGACGTTTAATCCGTTTTCGGATAAGAGCTGTGCCGATTTGATCGAACCGTTACCTCCAAGAACGACCAGAGCGTCCAACTGCAGGCGCGCGTAGGTTGCTTTCATGAGCTCCAGTTTATTCATGCCGTTTTCATCCGGCGACGCCATCTCCTTAAAGCTCTGCCGACTGGTTCCCAGAATGGTTCCCCCGCGCGTGAGCAGTCCTGAAAACTGATTCGGCTCCATTTCCAGGTATTCGTTATACATCAATCCCCAATAGCCATTGACGAAGCCATAAATAACCGTATCCGGATTCATACGGAAAATTGCCTTCGCAAATCCGCGCATGGTGGCGTTCAGGCTCTGGCAATCGCCGCCGCTGGTCAAAATTCCGATTCGTTTTTTCATGATCTCCTCCGTATCCGGTTTTCGGCGTGTCGTCTCGTTTAATGAAAGGCACAAAGAATCGTATCAAAGAGCGTTTTTGCTTCACGCAAAAGCGAAAATTTTCGCATTTCTCTTAGGTTTATGCGCATCTTGTCCGGCAAAATTTCTTCCAGATATACTTTTTCAGGGTCCTTCACCCCTTCCAGTTTATCGTTTTCGTTGCGATAGGCAATACTGCATCGGGAGGTTAATCCTGCCGGTAATAATAGGGTGGCCCACATCTCGGGCGTATAGTGTGCAACAAATTTCGGCACTTCCGGACGAACGCCGACAAAGGTCATATCGCCCTTCAGCACATTAAAAAGCTGTGAAAATTCGTCAAAATGCAACCTGCGCAACACGCGGCCCACCCGCGTAATGCGAGAATCATCGCTTTTGGTCACCGCCGCCCCTATTTTATCGGCATTGGCGACCATCGTGCGAAATTTATATATAAAAAAATGACGGCCGTACTGGGTCACGCGCTCCTGACGATAGAGCACCGGTCCTTTGGAATCGATCTTGATCGCTATAGCGGTCAACAAAAGAAACGGCGATAGCAGCACGCAAAGCAATAACGCCAGCACCACATCGATCATCCGCTTGATCGTCAGTTGCAGGTGCTTCTGCACCAAATACTCGTAATATGGGCGAACTTCCTCTCGCTGAAAAGCGGCAGGCAGCTCGGCAAATGGTTTCAGTCTCATGGTTTTCGTTTTCTTCTTTTTCTGTGCGACGAACGTTACGCGTCCTACTTGGCACGATAGACCCGTTTAAACGTCTCGATGACGTATTGGACATCGTCATCCGTTAACACCGTATTCAGCGGCAGCGTAACCTCATTCTGATACAGTGCGTCGGCATGGGGATAGTTCGCAATGGAGAAACCCAAATTGCGATACGCGCTCATGCGCGGCAACGGCTTATAATGCACGTTCGTAGCCACACCGTATTCGGCCATTTTTTGGATGAGCGTATTTCGCTCTTCGACCGAATAGCCCGGAAGGCGAAGCAAATAGAGATGGGCACTGGAGCGATGCTTCGCACTCGCATGCGCCAAATCCTGCAAACCGAAGGGCTCCACCAGTTCATGATGATAGCGCGACACAATGGCATGACGCCGCTCCAACACCGATTCATAACGCGCTAATTGCGAAACACCCAACGCCGCTAAGGTGTCCGGCATATTGCATTTATAACCCGGCATCACAATATCATATTCCCAAGCGCCTAATTTTTCTTTCGCGAGCGCGTCTTTGTTCTGGCCATGCAGACTCCAAAGCTGCAGCTCGTGATACAGCTCATCGGTATCAAACGGCAGCCCCTTACGCCACAGCAATGCTCCCCCTTCCGCCGTGGTCAAATTCTTAACGGCATGGAACGAAAAACAGGTGAAATCAGCGATTTCGCCAGCCCGCTTTTCGCCTTGGCGAGCGCCCAAAGAATGTGCGGCATCGGCAACGACAGCGATGCGTCCCAGCGCTTCTTGACGCGCGGAGGTCGGATGAAACAGGTTTTTCTTCGTTTCTACTATGCGATACACCGCATCATAGTCGGCGATAATTCCAGCCAAATCTACGCTGATGATCGCTTTCGTACGTTCCGTAATCGCCGCTTCGATGCCGGCCGGATCCATGAAAATAGAGTCCGGCAAGCTGTCGACCATCTTTAGCGTTGCGCCCACGTGCGTGACCACTGAGGCGGTGGCCGTATAGGTGTAAGCCGGAACGATCACCTCATCCCCCGGGCCGATGCCCAAGGCGCGAAGCGTTAGTTCCAGCGCGGCCGTAGCCGAATTTAGTGCCACAGCGCGTTCTGCGCCCGTATAGGCTTCCAACTTGTGCTCAAAATCCTTGGTAACCGGGCCGGTCGTAATCCAACCGGAGCGTAATGCTTTTATGACCTCTTGAATATCTTCTTCCCGAATGTCCGGCGGTGAGAAGGCCACTTTTTTTATTTGTTCCATGCGTTCCTCTTTTCTTGCTTGGACCGGATGACCATCTTTCTTCGTTTTCCGACTATTGCGGCGGCAGATGGTCGTATTTATGCACTTCTTCTCGCACACGTTTCTCTAAGGCGTCCTTACCCTCTTCTTGATACTCTTTATAATCCACGGGGATCCCTTCAATGGGCACTTTTAGCGTGTCCACGATGTCCGCCACGGCATCATACACGTTGGTTTTCTCGTCCCTAATGAGTGCTTCCAATCCGTCTAATTGCGTTTCAAAACGGTTGCGATCGAAACGCAACGGCTCTGCTACGCGAATACGCCGGTTCTTGGTCTCGCGCAGTCCTTCTTCACTCATCAGCACTTCTTCATACAGTTTTTCACCGGGACGCAGACCGGTAAAGACAATTTCAATATCTTCCCCGACTTTATAGCCTGAAAGGCGAATCAATTTTTTCGCCATATCGAGAATGCGCACCGGTTCTCCCATGTCGAGTACGAAAATTTCACCACCCTTGGCAAAGCAGCTCGCTTGCAGCACCAGCGAAACCGCCTCCGGAATGGTCATGAAAAAGCGAACGATATCCGGATGCGTCACCGTCACCGGACCGCCTTCCTGAATTTCTTTTTTGAACAGCGGAATCACCGAACCGCTGGAGCCCAGGACGTTTCCAAAACGCACCGCCACAAAATCCGTCTGGGAGCGATCCGCAAACGCCTGAATAATCATCTCGCAAATGCGCTTTCCGGCGCCGTAAATACTCGTGGGGTTCACTGCCTTATCCGTGGATATCAGGACAAAGCGCTTTACACCATAGCGATCGGCCACCTCCGCAACGTTTCGTGTGCCGATCACGTTGTTTTTGATTGACTCATGGGGCGCTGCTTCCATGAGGTGCACATGTTTATGTGCAGCAGCATGAAAAACGATCTCCGGGCGATACGTATCAAAGATGTCGTCCAGACGTTTTTTGTCACGAATGGAGCCGATCAAGATGCGGATATCCACCTTCGGATGATGGCGCTTTACTTCCATCTGAACATCATACGATCCGTTCTCGTTGACATCCACGATGAGAATCTGCTTCGGTTGAAAGCGGGCAATCTGTCGACAGAGCTCGCTGCCGATGGTGCCGCCGCCGCCCGTCACTAAGACGCGTTTTCCTTGCAGATAATTGCCCACTTCATACGTATTGATCTGGATCGCTTCACGGCCCAATAAGTCGTCCAGAGAGACATCACGCACCTTGCTCACGGACACTTCCCCGGAAATAATCTGGTAAATGCCCGGAACGATCTTCATCTTGGCTTCGGTGCGCTGGCAAATCTCCAAAATTTCGCGCTGTTGCTGACGGGATGCGGAAGGTAACGCCAAAATGATCTCTTTAATGCCGAATTGGCGAACCACTTCCTCAATCTGCTCCCTGCCGCCGAAAATTTTCACGCCTTCAATGGTGCGACCATGCTTGGTGACATCGTCGTCGATGAGAGCGACCACATGGTTTTTCACCTTTTCGGAAACATTCATCTCGTGAATCAGCGTGCGCCCGGCTTCTCCGGCGCCGACAATCAAGGTCGGAATGCCGTTATCTTCGACAGCGTTCTTCAGTAAAGCCCGCTCCATTAAAAGCTGGAAACGATATAAAAAGCGATGCGCTGTTACCCCTGTAAACAATAGGAAAAACTCGATGAGATAGAATCCGTTGGGAATCCAAAGATCTCCAAATGTCAGACGCATAATACCGAATTGCATGCACACGAACACTAAGTTCGCTAAAAAGCTGCGTACAATTTCCGGAAAGCCGACATAGGCAGCCAGAGACTGGTACAGCTTAAACACACTGTATAGTGCGAGGGCTAAGACGGTAAAGAGCGGCGCTGCTGTAATCAGATTCTTGCTCAGCTCATAGGGAATGAGACTGTAGCGAAAGTCAAAGCGTATCCACATGGAGCCGAAATAGGCAATATTTACAAATAGAATATCCAGGATAATGGCGGCAAGCCGTCGCCAGGAAAAAAGATTACGCGTTTTTGCTTTCATGCGTTCTCCTTGTTACGCGCGCTCCGCGCGCACTTGCTTTGTCAGGCGAAGCAGCGTGGACGTGACTTTTTCAAACTCTTCTTCCTTCATGTAGGCATGCATGGGGAGGCTTAACACACGCTGGCTGTGATCATGACATACGGGCAACGCTTCCGGTGCATATGCCAAGTCGGCAAACGCACGCTGTTTATGCATGGGAATGGGATAGTACACCATCACCGGAACGCCCTGTTTTGGCATTTCTTCCAATAAATAGGCCCGCTCTTCCGGCGTTTTGGTCAAAATAGTATATTGCGCAAGCGACGTCGTACGTCCTTCCGGAATGATGGGCGTTTCAAACGTATCCTTCAACACTGCGTCATAGCGCTCCCGCAGCTCGTTCTTCTTTTTGATTTCTTCCTCCAACAGATCCAGCTTCACCAAGAGAATCGCCGCCTGTATGGTGTCCAGACGTGCATTGATGCCGATGCGCACGTTATCATACTTGGATGCGCCATGGCCATGGACGCGCAAAGAATGCATCAACTTATAAAGTTCCTCATCATCGGTAAAGATGGCTCCGCCGTCGCCGTAGCATCCTAAGGGCTTTGCCGGGAAAAAGGAGGTTGCCGACACATCACCGAAAGCGCAGCTCTGCTTGCCGTTATACGTGCCGCCGAACGCCTGCGCATCGTCGGTCAACAGGAACAAGTCGTACTTCTTCGCAATGGCTTCAATGCGATCGTAATCGCAGGGCAAGCCAAACAAATCCACTGTCATGATGCCGCGAGGACGTAGTTTTCCTTCGGCAAGCGTCTTCTCAATCGCCTCTTCTAGCTTATCCGGATCCATCAGATAGGTTTCATCGGAATCAATAAAGATCGGTGTCGCGCCGGCCAAGCGAATCATTTCCGCCGAAGCAAAATACGTGAAACTGGAGACAAACACGGCTTCCTCCGGCTTCACGCCATAAGCAAGCAGCGGAAGATACAGGGCGCTGGTACCACTGGAACAAGTGAGACAGTACTTGCGTCCCACATAGGCGGCAAGCCGTTCTTCCAATTCTTGTACTTGCGGACCCATAATAAAATGACGACCGTCTACCACATCGCGGATGGCCTGATCAATACGTTCTTTTGCGGCTTCATATTGCCGCCCCAAATCAATAAATTGCATGGATCCTCCTCATGCCTGTGTTTCTTTTAAGCCTTCGCCGTCCTTTTCCAGAACCCTTCCGCAGTCCGGGCAGCGGTATCTACCTTGTGCATCCAGATCCGTATCGTAGAAAATATGCCCGCACGTGCAGGCCCAGCCGATGTGCCTTGCCGGCACGCCGGCTACTAACGCATGGGCGGGAACGTCTTTTGTGACGACAGCGCCCGCGGCAACCATGGCCTGCGTATGGAGTGTATGGCCGCAAACCACTGTGCAATTTGCGCCCAGCGTAACGCCTTTTTCCAAATGCGTCGGATGGTAACCGACGCTTCCCTTCGGATACGCCGCCCGCGGATTCAAGTCATTCGTAAAAACGCAAGAGGGGCCGCAAAACACATCATCATCCAGGCGGAGCCCTTCATACAACGAGACATTGTTCTGCACTTTTACGCCATTGCCAATCCGTACACGGTTGCCAACGTTGACGTTCTGCCCGAAACTGCACCCTTTTCCGATGCGTGCGCCGGATTGAATATGACAAAAATGCCAAATCTTTGTTCCCTCGCCGATTTCAACGTCTTCGTCAATATAACTCGATTCATGAACAAAATAGTCGGGCATAGGCTCTCCTTCCCGCTGTTTCGTACTTTTCACGCTTCTTCCACAAAGATAGCAATGTTAAGTGCATGTTTCTTCTGATCAGTCGGCTTCCACGATGGGCGCATGCGGATCGTATTCCAGCGATCCTTCGCCGAAGATCCCCTTCATATCCGTCGAAGCGAAATCCGTAAGGGGTAGCTTGACCGCCTCTCCTGTCTTTTGACTCTTATAAATGGCCAGCACGAGCTCCAGTGCCCGGCGACCCGCGTAGGCGTCCACATACGGTGCACGATCCTCCCGAATTGCCTCCATCATATCATGGAAAAGCAGCGTGTGTCCGTTACCGTAAATGTTTGATGTGGGTTCCTTCATTCCGACTAAACCGTCATCTTCCGGACGATGATCGGCAAAGTCCCAGACCTCGATGTCCGTAGTGGATTTTCCTCCAACTTTCACGGTTCCCGTTTCTCCGAAGAGGAAGAGGGATTCCTCCAAGTTCTGCGGATATACATTGGTGGTGCCTTCAATGATACCGATGGCGCCATTTTTAAAGGTGACGATGGCAGTGCCCAGATCTTCGGCCTCCAAATAGTCGTGAAACTGCTGACGCGTGCGGCCGACGACTTCTACCACTTCATCGCCCAGCATCCAGCGCAACAGGTCAATGCCATGGATGCACTGATTCATTAATGCGCCGCCGTCTTCTTCCCATGTACCGCGCCAGGGCGCCTGTTCATAGTAACCGCGATTGCGATTCCAGCGCACATGGATGGTGCCGTGTGACAGACGTCCAAAGCGGCCTTCGTCCATGGCATCACGAACATGTTGAATGGCTACATTGAAGCGGTTTTGATGACAAGCGGATACCTTAACATGTTTTTCTTCCGCCAAGGCGATAATGCGATCGGAGTCGGCAAGCGACATGGCCATCGGTTTTTCAATAATGACATGAATTCCGCGGCGAATGCATTCCAGCGCGATTTCGGCATGATAGCCGCTTTCCGTCGCAATGGAGACCAGCTCAATTTCCGGATGTTCATCCAACATTTTTTTGTAATCCGTATAATGTGCCACGGTGGACGGGTCCACTTCACCACGCGTTAAGAGCGCATCCATTTTCGCTCGTCGTACGTCGCACAAAGCAACAAAGTGCAGATGATTATTTTTGGCTGCATACACGTGATTGATGGCAATGCGTCCGCAACCGATTAAGGCGTAATTCATTTGCTTCCTCCCCTGTTCGATAGAATTTCTACAATGCGATCGCCCGCATCTCCTTGCCCGTAGTAAGGATAGTACGCATCCTCATCAATGCTCGTTTCCAATGCTTTCCGGACAATGTCGGCGGCAATCGGTCGTGAAAGAATGTTCAAGTTTCCACGCAGGGTTTCCACCCATTCCGTCTGTTCTCGTACGGTAACACAGGGGGTGTGCAAGATGTAGGCCTCTTTCTGCAAACCGCCGGAATCCGTAACAACCTTGTCAGCATACTTTGTGAAAAATAGCATTTCCAAATACCCTACAGGTTCCACCAGCACGGTATTGCGAAAGCCTTCCTCTTCGCTCAGTTTCACGGCCATTTCTCGTACTCGCGGATGTGCCGGAAAGAGAACCGGTACCGGAAAATCTTCAAAAGCTTTTAGGATTTCTCGCAATTTTTCCGGCGTATCCGTATTTTCTGCGCGATGAATGGTGGCGAGAATCCAATGTTCTATTCCTGCAAGGGAGCCTCGAATCACGCGCAGGGAAGAAAAGACATCCTTTGTGTTTTGTTTTTCCATGGAAGAGGTGTAAAACAAAACCGCATCGCACATCACATCCCCGACTTGAAAAACTCCCTCCGTCAAGCCTTCCCGGGCTAGGTTGTCTACGGCTGTTTGGGTAGGAGCAAACAAAAGTGTCGAGAGGTGATCGGTTACTACGCGATTTTGTTCTTCCGGCATGGAACGATTGAAGGAGCGTAAACCGGCCTCCACGTGATATACCGGCACCAATTGCTTCGAAGCGGCTAACGCCGCAGCGAGGGTGGAGTTGGTGTCTCCATAAACCAACATCGCATCAGGCTTTTCTTTAAAAATAAGATCTTCAATTCCCGTCAGCATCGCGGCGGTTTGGTGCGCATGGCTTCCGCTGCCTACGCCAAGATTGTAATCCGGCTTCGGAATCGAAAGCTCCGTAAAAAAAACATCCGACATATTGGCATCATAATGCTGCCCCGTATGCACCAGAATCTCTTGCTGTTGTTGACGAATTTTGCGGGACACGACAGCCGCTTTGATAAATTGCGGACGGGCCCCCACTACGGTCATGATCTTCATATGTTCCTCCATCCGACCACTCTTGTTGTCTTATTATACCTTATTCCATCGTATTCGTTCCGGAGGGACGCCGAAAGATATAATACGCAACGTATGCGGTGCTCAATACACCGGATATAATGTAGATCGCTGTTGTGGCATAGGCGGCACCAATCGATCCATATTGTTTAATCCAAAAGTAATCCAATAGCACATTCAACAAGCCGGATATGACTGCCACAACACTATTCACTTTCAGTCGATGCAACATGACTAAAACATTGCCGGACAAGATGCGAAACGTCCCAGAAAAGAAAAAGCCGACCGACAAAACCCTAAAAATCGGAATGGCATTGGTATAGCCGGGAAATAAAATAGCAAAAATCCAAGGTGCAAAGAAATAAAGGCCAAGACTGATCAAGCCATTCACCCCAGCCATAATGCCATACAACCTGGTCACATTCTTCTTAAGCCAAGGAATATCTTCGTGATGGCTTGCCACATAGGGATAGACGTACGTAATAATGGCGGAAGGAACAAACGTCATCGCAAAGGGAATCAGTGTCGCCGTGTGATAATCTGCCAATACGGTAGAGTCGGCAATAATGGAACCGATGAGCCAGCCGTCAATGATGTAAAGCAGACTGGATACGCTGTTATTAAAAAGCGAAACGAGCCCGATGGAAAAAAATTCTTTCTTCTCCGCCTTTGTTAACGGTGACAGAGAAATGTCATTCTTCCCCATTGTTCGCTCTTTACGCAGCGGAAGAAAGTCATGCTGAAGGAACGACGGTCGCGTTAAAGCAATGGTAACGAATATAACTCCAAGATACCCCAGATAGCGGAGCAAAATTAAAATCGGCAGTCGATTCGTTAATGCGCCGATAATTAACATCAAGGAATTTGCGACGGCAATTCCCGTATTTAAATACGAAAACTGTTTATTACGAAGGTGAATGCGAAAATAAATCTGAATGGTTTCCACCGTAAAATAAAATAGCGGCATACACGATAAAAGAAGCAGCACATTTTTTGCTCCAGGAATGGGAAACGAAAAAAACATGCAAAAAGCTAGAATCGCAAAAAATAGGCCAAAATTGACAGCCATCCCGAAACGATAACTAAACCGTGTAAATTGCTCCTGCTTTTCTATATCATTCAGATTTTCACTGCCTAACTGAATTAGAGCGGATGAGGCGCCAAATCCGCTAAAAATTAGAAATGTGCTCAAAATGTTCATTGCATAAGAATAAATGCCGTACACCTCTTTGGAAAGAAAGTTGACGACAATAATTCCACTGCAAGAGACAATAATTTTATTTAATACTTCGGAGGAGAAAATGTGTAAAAACCCCGTTGATGCTAATTTTTTAAGGATTTCACGCATTCTCTTTTTTCCTTCCTATTACATCATCTCTTGCAATAGGAGGCGCCATCGAAGCAAAAAAGGCGATCCATGTAAGAGGAGATGCGAAAGGATGATAGGAAGAAAAGAAGAACAGATATAAGGCATAACATCCTAAAAATGACAACACGGTAACGCTCTCCATCGTCAACCTGGAAAAACGTTTCATGCTCCTCAATGATTTTTTTGCCGCATCGACCATTAATAGCACATAGCCGGCCATGCCCAAAACGCCCGTAGAGTACCATATCTGTAAAGGTGCGTTATGTAGCAACATCTTTCGATAGCCGTATTCCCTCACGAATACTCGTTCATCTAAATGACCAAAGACAGACATTTTTTTCATTCCGGCTTGCCAAATCCGCATTCTCCCGGAACTCACATCCTGATTGTCTCCCGCGCCTTTCATGCTCTTTTGGAGGAGCAGGGCCAGCGACTCCTCAAAGGTAATCTCTTTACCTTCCTGGCGTTGCAATTGCTCTTTATAAGCGGGATTAATTAAGGGATAAATGGTATGTGCCGCAAGGGGCGTGCCATAGGAAAGAACAAGATATAATGCCAGATAGCACAGCACGTTGCCGGCAACAAACTTGGAAATCTTTCCCGACACCACTTCTTTGTGGACCGATAAATACGCGAGAAGAAGAGCATACACCCAAAACATCATCACCATGCCCGTCCGGGAACGCGAAAAAAAGATCAAGGTTGTAGCGACAATGGAAAAAAGCAAATGCCGCCCTTTTTTCTTTACATCTTCAATACGATATAAATAAAAATTGCTAACAATCGCCATGACGCAAATCATCGCCAAGTCATTCGGATCGGTATAGATTCCGCCATACTGGCTTTCCGTTAAAGGGGACAAGAGGAGGGAAATGAAAACAACGGCGACAAAAAAGTGGCACAAGGTAATGCAATATCGCTTCAGCCACAAGTGAAAGACATCGTGCTTTAAAACGCCTCTTGCAAAAGGATAGAGAAGCAGCCATACAAGGGATAATAAGAAATACGCCTTTCCTCGAACTACAATGGCTGTAGCAAGACTTCCTATTCCCATAAGATAAAAAGCGATGGTCCAAAAATCATTGTGCAACATCGGGACGGGATGCGAGTCACAAAACAGAATCAGATCAAAAAGAAAAACCGCGCCACAGACAAGTAACCGGAGACCAAAGGAAAAGTTGTAGAAATTAGCCCACACAGTATAAAAAAGCAGCATAAAATAAAAACTAATGTCTAAAAGTTTTTCCCGTTTTTCTATCAGTATATTTGGAATATGCTTAGCAATATACTGTTGCAGTTTTTGATTTTGTGTTTCGTGAAACTGAATGAAGCGATTCACACATATCTCCTTACTACTTTTCCATCCAAAGTATTGTCGAACACCATGGGGTTGCTCTCACTGCTTTTGGACCATGGTATAAAAGTCGCGATAATTCTTCTCAGCGCTACAGTTCCTCTCCCAACTTTCGCGGGCATTTCTACACATTGTGTTGCGCTCTTCATCCGATTGCGCCATTATTTCCCGGACGGCATCGGCCAGTTGAGATGGTTTAAAATCCTTAGGCAAAAGGATTCCATTCAAACCGGGAAAGACAATCTCCCCGGTTCCGCCCACTTTGGTTGCGATGACCGGGATGCCGAAAGAAAGAGCCTCCATGATGGAAAGCGGCACGCCTTCTGTCTCACTGACATTAATAAAACCATCAACATGATGTTTCCGGTAATACTGTAAAACCTCATCGTTTGGCACATGCCCCTTAAATATATACTGCACGGGCGTTTGCGACAAGAAGTCTTTTGCTTGCTTTTGCAATGTCTCCATCAACGGGCCGTCACCAAAATGAACCCATTCAACGGGTTTTCCAAGTTTCGATAACGCGGCAATAAGAAGGTGAATTCGCTTTAAGGGAATCATATTCGAGCAGGAAATGAGTCGAAACGGTTCGCCTTCTCCTCCGGGAGGCGTCATGCCATTCTCCAATGTGCCCAAACGGTGCAGGGAAATTTTACGTTTATCGATGCTATCCGGATAGGTTTGCTCGAGGTAGTGTACTCCATCTGCGCTGATAGGGCAAATTGCATCCATCGAACGGAAAATAAAATCGCGAAAAGGAAGATATTTTCCCGGATAACGATATTCATAAATGTCATAGCCATGGCATCGCGTTAAAATACGCATATTCGGCACTTTGCGTTTGACCAGTGCACAGACCATTGCCTGGGTTACCATCCAATACGAGTACATGATGGTATCCTCTCGCAATAGATTTTCATGCTTCATCCATCGATATATTTCACGGTAGCATCGTTTCGCATAGGCATAGTAGCTAAGCATCACGCCGAAATTATGAAGAGAAAGTTTATGATGTGTTTTCATCCAGTCCATTTCTCGCCAAACAAGTGGATCTACCAGGCCACGCAGCGCCCATGCGACCATACTGAAGATATTACGTTTTTCAGCAATCCGTACACCGCGATGGCAGCTTTGGTTCTCCTCTTTTGAGGGATGTAAGGCCAAATAAATCAGATCCTTTGGAGCGTATAGATCCTCTGAAATTAAAAACGGTTCCCCTCCGAAAGGGTATCCCGCCGTTAACGTTACAATCATATTCATCCTCTTGTTTTACTTCTTAATCTAAATAATTCTTGTAATAGGAGATGATCGAAAGGGCTAATCCGCGATCGACAAAATGGGCACCCCGTTCAAATAGTTCGCGCACAATGCTTTGCATCTCCTCGCCCCGTACCGCCGAAATGGAATCGCGATAATACCGAATGAGTTCCTCTCGGATTTTTTCTTGTGTCTCCCACCAGTAATCCAAAGGGTTCATGTTATTAACTGTCGGCGTTCCTTTTCTTTTGGCCTTTATCACAGAAAACGCCGTATGAATTTTTCGTTCTAGGACGTGCCACGGATAAAATTCACGGGATAAAGGCAAACCGGTTCCGGAATGCGGATACTTTACACTTTCCGGAAATTCCCGTTTCAACCAACGCATCTGTATTTTATCATGAACACGTTGCTTCCAAGAAATGTCAAACAACTCGCGCAAAAAAGCGTTGTCTACCAATGGCATTAAAGGCTCTGTGTAGTACTGCCGAATAAAATTGGTCGAAGCGGCCGCTAAAAAGCCGCGTGTAACAAACCAGAACCGATCATTGGTGGCAAAGCGACCGATATCTGCATTTCCCTTCGTCGGCATATATGGGAAATGTCTGGATAATCGAAAACGTTCTATTTTGACCTGCGGAACCTGCTCTCCATTTTCCGTCAGCATGGAACCTTCGTGAATATCGCCCGCGATACCCGTCCATTCCACACCATATTGTGAAGATGCCAGCTTCTCCAGCATCTGTTTTCCCCCGGTTATCCCAAAATAATAGCTGACCCCGTTATTCATCAACATCAATGTGTCCACTTCGGTCAGAAACTGCGGAGAATCCAGTGCCATGAAATGCCAGGGCGTATTCGCATCCTGTGCGATGCGTTTGGCAATCGTGTGATCGCGGCTCCCTATCTGTGCATATGTCAACGTCTCAAATGACTTCGGGGCGAGATGTTGCAAAGCAAAATAGATGATCCTCGTATCCGCTCCACCACTTAAATCGACTAAACCCGTATACCCGTACCGTTGATTCCAAAATACGCCATCCTCCAAGGTCGACATAAACGCTTCGTGAAGGGAGGTGATCGCCGCTTCGATATTTTTATCCGGAAGATTCTTTTCTGCAAACGTGATATACGACTTTGTCTCGGCGTAAGCAGCGCGTAAGCTTAAATAGTCGCCGGGGTAAAGACGTCGAACGCCTTGCACACCCGTATGCGTATCGGTGAAATAGCCAAAATTGAGGAAATTTTTAAGCCCCTGTTCATCGGGAACACGAGGAATTCCAAGACGTTTCATGGTATCGGTGACAAAGTTCATTTGAGAGCCGACAATAACACGTTGCTTTTCGGCATCCAGCCAATAAAAAACAGCACGATCCCCCGTTGGAGAGGTGTAAATCGTCCATTCTTTCGCTTCTCGATCCCAGATCGCGCCGGAAAAAGAACCGCAGAAGCGCTTAAAGAACAGAGGATCCGTCTTTCGCTGATCACGAATCCATCCGCCCAGTCCTTCCGGATGTTCCAAGATGCCCAAATGATGTGCATTCGTTATAATCCCGTCCGTAATGACAAGGATATCCGCATCTTCAAAAAACACTTTGTGTTCGCCAAAACGATCCAACACATCGCGGGAAACGGTCCAACCGTCTACTATGGCATCATCATGTAGAAGAGACGTTCTTGCGATTTTGCGAAACGCAGTGGATGCATTTTTTTCATTTGTTATAAAAAAACCCGGCATTCTGTTCTTTCTCCCATTTTCCTTGCTGTGTGTAGTAGTACAGTTCCACGGGATATGGCTAAGCCGTATATACACCTGACACATCCGAATGTCCAGCATAAAATTTCACATTATAGATTCGCCGTGTCTTTGTTATAGATGCGTTATATCTTTGTTTCCCTAGCAACTTTTATGTATGATCCATCAAGCAAACTCTATTTGTTTTTCTTGTTTACACTCTCCAGCGTGGAAAACACCTTCCTTGCGCGCGCCTTCCATGTATTTGCAGGCAAAAATTGTTTTATATTTTCTTTTTTTTCCATCATCATGGGACGGTTCGCAATAATGTCCTCTAACGCTTTCGCCATATCTTCCGCCGTATCTTTACAAATCCACCCCAAATCGTTCTCTTGCACAATCTGCGACATAGCGTCCACATTGGTGCAAAGAATCGGTTTTTCATGCGCAATATACTCAAAAAGTTTCACCGAAATAGCAAAATCTCTGTATATCGACTTTCGTATCGGTAAAACGCCAAGATCTGCCTTTCTGTACAATTCTTCCAAGCCATTCCCAAAGGAGACGTGATGAATCTCCAGCCAATTTGGTTGTACAAATGAATAGCGTTTTTGAAAATCAAGCCATTCTTGTTCACGACATACCGCCAAGAGTCGAAGCTTCAGTGCATCACGATTGATGATTTTCATTGCATCAAGCAGAACATCAAAGCCATATCCAGGAGACAAACCTCCTACAAAAAAAAGAGTCAGTATATCCTCTTGAAGGATGCGCTTGTCATCCTCCTCACTCTGTCCGGATTCCTTCATAACTTCTGCGCCGGGCGGCAAAACATCATAAGGCATGCCAAAATCCGCTATTTTAGCCATTTGGTCTGTTGGAAAATAGAAAAGTGAAACGGTTTTTTTAAAGACAGAGAGGTCTCGCTTCTGTAAACATTGAATGATAAAAAATTTCAGCGGATTGATCTCTGTAAACTGTTCTGGGAAACGCCAATAAATATCTCGATAAAAAAGGCCAATGGGGACACTCATTTTATGAAGTTTCTTAAGGAGCATCAAGTCCTCGCGTACAAAAAAAGGCCCCGCCGGAGGTTCTACATAACAGTAACGAACATGATGCGTATCCAGCCATTGCATGATCTCCCTGACATGGGAACGGCGTTCTTTTCGATTGTTATGCCAGCCATCCAATATCTTGATGCTACAGCCAATTTCGCGAAAAGCGCGAAGCATCTGCTGCGGCCGAACACTGGACCCTGAGTTCGCCGGTCCTTTCAGATCAACAAAAGTGATGTAAAGTAAATCGACAGTATCCATCCATGACCTCTCTCATCTGCACTTTATCATCCGTGTGTAAAGCGCTGTTTGCGATATATTTTCCGTACATCCCCGCTATTCTATCAAGGATTGAAAAAGCTTTTCCATCCGCAACGACAAGTGAGAATAATCATACTCCTTGACTAGCTTTTCTTCCCGTATGCGGATCGCGTCGCGCTCCTGCGGCGTTAATCGGGTTAGTTTCGAGAGGGCCGAAACAATGGTCTCCGTTTTCTGATCCTCTGTCTCAATGCCAATATTATGCTTTACAACGAGCGATTCCTCCGTTTTTACCGTGGAAAGAATCGGAGCTCCGGCAGCAAGGTACTCAAACAGCTTATTGTTGCTGGAACCGTAATGGGTAATGGCTGTAGCACGATTATGTGCCAATGTCGCATCGGCACGCATGAGAATGCTGGGGATCTCCTCTTTTCTTACCTTGCCCCTGAAAACAGCATTTGTGATCTGCTCCTTCGAGACGCGCTCGTTAAGATGCGAAAGTTCCGTTCCTCCCCCGTAGAACAAAAACCGCACCTGAGGCAATTCCTTTTGACAGCGTTTCGCCACATCCAACATCACATCCAAGTCATAGGTCATCCGAATAGAGCCCATATATACCACCTTAAAGGTAGATGGGTCGTCCAATTCTACATCCGCATAATGGACCTGTTGCTGATTGCGACGAAACTCCTCTAAATCAACACCATTGTTGACCTGAATACACTTGGTCGAAGCGACATCGTTCCAACCGCGATCTTGCAAATAGCGCAATCCGCCTGACATCGTAAACACAATGCGATCCGCCCCGCGATAGAGTGTATGTTCCAATGCATAAAGCGCTGCTACAATCGGTTTCGTATACGGCTTGGCGTTCAGATTCCCATACTCCACCAGAGATTGCGGCCAAAGGTCGCGCACTTCAAACACAAAGGGAATGTGATTTCGTTTAGCAAAGGACATCGCGCTCTTGGATGAGAAGGGAACCGGCGACGAAGCATAGATCACATCCGGACGTTCGCCCTCCGCCATCAATTTCCGCATTGCTTTTTTGCAACGGAACGAGAATTGTACCATATTCACGATGCGACGCCAATTGTTTTTCGTGTAGCCCATGGTATGCACATACGTATACGGAACACCGTCAAACGTTACTTCCTTTAGAAGTTTTCCGGAATCGACGAAATTATAGGTCGTATTGTGCACTTGACTGCCGGTCAAAATACGCACATCATGCCCTTTGGCGCGCAGATATTTGGAAAAATAGAAGTGCCGCACTAAACCGCCAAATCGAGGTGGTATAGCGTAATTATTCACGATCCAGATGCGCATGCCATCCCTCCTTGGGTGATGGGTCTTGCAAAAGCGGGAAACAAATCTTTCCGACTACTGTAGGCATTCCTGATGAGCTTTGAAGGACACAGCAATTACAGCGTTTCAACATTTTCATATTGTTCCGCGTCGGGAATCGCGTTGCGCGCATCGAAGATGGCCTTCGCCTGACGAAGAATCATCGGATAGTCATACGCCTGGTGAGCTGTGGTAATCAAAATCAGATCCGCATCCGCCACATCTTTCTCCGTTAAAGCAGTCATACCGGTGTATGTTTTTCCCTGGTGACGAAAAGACGGAATGTAGGGATCAAAGAATTCCACGTCGGCTCCACGTTCCCGCAGGATGTCCAGCACGCGAATGGCCGGGCTTTCCCGGTAATCATCAATATCATTCTTGTATGCCACGCCAAGCACCAACACTTTGGATCCGTTGAGCGGCTTCTTGTGGCGGTTGAGCATTTGCGCTGCACGATCCACCGTGTATTCCGGCATCTTGTCGTTCACCATCATCGAGGATTCGATCATGGATGTATGGAAACCGTATTCTCGCGCTTTCCAGGAAAGATAGTACGGATCCAACGGAATGCAATGTCCGCCCAAGCCCGGGCCGGGATAAAACGCCTGGAAGCCATACGGCTTCGTCTTCGCCGCATCGATGACTTCCCAGATGGAAATTCCCATGCGATGGCAAAGGATGGCCAATTCGTTGACTAGGCCGATGTTGACGTTTCGATACGTATTTTCCAAAATCTTTTCCATCTCGGCGACGGCAGGAGACGAAACGGGATAGACCTCTCCTTCCAACACAGTGGAATACATCTTGGCAATCACTTCGGTTGCATCTTTTCCGATGGCGCCAACGACTTTCGGCGTGTTCTTGGTCTTAAACTGCTTGTTGCCTGGATCAACACGCTCGGGCGAAAAGCCGAGATAAAAGTCTTCTCCACAGCGAAGGCCGGATCCCTTTTCCAGAATTGGCTTCACCAACTCCTCTGTCGTTCCCGGATAGGTCGTGGATTCCAAAACCACCATGGTGCCCGCCTTCAAATGCTTGGCAATGTTTTCGGCAGAGGTCTGTACATAGCTGATATCCGGTTGCTGATGCGCATCCAGCGGCGTCGGCACACAAATGGCAATAAAGTCCACATCGTGAATAAAGCTGAAGTCTGTCGTAGCGCGGAGCTTTTTGGCTTCGACCAATGCTTTTAAATCATCGTCAACAATGTCGCCGATGTAATTATGACCGGCGTTGACCATGTTGACTTTTTCATCCTGTACATCAAAGCCGATGGTTTCAAAGCCGGCGCGCGCTTTCTCTACCGCCAGCGGAAGACCGACATAACCCAAGCCCACCACACCGACGCGAATGGAACGCGTTTCAATTTTGTTGAGCAATTCCTGTTTTAATCCCATGATCGTTCTATCTCCTTTGTTCCCATAGCGTTTTTTAAATTTCTATTTCCTCTCGTTATGCCTTATTTTAACATAGGAAAAGGGCGAATGGCTCCTGCCCTCGCCCTCATTTGTCCTATTGTACGGTTTTCTAACGCTATTGGTTTAATAACCGTTTAATCCCGCGCCCTTGATAATGGACGGATAGTCTTTGAACACCCAACTGGCGTCCACGCCATAGGGATATCCTTCTTTGTGGTAGGTGGAAGTAAATTGCCACATTCCGTACTCTCCACGGTAAGACGGTTTGCTGACACCGTAATGGGCCACCCAAATGTCGTAGTTGCCCAAGCGAGACATCTCGAGATTATCGCGCAGCCAGGAAGAAGACGAGTAGATGCCTGTATAGTATCCCTTTCTTTCCATTTCCTGCAAAAAGGCCAGGGCCGTATCGGTCAGCGTCTTTTTGTCAGTCTTTCGCTGATGATAGACATCTTCCGTGTCCCAATAAACCGGAAGTGCGAATTTTTTTCCGGCGATGATATTCTGAAAGGCTTGGGCTTCCGCCTTGCCTTCCTTCACTTCGTTGGCACACGAATACCAATAGGCTCCAATGGGTACGCCACGCGAATTAAATTCGTTGTAGAAACGCTCAAACTCCGCATCTTGATAGTACGAATTGCCTGTACCGTGGCCAGTATAACCGGCACGTAAAATGACGCCGGATATGCCTTTGCTGAATTTATCAAAGTCGAAATTATACGGCTTCTGGTGGGTGGATAGGTCAATGATCAAACGACGGGATGTCGGATGGAGAATGCCGCTGCCATCCGCATCATAGCCTTTGTTGCCAATCATGACAAATTGATTCGTTGCGATCGCCGCGTCGGAGCCAATGTAATACTGATTGCCCTGCCATTCCAGAAGACCTTCCGTATTGCGTCTTTGATTTCCATTTGCGGGGTCATAGAAGTAGTAGTTTCGTCCCGCCCGGTGAATACCGGATGCCGTTGCTCCATCCGCATCCATATAATAATAGACTGTTCCAAAACTGATCTGCTGATTTCTAAAATAGGTGCCATCCACATTTTCGAAATAGCGTCGTCCATCCTTTTCAATCCACCGTCCGCCATCGGCAATGGTGCCATCCGCACGTACATAGTAACGTCTTCCTTCAATCGTATGATAGCCCACAGACAAATCCATCAACACACCCGTTGTCGGATCCAGCGGATAGAGAGCACCGAGAAAGCGCGTCACACCCGTTTGTTTTGTGCCGTCCGACCCCATCAAATAGGCTCCCCTCGGACCGAATGTGATGAACCGATTGCGATACAGCACGCCCTCGGCATTCGGGAAAATCCAGCCGCGCTCCGTCTGCACCCAGGCATTATCATTTGCGCACACACCATTCTCATGGAAATACATCAACTTGCCATTGATTTCCTTAAAGCCCTTGGCGTACGTACCGTCATGCTGCATATAAAAGGCTACTTTCGAACCAAAGGTAATGAACTGATCACGATACAAGATGCCCTCGGCATTCGGGAAAATCCAGCCACGCTCCGTCTGCACCCAGGCATTATCGTTGGCACGCACCCCGTTCTCACGAAAATACATGAGTTTGCCGTTTATTTCTTGAAAACCCGTAGCGTACGCGCCATCGCTTTGCATGTAATAAGCTACCTTCGATCCGAACGTAATAATTCGATCGTGATAGACTTCCCCTTCGGCATTCGGGAAAATCCAGCCGCGCTCCGTTTCCACCCACGCATTGTCGTTAGCGCGCACCCCGTCATCTCGAAAATACATCAGCCATCCACCCACTTCACGAAATCCCGTGGCGAATGTACCATCATGGTCCATATAAAAGGCGACTTTCGACCCGAAGGTAATGATTCGATCGCGGTATAAGACACCTTCCGCATTGGGGAAGTAATACTTTCCGGCATACTTCACCCATTTATTGTCTTTACGAAGCGTACCCTCTTCGTCATAGAGATAGAGCTTTCCATCGATCTCTTGAATGCCGCCCCGTCTCGAAGAGAAGCTGCCGTTTGGTGCTTTAAGGCTATGGGAATTGCTCTCCGGAGAAATCTCCAGTTCCGTCTCTTCTTCCTCTGTGGTCTCCATCAAAGAAGATGCCTGCTCATCAGCCGAAAGCGTCGTCAGAGGCTTCGTGGCCTCCTTCATTTTCGAGGAAGCTTCCTTCGGTTTCTCTTCTTTACTCTCGTTTTTCTGTATAGTTGTTTCTTGTTCCGGGGTGTCTTCCTTCTCCGTTGTTAAAACATCCGTTTTCGTCTCGAGAGAAGAGTTCTCCGCCGGATTTGTGGAAATTGCGACACCCATCGAACCCTCTGCATGCACAGGGTTGATCACCATACTCAACGTCAACGCCATCATCAGCGCAACGGAGAGAGCCGCAAAACGCTTACCTCTTTTTTTGTTCATATTCTGCCCTTTCTGGACTCGTCTTGATCTCTACCACGATTCGATAAATGTCGGCAATCAATATACCGTCACAGCACTGCCAGGATACAGTGCTTCATATACCCGCGGCATCACAGATGGCAATATGTTCACACAACCATGACTGCCTGTCCAAGTATAGGCTTGACTATCCATATAAAAGTTATTTGTATTTTGCCAAGGAGCATCGTGAAGGCCGTATCCGGCATAGAACGGAACCCAGTAGTTCACCCAGGATTTCCACGTCGGCCCCGTTAAATATGTGCCGCGCGTCATTCCCTGAACGGAGAAATTGCCCCGCACCGTCGGAGTAGAAGGTTTGCCGGAAATGACCGGGGTAGAAACTGCAAGTTTTCCGCCGCGGAACACCCACAAATATTGATGCTTCAAACTCACCACTGCAAAATTGTTTCCTACATAGCGATTCGTAACCGCCGGTCCTTGCAAATAACCATTTGCATACGTCCATTCGCCTGACATGGAAAAGGTTCCATCAGACGAGGCGCGGCCATACTCGTCAAATTGATAGGCCAGGCCGTCGATTGTGCGCACTGTATTTTGGAAGGCGGCCGGAAATTTCGCCTGTTTATCAAAATAGTAATGGCTACCGTCAATTTCTGCCCATCCTCTGGTCAGGGCAAAAGAGCTGCCGCTGTGATAAATTTTGTTATTTAACTGAAACAATCCATAGTTTCGCAACAGATTGCCAGTCGTCGTATCCGCGTAGTAGGCGTTTTCTCTTCCCGCACACAAGCCATATTGTTTTGTGCCGTCTTCGCCCATGTACATCGCATAGGAGGATCCGAAGGTTAACACCTGGTCGCGATAAGGAGTGCCATCCGGTTTAGAAAAATACGTGTTGCCGTTATACGTATAGGAGGAGGACTTCTGGACGAGACACCCGTATTCATCAAAGCGATAGGCCGTACCATTGAAAGGAACAATGCCCGTCTGGCGGCTTCCGTCTTCGCCCATCAAATAGCGAATGCTGCCGAAAGAGATGAATTGATTACGATACGGCTCTCCGCCTTCTTTTGCAAAATACCATTTTCCCTGATAAACATAGCTGTGCGGCTTGGTATTGACCAATCCGTTGTCTGCAATATCATATACCGTTCCATTAGCTTCCACCATGCCGGTTTTCATGGCGCCATCCGCGCCCATAAAGTATTTCACATTCGATCCAAAGGTTATGAAACGATTACGATAAAGTTCACCCTGTGCATTGGGAAAAACCCAACCGCGATTTGTTTTCACCCAAGCATTGCTTTTGTCCAGAACGCCATTGTCACCAAAATACATCAGTTTATCGTTAATTTCCTGAAAACCGGTGCAATAGGCGCCGTCATGCCCCATGTAGAAACTTACTTTGGGTCCAAACGTAATAAATTGATCCCGGTATACAATGCCTTGGTCGTTTGGAAAAATCCAGCCGCGATCCGTTTTAACCCAAGCGTTGCTTTTATCCAGCATCCCGTTTTCTTGGAAATACATCAGTCGCCCGTTGATTTCCTGAAAACCAGTGGAGATTGTTCCCTCATGATTCATGTAATAGGCAACCTTCGGCCCAAAGGTAATCATTTGATCGCGATACAGCACGCCTTCTGCATTCGGAAAATAAAACTTTCCCTGATACTGCACCCACGCATTATCGCGGCGCAGCGTTCCGTCCTCATCATAAAGATATAAATTGCCATCTCGTTCCTGTAAGCCGGAATAGGATGCGTAGCTTGTAACCGCTTGGCGCTGCGAAGCATCCTCTTCAGACCAATCCAATTCTTCGGTGGACGTGACCTCTTCCGCCGGTTCATCCGCATAAGACAAGGGTCCTTGCAACAGTAGGGCCAACAGCAAGCCGGCGGAAAATAGCGCTACACGCGCCTTCCTATTCTTTCGTCTCATAGAATCGCACTCTCCTTCACTTGTTCTCCTAATAAGTTCCTTGTAAAATTCACAGTTACTATCTTGTGCATAGCAAACCAATTTCCGCATCTCCCTATCAATGTAACAAGGCCATGTTGTTCTGTCAACGCTCGCAAAAAAACAAAAAAACGGTGCCAATGGCCCGTTTCTTGTAGTGCAACTTTTGCGATCGCGTCGTCAACCATTGCTTGGCGAAGAAAAATTCGTCGCATCGTTTATTAATAGTTATAGGAATAATTCAAAGGATCGTGAGGCTCTTCCATGCTGCCGCCTGTACGCACTTCAAAATGCAAGTGGGATCCTGTCGAATTTCCCGTCGAGCCCATTAAACCAATGCGCTCACCCTCTCGAACATACTGTCCATCAGAAACCAATATTTCACTCAGATGAAAATAGTTCGTATAGTAGCCGTCATCACCGCGCATTTTGATGTAATTACCGAGAGCGGATTGATATCCCGTTTCCAGAACGGTGGCATCATGCGCCGCTCGAATCGGCGTTCCCCAAGGGCCCGGAATATCTACGCCCTTGTGTAAGCGGCCCCAACGCCAGCCGAAGCGGGAAGAGAGTCTCGTTCTTCCGCTGACCGGCCAAAGAAAATCATATTTCTTGATTTTTTTTACGGTACCTTCTTGCACATTCGCAATATATTCTTCGCCATTGACGGTAACCCGCCCATCCTGACGACTGCCGTCTTCGCCCATGAGGTACTCCGCTTCGCCAAACGAAATGATCTGCCCGCGATACGGTTCGCCTTGGGCATCGGCGAAATACCATTTTCCTTCATAGGTATAGGCGCCCGCTTCTTGCAGCAACGCCCCTTTTTCTCCGGTCATGCGATACACGGTGCCGTTGGCGGGAACCAGTCCCTCCTGAATCGTTCCGTCCGCGCCCAGGTAATAACGAATATTGGGACCAAACGAAAGGAACTGATCATGATAAACCGCCTGCTTTTCATTTATGAAAAGCCAGCCGTTGTTGCTCCAAACCCAACCTTGATCTGTCGCCATCCGGTCTTTCTTTTCCCCGGATTCATAGAAATAGCGTAATGAGCCGTTCATCTCGACTAGGCCGTTTTGTCTTTCTCCCTTTTCATTGACATAATAGGCCAGCGTATCGTTGAAATGTAAGATTACATGACGGTATACCTTGCCATCCGCGCTTGGAAAATAGTATTTGCCCTTGTATGCTACCCAAGCATTGTTCTTCATGACCCGACCATAATGATCATAAAGAAACAGATCTTCCCCCTGCCGGGCTTCTCGAACCGCTTGAGGAACGGGATCCTCTTTTTTTCCGGCATTGTCGCCTTTCGCAAGCGTTTCGTTCATCGGAAAAGCAAAAAGCAATCCGAGAATGAGAAATGCAGCTACCACTCGGCAACACCGTTGAAACCATGTTTGCTTCATTCTTCTTCCTTTTTTACGCATTCGCTTTCGTCTTTGTTTTTACTCACCCCTGCCATGCTGTCGCTATCGACAAAGCGGGCGCAAGTACATCGTATTCGGTCGGCGGATCACCTATTTCGTATAGACATCAAAATGGTTTCCTGATACGCCTCGATCGTATACTTTTCCAAAATAGCCGAAGGGTGTCGGGATGACAGTTCCCTTGGGAGCGTCATTGGCTAAAACAATGAAGCCATCTCCGTCCGCAACATAGCCGTCCTCATTGACATGACGTCCGGGAATACGGAGTCCGCCACCGGGTAAAACTCTCTGAGAATAATACGTGAATTTATAGCCGTTCCACCGGATCACCCCTTGGAACCAAAGATCGCGCAAACTATACAGCTTCGGGGCACCTGCGCCGACAGCAGACTGCTTTTCTGATTGTTCGTCTTGAATCGCACCTGTGGTGGGATTTACCGTATAAGTTTTCTGATCCAGAGTGAAATCTTGATACAAGCGTGCGCCATCCTGACCATGATAATACTTCACACCATTGATCGTAACCCAGGAATTGCGTACCGGTTCGCCATAGCTGTTTGCATAGAAGGTCTTTCCCTCTGCGGTGTATTCTCCCTCTTGCACCAGACGTGCGCCGCCTTTTCCCGTCATGCGATACACGGTGCCGCCCACATTGACCATGCCTTTAACGGGAACGCCGTCGCTTCCCATGTAGTATGCCACAGAAGGGCCGAAGGTAATGAACTGATTACGATAGACACGGCCTTGCGCATTTGGGAAAATCCAGCCACGTTCCGTCTGCACCCAGTCATTGCTGATGTTTCGAGCACCGTCTGCATTAAAGTACATCAATGTGTTACCTACTTCACGAAAGCCGGTACCGATAGTGCCGTCATGGTCCATATAGTAAGCCACCTTAGGGCCGAAGGTTATGAGTTGATCACGATAGACACGGCCTTGCGCATTTGGGAAAATCCAGCCACGTTCCGTCTGCACCCAGTCATTGCTAATGTTGCGAACGCCATCTGCATCAAAGTACATCAATGCGTTGCCTACTTCACGGAAGCCGGTGCCGATGGTGCCGTCATGATCCATATAGTATGCCACCTTAGGGCCAAAAGTGATGAGTTGATCACGATAGACACATCCTTGTGCATTCGGGAAAATCCAGCCACGTTCCGTCTGCACCCAGTCATTGCTAATGTTGAGAACGCCGTCTGCATCAAAGTACATCAATGTGTTGCCTACTTCACGGAAGCCGGTGCCGATGGTGCCGTCATGATCCATATAGTATGCCACCTTAGGGCCAAAGGTAATGACGCAATCACGGTATAAAACTCCTTCCGCATTGGGAAAATAGTAATTGCCGAGATATTTCACCCACGCATTATCGCAGCGCAGCGTTCCATCGCTGTCATAGAGATAGAGTTTTCCATCAATTTCCTGTAATCCGGTCTGTACCTCTGTAGAAGACGAGCCCTCGCCCTCTACCGCAAAAGCCGGTTTCGCTAAAAACAACAATGCAAGCACAACACCTAAGGAAAGCCAAATTCGGTACGTTTTTCTGTTCTTCATCTTTTGTTTCCGCCTTTCTCTTTTTCTCCTTTCACTTCCCACGCTCTTCACGACTTTACGCCGTTCGGATACGAAGGGAAACAGGGATAAAAGATACTCTTTATCATTTTGTAACTATTGGCGGTTCAAATGTAACAAAACGGTTACAGGTTGTCAACTCTTTTCGCTTGTCTTCTGCGTTCTCTTTTGCACCATTTTTTCCCGCCTCTGTCCCAAGGCGATCAAATAGGTACCAAAATGCATTCGGTGTAACTACCTCTCCTTATATAAACAATATATAAACAATCAAAAAGCCGCAGGAGACATTCTCGTTTCCTGCGGCTTTCGATCAATCGCGTTTAAAAAACTGTCCAGACGCTTCCCCAAGGACCGTATCGTCGCTGTAAACCGTCCCCTTGGTCACCGCGATCGTTTTTCCATTTTTCAACACGTGCCCCCGCGCAACGATACTGTCGCCTAAACGAGCCGGACGAAAAAACCGATATTGCACATCCATGGTTACGACCGACCCGCCGAAAGAGGATGCTGCCGCGCCCATCGCTAAATCCATCATGGATAAAAGGACTCCTCCATGTACAATATTTTGTGAATTCAAATGGTGTTTTTCCACCGTCAGTTCTACTTCGGCTTCGCCGTTCTCCTGTTTGCGCAGATGCATGCCGATGTATTGCCCGAATTCCGAATTGCTTTTCGTCATCCGTATCTTCACCCTCTTCTTTCTGTTTTTATTTCCTTCGATATTGTAGCGCATTCCAGTTGTCCTCGTTTCAGGGAAGTTTTATGGGAAGCAAGGCCTAATTTTGCTTTGCCGGGATTCTACACCGGGTATCCATCACCTGCTATAATCAAAGCGAAGTTCCAACAGGGATGTTAGCCGAAGCATTTTCCGTACAGTAAATCATCCTGATGCCGCTTTTCGGAAAATGCAACACAAAGAAATGAGGTATTAAATATGGATCTTTACAAGGTAACCCCCGAGGATACCTTTATCCTCTTCATTGATCTGCAGGAACGGATGCTTCCGAGCATGGCGAACGCCGAACAAGT
The DNA here is from genome assembly GCF_902381775.1 of Murdochiella vaginalis. NCBI lineage: Bacteria > Bacillati > Bacillota > Tissierellia > Tissierellales > Peptoniphilaceae > Murdochiella > Murdochiella vaginalis. The sequence continues at coordinate 119,536 of NZ_LR698969.1, forward strand.
GGAGAAAAATGCCGCTGTTTTGCTGGAAACCGCCAAAGCCTTCGAGCTTCCCATCATCGTAACAGAACAATATCCCAAAGGACTTGGCGCAACCGTCGCAACGTTGCAGTCCGCATGCCAGCTAGAAAATGCGAAGGTGGAGGCAAAAACAATGTTTAATGCCATCACGCCCGCGATCGACGAAGCGCTCCAACAACAACCCTTTGCGGAAAGAAAATGCGTCATCGTCACCGGAATCGAAACCCATATCTGCGTCTTCCAGAGTGTACGCACCTTGCTGGCAAAAGGCTATCAGGTATTCATTCCGGCCGATGCAGTGAGCTCCCGCGATGGGCGCAATAAGGATACCGCTCTGGCCCTTTTTGCGCAGATGGGCGCGATTGTCACCTCGACGGAATCGCTTCTCTTCGATTTGCTCGGTGATGCCAAAAATCCGCACTTTAAGGCCCTGCAAGCATTGATTAAGTAAAAATCCGAAGGTGCAGCGATGCATCGGTTGCGAAAAGCGTGACGCTTGCGATATAGTGTTGAACAGAACAAACGGCGCATTGCCGAACATAAACGAATTTGCGGTTGCAATAGAAAGAGTGTGCTATGTCAACAAAAACCAGATTTTCGCGTGAAGAGATGGGGCCGTCTTTATCCGCCATGAGCGCTCTGCGCACCATCGTGGAAACGCCGTTTTACGGCAACAACGTGGTGGAGGTGAAAACGCTTGCGGAAGCCTACGAGATGGCGAAGCATTCCACGGGTACCGTGATTACGGATCTACCAATCGAGCAGCCAGAGAAATTGGGTCTGCCCTCGGACGCAAAAGTATTGCTGTTTAATGATGGCGGCGTTACCGGCCGTACCGCAGCAGCGCGTCGCATCGTCGGCGATGAGGGAGTGGACAGCGCTGATCTCAATCGCAAGGTGATGACAGCCGTCTATGATACGCGCTGGAACACCATGTACCATGCACAGGTCTTTGTCGGTCTGGATGAAGATTTTATGGTGCGTGCGCATCTTCTCATTCCGGAAGGGGAAGAAAATATCCTTTATGATTGGATGTTGAACTTCCAGCCCTGTACGCCGGAATATGAAGAAATGTATGCAAAATCCAAAGCCATCCACGGCGAAGGCGACATCTATGTCTTCTCGGATCCGCAATGGGCACATGAAGAGCATCCCCTGGGTCTTACGTATTTTGATTCGGCGCACAACTGTGCCGCCTTGTTGGGCATGAAGTATTTCGGCGAGCACAAAAAGGGCACGTTGACGTTAGCCTGGTCCATTGCCAATCGCCATGATTATGCCTGCTGCCACGGCGGATGCAAGACTTTTAACCCGAACAGCGATTCGCCCTACACGCTTGCTGTATTCGGCCTTTCCGGATCGGGAAAATCGACGTTGACCCATGCAAAGCACGACGGAAAGTATGACATTCGCGTGCTGCATGATGATGCCTTCATCATCTCGACGAAGGACTTCAGCTCGGTAGCGCTTGAGCCTTCCTATTTCGATAAAACAGCGGATTATCCCGCTTCCTCGCCGGACAACAAGTATCTGTTAACCGTTCAAAACTGCGGCGTCACGCTGGATGAGGACGGCAAAAAGATCATTGTTTCGGAAGACATTCGTAACGGCAACGGCCGTGCAGTCAAGTCGCGCCTCTGGTCGCCGAACCGCGTGGATGTACTGCATCAGCCGATGACCGCGGTTGCCTGGATCATGAAGGATCCGGTTCTGCCGCCGCTGGTTCGTGTACATGATCCGCATGTTGCCGCGCTTATGGGCGTTACGCTTTCAACGAAGCGCAGCAATGCCGAACGTTTGGCAAAAGGCGTGGATCCGAATAAGCTGGTCATCGAGCCCTATGCCAACCCGTTCCGCACCTATCCGCTCAACGATGATTTCCGCAAGTTCTTGGCGCTCTTTGAGCAAGGCGTGGATTGCTATATTCTTAACACCGGCTCCTTCCTGGATAAGAAGGTGCCGAAGGAAGTCACGATTGCTGCAATCGAAAGCCTCGTAGACGGTTCCACCGTCTGGAAGCCCTTGAAGGCGATGAAGGGTCTGGAATATGCGGATATCGAAGGCTTTGACGTTCCGGATGATGCGGACTACCGTGCAAAGGTCCACCACAGCCTTGAAAATCGCACGACATTCCTACAAGAGCAAAAAGGCTTGAATCGCCTTCCCGATGATGCCATTTCCATGCTGTTAGACTTAGAAAAATAAGGATGATCCGGGTCGGCATGCTTGCCGACCCGGTTTTTCTCTTTTTTGTATGGAAGGAGGATCGCATGGATAAAAAGACAGTCTTGGAAGAACATACACCTGTCTTGGACGTGAAAAAAACGAATTTGCCGTCTTCTAGCGAGACGTCCTCTTTGGCGACCCCGGAGGCAAAGCCGATAGACACATTGGATACGAAGCCTGCAGACACGCCGGAGGCAAGACCGTTCCATTCGCAAAGAGAAGCAAACCGTTTAAAAAGGCGCAAACGAAAACCCGCAAAGGCCCACCGCGTACTCGTCGGCCTCATTCGAAACTTGCGCAATCAGGATCTTCTCTATCGTGCTTCCTCTCTTTCCTACGATTTACTGATGGCCAGTATTCCTTTACTATTGCTGTTTATCGTCGTAGGCTCGCTCTTCTTCGCCCATCCGACAGCCTCGCTGTATGCGCTTTTTCATCTGCTTCCACAAGTGGTGGCCGACATCCTTTCGGATGTGCTGCGTGTTCTCTTGCAAAACGTCAATGCCGGCACCGTCGGATTCGGCTTGGTGACTGCTGTTTGGCTTGGATCGAACGGTTTTAACAAGCTCATCCTTGACGTGAACACCTCTCTCGGTTTCCGCATACGGGGCAAAAGTGTGGTTCGCCGCACCTTTGCTATTGTGTATACGGTGCTGTTTTTAACCGCCATTGTACTCCTGTTGGTTCTGGTTGTTTTTTCCCGCAGCCTCATCATGGTAGCGGAGCGTGCTATCCGCGACTTTGGAATCCGGGAGCTGGAAGTTCTTGTCAGTGTCCTAAACTCTTTCCTTGGCCGTAATTTACCGCTTTTCTTTTTCCTTTTTACGCTGGTTTTGTTCTACCGTACGGCGCCGTTCGTCAGTCATGGACATGTCAGCTGGCGTGAAGCCGCTTTCGGCGGGATTGTCGCTGGTGTCGGCATCTTTTTGCTTACCGTCATTTATGGATATGTACTGGATCACGTTTCACGGCTTTCCCTCTACTTCGGATCTCTTGCGGGCTTTCTCGGCTTATTCTTTTGGCTAAAGTATACCTGCCTTATCCTTATTATTGGCGCTGAGCTCATTGCCGAAGTCCGTAAGGTTCCGGCAAACGAGGATACCTCCTCCCGTTGATCTGCTCGCTTCTGTATAGCATCTTAACCGACATAATCTTTCTCTTCGTTTTCTGGCATAGTTTTCCCCTACCTCGGAAAAGCATGTCCCTTTTTCTGCGTTTTCAGTTTTCCGGACATACAATCGCCGTGCTCAGCTAGAAATGCGTGTCCCTATTTTGCATTTTTCTAGTTTTCGGACACAGCTTTTCTCTTTACTCCGCAAAAACGTATCCCTTTTTCTGCGTTTTTGATTTTCCGGACACACAATCGCCGTGCTTAGCCAAAAATGCGTGTCCCTATTTTGTATTTTCCCATCTTGCGGACACAGTTTTCCTCTCTACCTTGCAAAAGTGTGTCCCTTTTTCTGCGTTTTTGATTTTTCGGACACACAATCACCGTATTCAGCCAAAAATGCGTGTCCCTATTTTGTATTTTCCCATCTTGCGGACACAGTTTTCCTCTCTACCTTGCAAAAGTGTGTCCCTTTTTCTGTGTTTTTGATTTTCTGGACACAACCTTCCTTCTTTTTTCAAAAAATGCATTTTTTATTGTGCTTTCTTATCTCGCAAAGTCCCTCCGTGTCTAAATTTAAGAATCTATACTTCAAAAGCAAGTGGCCTCTAAACCATTCGTGGCTTCCTAGCCATATCTTAGAAGTGTTCTGAAGCATTTAAGCGGCATCACGACAGAAATAGCTAACATCTACTGGAACACGTTAGCACGCGATGATATCACGGCGACACCCCGCCGACACGCGGCAACATCTCGAATCCTTCCCGGAGACTCTTGGTGAATCCGGATAAAACAACGCACCGTTTCCTTGGAACACAAAGACAACAAGAATGTGAAAGAATGGGAGAACAGGTAAGTTTTTTTGTTAACAACCGTTTTTTGTTTATAAGACCGAGAGAAAGTACAAATGGAGGTTCTATGCGCACCAATCAAGAATCGCTGTTCGAATTACGAGACGAATATCGACAGCAATGGAATGACCTACTAAAAAGAGAACATGCTACCGCTAATGGCACTTTAAAAATTGGACATCGTAAACATAAAATCCTTTATTATCATGATTATATAGATCCAAAAACAAACGCAAAAAAAAGAAAGTATCTTGGCGATCACGACACCGTTCTCATCCGGCAATTAGCGCAAAAATCATATGACCAAAAAGTAAAAAAACTCCTTGAGAAACGTCTGTGCTATTTGGAGGCAGTATGTGAACAGTTCAAAGACGAGAAATTAGAAAAACTCTACTCCTCTTTAAGTCCGCAACGCCAAAAGCTGATTACCCCGGCAATTCCTACCTGGAAAGCTTTGGTAGAACAATGGCTCAAAACGCCCTATCCCATTGCACCGCCCTCCTTTCCCAGGCCGGAAATATACAGCAAAAATGGCGAGCAGCTGCGCTCCAAGTCGGAGAAAATTCTGGCCGATATGTTTTATGACCAAAATATTCCTTATAAATATGAGTGTCCGCTCCGAGTAGACCAAAGCTGGTATTATCCCGACTTCACCTTCCTCAGTCCGTATACAAAAAAAGAAGTGTACTGGGAACATCTGGGCATGATGGGCGATGAGGAATACGCCTCTCATGCCATTCAAAAAATACTTTTCTATGATCAACATGGAATGTATGCGGGGGAAAATCTCATCCTTACCTATGAAACAAGCGCCGTACCCTTAGATTTTCGTTGGGCACAGCGCCTGATTACGCGATATCTAATTAAAACGGAATAAGCGTCCACCGTCCGACCCTTCCGCCTTGCTACACCTCTTCCGTCAAAAAGTCATACGCATGACGAAAAACAATTTCTGCACGCTTTTCCATCGCGTCTTGCGTGAAGTAGGCAATGTGTGGAGTAAGAAGCACATTGGGGGCGGAAAGAAGTGGCTCATCCGCAGAAAGCGGCGGTTCCTCATTGAAAACATCGACGCCGGCGCCGGCAAGAAGGCCACGCTGCAAGGCATCCGCCAAATCCCCGGAATGGACGATCGGACCACGCGCACAGTTTATGAGCACCGCTGTCGGTTTCATCATGGCAAAATGGCGCGCAGTCAGAAAGTTACGGGTTTCGGGAGTATTTGGAAGATGTACCGTAAGAATATCCGCCCGTCGAAGCACCTCTTCCAACGGAAGATAGGTAAGGCCAAGTGCTTTCAACTCGTCCTTCTCCGAGCGATTAAAACCGATCAAATTCGCACCAAACGCGTGAAATAGCTGTGCCACACGTGTGCCGATGCGCCCTGTGCCAATGATGCCAACCGTTCGACCGGCAATTTCCGTGCCGCAAAAATCGGCAGCCTTTCCGCCTTGGCGGATAGCCACATCGGCAGCTTTCATTTTACGCAAAAGAGAAATCGTCATGCCGATGACCAGTTCGGCCACACCTTCATCCGAGTACCCTGCCGCATTCAGGACACGGATGCCCTTCGCCTCCGCCTTTGGCACCGGTACATGATCCATGCCCGTAAAGGCGATGTTGATATATTTCAGGCACGGAGCACGATCAATAACTCCCTCCGGCATGGGCGTATTCGCCAGAATGACCTGCTCCGCGTCACCAATACGGGACAGCCATTCTTCTTCCGTCTTCGGTTTCGTCGCATAGGCCGTAAAGGAGTTCCCGTTCTCCTGAAGAGGCGCCGACAACGCCTGCAAGCGTTCCGCAGAGATGTGCAATGGTTCTACTAATACGGTTTTCATCTTTTCTCCTCCCTTTGCAACCACCCGCCTTCCGTTTCCTCCGAGGAAGGAAAATCTACACAGGCAAGCGCTAAACCCACCGCATACAAATGCGATTGATCCAGAATTTCCAAGGCCTCTCGCAACGTATTCCCCGTCGTTACAAAGTCGTCACAGACGATACCCACACCGCGTGGAGGAACGCTCCACACGGAAGGAGAAACGGAAAACGCCCCCTTCACATTCGTCAAACGCTCCCAGGCAGAAATTCTTTTTTGTGATGCGCGCGTATATCCTTTCTGCAGCAGCGGAAGAAGCGGAAGCTTCAATGCGGATGCGACCGCCTCAGCGAGCGCTCTTGCCGGATGAGATCCGCGCAACACTTCTCGCCGATGGCTTTGTGGAATATAGGATACCCAGGAAGCCCGTGATAGCATAGGGTGCTGCTTTGCATAGGCCGCCACAATGCTTTGAAACACCCTCTCATAGGATGTCTGCTGATGAAATTTATAGGCTCCAAAAAAATGACGCAAAAAGCGATTGTAAAACAGTGCGCTGTACGCGTAAAACGGAACGTCCGCATCAACTGAAATGGCGCTTTTTTCATCGGGAAAATCCGACTCCAACAAGCGGCAGGCACCCGGCGATTCCAACTCCTCTAGACAAGCGCGACAGAGGCCAAAACGCCCATTCGCCGGGCGATGGCAAAACGGACAACGATCCGCCTCCACAAACAAAAAGGACACCCTACCTCCTTAAAACAGCTCTTTGCGCAGTGCTACCGCCTGTATCAACCGCTCATCCAGCGAGGAATTGCGCCGCCTGATGTGGTTGTTTTCCACCATGCGCCTTAAGGTCTGCGGATCCCCCACGCAAAGACACAAGTTGCGAGCGCGCGTCATGGCCGTATAAAGAATGTTACGCGTGAGCAACATGGGTGCGCCGGGCACGACCGCAATCACCACACAGGGAAATTCGGACCCTTGCGACTTATGAATCGTAATCGCATACGACAAATCCAGCTCGTGAAACTGTTTCGGCTCATAGTGCGTCAAGCGGCCATCAAAATCCACCTCGAAAAAGGATCCCTGTTCATCAATCGTGGACAATACGCCAAAGTCACCGTTATAGACTCCTTCGCCCTTTTCTTCCGCTGCCGTGGTCCAGGACAGATCATAATCGTTCTTAATCTGCATCACGGCATCCCCTTCGCGGAAATGGCGCTCTCCCACGTCCCACTCACGTTTCGCTTCCCGCGGCGGATTGAGTGCCCGCTGAAGGCGCGTGTTTAAGCTGACCACACCGCATTCGCCGCGTTTCATTGCTGAAAGCACCTGAATGTCCTGAAACGGCGAAAAACCATAGTAGTCCGGAAGGCGGCGCGTGACCAGGTCCTCAATGAGATCGGCCGCATCCCGCGCATTTTTCGTCGGCAGAAAGAAAAAATCACCACCCATCTCATTCGCAACCGGCATCTCTCCATGGCGAACACGGTGCGCATTGCGCACAATGCCGGATTGTTCCGACTGACGATAAATGTGCTCCAATCGCACGGTGGCAATCACGCCGGAGGCGATGAGATCGTGCAGCACATTGCCGGCGCCGACCGAAGGCAGCTGATCCGCATCGCCCACCAGTACCAGACGTGCGGAATCTTTCAGGGCATCCGTTAAATGGGCCATCAGCGGCAAGTCCACCATGCTAAGCTCATCTACAATCACCGCATCCACTTCAAGCGGATTTTCCGCATTGCGCGTCGGGCCGGAAGACTCTTCTCCTCCACGATAGCCCAGCAAACGATGCACGGTCAAGGCTTCTCTGTCCGTCGACTGTTCCAATCTTTTCGCTGCGCGTCCCGTCGGTGCCGCAAGAGCGCTCACCAATCCATTTTGATCAAACAGCTCCAGAATCGCTCGCACAATCGTCGTCTTTCCGGTTCCGGGACCGCCGGTAATCACGACCACGCGTTCCCGCGCTGCCTGAGCAATGGCAGCCTTTTGCAGATCATCTGCCACCAGGCCGATTTTTTCCTCAATTGCAGGAAGATTCACGGTCAATGCTTCTCCGGCATTTTCTCGTAGCAACACGAGGCGCATCGCGACCGCACGCTCCGCCACATCAAAGCGACGCAGATACAGACGCTTTTCGGTCGCATCCCAAACAACACGTTCCTCCACCGTTAACGCAAAAATCGCTTCCGCATAGGAGGCCGGAATGCCTCCCAGCAAACGCTGCAAGCCACGGTCCAATTCTTCCTGCGTCACATAACAGGCGCCATCGGAAAGCGCTGCGTGTTCACAAAAATAGGAAATCGCCGCCTTCGTACGCAGCAACGAATCTTCTTCCACTCCCAACTTTTTTGCGATCGCATCCGCTGTCAAAAACCCAATGCCGTCCACCTGTTCCACCAGCGCATACGGATTCTTTTTTATTTCTTCCATTGCATCCGTACCAAAAACACGCAAGATCTCCTGTGCCGTTTTCGGCCCGATGCCGAGATTTTGCAGCGCCATCATCGTGCGCGAAGACGCCTCCTGTGCAATCAGTGCTTCCTGAATCGCGGCCGCCTTAACGGGGCCGATACCGCGAAGTGTGAGGAGAACTTCCGGTTCCTCGCGCAGAATCGTCAATACGTTGACGCCATATTCGTCCACAAGCTGGGTGGCGCGCTTTTTTCCGATATGCGGAATCGACCCGGAAGAAAGATAGCGAATCAGCTGTTCCGTCGTCGTCGGCTCCACTTTGTGCGCGGTTTTGATCTGCAACTGCTCGCCATATTTGGGATGGAAAACCAACTCGCCCTCCACCTCCAAATCTTCGCCTTCCGCCAACGAAAAAAAAGTGCCCACACAGGTTAAGGGGCCATCCTCTGTGGATAGCGCAAAGACGGTCCACCCGCTTTCTTCATTATGAAAGCGTACGGTGGTAACCGTCCCCTTAACCTGCATAGAACACCTCATTTCGATGTCTTTCAAAAAAGCCGTTCGCAAGAATGCGCAACGTACAAGACGCCCCGCATAAAACGCTCCGCGGCATCTTCACACTCTTGCCGTCACCTTTCGCTCGGATCCCTTCCTATCATTCGACAAAACGCTCGACGTCTGCGCCCAGTCCTTTTAGTTTTTCTTCAAAGCGGTAATAGCCGCGATCCAAATGGTAGACGTTATGCACCTGTGTCTCGCCATCCGCTACCAATCCCGCCAACACCAATGCGGCGCCGGCACGTAAGTCTGTAGCGTTTACCTTTGCCCCGACAAGATGCTCCACCCCGCGAATAATGGCCTCGTTGCCATCCGTCACGATGAGTGCCCCCATCTTATTGAGTTCGTCCACATGCATGAACCGATTCTCAAAGACGGTTTCTTCGACAAAGCTTTGCCCTTTCGCAATGCACATGAGCGCCATAAATTGCGCCTGCACATCGGTCGGAAAACCGGGATACGGCAAGGTACGAATTTTAGTGGCTTTCAACCTGCCGTTCGACTGGACCACTATCGAATCGTCATCGCTTTCTTCAATGCGCACACCCACTTCCTGAATCTTTGCCAAAATCGGTCGGATGTGTGCAGAAAGCACATTCTGCACTTCCACGGTACCGCCGGTCATCGCCGCCGCCACAATAAAAGTCGAGGCCTCAATACGATCGGGAATAATGGTGTGTCGTGCACCGTGCAATTTCTTTACGCCCTGCACCGTAATCGTCGAGGTACCCGCTCCGCGCACTTTCGCGCCCATTTTATTGAGGAAGTTCGCCAAATCGGTAATTTCCGGCTCTTTCGCCGCATTTTCGATAATGGACTCTCCCTTGGCCAGGGTCGCAGCCATCATGATATTTTGCGTTGCGCCCACGGAGGGAAAATCGAGATACACTTTTCCGCCCACCAAGCCGCCGTCCGGCGCCTTGGCGCCCACGGCATCCGGCTCTTCGTCAATCTCCGCACCCAGCGCCTTAAATCCCTTTAAATGCAAATCTACCGGTCTTTTGCCAATATTGCATCCGCCCGGCATCTGGGTAAAGGTTCGACCCAAGCGTGTGAGCAACGGCCCCATGACCACAAAAGAAGCGCGCATGCGGTTCATCAGCTCTCCCGGGGTCACCGTTTTCGTCACCTGAGAGGCATCGATGCGAATGGTTTCCGCATCCAAATACTCCACTTTGACGTCCAGCGCACGCAGCACCTCAATCATCACTTCCACATCCTTCAGCGGAGGCACCTGTTCCAACACGATTTCTTCCGTGCCCAGCAACGACGCGGCAAGAATCGGCAATGCGGCATTTTTCGCACCGCTAATGGTGACACTTCCTTCCAGTGGGCCGCGATTGCGTACGCGAATATATTCCATAAAAACTCCTTACTTCGTTCCGAAAAGGCGGTCGCCAGCATCACCCAAGCCCGGCAAGATATAGGCGTTTTCATTGAGTTCGCGATCCAATGCAGCCATCACGATATCGACATCGGGATGTTTCTCCTGTACCAGCTTTACGCCCTCCGGAGCTCCGATAATGCAGACCGCCGTGATTTTTTTGCATCCCGCCTCTTTGAGAAAATCGATGGACGCTACCATGGATCCGCCCGTTGCCAGCATCGGGTCCAGAACAAAGACATCGCGATTGGAGACATCTTGTGGCAATTTTAGATAATACTGTACTGGAAGATGCGTATCGGGATCACGATATAAGCCGACATGTCCCACTTTTGCCGTTGGAACAATATCCAGGAAAGAATCCACCATGCCCAATCCGGCACGTAAAACCGGAACGATGCAAAGTTTCTTTCCCGCCAGGCGATAGCCTATCGTCGACTCCATCGGCGTCTCCAGTGCATATTCTTCCAATTGCAGATCCCGCAAGGCTTCATATGCCTCCAGTAGAGCAATTTCCTGCACCAGATGACGAAACTCGTTCGTTCCGGTATTTTTATCCCTCAAAATTGATACTTTATGTTGAATCAGTGGATGATCCAATACAACCAGTTTTCCCATCTCGTCCCCCTTTCCGGGCATTTTTCTTCATTCTACCACAGAACCGGCCATAGAATGAAACCCGAAAGCGAGGCTTTACGACACGTGAATAATATTGCCGCCGGCAGCTTTGCGCAACCGATTCATGATGGCGATCCCATAGCCCACAGATTCCACGCCATGGATGAAAATTGCATCGCAATGATGGCGATCCAGCTCACGCATCAGGCGGAAAATGCGCTGTCCCATCGTGTCCATCATACCCTCTGTTCCTAAAGAGCGCACCACAGCGTCTTCGGGAGAAAGCAGCAAAGAGAGTTCCTTCGCCGCTTCTTCAAACACCATAAAGCCGACCCGCTCTCCTTGCGCATGAAGCACATGAAAGTCATCCATCATCCGCGACTTCACGGCTTCCTCCTTGCCCATATAAACCGTCACACGGGCACGCGGCGCGTAGTGACGATACTTCATGCCCGGCGACTTCGGCGGAGGAAGCGTCTGCAACGAGGGAGCCTTTTCTGCCGGTGCGGAAATACGGTTATCCCCCACAAGTGCCGGATCCAAATAGATGCCGGGAAAAAACGTATCCAACATGCTCGGAGGATAGTAGCCCGGACGCAAGATCACCGCAGGATCCTCGGTTAAATCCACCACCGTGGATTCCACGCCAATATCACACGCCCCACCATTGAGAATCAGCGGAATACGCCCGTCCATATCCTCCAGCACGTCCGAGGCCGTGGTCGGACTCGGGCGCCCGCTGCGATTCGCCGAAGGCGCTGCAATGGGCGTGTTCGCCTGCGCAATCAACGCGCGTGCGACTTCACTGGTCGGCATGCGGATGGCAACGGTCGAGCCCCCGGCCGTCACGCGATCCGGAACACGTTCCGATTTCTCAAAAATAAACGTAATCGGGCCGGGCCAGAGACGTTGCAACGCGCTGTAGTGCGCCGGTAAGACGTCCTTTACCAACGGATCCAACATATCGAGCGTAGCAATGTGCAGAATGAGAGGATTGTCTTGCGGGCGCCCTTTCGCTGCAAAGATTTTCGCTACCGCCGCATCATTCAGACCGTCTGCACCTAAACCGTAGACCGTCTCCGTCGGAAACGCCACCAGCTCACCGCGGCAAATCCATTTGGCCGCTTCGACGATGGCCGGAGCATCGGCATGAAGAGCAGGCAATACCTTTGTCGTATAGTGGAACTCGCTCGGCGCATCCTGTTCTGCGTTCCACTCCTGATCCGCAAAGCGACTCATCGTATCTTCTCCTTTGCCCGTCCGATGGCAGCTGTCAGCTTCGGCACAAGCTGCTTTTTACGAGAAAGGAGCCCCACACCCAAAAAGCAATTCTTTTCCAGGCTTGCATGAAATTCCTCTGCAATCTCCTTTGCATGGGCGCCGTCCACAAAAATCAGCGAATTTTCGGCAAAGATATCCGTCACCACCAGAAGATACGTATCCAATCCCTGTTCACGACGCAGCTGCTGCATGGTTTCCATCAGATCCGATTCCATATCCACCAAGCTTTGACTGTTTAACGTGAACACCTGCGCAACCTTGACCTTCTCTCCTTCGATATCAAACGGCTTGACATCCGCTGTCAGAAGATCGATCGGGTCTTTTCCCGTTAAATCGGTGCCCGCACGGAACATGGCCATGGCGTATTCTTCAACATTAATGCCGGCAATAGGAGCGAGACGCTCCAAGGCCAGACGATCCAGTGCCGTGGTAGTCGGCGAGCGCAGCAACAGCGTATCGGAAATGATGGCGGAACACATCATGCCGGCAGCCGCGCGTGAGGGACGAACCCCCTGCTCAAAGTACATCTGTGAGATAATCGTTGCGGTACAGCCTACCGGCATCACGCGAACATAAATGGGACTTGGCGTATTGACGTTTGCCACGCGATGATGATCAATAATCTCCAGAATATCGGCGCGGTTCAAGTCGAGAACAGATTGGGTGGACTCATTGTGATCGACCAGCACAATTTTTTTCTTAGGCGTGTTGATCAAATGGTATCGACTGATGGATCCCACTACACGTCCCTGCCCATCCAACACCGGATAGGAGCGAAAACGCGTCGTTGCCATCATTTCACGCACTTCATCCAAATATTCCGACTGATGAAAAGTCACAAGCCCTTCCGAGGTCATAAGAAAGCGCACCGGAACTGCCTGTGGCAAGAGACGCGCGGTTGAATAGGTGGAATTGGGCGTGCGCAATACCGTCACACGGTAGGTCTTGCACAGCTCCTCCATGCCTTCCGCCAGCTTCGCATTGTTGGTCAGAATGATGACCGAAGCGCCGATACGTATGGTTTCTTCCTGTGCTTTGGTACGATCGCCCACCACGACAATGTCATTTTCCCCAATCACTTCATTAATATGGTCCATGGCATGAATATGAATCGATCCGGTGCGTTCCCGCGGATGTTCGGGCATGTACACGATCTGTCCGGAAAGGACTTCGACAATATTTTCCAGCGGTGTATCCGATCGACCAAGAATGTTGTCATTCCATGCCGTCGCATAGGAATTTGTAATATTGGAAAGAGAAATCACCCCGATGAGCTTTTGATCATCATCTACGATGGATAGGGAGTTCTGATGGTTCTCTTGGATGATCTGTGTCGCGCGCGCCAATGTGGTCAAGGGCGAAATGCCATAGCTGGTATCGATGTCGATTTCGGATAGTTGCGCCTGCATCGTATCGCGAAATGCCGGCGCCTTCAGGCCAAAATAGCGCAGCGCAAATTGCGTTTCCGCGTTCACGTCCCCCAATCGAATCGGAATGGCTTCATAATCGGTTGTTCGATTTTTCAATTCGGCATACGCAATCGCCGAACAAATGGAATCGGTATCCGGGATTTGATGCCCAGAAATATACAGAATCTCTTTTCCTCCCACGCTACTCCTCCTCTTCCTGCTGCGGCACAGGATCTCCATCGCCTTTTTCCGCCTTCTGCGGCACGTCGACGCCGGTCGTCTCTTCTTCGTGTAAAGCAGGCTTTCCATTTTCGACAAGCGTTCTGTTCAACAGCTCCATAAATTCTTCGCCGGTAATGGTCTCACGTTCCAAAAGGAATGCAGCGATCGCGTGCATTTCGCTGTCATTCTCTTTTAGAATTGTCAACGCTGTCTGATGCGCCTTCTTCAATATTTCCGCTACGCGCTGATCCACGTCGGCCGCCGTGGCATCCGCGGCCATCAACGACGTATCCTGACTTAAATAGGGACTATTCACTGTCTCCAGTGCCATAAAGTCAAAATCCTCGCTCATGCCGAAGCGAGTAACCATCGCACGCGCCATTTTTGTAGCGCGCTCAATATCATTCGAGGCGCCCGTCGTTTTTGTCTGAAACACCAGCTCTTCCGCGCTTCGTCCACCCGTTAACGTAACGATCTCTCGGAAAATATCCTCGTGCGTCATTATGACCTTTTCTTCTTCATCCACCTGCATGGTATAGCCTAAGGCGCCGGACGTACGGGGGATAATCGTTATTTTCGTGACGGGAGCGGTACCCTTTTGAATCGCGGCAACCAACGCATGACCCACTTCATGATACGCGATGATCTGCTTGTCGCGATCCGTAATCACCGCATTCTTTTTCTGCTGTCCGGCAATGACGGTTTCCACCGATTCAATCAGGTCTTCCGTTGTGACAGCATCGCGTCCTTCGCGTACGGCTCGCAAGGCACCTTCGTTAATGATATTCGCTAAATCTGCTCCGGAAGTTCCTGCCGTCATTTTGGCGACTTGTCGGAAGTCCAGCTTCTCGTCGGTCTTAATCTTTCGGGCATGAACACGCAGGATGTCTTCTCGTCCCCGAATATCCGGCAATTCTACCCGAATTTGGCGATCAAATCGTCCCGGACGCGTCAGCGCACGATCCAAAATTTCCGGACGGTTGGTCGCGGCCAAAATGACCACCCCGCTGTTCCCCTCGAATCCGTCCATTTCACTCAACAGCTGGTTAAGCGTCTGTTCACGTTCATCATTTCCACCGATGCCGGCAGTATCGCGACGCTTGCCAATTGCGTCAATTTCATCGATAAAGACGATGCACGGGGCTTTTTTCTTGGCTTCTTTAAAAAGATCCCGCACTTTTGCCGCACCCATTCCTACGAAGAGTTCCACAAACTCCGAGCCGGAGATGGAGAAAAACGGGACATGCGCTTCCCCGGCTACCGCCTGTGCCAACAGGGTTTTACCGGTTCCCGGCGGGCCGACCAGCAGAACGCCTTTCGGCGAAACCGCGCCGATGGCACGGTATTTTTCCGGATTGGCGAGGAAGTCCACCACTTCCAAAAGCGAGTCCTTCGCCTCATCCTGACCGGCTACATCTTCAAAGCTTTTTCCACTCTTGGCCTTTACATAAACCTTGGCATTGGATTTCCCAAAGCTCATCGCACCGGAGCCTTGCATTTGCGTGATAATACGACGCCCCATGTACCACAAAAACGCTAGGGGTATGACAAAGGTTAGCAGAAAGCCCAGCAGTGGGTTCGGTGTTGTCGGAATTTCTGCGCTGTATTCCACGCCTTTTTTATCCAGCAGCGCCGTTAATTCCTCGCTTTGCCAAGGACCGGTCTTCATTTTGACCGTATCCCCTTTTTGTCCCTTCACCTCGAACGTATAGCCTGTCGCGCTCTTCTGTACTTTGTTCACCTGCCCTTCCTCGACCAGCTTAGTAAAGGTGGAATAAGGCACTTCCTTGACACGCGACTCACGAATCATCGGGCTGATGATGAGTTGAATGATCAACAGCACGACAAATACGGCTAAATAGTAATAAATAATCGGCTTTTTTTTGTTGTTTCCGTCTGAATTCACCGCACACCTCTTTCATGTATTCATTTCCCCATGGTGTTACCCTTTTTTCCCCACCGGGAATGGATTTTATAAGTATACGGTGAAATTGTGAGAATAACTTGTTTCTTTCACCTTGCCGTCGTCCGGGTCCTGCCGGCGAATTGCAGTTGATTGCAGGGTGGACGTGATATACTGTGAACGTGAACCCGAAAAACCGATCCGGAAGGGAGCAACGTATGGCAGCAAACGATTTGCGTCACAAGGGATTTGCAGAAAGACGTGAAGCGGCACTGGAAAAAATTCTCCATCTTGATCCATGGCTGAGCAATTATCGAAATGATCTGAAGCTTCGTATGGACAATCTGGAGACCAAGCGACGCCTTTTGTTGGGTGAAAAGGGAACGCTGCGTGAATTTGCCAATGGTCACCATTATTATGGTTTTCACCGCACGGAAACCGGCTGGGTCTATCGCGAATGGGCTCCTGCCGCACATCTATTATTCTTAGTGGGCGATTTTAACCAATGGGAGCGCTACACGCATCCACTGCACCGCAACGAGCATGGCGATTGGGAAATTCGTCTCGAAGGTCACGATGCCCTCAAGCACGGCCAACGTGTCAAGGTCATGGTGCAATATGATTACGAAGATCACTTTAAGATTCCCCTCTACTGCCGCCGCGTTGAGCAGGAAGTGCATGCCGACGGGTCCGTTGACTGGATGGGCATCATTTGGGAACCAGAAGAAAATTATGTTTGGGACGATCATGACTTTAAGCCTGCCAAGGGCGCGCCGCTCATTTACGAAGCGCATGTCGGTATTGCGCAGGAAGAGGGCGTCATCAGTTCCTTCCGTCAATTCGTAGAATTTACGTTGCCGAAAATCAAACGTGCAGGCTATACAGCAGTTCAACTGATGGGCATCATGCAACATCCGTACTACGGTAGCTTCGGCTATCATGTGTCCAATTTCTTTGCCGTATCCAGCTGGTTCGGTACGCCGGATGATTTCAAATATCTCGTTGATTCCGCTCATCAACTCGGTTTGAGCGTATATATGGATCTCGTCCATTCCCATGCCGTTAAAAACACAGCGGAGGGCATCAACCGCTTTGACGGCACGCAAGAGCAATTCTTCCTTCCCGGCGAGGCGGGCCTCCACCGCGCTTGGGATTCCATGTGCTTTGATTATGGCAAGCCCGAAGTGTTGCACTTTCTGCTGTCCAACCTGAAATACTGGCTGGAGGAGTATCACCTCGACGGTTTCCGCTTTGATGGAATCACGTCCATGCTTTTTCAGGACCACGGCTTGGGCACCTCGTTTGATTCGTACGACAAATACTTCTCGCTTAATACGAACATTGACGCCGTTTCCTACCTCACGTTGGCCACCCAGCTGGTACATGAAATCAAGCGCAATGCGGTACTCATTGCGGAAGATATGAGCGGCATGCCGGGATTATGCCTCCCTCCGGAAAGCTGCGGCATCGGCTTCGACTATCGCCTTTCCCTCGGCATTCCCGACCTCTGGATTAAGCTCATGCAGACGAATGATTATGATTGGTCCATGCACAAAATTTACTATGAGTTGACGACCCGTCGTCCCAAAGAGAAAAAAATCGCCTACACCGAGAGCCATGACCAGGCATTGGTTGGCGACAAAACCTTGTTCTTCTGGCTGGCAGACGAGCAGGCCTATTGGCACATGCGTAAAGACGATGACAATTACATCATCGATCGCGCAATTGCGTTGCATAAAATGATGCGCTTCATTACCTTAACCACAGGGCAAGACGGTTACCTCAATTTTATGGGCAACGAATTCGGGCATCCCGAATGGATTGATTTCCCTCGCGAAGGAAACGACTGGAGTTTCCATTATGCCCGTCGCCAGTGGCATCTCATGCTCGATGAGGAGCTGAAATACAGCTATCTCTCCAACTTTGACCGCGATATGCTGCAATTTGCAAAAAAAGAGAAGGTATTCGGTGCGCAGGGACTGCAATATATCCGCATCTACGAGGATCGCAAAATTATTGTGTACCGTAAAAACAATCTGCTCTTTGTCTACAATTTCCATCCTCAGAACTCCTATGAAAGCCTGCGCTTTCCGGCCAATGAAGAAGGCACCTATCGTGTTGTGTTTAGTAGCGATCGGAAAAACTACGGCGGCTATGAGCGCATTCCGGAAGACGTTCTCTACCACACCGAGCCCATGGATGATATCGACTGGAAGCAGGGCCTGACTCTTTATCTTCCCAGCCGGACCTTGATCGTTCTTAAAAAGCTTCCTCCCGAAGAAGAACAGGTCATCGATCTGGACGTGGAGGAACCGGAATCGCTTCCAATGGATGAAAAAGAACAACAGGCCATTGACCAGATGCGCCGCGCAGAAAAGATGGCCCGGCAAGCGTTGCGTGCAGCGAAATCCAAAAAGAAATAAAAAATGGTGCGAAAGCGCATTTTCAGCGTTCCTTCCCCATTGCTTGTGCAAAGCGCGACTGATGCGTGCGTAAAAGCAGTGCAATCACCAGGCCCTTGCCCAGGCTCGTTAGACTCATGCCGACCCAAATACCATAGGCGCCAAACGGCCGCATCAAGAGCAATCCCAGCGGAATGCGAAGAAGATTGAAAGCCACTGAGTTGATTGCCGGCGGCAAGCTTTTGCCGAAGGCATTGAAGCATGCGGTCACGGCGGACTCAAAGGCAATAAACGGCTCCGATATGGAGAAAATCAAAAGATACATGCCACCCATAGCGATCGCATCGGCTTGTCCGGGCAAAAAAAGCGAGAAGATCGTACGCCCAAAGAACAGAAACAGCAACATAATGGCAAGTCCTATCGACGTCATCAGGCGAATTCCCGTTCGCATGATCGTGTTCACGCGCTGTCTTTGTGCATCGCCGCCGCGCTCCGTCGCTCCAATGTTTTGCGCCATCATGGAGGTTAATGCCGCGCCGAATCCATCGGCGGTCATCCAGTTGAGGCTTTCCAGCTGGGATCCGATCGTTGTGACGGCAACAGCAAGAGCACCGATGCCAGCGAGCATGCGACTGAGCATTAAGTTAATGAGGCAAAATGTGCCAATCAGAAGCGTCACGGGAAGGCCGATGCGAACCATCTCGGACGCAACCGAGCGCTTCATCGGTGAGAAAAAGCGTATGCGTTGCAAGACTGCGAGCGGATTTTCCGAAAAGGTCGTCTGCTTACCGATGCGTAAAGCGGCCAGCCGAAAAAGGATAAATACGCCGACCTGGGCAAGTGTCGTCGCCCATGCCGCGCCTTCTACGCCAAGGGCCGGGAAGGGACCGATTCCCACGATGAGCAAGGGATCCATAATCACATTGAAAAGTAAGCCACAAAAATTAATCCAGAACGCACTGCGGGAGTCGCCAAAACTCTGAAATGCCTGTGCATAGGAAAAGTGCAGCATCTTAAACAGCATCCCGAGAAAAACAATGCGGCCATAACGCATGGCTACCCCTGAAATAGTGGGGCCAAGGCCATAAAAATGCACAAAGGCGGGAAGCATAGCCTGGGCGAACAAAAAAAATCCAATGGAAGCAATAGACGCTACCTGAAACCCGGTGGAAAGCATGCCGGCCAGGGTTTCTTCGTCTTTCCCGGCACCATAATTTTTAGCCGTCACGACGCCCAGACCGGTGCGCACACCGGTAGCAATGGCGTCGGCCATCCACGTTACAAAGCCGATCATGCCAATGCCCGCCACGGCGTCGCCCGAAGCAACCTGTCCCACCCAAAAAAGATCGGTGAGCGTATACACCGTTGTAAAGAGAGATGTCATGACAAAAGGAGCCGCGAACCGCACAAGCAACGGTAAAATCGGCCCCTCGAGCAAATGTAAGGGTTGTTGTTTCCTATTCATCGCGTGGTCGCTTATAGCACATGAACATCCACGCGGCGGCAAGTCAATCCTAAAATCGCTTCCACTTCCTGGCGTACCGCTTCCTGCACATCGCGTACAACGTTGATAATCACGCGATCCTTGTCCACCATGATAGAAAGCTCGGTGGTCAACGCGCCATTTGTCGTTTCCGTGAGAATATAACGCTCATAGCCACGACGAAGCGTTCCCGATTCCGGATCAAAGCCGGCGACCGCCAACACGCCGTCCACCTCGGCAGCCCGAAGTGCGAGCATCTGATCAATCACGCGATTGGACACCAGACAGCGTCCTCCTTCAAACTCTTTCATTGTTCTCCTCCCGTTTCGTCCACACCGAAGTACGTCTTCGGTCGCACGCGGCGCATCCTTAAAACGCCTGTTCCCTCGCCCATTCCTCCGTTTGCCAGCCGGCAAAGGAATATAAAAATTCGTCTGCTTCGAAGCGAATGGCATCTTCATCCTGGTCATAACCTTCGTCCTTGACGCCCACGGTGTGGCAGCCTACTTCCCTTGCCGCACGTAACGCCAACAGGGCATCATCAAAAACCACAAGCTCTTCGGGGCGAATGCCGAAGCGCTCGGCCGCCACGGTGAAAAATCGCGCGTCGCTTTTGTCAATGTCGATGGCGGATGAGCTGAGCACAAAGGAAAAATGGGAGCGCAGCTTGGTCGTATCCAGTGCCAATTCACAGAGCTCCTCCGGCGTCGCCGAGCCGATGGCCATGGGAATGCCCAGTCCCTGGAGAATATCAAGCATTTCCCGCACGCCTTCTTTCGGCGTGACGGTCGTCGCATAAAACTGCTCCATCGCCTCCAGCGCAGCCTGTCGAAGGGCGGTCGCATCTAAATCCAGCTGCAGACGATCATTCAGATAGTCGACAACACCCTGGCTGCCCGCGGTGAGCAGCAGTTCGTAATCCACCTCGTCTTTGTCTACGCCCTGCTCGCGCAAATAGCCCATTTCCGCTTCATACCAAGCTCTTTGTGAATCCAACAGCGTGCCGTCCATATCAAATAATATGGCTTTCATCCGTCCTCCTGTATGTTCTGCGTCAATCGCTGCATTGACGTTTTAACCCTATGTGGTAACTTTTTTCCAGTATACCATAGAAAAAAGTGCCCGCGCCGCCGAAGCAGCACGGGCATCTTTTAGATTGTTTCTCTTCTGGCGTTTGGTGCCTTACAGTTTGATTTCGCCCACCAATTCTTTTCCGTTAAAGAAATTGATGATATTCTCAGCAGCCATCGTGCAGACGGCCGACTCGCATTCATTGGTCTTGACAGCAAAGTGCGGCGTCAACACCACGCGTTCATGCTTGAAGAGCGGGCTGTCGGGATCGCACGGTTCTGTCTCCGTCACGTCGAGACCGGCACCGAAGATTTTATTTTCGTCGAGAGCGCGAATGAGAGCTTCTTCATCCACAATCGGACCGCGTGCGCAGTTCAGCAGCACAGCTGATTCCTTCATGATGTCAAATTGGTGATCGCTGATCATATGACGTGTTTCGTCCGTAAGCATTAAGTGCAGTGTGACAAAATCGGCCACTTTCAGGACCTCATCCACAGTATCAACATAGGTTACACGGTCGTCATTGCGTTTTACATACGGATCATACACAACCACCTTCATGTCGAAGCCGTTCATGCAGATGTCGCCGATCGCGCGACCGATGCGGCCATAGCCCAAAATACCGAGGGTTTTTCCCTTAATCGAATAGCCCATCGGGGTGTTGGCACGTGCCGCCCAGCCTTCCTTCTGATAACGGCGGGAAGACTGTGCAATCTGCAGCGCAACGGTCATCATCAAGCCAACCGTAAATTCAGCAACAGCCTGGCCATTGGCACCCGGCGTTGTCGTCAAGGTGATTCCCTTCTCTTTCAGCAGTGCCAGCGGATAGTTGTCATAGCCGACACCATGATTAGAAATAATCTTTAGATTCTTTGCTGCATTGATAACTTCTTCCGGAATTTCCGCAATGCGAATGAGAGCCGCGTCCACGTCGGCAAACTCTTTGACCATGGTCTCGGTGTCGGTCAAATTCTTAATTTTGCTCCAAATTACCTCATAGCCGGCATCTTCCAGCTTCTTAATTCCGTCCGGATGGACTTTTTCCGTTACCAATACTTTCGTCATTTCGCTCCCCTTTCGTGCATACGTTATCTTGTTCCTGCTCGGCGTAAAAAATCGTCCGCAATCGGACGGTCTATGACATTCTTACGTTAGCATGTTGTCCCATGCTTGTCAAACGTTGTCCTAACTCTGAGGATTTGCTTCTCTTTGCAACGCTTTTTTATGGCATACGTCCATGCCAAGAGCCCCCAACGGTGCGGTAAGCACAATGCCCATGACCGCAACGGATAAAACAATTTTTCCGCATGCCAATCCTGCTGTTAAGGGAACCGCCCCGATAGCCGCTTGGACCGTTGCCTTTGGCAAATACGCTAACACACAAAAAACTCTTTCTTTTTTTGACAAAGGAGTGGCTGCTGTGCTTAACCATACCCCCAGAGCACGGAAAAGCAGAGCGGATACAATGACTAAAACAGCCGAAAAGCCGGCTTGAACGGTATAACGAATATCCACCGCCGCACCGACAAGTACAAAGAGAATCACTTCCGCTGCCAGCCATAATTTGCCGAATTTATCCGAAAGACGCTTGGATACAAAGCCTGTGCTTTTATTTTTCATCATGATCGCCATGCTCATAACTGCCAGCAGCCCTGATACCGCCACCTTTCCAGCAAGCCAAACTTCAACTGCCATCAAGAGAAACGCGACAGCCATCACAATGATCACCTTTGTGCTGTTGCGGATATAGCGTTTGCGCACATAAGCCGTTTCAAAAAATACATACAATGCATATCCCACCAGAAGGCCTAATGAAATCCCCATGACAATGGAAAGAGGAATGTTCAAAAAATCTATAGCATGAGCGCTACCTCCCTGCGCAATACCTAAAAAAGTCGTGAATAGGACAATCACAAAAATATCATCACAGGAAGCACCTGCCATCAACATTTGTGGTATACCTTTTTCGGTTCCGTATCCATGCTCCATGTAATAAACCATACGAGGAACCACCACCGCCGGAGAGACAGCTGCCAATACCGCTCCCATCACCGCCGCTTCCACATGCGTGATGCCGAGAAGCATTGGAGCAAGAAGAACATAGCCTAGGATTTCAAAAGACGCCGGAACGAAAGATAATAAAACCGCCGGGCGACCAACTTTTATTAAATCTTTTACATCAAGCGATAATCCCGCTTTCAACAAAATGATGATCAAGGCCAATCTGCGAAGTTCTGCGGAAATGGACAGAACGGATGGATCCAGAACATTCAAGACATATGGTCCTAAGACAATACCGGTAATCAGCATTCCGATGATACGCGGCAGCCGCAACAGCTGACAGATCCTTGCCATGGTCAACCCGACAAGAAAAATATAGGCTAATGACGTCAACATGGTTTGCTGTCCTTACGCATTCAGAATTTCGATCTGACAGGCTTTCATGGCTTCCAGCGCCGTTTGGTGCGATTCCGGCGTAACGCCGGCACACCCCCTTGCATCCACCTTGATCGGAATTTCCGGAAAAAAGGCTTTGATGAGCAGCGCATTGGAGATAACGCAAATATCGGTATCCAATCCCAAAAGCGTAATGGAGGAGATCCGTTCCCGATCATCCAAATCCGAAAGAATGGCCGGTAGCGAAGCCGCACCGAAGGTGACCTTGTCGATGGGCTCTGTCTGACGAAGTGCTTCCAGTGCCGGATGAATCTTCCACCCGGAGGTGCCGCGAACGCAATGGGCAACCGGAAGATTTCGGCCTTCCTGTGTTTCCAGATAATTCTCGCGATGCGTGTCGCGGGTAAAAAGAACACAGCCCTGAAAGTCTTTCACGCGCTCCACCACATAGGGAACAACCGCCTGTGCGGCCGCCGAACCCAGAGCACCGTCAATAAAATCGTTTTGCATATCAATTACCAAGAGAATATCTTGCATTGCTCATCCTTTTCTACGGTATCCTTTGTACCGAACATGCCCTATTTCCCACAAAGAACGAAGCGCTCCCTGCAGAGCGCACATCCTATTGCCTCACAAATCCCATTTTCTCGCAAATTTTATTTCCCTATAAATAGAAATAGTAGCCGCTAAAATGAACGATGGCTGCCGCCAGAACAAAGAGGTGCCAAACGACATGGTGATATTGCCAACGCTTCATGCGATAAAACACCGTCCCGACAGAGTACAGCACGCCCCCGGACAAAACGAGAGCAAAGAGCGGCCATGGTCTTTCCGTCAGAAGAAAGCGCAGAAGAAAAAGGCCCATCCAGCCCATTCCGATATAGAGCAGCGTGGATATGCCTTTGAGGCGATCATATTGACGAAAAGTCGCCACTTTGAAGATCGTCCCGCCGAGGGCAAGCAGCCAAATAGCAACCAACAAAGCCGTTCGCTCCCACCCCTGCATCAGCAAGAGAATGGGCGGCGTAAAACTTCCTGCGATGAAAAGGAAGATGCTGACATGATCAAAAATACGAAGCACCATCTTGACACGCGGAAGGGACACCGCATGATACAGCGTGCTCGCCAGAAAAAGAAAGAAGAAACAGCCGCCATAAATGGCATAGGCAACGACACCAACAAGTTTCCCCGCCCTTACAGCGCGGATGAGCAACAAAACTAAAAAGAGGAGGCCCATCACGATGCCTAACGCATGCGTTATCGCGTTCCACGGTTCCATTTTCTTTTCTTCCGAAGAAAGGGTCGGTGCAGAAGGTGTTTGTTGACGATTGGAAAAAGTGGTCATCGCATTTCCTTTCTGAATTGCCAACCCAATTATAGCGTAGCGAGGAAAAAAGTGTTACCATGGGAATGTCCTCGTCGTGCGGCTGTAGTTCAATGGTAGAACACCGGCTTCCCAAGCCGGATGCGCGGGTTCGATTCCCGTCAGCCGCTTTTTTATACGTTTTTTGTCCTTCATAAAAAGCGGCGCTCCTTCACGCCTTTCCGTGGAGGAGCGCCGTTCTTTGCAAAAGCGAGAGGCATCTTACTTATTCTTCTTCTGACCGCTCAATTTTTCTGCTTTTTCCGCTTTCTCTTTTTCCGTTGCTCCCTCTTCATGCATCTCAATCGGCTTTTCGTCGTTGATAGCATGGTTGATGTAGAAGTCGGTATTGCGTTCGTTGCGATTCATCTGGTTGTTATTGGCTTCCATCGCCTCATCATTCATTTGATCAATTTTTTTGTTGTCCATAACAGATCCTTTCTATTCCGATGTTCTTGTCCCTATGTCTCCTGCATTCCGCTTCTTTTACGTACCGCTTCCCTTGGATCCCGCTTCTCCACCATCCCACTTTCGTGAATCGGCGTACCTTACAATTCGTCAGGCGTCGGCGTCTCGGCCGGAGGTTCCAATTTTTGTCCGCACTCGGGACAAAAACGGGCTTTTTCCGTTACCGGATGACCGCATTTCGGGCATTTCGAAGAGTTGTCCGGCTTTTTCGTGCCGCACTCCGTACAGAATTTGCCACTATTTTGCGTCCCGCATTGTGGGCAAGTCCAAGAAGCAGAAGCTGTCGCTGCACCGGTCGCTGCACCAACAACAGTGGTCTCTACGCCAGCATTCCCCTGAACCGCTGACGGATCCGTATTTCCCGTTGAAGGTGTCGCGGGAACAGGCGCTGCAGCTTCTTTTCCCTGACCCGCTTGCTGCTGACGAATCTGCTCCGCATTATTCTGCGAGAAGGTACCGAAGCCGCCGCCGATAGTCGACATACCTACGCCCATGCCGAAGAAACCCTGACCGGCGCCGGCCTCGTTGCTGCCGGCGGATTCGAGGCCTCTGGCAATAGAGCCCTGCACATAGCCTTCGCGAATGGAGGCGTCGGAAAGCATGGCACCCTGGTTTCGCATGTTGATGAGCTTCTGCGATTCTTCATCATACGAAATCGAGGCGATGGCAACGGATTCCACCTGGAAGCCGCGCAATGCCTGCCATTTTTCATCCAATACGTCCTGCATGTATTCCGCCAGCTGATCGCCACGGGAAAGCACAAACGAAATGCGTTCCCCATCCGCACTCATCTTGTTAAGTGCCGTCTGAAAGGCGGTAAGAAACTCATTGCGATACTGTTCGCTCATGTCAGCGACATCAATGCTGGAATCCGCGTCATGATCCGCCACCTGAATATAGAATTTCAGCGGATCCGTGATGCGAATGGTATAGGAACCATGTGCGCGCAGGAACAACTCGGCATTATAGAAATTATCGTAATAATTGACCGGCGCCGGCGTACCAAATTTCAAGCCGCGCACTTCCTGCATATTCAGGAAATACGTCGTTTGCTTATACGGCGTCGACCCGGAGAAACGCACACGATTAAAGGTTTCCTTCAACGAATCACCCAGTTCGCCGTTGAAGAGCGAGGGCATCGACGAATTATCCACTTTGAAATAGCCGGCCTCACCGGAATAATCGATGACTTTTCCGCCATCCACAAGAAGCATGAACTGGCCTTCCTTGACCTGGATGAGCGAACCATTGGAAATGGTATCGGCTGTTCCCTTCTTGTTGCTGTTGCGCGGATCATTTTTACGGACGACAACGCCCGGCGCCGTGATGGTGGTTGGCCCCATGTAGTCCGATTCATAGACCTCCAGCCATTCATCGCCCAAGCCGCCGCCGATTGCACTGGTAATCGCGCGAATAATGCCCATTCCTGCCTCCTTCGTTCGATGTGTTCTTTAGCGTAAATCGCGTGTCTTCTTCGTATGAAGTCTTCGGGCGGTATTCGTTTCGAACCACGATAGGTCCGCCCACGTTTTGACGCCCATCTGTCGGCATCAATGTTTCACACCCAAATTTACTATACCCGAAGTATTTATCTTATTTCTTCGTCGAACGATTTTTACCATATTTTTCCCGGATCTTTTCTTTGAACTCGGCGCCATTGTAGACTTTGACGTCCGGGCGGTACTTTTCTGCCAAGCGGACAATGCGTTTGCGCTCGGATGTCGGAAACATCGCGCGCATCGTAACGTCACCGCGGGTAAAATAGAGCATCGTCGTTTCCGGATGATCCTCCAATTTTTCGTAGGTAACGGTGTCAATCTCTTCCCACGGAGTCACGCGATGATTGGACAGGATGTACATGTTCGAAAACTGCTCAAAGCCCCGGCCGGTCACCGCCGCATAACGCTTTGTGGTCACCGCGAGCAGCACAAGC
The DNA here is from genome assembly GCF_902381775.1 of Murdochiella vaginalis. Lineage (NCBI taxonomy): Bacteria > Bacillati > Bacillota > Tissierellia > Tissierellales > Peptoniphilaceae > Murdochiella > Murdochiella vaginalis. The sequence goes on from NZ_LR698969.1 coordinate 146,477, forward strand.
ACGCCGAGCACCAAAGAAATCCGATATTTCGTAAAGACCCCCAAGCCAATGCAAAAAAACACCAGCAAAAAGGCATACGGCATCACCCATTTCTTACGAGAATAGAGTTGTCTCATCTCGATTGCCTCGTGGTCACGACGCCACGGACGATCTTTTTCTAAAAACGACTTCATTTCGATGATCCCTTCTTTTGTTACAGATTCGCCCTTCGTAGAATGCGAAGGCGCGCCATGCTGTCAGCCTTAACGGCTCGGCACCAGGCGCGCCCTTGCATTTCTGTTCAAGATCTCCTCAAGAGAGTACGAATCTATTCAGGAGAGGAGTATTCCTTATTTTACGCGCGGAGCACGGCCAGCCTGGCGCATTTCTTCCAGCGCCTTGAGAGCTTTAGCATGTGCTTCTTCCGGTGCTTTCGCGACTTTGCCCTGACGGGTATGACCAAACAGGTTCGTGAAGGAACCGTCTGCCCAGAAAATGTTACGGCCAAAGAGCGAGGTGACCACAGCATAAATCGGGTTCAGCAGGTTGACGAACGCAAACGGGAAGTAGTAAAGCGGGTTTACGCCCAAGGTTCTCATCTGATACGCGCCGCAAGCCGTCCACGGGAACATAACAGCCCAAAGCGTACCGGCATCTTCCAACGTTCTCGAGAGCATGTTACGGCCTAAGCCGAGTTCATCATATTTATCAGCATAAAGCGGGGCCGGAACACCAATGCCCAAGAACTGGTCGCACATAGCGGCGTCGCAGAAAATCGAGGTGGCCATCGTGGTGAAGAGTAGGCCGGGGATGCTGTTGATTCTCTTCTTCAGCTTACCGAACAGACGCTCCACAATGCCGCAGCGCTCCAGAGCGCCACCGAAAGCAACCGCCAAAAGAATCAGGTTAACTGTCCACATCTGGTTGTTCATACCACCCTTTGCGAGCGCCTTGTCCAGGAACTCATTTCCGGTCTCAATGGTCGGGCCGTAGTGCAGGACGGAGAAGATGTTGCCCAGGGTGTCGCCGCCTTGGAAAATGAGAGCGAAGAGAACGCCGGTGGCAACGGAAATCAACACGCCGGGGAGTCCCGGGATCCGCAGTAAGCAAACCGCGATGATGACGAGAATCGGCAGCATAACCAGCGGGTTGGTGTTGAAGTGTTCGGCAATCGCCGTACGAATGCCTTCTGCAATCGAAGGATCATAGCCAGCAACCGAGCCGCTGGAGAAACCGATGAGGGTGTAAAGAATCAACGAAATAAGAAGTACCGGGAACGTGGTGGAAACCATAGCCGTAACGTGGTCAAACAGACCTGTCTCGGCAACGCCGGCAGCGAGGTTCGTCGTGTCCGACAACGGAGAGAATTTATCACCGACATACGCGCCGGAGATAACCATACCGGCGGTGATGGCCGGATTCATGCCTAAGCCTTCGCCGATGGTCATAAACGCAATACCGATGGTGGCGGTGGCGGTCCAAGAGGAGCCACAGGCCAAGCCGACGATGGAGACGAGGACGCAGCCTACCGGAAGGAAGAATTGCGGCGTCAAAAGATCCAAGCCGTAATAGATAACCGTAGGAATGGTGCCCGACATCATGAAGGACGAAACCAAAAGGCCGACGGTCAACAGGATCAAGATCGCTTCCAGCGTGGCGTCAATACGGTTCATAATGCCTTCCAACATATCTTGGAAAGTGTGACCACAAATAAATCCGATAATGCAAGTGACAACCAAAGCAACAACCAGGGGCATGTGTGCCGCGTCATACTGTTCGTCACTGAAGGCAAAAACATAAACCATCAAGCCGACCATGACGAGAATCGGGATAATTGCCTCAAAAACGCTTGGCAACCGCACTTCCCGTTTTGTAGTGGTGCTCATAAGCACTCCTTTCTTTTTCCCCGCAGGGATTTTTGGAATCGTTTGCGAACGTTTTCCACGTACGTTTACGATTTCCGTTGCTGAGGCAACGCCTCTCCGCTGCCAATTGGTAGCGGAGTCCGCCCCGCAAACGCGAGGCGGTTTGTCGCTGACCTACTCATTTATTCCTCAACAAGAAGGATTATATCGTGAAAAAGGAAACTTTTGGCAAAAGCGGTGGCACTTAGAACAGTTTCGCGACCGCAGCTTTCACTTTTTCCTCATCAGCAAGATACGGAATGGTAATGTGGGCATCCGGATGTTTCTTATTGAACGCTACGGCAACTTCCATGGCATGTTCGTTGCGTGCCCAGTTACGGCGGGCAACGCCACCAATAACATCCCAAGAGAGCGAGAGACGAATGATTTCATCGACGCGATCGGAACCGTCCAAAACGAGGCCGAAACCACCGTTGATCGCTTTGCCGATGCCGACGCCGCCGCCATTATGCAGAGCGATCAAGCTCATGCCGCGCGCAGCGTTTCCAGCGTACGTCTGAATCGCCATATCGGCGCAAACCTTGGATCCGTCGTAGATGTTTGAAGTCTCACGGAACGGCGAGTCGGTGCCGGAGACGTCATGATGGTCACGACCGATCATGACAGGGCCGATCTTGCCTTCACGAACCAGTTTGTTGAAGGCCAACGCGATATTCACACGACCTTCTTCATCCTGATAAAGGATGCGGGCCTGCGTACCGACAACGAGTTTGTTCTCTTCGGCATCGCGAATCCAGTTGTAGTTGTCGCGATCCTGATAGCGGCGATTCGGATCAATGGCATCCATCGCAGCATGGTCGGTGGCAACCAGGTCTTCATGTTTGCCGGAGAGGCATACCCAACGGAAAGGACCATAACCGTAGTCAAACAGCAGCGGTCCCATAATATCTTCTACGTAGCTCGGCCAGATAAAGCCTTCCTTATCATCCACGCCGTTCTTGGAAATTTCTTTGACGCCGGAATCGTAGATGGCTTTCATGAACGAGTTGCCGTAGTCGAAGAAGTAGGTTCCCTTCTCGGTGAGCTTTTTGATGATGGCAAAATGACGCGCCAACGTTTTGTCGACCAGTTTAATGAAGCCTTCATGGTCTTCTGCCAGCATGCGGGTGCGTTCTTCAAAGGAAATGCCTACCGGGCAGTAACCGCCGTCATACACATTGTGGCAGGAGGTCTGGTCGGAGAGCAGATCGATGTGCACGTTGTTTTCGTACATGTATTCCAACAGATCGACGATATTGCCATGGTAAGCAATGGACATGGCTTCCTTCTTCGCGAGGGATTCCTTTGCCATCTTGACGGCTTCTTCCGGCGTTTCCGCCAGCTTGGAGATCCATCCTTGCTCCAGTCGTGTCTCAATGCGGCTGATGTCTACTTCGGCGACGATGCCGACCGCATGCGCGATCTCGGCCGCTTTGCCCTGTGCGCCGCTCATGCCGCCCAAACCGGATGTAACGAAGAGTTTTCCGGACAGATCATCTTCAGCCGATAGGCCCAGCTTCAAGCGTCCGGCATTCAAAATCGTATTGAACGTGCCGTGGACAATGCCCTGGGGTCCGATGTACATCCAACCGCCGGCTGTCATTTGTCCGTAATTGGTTACGCCCATCTCTTCCGCGATTTCCCAGTCTTCGTGGTTGTCATATTCACCAATCAATAAACCGTTGGTGATGACCACACGCGGCGAGTTTTTGCGGGATTTGAAGAGTCCCAGCGGATGACCGGATTCCATGACCAACGTCGTTTCATCCGTCAAATTTTCCAAATATTTTTTGATCAGGCGATACTGCATCCAGTCATGGCAGACGGAGCCGGTTTCACCGTAGGTAACCAATTCATAAGGATAGAGAGCTACTTCGAAGTCCAAGTTGTTGTCAATCATGACCTGGAAGGCTTTCCCTTCGAGGCATTTTCCCTTGTATTCGTCAATCGGTTTGCCATAGATGCGGCCTTCCGGACGGAAGCGATAACCGTAGATACGGCCGCGTGTCTTTAATTCTTCCAAAAATTCCGGAATCAATTGCTCATGGAATTTTTCCGGAATATAACGCAACGCGTTTTTCAGCGCAATCTCCGTTTGCGACTTCGTCAGACGGAAGCCGCGATCCGGCGCGCGCCGAATGCCCTCTTGAAATTTCGGCATTTCCGGAAGCTCATCCATTTCCAAACGAATGGTCATAGCCTCCTGAATTTGTTTGTTCTCCAACATGTTTTCCTCCTTCAATACCCTACCATCCTGCGAAATGGTTTTCATGTGTTGATATGCCCATCCTACGCAACCCTCGTCTCTATACAGTCTATGAATAGAGCGTTTTTCTTGGCAGCGTCTATTTTGAACCTGCAGGTCTTGAAAACACAAAGTCGTCGTCCTTTTGACGCCTAATAGACAAACTGAGAAAAAGGCGAAATGGGTATATTCGACAAAAAGCGGAGATTCGCTTCGGTAAAAGAGAAGCGGGAAAACGGCGTCCCTGTTTTCCTACGAACATTAAGTCTGATCACTATGCCCATCTGTTGTAAAGAATAGAAAGAAAAATATAAGGAGGAACTATGACGGCAACTTTAATTCTCACCCATTTTAATGAGCTTTTTTCCCCGCATGATCCAGGGCATCCCCTGCGCGGAAAAGAAATGAATGAAGCAACGGTACTGAAGGATGCCTATGTGGCCTTTCAAGGCGACAAAATTCTGGCCATCGGCGAAGGCGAAGTTCCCGCTGAACTCATCGGTCCGCAGACGAAAATAGAAGAACGCCGCGGCATGGTAGCCACCCCGGGCCTGATCGACTGCCACACCCATCTGGTTTATGGCGGCAGCCGTGAGCATGAGTTTTCCAAGAAGCTCAATGGCATGAGCTACCTCGATATTTTGGCAGAGGGCGGCGGTATTTTATCTACGTTAAAAGCGACGCGCGAATCTTCCTTTGACGAACTCTATGACAAGTCCAAAAAATTGCTGGAGCAAATGATGATCCATGGCGTAACTACCGTCGAAGCGAAAAGCGGCTACGGTCTGAATTGGGAAACGGAAAAGCGCCAGCTGGAAGTCGTCAAAAAGCTCAATGAAGATTTGCCGGTCGATTTGGTTTCCACTTTTATGGCGGCACACGTCATTCCGCCCGAATACAAAGAAAATCCGGATCCGCTGATCGATGACATCATCACAATGCTGCCGAAAGTAAAAGAAGAAAAGCTTGCCGAATTCGTTGACGTCTTCTGCGACGCGGGTGTTTACAGCGCTGCGCAGTCCAAGCGTCTGCTGGAAGCAGCAAAAAAGGAAGGCTTCTCGCTGCGCATTCATGCGGATGAAATTGAATCCATCGGCGGATCGGCTGTCGCTGCAGAAGTCGGCGCCACCAGTGCGGAGCACTTGATGGTCATCACCGATGAAGATATTCAAAAACTGGCCGATGCACACGTGATCGGCAATCTGTTGCCGGCAACGACCTTCTCTCTTATGGAGGACACCTATGCCCCGGCGCGCAAAATGATGAATGCCGGTATGGCCATCACCATCACCACGGACTCCAATCCCGGCTCCTGCCCGATGGCGAATTTACAGTTTGTCATGCAGCTCGGTTGTCTCTATCTGCGCATGACCCCCACGGAAGTCTATAATGCGGTTACCATCAACGCCGCCTATTCCGTGCATCGCGAGAAAACGGTAGGCTCTTTGGACAAAGGTAAAAATGCGGATCTTACTGTTTTTGCCGTTCCCAACCTGGATTATCTGCTGTACTATTTCGCAACGAATCATGCCGTAGAAGTCTATAAAAACGGACAATGCATCGTCAAAGATCGACAAATGGTTCGCGCATAACACTTGTGCACCTGCTTCGCTAACAAGAAAAAGGGTACAAAAATGACGAACGTCGAAATGAAACGCTATATTTGACGTTTCGTAGATTATGTTTGCTTATGATGATGCCAACGTCGGATGAATATGCGAAAAAGAAAATCGCTTTCATCGCCACTGTTACCCGATTAGAAGCCGTCAAAGGATCGTCAAATAAGGCATGGGCGATCCCCTCTACAGGAAAAATTCCGAACTTGATGTATCCGTTGCTCAGAACATAACTAATTGAAGGAGGAAAACCAGACCATGAAACGTGTAATGTGCATCCCGAACTATTCCGAAGGCCGTGACCTGGAAAAAGTGGAAAAAATTGCGGATTGCTTCCGTGCCAAAGAAGGCCTGAAGCTTGTCGATTACCAGCCGGATAAAGATCATAACCGTACGGTTGTGGAAGTCATCGGTGATCCGAAAGCGGTTATCAACGCGGTGATCGAGTCCGTTAAAGTAGCCAAAGAGCTCATCGATATGACCAAGCACACCGGCGGTCATCCGCGTATGGGTGCGGTTGACGTTGTTCCGTTCATTCCTATTACGGAATGCACCACCGAAGAATGCGTCGAGTACGCCAAGGAAGTCGGCAAAGCCATCGGCGAGCTGGGCATTCCTGTATATCTCTATGAAGATGCAGCTTCCAAGCCGGAGCGCAAGAACTTGGCCAAGGTTCGCAAGGGTCAGTATGAAGGCTTCTTCGAAAAGATCAAAGAAGACGGATGGGAGCCGGATTTCGGTCCCCGTGAAATGAATGTCAAGAGCGGTGCAACCGCTGTTGGTGCCCGTTTCCACCTCGTTGCTTTCAACGTCAATCTCAACACCGACAAGGTCGAGATTGCCGAAGCCATTGCGAAAAAAGTTCGTCACATCGGCGGCGGTCTGCGCTTTGTAAAAGCCATCGGTCTTCCGCTCGAAGAGCGTCATCAGACGCAGGTTTCGATGAACTTAGTCAATTACGAGAAGACCGCGATCTATCAGGCCATCGAAATGATCAAATCGGAAGCGGCTCGTTACGGCGTCAGCGTTTACGGTACGGAAGTCATCGGCATGGTTCCGCTGCAAGCATTGGTTGATTCTGCAGCCTACTATATGCAGATTGAGAATTTCCGCGCTGATCAGATCATTGAAACCCTGTTAATTGAGGAGTAAATCATGGCAGAAGTAAAAACCGATATTGAAATTGCCAATTCTGTAGAGATGCTTCCGATCGTGGACATCGCCAAAAAGGTAGGCTTGGAAGAGGACGATCTGGAGCTGTACGGAAAATATAAAGCAAAGATTACACATGACGCGATTCAGCGTTTCGCCAACAAAAAAGACGGCAAGCTGATCTTGGTTACTGCCATCACACCGACCCCCGCAGGCGAAGGAAAATCTACCTGCTCCATCGGCTTGACGATGGGTCTGAACAAAATCGGCAAAAATTCCGTTGTTGCTCTGCGTGAGCCTTCCCTCGGACCGGTATTCGGTGTCAAGGGCGGCGCAGCCGGCGGCGGCTATGCCCAGGTGGTGCCGATGGAAGACATCAACCTCCACTTTACGGGCGACCTGCACGCCATGACGGCGGCGAACAACCTTCTGTCTGCGCTTATTGACAACCATCTGCAACAAGGCAATGTCTTGAACATCGACGAGCGTCGCATCGTCTGGAAACGCGTCCTGGATATGAACGACCGCTCGCTGCGTAACGTCGTCATCGGTTTGGGCGGCAAAGCATCCGGTGTTCCCCGTGAAGATCACTTTATGATCACCGTGGCTTCCGAAGTTATGGCTGCGCTATGCCTTGCTTCCGGTCTGGAAGATCTGAAAGCGCGTCTGGCACGCATGATCGTTGCCTACAACAAGGAAGGCGCTCCGGTCACCGCAGGCGATCTGCATGCAGAGGGTGCCATGGCAATGCTTTTGGCGGACGCCATTAAGCCGAACCTCGTACAAACGCTGGAGCATACACCGGCGCTTATCCACGGCGGTCCGTTTGCGAACATTGCACACGGCTGTAACTCCCTCATCGCGACGAAGCTGGGCCTGAAGATGGCCGATTACCTCGTCACGGAGGCAGGCTTCGGTGCCGACCTCGGTGCAGAAAAATTCTTCGACATCAAATGCCGTCTTGGCGGCCTCAAGCCGAATGCAGTCGTCATTGTTGCCACGATTAAGGCGCTTAAGATGCATGGCGGCGTCGACAAGAAGGATCTGAAGGGTGAGAACGTAGAGGCCGTAAAGGCGGGCTTTGCGAACCTCGGTCGCCACATCAAGAATATGAAGGGCTTCGGGCTGCCGACTGTGGTCGCGCTCAACCGCTTCATCTTCGATACGGATGCCGAAATCAAGGCGTTGACGGATCTGTGTGCAGAATACGGCGTGGAACTTTCCCTGTCCGATGGCTGGGCAAAGGGCGGCGACGGCATGACCGATCTGGCTGAAAAGGTAGTCAAGGCGGCGGACCAAGAAAATAACTTCCATTACCTCTATGATGTGGAAGCCTCGATTCCGGAAAAATTGGACATCATCGTCAAAGACTACTACGGCGGTGGCAAAGTGACGCTGACCGCAGCGGCCAAGAAACAAATCAAAACGCTGGAAAAACTCGGACTCGACAAGATGCCGATCTGCATGGCGAAAACACAATTCTCGTTCTCGGATGATAAGAACGCAGTTGGTGCGCCGAGCGGATTTGAAATCACGGTGCAGAACGTGCGCGTATCTGCCGGTGCAGGCTTCATCGTTTGCGAGACGGGCGACATCATGGTTATGCCGGGTCTTCCTAAAGTTCCGGCTGCGGATCACATGGATGTCGATGAGCTCGGCAACATGACCGGCTTATTCTAACAACACGATAACGGCACCAGACTACGCCTCGAAGAAGAGTCTTCGGGGCGTGGCCCGGTTCACACAACAAAAAGGAGAAAATATGTTAAAAAATTTAACCGTTACCGAATTTATTGAGGAATTGGCTTCGGATTCTGCTGCTCCGGGCGGCGGCTCTATCGCTGCGCTCTCGGCTGCGCAAACTGCCGGATTATTTGCCATGGTCTGTGAACTGACCGTTGCGAACAAGAAATACGCAGATGCTAAGGAAGAGATGGAAGGATACATTCCGGAACTGAAGGAATACGAGAAATTCTTCATCGACGCGATTGATCATGACGCCAACTCGTTCAATGGCGTGATGGCAGCATTCAAAATGCCGAAGGAAACAGCCGAAGAAAAAGCTGCTCGCAGTGCCGCGATTCAAAAAGAATACAAGAATGCGGCGAATGTGCCTTTCACCACCGGCATTCAAGCCATGGAACTTCTCAAGTATGCCGAACCGCTGATCGTTCGCGGTAACCAGAACGCCATCACGGATGTCGGCGCCGGATTGCACTGCCTGCGCGCGGCGGTCGTCGTCGCTTTCTACAACGTCAAGATCAACTTAGGTTCGATCAAGGACGAAGCCTATGTGGCTGAGAAGCGTCGTGAAATGGACGAGGCGTTAAAGGATCTGGATTCGAAGATTTCTGCCTGCATTGCGAAAGTCGAAGCTGCGCTGGAATAATCGTCACGAATTCGACACTCCTCTAATCCGTTTAGAGAAAAAAAGAACCACCCTCCTTTTCCATAAAGGAGGGTGGTTCTTTGATTCTGCGCAGATTTCTCGCGCAGCGAAAAGGATAACTCCGCGATAGCTTATTTTGGAATATCGAGAGCATCCACGGTAACGGGTTCCAGTCCCTCTATGGGCATTTCGAACTCAAATTTATCCTTATCCGATAAGCCGCTGATGACTGCCTTGACCGGTGTTTTTTTGTCCTTGAGCTTATAGCAAAGGAAGAAGGTTCCCGTCTCCCCCGGTTCCACTTCGTTAAATTCATATTCCGTCAAGCTTTTGGTACTGTCTTTTGAAAGAAAAATCGTGCCCGGTTCATTTACTTGTTCCTTGCCCTGATAAAAATCATAGAAGAAGAGGAACAACGACGTTTTTGCTTCTTTCTCATTGTTGGTAAATTTCCAGGTCATCACGATATTGGTGTCGCCGTCGTAATCTTCCATCAAGCAGTACGAGGCCAACTCGAAATCATTGCCGTCAAGGGTATACTTGTCATTCAATGCCATAACCTTGGCTCCACCCTCATTGGCCTTCACTTCTTTTTTCCCGGTTTCCGCTGGCGCGCTTGAATCCGTATTTTCAGTAGGTGCCGCCGACCCGCTATCCTTCCCGCCTTTCTTTGCTCCCCCACAGCCGGCAAGAAGCGGAAGGAAAAGGGCGAAAACGAGCAACATCGCCAACATTGATCTCATCATTTTCCTATTCTTTTTCATTTTGTTCCTCCTTCACTTGTTGAGCATCCGTTTTCCTTGTTATGCATCCGCTTTATTTGCTAAGAGCCATTTTCTTCACTTGGCTCGCGCCGACGATATAGACCACCGGCAAAAGCAAGCCGATAACAATCGAGGTAATATCAAACTGATTTCCTGCCTTCATGTTCAGGACTTGGCCGATAACCGTGAGGATGACAACAATCACGCCTAAAATGATGCATGTGCCGGCTTTTTCCGGTTTTTTGCAGGCCCCTACGCCGACGATTCCGGCGATCAGCGTTAAAACACCGCTGGCCAGCGCGAATCCGGCAACCGCATACAGTAGTCCGACGGGGAGATCATCGCCGAATATGGAATGGAGCGCACCGACGCCGAGAAGCGAAACAATGCCCAAAATTGTTGCAATCGCACCACCGATGATCAACAAAATACTACTAACCTTTAACATTTTGATCCCATTGTTATTGTTTTCCATATACTTGCTCCTTTCGATTTATAGTTTTTTCTGCCGATAGAGAAGGGTTGTTTCTGCCATGAGGCGAATTGACGAAATTCGCAAGGCATGATACATTTTTTTTGGAAGGGGATGGAACTCTGTTTGTTGCCGGCGTAAACAGATTTTATGTACGGATGCAATCCGGTGACGGGAGCATCGCCCTTCGATTGTGTTGCAAAGAGTAACGTGTCTCCTCCTCGGTTGCTCTTCTACCAAAAGAATACAAGTTTCTAAAATTTTGAAACCGTCAATACCGTCAAATTCAATAGGAAAAGAAGAAAATAATAATTTTAATTTTCGTTTTTTTGTTGTTTTGACGGGAAAATCGATAGGTTTTAGGTAACAGCGATCTGCATAGGAGGTTCCCATGAAAAAATCGCATTCGTTATTCCTGTTCTGCTCCACGTTGCTGTTGCTTTTTCTCTTTACCGGTTGTACAAAAAACGCCACGCTGGATCCGAAACATCCGGTTACCTTGACCATGTGGCATGTTTACGGCGAGCAGGTGGATTCGCCGATGAACCGAATGATTGAAGAATTTAACCAGACGACCGGCCGAGAAAAAGGCATTCTCGTGAACGTCACCCTCATGTCCAACGCCTATGCGATCGGTGATAAACTCCTGAAAGCACAAGCCAATACGCCGGGCGTTCCCGATATGCCAGACTTGTTTTTCTGTCATATCACCAACGCAGAAAAGCTGGGCGCGGATACCTTGCTGGATTGGAAAGAACAATTCACCGAAGAAGAGCGTGAGCAATTCGTTCCCGCCTTCGTTGAAGATGGAATCATCGGTGAGAAATTGTCGATATTGCCGGTATCGAAGTCAACATATGTGCTTTATCTTGCCGGTGCGCCATTTGCGCGTTTTTCCGCTGCAACCGGCGTCCGCAAAGAAGATCTTTCCACCTGGGACGGTTTTTTTGACGCTGCCGAAAAATATTACAACTGGTCCGGCGGCAAGCCTTTCTGTGCCTTGGATTATCTGCTTCGCTGCGTAGATCTGGATGCGATGGAAAAAGGAGCAAGCAATTTCTACACGAAGGAAGGCTGGTACGATCTCGAGAACGCCCAATGGAAAGCATCCTTCATGCCTTTTGCCCGTGCGCTTTCCAAAGGCCATATTGTGGTATCCGATCTGTACTCCAACACGCAGGTCATGACCGGCGAGGTCATTGCCGGTATTGGCTCAACTGCGTCCATCCTGTATTACAACGATGCTATTACCTATCCGGACGGCAAGTCGGAGCCCATGGATCTGCAGGTGCTTCCGATGCCGAAAGCGGCAGGAAAAAAATTTCTGGTAACGCAAGCAGGAGTGGGACTCTGTGCACGGAAAACGACGGGACAGAAAACCGAAGCGGCCACCGTTTTCGCCAAATGGCTGACCGAAGCGGAACGCAACCTGAGCTTCTGTGTGGAAACCGGCTATATGCCTGTGCGAAAAGACGCATTTGCCAAAATAAAAGGCCATGCTTTCCCCTCCCAGGGATACCAAAATCTTTATAATACGTTGGAAACGATCAACGCAACGGCAACGGCCGTAAGAGAACCTACAAATGTCCATTACTACGACAAGGTACATGCGCTCTATGAGGCGCTAAAAAAGCAACAAGCGGGACTTGCCGGTAAAATGCACACGGAAGAAGAAGCACAAAAACGAGCCGAGGAAATCTGGGCGTTATTCTGCGCAATCCAGTAATTGAGGTATACGATGGTCAATTTATCTTCATTAAATCTACGCAGGCACAGCTTGCAGCGCAGACTTTTCTTGACCATGCTGGTCCTTTCCATGCTGCTGTTAAGTCTGTTTTTTGTGGGGTTGTATTTTGTTTTAGGCTATACCGACACCAAGCAACGCATGGATAAGAATCTGAACTTTCAACTGGATATCTTTGCGCGCGAAACGAGCTCGTATTACAAAAACTTAGCGACGATGAGCATTCTTCTCTCGAGGGAATCCGGCGGTATCGTCGAAAACTATCTTTCCGAAAATCACATTGCTTTTGACGATCTGAACAACTCCCAAGAGCATCTCGTTGACATCCAAAAACAGCTTTTTGATCCGCTTCGTCATAAGCTCTTCGAAGCGAATTGTACCGGTGCTTTTATTATGTTGCAAGCAACCGTAGACACGAAAAGTAATCACGCCGATGCTTCCCGTACCGGACTCTACCTCCAACGAGGAACGCTGGATGCATCCGACAATGATGTTCTTCTCTATCGCGGCTTCTCCTCGATCGGAAGGAATAAGGGCTATATGCCGCACCGAAAATGGCGGCTGGAGTTTGATACCGATTTATTCCCGAACTATGCCGATCTTTTGCAGCATGCCAAGGCTCCCTTGACCACGAATTTTTGTACCACCGAAATTTTTACCTTGCCGGGAACATCCGAAAAAGCCATGTTGATGGTGGTTCCTTTGCTTGGCTCCCATGGAGAAGTATATGGCATCTGTGGTTTAGAAGTGAATCAAAGCTACTTTAAGCAAGCCTTTGCGCAGCCCTCTCCCCTTAATCGGGCTACCTTTTGCCTCAGTAAAGGCAAGAGAGAATTTGTCGATGCGAAGGATTGTTTCAGTGCCGGCATCACAAGTGGATATTATTCGGCACCTTTAGGCTCCTTTGCGACGAAGCCCTTCGGACAGAGTCTGTCTTTGTACGAAAACGCCTCGTCCACGTCATATATTGGCGCATCGAAAGAAATCACGATTTTCCCGAAAAATGTCGATTTTACGCTGCATGTTCTCGTACCGAAACCGGACTATGACTATCTTGCCATACAAAATATGTTTCGCGTGGTATCTTTAATTGCCCTGTTTTTGCTTTTGGCGGCCGGACTTTGCATTTATTTCAGCACGGCGTATCTTATTCCGCTGAAAAAAAGCATTCAAAAGATTCAGCAGAAAACCTATATGGCAACAGACTCTTCCATTGCCGAAATCGACGACCTTTTCGTGTTTCTGGATGAAGAAAACCGGGCCAATGAAGAGCTTCTTGAAAACATGGAGCAGGAAAAGAAGCGCGCTGAAAAAGAACTTCAGAAAATGCAGGAAGAATACGACAAAATTACACAGAAAATTGAACGCCTTGCCTATTCGCGCAAAAACGAAATCGATCCCGCTGATTATGAAAACTTTAAAATCGGTTTCAAGCTGCTAACCAAAAGAGAGAAAGAAATTCTTCGGCTCTACATGGACGGAAAAGGCGTCAAAGAAATTATGGAAGAAGCGGATTTAAAGGAATCGACCGTGCGCTTTCATAACCGGAATATTTACAGCAAGCTGGGTGTGTATTCCCAAAAACAGCTTCTCCGTTGCATTGCCATCCTGGAACAGGAAGAGCAAAAAAATTCGCCGAATACCTAACGCCCACGAAGCAATATCACCCGTTTAGAGGATGTGGAAACGCGAAAAAGCCCCTATCATGAAGCTACCAGTGAACATGTGTCGTTCCATGCACAGTACGTTCATCGTAGCGAAAAGGAGGATGAATATGGGGTTTATTAAGGCTTTCACAGGCGCGTTGGGCGGAACCTTCGCCGATCAATGGTTGGACTTTTACCTTCCGGATGGCTCCATTCCGGCAACGGCGGCGATTTTCCCTGCAAAACCGCAGGGAACAAACCAAGGGCGCGGTTCCAATACCAAGGGCAATGCCAATATCATCAGTAACGGCAGTAAAATCATCGTTCCCGAAGGAACGGCGCTCATCACCATGCAGGATGGGCAAATTACCGGTATCGTTGCCGAAGCCGGCGGATTTATCTTCCGCTCGGACGATATCAATTCCCAAAGCATTTTTGCCGGCGACGGTCCGGTCGCTTCGCTGATCCAGTCCACATGGGAAAAAATTAAATTTGGCGGCCAGGTTGGCTCACAGCAACTGGCCTTTTACGTGAACCTAAAGGAAATCCCGAACAACCGCTTCGGTACACAAGGCGAAATCTATTGGGATGATGCCTTCTTCGGCACGCAGGTCGGTGCGGTCACGCGCGGCACCTACACCTTAAAAATTGTCGATCCGCTTTTATTCGTAAAGAATTTTGTTCCACAAAAATATTTGCTGGCGGATGCACCGGTGTTCGATTTTTCGGATATGGATAACGATGCCGCTTCCCAGCTGTTCAATGAAGTCGTGGGAAGCCTTTCCGCCGCCTTCTCGAACTATACCAATGATCCGAGTCGAGGCAACCGCATGAGCAAGATTCAAGGCGACCAGATCGGTTTTGCACAGTCGCTTTCCCTTGCCGTCGAAGAAGGTTTCCAATGGAAAACGGATAGAGGTCTTGTCATTGTAAAGACGGCCATACTTGCGATCGAATACGACGAAGACACCAAGAAGCTGATGTCGGATGTCAAGAAAGCGGATGCGCTTTCCGGCAGCCGCGGAAACGCGTTTTTCCAACAAGCTGCAGCAAGAGGATTGCAGTCGGCAGGTGAAAATGGCGGCGGCGCCAATATGGCCTTTATGGGCATGGGCATGAATGCGACCGGAAATATGATGTCCGGCACGCAACAGCCCAATACGCCAAGCTCCTATCAGCCCAATTTCGGCGCAGCACAAATGAATCAGGGCCAGCCGCAACAGGCTCCCTCCCAACAGCAAGCACAACCGCAGCAGCAAAATGCGCCGTCTCCGTCGAACCAGAGTCCGGAAGATCCGACGGAAAAATTGATTAAGATGAAGAAGCTTTTGGATGCCGGCGTCATCACGGAAGAAGAATTCAACAAAATGAAGTCCGACCTCCTGGGTCTGTAAAGAGAGGTGGTTTATGAATGCGGAAAATAAGGAAGAGAAAGTCATAAACACGCCAACCGCGCAAAAAGACGGACAGGTGAAATGTCCAAAATGTGGTTCCACCGATATTGAAACCAATACCAAAACGGGAAAACTGCGTTGCAATTTCTGTCGTCATGAATTCGAGTTGGAGCTTGCCCCGGAAGATCAAGATATCCGTACGTTGGAAGGCACGTCTTTGCGAAGCGGCGCACAGGATATCGACGAGAACAGCGAGGACATCATTACCCTGAAATGTGAGAGCTGCGGCGCGGAAGTCGTCATCGACACGAAAACATCCACGCAGGCGCGATGCCACTGGTGTCGCAACACGCTATCTCTGAACAATCAGATTCCCAACGGTGCCGTCCCGGACGTCATTCTGCCGTTTTCCGTCTCCAAAGAACAAGCGCAGGAAAAGATCAACGCCTTTGTGCAGAAGCGAAGATTTTTTGCTCATCCGCAATTCACGAAGGAATTTACGACCGAAAATATTTGCGGCGTCTATATGCCCTATATGCTGGTGGATGTGAATGCGCATATGCACCTTTCGGGCAAAGGGGAAATTGAAACTGCCACGCGAGAAGTCGGCGAAGAAGGCCATAAGCACATCGAATACGATGCGGATGTCTATCATGTGGAACGCGAGTTCGATATCTTTGTGGACGATCTTTCCATTGAGTCCAGCAGCGATAAACTGGATTATTCCTCCAAAGAAAAGACCACGAACATCATCAATGCGGTGATGCCTTTCGACACCGAAAATTGCGTCACGTTCAATTCCAACTATCTCAAGGGCTATACGTCCGAAAAACGTGACACCAATATCGGAACATTAAAAGAGGTTGTCGATGCACAAAGTTCCGACGTGGCAAGACTTGCGGCACAGGATAGCCTCGAACAATATGACCGTGGCGTCTGCTGGGAACATGAGGACTATGAAGTCAAGGGCGATTCCTGGAAAGCCGCCTATTTGCCGATTTGGCTCTACAGCTATATGCAAACCAAAGGCAAAAAGCATCAGCTGCACTATGTCGCCGTCAATGCCCGCACCGAAGAAACCATGGGAAGCGTCCCCATCAACTTTCAGAAGCTGTTACTCACTTCCTTCCTGGTGGAAATCGGCGGCGCCCTGTTGGCCTTTATCCTGAATATGGTTGCGATGATGGATATCTTCCATAACACGGATATTCAAGAATACCGCGAATATGCATGGCTGCTTTTGCTGTCGGGCCTTGTATTCTATTACACGATGTATCTGCGCTATCGCAATTCCAATCAGCGGCACCATTACGAAAAAGAAACGAAGCATGAGCTGTCCAACCTCGTTCAGGTGGACGATTTTCTGGAGAGTAAATATGGCCTGAATTACGCTCGCATCTTAGGCGAAAATAGCGAAGACTTGAAAGGCAATAAGCTGGATTTGACAAAGGATGCGAAGCTCAAAAAAGCGATCGAAAAAGGCGTTCTTGACGAAGCCATAGAAAACCAGAAGCGCTTAGAAGAAATGGATCGAAAAGACGCCGGCGAATAAGCTTCCGCTTCGGGACGACAACACGAAACGCACACGAAGCGAACCGAAAAAGCGCAGACCTACGCTTTTCTGTAGAAAAGGAGCCGTGGCAGGAAATCTCTCCCCGACCACGGCTCTTTTTATATGTCAAAAGATGTCGACATGCCAAATCTTACTCCTCTTCGATCACAAAGCCCGTGATACGCGATTGGATGGCGAGTTGTGTGCGACTGGAAAATCCCGTTTTTTCCAAGAGGTGCTTAATATGAGTCTTCACCGTATTGGGAGAAATATGCAATTTCTCCGCGATTTCCTCGTTCCCGGCACCTGTGGTAAGAAGGCGCAGCACCTCAATTTCGCGCGGGGTGAGATCGGTTGATTTGGTCAAGCCCAACTGTACCTGTGGCGTTTCCGACGGATAAATGGATTCCCCGGCTAATGTACGATCCATAATCTCCAGGATGTTTTTTTCCGACACCTCTTTGTACCAAAAACTGTCAATGCCGATTTTTTTTGCCCGTTCCATCCACGACACCTCGGGCATGCTGGTCACAGCAATAATCTTGATGTCCGGTCGCAACTGTTTTATTTTTTCCGCCGCATCGAGGCCGTTGGAGCCATCTTGCATGAGAATGTCCATGATGACCAGATCAATGGGACTTTTCAACACATAGGTGTCTGCAAACATTGCCGAATCAATCGAATATACCACTTCGTACTGGGGAGATTGCCGGATATACAGGGTAAAAAGCTCACGCGAGACGAATTGGTCATCAACGATCATAATTTTATAAGTCATTGCTTTCCCCTTTCGGCCAAGACAGTGCGAGTGCAAAAGACGGCGTCGTCGAGACGGACATTTCGCCGCCATAGAGCGTGATACGTTCCCGAATGTTTTTTAATCCGCCCTTTTCGCGGATGGGCGCGTTCGGTACCGTCCCGTCATTTCGAATCGTACAACGAGTCATCCCGTCCTCTTGCTCGAGCGTAATATCGATATTTTTTGCCGCTCCATGACGGATCGCATTATTCAACGCCTCATGTACGATATCCACAAAAACGGAGAGCTCCTTTTCTTCGGTAGGTAGCGCCCCTTGCAGATGCATCTCTACCCCGATTGCCTGAGCGGTGGACAATAGTTTTTCCCACGCCGTATATACTTTGGGCGGATCCGATTTTTCCTCCAACACCAATAGACTTTCCCGCCACAGCTGGAGCAGGCGGTCTCGGTCTTCCCGGCTTTTTTCTTTCTTTTCTAAGTAGTGTTTGCAATAAATCAACGATTGACCAATTTTATCATGGATATGGATTTTGGCCTGGAGGATTTCCTTTTGCCTCGTGTATTCGCTCACCCGCTTCTGGTAGTTTTTCAGATGCGCGTTACGCTGTTGAATTTCGACATTTTTCTTTTTTATCTCCTCATATAATGCCCATTCAAGCGTAATGTCGTAGGCCAAGGTTTCCTTCACATCCCCATGAAAAATCACCTGAATCAGCCAAATGTTTTGCTGGCTCTGAATCACCAGGGGATCGCGTTGCAGAATGGTTGCCCTCGGCTCGATTTGATTGGCCCGAATCGCCTCGGCACAGGCGACGTCATTGACAAGCCACTTTCCGAACACGGCATAGCTGATCTCTTGCATGGTGCGATTGACCAACAAGGGAGTTCCATCCAATCGCGAAAAGCACACGCCGTCCGGAAGATTATCCAAACTTTCCTTAATCGAATTTCTCCCGATTTCTTTTTTACGGTTCCGTTGAATCCACCGGATAAAAAGCATTTCCAGAAGGAAAAGGACGACAAGAAAAGCGATCAGGTACCGGACCGAAAGCGGCAAAAACCACCTGCCGAGGCGCATTTTATGGCTCCCGATCTCCGCTAAAACCTGTGCTGCCAAAAAGCAGGCGGAAAAGAGGAGGAGGCTGCCGAGAACGACACGGAAATTGGGCCGCATATCCATCATTTCAACGACAATTCGAATGCTGATCATCAGCAGAAAAAGACAGATAACAAAGAGAAGAGCGAGGGTTCCTTCCGGTACGCTATACAATGTCATGCGCTTCTCCTTCCACCGTAATCTGCCAGAAAGAATGCACGCCTTTCCGTTGCTCCTCCATGTGAACTACGACGCCATCTTCCCTCTCCGCAATCCGATCCCGGATGGAAAAATGCTTGGTTGTCTCCAATGCCATGGTCCATACCGGGCATTTTCCTTGTTGTTTCAGAGCAATCGACAGCGAAGAAAGAAACGGAAAATGAAGCTCCAGAATGGTTTGAAACACCTCGTACAGTCGTAAACACACCGCGGCATCCACAAGATCGTTGCTTTGCCACTGCAAATCGGTTGTAACGCCTCGTAATTGTAGGTAATGGAGCGATTCGGTAATGGCTAAACCGAGTTCGGCAAGAGAGAGCTGTTCTTTCGTTTTGGCCAATAAAAACAAATTGGAGTAGCGTTTGATATACACATTGTAAATGCAGGCGTCCTTCAGGGCATTTTCAAACACTTCTTCCTCTTCCGGCATATGGGCGATGATCTCTTCCAGACGGCGAAATTGCGGATTCAACTTAGCGTCAATCGCCGAGCGGATTTGCTTCTGTTCATCCAGTTTCGCCATTTTTTCCTTTAGTTTATTGTCCGCATCAAGAAGATCATTTTCGCTCATCATGTCCTCGTTTAACGCGAAAAGGCGGGTTTTTAAAGCGTTAAAATCCGTCAGATCTACAAACCAGAAAGATCTTCCACCCTGAATTTCTGCGCTTTCCAAAAGCGTATTGGCATCAAGAGACACCGGATGTGCCTTGGTCTCTATGAGCAGATCGCGGCTGACCGCAGGTCCTTTGTTGGGAGCAATCACTGTCTCCCCCTTTGCATTCATGATGCCGATATTGAGTGCGGACATTTTTAAAAAACGCCCATACCCTCTATTGGAAGGCAAAAGTCGCATAAACACCAACGCTTCAATGAATAAAAGAACCATTAAAATATTGAATTCCGCGCTTTTTACGAGCAGGCGGACGGGATAAAACGGTTTCCAATCGAAAACATAGAGCAATGTATAGAGCATCCACAAGGAGAGAATTCCTATCGGCAGCACAATCGGCCGGAATTGTTTTGTTGCAAAAGACGGAATGAGTGTATGGATAATTGTGGCGATCGCCAAAAGCAAGATGTAGAGAAGTACTAAATAAAATACCGGGCCGTATTGATGAGACCCTTTATCGGTCAGGGAAAACGCAAGACCGTGGAACGCATTTGTCAAAATCAGCAACACAAGAAGCTCTGTCGGAATCCACAACAGATTCCAACGCCTATTGATGCGTTCCTGTTCCGACTTGGAGATCAACAAGGAGGTAATAAATACGAGATGGACAATGTTGAGCGTGAAACAATAGTAGCCATAGCGAATATACTGTTTCGCCACCGGATTTTCCAACAAAATTTCGTACTTTACGGTCCGCAACGCCAAGTAGCCCATCAGCAGCAAGCTGATGCACTGAAAAAGGCGAATCGAAGACGTGCGCAATAAGCGATTCTCCATGTTCCGGCACCACAAGAAAACGATAAAGCCATACAGAGAGAAAATCACAACATGCACCGAAAAAGGAATCCCGTGAAAGGCATCCAAAAAATGCAAAGCGATCGCTGCGAATACGGAAAGAAGGGAAAGACAATAACTTAGCATCTCTTTACGATACATAGTTCCTCCTTTCGCGCGGATGGGCATAAAGCATGATGCGCTTAACAATGAGCTTTTCTTGCGCATAACTTTTCCTTTTGATTATAACAAGAAGTTTTTCGTTGTACTATTGGTGCCTTTCCGGCTGCTCCCCATCTCCTCCGTCTGGAGATTATTATTTGGTGCAGGGCGATCATACCTTTACGGCGGAATGGAAGGAAAATCCCGCAACTTCGGATCCGTCCTCGGCAAATCCGGTCACGCCGCATGATGCCTTAGCAGAGGCCGGAAGCACGACCAACAAAGAGAACGTTGCACCGAAAACGAATGATAACGCCATCTTTCTCGTCAGCGCCTTGACGTTCCTTGCGATCACCGGTGGAATGCGCTATATATGTAGAAAAGAGAACGAACAGTAGTCTTCCACTTTTAAGAAAGAAAAGCCGCTCGAATGCACTATGCATCGAGCGGTTTTTTTCTGTTCTTATTTTCCGAAGGCTTCTAAGCAGCTTGGCTCAAAAGTCCTCAACTCCACACTATTCTCTGCCCCTCTTTTTCAACGTCGCATAGGCTGCGATGCTTACGATACCCATGCCGCATAATGCCATTAGAAGTGTGATTTCTCCCGTTTTAGGTGCCTTGTTATTCTTTGCTTTATGCGTTTTCTTTGCGCTTTCATTCGTGGGCGAGACAGACGATTCAACCGGATTTTCCGAAAAACCCGGTTGTTCGGAAACGTCCGAAGAACTGGTCGCATTTTCGCTGTTGTCTGAAGGTTTCCACGGTCTAAATGTTTTTTCCGTATTGGTCACGATAAATCCGTCTTCGACGGTTCCCGTTATCGATACCATGAACCGCTTTCCATTGAGGCGGATTTGGTCATTTTCATTCACGCCGACTTCCTGAACGGAATAGGTGTAGGCTTTCCCCACTGCATCCGTTCGCTCCATGGATGGGAATTTCCCCATCCAGTTTTCTTCCGCTTTTAGTGTGAGCGTTTTGCCCGGCATGGGAACTCCATTTTGCAGCAGCTGCACGATCACTTCTTGAACCGGCGGCTTGACCATATCTTTACCATGACTATCCTTCCAGAACTTGGTGACCGGAATTTCCACTCCCTTATCAAGAATGGCGGCATTAAAAACAGCGTGCTTCATCAGGGGATTAAGGGTCTTCTCTGCTGTGGTTCCCACATTGTCGTTGATTGTCTTGACGTCGTTATCTTGTGTTTGTTTGTCCATAAACACATCACTGTTCCGCTTGATAAAGCGAACCGAATATTCTCCTCTTCGATAGACCTTAAAAGTGTACTTGCCGTTTGCATCCGTCTGTACACGATACGGTTGATCGTTTTCGTCAAGGGCCACATCGCCGGTTTTCTTGTCTATCAGCTCGACGGTACGATTGGCTACACCGTTCTCGTCTTTATCACGCAGGCCATTCTCGTTGTTATCATCGAAGACAATCCAGGAAACCTGATAGGTCGAAAACGTAACGTTCACCTTGTTGGCTTCCGCATAAAGTATGTTATCCGTAGACAGCGCACAAGTGTTAACCGTTAAAGCGCCGTCCGAAAGAGATGGGTTCATAGGAAGGAGAGCGGGTACAAGGACATTGAGCTCTGTTCTTGCAGGAATCTTTTCTCCTTTTTTCAATTGAAGGCAAAAGCTCTTGATATCGGAGGCCATCTTTCCCTGATTCAACACCTCTTCTTTCGTAAACCACTCCCCATCTCGCACACTCTCTAAATTTTCTCCTTGTTCAGCGAGTTGATAGGTTACAGCAAATTTCTTCATCGCTTCGCTATTCTCCGGGAGATCCTCCAAAAAGCCTGCAAGTTGAATCGGATATTCCGAATCTCGAGCAGGATATTGTCCATCTTTATCCGCAGCAATACTATGATCTCCAATATAGGGCAACACATCCAATGCCGAAGCCGAAAAGCAATCAGCATACGTATTATTAAAAATTTTGATATTGTAGAAGAATGCTTGGCCCATATCCACCGTAGCAAAGGTAGTTAAGCTCTGCGGATCAATTCCTGCCTGTTTAGTGACCAGCAATTCAGACGGTGGAATATAGTCAATCGTCGACCTTTGGGACATAAATTGCTCTTGGGTATCGCCATCCTCGTCCAGATCCAAAACATCCGTATAGCCCATTGCCGGAAGTTGTGGCTTAATCACATCATTGTTTTCATAGATGAGATAATAGTCCACAGTATTCATTCCGTTTTTTGCATACGGCGTGGCCGTAACCGTCGGCATCAACATCAGTGAACCGGAACTTACCACGCCCTCTTTTTTCGGATAAAAATCAGGAATGGAATATAGAAGAGCCTCTCTTCCGGTGTTTTTATAATTTGCAATTACCGTCGGTTCCCCGATGTTCTTACTGGCATAGTCCGCTAAACTCGTCTTATTTCCATAATGGAATTCCGGAGGAAGAAGAACAAGAATCTTGGTATTTTTAATGGGTTTGTCGATCCAGGGGCCCCAGTTCGCACCGAAAATGTCATAATTGGCTGACACATTAACCGGTAAGTTGACGTTGCTTCCTTGCACGTTATACGTTAACACCCTATTTTTTGCGCCATAAAACGACATAATCGGCTGAATCGGGCCTAAATACGTATAACCCCATTGCCTATTGTCCCTTGCTATCGGCTTTATCATCGGTTCTCCAGAAGGAGTATTATACACCGAACCACTACCTGTATATTGGTTCCAGTCCGCATAGGTTCCATTTTTGAAATATTCCCGCTCTTTCTGCGTGGGAAACGCTTGGGTGTAAAATTCAAGTAACGCATTGTCTAGGGTAATCGGTTGATCAAATTTCAGATTCAGCTGATAATACTCTCCTGCACGGTCATCAATGGTAACCGTTTCTTGATACTTCACATTCTTTGCCAACACCACTTCGGTGCCATCGCGTTTGACGCCATAGAGCGTGTTCGGCGTTTTGGTAAAGGAGGTCATTAAATCTTCCACTCTTTGCTTCTGTTGGTCTTCGCTATACGTAACGCCCGGCCAGCCAACAAAAGCAATGCGTTGCAAGGTAAATGACTTATAATACAGACGGTTGTCCTTTCCTTCATCATCCAGAAGAATATCGCGTATACACGTAATCGTTGATGCCTGTCCTCCTTCAGGATTCATCATCGTCGATCCGTTATTCCGATTATATACTTTTAACGTATAGGTCATCCCAAGATCGGTCATATCCCGCCCGCTACGATCATAAATACGATCGTTAACAATGGTATAATGTCCTTCCGTTAAAAAATAAGGAAAAGGGTCATTTTGTTTGCCCGTGAGATTGTCTTTGAAAACTATGAGATCCCCCGTAGACTTGAACTCGATGGGATGAAAGATAAACCGAGTGGATGACTCCGGTAGCTGTCTATTCTCCTCTCCTGCATTGACTACACACGTCATCGTCACTTCATATTCTTTATTAAAGGCCATGCTTTTTGCGAGAAAAGGAACATCAAAAGTGATGCCGGAGAGATTATTTCGCCATGCCCATGCTCCCCCTGCCTCGGGATTATTCACTTGGAAGGTTAGACGTTTGTTCGCTTTATCGAAAGAAGGATTAACGTAATACGCAATCTTTTCCATGGATGCGATATCCGGTTCCAATCCCTCGGGAAGAGACATCGTAAAGGAAAGATTCTTCGCTTTTTCTAATACATATTTCCCCGAATACTTCGTATGATCAATCGTTGCCGAAGCGACAAGAGAAAAGGGAAAACCTTGCTCACTCGTTGTCTTTTCCCCTTCATTACGCTGCACGTTATAGTGATATAGCGTTTTGTCTTGACTCGCATCAAGACGCCCATCTCTTGCCCACAACCATGTTCCATCATACTTTGCGAGGACTTTGCGCGCTTTATACGTTTGTGTTGCAGAATATAACGATGAACATAAAAGGGCATTCTCTAGAGAGGTTTTTGGATCGTCATTTTCCGGATCGGTAACGTTAGAAGCGTCAAGAATGGATGCTTTGACCGTAACGGTGTCGCCGTCATTCGCACTTTCTTTAAAGGAAAAAGGAAACGGAAACGTAAAACGGCTACCACCGGTGAATTCTGTAAACTTATAGAGGATATACCAGTTGTCTTCATCTTCGATGAAAAGAGACTGATAGGCGTTTTTTGAATCGATCTTCATCGGTTTTTCAATCGACTTCTTTTTTGGCACCTGAATCATGGCCCACGGATTATTTATCTTTTCCCCTGAGCCGGAAACCGTGATATCCATAGCAGCTTTAATCGATTCCCCAACATCGAATTTCGTCTGGTCATCAAGCGTATCCTGATCCGTAACGTGAACAACACGCAAAATGACCTTTAATGGAGAACCCGCTTCCTTTCTGGTTATTTCCACACCGGAGCCAGGCTCACCGGTCTTCGTTAATACGTTTCCTTCTTCTGCTACAGTCTTTCCCTCAAAGGGCAGATTTTGCGGTTTCGGATTATCCGCTAACACCCCTCCACCAATTGAAAAAATGGCCTGCAAAAAGAAAACCAAGGAAAGAAAAATAGACAAAAGACGTTGGCGATGACGTTTCATTTCTTACTCCTTTAAAATACACAGCAAATTCTTAGAAATACTCACGATTAGGATAACATACCTTACTAAAATTATCTCCTATCATTGGATAAGAGGACCGTCGCATATATAAAAGAATTTCTTCGAGGATCTACAACACTGTCTCTCTACAGCAGCATAAAAAGAATATGGGCCGCAACGCCCGCACACAATCCGCCGATGGTATGGCTTAAAATCGAGCGACCGGTTAAGTCTTTGCAGCCGAGGGCTTCCATCATCGCGACGTGCGTGGAAAGATAGCCCGACCAGCACATGCAAATCGCGGTGAAGACAGCAATGTCATTTCCGCTGACTGCGCCAACCTGCGCCATGTTCTTGACCACGCCGATGGCGGCGCCGCTGGAGCCCAGCGCCGTGATGGGGACAGCGATGCCTTCCGCACTGGTAAAACCAAAGAGCGGACGAAGCACAAACGAGAGTTTCTGTCCAATCCAAGGCAGAACGGGAACGCCTTCCCCTGCTGCCCCGGTGTAGACGCCGCCGGCTCCCGGACCGTTCGTAAGCAGAAGGACAATCGTGCAAATGCCAAGGACGCCGGGAATGATGGCCATACCCATGTCCACCCCTCGTTTTCCACCATCTAAGAGCGCCTCGATGAATCGCTGTCCAACGCTTCCCGGACGCACGATGCGCATGGTCGAGGGCAGCTTGTCCTGCACGGCAAAGCCTTCTTGCGCATGAATACCATACTTCTTTTTGGTTGCACGCAGCATCAGTCGTACACTGACGACACTGCCGACAACCGCACCGAGATTTCCGATGAACGCAGCTTTTAAGGCTCCTTCCACGGGAAGCGCCATCATGGTGGTCGTGGTAATCAATCCCATACCGAATGCCGTGCCGAGATTCGTCAAGGCCGGCTTTTGATAATTCTTAAAATAGCGAATAAAGTTTTCTTCCGTCGCTAACGTTAAAATGGCCGGATTGTCAGATAAGTAGCAGTTCATGACGCCTAGGGACGCCGCACCGGGCAAATCGTAGATGGGCTTCATGATGAGCGAAAGCACTTTGTTGACCAACGCGATAAGGCCAAATTCCGAAAACAGACCGGACACCGCGCCGGCCATTACAGAAATAGCCATAATATAGAAGCAGGTGTGCATCAAGCTTTCATAGGCCGTATTCATGAGCGTCATCAACATATTCGTTGCGCCCATGACCTTCCCCATGCCGATGAAAAAGCCAAAGAAACAGATGAGAAATAAAACGCTTTCCAGTCCAAAAATCTTTTTTAATCGATGTTCGCCGCCCACCCTCAACCCTCCTTACTTATGTATAGACACGCTATAAAAATTATAGCAAATCTGCCACGGGATGGAAGATCTATAAACGGTAATGGGTACAATGATGGAGAATTCTTTCACGATTCGGTACCGGTTTTGCTCTTTTTGTCGTATGTTTACAAATCCGGAGGAGGCTTCTATGGACTACCTGTTGCTACTCTATTTTTTCGTCTATGCATCCATCGGGTGGATGATGGAAGTCGGTTATAATGCCGTTCATTCCGGGCGATTTATTAACGCCGGGATGCTCAGCGGTCCATGGTGTCCCATCTATGGCTTCGGAGCCTGCGCGGTCATTTTGTTTCTCTCGGATATTGCCCGTACCAATAAACTATGGCTGTTTTTCGGCTCCATGCTGATCGCCTCCGCGATCGAGCTGGTAACCGGATTTGTACTGGAGAAACTGCTGCATCGCAAATGGTGGGATTATTCCTATCGACGCCTGAATCTCGGCGGCTACATCTGTTTGGAATATTCCCTCCTCTGGGGCATGTGTTGCTTTGTGCTGTATGAGGCCGTGCATCCTCTTCTACGCCGTTTAATCCGCTTGTTGCCGGTGAAGCTCGCATGGGCCATCACGGCGGTTTTACTTCTGTTGCTTCTCGTCGATGTGGTGAACATGGTCGCCACCCTGTTTGGACTCAATAAAAAGTGGAAGCATACGGCAAAATTCAGCCGGGATATGCGAAAAGTATCCGATCAAATTGGCGAGCGCGTGTATGTGCGTACGCGGGATCTGGAAGAAAAACGCCAAGAGCTTCACGAAAGCGAAGCGGTCAAACGCATCGAAAAACGCCGCGAAAAACTTCTGGATCGCTGGCTGGCGTTCAGTCAGAAGCGGATGCTTAACGCCTTTCCCTATCTTACGTCGGAAAACGAAGACGAAAAGAAAAACAAAGAAGGAGAATAATTATGCATTATCTCTTAGTTGATATCGGCTCTACGTTTACTAAGGGCAGCCTCGTAGATACCAAAGAATGCCGCATTATCGGCCACGGCAAAGCCATTACCACTATTGAAACCAGCGTCATGCAAGGCATTCGGGAAATGCTTTTGGATCTTGAACAAGATGCTCATCAGCGTGGGCACCGCCTTGTGTTCATAGACGGTAAGTGCTGGGATCGTGCCCTTCTTTGCTCTTCTGCGGCCGGCGGTCTGAAAATGATCGCTGTCGGTTTAGGGCGACACCTTACCGCCGAAGCGGCCGCGCGGTCCGCCTTAGGCGCCGGCGCACGCATTTTGAAAACCTACGCATTGGAACTTTCCGAAGACGATTTGTGCGAAATCGAGCGCCTGCGACCGGATATTCTGCTGCTTTCCGGCGGAACCAACCATGGCAACCGCCGAAGTCTTGTGGAGCATGCACGAAAGCTTGCCACACTTTCGATTCGCTTTCCGATCGTGATTGCCGGAAATACGGAAGTTGCGGAAGAAGCGGCTGACATTCTTTCCGATTTTGACGTGACCATCACCGATAACGTGATGCCGCAGGTGAACGTGTTGAATGCCGATCCGGCGCGTCGTGAAATTCGACGTCTTTTCATGGAGCGCATCACCCACGCCAAGGGGCTGGACGAAGTGGGCGCAACCATCGGGCCGGTATTGACCCCTACGCCAGATGCCGTTTTGCAAGCGGCACGCCTGCTTTCCCTCGGAACAGCAAACCGCAAAGGCATGGGCGATTTGCTTCTTGTGGATATCGGCGGCGCAACGACGGACATCCACTCTGTCGGCGATGGCAAGCCCAAGGGGGCGAAGATTACCATCGATGGCAAAGAAAGTGAATTACGCGTAGAAGGCTTGCAGGAGCCGCTGGACAAGCGCACCGTCGAAGGAGATCTCGGTATGCGCTATTCGGCCTGGAGTCTGTATGAAAGCGTGGGAAAAGAAGCGCTCGAAGCGCTATATCCTGCCGACTATGCCAAGGAATGCGCTATGCGGGCAAAAGAAATCAAGTGGATTCCGAAAACGCCGGAAGATTTTGCCGTGGATCGCGCGTTGGCCCGTTCCTGCGCACAGATGGCGCTCTCTCGCCACGTCGGCACACTTCGCCGCGATTATGAGAAGGGGCGCTACATCTACTATCTCAGTGGCAAAGACCTATCCTCTTTCTCCACCATCATTGGCACGGGCGGCGTCTTGGTGCATCAAGATCAGCCGGCGTATATTTTGCGTCCCGATACGCACCTGCTCTATCCGCAACAACCGAAGCTCTATCTGGATCGAGCGTACATCCTTTCGGCCATGGGGCTCCTGGCCGGTGAAGAAGCGGATGTGGCGTTTGATCTTCTGTCCGCTTCGCTCGCGAAACTCTAAAAAAAGCTGACTGTCCGTTTTTTCGACAGCCGGCTTTTCTTATCCATGATGCCCGGAGACTCTTATCGGTTCCCTTCCGCTTCACTTTCCTGTAAATAGGTGCGTTCAAAATGATCCCGATTCGGATCCAGCAGCAACAACGCCTCATGCAGATACTCTTCTTTTGGGCGGTCGCAAATCGCAATGAAGCGAGCGGCCTCGGGCTTCTTTTCGGTTTCTTTCAACAAACGATACGTCGCATAGTAGGCCGTGCCTTGTGCGCGCGGATCATTCATCTTTTGTGAAAATTCGAGCGCCTGTTGCAAGGACGTTACCGCCTTATCCGTGTCGCCTTCCTTCCAGGCAATCAAGGCCATGTAGGCATCCAGCACCGGGCGTTTCCAGAAGGAATCGAATTTGCCATACAGCGGATAGGCAACGGAAAACGCGGCTTCGGCCTCTTCGTAGCGCTCCAGCGCGAATAGAGCCTTCCCTTTATTGATGTAGAAGACAGACATGGCGGAAAGGGCGTTTTTATCGTGCGAAAGCGTGATGGCCTCTTCAAATTCCTGCAACGCCTCTTCGTAGTGCGCCTCGTGAAAGCGAATTTCACCGATATAATTGTGTGCCGCTGCGATGTTGATAGCATAGCGCCGGGCGACTTCGGGTGTAACCGTAAAGGTTTGAATGGATTCATTCAGCAGCTGCTCCGCCATCATGTGGTGACCTGTCATGATATTGTAGAGTCCCTTTAGGCGCAGCAAAATGCCAATTTCCTTGTGATAGTTGCACTGCACTGCCAAATGCAGTGCGCCTTCAATATACGAAAGCATTTCTTCGGCCTGGTTGGTTTGAATGTTATAGAAAATAAACTGCTTATACCCTTCGAGTTCATAGTCCTTGTCGTTGAGCGTTTTTGCCTTACCGACGGCCTCGCGCATATCTTTGAGGCCTTCCGCATAGGCGCCGTCCCGAATGAGATAGCGGCCCTTCATGTAATAAAACTGCATTTCCAGACGCGTCAAATCTGCGCTCGCCGTATTAGCCCGCAAGGCATGAAATTTTTCTTCCAGCGTACTGAACATGTTTTGCAGGCGCTCACGAGAAATATATGCTTCCTCGCCGGCATCCGCCTCTTGAATGCTTAAAATCGGAAAGAGTTCATGTGAGAAATTCAAATAGTAGTTGAGCATTTCCAACTCAAACTGGATGCTTTTCAACGGTTCCTCGGCACTTGTATAGTGGTAAACCAGTTTGGAATAGAGATAGAGCGAAGGCTTAACCTTGAGGGAATCTTCCAAAATCTGTGCAATACGCTTATGAATCACGCGACACTTGGAGTGCGGCTGCATCATATAAATATATTCGCGCAGCTTAACATGCGTAAAGCGAATGCCGATGTCACTTTCATGCGCCCGCTCGGTCAAAATATTAATATGTTCCAAATGCTCAATCAAGCCGATAATATCGGAGTCGCTTCGTCCCATGAGATTCATCAAGACGGACAGTGGCGCTTCGTCATAGAAAAAGCTGACCAGATCCAATATATCGCGTTCCGGTTTGGATAAATACGCAAAACGGGCGCGCAACGCATCTTTCATCTTTTCCGTCATCAACGAATCGGTTTCGGAGGTCGTCAACAGCTGCACGTATTCCGTCAAAAAGAAGGGATTGCCTTCCGTTTCCTGATAAATTTTTTCCATAATTTCCGGCGAAACCGGCTTTTTCAACGCTTCCTTAATAAACGCAAAGGATTGTTCCCGATCGAAGCGCTTGAGACAGATGGTCTCTACCAGGTGATAATTGTTCAGCGTTGCCAAGGCATCGTCTAATGTCCGACTGATCTCCGGACGCGCCGTAAACAGGAAAATAGCATGCTTTTCCATGCGCAACATGACGGAGGTCAGCAAACGTACCGACACATCGTCGAGCCACTGAATGTCTTCCAATACAATAATGAGAGGATGGGATTGCGCAATCTTTCGCATTCCTTCCAGGAAAATTTGTGTCAATAAATCAAAATTGAGCCCCTTGCTGACTTCCGGAAAAAACAATTCCTTGGTTGCGGATTCCAGAGGAGGAAAAAGTTGTTTCATGGTGCTGTCCCAATAGGTGGGAAGGGAAATGCCCAGACGCTTGAGCACCTCACCCATGCGTTCAATGAGCACTGCAAAGGGACGCAGCGCGTACTCCTGCTCTGCATTATAACAGTACGCCTGCAAAATAACAGCGCCGTCCCCCACCTCTTCCAGGGTTTTGCGCAACAGCGCGCTCTTTCCGATGCCGGCCTCTCCTTTGATAAGCTGGGATTTCGCCTGATGTTTTGGCAAAAGATGCAAATTCTTCTGTAGCAATGCGCGCTCCTGAAAGCGGCCATAAAAAAATTCTTCATGCGAATTGACGTGTCGATCGCTTACGTCGATCTGATTTACCGCCTCTTCATAAATTGTTCTGGTTTCGACATCGGGGCTGACGCCAAGCTCGTCGCGCAACAGTTTTTTAAGATTGTAATAGGTTTCAATGACTTTGCCGGTTCGCCCGGTTTTGGCATAATAGCGCATAAGAAGGCGCACACTGCGTTCGTCGTATTCATCCATATCGATCAAGGTATGGATGGATTTTTCGACGTATTCATTTTGCCCCTCTTCAATTTCCTTTTCCAGCTGCTGATAGGCATGGGCGATGTACTTTTCTTCGTAAAACCCACGCATACGCGTCACCCAAAAATCGTATTGTTCCGAGTCCTTCACATAAAACCCCTGCAGAAAAGGCCCCTCGTAAAGTGTCAAATTGGCTTTCGGATCTTCGGCAAATTGCGTGGCATCACAAACGATGCCGAGCGAGCGATTCAATTCGAGCAACAGTTTTTTCGGGGAGAGGATAAAATCTTCTCCGATGCATCGTTTTGCCTGATAGATGGCATTACGTAAATTTTTCTTCGCAATCGCTTCGTCCTCATCCGGCCAAAGCAAGCCAGCAATTTCGGTTCGGGTGATGGTCTCATTGACCGCCAAATAATAAATCATGGCATTGATTTTGTTGTAAGGAAAAAAGATCCGTTCGCCATCCCTCTCAACATGGGGCACGCCGAACAACTTGATGCGTATGGTCATGAGGCCCTCCTCTCTATGCTGTTACGCCGTTTCTTCTCCTATTATACTATACGTCAAAATATCGTCCACGATTTGACGGAAAAGAAGACAATGTTTTCCCCTTTTCCCGCAAAAAGGAGAAAAGAAAATGTTTTATGCGGGTGCATTATTTTATTACCTTTGGACGCTGAACGGATACACTGACTTCGACAAGCCTGTAAAGGCTTATTTGCCAAGCCATAGACCGCACGCAACACCGTCTTTCGTTTGACAAGGGCGGAAAAACGGTTCCCGTGTCGGTCCGCCACAGCCAAAAAGCCATTCTCCCGATTTCTGAATGGCAGGAGGAAATAACCAGGTAACATGGAGTAACAATAAGGAGGAAACATGGAAAAAGTTATTTTGAATGGTTCGGATTTGACGCTGGATCAGCTGGTTGCCGTTGCGCGCAATCATGCGACGGTCGAATTGGCCCCCGAAACGGTTGACGCCGTAAAAAAATCCCGCGGCATCGTCGAAAAGATTGTGGAAGAAGAGCGTGTAGTTTACGGTATCACGACCGGCTTCGGCTCCCTGCACAATGTTCACATCTCCAAGAAGGACTGCGTACAGTTACAGGAAAACTTGATTCGTACCCATGCCGTCGGCGATGGCGCTCCGCTTCATGAAGACGAAGTTCGTGCCGTTATGCTGATTCGTGTCAACTCCTTAGTCAAAGGCGTTTCCGGTGTTCGTCTGATCACCGTCCAGACGCTGATTGATATGCTTAATAAAAATGTTGTTCCGCACATTCCGGAAAAAGGATCCTTGGGCGCCAGCGGCGACTTGGCTCCGCTTTCCCATATGGTATTGCCGATGCTGGGCCTCGGCCGTGCGTTCTATGAAGGCAACCTCATGAGCGGCAAAGAAGCCATGGCGAAAGCCGGCATCGAAACCATCCATCTGGAAGCCAAAGAAGGCTTGGCGCTCAACAACGGCACCACCGTTCTGACCGCTGTCGGCGCTCTTGCCACCTACGATGCGATGCAGCTCTTGAAGCTTTCGGATATTGCCGGTGCCCTTTCTCTCGAAGCCCATCGCGGCATCATCGACGCCTTCTACGAGAAACTGCATGCCATTCGTCCGCATGCCGGCTGCATTGCGACTGCAAAGAACATTCGCAACCTGACCGAAGGCTCGACCTACCTGACCCATACTGCCGAATTGCGCACGCAGGATGCCTACACGCTCCGTTGCATGCCGCAGATTCACGGTGCAAGCAAAGACACCATCAACTACGTGGCATCGAAAGTTGCCATCGAGTTGAATGCCGCTACGGATAACCCGATCGTCATTTCCGACACCGAGATCATCTCCGGCGGTAACTTCCATGGTGAGCCGATGGCACAGCCGTTTGACTTCCTGGGCATCGGCGCGGCCGAAATCGGTAACGTCTCCGAACGCCGTATTGAGCGCTTGGTCAACCATCAGCTTTCCGATTTCCCGTCCTTCCTGGTCAAACATCCGGGTCTCAACTCCGGCTTCATGATCACGCAGTACAGCGCCGCTTCACTGGCATCTGAGAACAAGGTTCTTGCCCATCCGGCAAGCGTGGACTCGATTCCGTCCTGCGAGAACCAGGAAGACTTCGTCTCCATGGGTACCATCGCGGCTCGCAAAGCGCGCGACATCGTCCGCAACAGTCTGCGCTGCGTCGCCACCGAAATGCTCGCCGCCGTTCAGGCCATTGACTTCCGCAAGGAAATGACAGACGGCAAACTCGGTGTTGGTACGCAAGCCGCCTATGATGCGGTTCGTGAAAAGCTCAACTTCATCGCGGATGACCACGAAGTGGAAATGTACGATGAGCTCGAAAAGATCACCGCGCTTCTGCTTGACGGCAGCCTGCTGAAGGCTGTTGAAGAGAAAGTGACCTTGGATCTTCAGTAATCCACGTACAACGAAACAATAAAAAGGAGAGGAAGCCTTCATGGTTTCCTCTCCTTTTTTGTTTTGTCATGAAACGAAATCCTATTTTTCTGCAAAGTGACGTTACTCGTCAGCGTCAAAGGGGCGATTGCGAATAATGCAGATCGTTGCGTGTTATCCTAATGCTTGGCTGTCTCTCGATAACGAAAGCTTTCTTGCTTCAACGATAATCAATCCGGCAAGCCAAAGCGACACAAATTCAAGATTCATCCAGTCAAAAATCGCCGGGTATTCCACCACCGGCATAATACAGGTGGCGTAAAACACACCGCTTGCGCCTACGCAAAGCACCCCACCAATAATAAAAGGTTTGCTGAGGATGGTTCCTTTCTCACGATAATACAGAACCAAATAGACGACGAGCGTCACAACAAAAAGAATACCAATCACCCATTGGGCAAAAGTGAGAAGAGAAAGAAAGAAGTCAATCGAACCCGCTGTTTTCGGCGCAGCAACCTCCGTCATCGCCATCCACTTTTCAGGGGTCATTTGACGAAAATTGATGAATGTCTCATGTTGAAGGACAAAGACAGCAGAGAAGAAGAGCAGTTGCCAAAGAATATCCAGAGGAATTGCCCATTTTAGCCAATCATGCCAATCCAATTTCATCCTTTTGCTGTTCATAAAAGCTCCTTTCTCCTCGATGAGATGTCCTTTTCGCTATTGTATTTACCCCCCCCCTCTATGCTAAAACAGGTTCCCAAAGCCTTATTCTTTTTCATACAGCGCATAATGCTGCGGCGCTTCAAAGAAAAAGTCCGCACGGTCAATGAGCCGGTAACCGGGAAATTCCCGCTCCTCTCCTCTTGTGACGATAAAATCGACACGTCCCTCACGAATAGCATCCTCCTGCTCCTGTTCCATTTCCGAAGAAGGGAGATTCAATCGGCAAAATGCGCGTACATTCGGTACAATTCCGGTCACGGTGTAAAAGCCGCCGTCCAAAAAACCGTAATTCAGAAGCGTCGGATGTTCTTTTTTTTGGATCTGTTGTGCAAAGCGATATTGAGGTAACTCTTCGCGAACCGTTCCTCGCAAATAGGCATTCGGCGAGAAAAACGTGGCATAGCCAACAGCGAAAGCCAAGGTCAATAAGCCGGCCTGAATGAAAGAAGAAAGCGCTTTTCGCTCGCCACGCCTTACCCGAGTCCTGTTCTCCAGCGGCGTTTCTGCTGGTACTTCCCTATCGTTCCTGAAAACGTGTTGCCAAAAGACGGCTGACCATTCAACCAGTGCGGCACATCCGATGCAGGCAAAAACAGAGAGAGGTAGCGCATAGTAGACATAAAACCGTCCGCCGATATAGATAAGGCACAGCATGAAAAACGCCTGAAATAGAAGATGAAAAAAAGTTCGCAAAGGACGATAAATCAAACACCAAAATAGACCAAGCGCCCCCATGGGGAACACAAAACCGAGCGTTGACCTGGCAACGTTATAACCGGTTCGCAGGTTGGAAAACAGCGAATTTCCTTGCCCATCGACACGCGAATAGGAAAACAGGTTATCGATAAAATAGCCCTGCACGAGATCCGAAAGCGCGCCCTGCAGAAGAAAATAGAGCAAAATGGGCACGGTAATCAGCAGGAGTCCTGCTAGAATACCGACGAGCAAGTGAAGCAAAGCGCTCATACCGGCCTCTTTCACCGTAATAAATGCCACCACGATAATCCAGCCGACGTAAAGGCCCACCAGCGTGTATTTGCTCCAAAACACCATGCCCGAAGTGATTCCGATCCCGACGGCTTGTCCGAAGCGCATCGGCTGTTTTCGTTCCACCACCAATAGCCCCTGATAAAGCGCATACGCAAGCGGTGCCAAAGCCAACTGCTCGACACTGTCTCCATGTGCAAAGGGTCGTGAAGCGAAAACGAGAGCGCCCATCAGAGGAAGAAAAACGAGCACACTCGATTTTTCGGTCAAAACACGGCAGGCGCGATAGCTATACCACAAGAAGCCGAAAGCTGCAGCGATTTCCAACAAATACACGCCAAAAAAGGTGCGGTACGAAATCATAGCGGCAACGGCATGGAGCATATACAAAAACGGGCCCTTTTGTTCCCACAGGTCGCGATACGGCAGAAGTCCGCGTAACATGGATTTCCCGACGGTAAAAAAGCAATTGGCATCCACCCAGTCATTGAGCGGATAGAGCGGTGACGATTTGGAACACAGCGTAATCAACAGCACGGCGGCAAGCAGAAGATACGCCGCGGCCATGCCATTTCGAAATCTTTGCGGGGGCGTTTTTGAAGGCATCGTTTGTTCCAAAACGTGGAGCTCGCCCGAAAGAGAAGATTCGTTGGTTGTTTTATTCATCGAGATCATGCACATTTTGTCCTTCGCTCTCGGCGGTTCTTGCTGATATCGGATCCGCTGCTTCCTGCGATTTCTGCGGTTCTTCCGTCTTCAAAAAGCGCGACTTGCTTTTCTCCTCTGTGCGCTCCGCAATGATATAACGCGGGCGACGCTTCGTTTCCAGATAGATCTTGCCCACATACTCACCGATTACGCCCAGGCAGATGAGTTGTATCCCGCCAAGAAGCGCGGTGGAAAGCACCGTGCTGGACCAGCCGGGAACGCTGTTTCCGGTAAAATATGAAATCAACACCCAAATAATCAATAAAAAGCTCAGTAGGGAAATCAAGAGTCCGAAGCCCGTAATGAGGCGAATCGGCTTTACGCTAAGGCTCGTTACACCATCGAAGGCGAGCGCCAGCATTTTACGTAACGGATAGTGGCTTTCTCCCGCCAAGCGTTCGTTTCGATCATAGTACACACTGGTGCTGCGAAAGCCGACTAAAGGAAACATGCCGCGCAAAAAGATATTGACTTCCCGAAAATCCGAAAATTCATCCAACACCCGCTTGGATACCAGGCGATAATCCGCATGATTATACACGACATCCGCGCCCATCCAGCGCAGAAGTTTATAAAATGTCTGTGCGCTGGTGCGCTTAAACCAGGTATCGGTATCCCGTTTTTTCCGCACGCCATAAACAATGTCGCAGCCGTCCCGATACGCATCCACCATCTCATCCATTGCAGATAGGTCGTCCTGGCCGTCGCAGTCAATGGAAATGGTGATGTCCGCCTTTTCCTTGGCCTCCATCAGCCCTGCAAGCAGCGCATTCTGATGTCCCCGATTGCGGCTGAGTGAAATGCCTTCCACCTCTTCATATTCCCGCGCCGCCTGTTGAATAAAGGGCCATGTCGCATCCCTGCTGCCATCATTGACAAAAAGAAGGCGACTTTGCGGATCAATTTTTCCCTCTTCCACCATCTTGTTTCGCTGCGCACGAAAAAGCGGCAATGTCACCGGCAGAACCTTCTCCTCGTTGAAGCATGGAATAACGATATAGAGTATCGGGCGCATGATCCCTCCTTTGGACAAAACGTTTTGGATCTTTTTTTCATCATAGCAGATCTTGTGTTCCAGGAGGTTTCAAAATGGAGAGGGAGCGTGCGATTTTCAAGCATACTTATTTCATTGCTAATTCTCTTTCGATTGCTTTTTTTACAAAAGCGTTAAGGCTCAATCCATGCTGAAGGGAATACACAGCTGCCTGTTTATGTAGTTCCGGAGTAAGACGAACATTAAATCCGCCTTTATAAGGTTTTTCCGGCTCTTCCCCGGTTTCTTCGCACAACAAAAGATAGGCATCTACTGCTTCATGGAAATCACGAATGAGAGACTTTGCGTCCTCTCCTTCATAAGAAATCAAAGAACGAATGCCTGTAACTTTTCCAAAAAAAACTCCATCCTCTTCCGAATATTCTAAGGTACCAATATAGTCTTTATATCGTAATACGTTATCCATCAAGGTCCCCCATTTCTTCTAATGCCTCTAAAATGGCTTTTATCTGATATGTAAGCAATTTGTTGAGCGTTGCACCCTATAAAGCAATTTGCAACTATTTTTAGTTGCATTTAAATAGTATAACGAGCTTTAACATATCTGAATACTAATGACGCAAAAAGAGACGGCTAAAAACCGTCCCTTTCCTTTTTCAGTATCAAATTCGTATCATTCATTTCTGAAACGTCTAAATTTCAACGTTTCCGGTGCATCTACTCGGAGTGACAGGATTTGAACCTGCGACCCCTTGTCCCCCAGACAAGTGCGCTACCGAACTGCGCTACACCCCGTAACGTTCCTATTATAGCATAAACTTCTCCTTTTAGCGCAAGAAACACATTTCCCTGACGGTTCGCTGTTAGAATGCTAAAGAAATAGGGAAAAGAAAAAGAGGTGGCGCAACGAATGACTTTCCCCAAGAGCGCCCTTGATGGAGATAGAACCCTTTGAATGGAACCTTTTGAACCTTTATACAGTAAGGAAGGTAAAATGAAACTCATTGAAACCATTGGAAATACAAAACTGATCCAACTCCAGCACATCGGTGGTGGAAGAATTTATGCCAAATTGGAGAAAAGCAATCCCGGCGGCAGTATCAAGGACCGTCCTGCCTATTATATGATTCGCGACGCCATCCAGAGCGGCGAACTGAAACCCGGAATGACCATTGTGGAACCGACGTCAGGAAACACGGGCATCGCCTTGGCACTTATCGGAAAGCAACTCGGCTATGCCGTGGAATTGTACATGCCGGCATCCATGTCGAAAGAACGCGTCCGCCTTATGCGCTCCTTTGGAGCCAAGGTCGTACTCACCACAGAAGGGGCATTGCAGGGAGCGGTCGACGCGGCCAAGGCGAGAGCGGCCGAAGGAAATGCCTACATGCCGGATCAATTCTCGAATCCGTCCAACCCGAAAGCACATTATGAAACCACCGGCCCGGAAATTGCGAAGGCATTGCCCGATGCTGCGGCATTCGTCTCCGGATTCGGTACGGGCGGAACCATTTCCGGAACGGGACGGTACCTGAAAGAGCATATTCCGGGCATCAAAGTGTTCGGATTGGAACCCAAAGAATCCCCCTTAGTCAGCGAAGGACATGCCGGCGCCCATAAAATTCAGGGCATTTCCGGCAATTTTGTGCCCAAAAACTTAGACAAAAGCCTGCTGGACAAGATATACTCGGTGGCAAGCGACGATGCGATCGCGATGGCTCGGCGCCTGGCCGCAGAAGAAGGCCTCTCCGTCGGCATCTCTTCCGGCGCGAATGTTGTTGCTGCGCTCATGGCACTGAATGAAGTAAACGGAAACGTCGTGACGGTTCTGCCCGATTTGGGCGAGCGATACCTTTCTACGGCATTATTTGAAGAGGATGGAAATGAAAAATAGAGATTGGAAAGAAGAAGCGGAATACATCATGGCTTTGGATCCGGCATGCCGTTCCATAGAAGAAGCCACGAATTTGTATCCCATCACCGATGCGCTCAGCAGCTATGATATTGCCCACGAATTTTATCTGCAGGGCGAGTTTTATGAGGCGCGACGCATTTCGCAAAATGCACGCAACCGAACCGGCATTGAAATTCATCCCGGCGCGGAAATCGGGCGTTGTTTTTTCATTGACCACGGCATGGGCGTGGTCATCGGGGAAACCGCTAAAATCGGCGATTATGTACACATGTATCACGGCGTCACCCTGGGCGGCGTGGAGTCCTATGAAGGGCAACGCCATCCCATCGTGGGCAATCACGTGCTGATCGGTGCCAATGCCACGCTCCTCGGACCGATTCATATTGGGGACGGTGCAAAGATCGGTGCCGGCGCCGTGGTGATGCAGGATGTTCCGGCCGGGGCAACGGCAGTAGGCGTTCCGGCGCGCATTCTTCCCGCAAAACCGCAATCCGAACCTTCTTCGGCGGATCGCTGCACCGCGCCGCATCGTGGCCAAGCCGAAAAGGCAGAGGCAACGCTAAAAACGCCAAAGGAGAAAAAATGAAATCGGATCCATCTCCTCTTTCGACAGCGCAAAAGCCGTTAGAAGTGACCTATCCGGATGAGGGAGCGCAACCGCAGGCGATTTTGCTTCGCCTGATCAAAGGAACCCTGGTCGGTATCGGTGCCATTTTGCCGGGGCTTTCCGGCGGTGTGCTTTCGGTGATTTTCGGCATCTATCAACCGATGATCGCTTTTCTGTCCAATATTCGCCGAGATTTTATGCGCAATGTACGCTATTTCCTGCCCATCGGACTGGGCGGCCTGCTCGGCGTTTTTCTGTTCTCGATTTTCGTTGAAAAAGCGTTCGGTCGATATTCCGCGCAATTTGTATGCCTGTTTTTAGGCTTTGTGATCGGCACCTTTCCGAGCCTCTATCGACAGGCGGGAAAAGAAGGACGCTCTTCGTCGGATCGCGTACTTCTGGCCATCTGTGCGGCGGGGATTTTTCTACTCATGTCGTTCGGATCCCATCTTCCGCAGGTCACGCCGAATCCGCTGGTTTGGCTTCTTTCCGGCGTCTTAGTTGCCTTCGGCTTTATCATTCCGGGGATGAGCCCATCCAACTTTTTGATCTACTTCGGTCTGTATGACAAGATGGCGGCCTCCATTGCGGCCTTCGATTTCGGCATGCTCATTCCGTTTGCTGTCGGTGCCGTCCTATGCATTCTGCTCTTTTCAAAAGTCGTCGCCTGGCAATTTCGCCATCACTACGCACCGATGTTTCATGCCATCTTAGGCATGGTGGTCGGCTCCACGCTGGGAATTTTCCCGGCGATCCTTTTTCCCGCACTGACACCGGAAGGCCTTGCCACAGCGCAGTTGAGTCTTCCTGTGGCCATACTTTTTGGCCTCGGCATGCTTCTCGTCGGTATAGGGATCAGCTATCAATTCAGTAAATTAGAAGAAAAGGTGAATTATGAACGATGAAACACGATTGGCCGTATTGATCGACGCAGAGAATATCTCGCCGAAATACATTCAGGTCATTTTTGACGAAGTATCCAATTACGGGGTCTCCACCTATCGCCGCATCTACGGCGACTGGACCAGTACCCGCAATAACCGCTGGAAAGAAGTGCTTTTGGATAATTCCATAACGCCCATCCAGCAATACAGCTATACGGAAGGCAAAAATTCTTCCGATTCCGCCATGATTATCGATGCCATGGATATCCTCTACACGCTTTCTGTGGACGGCTATGTCCTGGTCTCCTCCGACAGCGACTTTACGAGGCTGGCCTCCCGCCTTCGCGAATCCGGCATGACTGTCATCGGCATGGGCGAAAGCAAGACGCCGAACGCGTTTATTTCCGCATGCAATACATTTAAGTATTTGGATATTCTTTTTGCCTCGCTTGCCAATGCAGAAGAAGAGGAAGAAAATCACGAGGATTCGAAAACGGCCAAAAGTAAGTCCGGCCGTAGTGCCGCTTCTGCACAGGAGCACGCGGCGACCTCTTCCAAATCGGAAGAAAAAGCTGCAGCAGCAGAAAACGGATCCATGACGCCGGCAAAAGGAGCCACCGTTTTAACGCGCAAGGAATGGAAAAAAGATCATGCGCAGGCGACAACCGCGAAACGAAACGGGAAGCGCGAAGTGCCCCGTCCGCAGACTACCATTCTTTCTGTACGCAAAGCACTACGCAGTATTGTGCGCGAAAATTCCGACGAAGAAGATTGGATCTCGTTGGCGAATTTGGGCAACCAGCTTTCCAAGCGCTTCCCCGATTTTGACGTGCGAAACTACGGCCACCAAAAATTGGTCACCTTCATTGAATCTTTTCATGAATTCGAAGTCGCCCATCGACCGGTATCGGAGTTTGGCGACAAACAGCTTTTTGTGCGCCTGCGCAAGAAATAGGCTTGCGGTCGGCTACAGCGTGGTACACCTCTTCACCCTAAAAAGTTTGCAGGCGGCCGCTCCGGAAGGTGCATTCGACAGCCTTTTTTCTGCATTTCATGTAATTTCACCAGAAGCAGGTTGATGTCCGTCGAAAGCATTTTCGCCATCGTCACAATATCGTAGCCTTCATTGGACAAGGCTTGCACCTCTTCTTCATCCAGCAACAGGTGCGCCGCAAAAACGTTCGCCTCATACTCTTCTCGCTCGCTCATGTTGAGCAGCGTAAACGGCACGAAATCGCGCACCC
This sequence comes from Murdochiella vaginalis, assembly GCF_902381775.1. Classification (NCBI taxonomy): domain Bacteria; kingdom Bacillati; phylum Bacillota; class Tissierellia; order Tissierellales; family Peptoniphilaceae; genus Murdochiella; species Murdochiella vaginalis. The sequence goes on from NZ_LR698969.1 coordinate 188,250, forward strand.
CGTCCTCTTCTCCTTCGTGAAGCAGCGTATGGCCCAGCTCATGGGCCAAAATAATACGGCGGCGGGGCTCTTCAAGCGCAGCATTCAGAAAAATGCATGGTTTTCCGTCAATGCGTGCCACCATGCCGCCAAGCTGGTGAAAATCGCTGCGTTCGTAGAGACGAATGCCCATGGCGCGCACAATCTCTTCGGGGTCCTTGCTCTGATATTCGATTTTCAGGCGTTTTACGCATTCTTCAATCGACATCCTGATCCACTTTCTACCGAAAACGATCGCTCCTTGAGCGGTCGTTCGTTTTTTAGTTCTCTTTTCGTGCCTCCCAATACGCCTCCTGCAGCGCACGCATGACGGCATCCTTATCCTCTTCGGAAAGCGTTCCGCCGGAAAACATGGCGCGCGCCTGCCGAAGGAGGCGAGACACTTCCTCTTCCTGTTCCGTGGCGGAAGATGTCTTGGGAAAGGCAGAATCTTCCTCATGCTCGGTATACAAATAATTCACATCCACAGAAAATAAGGCCGCCAGCGTCGTATACGTCCTTCGCTGTTTGGGATAACTTTGGCCCCGCTCATAGCTGACCACGGTACGGGTTGAAACATGCAGGCGTTCCGCCAGTTCTTTTTGCGTCCAGCCCTGTTTTTCGCGCAGCGCTTTCACCTTTTCACCGAATGTCATGCTCTCTCTCCTTTCGATAGGAAGATAATGTTCATCTTTTTCTTGACAAAGGAAGATTATTTTCCTATACTGGCTCTACAGTAGGAAGATGATCTTCCTTTATTGTACGCGCTTCACATGCTGTGTCAAGGGCGATTTGGCACTTTCCGGGTTTTCATCGGAAGAGAGGAAGAACGATGCGCCGACAAATTCTTCATGTGGATATGAACAGCTTCTATGCTTCCGTCGAACAGGCGTTTGACCCGTCCTTGCGCGGCAAAGCCATGGCTGTCACCGGAGCCGCCGAAAAGCGCCATGGCATCATTTTGGCCAAATCCCCGGAAGCCAAAGCGAAAGGAGTACAAACCGGTGAGGTCATCTGGCAGGCGAAGCAGAAATGCCCCGAACTGATTACAGTTGAGGCGCATTTCGAGCGTTACCAGCTGTATTCCCGTCTCGCCCGAAGCATATATCTGGAATACACCGATCGCGTTGAACCGTACGGATTGGATGAATGCTGGATGGACGTATCCGGCTCCTTCCGACTATTTGGTGACGGCTGGACCATTGCGGCAGCCATCCGCAAGCGCATTCGTCGAGAACTCGGCGTAACGGTATCCATCGGCATAAGCGATAATAAGGTGTTTGCCAAGTTGGGCAGCGATCTGCGCAAACCCGATGCCCAAACACGCCTGGATGCCTCCAATTTTCGCGAGCGCGTATGGCCTCTTCCCGTAAGCGATCTGCTCTTTGTCGGCCGCCAGACCACCAAGGCGCTGCTCTCCTTTGGCATCACCACCATCGGTGAACTGGCCAATGCCGATACGCAGCTGATTGCGCATCGCTTTCATCGAAACGGCATAAAATTGCAGCAAGCGGCACAGGGAAAAGACACCGAGCCGGTTCTTCCTTACGGCATGCGACCCATTGCCAAAAGCATAAGCTGTGGCACCACCTTTCCCCGCGACTTATACACAGAAGAAGATATTACCATCGCTTTGCTTGACTTGGCGGATCACGTGCAATCTCGCCTGATTGATGCCGGCCTCCGCGCCGAGGGGCTTGGCGTGTGGGCTCGTGACCGCCGACTGGTGATCACCCATGCCACGGACTCTCTTCCCTATCCCACGCAGAGCGCGCAGACTCTTGCGCGCTATGCGCTGCCTTTGGCGCGATCTCTTTTTGATCCGCAAAACCCGCTTCGTTCCCTTACGCTTTGCGCCACCGCCCTTCGTCCGGCCAAAGAAGCCGTGCAAACACTGCTGTTTTCGGATATTGTCCGGCACGATAAATGGGAACGCGTGGCAGATACGGTTGAAGAATTGCGGACACGCTATGGGAAGCGGGCGATCGGGCCAGCTACGCTTTCTTCGTTGGCCCTGGCTGATCTGGATGCCCCGCGCGCGCCCATGCCGCTTTATCTTTCCGCCTGTCATGCCCTGCACAACACACAAGACAAAGGCAAAACGGGATATTCTTCTTTGATAAACGAAACAAAGATCGGATAACACCACATACAGGCAAAATGCGGTAAGATAACAAAGGAAATTCGAGAAGAAATACAAATCGTCATCGCCGTACGATATGGCTTTGTGATGCGATGGCGTCAAAGCGAACGCGGTTCGCGAAAAACCGAGCGAGAGGAGCCCGCCGTGATTTATACCGTAACATTAAATCCTTCCGTAGACTTCATCAGTCGCGTAGAGAACATGCGCGTCGGCGAAATCAATTATTCCACCGAAGACCGGATGGTTGCCGGAGGCCGAGCCTTGATGGTCTCCCGTATTTTGCATACATTAAGCATTCCCACGACCGCTACCGGCTTTATAGGAGGACACACCGGTTCCTATATTGAAGAAGAGCTGGATCGCGAAGGAATCTTACATGATTTCATTCGTACCAAGAGCAACACGCGACTGAACATGTCTCTTTTTGTGGATGCTGTCGAAACACGCATCCTGGGGCGTGGCGGAGAAATCCAATCGAGCGAGGTCAACGATCTGCTCTATTACCTCTCCCGCATTCGGGAAGGGGATTATCTCGTCGTTGCGGGATCGCTTCCTCCACGTATGGACAATGATATTTATGAACGGATGTTTGATATTGCCACGGTAAACGGTGCAGCGTTTTTGCCCATCATCGCACCCGAGCCATTAAAAAAAGCGCTGGTTAAAAAGCCTCTCTTAATTGCACCGACCATGAAGGAGCTCTGCACACTTTTTTCCGTCGACGAAATCCGTCCAAAAGAAGTGGTGAACTACGCCAAACAGCTTCTTTCCGAAGGTGCCCAGAATGTGCTCATTAACCGCGAGCGCGCCGGCTCACTCTTTGTGACCGCGGATGGTGAAGTCTATCAGGCGGAAGGTCCACAAGGATCCATTGTTTCGGCAACCTATACCAATATGGCGCTCATTGCCGGCTTCATCGGTAACTATATGCGCTCAAACGACGCAAAAAAAGCGTTCCCATCTGCGCAAGGGTGTGCCAATGCCACCTATGCCGTAGAAACGCTGCCTTCGCTTGCTACCATTCGTCAAGCTGTTGCCGCAGTACAGGTTACTCGCCTGGCGTAATCGAAGCATCCGTATGCACCGAAACGAAACGACCGTCCTGCTCACGGATGCGGCGCGCGCGTTTTTCCCATTCGCTTCGGCGCATCCATAGCTCCTGGCCGCAGCCATTGCAACGCAAGTGAATTTCCGGGCCTGTGCGCAGAATGGTCCATTCATTCTTTCCGCAGGCATGCGGTTTTTTCATCTGCACGACATCCCCCGATTGATAGCGGCGCATGAGTGTTCCTCCTATCCTGATCAAGGCAAAACGAAGAAGGCTTCCCGATAGACCAGCATCGTCGCACCGTCTGCTTGCGGCAGCGCGCGAATGAATTCCTGCGTGTCCACCACCTCTTTGTTTTCCCCTTTTAACGTCATCCGACGATTCTTTCCAATGACGACCATTCCGTTTTTTCCGGCAATGACTCGCAAGGGCGGAAAATCTAAGGCCGTCGTTTTGACAGCTTTTCCATCCACCGCATAGCAGGTAAGCGCTCTGCCGTCCGTCACCCAAACACCTTCTTCGTTGACTGCCATGTCCCAACCTTCCGCAAGAGGAATGGTAGTGGTAACGATGTTGTCTACCACAAAAAACAAGCGCTTTTCCTGGGAAACGACAAAACTTTTTTCTCCCGTCCAGTAAAGGCGGGTAAACGGCGTGTCGGCATGCAGTTGAAAGCGATCTTCTCCCAAAAGCGCATCCGGCGTTTCTTCCTTCTTCTCTTTCGGCTTTTCCGGAGTAACCGAGCGCAAAACCAAAACGCTTCGCACCGGTTCCTCCGCTGTCGACTGCGGCAAGGAAAACCCCGGTGCTTTTTCCACTGTGCCGGTGGTATGTATGCCTTTGGAAGAACCTTCTTCGGTCCATGCCACATACGTGTCCGTCTGCGCTAATAATCCCGGTGCACCGGCGGTTTTCTGGACCGACTGGATCGTACCTTCTTTATCAAAGACGACAAAGCGATCTGCCTTGATACCGATCAGGGCGGCGGGCGAAAAGGCTCTCTTTTCCACCGCCATGAGCCCAAGCAGGCCGTCCTCTTGTATCGTTTGTACTTCCTGTCCGTTTTTCGGGTTCAGCACTTGTATGCGGTGATCCTTTTGGATGAGATATACGTTATCCCCGTAAATAGGCTTGGTGTCCCGCGCAATCGGCACTTCCCAGCGCTTTCCTCCGGCGTCAAAAGCGATCAGATTTTTTCCATCGCGGAAAAAGAAGCAGCCGTCAATCGCACCGATATCCTTCCAGGAGTCCGCATAATGCAGCGCTACTTCTTTGGTGGACGCGTTTTTTCCTTTCGGCAGAAAAAAAAGAAGGAGCAGAAGCACAAGGATTCCGGCCGCTCCTGCAATAAACAGGCGTTGCCTTTGGTTCAGGCGCTTTTCTCCTCCCTCGAATTTGGTTTTTTCCGGCATCGTAATCATGAACACTCCCCCGCCTGTTCCCTGGCGAAAACGTTGCAGAACACGTTCCTTGCCACGAATATCGTTCGCTCCGCTTGGTTAGGCGTTATTTTGTTTGCGTTTTGCGCGCTCTTCTCGCTCTTTTTTCCACGCGTCGGGATCGTATTCGATGCGCACCCATTGAATGCGCTTGTTTTCGATTTTCTCGATTTTAAAACGCATTCCTTCATATTCGATAAACGGCCGTTCCTGGTCCTCCGGAATGCGTCCCATCAGGAAGAAAAGCAAACCGCCGAGTGTATCGTAATCTTCCGTCTCTTCATCAAAATCCGACTCGGTATTATAGTTCAATTCTTTAATGGACAACGTGCCCTTGGCATAAAACGTATTGCGGCTGATTTTCTCAATTTCCGGTTCGTCCTGATCATATTCGTCATCAATGTCGCCGACAATTTCTTCCAACACGTCCTCCATCGTGACAATGCCCGAAAATCCGCCATACTCATCAATAAGAATGGCCAAGTGAAAGTTTTCGTTGCGCATTTCATTAAAGAGTTCATTGACATTTTTACGCTCCGGCACGAAATTAGCGGGTCGGATGATCTTTCGCAGCGAAACATGTTCAAAGCCTGTGCTATACGCTTCCTGTAAGTAATCCTTTATGTAGAGAACGCCAATGACATTGTCGATTTCATCATCGTAAACCGGAATACGCGAATAGCGAACGGAAAGCAGTTCATCAATATATTCGGTATAGGGATCATTGACATCAATGGCGAATACTTCGGTTCTCGGGGTCATAATATCTTCCGCCGACTTGTCATCGAAGGAAATGATGGAGGTGATCATTTCGCCTTCATCACGATTGATCATGCCTTGACTTTGTCCGACCTGCACCAACGACTTAATATCCGAAAGCGTAACTTTTTCTTCGATGGCATCGATTTCGACGCCCATCAAGTGCAAAATGCTATTGGTACACCACGAAAGAAAATGCACAAAGGGTGTAAGCAGCTTGGAACTCCACCAAAGAATGCCGATCGCGCTGTCGGCGAAGTTTTCTGCATTTTGCAAGGCCAAGCGCTTGGGCACCAGTTCACCGAAAACAATGGTTAAGAGGGAAAGCAGAATGGTAATCGTAATGGTGGCTACGCCGAGGGGGCTTGGAACACCGAAGGAGCCGATAACATCCGCCACGTATGTCGCAAGACCCGTCGCTGCACTGGCGGAGTTGAAGAATCCCGCTAAGGTAATACAAATTTGAATCATGGAAAGAAAATCCGAAGGGTCTTCCGACAGGCGCAAAATCCGACGCGCCCGCTCGTCGCCTTCGTCACGACGTTCTTTCAACCGATTGGCATCCACCGAAACCAGCGCCATTTCTGACGCGGCAAAAAACGCATTGACGACGATCAAAATGACCATCAACAACAACTGAAAAAGTAAGGCCGAACTCCCGGCTCCAGGGTCTGAGACACCTTGGTCCATTCTTTCCTCCTATTACACGACACCACGCGATGGATCGATTCCAAAGCGGACGAACACGCCGTCCTCACCATTCCACGTAGCCATTGACGCGAATATCTTATCACATTCCAAAAAGCATATAAAGCAACAATAAGGCGGACAGGCCGATACGATAATAGCCGAAGACCTTGAAGTCTTTTTTCTGCACATAGGCCATAAATTTCTGAATGACCACGTAGGCGACGATAAACGACAGTACAAAGCCCAGGAGGATCAACAGCCACTGTCCCAGGGTAAAGCCACCCAAGTTCTTGATCACTTTTAATAACGTTGCGCCCATCATCGACGGAATGGCCATGAAAAAGCTGAATTCGGCAGCGGCGACGCGCGAGCTTCCCAAAACCATCGCACCGATGATGGTAGCGGCGGAACGTGAAGTTCCCGGAACGAGAGCCAAACATTGGAACAGGCCAATCATAAAAGCGGTCTGCAGGCTGAAGTCAAGCGGGTCCGCATACTGGGCGGTTTTGCGCTTTGCATTCCAGCTCTCGACAAAAATCATCACCACGCCGTAAAACAAAAGCGTGAAGGTCACCACGGGCATGGTCATGAGGTGCTCGTCAATCACATCGTCAAAGAGTATGCCCACAACCGCCGACGGAATGACCGCAACGACGACACGCAACCAAAGTGCCATCGTGCGTGGATTCACATGCGTCACATTGTAGTAAAGGCGCGTCTGCTTGTTCCACTGTGCGTAACGCTTGGGCTTCTGCGCAAAACGGGGATCTTCACTATGCCAGGGATTCAGCCTTTTCCAGTAGATGACAATGACGGAAAGAATGGCGCCAAGCTGAATGATGATGTTAAAGGCATTGGCAAAGCCCTGCGGGTCCAGTCCAATCCACTGATTCGCCAGAATCAGATGCCCGGTGGAGCTGATGGGCAAAAATTCCGTTACTCCTTCAATGATGGATAACAGCGTAACCTTGATGATGTTTACAATGACGTCCATGCGTCCTCCTGATTATAATGTTCCAAAAAAGAATGTTTGTTTCCTGCCAGCGTGTAGCCCAAAATGGCGTCCAACGCGACATTTTCACCGCTGCGCAAAATGGATTTTTCCACATTGGGATTCAGCGTTTTCAGCGCTTCGATCAAAGCTTTGATGTTGCGCCGCTGCGAGTCGACCTTCTGCTGTGTCACGACACAGGCGCAGTCAAGGGGCTTGAGTCCTGCAAAATCACGCCATGCTATGATACTTTTCTCTTCCACAAAGTACAAGGGGCGAATCAGCTCCATGCGATCAAAGTTTTTTGCCACAATCTTCGGCATCATATTCTTGTAATTAGCCGACCAGAGAACATTAAGCAAGGTCGTTTCAATCACGTCATTAAAGTGATGCCCCAGCGCCAGCTTATTGCAGCCGAGCTGTTTCGCGCGATCGTAGAGAAAGCCGCGGCGCATCCTCGCGCAGAGATAGCACGGTGCATCCGCAATTTCATCCGCCACCTGGAAAATATCCGAACGATAGATCGTCGCCGGAATGCCGAGCCAAGAGAGATTAAACAGCAACCGCTCCCGATTCATGGGAGCATAGCCCGGATCCATGGCCAAATATTTTACAGTGAAAGGAATGGCGGAATAGCGCGCCAGCGATTCAAAAAGTTTCGCCAGCAACAGGCTATCCTTGCCGCCGGAAATCGCAACACCGACCACATCCCCCGGTTCCAGCATCTCGTAGGTTTTTAACGCTTTATGAAACTTGGATACCAGCCGCCCGCGATAGGTCGTTTGAATCGCATGTTCGATTTCTTTTTTGGGCTTGAGCGTTTCGCCAAAAAGGCGATACGTGTCGGGATACAGGCGTGCCACCGCCTCTTCATGAGTTTCGCCCTCCTGGGGCACAACGGTTACGGTAAATTCTTCGGGCACCTCTTCCCGGCGCTTTGCCCAGAACGCCTGAATCTCAGAGGCGGCTTGCTCGTCTGTTTGCTTGCTTTCTTCCCGATCCGCTTCTTCTTTTTGTTTTGTCGCCTCTTCCAGATGTTGCAGGAAGAGCTTTTCGTTAAACATTTCCGGCATGGTTCCTCCGTTATTTATGATACGGCTCGTGATGCAAAATCCGAAAGCCGCGATAAATCTGTTCCAGTAAAATAACGCGCATGAGCGTATGAGGGAAGGTCATGCGCGAAAAGGACAGCTGCTTCCCCAGGGCTTTGATCTTCGGCGCCAGCCCGTCACTTCCACCGATGAGAAACGTAATGGCCGATCCGCCCTCCACTGCCCAGCGGTCAAGCTGCGTTGCAAATGAAACGCTGTCCTGCTGTTTTCCTTCAATACAAAGAGAAACGATACAGCTCTGTTTGGGCAGCACTTTCAGAATACGCTCCGCCTCTTTTTCCAGCGCCTGCTCGATTTCTTTTGCACTCGCTTTTTCCGGTCGTGGTTGTTCCGGAACTTCCACGATACGAAGCGTCGCATACGGACGCAGCCGTTTGCAGTATTCGGCAACCGCCTGCGCATAAAACGGCTCCTTCACCGTACCGACGGCAAGAATGGTGATATTCATCCCTGCGCTCCTTCGGCAAGGCCCGACAGTTGCGGCGCACCGGCTCTGTCGGCGTCCGGCTCCGCGATCTGCGCCTTGTCCGGCAAGCGTCCCGCCTTTCCGGCCGAGAAAAAGCCCGACGGGGCGGATCGTGGCGCAACAGACACGTGCACCTGGCTTCCCACGGCAAAGCCATTTTCTGTAAGCAACCGCGATACCGTGTGCAAGCAGCATTCCTCCGTATTGTTGTTGATGGACATGTGTGCCAAAAGAACCTGTTCCCCACGCCCTTCGAGCCACTCGCACAAGACCTCACCTGCTTGCCGATTGGAAAGATGCCCCACTTCCGAGGCAATGCGTTTTTTCGACCAGAACGAATACGGCCCGTGACGAAGCAACAGATCCTCGTAATTCGCTTCCAAATAATAAATATCCGCTCCGCGCATCGCATTCATCATGTACGAGTCAACAATGCCGGTATCGGTCAAAACAGCGATTTTTTCTTCCCCGCAACGAATAGCATACCCGACGGGGTCGGCACAGTCGTGATGGATGGGAACCGGCAAAATGGTCATATCCTGAATTTGGAAAGGCTGTTTATTGCGAAAGACGACATGATCGCGGTCGCGATGCCGTCCTACCTTCTTTTCCATCGCGCGCCACGTATTCTCATTGGCATAGATGGGAAGGTGATAGCGCCTGGTGAGCACGCCGAGGCCCGCAATATGATCCGAATGCTCATGCGTCACCAAAATCGCATCCAGTTTTTTCGGATGCACGCCAGCCGCGCGCAACAACTGCTCTATTCGTTTTGCACTGTATCCGGCATCAATAAGAACGGTCGCATGGTCCGATTGGATCAATACGCTGTTTCCGCTTGAGCCGGACGCCAGAGAACATAGTCTCATTCGTCCTTCTTTCTGCTTTGTAATATCGGAATCATTGTATCATACGGTGCAGCTATTCCCTTCAGCAAGTTTATTTCAGTTCCTTTTCATTCTCTTCTATACTCGGTAAAGTGCACTTAAAAGGCTCAGGAATTACGTTCGTCAGTTGATATTCTGAGATCCCGATAGGCGCTTTGCTGCTCTCAGAGGCATACTTCGCCAACACATTATCTTTGGTTTTGTAAATTAATGTCGATGGTTCGAAGCTATTAGTCTCTATCAGTCACAAAAGCCCCGAGCGTTTTCCAATTGGGAACACGTTCGGAGCTTTTGCATATGACCTAAATTACATCCTGTCGCTACTTATAGTAGAACTTAAATGTTCAAAAATATCAACGCCCTTAAAATAATTTGTCAGTCTGAGATTTTCACTATATTCTGATGTCAGTTTAATTGCTATCGTTTTTTTATTCGAAGGCCGTTGCCTTTTAACGTCAAATCAAGAACAACCGCTATGACAAGCACAGCCCCCTCGACGACGAACTGATAGACTGTTCCAATGCCCAACAGGTTCATACCATTGGAAAGATTACCGAGAATCAACGCGCCAATCAGCGTCCCGATCAGCGAGCCCTGACCGCCTAACAAACTTGTTCCTCCAAGGATAATCGCAACGATGATTTCAAACTCAATTCCGGAAGTACTGAGGTTGGGGTCGCCAGAATTGATACGTGAGGACATCAGAATGCCGACGAATGCAGACATGAGTGCCGTTAGAATATAAAGCGTGCAACGTACTGTGTTGACCTTAATGCCCGACAGACGCGCCGTTTCGATGTTGCCTCCAATCGCGTAGGCATATTTCCCAAGCAAGGTACGGTTCAAGAGAATATAATATACCACAAAAACTACTACAGCGATTACCAGCATTAGCGGAAACGGCCCCACATAGCGGTTAACCCATCCGAAATTGTCAGGAAGTCCCTGCACAATCGCATAACTGTTGCTGATTGCATACGCTAGGCCCTTGGTGATATACCATGTTCCCAGCGTTGCGATCATTGGAGGCACGTTTGCCATCACAACCAGAAGACCGCTGAACGATCCTGCAGCGACGCCAATAAGAAGCGATAGTAGTGCAGCTGGCACAATACTAACGCCAGAAACGCAAAGCTTAGCGAAAACAACAGAAGTTAATGCGATCACCCCCGCAGGAGATAGATCCATTCCACCAGAAATCATCAACATCGTCGCCGCACAGGCAATTATGATTAGCGTACTCTCCTGACGTACAATGTTGATTAGGTTGCTAAATGTAAAATATTTATCGCTAATACATGAAAGGATAACCATAATCAACACCAAAATTAAGAACGTCACCATGCGTTGCTTCATTTGTGTATTTGTTTTAAGCTTTTTCATCGGTATTTACTCCCATAGCGTATAGCATCACACGTTCTTCCGTTAGCTCATCACTTGTTAGGATTTTCGCGACATGGCCGTCTCGCATAACTACAATCCGGTTGCTGAGATTAATGATCTCAATCAAGTCAGACGAAACCACAATTACCCCCATTCCCTGCCGCGCAAGGCGGTTAATCAATTGATAGATATCCGCCTTTGCCCCAACATCAATTCCCTGCGTCGGTTCATCTAGCAAAAGAACCCGCGGTGAAATAGACAACCATTTTGAAACAACGACCTTTTGCTGATTCCCACCAGAGAGGTTTCCTACCTCCTGCATCGCAGACGGCGTTTTAATGCGTAGGTCGTCGATATAGTGCCGAGTAATTGCGTCGTCATCCGCCTTCTTCAGAAATCCGTATTTTGCATTTAGCTGTGAATACAATAAGGTGATATTATCCTTTACAGTCAGACAGCTTACGATCCCCTGTCGTTTCCGATCCTCTGGTAGCAGCCCAATGCCGCTCCGGATCGCATCCATCGGTGAGGATAAAGACAGTTCATTTTCTTCCAGAACGATCTTACCTCCGTACAGCTTATCCGCTGCGAATATCGCGCGCAAAACCTCTGTGCGCCCGGAACCGACAAGGCCAGCAAGCCCGATCACCTCTCCCTCATGCAGTGCAAAGCTTACGCCGTCAATTTTCTCTGTGGTTAAATTTTCGACTCGTAGTAATTCTTTGCCGATCGGACGATGCTTATTTGGATATACATCACCAAGCTCACGGCCAACCATCTTTACGATCAGTTGCTGAGGATTGATAGATGACAAGTCCCACGTTCCGACATATCCTCCATCTTTAAGTACCGTAACCCGATCGCCGATACGGTAAATCTCCTCCATTCGATGCGAGATATATACCACCGTAATACCACTGTCGCGCAGGCTACATATGATCTGAAACAGTGTGTGAACCTCCTGCTCATTCAGCATTGCTGTCGGCTCGTCAAGAACGATCAACCTTGCCTTTTTTGATAGTGCCTTTGCGATCATTACCATTTGCTTTTGCGCAATGGAAAGTGTTTCCATCAACGCAGTTGGCTCAATCTCCAGCCCAACCTGATTTAGAAACGGGCGAACAAACTCAATGTTTTTCTTTTGCTGATTGAATCCGCATCTGCTGTTCTCCGCGCCAAGAACAATGTTGTCCGCAATGGAGAGTTTGTCCACATTGGTCACATCCTGGTAAACAACAGCTATTCCTTTTGCAGCAGCCTGAGCTGGCGTTTCGATCCGGACAGGCTGTCCATCTATTCGAAGCTCCCCGTTGTCAATGCTGTATGCTCCGCAAAGGATCTTAATCAGTGTCGATTTTCCCGCTCCATTTTCACCAACGAGGCAATGTACCTCCCCCTCACGAACAGAGAACGATACGTCTTTCAAGGCAACGACCGGCCCAAACTGTTTGCGAACACGATAAAATTCCAATAAAACAGGGCCATTCATCATAAATATCGGAGCATTTTCTCCGCCACCTAAGAATTAATATAGAAACGTCACTACCTGAGCAGTGTCCGTACGACGAAAGCACTACAATATAACCGCATAACGCAGAGCACTTGCATTTTTTGCAACTCAGATGAGATCCACATATTCGAGTAGCAGAGAGCAGTCCGAAGCGAACGCAGATCGCTTCGGACTGCTAAATGGGATAACTCGTATATTACTCAAAGTTCTCTTTGACCCAAGAATCTGCCGTCTCCTTTGTGACCGAAATGATCTCAAGAGACTGCGGAGAATCCGTTTTTGCAGAAATCTCTCCGCGAATAACTCGCATTACAAGATCCCATGCCGTCTCGGCCATAATGCGCGGAGAGTTGCCCGCAACCGCCTTCAGAGCAGAATCTGGATTCTTCAGCTCTGCGCAATCGGCCTCTGTTCCGTCAACGCTGGCAACAAGAGAATCTGCAGATGTGCCGCGATTGATCTCACGCAGTGCATCCAGAGCACCGAGTGCGCTGTCGGCGTTTATTCCAAACACCACGTTAATTTCAGGATGTGCCTGCAGCATATCCTCGCAGGCTGCCAGAGATAACGATCGTGAACCACCGCCATCCACAGATTGAACGACTTCAAAATCTGGGTAGACGGAACGAAAACCCTCCATAAAGCCGTCAACGCGCAATTTGCAAACCGGCGCAGCGTACAAGTCAACTGCACCGCCGATAGGCTTCATATCTGGATGATTTTCTTTCCAATACTTCGCCGCTGCAGTACCAGCGACTCGGCCAAACTCGGAATGATCTGTAACGACCCGCGGGCATTCCACACCCTCTGGGCTGATGTTATAGGTCACGACAGGAATTCCCGCGTCCTGGAGCGTTTTAACATGGACACCTAGAGTTGAACCCTCCAAACCGCAAGTAATAACTCCATCCGGTTTCATGGCGACGATATCGTCGATAACATTAGCAAACGTCGTAACGTCGTTGTTCAGATCCATGATCGTCAGATCGACGTTTGCTTCCTTTGCAAGTCGCTCAAAAGTGTGTTCAACATTGGACCAGAAGTTAATCTGTTGGGACTGGATGGTAGCAACAATGCGCAAGCGCTTTTCTCCGCCGGTACTCGTCTCGGACTCTTTCTGCGTATCCTTGCTCCCGCTCGGTGCGGAACCACAGGCAGCCATTCCCAAGAGCAGGCAGACGCAAAGCAAAAAAGTAATCAGTTTTTTCATTTTATCTCATCCTTTCAGTTTCCCATTTTCGTCAAGTTTGAATTCGCGTTTGGGATAAACATAGTATTTCTCAACTGTAGGAACCGGCTCCGGATCAAGAAGTACGCCATTTTTCACGAGAGTCTTCTGAAGCTTTCCAATGTCCACATGACGGGCATTTACGTCTTCTTGGATGCTGAGCGCAGAGGCTGTGCCGGCGGCTTCGCCGGTTGCCATGGAAATTGCGGAGCATAAGATGGAACTCGATGCATCACTCTCTGCGGAAACGCATTTTCCCCCAACCAAAAGGTTTTCAACAGGCGATTTGGGAACGACTACGCCAAACGGTACGCCGTAGTATTCGCCGGGTGTCAGATAGTACAGGAAATTCTGTCCCCCCATCTCGGGACTATGAAGATCAATACCGTAGGCGGTGATGGCAATACGGTCGTCCGGCATCTGACGCTTAAGGATCATTTCCTGCGTCATGCTTTTTTCACCAACCAGTGACGGCTGCGCAAGTGAGCCAAGCGTTGGCGCTGTATCGATAATATATGCGTCTTCAAAGCCGATCCAGTGTTCCTTCAGGTATTGCAGAACTTCCTGGCACTGGCTTCGGCATTCAATCGTTCCCTTTGTATAATCCTCCGCACTGTTATCACTGCCGATATAGCGGGTCATCTCCACACGAAATTCTCCTTCTCGGAGCAGCGGGAAGAAATTCACCGCACCGTAAGGAATCTCGTTTACATTCGGTTTGTAGGACGGAACAACATTCTTGACGTTTCCCACCCGAAACATCAACGTCATAGAACCCTTGCTTCCGACACCACTGCATTCCGCACCCGCCATTTGTGCGACAGCAGCAGTACCAGTACAGTCGACGACACGCTTTGCTAAAATGACTTGACGTCCAGAGCGATTTTCGATTACACCGCCGATAACCTTGTTACCTTCCTTCAGAACTTCGGTAAATTGTGTGTAAAAATATACCTTCACTCCGTATTTTGCCATCAACTCATCGGCAGAGAGTTTAAACGCCTCGGGGTCCCACGGAGTGATTTGTAGATCGTTCTCACAGCGAGAAGTATCGAACGGATAATATTTATTTGAGCGGATTAAATCATATCCACGAATTGCGCCGCCTTTTTCGACCATGCGAGTGACCAGCTTGTCAAAAACGCCCTTGATCAGGATCTTGTCACCTGAGATCGCTACACCAGCCTCGCAGTTCGTGACATAACCATTCGTTAGCAAACCGCCAAGCGCGCCGAAGTACTCCACAAGTGCGACCGAGGCTCCGCACTGTGCGGCCCCGATAGACGCTCCAATTCCCGCCGCTCCTCCGCCTACGACCAGTACATCAACCTCAGCGATCACAGGACAGTTTTTTGCAGGAATATTTACTGTTTTCATCGTATCCTCCTTAATTAGTTCTAATACGTGAATATGTATTTGTCACACTTCTTCTGTTCAGAACGGCATTTCGACTCTACCAGTGCACCTTATTTACGCAAAGCCTCGTGCACCCTTTTGTCGACAATCTATCCAAGTGGATTGAGGGAAATCGTCTTCCCGTTGGTTGCACTACTCTTAACCTCGCTCGTCGGAACAAATGTACAATGGTCATGGCGTCATATCCACTCTAGGCCGTTGATATTATTCCGTCTTTTCGATGCTACAATCGACGCCTCTCTCGAGCAACTATACTATCTCGCTCTCAAAACAGTTCCTTTCATCGACAGACGCCACATGTAAATTTTCATTTTATGCTGATTTGACCATAACTCTGTTACCGGCCAATCTCCGACGACAGCCCAAACATCTACTTCTTCAAACACGCTACTTCTATGCTTCATAACATCTGGCAGTCTGTCCATTTTTTACGCCTCCTTTCCTTTTCCAGTTTTTATTAATCAAATACGTAATCGATTAACATTGTTGTTATGATCAAATTACCATAGTTGTTCTTCCTTGTCAATTTCAAAAACGCCTCTTTTATTGATTTATTATCGATAATATCAGCATTCTTTTCATGTTCATCTTGACAATCAATTTCTTTACCTGATATAGTAAATACAATCGTTTACGCCTCTATGTTTCAAATGTTTACAGCTGCTAATAAATGCGTGAAGACAACTAAACCTGATGAGTTGGGGGCAACAGAGCCTTATGAGAGCAAAAAGAAAACAGCCTAATATTTCAGACGTTGCGCGCGCAGCGGGTGTCTCAACTGCAACAGTATCACATGCACTCAACGGTACTCGCGCTGTTTCCGAGCATTCAAAAGCGCTCGTTATGAAGGCCATCAAGGACCTCCAGTACACACCAAATGCTTTTGCTCGCAGCTTTCGTACAGGAAAGAAGAACATTATAGGCTTTATTGTTCCGGATATTTCAAACCAATTTTTCGCCCGCTTGATCGAAGCTGTTGAAAAAACCGTTTCAGCTGAGGATTATCACCTGATCATTGCAAACACACGTGAGAACAAAGAGCGAGAGTTGCAACATTTGCGCTATTTAACTTCTGGAGTTGTTGACGGAATCTTACTGGCATCCACCATGGAGCAGTACTGCGAATTTTCCGCTGTTCTTCCAGAATCCTTTCCTACAGTTCTTGTAGACCGCAATGTGGACGAAGCTCCGTTCTCCTCCGTGACGGTATCTGCATATCAATCCGTATATCGAAGCATTGTTGCGCTAATTGAACAAGGACAACAGCGAATTGGTTTTATTACAGGATTAAGCCGCTTGAGCACCTCGCAAGAACGTCTTTCGGCATATCGCCAAGCCATGTCAGATTTCGGACTTACGATCGAAAAAGATTTTATTCAATATGGAGATTCCATGGAACGCAGCGCCTGGATAAGTGCCAAACATCTTCTGAAAAAAAACTGCACTGCAATTGTGGCCTCCAATGGCTTGATGGGTACTACCGTCTATCATTGTCTGCACCAATGCGGTGTGGAAATCGGGCGAGATGTTGAACTAGTCTGCTTTTCAGATTTCGACTCCCCTCTTCTAGAATCATCGCCAGTGCGTTTGGTAGCGCAGCCGGTTGATGAACTCGGTAAAATAGCAGGCGAAGAAATTTTGTGCCGTATCAAAGATCACACTGCTGAGAAAAAGCAAATCCTCCTCAGCAGCGTCTATCTGGGCGCACTGTCGCGCCATAACCCATAAAAGGAGCTTATTATGCGTTTACACTGCATTGAATTGCCTGTCCCCGCACTCGATGTGGCGGGACGCTGGCTGGAATCTGTCCTCCATTTTCTTCCTGTCGGTGATGGCAGGCTCTTTGTCTGCGGAAATTGCCGCCTACGCTTGGTCGCGATAAAGGATAGTCTTCCTTTTTCTGCACCGGACGAGACTGTCGGAATCGAGCACATTGCCCTTGAGACTCCTGATGCTGAGGCCTTGCTACGCGATCTGCTTTCAAAAGGTCTTCCTCTTGAACACGACAACGGCCTTCCCTTTTTTTCTCCAAAGGTTTTTGGCACAGGTACAAAATATTTTAATCTGATCGCTCCCTTCGGAACAAAATTTGAGTTTTGTCAGCGACTTGACAAGACATATCCATTTTCTTCACCGCAAATCCTCGGGTTGGAACATATCGGTCTTTCCGTGCGAGATTTTGATTCCTCCCTAGAATATTATCTCGCACTTGGATTTTCTCCCTGTTTTTCACCTATCGAAAACGATACAACCCGAGGCCGTGTGCAATGTGTCTTTTTGCATGGCCCAGCACCTATAGAGTTGTACTGCTTTGAGGGTGCTGAGTCCTTTCCAGCCGCAGCCGCCATGCGTTCTGCTCGGCTGATATTTCGCGGTGATGCTGATCGCCATCTCATAGGTGCAAATGGCGAACATCTCCTTTGCGAAGCGGTTCCGAAATTTGACATTATTGCGCTCGGTGAATCATTGATCGACTTTGTTCCTGGCAGTGAACAAAACCCTGATAAGCTGTCATACGTTGGCGCTCCTGGCGGTGCGCCAAGCAACGTACTGACCGCCGCTTCACGTCTCGATCTGCAAGTCGCCTTTATCGGAAAAGTTGGTGACGACGTTTTTGGTAAAATGATTTGTCATTCCATGAAGCAAAACAATATTTGCACAGATGGCCTCCTTTTTAGCGAGGACGAGCCAACAACTCTGGCGTTTGTTTCCCTTGATGAGCACGGAGATCGTTCTTTTAGCTTCTACCGGAAATACAGTGCCGATTGCATGCTTCGCACAGATGAGCTACCACTGCCTCTCCTATCACAAGCAAACATTTTCCATTTTGGTTCGGTATCCATGACAGCTGAACCTGCTTGTTCCGCTACTCTGGACGCCGTGAAATGCGCAAAAGCAAAAGGCGCAACGATTGCGTTTGACCCTAATCTCCGTCTTCCTCTTTGGCCAAACACGGATGCTGCTCATCGCGCCATTTTCGAGGGGCTGGAATACGCTGATCTCGTCAAGCTCTCTGAAGAAGAGCTCGAATTCCTGACAAAGCATTCCGATCATGAGGCCGGAATGCGTGAACTAATGGAGCGATACCGCCTTCGAATTCTTGTCGTTACGCTCGGCGCCGACGGCTGCCTCTGCTTATGCAGAGGAGGTCTCCTCTTACGACAGCACACCATTCCAGTCACCGTCATAGATACCACCGGTACCGGGGATGCCTTCTGGGGAACTTTCCTTTCAGAACTTCTACTTTGCGATAGCGTCAACAAAATTCCTGATCCAAAAGTCTTACAACATATTCTTGGTGTTTCCTGCGTGGCTGGTTCGTTGACTGCAACCGCTTTTGGAGCAATCCCCGCCATGCCGGTTCCTTCCGAGCTCCATTCAGGAATGCTTCAGCTTTTTGAGCAGTAGCAGATCTCTTTGCTATGAAGTTTCTATATTATAGTGATATCGTCCTCTTGTTGCGTCTACACGGACAAAATGGTATTATTTCCGTGTGATAACAACAAGAGGAGAAAGAAGTCGAATTATCAGTCTAAAATTGAATCGTATTTGCAAAAAAACAATGGGTTGATCTCTTCTTCGTATTGCAAAAGTCGCGGCATTCCAACCGTCTATCTGACCCGATTGCACAGAAGAGGAAAGCTGCTCCGCCTGACAAAAGGACTTTATGGGTTGCCGGATGGCGGATATGATGAGCTCTTCGTTTTTCAACATCGTTATAAAAGCACGATCTTTTCCTATGAAACTGCTCTTTTCCTGTTGGGCGAAAGCGACCGGATTCCGCAGAGTATCGATGTCACGGTAGCCAATAGCTACAAATTTAATGAACCCCCGGCAAATCTGCTGATTCATTATGTAGATCCAAAAATTATTTCTCTCGGTGTCCAATCTGTTCAAACGATGTTTGGTAATTCGGTCAAGGCCTACAGCTATGAGCGTGTACTTTGTGATTTCATCGCGAATAAAGATAAAGTAGATGCCGAAAGTTATGTTAAAACGATTCAAGGCTATGCAAAGTATCAAAATAGAGATGTTCATCACCTTTGGGAGATTGCGCATGCCTTGGGCATTGAAAATCGTGTACGAAATATCTTGGAGCTGATTTATGAATAAAGCAAATGTTCTCGCTCTTTGTCATAAGGTTGAGCAAAAAACAGGCCTTAGTTTCAATACGGTTCTGCTCTATTATTTTCTGGAAAGTATCTTAAAGCGTTTAACGGATGGGGAAAACAAGGATTCCTTTCGTCAAATGGTATCGCTTGATATCGCCATGGTGGATGTCATTACTCCTCTTTTTTGACGAGATGGAGCGCATACATCAAGAAAAATCGATATATTGGCGACCTCTCTATTGCAGAAATTGTTGAAGGTTCAGTGAATTTGCTTGTATTAATGGAAGAATGCGAGGACGAAAGTGTAGAAGAATAAAAAAGTTTCGAACGAGCTTCTGTCGCGATTTTCCCATTTCCTTCCCTTTCCGCTATAATAGAGCCCGAGGGAGTAGCTTGTGAATATCGAATCGTCAACCCGACATCCTAATGTTCGGTTCGAGACCTGTATAAACAGGTAAGCGAGACTCAGCGCAGTTTTCCGGCGCAAATGGCATTTTGCCCGCGCGATGGGAAGTTTCGAAGAGAAGAACAATAACCGAACACAAAGGAGGTACCATGGAGTGGTATCAAAAGTCCACCGAAGAGGTGGAAAAGGAGCTTAAAACCAGCCAAACGAAGGGTCTTGCACTGCGAGAGATCCCCGGGCGCCTCGAAAAATACGGGCCAAACAAGCTGAAGGAAGCGGAGAAAACGTCGCTGATCGAAAAACTCATCAACCAGCTGAAAGATCCTCTCGTACTCATTCTGATTGCCGCAGCGATCATTTCCGCCCTCACCGATTCCGGCATTGAAGCCGTCATTATTATTGCGATCGTCGTTTTGAATGCGATTTTGTCCATCTATCAAGAGGGGAAGGCGGAAGATTCCGTCGCCGCCCTGCAAAAAATGAGCTCTCCCAACGCCAAAGCCATTCGCGACGGGCAATTGGTCAGCGTCAAAGCCGAAGAACTCGTTCCGGGCGATTTGGTGCTGTTGGAAACGGGCGATATTGTTCCCGCAGACCTGCGACTGATCGAATCCTCCAACTTGCAAATTGATGAATCCTCCTTTACCGGAGAATCCGTTGCTGCCGAAAAACAAGCGAAATCGCTGTTTTCGGAGGAGCGCGGTATTGGCGACCGTGAGAATTTAGCCTTTTCTTCGACCATCGTCACGTATGGCCACGGCCGCGGCATTGTCACGACGACAGGTCACGATACGGAAATCGGTCAAATTGCCGATACCATTCAGTCGTATGAAGAAGAAGCTTCTCCCTTACAGAAAAAACTCAATCAGCTCTCCGGGGTATTGGGGCGCATGGTACTTGCCGTTTCCGCCTTTGTGTTTGTGCTAGGGCTTATCAGCGGTGAACAGCCTTTACGCATCGCCATGACGGCGGTGTCGCTCGGCGTGGCAGCCATTCCCGAAGGTATGACGGCCGTTGTCACAATTGTGCTTTCCATCGGCATGAAGCGCATGGCGAACCGAAATGCCATTGTCAAAAAACTCTTGTCCGTCGAAACGCTCGGTACGACAACTGTCATCTGCTCCGATAAAACCGGAACCTTGACGCAAAATGAGATGACCGTCACCAAGATTTTCGCCAACGGCCGCGATCTGGAAGTGACGGGCATCGGCTATTCGCCTGTTGGCGATCTGCTTTTCAACGGTGAAAAAATCACGACCGAAGACGATCGCATGCTAGAAACTCTCATCGTGATCGCTGCCTCCGCCAACGATGCCAAAATCGTGCCGGACGAACAGAAGGGCAACACCACCATCGGAGATCCGACGGAAGGCGCCCTTTTGACCATGGCACACAAAGCCGGCATCGTTCCGGAAGAGCTCGCCGCCCGCAGTCCGCGTGTGGACGAAATTCCCTTTGATTCCTCGCGCAAGATGATGACCACCTTCAACGAGAATTACTTTGAGAATGCCATCGCTTCCTTTACAAAAGGAGCGCCGGACATTGTTATCAACTACTGCAACCGCATTCTTTTGGACGGCAAAGAACAGCCACTTACCCCGGAAATCCGCCAGGAACTCTTGGCCAAGAACTCCGAATATGCCCGCCATGCTCTGCGCTGCCTAGCGTATGCCTATCGCAGCTGGGAAGAATTGCCGGAAAAAGAAAGACAGACACCGGAAAACGTCGAACGGGATATGGTCTTTGTCGGGCTGACCGGCATGATTGACCCGCCGCGTTCCGAGGCCAAAGCCGCCATTGCGGAAACCCGATCCGCCGGCATTACGACCATGATGATCACAGGTGACTATTTGGAGACCGCCTATGCTATCGGAAAAGACTTGGGCATTGCGGATCACGAATCCCAAGCCATCATGGGGGCGGAACTCAACGACAAGAGCGAAGAGGAAATCCGGGAAATCGTCAAAGAAAAGCGCATTTTTGCTCGCGTCTCGCCGCAGAATAAGGTACAAATCGTCGATGCATTAAAGGCAAACGGCGAAATCACCGCCATGACGGGCGACGGCGTCAACGATGCACCGGCGATTAAGCGCGCCGACATCGGGGTTTCGATGGGAATCACCGGCACGGATGTCGCGAAAAACACGGCGGAAGTCATTTTAACCGACGATAACTTTGCAACCATTGTGAATGCGGTGGAAGAAGGGCGCATCATCTACGCCAACATCAAAAAATTCGTCAACTTTCTGCTTTCTTGCAACATTGGAGAGGTGATTGTGGTCGCTGCCGCTATGATTATTGACCTCATTCTGGTATTCTCTAACAGTGGCTTTCGCTTTCCGACGCCGCTTTCTCCGATCATGCTGTTATGGCTGAATCTGGTAACCGATTCGTTGCCGGCGCTGGCTTTGGGCATGGAACCGGGTGAAAAGGGCGTGATGAACGAGAAGCCGCGCGATCCGGCGGAAGCCATCATCGGCAAGAAGGAAATGTCCTCGATTATCGTGCAGGCGATAGCGATCGGGGTGGCGACGTTGGCCGCCTTCGCAATTGGCTATTTCTACTTTGGCCACGGACTCAGCGGCGAAGCGAAATTAGCGGAAGGACGCACCATGACGTTTGCGACCCTCATCTTGGCGGAACTCTTCCGTGCTATGGCCGCGCGATCGGAAACGCAAACTATGGGCGAAATTGGCTGGTTCTCCAACAAGTCCATGAATATGGCGATCCTCATCGGCGTATTTCTGCTGTTGATCGTACTCTACATTCCCTTCCTCGCCTCGCTCTTCCATGTGTCGTTCATGACGCTTAAGGAATGGGTGCCGACACTGGTATTGGCCACCATCCCCTTCTTGGCGACCGAGATTCATCAGGGAATGCGAGAGAAAAAGTGATTCTTCGCCCGGTTCTTTCCGACGAAGAAAAATTCGTTACAAAAGCGGCATCGCCGCAGGATTGACGAAAGGAGTTATCATGAAAAAAGTAGCGTTGATCATGGGCAGCGACAGCGATTTGCCCATCATGGAAAAAGCGGTAGACATCCTGAAAGAATTGGAAATTCCCTTTGCAGTACACGTCTATTCTGCGCACCGCACGCCACAAGAAGCACGTGATTTTGCGGTACATGCCAAAGAAAACGGCTTCGGGGTGCTCATCTGTGCGGCAGGCATGGCAGCGCATCTGGCCGGTGCGTTTGCGGCAAATACCACGCTTCCGGTCATCGGCATTCCCTGCACATCGCAGGCCCTGGACGGTATGGACGCCCTGCTTTCAACGGTTATGATGCCCTCCGGCATTCCGGTCGCGACAGTTGCGATCAACGGGTCGAAAAACGCTGCGCTCCTGGCCGCACAAATTCTTGCGCTCAGTGATGAAGCGCTCGACAAGCGTCTGGAAGAAAAGCGCGCAAAAGATGCCGAAAATGTCCGGGAAAAAGATCGCAAAATTTCTGCCCGCTTCGCTGAAAAATAAGCATTTGCCGCTTGGCCGCCTTCGGGCAGACCTGCGGCAATTTTGTTTCCCCGTCTGTTGAGCACCGTGATATGGTGCAAGGTGTAATGTACAAGGTAATGGTACAGTATAAATAAGGAGGATACCCATGGAAAAATTGGAACAGCTCTACGAAGGAAAAGCGAAAAAAGTGTACGCTACGGACGAAAGTGACAAGGTCATCGTGTCGTATAAGGACGATGCCACGGCCGGAGACGGCGCAAAACGCGGCACCATCGTTGGAAAGGGTGCCATCAACAACCGTATGACCAACTTCCTCATGCAACTGTTGGAAAAAGAAGGTGTGCCCACACACTTCGTTAAAGAGCTCGATGATCGCAATACCGTGGTGAAAAAAGTCGAGATCGTCCCACTGGAAGTCATTATTCGCAACATTTCCGCCGGCTCCTTTGCGAAACGCTATGGTGTCGAGGAAGGCATTGTTTTCGACAAGCCGACGCTGGAATTTTCCCTGAAGGATGATGACCTGCATGATCCGCTGATTAACCGCTATCATGTGCTGGCCTTAAAGCTCGCCACCGAAGAGGAACTGAACCGCATCGCCGAGATGGCATTTAAGGTCAATGACACGCTCAAAGCCTATTTCAAGAAGCTCAACGTCAAGTTGGTGGACTTTAAATTGGAATTTGGTCGTACCGCCGACGGTTCCATCGTTTTAGCCGATGAAATCTCGCCGGATACCTGCCGTTTCTGGGATGCCGAGACCAATGAAAAGCTCGATAAGGATCGCTTCCGCCGTGATATGGGCGGTGTCGAAGATGCCTATAAAGAAATGATGCATCGCGTATTCGGCGAACAGGCCTAACATCCCCTGCGGACGGCCTCATGGCCGTCTGCTTGCAACGAACCCACGAACGAAGTGAAGGAGTAACTATGGGCGGTTTTTTTGGCGTTGCCTCCCGGCGAGACGCCCTGGTCGATGTGTTTTATGGCACCGACTACCATTCGCATCTCGGTACACACCGTGCCGGCATGGCCGGCTATGACAAGGAGATCGGGCTGCAACGGGAAATTCATGACATTGAAAATTCTCCGTTTCGTACCCGCTTTGAATCCATCTTCGATGAGATGAAGGCGACGTCCGCGATCGGCTGCATCAGTGATTACGATCCGCAACCGCTTTTGATCCGATCGAAATTCGGCACCTTTGCCCTCTGTTTCATCGGCATAATCAATAATAAAGAGGAACTGATTAAAGAATACCTCTCGAAACCCGGCGCACATTTTGACGCCATGACCAATGGCCAGGTCAACAGCGTGGAACTCATCGCTGCCATGATGGCGGAAGAGGATTCCTATATCGACGGCATCCGCGCTGTACAACGACGTATCGAAGGAACGGCGTCGCTGCTGCTTTTAAAGGACGACGGCACCATCTTAGCCGCTCGCGATTACTACGGACGCCTTCCTGTCTTTGTAGGCGAAAACGCCGATGGCCACTGCGTCTCGTTTGAGCCCTTCCCTTATCACAAGTTGGGCTATCAAACGGTAAAAGAGCTGGGTCCGGGCGAAGCGGTGGAAATTACGCCCACCGGCTTCAAAACCGTTCTGGAGGCGCAAGAAGAGATGAAAATCTGTGCCTTTCTCTGGACGTATTACGGCTATGCCAATTCCTCTTATGAAGGCGAAGGCGTCGAAAAATCCCGTTACCGCAACGGCGAAATTCTGGCGGAAAACGACCGGAAAAACAACGGGATTCCCGATATTGACTTTGTCGGCGGCGTGCCGGATTCCGGCTTGGCATACGGACAGGGCTATGCCTACGAAAGCGGCGTTCCCTTCGGTCGTCCGATGCTGAAATACACGCCGACCTGGTCGCGTTCGTTTACACCCTCGCGCCAATCGGAGCGAAACCGCGTCGCCCACATGAAACAGTTGCCCATTACGGACTATATCGACGACAAGAAGCTGCTCATTGTGGATGATTCCATCGTGCGCGGCACGCAACTGCGCGAAACGGTCGATTTTCTCTACAGGAACGGCGCAAAATGCGTTCACATGCGCTCCGCATCGCCTCCGATTCTCTTCAGCTGCAAATACTTGAACTTTTCGCGCACCAACAACGAGATGGAACTGCTCACTCGTCGCATCATCCTGCAGCTGGAAGGCGAGGAAGGCTTTAACCATCTTGACGAATATCGCGACGGCACCACCGAACGCGGGCGCGCCATGCGTGATAAGATTGCCGAACAATTTCATTTTTCCTCGTTGGAATACCAGACGCTGGAAGGAACCATCGAAGCCATTGGGCTTCCGCGCTGCCAACTGTGCACCTATTGCTGGAATGGAGAAGAATAATGGATGAGATGAATCGACAGTCCTCTTCCGAAGCCTATAAAGAAGCGGGCGTAGATATTACCGCCGGCTATCGCGCGGTAGAGTTAATGAAGGAGCATATTGCACGCACAACAACGCCGGGCGTGCTCTCCGGCATCGGCGGATTCGGCGGACTCTTTGCTCCGGACATCGCCGGCATGGAAAAGCCGATTCTCGTCAGCGGCACCGACGGCGTGGGCACCAAGCTCAAGTATGCTTTTTTGCTGGATAAACACGACACCATCGGCATCGACTGCGTCGCCATGTGTGTCAACGATATTTTATGTAGCGGCGCTGTACCGCTGTTTTTCCTCGACTATATCGCCTGTGGAAAGAATGACCCGGAACGCATCGCCCAAATCGTAAAAGGCGTCGCGGAAGGCTGCGTCCAATCCGGATGCGCCTTGATTGGCGGCGAAACGGCGGAAATGCCCGGCTTCTACCCGGAAGACGAGTATGATTTGGCCGGCTTTGCCGTGGGTCTTGTCGATGAAAAGGACATGATTGACAAAAACAACGTCAAGGAAGGAGATCAGCTTATTGCCCTACCTTCTTCCGGTGTACATTCCAACGGCTTTTCGCTCGTGCGTAAAATCCTAGACGGCAATAAAAACACCGACTGGACGACCCGTTATTCCACGCTCGACGGCAAAACGCTCGGCGAAGCACTTTTAGAGCCGACACGCATCTATGTAAAGCCCGTGCTCTCGCTCATGAAGCAGGTAAAGGTGAAAAGCATGGCCCACATCACCGGCGGCGGTTTCTATGAAAACATTCCGCGTGCCCTTCCGGACGGTCTCGGCGCCAACATCGACCGCGCCGCGCTTCGTCTTCCCTTCCTCTTCCGCTTCATCCAAGAAGCCGGAAAAATCACGACACACGATATGTACAACACCTTTAATATGGGCGTCGGTTTCGTGCTCGTCGTATCGAAAGAAGATCTGCCTACCGCACTCGAAATCCTGCAGGAAGAAGGCGAAGAAGCCTATCGTCTCGGCGAAGTGGTATCCTCACCGGAGAGGGTGATTCTATGACCGGCGCACCTTCCTGCGTTCCCGTTGCGGTCTTTGTATCGGGTGGCGGCACCAATTTACAGGCGCTTCTCGATGCCCAGGCCGCCGGAAAGCTTGCCCCGGCAAAGATTTGTCTCGTACTTTCCGATCAGCCGGATGTCTATGCGTTGGAGCGGGCAAAAAATTCGAACATTCCTACCGCGGTCTTTTCTGCTAAAGATCTTCCCGGCGATGCCTGGGAGGAAGCGGTTTTAAAAGCCTTACAGGACGCGGATATTGCACTGATTGCATTAGCCGGCTTTTTGCGTGTGCTCTCGCCGCGCCTGATTGAGGCTTATCCCGATCGCATCGTGAACATTCACCCAGCACTACTGCCTTCGTTTGGTGGGCGCGGGTATTACGGCTTGCACGTACACGAAGCCGTGCTTGCAAATCGCCAACAGGTTACCGGCGCAACGGTACATTTTGTGACAGCCGAAGCGGATGCCGGCCCGATTCTGGCACAACACGCCGTGGAAATTCACGAAGATGACACACCGGAAACGCTGCAACGCCGCGTTATGGAACAGGCCGAATGGCGTCTGCTGCCGGCAGTGGTTCATGCGCTTGCCGTGCGCTTAATACAGAACTTGCCGGAAGAAGCCGTTTGTGCGCCTCTTTCCGAAGCGGAAAAAGCGCCCTTCTTTGTCGCTGGTACGGCAGAGGCACAAGTCCCTGCGCAAGCCGGCTCCCAAGTGGGAAACGAGGCACCATCGCTGGCCTCTCTGGTCGACGGCAATCCCTATCCGGGACGCGGCATTGCGCTCGCGCATGGCCCGCACGGCGAACGCCTGGTAGCCTATTTCATCATGGGAAGAAGCACGAACAGCCAAAATCGCATCTTTGTGCAGCGGGACGGCGATCTTTACACGCAAGCCCATGATCCGGCCCTTGTGGAAGATCCCCGTCTCATTATCTATCGCGCACTGTCTCACACGGTATATCGCGAACAGCCCGTGACTGTGGTCACCAACGGAGACCAGACGGATACCATACTGGATGGCTTGGCCCAAGGGATGTCCTTCGACGAGGCTTTACAATGCCGTCGGTTCGAGCCGGATGCGCCCCATTATACGCCGCGCATATCCGGTTTGCTTGATACCGACGGTATGCAGCTTTCCATCTGGAAGGCCTTGAACGCAAGCGGACAACAGGCCGGCTACTACGCCTTCCGGTACGAAAAAGAGCCCGGATTCGGGCGCTTTCTCTCCACCTATGTGACCGACGCTAATCCGCTGCCGAGCTTTCAGGGAGAACCGTTGCGCTTCTCCTGGGATGGCGACGCCGAGGCGTTCGCGGACCATCTCTGGAACGCATTGGATGCCCAGAACCGCATTGCACTCTATGTGGAAGTGCAAACCGCAAACGGTATCCAAACCATTCAAAAGAGTCGCTTTTCCGAAACGTTGTGAGCTGCAGGCGCTTCTTCCTTTCCCGGAAGCACTTGGATTTGCGGCGTTTCTTCATTGTCACCGTTTTTTGACAGAAAGGATATTTCATGGACGCTTACGATCGTTATCTTTCTCCCCTATCCACGCGCTATGCCAGCGACGAAATGCAGTTTCTCTTTTCTGCGCAGCATAAATTTCATCTGTGGCGCAAGCTCTGGATTGCGCTTGCCCGTGCGGAAAAAGAACTGGGTTTGGATATCAGCGATGCACAAATCGCGGAAATGGAAAAAGTGGAAGACGACATCAACTTTTCCGTTGCCGAAGCACGCGAAAAGATCGTTCGCCATGACGTCATGAGTCACGTCTATGCCTTCAGCCAACAGGCGCCAAGCGCCGCACCCATTATCCACTTGGGTGCCACGAGCTGCTATGTGACCGACAACACCGACCTCATCATCCTGCGTGAAGCATCGATGGTGCTGCTTCATAAAGCGGCGCAGGTGTTGGTGAATCTGCGCGCTTTCGCCGATCGCTATAAAGACGTTCCGGCGCTGGCCTATACGCACCTGCAGCCTGCACAGCTGACAACGCTGGGAAAACGCGCGACGCTCTGGATGAACGAGCTCGCCATGGATATGGAGCAGCTACAATTCCAGATCGACCAACTGGCCTTCCGCGGGGCAAAGGGCACGACCGGTTCCCAAGCCAGCTTCATGGAGCTGTTTGACGGAGATAGCGAAAAGGTGCAGGCACTCGATGAAAAAATTGCTGCCTCCTTTGATTTTCCTCGCCTGATTCCGGTCTGCGGACAGACCTATTCTCGCAAAATCGATTCCTTCTTCCTCTCCGCTTTATCCGGCATCGCACAGAGCGCTTCCAAATTTGCAAACGATCTGCGCCTGTTACAGTCTTTTGAAGAGATGGAAGAACCCTTCCAAAAAGAACAGATCGGTTCCTCTGCCATGCCCTATAAGCGCAACCCCATGCGCGCGGAACGCATGACCGCTCTGGCACGCTATGTCATGACGGATGCCTTAAATCCTGCCTTTACGGCGTCCACCCAGTGGATGGAACGCACGCTCGATGATTCCGCCAACAAGCGCATTGCCGTCGCTGAAGCCTTCCTCGCCACGGATGCAATTTTGAACATCTATATGAATGTTACGGAAAATATGACCGTCTACGAAGCGGTGGTGCACCGTCGCGTCATGGAAAAGCTGCCCTTCATGGCCACGGAAAATATTATGATGGAATCGGTAAAACGCGGCGGCAATCGTCAAGAGCTCCATGAACTGATCCGCGTGCATTCCCATGCGGCGGCGCGTGCGGTAAAAGAGGGAAAACCCAACGATCTCATCCAACGACTGGCCCAAGAAGAGAAAATTCCTCTTACCGAGGAAGAAATTCGCTCGCATCTGGAGCCTTCCGCCTATATTGGCCGTTGCCGCGAGCAGGTGGAACATTTTCTGGCAGACGTCGCCGATCCCTTGATTGCAAGGTATCACGATAGCGATCGTAAAATTACTCTGTCGGTCTGAGGCAAACGGCGGCGGGCCTCGAAGGAACCGCTTGCCGTTTGGTGTTCGTGCGTTTTTCTTATTCGAAATGTTTGGAGGTCATCATGCAGGAATGTCCATTAAAGTATGGCTGTAATCCCAATCAGATTCCGGCACGTCTGGATCGAGCCGACGGCGGCGAACTGCCTTTTACGGTTCTCAACGGCAAGCCCGGCTATATCAATTTTCTGGATGCCTTAAATGCTTGGCAGCTGGTCCGCGAACTGGACGAAGCAACCGGAATGGCGGCCGCTGCCTCCTTTAAGCACGTTTCCCCCACATCGGCCGCGCTCGGTCTTCCCCTTCCGGATGCCCTGAAGCGCGCCTGTTTTGTCGAGGATGTCGATGGTCTGGATGAATCTCCGCTGGCTTCGGCCTATGCGCGGGCACGCGGCACCGACCGCCTCAGCTCCTTTGGCGACTGGGCCGCTCTTTCCCGTCCCGTCGATGTTACCACCGCGCGTCTGCTCCGCCGCGAAGTGTCGGACGGCGTCATTGCGCCGGGCTATAGCGAAGAAGCGCTCGCGCTGTTACGCGAAAAGAAAAACGGCAACTATAACGTTGTTTCCATAGACCCCGACTATGTTCCACAACCCCTGGAATCCAAGGAAGTTTTCGGCATTCGCTTCACGCAAAAGCGCAACGATTGCCGCTTTTCCCTGGATGCCCTGGGCGATATTGTCACCGAGAACAAGGATCTGCCGGCGACGGCAAAACGGGATCTTCTCGTTGCCCTCATCACGCTAAAGTATACGCAGTCCAATTCCGTCTGCTTTGCGGTAGACGGGCAGGCCATCGGCGTCGGAGCGGGACAACAATCCCGCATTCACTGTACACGCCTGGCCGGCGATAAAGCCGATACCTGGCGACTTCGTCAAAGCGAACGCGTACTTTCGCTGCCGTTTCGCAGCGATCTGACACGCGCTGCGCGCGATAACGTCATCGACCAGTATCTGCACGATTATGAAGAGGATGTCACCGCCGAGGATCGCTGGCCGTTGTATTTCACAGCGCGCCCCGAACCCTTCACCAGAGAAGAGCGCGCCGCGTATCTTCGTCGCGAGGCGCATCTCGCCCTCGCCAGCGATGCGTTTTTCCCCTTTGCCGACAATATTTTGCGTGCCGCACAGAGCGGCGTGCAATACATTGCGCAGCCCGGCGGCTCCACTCGCGATGACGCCGTTCGACAGCAAGCAGACGCCTGCGGCATGACCATGGTCTTTACGCATCAGCGTCTGTTCCATCACTAAAAAAACGCGCTCCCTAATAAGGGGCGTTGCGATACGACGTGAGGCAAACATATTTACGCGCAATGCGCGAAGCACAGAAAGAGGTGTCCGATGAATGTATTGATCTTGGGCGGCGGTGGCCGCGAGCACGCCATCATCAAGGCGTTGCGTAAAAACCCGACCATAAACCGCATCTATTGTACGCCGGGAAACGACGGCATGGACGGCGGCACGCCCTTTCCCATTGCGGCTGATGCCTTTTCGACGTTGATTCGATTTGCAAAAACCGAGCACGTGGACTATATCGTCGTCAGTCCCGACAACCCGCTTGTGGACGGTGCGGTCGATTGCTTTACAGAAGCCGGCTTTGCTTGCTTCGGGCCGACCAAAGCCGCTGCACAGTTGGAAGGCTCCAAAATTTTTGCAAAAGCCTTTATGAAACGCCATGCCATTCCCACCGCACGCTATGAAGCGTTCGAGAATGTGCAGGAAGCCCGTGACTATGTACATGCCGAGGCGAATGCCGGACACCTGCCGCTGGTCATCAAGGCCGACGGTCTGGCGCTGGGAAAAGGCGTCGTCATTGCCGAAACCGAAGAAGAAGCGCAGGAAACCATTACCCGTTTCATGGAACAGGATGCCTTCGGCGAAAGCGGACATCGCCTCATTGTGGAAGAGTTCATGGAAGGTCCGGAAGTAACGGTGCTCACCCTGACAGATGGCAAGACCATTGTTCCGCTTCTTTCCTCCATGGATCATAAACGCGCTTACGACGGGGACAAGGGCCCCAATACTGGCGGCATGGGCGTCATTGCGCCCAATCCCTTCTATACCGAGGATATCGCCGAAATTTGCCGAAAAACCATCTTTGAGCCGACCATAAAAGGGATGCGCGAGGAAGGCACGCCCTTCAAAGGGTGCCTCTACTTTGGCCTCATGCTCACGAAGGAGGGCCCGAAAGTAGTGGAATACAACTGTCGTTTTGGCGATCCCGAAGCGCAAGCGATTCTTCCTCTTCTGGAAAGTGACCTCTTCACGCTGTTTCAGGCGGTCACCAATGAAACGCTGGAGGAGGAAATGGTACAGTTTAAGGATGGCGCTTCCTGCTGCGTCATTTTGGCCTCCAAAGGTTATCCCAAACAATACGAAAAAAATGTGGAAATCACGCTTCCCCGTCACCTGCGCGAAAAAATTTACTGCGCCGGTGTGCGCAAAAAGGGCAGCACGTATTATACCAACGGCGGACGCGTGGTCGGCGTAGTGGAAACGGCTCCGACGCTTCGCGAAGCTATCGAGAAAGCATATGAAACGGCGGAAGCTGTCACCTTCCGTACCAAATATTTCCGCACCGATATCGGACAAAAAGCGCTGGAGGCGCTGGAAAGGAGCCAAGCATGATCCGTCGTGTTTATGTCGAAAAAAAGCCGGCCCATGCGCAGGAAGCGCGCGCGCTTCTGCATGACCTACAGGACTTTGTGCAGGTGCAAGACCTCAAGAACGTACGCATCTTGCATCGTTACGATGTAGAAGGCGTTGACGATGCCGTTTTTGCCCAGGCAGTGGATACCATTTTCTCCGATCCCACGGTCGATCAGGTTCTGGAAAAATTGCCGGCATCCGACGCGCATCTTACGGTCGAGCCCCTTCCCGGCCAATTTGATCAGCGTGCCGATTCCGCCGAGCTTTGTCTGCGCTTGCTTTCCCGTGTGGAAGAACCGCGCGTAAAAACCGCGCGCGTCTATCTCTTTGAAGGGTCGCTTTCCGAACAAGACCAAAAACGCTTGCGGGCGCACCTGATTAACCCCGTCGAAGCACGCGAGGCATCCGATGCGCTTCCGGAAACCTTGCAATGGGCCAAAACCGAGCCGAAAGCCGTGCCGACACTCGACGGCTTCATCCAAGCGGATGCCAAGGCGCTGGCAGCCTTTCGGGAAGAAAAAGGTCTCGCCATGGACGACGATGATCTCCTCTTCTGTCAACGCTATTTCCAAAAGGAACAGCGCGATCCGACCGAAACCGAAATTCGCATGATCGACACGTACTGGTCGGATCACTGCCGTCACACCACCTTCCGCACCATCATCGACGAAGTGACGTTTGAAGATCGCCTGTTGCAGGAAACCTACGAGACCTATCTTCGTTTGCGCAAAGAAACCGGCGACAGTAAGCCCATTTGTCTGATGGATATGGCTCTCATCGCTGCACGCTATCTGCGCAAGACCGGAAAGCTCACCGGCGAGGATGTTTCAGAAGAAATTAACGCCTGCACGGTACACATGGACGTGACCATCGACGGCAAGAAAGAGCCGTGGCTACTGCTATTCAAAAATGAGACACATAACCATCCCACCGAAATCGAACCATTCGGTGGTGCTTCCACCTGTATCGGCGGCGCCATTCGTGATCCCCTTTCGGGACGCGCCTATGTCTATGCCGCCATGCGCGTGACCGGCGCGGCGGATCCTCGCACCCCGCTTGCCGAAACTCTGGAAGGCAAACTCCCGCAGCGCAAAATTGTCACCGAGGCCGCCCAAGGCTATGCCTCCTATGGCAACCAAATCGGCCTGGCCACCGGCATGGTGCATGAAATCTATCATCCGGGCTATGCGGCGAAGCGTATGGAAATCGGGGCGGTCGTTGCTGCGACGCCGAAGGAAAATGTCGTGCGAGAGACCCCGACCCCCGGCGATGTGGTCATTCTTCTCGGCGGACGTACCGGCCGCGACGGCATCGGCGGCGCCACCGGCTCCTCCAAGGCGCACACCCTGCATTCCGTGGAAACGGCAGGGGCCGAAGTGCAAAAAGGCAATGCGCCGGAAGAGCGCAAATTACAACGCTTCTTCCGCAATCCCGAAGCGGCGCGCATGATAAAACGCTGCAACGACTTCGGTGCGGGCGGGGTGTCCGTTGCCATCGGAGAACTGGCGGAAGGCATTCATATCTATCTGGATCGGGTGCCGAAAAAATATGCGGGACTCGACGGTACGGAATTGGCCATCAGTGAATCGCAGGAGCGCATGGCCGTTGTCATAGCCCCGGAAAATTGCGAACGCTTCATGGCCCTTGCCGCATCGGAAAACCTTGAAGCGACCGTCGTCGCGGAAATTCAGGCCATTCCCCGTCTACAGATGGAATGGAACGGGCAAACCATTCTGGATCTTTCCCGTGAATTTCTGGACTCCAACGGGGCGGAAAAGCACATTTCCATTCCGACAGGAAGCGCGAATTGGCAGCCGCATCCCACGCATAAAGAAGAAAACCTCGAAAAGCTTTTTACGGATTTCGCGCGCGACTTGCGTAACGCAAATCAGCACGGGCTAGTGGATCGCTTCGATTCCACCATCGGTGCGGGAACCGTCCTCATGCCGTATGGCGGAAAAACGCATTCCACGCCGATTCAGGCCATGGTGCATCAGATTGCACTCGAAAAGGGCGAAACGGACACCGCATCCTACATGTCCTGGGCCTACTCTCCGGAAGTCGCAGAAAAAAGCCCCTATCATGGCGCCTATTTGGCGGTCGTGGAGTCGCTGGCGAAACTGCTCGCAACCGGTGCGGATCGTAAACAGACGTATCTGACCTTCCAGGAATACTTCAAACGCCCAGGAGACATCCCCGAGCGTTGGCAGGAACCTTTGGAAGCCCTCCTCGGCGCGCTGCAGGCACAGATCGACTTTGAAGTCGGCTCCATCGGCGGCAAGGATTCCATGTCGGGCACCTTTGAATCCATGGATGTTCCGCCGACACTCGTATCCTTCGCCATCACCACAAACAGCGCCGAACGCGTACTTTCCCCCGAATGGAAAGCGCCGGGAGAGCGGCTCACACTCGTATATCCGACCCAACAAGCCTCAGGATTACCGGACCCTGCTTCCTTGAACACCCTCTTCACCGCCATCGCAGATCTCACGCAGCGGGAAGACGTGCACAGCGCGTATGCGCTCGGCTACGGCGGACTGATGGAAGCGTTGGTGCTCTCCGCCGCCGGAAACGAGATTGGCGCAACTCTAACAAAAGATGTCACGCCGGACATGCTGACAACGCCCGGTTTCGGTTCCTTCCTGCTTGCATCGGAAAAGCCGATTGGAGACATTCCGGGTGTACAGGTACAGGAAATCGGCAAAACAGCCGAAGCTTACGCCATCGCCTTCCCGAATACCACGATTGCTCTGCAAAACATTGCCGCTCTTCGCAAAGAAACACTTGAAGACATCTATCCCACGACGCCGGCCACGCCGCCTGCGCCACTCTTTGCCGAAGCGAAGGAGGCCGTACAGCTGGCGAAAAAACATGCCGAGGCGCATCCCTTCCCGCTCTATCATGGCGCAGCTTTCTCGCTGCAAAATACAGCACCAAGCGTCGTGATCCCCGTCTTTCCGGGCACAAACTGTGAAGTGGACTCGGCGCGCTACGTTGAACGCGCGGGACTTGTTCCTCGCATTCAGCTCGTGCGCAACCAGACAACGGAAGATATTTCCCGCAGCGTAGAGGAAATGGCGGCGGCCCTTCGCGAGGCGCAAGTCCTCTTCCTGCCGGGCGGCTTTTCCGGCGGAGATGAGCCGGATGGCAGTGCCAAGCTCATCAATGCGTTCTTCCGCAATGCAGAGCTTGCCGAGGCGCTCACCGACTTGTTGGATCGTCGCGAAGGACTGATTCTGGGTATTTGCAACGGTTTCCAAGCGCTGGTAAAGCTGGGGTTGCTTCCCTTTGGACGCCTGATGCCGCCGAGCCCCGAATTGACGACGCTCACGTATAACACCATCCGGCGTCACCAATCGCAGATGGTTACGACACGCATCGTCACTAATAACTCGCCGTGGCTTGCCCATGTTACGCCGGGACAATGCTTCCGCGTGCCCGTTTCCCACGGCGAAGGCCGTTTGGAAATGGACGAAGCGCGCTTAAAGAAGCTGTTCGAAAAGGGACAGGTCGCCGGACAATATGTTGACGAGAATGGCGAGCCGAGCATGGATGTGGCCTACAATCCGAACGGATCCTTAGGCGCTGTCGAAGCGCTGCTCTCGCCCAATGGGCGCATTCTCGGCAAAATGGGCCACAGCGAACGTACCGGTCGCTTCCTTTATCGCAATCTGCCGGAAGTGGCGGATCTTAAGCTGTTTGAAGCGGCAAAAGACTACTTTAATAAAGAATAAGAAGGGCTTACGCTTCGGCGTGAACCACTTCGGTTGTAAACTTGAGCCCGGGCATGCATTCGGCCATGTCCCGGGCGATGCGCTCAAGAGACTCCAAGCGCATATCAACCGAGGTTACGGCATTACCCGCAATAATAAAGATCGCATTTTTCGTTTCCGGATCAAATTTATAATTTTCCCCGTCACGCACGCCCATCCAGGCCATAATGCCGTTTGCGTCGCGATAGAGATAGTCCGTCTCGGCCACATGCTTTTCCGTGGATAAAATAGGCAAAAAAACATCTTCTTTTCCACTTACCGTAAAAGTTACCGGCTCCACTACCTTGTCCAGGTCATGGCCGCCAATGGCCAAAAAGGAGCGCAGCGATTCCACGTTGTACAAATCGACAATGGTATTCACGTGCGGTAAAGCGCCCCGACTTTGTATGTTGCGAATCAAGGCCGGTACCGTCGGCGGATTTTTCTTCACGCTGCGTTTTACGCGTTGCATCATGTCCAGATAGCCTTGGGTGATCGGGTGCGCCAAGGCTTCCTCCAGCGTAGTTGCCAGCGCCCATTCCTCCATTTCCTTCTGCTTTTGCTTTAGATTTTCCGTCAATGCGGCCTGCGGATTGACATTCTTGGCAAACCCGACCACCACATCCGTAATGCCCAAGTCGACCATACTGCGATCCACGATCAGTTTCATGTGCTTTCCTTTCCGGTTTCCTGTCTGTCACAACAATGCTACGGACGATCCATCCGTTCTCTTTCTCGCTCTCTTGCTTTCACAACATAACAAAAGAGGGCGGCAAGCCGTCCTCTTTTGTTCCGTAAAATAGGGGTTATTCGACGCGATCGAAATCGCCGGGCGTCAACACGGCATCCAGATCCTTGAACGTTGCGGTCGAGGTCGCTTTTTTCAAGCGCTCCGGCGTAAGTGGCAGATCCGGATAGCGTTCCTGTAAGTACCGCAGCGGATCCTCGATCTTCGTTTCCCGCGTCCCATGCGGGTTGGTGATTCCTGTTTTCGCGTCGGTCACCGGTCCGACAAGCTCTACATACTTTGCGTCATTCATCACTTCGACGGCGTAATCCAGCAGTTTTTCCAATTCGGACATCTTGAACAGGTACACTTTATCCTTCATCGGCACCACCGAAGCGTCGGGATATTTTTCCGCCAATTCTTTGCCGGTTCCCTCATCCGCAACGCGGAAGGTTACCTTGGGCATGTCTTTGCGATTCGTTTCCTTGGCTAAGCCGGTTTCCTGCACCGTCAGCGAAACGGATTTCTCATTTTGATCCACAGTCGGCAAAATGAATTTGTCCTGACTCCGCAACAAATCCCCATTGCCTTCCGGAATAATGTTGGCGACTTTCAGTCCGGAAGGTGTCGGCTCCAGGATGGCCCAATAGCCAGCGGCCACGCCTGTTTTCGAACCGCTTGTCGTCGCATGAATCAGATACTCCGGCACCTGATCGCCGTTCAGGTCCATGCGGCCAAAGGTATACGTGGGTTCTCCTGACGGAACATTATGACGAAGATCCTCGCCGTTATACAGGTAGCCTTCGGAAGAGGAGAGCAGTGGTAAATTCCAGTTCCATTCGACCACGGCCGGATTATCCTTCATCATGGCGACCAATTTTTCCCAATCGCTCTGCTGTTGACCGAGTGTAACGTTATCGGCCTCTTTCGGCGGATTGCCGATCATGCCGCCCGTGCTCAGGTTTTCTGCGATAAACTCCGGATTGAGCTTGCTGTCGAGCATGTCATAGATTTTTTGGTACCGATCCGCCTTTTCTTCCTGTTGACGAATCACGTAAAAACGACCGTCCTCCGCCTCGGTGAAGCGAAGTTTTTTGTCCGGATCCGCTTTCTCCAGCTCTTCTTTCTTTTTCTTATCCACCAGAGAAACGACAACGGAGCCGGGAATGGCTTCGCCTTTTTCGAGCCGCTCTTTTAAGGTTTCTTCATCCAGGCCAAGCAGATTCATCATCTGGCGCGGGAAGATCACGAAGCCGTCTTTCGTCGGATACGCAAAAAGCTGTTCCGCCATTCTGTTGGCTTTCCGTAAATCCAGCCCTACGCTAAGAGAAGGGTGCTGATAAAAATAGACTTTGGTGTTTCCCAAAAGCTGTCCTTTAAAAACCGGCAGATCCGCCAGTGCTTTGGAGGACGGTGTCGACGGTATGCGCGCCGCCTCTTCCTCCAACGCTTGGGATTGATTGATGGACGATTGTTCCTCCGGTGTCCGCTCACTTGAGAGCTGCCCGATTTTCGGCTTCTGAGAAGACGTCTGGCCGCTTGATCCGCCTGGTTTTTGCGATTCGGAAGGAGCTTTTTCCGGACCCGATGTCGCCTGGCTCGTCTTTTCGGCTGTTTTCGATGAGGACCCGGAAGGACGAACGACTAAATTTCCGCTCTTTTCCTCCGATGCGGATCTTTCTTTTTCCGGCAAACTCATAGAGTTATAGGAAGCCCTTGAAAGAGATTCCTGTGTAGCGAATCCCGGCCCGGAAGAGGTGCTGCCGGAAGAAGCATCCTCCGAAATGGTAAACGACTCGTGATAGCTTCCGGACTGGCCGTCATCGACAATGCTGATGGGTTTTTGATTTAATTTTAGAGCGCCGAAAAGCACACCCGTTCCGGCGATCAGAATGCCGACCAGTGCGCCAATCTTCTTTTTATCCTGATTGCTTAGCATACGCCCTCCTTCAACCGCTCTTTACTCTCTCTCAGTATAGCGGATGCCCCTCTCCCTTGCATGGATAAGAGGATTTTCTTTTTCCCTCACTATAATGAGAAGGCGTGAATAAAATATGTTCTTTCTAACGAAAGCCCGGAAAAGAGGCGCTGCGTAATGCAATTTAAGAATGGGTATAGTGCCTAACGTTAAGATGCGATACCCTTTCGAAAACTCTCTTCGCGCAAAGGGAAGAAGGATGCAATGCTAAAAAAACTTTATCCCTATACAAAAAACGTTCGTCTTCAGGTATTTCTCACCCCAATGCTGATGATTCTGGAAGTTATCGGCGATATCGTCATTCCCATGATGATGGTACGCCTTGTCGATCAGGGCATTGCGCAAAACGATTCAGCCTTTATAACGCAACAGGCGTTGCGTATGATCGGCATCGCCTTCCTCAGCATGGTCTTTGGCGCCCTCAGCTCCCGTCTCGGCGCGACCGCAGGCTACGGAATTGCCGGCAATCTGCGCAAAGCCGCTTACGGCGCCATCCAGCATTTTTCCTACCACAACCTTGATAAAATCAGCGTTCCCTCGCTTATCACACGCCTGACGAGTGATATCGATACCGTCGGCATGGTCGCCATGATGAGCCTTCGCATGGCGTTTCGCTTTCCCTTCTTACTTATCTTTGCGTTGATTTTCTCGTTTCGCATTCACGCCGGTTTGGCCCTCATCTTTCTTCTGATGTTGCCGCTCTCCGGACTCGTCATCTATCTCGTATTTCGCAAAGCCATCCCGGTTTTTCTGGCCACGCGCAAGCGCATCGATGCATTAAACGCCACGATACAGGAACAGCTCAACGGCATCCATATCATTACAGCCTTTGGAAGGCAGAAGCACGCTGCGAAAGAATTTGAACGACCGAATCAAAATTCCCTGCAAACGGAACTGAAGGCGGTGCGCATCGTCAGTTGGATGAATCCGCTTTCGAGCATTTTGTTCTACTTTACGCTCCTCTTCGTGCTCTATCGCGGGGGACTGCTCGTTTATCACGGCGAAATGCTTCCCGGAACCATCATCGGCTTTACCACCTATGTCTTTCAGGTGATGCTGGCCGTCATGATGATCACTATGTACGTCGTGAATTTTTCCTTTGCGTACACTTCTTTAAAACGCATTTTTGAGGTCATTGACACCACGTCGGAAATCAAAGAATCGCCGCATCCAATCGAGATGCTTCCCGATGCTTCCGTGCGTTTTGATCACGTATGCTTCCGCTATCCCGACTATCGGGAAGACACCTTGCACGACATCAGCTTTTCGCTCGGTGCCGGGGAGCATCTCGGCATTATCGGTCCCACCGGATCCTCCAAGTCCACCCTGGTGAAGCTCATTGCCCGGCTGTATGACGTCGATCGCGGCGCCATCTATGTCGGCGGTATCAACGTAAAGGAGTATTCCCTGCACACCCTGCGTGAAAACATCGGTATTGTGCTGCAAAAGAACACCCTCATTTCCGGCACCATTCGCTCCAATATGCAGTGGGGAAAGGCGGATGCGACAGAGGAAGAAATTGTGGATGCCCTCAAAAAGGCGCAGGCCTGGGAGTTCGTCTCCCGCTATCCGGACACGCTGGACCATGAAGTTGAACAAAACGGCGGAAACTTTTCCGGCGGGCAAAAACAACGCCTGACCATTGCACGCGCCCTCATTAAAAAACCGCAAATTCTCATTTTGGACGATTCCACCAGCGCTCTCGACATGGCCACCGATGCCAAGCTTCGTCACGTGCTGCAGCACGAACTTTCCGGCGTAACGACCATTACCATTGCCCAGCGCATTGATTCTCTGCGCGACTGCGACCAGATTCTCGTCTTAGATGCGGGACATCTTGACGCCATCGGAACGCATGAAACGCTGCTGGCCACTTCATCGATCTATAAAGACATTGCGGAATCGCAGGAAGGAGGGCTTTCGGAATGAAGCAAAAATCCTCTCGCCGGGCGATACTCAATATACCGGTTCTAAAACGGCTATTTTCCTATTTCCGCTACAATAAGAAGCTCTTCCTTGGCGGCTTAGCGATGGTGATCGGCTCCACCTTTTTAGGGGTGCTTGGCAACGGCTTGTTGGCGCCCGTAGTGGATGCCGTTGCGGTTTCACACGATTTGCATGCCTTCTTTCTTGCCTTGGGCCAAATGGTCGTCGTGTTTACCCTAGCCACCATTTCGGAATATTACGGTTTTCTGTGGTTGGCGGAGCTCTCCCAGCACACCATCTATCAGCTGCGACGCGAGATGAATGCACATATGCTGTCTCTTCCCATCACGTACTTTGACCGTACCGCCAACGGGAAAATTATGTCCTCGTTCACCAACGATGTGAATACCCTGGCGCAGACCATCCAACAAGCGCTTCCTCAATTTCTTCTTTCCGTCGTGCAGTTTACATCTACCATCGTGATGATGTTCTTTTTACGCTGGCAACTGACCCTCATCGTCCTAGCCTTTTTGATGGTGATTCTGCTTCTCATGCGCATCATTTCGCAAAAGAGCGGCAAATATTATCGCTCGCGGCAAAAGCAGATTGCCGAAATCAACGGCTACGTCGAGGAGATGCTCTCTGCGCAACAGGTCGTACAGCTCTTTAACCGGCAGGACGCCGCCAAGGCGGAGTTTAATCGCCGCTCCGATTCCGTGCAGGATGCTTCTACCAACGCCGCAACCTTCGGTGTCATCAGCTTTCCGATTATGGGAAATCTCGCATATGTTCTGTATGCTCTTGTCGCATTGGTGGGCAGTTTTTATACCATGAACGGCGTCATGACCATCGGCGCGTTAACCGCCTTTATGCAATACACCCGCACCGTCAATCGTCCGGTGACTATGGTGGCGCAACAGCTTAACGGCGTGCTTTCCGCCATCGCCGGCGCCGAGCGCATCTTCCAGCTGATGGATGAACCAGCGGAAAATATGGACGGTGCCATACGCGTAGAAAAGGATCCGCAAACACAGGAGCTGTTTTGGGTCGTGCCGGACAGTGAAGAGAAAGATGGCCTAAGAAAAATCCCCGTCCATGGTGATGTGCGCTTTTCCAATGTGCGTTTTGGCTACGACGCCGAGCATCCGGTTCTCAAAGGCATTTCACTCTATGCCAAGCCGGGACAAAAAATCGCGCTGGTGGGCTCGACCGGCGCGGGAAAAACGACCATTACCAATTTAATCAATCGCTTTTATGAAATTAATGACGGCGAAATTACCATCGACGGTTTGCCTCTTCAGGAAATGCAAAAAGAAGACCTTCGTTCCCTGTTGTCGATGGTTCTACAGGAAACGCATCTCTTTAGCGGCACCATCCGCGAAAACATTCGCTTCGGAAGGCTGGATGCCACCGACGAAGAAGTGGAATATGCCGCAAAGCTGGCAAACGCTGACGGCTTTATCCGCCGATTGAAAGACGGCTACGATACCCTCATTTCCGATAAAGACGAAGAGTTATCGCAAGGCAAGCGTCAGCTGCTCGCCATTGCACGTGCGGCGGTGGCCGATCCGGTCATTCTCATTCTGGATGAAGCGACCAGCTCCGTCGATACCCATACCGAAAAGCTCATCGCCGAAGGCATGGATCAGCTCATGCAGGGCCGTACAACCTTTGTCATCGCTCATCGTCTCTCCACCGTCCGCAATGCCGACGCCATCATGGTCCTCGAAGACGGCCAGATTGTGGAACGCGGCGATCATGAAGATCTCATGCGCCAAAAAGGGCGCTATTATCGCTTGAATAAGGGCTTGGAAGAATTAGCGTAGCCTATCATCAGAAAATAGTAATGTATCATCAGGAAATAGTCGTAAATAAAATAATAAGCAGTGCAAAACACTTTGTCCCTCTCATCCGTTCTATAAGTGAAGACCAAGGAAAGGAGGACGCCCATGGTTGCCGAGCTTTATACCGTATTCGGAAGCGAATTGCTCAACTATTGCTGCATGATGTGCAGAAATATCGGCGATGCGCAAGATCTACTGCAGGAGACCTTCCTTAAGGCGCTCTCTTACCAAGATCTTTTGGAAGGCATGGAAACCAAACAGCGCCGAGCATGGCTCTATAAAGTGGCCCGAAACCTCTTTTATGACCAATGTCGCCGCCGAGCGGTAGAAAAAAAATATTCCCCTGCGCCCGATGTCGAGGAAGATACGACATATTCCGAGGCGGAGGTCGGCTTTCTGCTTTCCGTTTTGCCATCTGATTTATCAGAGCTGTTTATCAAGCGCTATCTTGAGGGCTATAACTCAAAAGAATTAGCGGAGCTATACGGTTGCTCCGCATCCGGTATTCGCGCGAAGCTTAGCCGCGCCAGAAAAATACTACGCGAAGAGTGTTCTCGATAGCCATATTTCTACCAAAAAGGAGGATCAAATGAAAAAGAAAATGATCAATTGTGCCATTTGTGACGCTCGAAATGTCTCGGAAGAATCCCTTACCGGTTATGATCAGATCATGATCAATGCCGCCATTATATTAACCACGGAACGTGCCAAACAACTATTGGATCGCTATCCGGTCGCACTGAATGTAGCGAGTGTCACGATGCTGCCGGATAACGCGGATATCACCGCAAAAGTGGTCAACAATAAATTTACACTCGGACCGGATGCTGACGGAAAAGATTGCTTGTTGGTGGTAAACGGGAAGCTCACCTTAGAAAACGGGAGTTTGGCCGCTGCAGAAAGTTTTCAACAAATTATTGCTAACGGAACCGTCCTGATGCCCCGCAGCTTTAATGGAAAACTGCATCATTTGAAGAATAATGGAAAAATTATCTACTATCCAGATGGTGCGTCACTCCTAAATTCCACAACATCCATTGATGATCTCTTTGTACAACGTGCACAAAACGACTTCTATTATTGTCTCGATACCTTGTTCTTCCTCGATACCTCTCTTAACACGGCCAGAATAGAAGAAAAAGAACTTCGTTTTTCCGCTGAAAAAGTCGTGATTGCTGAGAGCCTGATGCCTGCTCTGTTGCCGCGGATTGAGGAAGAAACCAAAGTGATTCCTGTCCCGGACGGAACCGTATTATTAGAGGACGACGTTGCGTTAAAACCGCGTACCATCAAAAAGTA
Source organism: Murdochiella vaginalis (assembly GCF_902381775.1). Classification (NCBI taxonomy): domain Bacteria; kingdom Bacillati; phylum Bacillota; class Tissierellia; order Tissierellales; family Peptoniphilaceae; genus Murdochiella; species Murdochiella vaginalis. The sequence goes on from NZ_LR698969.1 coordinate 231,857, forward strand.
CGGCTCTAAGCTTTACGTTGACGGCGACATCACCATCAAGGATAAAGAAGCGCTGGATCGCTTAGAATATCTCTATGTAACCGGAGACGCGCGCGTCCTTAAGAGCTTGGAAGATGCCTTTCTTGATCAGTCCTTTGTTTATGACGAGCTGAAGGTCATCGATCCGGAAATCGGCTACGTATCGGATAAAATATCGGCAAAAGTAGGGCCACAACTGCTTCGTAGCTATCCCAAGGGTGTGGTTGTGGAAGAATGTGCTGTGGTGAAACTTTCCCCTGATCTTTCTCCAGCAGACATTCTGAAGAATTTAACCATTCGCGATTGCGCTACCGTCAAATGTACAAAAGAGCAGGAGGAGGCGGTCGGCATGATTGCGGAAGATATCGCCTCCATTGATACGAACCAAGACAGCGAAGAGAAAAGCGGTCTCTTGGGTGGCGTCTTAGGAGAAGTTTTCCACGATCTCAAAGATACGCAATTGATCAATGCAGCAGAGTATACACTCTAATCTTTCTTTAAAAAGAAAAAGGTGCTGCGTGCAAACGTGAGGATCGTTCGCACGCAGCACCTTTTGCGTAAAAAGACCGTTTCGTGCTTTTGTCTCGTCAAATTAGTTAATCAAAATAGACTTTCCAATGCGGATCGTCTTTTGCCGCAAAGCATTGACGTATTGCGCGTTCATTCACACGGGCTTCACTGAGACGTGGCAATTCCTCCAGGCCGAAGAATCGGGCATCCGAGGTTTCCGCGTTCGGCTGAAAGCCTTCTTCGTCTGTGGGGATTTCCTCCGCGAGAACGTAAATTTTATAGATATCATAAGGCGTGACGTAGACGTAATCCTCTTTTGTGGGATCTTCTATGGCCACAACGGCTCTCGTGCGGACACGAAGGCCCGCCTCTTCCCAGACTTCTTTTTCCGCATTTTCCGCCAGCGTCAAACCGGCATCACACCAACCGCCCGGAAGCGACCACGCATCTTTGGGGCGTTTTTCCTGCACCAAAAGAATTTGGTCTCCGCGAAATACCGCCACACGCACCTCCACATTGGGAGTACGATACATCGACGATATCGGCGCAAAAAGGCCCAACACCTTGCGCGGGGAAATGCCTGTTTTTTCCGCCAGCATTTCATTGGCCAGTAAAGAAATTGCATCAAAGCGCTCTTTATCGAACGGGTCCTTTGTATAGGCCTGCCCCTGCTGCGCATAAAACTGCAGTTGCTTTGCCCAGGAGAGCCACGGCTCATAACGATTCGCCCACTGTAAATGCGGATCCTTGGTCTTTACCGGGTCAAGAAAGCTCTCCAATTCCTGCCAGAAATAGACCAGACGCAAGCGCACCGGTTCCGACAGCGACGAGTCCGAACACAGCGACCACGACAGCGGAACCCATTTTGCATCTACGGTCTCGCCCTCTTGCAGGCGAATGTCTGCAAGGTCCACATCGCGGTCCAGGAAAAACGCATGCATCCGGGCATTCTGCTCTCGTCTGGCGATAAGATTGCCCAAATACACTAATTCGTCTTCGGCCGCTTCAATCCCTGTCTCTTCCACGAGCTCACGAACCGCCGCCTGGCGAAGCGTTTCGCCTGCCTGCACAGCGCCGCCGGTATTTTCCCACTCGAGCGGATGGCTTTTGGTTTCTGCCCGACGGGTCAGCAAAAGCTCCCGCTTGCTGTTGATGGTAAAAACGCACACCAAATGCAAGTATGTTCCTTCGGGAATGGCCTGCCCGCGAATGTGTTTTCCGACATAACTGCCGTCGCTTATCCGGTAAAGATCCTGATATTCCACAACATCACCCTTTTTTCTTTCCGCTTTGCACGGGAACTTGCAATTCCTGACGAAATTTTTTGATGATTTTCTTTTCAATGCGCGAAACGGTCATTTGACTGATTTCCAGCTCTTCCGCAATGGAAATTTGCGTGCGTTTCTCAAAATAGCGATAGAGAAAAATGCGTTTTTCCAGGTCGTTGAGCGTTGCCGTCAGACGATCCACCACATCATTAAAGTCAATTTCATTGAAGCGATCGTCCTCTTCCCCAATCAAATCGCCGAGGCTCATTTCCTGGTCATCCACGCCCGTATCCAGTGTTTTATCTAAGGACTGTGGCGCGTAGACTTTGGAGGCTTCCATGGCTTCCAATACTTGCTCCGCGCTGACGCCCAGCCGTTCCGCCACCTCATCCACCGTCGGCTGACGCTGCATTTCCTGCGCAAGCGACAACCGGGCGAGATTCACCTTTTTTGACAACTCCTGAATGCGACGCGGAACACGAATGACCCATCCTTTATCCCGAAAATGACGCTTCAGCTCCCCGACAATGGTGGGCGTGGCAAAGCTGGAAAAGGCGAATCCTTTGGATACATCATAACGATCCACCGCAAAAATAAGCCCTAACGAAGCCACTTGCAGCAGATCATCGTATTCCATTCCGCGATTCACGTATTTTTTCGCCAAAATTTCCGCAATATAAAGATGGTCGGTGATGATCTTTTCACGCAGTTTCGGATCGCGCGTTTCCGCGAGACGACGAAATTCTTCCCGTTCCTCGTCGAGTCTCGCTTTGCGCGAATCTTTGCTATTTTCTCGCTCGTTCGCCATCCCTCATCCTCTCAGCGTAATTTGATTAACCGCAAAGTCTCGTCTTCTGTTTCTACGCCGTCCAAAAGCGTCTCCATAATCTGGCGATGCAGTAGATAGCCTTCTTCTTCCGTTTCCTCTCCGCCGGCACAGATTTCAATCACCAGCCGGTCGCTCTCTTCTCGAAAACGGATCCGAATCACTTCATTGGAGGGCAAGAGATAATTCACCGCCTCGGAAACACAGACGCGTAAATCGTCAATCGCTTCCATGTCAAACTGCATTTTTTGCGCAATGGATGCAGTCACCAGGCGCAATGTCGTCACATATTCCGCCTGCGAAGGAATGCATAATTCTACCGGGTTCATCTCAATCCTCCAACTGAAAATCCTGATCTAATTCCGTGATCGTAAAGAGTTTTCTCACATTCGGCTTTGCCTTTCGAATCGTGATGGAATGGCCTGCCGGCTTCGTGTTCTTGAGAATGGAAATTAAGGCGCCGAGGCCGGTCGAATCCAGATAATCCAGTTCGGAAAGATCAAAGATAATGGGCGATGGGCTATCCTGATATGCCTCCAACACCCTTGTTTTTAAAGTTGCCGCGCTGATAATGTCCAAATCGCCCTGCAAGGCGATTTCCAGCGCATCGCCATGCTCCAGTTGAATGTGAAATGCCATCGTTCCCCTTCCCTTTCCGCTTAGGATTCGGCCGGATCCCAGTCGTCCATGTACTTGGCCACCGCCACGATCCGCTCTTCTTCCGATTTGACGTCTTTCAGCTTCACACCCTGAGTCGAACGACCCAGCGTACTGATTTTAGCCACTTCCAAACGAATGAGGTCGTTATTCTGCGACATCAGCAACACCTCATCCGCCTTATCCACCAACATGCCGGCAATAATGCTTCCGGTTTTCTTGGTCACCTTATAGGTTTTCAGGCCCTTGCCTCCACGGTTCTGCAGCGTGTAATGCTCGATCAGGGTCTTCTTGCCATAACCGTTTTCGCTGATGATGAGCACATACGGAAGGTCTTTGACCACATCCATATCGATGACTTCATCCTTCTTGCCCAGTGTGATGCCCTTTACGCCCATGGCGGAGCGACCCACACCGCGCACCGCCGCAAGCGACGTGCGGACGGACATACCCTCTTTTGTCACGATGATAATTTCTCCGTCTCCCTTGGCAATACGCACGGCAACGAGTTCATCGTCTTCTGCAAGCGTAATGGCGCGAATACCGCTTGCGCGCACATTCGTAAAGTTCGATGTCGCCGTCTTCTTGAGTGTTCCCTTTTTCGTCATCATGACAAAATACTTATCTTTGGAAAGCGCCGCACTCTTCGGGAACATCGCCTCGATCACTTCATTCGGCTCCAGTTGCAACAGATTGACAATGGCCTGTCCGCGCGATGTGCGTCCGCCTTCCGGAATGTTATATGCCGTTAAGGTGTAAAGTCTTCCCTGATTGGTGAAGAACTGAATCTCATCATGTGTCGATACGACGTAGAGATGGCGCACATAGTCGTCCTCTTTTGTCGTCATGCCGCGAATGCCTTTTCCGCCGCGCTGCTGCACTTTATACTCGTCCGCCGGCGTGCGCTTGATATAGCCGCGTTCCGTAAGCGAAATCACCACCGCTTCCTTCTCGATCAAGTCTTCAATGTCGATTTCTTCCGCTGCCGGCATAATCTTCGTGCGCCGTTCGTCCGCATATTTTTCTTTGATTTCCAGCAATTCCTGCTCAATCACGCCGAGCAGCACGCGACGGCTGTTCAGAATTTCACGATAGTAGGCGATTTTCTGCAATAGCTCATTGTATTCCGCATCCAGCTTTTCGCGTTCCAAACCGGAAAGGCGTTTCAGACGCATGTCCAAAATCGCCTGCGACTGCAGATCATCCAGACCGAAGCGCTTCAGGAAAATGGCTTTAATCTCCGCATCATCATAGCTGGAACGGATAATTTTAATGATCGCATCGATATTGTCCAACGCGATTCGTAAGCCCTCAATGATGTGCGCCCGTGCCTCCGCTTTCGCGAGATCAAAGCGCGTACGACGCGTCACCACCTCAATCTGATGCTCAATGTAATAGCGAATCAGATCTTTCATGGGCAATATGCGAGGACGACCGTTCACCAGCGCCAGGTTGATGATACCGAACGTGGTTTCCATCGCCGTATATTTGAACAGGTTGTTCAGCACCACTTTGGGGATGGCGTCACGTTTCAGATCAATGACAATGCGCATTCCCGTGCGGTTGGAGTCATCGCGAATGCCAGAAATGCCGTCAATGCGCTTTTCCTTCACGAGATCGGCGATCTTGAGAATGAGTTTGGCTTTATTCACCTGATACGGAATTTCCGTGATCGTAATCCGATTGTGGCCGCGAACTTCATCCACGCGGGCCACGGCACGCAGTTTCAGGCGACCGCGTCCGGTTTCATAGGCTTCCTGAATGCCGGATTTTCCCATGATATGCGCACCGGTCGGAAAATCGGGGCCGGGCATAATGGCTAAAATGTCTTCCGTCGTCAGATCCGGATTATTCATGTAAGCAATGCAGGCATCGATGGCTTCTCCCAGGTTGTGCGGTGCCATGTTCGTTGCCATACCGACGGCAATACCCGCGGAACCATTGACGATGAGATTCGGAAAACGCGCCGGCAATACCGTCGGTTCTTGCTCCTCTTCGTCAAAGTTGGGCTGAAAGTCCACCGTCTCCTTGTTAATGTCCCGAAGCATTTCTTGTGCCAGCTTGGTCATGCGTACCTCGGTATAACGCATGGCTGCAGCACCGTCGCCGTCGATGGAGCCATAGTTTCCTTGGCCGTCCGCCAGCATATAGCGCGTGTTAAAAGGCTGCGCTAAACGTACCACCGCGTCATAAATCGCCGAATCGCCATGGGGATGAAAACGACCCATAACATCGCCGACCAGACGGGCGGATTTTCGATACGGTTTATCCGGCGTCAATCCTAATTGGGCCATACCGTATAGGATGCGCCGATGCACCGGTTTTAAGCCGTCACGCACATCGGGCAACGCGCGGCCAACAATAACCGACATGGAATAATCCAGATAGGAGCTTTTCATCTCCTCTTCCAGATCCGCATCCAATACGGTTTGTTTGGTAAACTCTTCTACCATACTCACTCCTTCTCTATGTTTTGAGGCTTACGAGAAAATTTTCGCTTAGCCGACCGTATCAATATTTTCCGCTTTGGTAGCGTTCTTCACGATAAATTCTCGTCTGGGTTCCACTTTATCGCCCATGAGAAGCGTAAACGTGTCATCCACGGAAGAAGATTCTTCATCAATCTTCACTTGCAACAGAATGCGATGCTCCGGATCCATCGTCGTATGCCAAAGCTGATCATCGTTCATTTCTCCCAAACCTTTATAACGGTTGAGCTTATACGATCCTTCCGGAAGGTCTTGGAGTATGCGGGCCAACTCTTTTTCATCATAGACATAGCGCTCGTTCTTGCCCTGCACAATGCGAAACAGGGGAGGCTGCGCAATATAGACATGTCCCTCGTCGATGAGCGGACGCATCTGGCGATAGAAGAATGTTAAGAGCAACGTGCGAATATGCGCACCATCCACATCGGCATCCGTCATGATGATGATTTTGCCGTAACGCAATTTCGAAAGATCGAAGTTTTCGCCGATGCCCGTTCCGAAAGCGGTCACCATGGATTTGATCTCTTCATATGCAAAGATGTGATGGGCACTGGCTTTTTCCACATTCAAAATTTTTCCGCGCAAAGGAAGAATGGCCTGCGTGCGGTTGTCACGACCTGTTTTGGCCGAACCGCCGGCGGAATCACCCTCGACGAGGAAAATTTCATTGACCGCAAGATCTTTTTCTTGGCAATCGGCCAATTTTCCCGGAAGGGTGGTGTTGTCCAAAATGGAACGCGAGCTGCGGGAAAGATCCCGCGCCTTGCGAGCCGCTTCCCGCGCGCGTTGCGCACTCATGGCTTTATCAATGACAATCTTTCCGATTTTGGGGTTTTCCTCCAAATAGGTAGAAAGTTCATTCGACAAAAAGGTATCCACAATGCCGCGCACTTCGCTGCTACCGAGCTTCGACTTGGTCTGTCCTTCAAATTGCGGATTGGACACTTTCACACTGACGATGGCTGTCAAGCCTTCCCGCACATCTTCACCGGAGAGATTATCTTCTTTTTCTTTGATGAGATTAAAACGTCTTCCGTAGTCGTTCAGTGTTTTTGTGAGCGCCGAACGGAAACCCGTCAAATGCGTTCCGCCCTCACCCGTAATGATGTTGTTGGCAAAGGAGATGATATTTTCCGCATAACCGGTGGTATATTGCAGGGAAATATCCACTTCCACCCCTTCACTCGTACCTTGAAAATGCGGTACTTCCTCAAAAAGCGGATCTTTATTTCGATTCAAATAGCGCACAAATTCGCTGATGCCGCCTTCGTAGTGGAATACCTGCTCCCGCAGTTGCTCATCTTCCTCCTGCTCATTGATCAGAATGAAGCGCACACCGGCCGTTAAAAACGCCATCTCACGAAAACGCCGTTCCAGCGTCTCCGGCTTAAAATCCAATGTTTCAAAAATCTCCGGATCGGGATAAAAAGTAATTTCGGTGCCGGTATCCTCGGCCTCTCCTACTACTTTCAACGGCTCTACCGTTTTTCCCTTTGAAAATTCCATATGATAGAGCTTGCCGTCACGACGCACTTCGGCGATGAGTTTTCTCGACAACGCATTAACCACCGAAACACCGACACCGTGCAGACCGCCGGAAAAGCGATACGCCTCGCTGTCAAATTTTCCACCGGCATGCAAGATGGTCAATACCGTTTCCAAAGTGGATTTTCCTGTCTGATGGTGTTTTTCCACCGGAATACCGGAGCCGTTGTCCCATACACGGCAGCCGCCATCTTTTTGTAGGGTAATGCGAATGGTATCGCAGCGTCCCGCCAAGGCTTCGTCCACCGAGTTGTCAACCACCTCATACACCAGGTGATGTAAACCGCGTTCATCCGTGGAACCGATGTACATGCCCGGACGGACACGTACCGCTTCCAATCCTTCCAGAACGCGAATATTTTTTTCTCCGTATTCCACATTTTGTCTTGGTGCCATAAAAATCCTTTCTTCTTCCCGGCAGGAACGTGATAGCCGAGAGTGCCGGCATTCTCCTGTCTGTCATTGATCAACTGTTTCTTATAAACACATGTCCTACGTTTGACACGTAATATGTCCATCCTGCACACGATAAAAGTGTGCCTCTTTTGCCTCGCGACGAAGAAAATCCGCCGCATTTGTCGTCACCAAACTCTGATAAGGACGAATCAGTTGCAATAACGCTTTCGCTCGTGGCTTGTCCAATTCGGAAAACACATCATCCAACAGCAACAATGGACGCAGACCATGGGTTGTTTCCCGTATTTTTAGCTCCGCTAATTTGCAGGAAAGTGTCAAGGTTCTTGCCTGTCCCTGTGAAGCGAAAAGCCTTGCGGGAAGTCCGTTAATCGTCATCTCCACTTCGTCACGATGAGGACCGATCTGTGTCGTTCGCATCTCCATATCCTGCGCTCGATTCTCTTCCAGCCGTTTTCGAAAGACTTCTTCCTCCTCCGCCCCGTTTGTCACATAGGTGAAGCGACAAGTTTCCCGTTTCCCGCTGAGCTGATGATGCAGCGAAATCGTCTCCTCTTCCCATTGTTTCACCATCGCACGTCGCTTCTTCACCAACGGAACCGCCGAAGAAACCAGTTCCTGATCATAACTCGCTAGCTGTTCCTCAAAGTACGATCCTTGCGTTTTTAGAAGCTGATTGCGCTGAAAAAGAGCTTTTTCATACCGTCGAAGAAGCGGACGATAGGTCGGATCCGTCGAAAGTAATAACGAGTTGAGATACGATCGCCTCTCGGAAGGCGCCCCCTTCACCAATTCCAAATGTTCCGGCGCAAACAGCACCACATCGAATTGCTCCGTCAGTTCCTCCGCACGATCCAGTTCTACTTCATTGATGCGACAACGCTTTCGATCCACCATGGAAAACTTGATTTCTACATTCTTTTCACGTTCCTTTTGCAAGATACGTGCACGGATATAGGCCGAACGTTCTCCAAAACGGATCAATTTTTTATCTGTCGTTGTCTTAAAAGAAGATCCTTTGGCGGTGATATACACACTTTCCAGCAAATTCGTTTTTCCCTGTGCATTCGCTCCGTAAAAGACGTGGCATCCGGCAGAAAATGGTATTTTTTCATATTCATAGTTGCGAAAATTAATCAATACCAATTCGAGAAGGCTCACTTCTTCCTCCTTCCGCTTTCTTTGCCGAACGCCTCTTCTTTACTGTCCGGCAATGCGCACCGGTAACACAAGATAGAGGTACGATTCTTCCTCTTCTGTAGGACGAATAATCATCGGATTTAACGTACCGTTCAAGGCCAGCGTAATGCGCTCGCTTTGCAGGGCACGCACGCCATCCAACAAATACTTCGCATTAAAAGCGATGCAGCAATTTTCCCCCTTACAATCCACGTCTACAAATTCATCGACATGCCCTAATTCCGAATTGGATTCAATGTGCAGTCCCTCTTCCTGAAAATCCAATTTAATCAGATGTGCACGTTCCCCTTGTGTCAGAAGGGAAGCGCGTTCAATCGCATCCCGAAACGCCTGCCGGTCAACGATGACGGTCGACTTCTTTTCATCGGAAATAATTTCTTCGTAATTGATGAAATTCTTATCAATCAGGCGAGAATAGAGTTTGAGTAAACCACTTTCAAAGTAAATATGACCGGGAACCGAACGAATCACCGTGTTTTCTTCCGGCTGAAGCAAACGCGACAGTTCAATCATGCAACGCTTCGGAACGATCATCGATTCTTCAAACACTTCCTGATGCGCATCCAAAGCAATATCTCGCACAGCCAGGCGATAGCCGTCAAGCGTAACCAAACGCACATTTTCCGGACGACGTTCATAGAAAATGCCCGTCAAGGCGATTTTGGATTCGTCAAGCGACGTTGCAAACTCCGTTTCGGTGATAGCTTGCGCCAAGACATCGTTCGCAATCACGGTCATGCGCTCGCTATTCACTTCCGGAACCTCCGGAAAATCCGAAGCACTTGGCACCTGTAGATCGAAATGACTTTCCGCGCAGCGAATCTTCAGCACCCCGCGATTTTCCTCTACCGTAGCCATGGCACCGGGAAGTTTACGGAAAATATTGCCGATCATTGCGGAGGCTGCCACCATGACACCTTCTTCCAGTACCTTGCAGGGCATGGATGTTTGAATCGTCAACTCCAAATCGGTAGCGGTGAGTGTTAGGGTTTCGCCATATGCCTCAAAACGGATGCATTCCAAGATCGGCATGGTTGTACGCGTGGAAATGGCTCGTTGACATTGTCCGATGAGTTTAACCAACTCACTTGGCAACACTTGAATTTTCATCTCTGCTCCTCCCTTATAGTAGTAATACGTTAGTAGCATTAGTAGTAGGGCTTGTGTATTCTGTGGAAAAGAGGATCTCCTTTCGACAGGATCTTCTCTATCCTTTGGGACAGATTTTGTGGATAAGATTATTTTCCTCGTTTTCCTTCCACAGCTGTCCACTTTCTCAGGTATGGGTCAATTGCGTTACCAGCGAATTGATGTCTTCTTTCAACGAAGGCTCTTTTTCCATTCTTGCACGTATTTTATCCACAGCATGCATGATAGTCGTATGATCCCGTGAAAATCCGCGTCCGATCGCCACCAGAGATTCATTCGTTAATTCCCGACACAGATACATGGCAACCTGACGAGGAAGAACAATGGATCCCTGTCTGGATTTCGAGGTCATGTCGTGAAGAGAAAGATTGTAATATTCACATACGCGTCGAATAATTTCCTCTACAGAAAGCTTGCTTTCTGTATATTCTTCGATTTTTAACGCTTCTCGTGCAATCGCCATCGCCTCTTCTTTAGAAAGCTCTTCCGAACCTTCTTTGAAGCGATAGTAGGCCAATACGCGCAAAAGCGCACCTTCCAATTCCCGAATATTCGCCGTAATGTTGTTGGCAATGAATTCGAGAATATATTGTGGAAGTTTAATGGACTCCCCTTTCATTTTATGATTTAAAATTGCCACGCGTGTTTCAAAATCCGGCTGCTGAATATCCACGGTCATGCCGCCTTCAAAGCGTGTAACCAAGCGGTCTTCCAGATTTTTTAATTCTTTTGGAGGCTTATCCGCGGAGAGAACGATTTGTTTTCCCGCTTCTTTTAGATCATTAAAAGTATGAAATACTTCCTCCATTGTCGCTTTTTTTCCCGCGATGAACTGGATATCATCAATGAGAAGCACATCAATGGAGCGATATTTATGACGGAAATTCTCTTTTTCCGCATTGGTACCGTTCTCGATAACCGCAATCATTTCATTCATGAAATTTTCACTGGTGATATAAAGAACTTTTTTTTGTGGATCCGTTTGCAAAATCTCATGGGCAATCGCCTGCATGAGGTGTGTTTTTCCAAGGCCGGAAAGACCATAGATAAAAAGGGGATTATATACTTTTCCGGGCGCACGAATCACCGCAATGGCCGTCGCGTACGCAAAGTCATTACTGGCTCCGCGCACAAAACTTTCCATGGTGTATTTCGGATTTAACGTGTTATAGCCATTGCGACGGTGCTGTTGCTCCAAAAAATCATTTTTTTCGCGCAGTTTCCGGCTAATCTCCTGTGGATTTTCGTATGCTGTTGCTTCTTCCGGTGTCGAAGAAACGACATCCTCCTCTATGGTGCGACCTTCCTTTTCTGCCCCGAGGAGACGCTGTTCATAATCCGGCATACTCGGATCAATGAGTTCCACACGAATGGCTTTCTCACAAATGTAAGAAAGGCACCGTTCGATGTCGCTCTTGTATTTTTTTTCGACCATGGAATGAATAAAAGCGCTGGTGCCGTCCAAAACGAACGTATTTTCATGAAGGGCAACCGGAATAAGCGGTTGAAGCCAATTTTTCAACTGTATACGATTCAGTTGAATATCCAACATACTGAGGACTTCATTCCAAATCATGGTTAAATCATTCATCGTTTCCCCAATCACTATCCACCAACTTTTCCACCGTTTCTTTCGATGGATTGCCCGTCTAAAAAAGACGGGATTTACTTTTTTCTTGTTCGATTCGGCTCGATTGCATATAACTTATCCACTTATCCACAATCGATGCTGCGGAAAAACTTATCCACAAGGAAAATCGACGGGCAAACGAAAAGTTACGCCTTTTCTATACTTTTTGCTCTACTTTATACACAACTTATCAACAAATGTGGATAAGAGAGCTTCCCATAGGAAAAAGCACAGGTTCACACATGCTGACATTATATCATAGAATGCCTTTTTTCGTGACAAAGGCGGTTATCCACAATTTCGCTTTTATGGAAAAAAGCGGCTATTTTGCGCTTTTCCGCCTCATGCATCTTGACACCATTTTATAGCCTCAATATAATAACAACGATACTCTTCTCCTGCGAGCGACGCAGGAAAGGCGCGAGCGATGCGCCGAGAATAGGAAAGGAGGAAGAGATGAAAAGAACCTATCAACCGAATAAGCATAAGAGAAAAAAAGATCATGGATTTCGTGCCAGAATGTCCACAAAAACCGGACGTCGTGTGTTAAAAGCAAGACGCTTGAAGGGTCGCAAGAGACTGTCTGCATAGGTCCGGTACAGGGCCTATTTTTTTTCGGGTGAAGTTCGGGTGAAGAAAAAAAGGAAAAGTATGAAACGTTCTTTTCGTTTACGGAAAAATGATGAATTTCAACGCGTGTATAGACGCGGTATTCCCGCGTATGATCGCGATTTTAAAATCATCGGCTTTCGCAATCACCTGGGGCACAATCGCTACGGATTTTCGTTGTCTAAAAAATTCGGAAAAGCGCATGAACGCAATCGCACGAAAAGGCGTCTTCGCGAGATTGTGCGCGCCCATGAGCAGACTTTCCCACAGAGCTTTGATTACGTGATTTTGCCGAAGCCATCGGCAAAAACGTGTACTTTTCAACAGCTTGAACAATCGTTATTGCACTGCCTTGCGCAGTGGAAAAAGCGCATGGAAACGAAAACGAAACGATCCGAAACGCCGACGCAACGCAATATGCCGTCTTCACAGACGAAAGCGGAAAACAACACTACAGAGTCCACAGCAAATGCGGCTTTTCATGCCGTCGCGGATTCTGTTGTCAAAGAAAGTCATCTGTTATGAACCGCATCGCCTATTTTTTGATACGTGGCTACCAGCGTTTTCTTTCCCCCCTTCTGGGAAGAGGAAAGTGCCGTTTCCATCCGACGTGTTCACATTATGCGTTGGAAGCATTTACGCGCTTTCGTTTTTCAACGGCGCTTATGCTCACCCTTTGGCGAATTCTCCGATGTAATCCGTTTCAAAAAGGAGGAGAAGATCCTCTGCTTCCCTGATACCTTCCGAAAGGTATTCTTTCGTTTGCTCTCTATGAGCGAAGGCGGAAGAAAGCGGGTGCCGACTCGATGAATTCCTAAACAGAAAAAGAGGTATAACTTGCAAAACATCTTTTCTCCGCTGAGCGATATTTTTGGCTGGATGATGGGACAAATCTATCACTTCCTTGCCAACAGTTTCGCAGAACCGGCGCGGATGTCTTATTTTGCGATCACAATTCTTGTGATGGCCGTGATTAGTAAGCTGATTACCATTCCTCTTATGGCCCAGACAACCAAATCGTCAGCAAAAATGCAGGCGCTGGGTCCCAAGACGGAGGAATTAAAGAGAAAATACGGCTACGATGAGCGCATTTTGCAGCAAAAAACACAGGAGCTCTACAAAGAAGAGGGCGTTTCCATGATGGGCTGCTCCAGTTGCTTACCGATGCTGATTCAATTGACGTTGATTATCGCTTTATTTAACGTCCTGCGAGAACCGGCGAAATACATGGCTTCTTCTCTGGACAACTTTTCGGCGATTTCCAAAAATTTCTTCTGGATTTCCGACCTGCTTAAGAGCGATCCACTTACCTGGTTCGGCTTACCGCTGCTCAACGCAATTTCGCAGTTAGGCATTCAGCTTTTTGGCCCGATGCGTCAGCAACAGCAGATGAATAAAAATATGAACATCACCTTTATGCTCATGCCCGTCATGTTCTATTTTCTGTCGGTGAATTGGGCCGCCGGACTTCTGCTTTACTGGGTATTCGGCAACCTGCTGGAACTGCTTTACCGCGGTATCGCTGCATTGATCAATCGTTCCAAGCTGCATAGTGCGACAGAGGGAGGTAAGTAATGCAATCCATTGTCAAAACGGGAAAAACCGTAGATGAAGCAGTGCAAGCCGCTTTACAGGCATTAGATGCCACATTGGATGATGTCAGCATTGAAATTATGGAAGAAGCCAAATCCGGCTTTTTAGGCGTATTCGGCACAAAAGAAGCAATTGTACGTGTCTCGCGAAAAGAATCCACTCTGCATGATGTTCTCCATGAAAAGAAACCGGCCAAACCGGTCGCAAAAAAAGAACAGAATGACAAAACGGCGAGTGCTTCTGCTGCGTTGAATACTGCGGAAACGAAGCCTGAAGCGGAAAAGGTAGTTTCCAAAGCACCGGAAGCGAAGGTGGAAGTGGCGGAAACCAAGGCCGAGGAGCCGGATACTGAAGCTGAAGCGAAAGGAAGCAAGGCCGAGGTGCCCTCTTCCCTTCCCCAAGAAGATGCTGTCGCAGAAAAGCCCGCTCATAGTCTTCTCGATCGCATTCATGAAGAAGTGGAGCGCGAACAGAGCAAGCAGGAAATCTCCCTTGTGGGTGCTGATAAAGAGTCCTCTGCGTCGCAAAAGGCTCCTTCCGCCGAAAGCGCATCGACAGAGGAAGCTGCTTCTGCCGAAAGCACCTCGGTAAAAAAGAGTACAACGCCAACGCGAGAGTTGGACAACGTTGAGATTATTCGTTTTTCAGAGAACTGGCTGTCTTCCATTCTGGAGGAAATGCACATTACCGCACAGCTTAACTTCTTTATCGAAGAGGAAAACCTGCGCGTTGAGATGACAGACATTTCCGAGACGGATATGGGCATTGTGATCGGTAGACGTGCGGAAACGCTGAACGCCATTCAGTATCTTTTGGGAGTCACGCTCAACCGAATCAGCAAACGCCATTATCGCGTCTACCTGGATGTCGGCGATTATCGCAAGCGTCGCGCACAGAACATCACCCGTTTGGCAGAACGCAATGCGGAAAAAGTCAGACGCAGCAAACGATCGGTAAAGCTGGAACCGATGAATGCGTACGAGCGACGTATTGTGCATACCGCGTTGCAGGATATGGAACACATCGAAACGGTTTCGGAAGGCCGTGAGCCACATCGCAAAGTGGTGATTCTCTATAAAGAATAGAAAGGGGGCACTCCGAAGGAGTGCCTTTTTTATCGTATGACAAAAACGACTTCTACAACAGCGATCGGAAACTTTCGAGAAGATACGATTGCCGCCATCTCGACGTCTTTAGGGCCATCCGGCATCGGCATCGTTCGATTGAGCGGCCCGGATGCTTTTTCCATCGTCCATCGCTTATTTCAACCGGCCGAGAATAAACCATTCTCCCCTGCGCAGTATCGCCGTCTTCGTTATGGCTGGATCGTCGAGAACGGCGAGCGGATTGATGAGGTTCTGGTCTCCTGTATGCCGGGGCCGCATACGTATACGGCCGAAGACGTTGCAGAAATCAACACCCATGGTGGCGCGATCTCGGTGAAGCGGGTTTTGGCCTGTGTACTTCGCTGTGGTGCGCGATTGGCCGATGCAGGTGAATTTACACGCCGAGCGTTTTTAAACGGACGCATTGATCTTGCACAGGCAGAGGCGGTCATGGACATCATTGACGCCAAAACGGAGCAGGCACAGACACAGGCTTTGCAGCAGCTTTCCGGAGAACTTTCTTCTGAAATCAACGCGCTAAAAGAGAGTATGTTGCACCTGCTCAGCCATGTGGAATATGCCATCAATTTTATGGAAGATGCGCAAGAGGAGCTTCCCACGAAACCGATGCTGGAAGAAGCGGAGGCCATTCTGCAACGCATGGACGCTTTATTGCAGGACGCGAACAGCGGCCGACTCATTCGGGAAGGCATTGCAACCGTCATTGCCGGTCGTCCCAACGTCGGAAAATCTTCTTTACTGAATGCTCTTTTACGTCGCGAGCGTGCGATTGTAACGGATATTCCCGGCACCACACGCGATGCCATTGAAGAAAGTTACATTTTGGACGGCGTCTGCTTACGGCTGATTGATACCGCAGGCATTCGCGATACTGAAGATACCGTGGAATCCATCGGGGTGACGATCAGTCGAAGCCAGGTAGCACAAGCCGATCTGATTCTGGCGATGCTCGACGGTTCCCGGCCATTTTCGAAGGACGAGGAGTCCTTTCTGCAAGAGGTGGCAGATAAGCCTGTGATCATTCTTTTAAACAAGCAGGACCTTCCTCTCTCCCCCAGCATGCAAAGTGCACGAGATCGTTGGCAAGACGAAAAACCGGACATTCCTTGGATTGCGTTGTCAGCCAAAGAGAAAACCGGCTTGGATAGACTTAAGGACGCCATACTGGAGCGTATTTTTCATGGCGCTGCGCCGAAGCAGCCGGCCATGCTGTCCAACATGCGCCATATTGACCGTTTAACGAAGGCAAAGGAAGCGCTGGAAGAAGCGCGCCGGGCCTTGGCGAGCGGCGTGGTGCTGGATGCATTGGAGGTAGACTTGCGCGACAGCTACAATCGTTTAGCGGACATTACCGGCGAACGCGCCGGAGAGGATGTGCTCGATCGAATTTTTCATGATTTTTGTGTAGGGAAATAAGGGAACACCATGGACAAAAAATATTACAAACGCAAAACGGTAGATGTGGTTGTGATCGGTGCCGGACACGCAGGCTGTGAGGCGGCTTTAGCAAGCGCACGACTGGGTATGGAAACTGTCATGTTGACCATCAGCTTGGACTCGGTTGGCGACATGCCCTGCAATCCGAACGTCGGCGGCACGGGAAAAGGTCATCTGGTGCGTGAAGTGGATGCGCTTGGCGGCGAAATGGCGAGAGTCATTGACGAGACGTTTTTACAATCCCGCATGCTCAACACATCCAAGGGGCCGGCCATCCATTCCCTTCGCGTGCAAGCAGACAAGCGCCGTTATCACGAATGCATGAAGAAACGCTTGGAAGACCAACCACATCTACAGCTGATTGAAGGAGAAGCCGTTGAGCTGGTTATAGAGGACGGTCAAGTACGCGGCGTCGGCACCTTGCAGGGTGCTTTTTATGAAGCGCAGGCGGTCATCATCTGTACCGGGACCTTCTTAAACGGAACTATTCTTATGGGCGACGTAAGTTATTCCTCCGGCCCGCATGGGCTGCGTCCTTCCCTTTATTTCAGTGACGCCTTGCGGAAAGCGGGCATTCCCTTAAAACGCTTTAAAACCGGAACGCCGGCCCGCGTGAACCGCCGTTCGATTGACTATTCTCGGCTCGTTGTACAGGATGGCGATCCGGAAATCGTCCCCTTCTCGTTTTTGAACCAAGATAAGAGCTATGATGCGACGAATCAGATGCCCTGTTATTTGACCTATACAACGGACGAAACCAAACGCATTATTGAGGAAAATCTTCATCGCTCCCCCATGTATTCCGGGGAAAAACACGGCGTCGGGCCGCGTTATTGTCCGTCCCTCGAGGATAAAATGGTGCGCTTTGCGGATCATCCGCAGCATCAGATATTCTTGGAACCGGAAGGTAGAGACACAGAAGAAGTGTATGTACAAGGCGCAAGTACCACGCTTCCGGAAGAGGTGCAAATGGCTTTTTATCGCACTATTACGGGCCTGGAGCACGTGGAGATCATGCGATCCGCCTATGGAATTGAATACGACTGTATTGATGCGCGCGCCTTGAAAAGCTCCTTGGAAGCGCGTTCCTGTAAAGGACTTTTCTTTGCCGGACAGGTCAACGGCTCTTCCGGTTATGAAGAAGCTGCGGCGCAAGGCTTGATGGCCGGCATCAATGCCGCCCGTCTCCTGACCAACAAGGACCCTCTCGTTCTTGACCGCAGCCAAGCATATATAGGCGTTCTCATTGACGATCTGGTAACCAAGGGAACCAATGAACCGTATCGAATGATGACTTCCCGTTGCGAATATCGGTTAAGCCTTCGTCAGAACAATGCGGATTTGCGCCTGACCGGCATTGGCCATACGATTGGGCTTGCATCAGAAGAACGCTATAAGCGCATGAAAGCAAAGTGGGAGCGTATTGCAAAGGAAGAAGAACGCTTAAAAACACGGATGGTTACTCCAACGGAAGAAACCAATGCGTTTTTGATCGCACAGTCCTCTTCCCCACTCAAGACAGGGGTTACGCTGGCGGAATTGCTTCGACGCCCTGAATTGACATATGCCTCGCTATCTCCTCTCGACCCGGATCGGGAAAAACTGCCCAAAGAAATCCGAATGGAAGTGGAGACACAAATCAAATACGAAGGCTACATTGCGAAGCAAAATGCGCAAATTGCACAATTTAGGAAGCTGGAAGGGCGCAAACTGGACACCATGGACTATACGTTGGTTTCGGGCTTAAAAAAAGAGGCCGCAGAGAAGCTCAACGCCGTTCAGCCGGAATCGATCGGCCAAGCCTCTCGTATCAGCGGTGTATCCCCAGCAGACATGAATGTGCTGCTGATCTATCTGGAGATGAAAAGGCGAAAGGAAAAGGAGTCTTAGAATGTATGATCAGAAGAGCGGGCTCCAGGAGCGCGCAATAAAGCTGGGTTTCACACTGACGGAATTACAGTGTCGTCAATTTGAAGAATATCGCTCGTTACTTCTGGCGTGGAACAACAAGATGGATCTCACAGCGATAACCGAGGCGGCGGAAATAGACAACAAACATTTCTTGGACTCCCTCAGTATCCTTCGCTTTTTCCCGGAGGGCATTTCCGGACGCGTTGTCGATATCGGTACAGGAGCGGGATTTCCATCTATTCCATTGAAGATTTTAAATCCCACCATGTCCTTGACGTTGGTGGACAGTCTGAACAAGCGGATCCTATTTTTGAAAGAGGTTGTTCATACACTGGAATTAGCAGATGTATCGTTGTTTCATACGCGTGCGGAAGATTTTTTACAGGCATCACCTGAAAACGCCCATCGAGAGAGCTATGACTACGTGGTGGCGCGAGCGGTGGCACCGCTTCCTACGCTCTTGGAATATACGCTTCCTGCGTTGCGCATCGGAGGCGAACTGATTGCGATGAAAGGACCGGGCGCACGCCAGGAGGTCGAGGACGCTAAAAATGCTTTAGCGGAACTGGGTGGAGAGGTAATCGAGATAGATGAATTCACCTGGACCGAGCAGCAATATCAACGCGTGAATTTGCGCATACGAAAAGAACGCCCCACTCCGAACCGGTATCCGCGAGGAAAGGGAAAAGCTAAAAAGCGTCCTCTGTAAGGAAGAACCAATGATGTAAGCCACCCCAAAATGTTTCACGTGAAACATTTTGGGGTGGCTTTTTTGCACACAAAAATTTCGCATATAGCATATAAATGAAAAAATGTTTCATGTGAAACATTTTAAGCTGAAACAGGAGAGCGAGGTCACGGGGCAACAACTTTCGTTTCAAAATGTTTCATGTGAAACATTTTGAAACACATAGTCATTAATATGATATGCCCTTAGGAAGTTCCTTTGCTATAATTGTTGCAGGCAGAATGGCCACGGAAAAATTGTTTCATGTGAAACATTTTGGAGAGAGAACATGATTGTTGAATGCATTTCTGTAGGGACGGAAATTTTACTGGGAGACATTCTTAACACGAACGTACAGTATTTGTCACGCCTTTGTGCGGAAGTAGGGTTGGACGTGTTTCACACTTCTGTGGTTGGCGATAACGTAGAGCGACTGAAACAAGCGTTACAGTTGGCCTGCAGCAGGTCGGATGCGGTTATTTTAACAGGAGGGCTTGGCTCTACGGATGACGACATTACGAAACGCGTCGTCATCGATTTTCTGCATCAGGGAACACAGGTGAGCACGTATAACAAGAGCACAATTGAAACATGGTTCGACAATGAAAAGGCGAGAAAAGACAATGAAATTGTCTACACCTTTCCAAAAGGCTCCACTATTCTTAAGAATCACGTTGGAACTGCTTCCGGCGCAGTTATTCCCTTCAACCAGGGCGAAAAACAAGGTTATATCGTAATCCTACCGGGGCCTCCGAAGGAAATGATTCCCATGGTGGAGAAGGAGCTTCGCCCGATTCTTTATAAATGGTCAGACAGCGTGACCGAATCCCTTGTAGTACGGTTTGGCATTTTAGGCGAATACCGTATCAATGAAATCCTGAAGGAGGAAATCGTTAACGGCATAAATCCGACGATCGCACCCTATGTGAAAGAGGACGGAGCTCTCATTCGCATTACGGCGAAGGCTCCCACAGACATAGAAGCGAAGGAACGGATAGAAAAGGCGTATTTGCAGGTGGAGAAGAAGCTGGGCAAATACATTGTGGCTGTTGGCGAGGAGTCGCGATCGGAGGTTTTGGTACGCATCTTGAAGGAACGGAAGGAACACGTGTCGACCGCAGAGAGCATAACGGGTGGACTTGTTGCATCGACGATCATAGAAGCGCCGGGCGCATCAAATGTGTTGGAAGAATCTTTTGTTGTTTATAGCGACCGCGCAAAGCACACTATTTTAGGCGTGCCGAATAATAAGCTGGAGAAGCATACGGCGGTAAGTCAAAGTGTTTGTCGCAGCATGTTAAAGGGGCTACACGAAAAAACAAAAAGCGATCTATGCATTGCAACAACCGGTTATGCCGGACCGGAAGGAGAAGATGTAGGACTTTGCTATGTCGGCATTCGATACCACGGGAAAAAGCGCGTTTTTCAGCACGATTTGCACGGTGACAGAAACCACATCCGCAATCGGGCCAAGAATTTAGCTGTAGATTATGCGATCATGATGATGAAGGGTGAGTTATGGGAAGAATAATCAGCATATATAACCAAAAGGGCGGTGTGGGGAAGACAACAACCGTCGTAAATTTAGCTGCTGCGCTGGCATTGACAGGTTTATTTAAGAAAAAGGTATTGGTGATTGACTTAGATCCGCAAGGCAACACCACATCCGGATTCGGACTCGAAAAAAACACGGAAAGCCCCGATGTTTATTCGGTGATGCTGGAGGAGGCTACGCTTGCGGAGTCTTGGAAGAGTGTGCGAAAGGAAACGCTGAAGGTCGTGCCGTCAACAGCGGATCTTACGGGCTTTGAAATCGAATCGGCAGCGATGCCGGATGCACATCAGCGATTAAAAAAAGCACTCATACCGGTTGCCGCACAATTTGATTACATCTTGATCGATTGTCCGCCTTCTTTAGGAATGTTGAGCATGAATGCACTGGTGGCGTCCGATTCGGTTCTCATTCCGATACAGACCGAGTTTTACGCGCTGGAAGGGGTAAGCCAATTGGTTAAGACCCTGTCCTTGGTACGGGCAAGCTTAAATCCCACACTGGAAGTGGAAGGTGTGCTCTTGACGATGTATGATGCGCGCACCAATTTAGCACAGGATGTACGTGCCGAGGTCAATCACTATTTTGAAGGAAAGGTTTTTGAGACCGAAATCCCGCGTAATGTCCGTCTTGCAGAAGCACCCTCTTTCGGAGAAAGCGCTGTAACGTATGACAAATACTCGAAAGGGGCGCAGGCATATATAAAGCTGTCGAAAGAAATTAAAAGAAAGCATGGAAAGGATCCTGTAGAAGATAAGGAGTAAGTATGGCACGAAAAAGAGGATTGGGCAGGGGGTTGGGCGCACTGATTCCCAACAGCAAACAAGAGAAAAAACCAACCATCGACACGAAAAAACCAACGGATGAGAAAAAGACGGTGCAGCCGGAACCGAAAAAAACAGCGGCAAAGCCGTCGAAGAACACAACGACGGTAGCAAAGCCGGAAACGAAAGCCGCTGCGTCAGCAAAAGCAGCAACGAAGGCCGGCAAAACGAGTCAATCGGCCGGCAAAGCTTCGTCAACATCTAAGACCGCAAATACAGCGAAGACGTCTGCGAATTCGACAAAGAGGAAAGCGAAAGAGGAATCCAAGCTCTCGGCAACGGAAACGGTGTTGCGCTCCATGCAGCATTTGGCACTGGATCAAATAGAGCCGAATCCGGACCAACCGAGAAAGAATTTTGAGGAAGCTTCTTTAGCCGAACTGACAGAATCCATTCGCACGTACGGCGTGCTTCAACCGATTGTGGTGGAGAAATACACAGCGCCGGGTCATGCGCCGTATCGGATTATCGCCGGGGAGCGCCGCTATCGTGCGGCGAGCCATGCGGGATTGAAAGAAA
This sequence comes from Murdochiella vaginalis, assembly GCF_902381775.1. Classification (NCBI taxonomy): domain Bacteria; kingdom Bacillati; phylum Bacillota; class Tissierellia; order Tissierellales; family Peptoniphilaceae; genus Murdochiella; species Murdochiella vaginalis. The sequence continues at coordinate 253,862 of NZ_LR698969.1, forward strand.
TTCCCGTTGTGCTGCGAGAAGATCGCCCCGAGGAGCAGATGCTACTGTCCGTCGTGGAAAATGTGCAACGTCAGGATCTGTCGCCGGTCGAGGAAGCGGTGGCGTATCAGCACATTATGGAAGAGCGACATATGACACAACAGGAGCTTTCCGTAGCGTTAGGGAAATCGCGTCCATACATTGCGAATGCGGTGCGTCTGCTACGATTGGATGAAGCTTCCCTGGAGGCGTTACGGGAGGGAAAACTGACATCGTCACAAGCGCGCACCTTATTGGCTGAAAAAGATTTGAAAAAACGTGCGGCCTATCTTAAATTGCTCACGGAAGGGCGTGCGAGTGTGCAGGAGGTTGAAAATCGGCGTAAAAAGCCGAAAACGACGGATGCATTTCTGGTCGATGTGGAGCGTCGCTTTTCCGAAGCGTTGGAGACGCCTGTAGCGGTCATTTCCCGTCGAAAGGGCTGGAGTGTGCAGATCGCCTGCTATAATGAAGAAGACTTAAACCGACTGTTGGAGCGGTTTAGCGCGTCAGACCAACATTGAAAGGAAAGATTATGCCAAATTTTCTTATGCCGGCGCTCTTGTTTGTTGTATTCGTGTTGATGATCGGCTGCTTTTACATCGCCGGCAACACGAACAACAAACTGAATCGCATGCGCCGTCGTTATGATCTTTTACTTCGCGGACGATCGGATATAAACATGGAAGAGCTTCTTCTCAGCTTGTCCGGTGAGCTGGATGCATCCAAGGAAGAGCGCGCGAAAGCGGAACAAAAGATCTATCACATCGAACAATGGATCGCGCGTACGGATGCGGATCAGACTGCTCATGTCGATGAACGATTTGCGACCATTTCACGGCAGCTTACGGAGGAGATGCGTCAAAGCACATCCAGTGTGATGCAGACGATTAATCGCGTCGATAGCGAAGTGAAAGAGCGCATGAACGCGGTGGAAAAAGAAAGCGCGGAGTCCATTATTCGGGAAGCGAGTGCTCTTCGTGCACAGCTCAATGAGTTTTCGCAGGCGACCGTACGCCAGGTGAAGAAAAATGAAGAAGATGCGTTTGTGCGTTTCGATAGCATCGAGAAAAATGCCGCTGCATGGAAAGAGGAAATAGATTCGCGTCTCTTGAACATGGAAACGGACGCCAATGGACGTTTTCGCCAGCTCGAGGGAGGATTGGTAGAGCGTATCGCAGGATTACAGACGATTACGCAGAACCGCTTCCAAAACATGGAACAGAAAGCGCAGGAAACCTTCGCTGCCGGTCGAGCCGAGACGGAGCAATGGCTTAAGACTTTGGAGCAAAATACCAATGCGCGGGCGGAGCAGATGGAAAAGGATCTGCATCATCGAGTCGATACGCTGCAACAGGAAACGAATGAGCGCGTGTCAAACTTTGAAAAAGAAACAACACAAAAAGTGAAAAGCGAATCACTACGGCTGCGTGAGCAGTTGGCCATGGCAATTCAAAAGATCTATGTGCATCGCTATAATGCCTTTGCAGACGTGGCCGGTGAAAGCAGCTTTTCTGCGGTTTTATTGGATGAATACCGCAACGGTTTGATCTTGACGACCATCTATTCTCGCGAAAACACCATCACCTTTGCAAAAGAGGTCCGGTCGGGCGAACCGGTGCAAAAATTGTCTCCGGAAGAGGAGCACGCATTAGATGAAGCTATGAAGCGTTGATCAACAATGCTTTGTTTAGGGTAAAAAGGAAAAGAACAAAAGAAACGAGAAGTGCGTGTTTCGCGCAAACGAAGCAGGCCACGGGAAGAAGCAGGTTACGGGAAAGAAAAAAGGAGAGGCTATGACTATTGTTCAGGAAGCAGCACAAGCGATAAAGGGGAAAAACATCCGCATTGTCTACCCGGAAGGAACGGATGCACGGATTCTGCATGCGGCGGTGCGTCATGCGAAAGACGGCATTATCCATCCGATTCTCTTAGGTAGACGCGAGAGAGTAGAGGAGCTTGCTAAACAAGAGGGCGTTTCGTTAGAGGGCTTGGAATTCATTGATTATCTAAACTATGACCACTACGATGAAATGCTGGCGCAGCTTTTAGAACGCCGAAAAGGAAAAATCGATGAGACGAAAGCACATAGCATGCTGAAGGATCGCAACTATTTCGGCACGATGCTCGTTTACATGGGCAAGGCGGATGGCCTGGTATCCGGTGCGGATGGCCCGACAGGCGACACCATTCGTCCGGCACTGCAAATCATCAAAACGAAGCCGGATGCCAAACTGGTTAGCGGCTGTTTCATTATGATCTCTCCTGACGAGAAAGAGCGTCTGCTCTTTGCGGATTCGGCGGTAAACATTTCGCCGTCGGAAGAAGAGCTGGCGGATATTGCGTATCAAACGGCGCAGACAGCAAAGCTCTTCAATATTGAACCGAATGTGGCGATGCTTTCCTTCTCCACATATGGTTCCGCCAGTTCGCCGGAACAGGAAAGAATGGCCAACGCCACAGCCGTTGCCAAAAAAAAGTATCCGGATCTGAATGTCGACGGGGAAATGCAGTTGGATGCTGCTTGGAATGAAACTGTAGCGAAGAAAAAAGCGCCGGGCTCTACAGTCGCCGGCAAAGCACGCGTCTTCATCTTCCCGGATCTGCAGTCGGGCAATATTGGCTATAAAATTGCGCAACGTTTAGGAAACTATACGGCGCTGGGCCCACTGCTGCAAGGCATGGCGCGTCCGGTAAACGACCTTTCTCGCGGCTGCTCCGAGCAGGATGCATATGAGATCGGCATTATTACAGCTTTTCAGGCGATGTATTGATTTAGTCGCATAAGGGAAACGAAAAGAGGCACCTCCCACGGGAGGTGCCTCTTTCTATTCGTATTACCTGAAAATGCTCCTTACGGGCGGATGCGCTGCTGGGTGCGTGCGAGAAGATCGTGCTTCATATCCCAGACGGCCAGGGAAAGGTCGACCTTGTATTCGTGCGGATTATCAAAACGCTTGTATTCTTCCCAAAGTGTGTCCAGTTCCTTTGCACAGTAGTCACGGCGCTCTTCCAGTGTTGGCAGATCGTACACCAACCGGCCATCCGAGAAGATGCGTTCTTTCATCTCACGCGCTACAAAGCTCTCCAACGTCATTCGCTTCCAGGTATAGACGGGATGGAAGAGCTCATAGGGCTTTTGATCGTCAATTTTCTCTTCCTTCATCGTGATGACGTCGGCCAGAGCCTTGCCGGTCGCCTTATCGTAAAGACGGTGAATGGTTTTGAAGCCCGGCGTGGTGATTTTTTCCACGTTTTCGGAAATTTTGATGCGCGGCTCAAATATGCCGTCCTTTTCCATGCCGACCAATTTATAGACCCCACCGAACACCGGCGCCGATTTCGAGGTAATGAGATTTTCACCGACGCCGAAGCTGTCAATTTTCGCGCCCTGTGCCAAAATATCCTCAATACGATATTCATCTAACGAGTTGGAGGCGACGATTTTCGCCTCCGGATGACCGGATTCATCCAGCATAATGCGCGCCTTCTTGCTGAGATAGGCGATATCGCCGGAATCCAAGCGGATGCCGCCGGAGAGTCCCTTCGGTTTCAGGACTTCATCGAAAACACGAATGGCATTGGGAACGCCGCTGGAAAGGGTGTCATAGGTGTCCACTAAAAGGGTGGCATTGGTGGGATAAATTTCCGCATAGGCCTTGAAGGCTTCATATTCCGAAGGGAAGAGCTGCACCCAGGAATGCGCCATGGTACCCAGCGCCGGAACGCCGAAGCGCTGGTCGGAAAGCGTGTCGGCGGTTCCCACGCAGCCGGCAATATAGGCGGCACGAGCACCGAGCGTCGCGGCATCCGGACCTTGCGCACGACGGGATCCGAACTCCATGACGGGACGACCGTTGGCCGCCCGCACGATACGACTCGCTTTCGTCGCAATCAGCGACTGATGATTAACCAGCAACAGCAGCATCGTCTCAATGAGGCTGGTTTGGATCATGGGACCGCGCACGGTGATCAGCGGTTCGTTGGGAAAGACCACACTGCCGTCCGGCACACTCCATACATCACAGGAAAAACGCATGTCTTTCAGGTAATCTAAAAAGGCGTCGCTGAAAATATTTTTGCTACGCAAAAAGGCGATATCCTCTTCGCGAAAATGTAAATTTCGCAGATACTCGATAACGGATTCCAGACCGGAAAAAACGGCAAACCCCGCCTGATCCGGATTTTCGCGATAATACAGGTCAAAGTAGCCGATCGTATCCTTTAAACCGCGTTCAAAATAGCCATTCGCCATGGTCATTTCATAAAAATCGAAAAGCATGGCCAAATTTTCTTGCGAGCGTTTCATGGTTTCCTCCTGAGCACTACCGAGCGGAAAGCGGTTCCGCCTTTGTTTGCCTCTCATTTTAGCACATTTGCTCGCATTCTAATTTGTTGTAGATTCGGTATAATAATAAGAGCACACAAAGAAGAATTGGGAGGAAAACCTTGAAAACTGTCATCCTGTTCGATTTGGACGGCACGTTGCTCTATACACTGCCTTCCATTACGGCGGCCATGAATCGCACGCTGCAACGTTTCGGCTTGCGAGAGATCTCTTTAGAGCGCGTGCGGGAACTCGTCGGCAACAGCTCTCGCTATTTGGTGGAGCATGCAACGCAAGAAAGCGGCGCAAGCGGATGGACCTATGAACAAACCGAACACTTTCTGGACGCCTATAATGCCGATTATCTGGCGCATCCCATTGAAGGTACGACACCCTATCCGGGTACAGAGGCGCTGTTGGACGCCTTAAAAAAACAGGGAAAACAGATATGGGTCTACTCCAATAAGCCGGATGCGATTGTACACGAGGTGGTGAAGCATTTCTTCGGAGATCGTTTCGATTGCCTTCGCGGCTATCGGGAAGACACGCCGAGGAAACCGGATCCGGCAGGGGTATATGCCATGCTGAAGGAAAGTGGAAAACAGGTTACGGACGTTCTTTATGTTGGCGATAGTGAAGTGGATTGGAAAATGGCACAGGCGGCGGGCTTGGACATGCTTCTGCTTTCTTACGGTTTTCGTACCGAAGAGGAACTGCGACAAACGACGACGGCAACGTCATTTATTGCCACACCGGAGGCATTGGAGCGCGCTTTGTTGGAATCCTGAACATTTTCCGGCGTGTGCTTTGCTGGAATCCTAAACCTTTGCGGCGTGCGCTTTGCTGGAATTCTAAACATTTGCCGGAATTCGAAAAAGAAGAGCACCATAACACCGGAACAAGAGAGGAGTCACGATGAGCTGGTTTCATCCTTTGCTGGAGTACACCGTTTTCGGTGTAGAATTAATAGCGTATGTGGTAATTGCTACTTCGCTGGTGCGTTGCCTCTATGAGGTGATTGTCGTCGATCGCTGCAACATCCGTAAGTTTCACGATCACGAGACGCTGCCCGACGGCGTAGCGGCAGCGCTGGAGTTTTTAATGGCGGCGGAAGTGTTAAAAACCATGGTGGCCTTTCAACTCAAGGACATGCTCTTGTTGTCGATGCTTATCGCACTGCGCGTGTTCTTAAGTTATGTATTACGACGTCGCCGCTTGGAAAAGAAAGAAGGAGATCAGAATGAAAAAAATTGATGCGCAAGAATTTCGCACCCTCGTTTTAGAGAGAAAGGGTGTATGCCTGGTGGACTTTACCGCAACGTGGTGCGGTCCTTGCCAGATGCTGGCTCCCGTTCTGGAAGAAATCAGTGCCGCTGGCCATACGGTATATACGGTCGATGTGGATGAAGAAGGTCCGTTGGCTATGGAATATCGCGTTTCCGGCGTCCCGACGATGGTGTTTTTTAAGGACGGAGAAAAGAAGGAACAGCTGGTCGGGCTGACACCGAAGCAGACGATTCTGGATAAATTGGCCTACTATGAAAACTGATTTGTCGGCATCGATGGGCGTTCCTGTATCGAAAACGAACAACGAGCGCGCGGGATCACCCGAGCAGGCTCTATACGATGTTGCCGTGGTCGGAAGCGGCCCTGCCGGCCTTTCCGCTGCACTGAATGCGGCCATTCGACAAAAGTCCGTCGTGCTCTTTGGCGCCTCGCGTAGCGAACGTCTGTTGCAGACGGAATCGGTCGAAAATTATTTGGGCCTTCCCGGAGAATCGGGAGAAACGCTGCTGGATAAATTTTTAGCGCATGTTCGGCAATATCCCGACATTGTCCGTCGTCAGGAAAATGTGCAGATCATCTATGACATGGGGGAAGCCATCGGGTTGCTTCTTGCTGAAAACGAAATTATTCGGGCCAGAAGCGTGATCCTGGCAACCGGGGTCAACTTTGGCACACCGCTTCCGGGGGAAGAAAAATTCCTGGGAAAGGGCGTCGGATACTGCGCGACGTGCGATGCGGCACTCTATAAGGATCGCCCCGTTGTGGTCGTTGGCTATAATGAAGAAGCGATAACGGAGGTGAACTTCATTGCCGAAATGGCGTCCTCCGTCGTATTTGTCAATTGTACCGGGCGGGAATACTCCCTTGCGAAAGGCGTTCAGGAAATTCGACAGAAACCGCTGGAAATCCTGGGCGACGATCGCGCCCGTGCGCTGCGTCTGGAAGAAGAGGTGTTGGAAGCGGACGGATTTTTCCTCCTGCGCGATGCACGGGCGGCGGATGCGCTGGTGCCGGGCATTGCCCTGGAGGGGCGACACGTCGCGGTCGATCGGAATATGGCAACCAACCTTCCGGGGATTTTTGCCGCAGGGGATCTCGTCGGAACGCCGTATCAGATTAACGTAGCCTGTGGACGTGGGCAGATTGCCGGGCTTGCGGCGGCACGCTATGCCACCATGCGTTCGGCAAGCGTAAAATAGACTGCTTCACCGCCTCCGGAATTGATCCGGGACGGATGAAATCGAAAAAGAGCTTTGCACCGTTTGAAAAGGAACCGAGCGAAGAGGGAAAGGAAACCAATGGCCATCCGAATTATTATAGATTCCGCCAGTGACTACACAAAAGAAGAAGCAGAGCGCGAAGGAATGCTTTTCGTGCCCATGGGCGTCGCCTTCGAGGAAGACGCTTATCTTGACGGCGTCAATTTGACCAAAGAAGAATTCTATAACCGGTTGATCGAGCGGGGAGAGAACCCCGTGAGCAGCCAGCCTTCGCCACAGCATCTGATGGAAGCCTTTCAAACCGTTGTGGATGCCGGAGATTACGGCATTCTGCTCACCATGGGAAGCTCTCTCTCGGGGACGTATCAAACGGCAAAATTGATCGCCGACGAGTATGACGGCAGAATCGCCGTCATAGATTCCGAGACCATTTCGGTGGCGGAGCGCCTTTTGGCGCGCACGGCAATTCAAATTGCCCGGGAAGCTTCCTCACTGGAGGAAGCGGTAGAGGCGATTCGCGACAAAATACGCCATCTTTATTTCTTTGGTTACATGGATCAATTGGAATACCTGAAGCGTGGCGGACGCATTTCGCCGGCGATGAACTTTATGGCAAATCTCTTTTCCGTGAAGGCGATTATCTACATTTACAACAATACGTTTGAACTGTATAAACGCGCACGGGGAAAGCAAAAGGGATGGATGGAACTGGCCAAAATTTTGCGCGAAAAAGCGGGAATTGAGCGGGATAGCGTGCTCTTCGGCTATACCGGACACAGCGATCGCTACCCGAAGGAATTTATGCGGCAATATCCCGAGCTTGCCGTTTCGGAAGAGAATATTTTTCCCATCGGCCCCACTATCGGCACCCATGCCGGCCCCGGAGCGCTTGCCGTGGCTTTTTTTGCCGATCCGGATGACGAATTGGGAAATAGAACGCGCGAGTAAGAAAATCCGGAAGAGGAAAGCGCAACAAGTGCAACAGGCGCAATAAACGTAATAAACGCGATAAGCACAACAGGGAAAAAGGAGACGCTATGCAGGAAAAATTTGTTCCGACGAGCCAAATGCGTATGGAAAAGGACGCACTGGGCGAAGTTCCGGTGCCGGAAACGGCGTATTGGGGCGCACAGACGGAAAGAAGCCGGCACCATTTCCCGACCGATGGGGGAACCATGCCGTTGGAAGTCATTTACGCGTTGGCGCGCATTAAAAAAGCGGCAGCCGAGGTCAACGTAATGCTCGGCGTGCTGGATGAACGGCGTTCCGCACTGATTGAAAGAGTTTGTGACGAAATTCTACAGGGAACCTTGGACACGCATTTTCCACTTTCCATCTGGCAAACCGGAAGCGGCACACAAACCAATATGAATGTGAACGAAGTGATTGCCCATAGGGGGAACGCTTTGGCGGGGGAAAACCTTCTGCATCCCAATGATCATGTGAATCGTTCCCAGAGCTCCAATGACGTGTTTCCGAGCGCCATGCACATCGCCGCACGGGAACTGGCAGAGCGGCGGTTGTTGCCTGCGCTGGATGCGTTAATCGACGCCTTTCGCCGAAAAGAAGAGGAGCTTTGCGCGGTCATTAAAACGGGACGCACGCACTTGCAGGATGCCACGCCGTTAACGGCGGCGCAGGAGATTTCCGCCTGGCGGGTGGCGCTGGAAGAAAATGAAAAAGCCATTCGCAAAGCCGCAGAGGAACTGGGCGCGCTTCCGCTCGGCGGAACGGCCGTCGGTACCGGGTTGAATGCACCGAAAGGATATGATCAAGCGATGTGCAAGGCCCTGTCGTCACAGCTGGACCTGGAATTTACGCCGCTGCAGAACAAGTTTTACGGGCTTTCCATGAAGTCGCCGCTACACCGTTTCCATGGCGCCCTCAAAGCGCTGGCGGCGGATTTGAATAAGATTGCCAACGATATTCGCTTTTTATCCTGCGGGCCGCGTTGCGGCATCGGGGAATATCGCATTCCGGCCAATGAGCCGGGAAGCTCGATCATGCCCGGAAAAGTGAATCCGACCCAGGTCGAGTCGCTGACGATGATCGCTTTGCAGGTCATGGGCAATGATGTGGCGGTGGGCATGGCGGCAGCTTCCGGACAGATGCAGCTGAACACCTACATGCCGCTGATCATTCATAATGTGCTGACGTCGACACGCCTGCTGGCCGGCGGCATGGATTGTTTCCGTCAATTCCTGGTGGAGGGCCTTGAGGCAGATGCGACGCAGATGACGCATCTTCTTACGCAGTCGCTGATGCTGGTGACGGCTCTTGCGCCGCACATCGGTTACGACGCAGCTTCGACCATTGCTCATACCGCCCATGAGCGCGGAATGACGCTAAAGGAAGCGGCACTGGAAAGCGGCTTGGTGACGAGCGAGGAGTATGACCGCCTTGTGGATCCGGCCAAAATGGTGTAGGGTAGCGTGTCATCGAACGCCATATAATATGGAAAAAACGCCACGGCCGATTTGCCGTGGCGTTTACTCGTTAGTAGGGAAAGCCGTTCGCGCCCGGTGTCGGGCTCTATAAACTTTCTATTTGCTTTCAAAAAAAGTCTTGCCGCGTTTTCCATCGTATTTCTCATAAATGCGGTGATAATAGTCCACCCATTTTTCCGCAATGGAAGGTTCCGAATAATCCTGCGCAATTTTTGCAGAGGAACGCTGCGCATCGGCGTAGAAGGCAGGATCCGTTGACAAGTGAAGCAGAAGATCGGCAAAGGAGGCGTTGTCGTTCGCGCGCAGGTAATCCGTAAAATAAATGACACGATAGAGATCCAAATCGCGCAGCACAATGGGCAGACCGGCATGCACGGCCTCCATGACCGCCATCGGAAAGAGCTCGGCATACGAGGGCATAAACAGCACATTCATCGCGTTATAGAGCGCATTCATCTCATCCCGCGGAACAATGTCCAGAAAATGGACATTTTCCGGGGGATTTTCCATGCGGCCCTTTAAATCTTTATAGCCGTCCGTAAAGGCGCCGAAGGAAAAGCCACCGGCCCAATAAAACTGCAGCGTGGGGCAGCGTTCGGCCACATCCAGAAAATCGGCAACGCCCTTTCGCGTCTGAACCTGACCAACCGAAATCACGTTAAAGGCTTCTGCATCAATGCCGTAACGATCATAGATGAGCGGATGCTCACCGCGCGCCGGACGAAAAGCCGAGGAATCCACCACATTGGGCATGTAGGTGATGACTTCACGAGACAGCCCATATTCTTCCAGGGCGTCGATAAAGTAGGGATTGACGACCACGAGCTCGTCAGCGCTTTTATACATTTGCATAACATAGCTGCTAAAGAGCTTATCGAAGGGCGGCGTAATCTGGATGCTGCCTTCCAGCGTATCCGGCAGAAAATGCACGTGCATGACGACGGGCGTTTTGGAGGCAAGCATCTGGGCGTAACTCAAAGGATGCACCGTGTGTACATGGGTGATATCGGCCTTTTTTGCCGTATTGCGTTGAATGCGCAAGTCATCATGCGCACGGGTTTCTAAGAGATGAATCAGTTCATTGGTTGCGGACCCGACGCCTTGCCCTGCGACGTTGTTACCGGGGGTGACCATGTTGATGGTGAGCATGTTTCCTCCTTCTCGGGATAACCGGGAAACGACAGAGGGGAGGAAGCTCGTCCCTCGTCGGCTCGTGTGGGATATTTTCTTCAGCATAGGCGTTCGGCATGGTCAAATTGTGAAGAAAACGAACAGAGCATCCCTGCTTGACGACAGGAGGAGAACAGAGTACGCTATGCGTGGTCAAAAAAGACGTCGTTAGACGTTCTTTTGACAAATAAGTTTTATGGTTTGATCAAGACAGAAGAATAGACGGATTACCCGATGTCGGGAAGGATGGAGGGCTTGACAAGAAAGCGTTTTTCCTTCATCCTAAAGTATAGAAGAGTAGATGGGGGAGTAGCGGATTTTGAAAGCGGCCTCCATTTGTCATGTAGACAGGATGAATATGAAACGACCCATTGGTTTTTTTGATAGCGGCGTAGGCGGCTTCTCCGTGTTGCGTCGCGCCATGGAAACCGTGCATAGGCCCATGACATACATTGGGGATACCAAGCGTATGCCATATGGATTGCGGACTCCGCAGGAAGTGGAGGCGTTCACCATCCAGTGCCTTCACGAATTGGAAAAACAGAATCCCGTTGCTGCCGTGATTGCTTGTAACACAGCGACGGTTTTTGCCTTGCAACATGCTAAGGAAACGTTCTCTTTCCCGGTCATCGGCGTGATTGACCCGGCATGTCGCTATGCGGTTCAGGCTTCACGAACCAAAAAAATCGCGCTACTGGCAACCCGGGCTACAGTGCTTAGTGGCAGCTACCAAAAGGCCTTGGAAGACATGGATCCTTCCGTGGAAGTGATCAGCTGTGAAACTTCGGATTTGGTGGTGGCCATTGAGCATGGGCATTTTGATGATGAAACAGCGGAGAAACTCATTGGTCAGTATTTGGATCAGATTGCTTCTTTTCCGTATGACACGCTGATTCTCGGCTGTACGCATCTTCCCCTAGCGCTCCCGATTTTCCGGAAATTTTTTCCGGAGGGAAGCGGCGTCACTCTTGTTGATCCTGCGGAACCTACGCTGAATGAAATTCTGCGCGTTGTTCCAAAGGCATCCACAGAAGAGGGGAGTATCGAGTTTTTGGCAACCGGTGACGTTGCCGCGTTTCAACAAGTCGCCGAACGCTTTTTGGATTTGTCCGGTCGACAGGTCAACTTCAAGCAATTGAATGTTGAGTCTATGGGAGGGATGAAATGACAGATACATTAAATCCACTGGTAGCTGCACAAGAAAAAGTCAAAGCCGCATGTGAGAAGTTGGGCGCGGATCCGGCAGTTTACGAACTGCTGAAAGAGCCCCAGCGCGTGATCGAAATCACAATTCCGGTAAAAATGGACGATGGCACATTGAAGACCTTCAAAGGCTGGCGCTCGGCGCATAACTCGGCCGTCGGCCCCTGCAAGGGCGGCGTCCGTTTCCATCCGAACGTTAACGTGGATGAAGTAAAAGCCTTGTCGCTGTGGATGACCTTCAAGGGCGGCGCACTCGGTCTTCCGTACGGCGGCGCAAAGGGCGGCATCTGTGTTGATCCGGCAGAACTTTCCCAGAAAGAATTAGAGCAGCTTTGCCGTGGCTATATCCGTGGCCTTTACAAATATCTTGGCGAGCGCATCGATATTCCGGCACCGGACGTCAACACCAATGGCCAGATCATGAGCTGGTTCCTGGATGAATACATTAAATTGAACGGCGACAGAATGGATGTCGGCACTTTCACGGGCAAGCCGGTAGAATTCGGTGGATCCTTGGGACGTAACGCAGCGACGGGCTTTGGTGTTTCCATCGTGGTTCGTGAAGCGGCGAAGCGCTTCGGCCTGGACATCAAAACGGCTAAGATTGCTGTACAGGGCTTCGGCAATGTCGGTAACTTCACGGTAAAGAGCATCAACCGTCAGGGCGGAAAAGTTTGCGCTTTGGCTGAGTGGGATCGTAAAGAAGGCAACTATGCCCTCTACAACGAGAATGGCCTCGACTACGACAAGATGTGGGCATACAAACAAGAGCATGGCACGCTGATCGGTTACCCCGATGCAAAACAAATTTCTGAAGAGGAATTCTGGACAGGAACCTATGACATCCTGATTCCGGCAGCTCTTGAGAACGTCATCACGGCGGACTTGGCCAAGAAGTTGAACGTCAAACTCATTTGCGAAGCGGCGAACGGCCCGACCACACCGGAAGGCGACAAAGTATTGGCCGAAAGAAATATCACGCTGACTCCGGACATTCTGACCAACTCCGGCGGCGTTCTGGTTTCCTACTATGAGTGGGTACAGAACCAGTATGGCTACTACTGGACGGAAGAAGAAGTCGAAACGAAGCAGGAAGCGGACATGATGAAAGCCATCGAAGGCGTCTTCGGCATCTGCGATGAATACAAGGTCACTCCGCGTGAAGGCGTTTATATGTACGCCATCCAGTCGATCGAAAAGGCTATGAAGCTGCGCGGTTGGTACTAATCCCTCTCATATGGAGGCGTTATCCTACGCCGATCATAGAAAGCAAAGCCCCTCGGTGCTCGCCGAGGGGCTTTTTGTATCGAGAGGCTTTTTATATAAAGAAGCGACGGGCGCGCCCGTCGCTTCTTCTCATTGATCTTTGTTTTTCTCCCGTACCGCGCGAGTCAGTAGATACTCGATTTGTCCGTTGATGGAGCGCAGATCCTGATCGGCCCATCGTGCGAGCGATAGCCAGAGCGAAAGCGGAATGCGCAGAAGAACCTGCTTTTTTTCCTGCTCCGCGGCGGCTAACGCCTCTTCACGTTGCTTCAGGGCCTTCTCGCGCTGCTCCAGCTCTGCGAGCCGGCGAAGATAACGCTTTTCGCGCTCGGCAAGCGCACGTTCCTCCATGTCCGGCGCAGGACGTTTCTCTTGGGCCGCCATCAGTAGATCGATCCGCTGTTCACGACGGGAGCGACCTCTTTGGAAGCACAGAGGACGACGAGCAGATTCGAAACCATCTGCGCTTTACGCTCTTCATCCAGAGAAACGAGATGCTTTTCATCCAACTGGGCCAGGGCCATTTCCACCATGCCGACGGCGCCATCCACGATCTTGCTGCGCGCCGAGACGACAGCGGAGGCTTGCTGGCGCTGCAACATGGCGGCCGCAATCTCTTCCGCATAGGCAAGATGCGAGATACGCACATCTTCAATGAAGATGCCGGCAACGTGCATTTTCTCCTGCAAGGCACGCTGCATTTCATCCGCAATGACTTGGGAAGAACCCATCAAGGTCTTTTCACTGTCCGCAACATCATCAAATTCCAAATTATCGTAGGGATACAGACGTGCGATGTTGCGCACGACGGAATCGCACTGTGTCGAGAGAAACTCAAAGTAGTTGTCCACGTTAAAGACGGCTTTCGTCGGATCCACAATGCGCCAAAACACCACCGTTTCGAGGATGACCGGATTGCCCAACAGATCGTTGACTTTTTGCCGTTCATTATTCAAGGTCTTTACCTTGAGGGACAGACGGCCGGTCGGAATACCGATGTCAATAGTCTGTTCTGCGCCATCCTTGCTTTTTTTCTCCGTCCCACTCTTTCGGGAGGGATCCGAGACGCTGGAAACAAAGGGATTGAGCAAATACAGCCCCGGCTGGTCAATGGTGCCGTAGTAATTGCCGAACAGCGTGAAAACCGCGGCTTCATTGGGCTTGACGCTCTTAATGGCGATCATCAGCAGAATCGAAAAGAGCAAGTCGGCTACAGCCAAGATCATCAGGATTCCACCCTGCGGCTTTTCCGCATCCAGAAGGATGCCGCCAAACACAAAGAGAGGGATGGATGCGATGAACAGCAAGCCGCAAAGAATGGGAACCAGTCCGCTGACTTTGCGCGTTACACGACGCGGCGTAATCGTCGGATCGTGCGGAGGCTGTGGTAAACGCTCTGCATTTGGATTTTGTGTGGCTTGTGAGGAGGGGGTTGTCTGGGGATCTTTTTCTTTCGTATTCATGATTTTCGTCCTTTCTGTTTTGTAGCAATATAATATCATTTTAATATCATCACGACAAGAGGAATATAACAGAAATAGATAATTTTTCGGTTCGGCTTTGGTAAAGAAAGAGACGAAAGAGGCAGGACGGGACGGTTAAGAACCGAATTATTTATTAAGATCAATCAAAAAAATCGCAAATATTAAAATATTTTTTTTATCAAAGTAAAAAGAATTGCAATTTATATGGAGAGTGATATTATGGACTCATTGAATAGCCTACTTGTTTAATAGCACATTGTATCAACGTCTTGAATTTATAGGTGTAACACATGCTGCAACCGTTACGTTCCGTAAAAAGCAAAAGGCGACGATGGAAAGGGATGGAACAATGAAGAGCACAATAGGCAAGAGGGTCATGGCATTGGCCTTAGCCTTTCTGATGGTATTAGAATTAGTTCCGGGTTTACTTCCTTATGAGGAAGGCAATATTGTCTATGCCGATGAAGCGGGATCTACAGGCGCCGTGCGCCCAGCTCTGATGCCGACAGAAGACGAAAAGGAACAAAAATCGGATGCAGATAAAACCGATCGGTCCTTGTTAAACAACCTTGTTCAGCCCTTTTTAAACAATACTGTCGTTACGCCACAAAGCTCAGATATATCGGCGCAGTCACAAAATGTCAAAGAAGAGGCTACACCACAAATTGACGATCTTCGCTTAACGCCTCTTCATTATGTCGAAAATAAAGATGGCAGTTCTCTTTGTGAAACAGCGCTTTCGTTCTCTTGGAGCATTCCCAAAACGGCCGTTGCCGGAACCGAAGTATCGTTAACGTTGCCCGAAGAACTTACGCAAAACTACTATATAAAGAAAGGTCAAGAAGAGTACCCTCTGGGGCAAATTAAAGACCAGAGCGGGCAAGCCCTTTTTGATTTGTTTTTCCAGTTTACAGAGGCACAACCTCAAGAGGAAGCCTTCAAAGAAGCGCAAGGATTTACCAGTGCCAACATTCTTTTTCGTTTGACGCCTTATGGCGAAAAAGCAGCAAGTCAAAGCGAAACGGGTTTAAGCGGACAGGGGCTCATTGGTGAAGAATTGAATCCCGAAACGCTGGCTCGCATAGACGATCAAAAGCTTTCAGCAGGCTTAAAGTATAACGAACCGGTATACCGTGGCTTTACGTATCATGACGAATGGCATGATGCACATCCTGCCGATCGCGAACAACAGAAAACACTCACCTTCACGATTCAATCACAGCAACAAAAGAAGACGGTTTCGACGCCACTTGTGATCAAGAAAAGCCGTGCTCTCGACGAATGGCGGTCTCGTTATCCCTTGTCCTATACGCTTCAAGAAAATCAAGCAACGTTACATATGAATCTTAACGGACGGCTTATCATTCCGGAAACCGTAGTTGCGGCGACTGTCGAGAAGAACGCGATTGCTGCTTCACAGGAGCAAAAACAGGAAGCGACAAAGAGCGAAGATGGAAAACCGCAGTCTTTTGTGCCGCGGTATGCTGTTATTTCCTTGACGGGCATAAAACCGGCACAATCGGCGCTAACGCTGTATACAATCCAGGATGGAAAAGCAAGACAAATTTTCCCCGCTGAAGGCGCAGATTTCGTAGTATCAACCGACACCGGTTTTGCTTTGGATGTGCCGAAGCTACAGACAGCTCTGCAAAAAAACGCAGATGCACAGGCCAAAGAAAAAATCAAAACGATTTACTATACGTTGCAAGCAGTCAAAGCGGATCAACAGCCGACGTTGCTACAGACTGCGTTTTACGGATTGGATCCTTTGGCGGCTACGAGTCCGCAAAACGGGAAAGAAACCGAGCCCAAGGACAGCATCCTACATACGGATTATGCTGTGGCTTCTTTGGCAAGTCAGGCAACCGAAGTTACGAATGCACTCGATAGCACTTACAATACAACAATCAACTTCTTGTCCGCAGAGGCTCTTTCTATTCAGGAACAGGAGCGTAAGGCACTCTTCACGGCGGCGGATCAGGAGACTTTAAGCCTTCCCGCCTTTACGGAGTGGATAAAAAATAGCACGAATGCGCGCGCACAACGTGCCGCGGATAAAAAAGCAATACTGAAAAAAGTGAACAGTACCGAGCGGCTGCTTGCTTCCCCTCAGCGTGCACCGCTTAAACCGGGGGATCATGGTTCTACCAGCAAGAGATTTCCGATTGAAATCGAATACGCCACACACCAATACGTTTGGCATGTCAGCGGCACGCAGTGGGACACCAGCTTTGAGAAAGATAAAATGGTCTGGGATATTCAGCTGGATATTGACGACCTGCAAGCAGCGACTCTTAATTTTACGCAGCTTTCTTACAGCCTCTACGCATCTAAGAATCAGGGGCTAAAGGATTTCAAGGTGAGCTTTGCCTCGACCAAGGAGGGCCTGAAAGCTCCAGGGCAAGGACAGCCTTTCAACTCGGATGCCACAATGGCTCTCTTTGACACCACGGAGAATAAGGCTTCTTTGTCCAATAAGCGCTGGATTCGTGTCAGCGCCTCCTTTGATACGGCCACAAAAACCTTAGACGGCAAAACCGTTCCACAGAATCCGCAGAATGGCCAGTACACTCTGGGTCTGCGCGTTTCGCCGGATAAAAACTATATCTGGGAAGCACGGCAGGAATTTATTGAGGCGTACAAAAAACTGACAAAAATTCCTCTGGTTATCACTTGGATTCAAGGGTTAAATAAAACAGATAAGTTTAATAAAGGGTTTAACTTGGTTGACGCACGTTTTGCTTCGGCGGTAGCTGTCGGTGATCGCGAATACGAAAGCCGATTCTATGCGGATAAAACGCGCTCCATTACGGGAAAATTTGTTGGAACCAACAGTGGTTCTTCTCAACCGAAATGGGAAGTGATTGAATTGCTTCGCCTGAAGGATCAGTCCGATTCTGCCATCAATGATGCTCAATTTACGAAGGCAGGCGGTTCGGTTTCCGCAAACGGAACATTGCAATCTGTGGTCGCCTATGTGCCGAAAAAATCGACCGATGTGACGGTGGGCGGCTATGACCGATACGAGCTGGCCGATAAGACCGCCACGGGTATTAGTGATTGGCTAAAAACGAACCAATTGCCAGGCACCTTCTTGGTCTATACCTTTGCCGCGGATCCTGGTACTGTCTACGAAGAAAACGCCATCAGCATTAACTTCCAGTCAAAATGGGACGATGAACAGGGCACCACCGGTGGACAAAAGTCGGGCAGCATCCGCGAATACACTCCGCAGGAGAAGAATGCGGACTATTATGCTTTGGCTGCTAAAGTGAATGATTGGTCCCCGGATAATCCAAAGGGAATATACAGCTATGGCGGCAGCTCGATGCAGATTGACAAGACCGGTGAATTGGCTTTCTGCTTTAACAAAGCAAAAATCTTCCCCCAGTCCCAGTTTGGCCGATTGGGTCTGACCCAAAACGTTGTAACAGGGGATAGTATCTTGAACGCTCTTGCTGACCCTGGCGCGTTTGAGCGAAGCGGAGCACTGACTTTGCTTAAAAAAATCTTCTTCTATGCGGAAGAGATGAAAAGAGAGTACCAAAAGCAGTATGGAAAACAGATGAACACGCTCTTCTACTATACGGTAGTACAGCATCTCATTTGGTATAGTTCGAGAGATAACTATAGTCTAGGCGAATTTTATCGTGACACTGGTTTGATTAAAGCGGTTCATGATCATTGGTTTGGCGATGCGCACTATGATTCCCGCGTGGAAGATTCCCCATCGACGACGGCGGGGCATTACGCCGAGGGTAAGACCGTTACGAAAGATGGTCGGACCTATATAGATGTGTATCATGCGACCTATCAAGTCGAAAGCAATATCTTGAATAAGATGCAGAACGGAAACTGGACGCAGGATAAAGAAGACAGCGTCCGGATCCGTGCTTATACCCATGCGGAGCTTGATAAGTTTCAGTCCTTGGTTACCGGCGATGTTCCTGTGCCCGTGGATTTTGCGAAAGTGGATCAGGACAACAAGGGCTTGGCGGGCGCAACCTTTGCCATTTATGATGCCTCCGGCAATCTCCGCAAAACGTGGACCAGTCAGGTTGACCAAAATGGGAATCTGGTTCGGGAGCCCCTTTATCTACGACCGGGAAAGTATGTTCTCAAAGAGCTCACTGTGCCGCAGGGGCGGCAGTCCATTGGCGAAGTACCTTTTGAAATTGACTTCAAACAGGAGTTTCATTGGGCAAAAACGGATGCGGATTTCGGTGTTGAAGTGAACCGTAAGGTGATTGATAACGAAATCTACAGCTTACTCATTAACGGCCAAAAAATCCCCTACGCCAAGGATGGATCGATTCCCTTGGTGTATCCAAACAAAGGGATAGGAGCGAGTGGTGCGGCTGCGCTGGCGGATGAAAACATGGGCCTTGTGGTCAAGAACATCCCCGACAATACCGCGGAATTGACGTTTACAAAGACAGGCCTTGAGGGTCGTGTGATCGACGGTGCTGTCTTCCAACTCGTTTCCAACGATGGTACAAGCAGCAAGAATCCAACGTATGACAAGCGGTCTGCGGGAACAAAGGGTGAATTCCGTTTCATCGGCTTAACGGATACGGTCGGCGGCTATACTTTGACGGAAATTGCTCCACCAGCAGGCTACGAAATGCCGCAACCCAACAGCTGGCAAGTAACGGTCACTAAAAAGGATCCCAATAGCCCCGATTCTAAGCTACAGGCTACAATCGAGGGAATTCCTTTTTCATCGAATTCGACGCAGGTGATCCCTAACGAGCCGAAGAAGACGGATTTAAAGTTCCGCAAGGTGGATGAGAAGGATTCAAACAAGGGCCTGGAAGGAGCCGTTTTTGAACTGGTTCAGACCAAGGGCGGAAACTACTCAAAGCAGGCTACTTCGGATGCGGGAATGGTTTCGAATCCGAATTATGTTGAAGGATCAAGCGATCCGGCGACAAAGTATAAAGAGATTCATGACCCGGCCAAAGTGGGTTTCTTTACCTTTACAGACCTCACCATTGGTGAGTATACGTTAACCGAACGCTCAGCGCCAAACGGCTATCTTCCGAACACCACAACAACGTGGCGCGTGGTCGTGACCGAACAAAACGGTCAATTGGTCACAACCGTCTATGAAAAGAAAAGCGGCACGGAGACCGTCATTGCGCCGGATCAAGTGCTTGCAGCGTATCTTCTGACCAACAAGCAAGAAACCACAAGCATCAAGCTGCGTAAGTATAAAGGGGAAAAGACTCCTCTTACCCTCTTCACATCGACCGAATTGACAAATGGAAAGGGCGGCAAGCCGGTTGCGTTTAAACTGACAGAAACCAATTACTATGGCAACCCTCTGCCCGGCGCCCAACCTCGGGTTTTGGCATTAAAGACGGATGCCAACGGAGACGCCTATTTTGACCTGAGCGATCTTCATTCCGGCGGCTACTATGTGTTGGAAGAGATCAATTCGCCGCAAAACTACGGGCCGGCACCAAGTGCTAATCCGAATGATCCGAATGCGGGTAATCTTCCTAAGCTCGTCTGGAATCTCAAGGTCATCACGGATGCCAACACCGGAAAGCTGAAAGTGTTGGTGGCCCATCCGGATAATGCGACCGTGATTGATCCGGACAACCAATTAAATGGCATTAAAAACTTCCCGGACAACTCCAAGAAGGGACGTCTTGTCGCACGAAAGGTTGGCCAGAGTATTCCCACATCCGGGCAAGTGCAGCATACGGTTGGTATCGGCCGAGCCCACATTCGTCTGTATGATCTGGAGACTGTAGCCGCCAATCAGTACAAACGGAAACTGAATGCCGGCGGCTACCCGATTTATCAGGAACGGCTATCAGCCGGCGGTGTTGTGGGCGGAAATGATGATGAGAGAGGCTGGGCTGTCTTTGAAAACCTGGACCCCGGTTCATATGAGCTGGTGGAGCACATGTCACCGGCCGGTTATAAGAAAACGGAGAACACCTGGCTTGTAACGGTGGAGGCGGATGGATCAACCACCTGGAGACGCATCGATGGTGGGATGAAGTATGATCCAACGACCAAGATCTGTGATTTGACCAATGTGATAAATCAGCCGGGCGGGACGGGCGCCCAGGGAGTGGAATTGCAAGCACCAGCAGACTCGCCCTTAGGTCAGAAAGTCCAGAACCACCATACCGAGGTGAAACGAGACCAAGGCACAGAGGAAAAGTACACGGTTACGGCCAAGATGACAGGAAACACCGGCACCAACTACGTTCCCAAGTCCTACCGCTATATCTTGGCTTTAGACCGGCGGACCACGCCACAAAAACAAGAGCAGAATAATGCCCTTTTTGATGCCAAGATTAAGGAATTCTTGACTAATCTTAAGGCTAAAGCCGCCGCATCGAAGGACACCGTTGAAATCGCGGTCTTGAACTATGGTTACCGTTATAGCGGGGATGGGTTGCCGTTGGACAAGATCCCCTATGTGGATCCCGATTTGGTGATGGGCAGCTCAATGACCTTCGCTCCGCTTAATGGAGCGACCGATATTGATGCTTTCTTCACCACTAAGGTGAAACCGCGGCAAAAGAAAAATACTTTACTCAACTGGAAACAAACCGGCTATGAGTCGCTGAAAGACAACTTGAGTGTCAACCATTTTGGCCGGGCTTCCGACGCCGATCATATCAATATTTTTGTGAATATTGATAACCGGACTTTTTCGCCGGATCAAACGCCGGTTTCCGAAGGCATTAAGGGCTTTAATACCGCTATGTCCCGCCTGATTGGCCAAGGGGTGGATGTCTGGTACCTCCACATGGATTACGTAGCTCAAGATAGTAACGAGTTCTCGTTTTTTACCAAATATCTGCAAGCCAACCACCTCACCTGGCAGAAGTACACGATGAGCACGGCCCGCTTCGATACAGAACCGGCTCTAGATACCTTCTTAAGTAAAATCGTCAATCTCATTCCCGATCCTCCAGTCCAAAAGCCGCAGGTAGAGAAGGGCATCTATACGGTTCAGGTAAAAGACGGTTTCCTTCTGGACGGCACGCCGACGATATCTCCGGCGACGTATGCCACCGGTGTGACGGTTGCTGCGGATCACAAGAGTTTCACGGTCAATACTTTGACCCTTCCCGCCGGAAAGGACTTTACGATCACCTATACCTTGAAACGGGATACCAACGTCACCCTGGGCCAAGATTACCACGAAATGTATACGGCTTCGCTTACGCCTACGCCGACAGAGGATCCGATTGCTATTGCTGGGGCCAAATATCATCCGGCACCGGACACCGGGTCCGGAACGGTGGAACTCTTTAACACGGATGAAGACCTTTCGCGTATTCCTTTGCGCGTGACGAAGGTGGATAAGTACGGGCGTGTGAAGAGCCAGGCTCAGTTCCGCCTTTGGAAGGACATGTCGAAAAAGGTCGCTTATGAGAACTACCAGAACTACGACGTGGAATATGATGCCATTGCGGCGGCTACCGGGGAACCCGGAGACTACTACTTCCGCGAGTTGACGCCGGGCGAATATGTCCTGGAAGAGCTGAAGACCCCGGATGGTTTCCAGCCGCCGGTGGACGAACATGGCCAGCCCATGCACTGGACCATCAAGGTCACTCAGTATAAGGATACCGATGGAAAGGTTAAGCTCCAGGTCCACCTGCCGGGTGATGGACCGCAGTTCACTCCTCCTGCAGGGATTGGCGCCATTCCTTCGGCTAAGTATCTGGTAGCCGTACCTGACGATGGGCGTACCCCGCCGGCTCGTCCGGATGCGCCGTACCAGACGATTCGCGAAGCACAGATCACCAACTATCCCAAGACGGCAGACATCGCCTTCCAGAAGCGCGACGCAGAGGGGACGAATACGCTGCCGGGCGCAGAATTCACCCTGACAGGCTGGATTACCCAGAGGGGCGCCAACGGAGAGCTTTTGTCTCCGATACCGTACAAGGATGCGAATGGAAATACCACCGTTACGGTGAAAAGTGATGACAATGGGGTGGTCTTCTCCGGTCTTCCTGAAGGATCGTACGTCATTACAGAAGTGAAGGCACCCGACGGCTATCAGCTGCCACCCGGAACAAAAAACATGTGGAATGTCAAGGTGAGCTGGAACAAGACTACCGGCGAATTGGTGCCGGTATGGGAAGGCTCCGGCGCAACCGTTAACGGGGTGCCCTTGGGCGACTATACGAAGACGCCGGCGGGAGAAATCCGTATCAGCAATCAAAAGGCGCGTATCGCTTTACACCTCGAAAAGGTAAAAGCGAGCAACGGCGATGCTCTGTACACCTCGGGCTTTTTACTGGCTAAAATTGATGACAAAGGAAAACCGACGGGCGAATACTACATTGAGCAGAAGAAGACAACAGATAACACCTATGTCTTTACAAACCTGACGGCGGGGCGTTATCGGTTGACCGAAACTGTCGTGCCGAACGGCTATCTGCAACCGCAACCTTGGTATTTCGAGGTGGTGGCCGATCCGAACACCGGAGCACTTGGCTTTAAGTCCGATTTGTCTTCAGGGCACAGCGATTATCAGGTGGTCTATGCCAATGGAACCACGGCTTCATCTGGTGCTGAAGTGCACTATGGTGAGAAGGACAAGGTGCGAATTAAGAACTATCAGCCGACGAGCTTTGAATTCCGCAAGGTAAACCAGTCGACGAAGAGTATCGTTGGCGCGGAATTCCGACTCATCAAGACCAAAACTGCGGCGGATGAGGCGTTAGGCTACGATGCGACAACACGGGCTACCTTCAAGTATGTGGACGGCAATCCCAAAAATATCGCGGACAACAATAAAGCCAGCTATACGGGCCACGGTTATTATCGGGAATTAAAGGGTGATCGCTATGTGTTCGCATTTGACCAACTCAGTGAAGGCACGTATGAGCTGACGGAGATCAAGCTGCCGAACGGTGCCATGAAGCCGAACTTGAATTCGGGGACGGGTAACTTGCCGACTTGGACGATCGTCGTGGAGCGAGGCGAAAAAGGGCTGGTTGTGAAAAAGACCGGCTCGAACATCACGCCGGGACAAACCGGCGTAGTGATTGGGAAGGATAACTTTGTAATTCCTTCCGAAACAGCAACGTATCCCACAGAGATCAAGCCGGGGGCGTTGCTGTACAATCGCCTCACCAAAACAAGCTTTGGTTTTGCCAAGGTGAGCGAGGACGATCCGACCAACTTTGTTGCCGGCGCGGAGTTTACCCTCCAGAAATATGATAAGAATCCGCAGATGAATTCGGCGGCGCAATTAATAGGACCTGTTCTGCATCCGGAAGGCTATTATCTGGCGGATGGAACGACTCTATCCAAAAAACCCATTATTGATTTCCGGTTTAAGGATTTGGAGGCCGGCTGGTATCGTCTGACGGAAACCGCTCCGCCAAAAGGCTATCTACAGCCCAAGAAGGCGGGAACCGATGATAACTGGTGGACGCTGGTTCATATCGACTCCGACTTGAACATCTCTATGCCGGAATTGGTCCAGTTCTATGCCAACGGGCAGAACAAGGGAAAGTTCCACCCCTACATTCGCTTCGAATATCCAGAAGACAAATCGGGTCCGATGCACATCGTCAACTATCTGGACATGAAGTTGAAGATCAAGAAGCTGGATGGAAATGGCCAGTTGATTAATAAGGATTGGCCGAAGTCGGATAATACAGGCAAGAGCAGGATATTGAAATTGCAGCTGGATCCGGCAGTAGGTAATCCGAACAAGGTGCCAAAGGCGCTGGCCGACGCGTTAGCGAGCATTGATCTGACGAAGCAAACGGACGACGGCTTCTCGTTTGATCTTCCCTATCCGATGGATGGTAAGTATATTCTGACCGAGGTAACGGCGCCGGAAGGCTATATTCGCACCTTTAACCGTTATACTCTCTCGATTGACCGAAAAGCGGGGAAGGTCACCTTAAAGGCCATTAAGAACGCTGGAGATAAGGATCAGTTGTACAACGGTCAGGATTTGACCACAAAACCTGCGATTCTTTGGGAACGGCAGTATAATGCCGATCCGACGAGTATGGCGTTAGAGTTGCGCAATCCCAAGGCGGAGTACCCCGATTCCGGCGGAATCGGAACGAGACTCTTCGTAATAAGCGGCCTCGCCCTGAGCCTGACAGCCTTGGTGGGTCTGGCATATCGTCGAAGAAAGAGAAAAAGAGAAGGAGGTCTCCTATGTTGATTAAGAATGGAGGACCTCCGTAGGGAGCAGCAGAGCCGAAGACGCCTCGGTATCTTTCCGGCGGCGGCACCGCGAAACAGGGTGTTGCTCCGCAGAGGAATCGGGATCTAGAGGATTGGATCCGTTCCGAGGCAAGGGAATGATTCACGCGCAGAAATCGTGCGCAACGAACAAAACGAAAGGAAGTCACGATGAAAAAGACAAACAGAGTATTGGCCTTCTTGCTGGCCATCGCGATGCTGCTCGGCATGGCAGTTCCGATGACGGCACAGGCAGACACGTCAAATGTACCGGGGGAGACAACTGTGGACATTCATAAGGTGTTGATGCCCAAGGACGCCTTTACGAACTGGCAGCCGAAACCCCATGATGGCTCGCAGATTGCCGATTTAGCTGACTATTTCGGAGCCGGCGCCAAAGCCATTAATGGCGTTGCTTTTCGTGTTTACAAGGTGACTGATGATAAGGGTCCGAATTCCGTTCCAGGCAACGATGATTCTTTAAAACCTTATGGCACGTTCGATTCCACCAAATACTACACGCTCATGAAATTTGGCAATCCAGAGAAGGAATTTGTCCTGACGCAAAAAGTGGGAACAGAAGACGGGATTGCTCAGGTTACTCTGCCCAATGGGAAATACTACATTGTTGAGGACAAGGCTAACTCCACTTATAACGAGACGAATATGACGGGCATGAAAGCGGTTCCGTTCATGTTGGAATTGCCGGCACCGATGCCTAATGGTACAAAGAACTACGATACCACGGACATTCTTCACGTTTATCCCAAAAACACGGACGACAAGGTAAAATTTGATAAGAACTTTGCCCAAAAGCACGGCCTGGAAGCCATCAAGGATCCCAACACCTTAAAAGATGTTGGCGCTGTTGTTGAGAATTACCAGAAACAAAAGGCCACCCTTTCTGCTCGCGTTGGCCAGCCGGTTCCCTATGAATCCGTTGCCGAAATGCCAACGGGAACCTTTTTCAAACAGCTTCACTTCAACGACCTTTTTGAAAAAGGCTTGAAGTACGTTACAGGTAGCATGGAAGTAACTTGGAATGTAGTAACTTCGAATGACAAGACGAAGCCCGCTACAGGAAACGCCTTGACCAAAGGCACCGACTATACCATTACCGAAACCGAATCCGGTTTTGACATTAGCTTTACGGAAACCGGACTCAAGAAATTAAACGATGCCGCCAAGACAGCCGATATTCAAATCTGGTTCAGCTACAATGGCGAAGTCACCAAAGAGGCCATCATTGATAAGCCCATCGACAACAACATTACGATGATCTTTAACCATGAAAAACCGACCCCCGTTCCGGTTCAGCCGAAAGGTGGAAAGATTGACGTAACCAAAAGCTGGGCAGATGGTGGTCAGGCACCCAAGAATGTAAAAGTAAAATACGTCTTAAAAGAGGGAGACAAGGTTGTTGGCGCCGTTAAGTTGCCGGTAGCCGGTACCACAGCGATTGATTTGGGCGATGGAATCAAATTCACCCCGAGCGCAGCAAATAGCCTCAGCGGTACGTTCTCCGGACTGGATGATACAAAAGAGTATACGGTAGTGGAATTTGTAGATGGCTATACACCGCAATACACAACTGCTGAGGTAGCACCAGGAAAGCTTACCATTACCAATACCAAGACTCCGACGAGCATCACTCCGACTCCCCCGTCCGTAGAAACTCACGGAAAGCGCTTTGTTAAGACGAACGACAAAACCGGCAATGAACTGAAGCGTTTGAACAATGCCCAGTTCATTATCAAGAAGGACGAGGGCACGGCCAATGTTCAGTACCTGACTCTTAAGAAGGATGCAACGGCGGCTAACGATAAAACTGCTTATGATACTGCAGAAAAAAATTACCAGGATGCCATTGACCGCCTGAATGTCCTATTGGGCAAAACGACTTTGACCACTGATGAACAGACGGAAAAGACCAAGTTGGAAGGGGCAGATACGGTTACCGGCTCCATCAAACAACTTAAGGCTGCTCGCGACAAGGCCTATGCCAAGGTGAATGAAGTTTGGGATTGGACCGCAGACAAGGATGCCGCTTATAAGTTTACTTCCGATGCGCAGGGTCAATTCGAGGTCAAGGGTCTGCG
Organism: Murdochiella vaginalis; assembly: GCF_902381775.1. Lineage (NCBI taxonomy): Bacteria > Bacillati > Bacillota > Tissierellia > Tissierellales > Peptoniphilaceae > Murdochiella > Murdochiella vaginalis. The sequence continues at coordinate 280,580 of NZ_LR698969.1, forward strand.
GATGCTGCCAAGTGGGAAAGTCTACACGGTAGAAGAAGTGAAAGCCCCGGCCGGCTACGTCCTTCCGTCGAATGCGGCAACCATCGCCACCTTCACCGTTGGCGAAGGCTCCTACGACACACAGAAACAAGGCATTGAATACAAGCTGGATATGACCGGTGTAACTAACCCAACCGCCCTCCAGATCGAGAATACCTTGGTGACCATCCCCAAGACCGGTGGTATGGGCACGGCCCTCTTCATCGGCGGCGGCATTGCCCTGATGTTGGGTGCGGGCTATGTGTTCCTGAAGAACCGCAAAGAGGAAATGGCTGCCGAATAAGGTTAGCCTTAGCGATCGCCGGCGAACGCGGCGATAGCAAGAAAAGTGTTGCGACGGTTTCCCTTGACGTACGACGTTAGGCAAACCGACGCAGAAAAACAGATGGAAAAGGTCTCCGGGAGCCATGCTCCCGGGGCCTGATGAGGAGGTAAGAATGCAGCAATCAAGAAGGTGGAGAATGCTAAACGCGCTCATAGCGGGCGTATTCTGTCTGGCCTTGCTCTTACCTCTTTTTCAGGCTCACGCGGCGGGCAAGAACAGCCTGACCATTGTCCGCTACAAGCAAGGTGCAGCCTTGCATGAGATCAATAAGAAGCCGGAAGGAGGTGAGCCGGTCGCCGGCTCGGTGTTTACGCTGTGGAAGGTGGGCGAGAAGCGCTCCCTGTCCACGGAAGAGTACACGCAAATCCTCAGCGCCTTGGAGAACAAGACGGTGGATGAGCTGACGGCGGCGTATCACAAACCAGTTACCTCCGGCAAGACGGACAGCAAGGGAGAGATAAAAATCCCCGATTTGGAAGATGGCTTATACTATGTGCGGGAGAACGATACGGGTAAGGGGACTATTGCGCCCTTGCTGGTACCGTTGCCGCTCCAAACCGAGAATGGCCCGGAAACGAACGTCACGGTGTATCCGAAGATTGTTCAACCCGAAACGCCTTCCGGGGAAATCGTGTTGACGAAGACGGATTTACGGGGGAAACCTTTGGAGGGAGCGCATTTCCGCCTCTTCCAAAAGACGGCAGAAGGCCTGATCGAGGTGCCGCTGATGGCGACATCGAATGCGCCCTATCGCTATGATCGGGGCGGACAAACCGATGTCGATCTGGTTTCGGGCAGCGATGGCACGTTACGTGTGACAAACTTGCCGGAGGGAGAGTACGTATTCAAAGAAGTGCAGGCGCCGGTAGGCTATACGGCCGATGCCGTGCAGAAGTCGGCAACGGTGAAGGCGGAAAAAACCACACGGCTTACGGTCACGAATGCGCCCAACGAAACGGGCGGATTCCGCTTTCAAAAGATTTCCAAAGACGGCAAGAAGACGCCGCTTGCCGGGGCGAAGTTTGCCGTATTTGTAAAGACGGAACAAGGCTGGCAGTCGTTCCGGCGCGATGGCAAAGACGTAGTGTTGACGTCAGGCGCGGATGGCTTTTTTGCCCTGACCGATGTGCCGTTTGGGCGCTATGCGCTGTATGAGATTGCCACGCCGAAGGGCTATCAGTTTAACGACGAGCACATCTTCTTTACGGTGGATGCGACGTCCTATGATGAGGGCAAGTTCATCCCCATTGAAAATGAGAAGACACCGCCGGGAACGCCGCCGGGAACACCGCCGACGCGCCCGCCGAAGAAGCCGCCGGTTAAGACAGGCGATCGGAGCATGCTTTCTTATATCTTGCTGGCGGGAGCAGCCGGATGCGGCCTGTTGCTTCTGGGACGGAAGAAGAAAGAGGAATAGAGTCTAACGCAGACAACGTCGGCTCTATTCCGTTGCCGGTATAAAAATCGGCGCACGAATGGGAAACCCACAGAATAGGCCAAGGACGATGACCCCAACCAAGCGAAAAACCAAAGGAAGAAAAGGAAGAGCCATGTTGCCCATCTTGTTGTTTTTGATGGGCTTGGCTCTTTTTTCCTATCCCTACCTTTCGGACCTGTATTATCGTGTCGAGCAGAAGGATCAGGTGGCGAATTTCGTGAAGGGCAAGGAAGATCTGAGCCCGGAGGAGATAGCCGAGCGGATGCGCCTTGCGCAGGGCTACAATGATTCGCTGCTGAATCAGCCGACGAAGGACCCCTATGTCGAGAAGAACCGGGAGGAGGGACGCCGCCATTACGCGAAGATGTTGGAAATTGAGGAAAAAATCGGCGTCATCCAGTACCCGGCGGTGAACATCGAGCTGCCTATTTATGCGGGTACAAACGAGGATGTTCTGCAACATGCGGCGGGCCATTTGGAGGGCACATCGCTTCCGATCGGCGGAAACAGCACCCATGCCGTAATTACGACGCATTCGGGTTTGCCCAATGTGCGCCTCTTCACCGACCTGCATGAGGCCAAGGTTGGCGACAAGTTCTATGTCCACAATTTCAAGGAAATTTTGGCGTATCAGGTGGATGCCATCGACAAGATTACACCCGATGACTTTTCCAAGCTGCTCATCGTTCCCGGACATGATTACGTCACGCTTCTCACGTGCACGCCCGTAGGCATCAATTCGCATCGCCTGATCGTGCGCGGCCATCGCGTGCCCTATGTGCCGGCGGTGGAGGAGCAGGTCATTGCGGAGAACGAGACCAATTTCCGCTATCGTTATCTCTTTTATGCGGCGATTGCGCTCATTCTCTTCCTGCTGATTCTCATTTTCTTGTTGCGCAGCCGTGCGAAGCGCCTGGAGCGCCGCATGAAGAAGCTGGAGCAGGAAAAGGGGCTGGGCGTACCGGATAAGCCCTCGGAGGAGGCTATTGACGGGGCACAGGATGCGTCCTCGCAGGCGGCGGATGGCTCGAGCGGCGAGCCGGACGAGAATTCGGACGTCAAGGGGAGAAAGTCATGACGGATTCGACAAACCATACGGATACGCTTTCGCCAACGCCACCGACACCACAAACGCCGCCGACATCGCCGACGTCGCCAACGCCGAAAAAGTCCTGGCGCCGCTCCAACCGCTTTCTGCTGTTGCTGTTTTTTGCGGGGCTGCTCCTTGCGGCCTATCCTTTCCTCTCGGATTACTATTACCGCATCGATTTTGACCAAAAAATTCAAACGTTTGAAGAAGGGGCAAAGACGTTGGATTCGGAAGAAATCGCGCGGCGCATGGCGCTTGCCCGTGCATATAATCGAACGCTGGATCCCAGCCGTCTGGCGGATCCCTACACCAAAGAGGAGGAAGAGGGGCGTGCCGAGTATGCGCGGATGCTGGAAATGCACGAAATTATGGGGCATATCGAGGTTCCGAAGCTGGATATTTCCTTGCCGGTCTATGCCGGCACATCGGAGTCGGTTCTGAGCTATGCGGCAGGCCATTTGGAGGGGACGTCCCTGCCCATTGGCGGGACGAGCACACATGCCGTCATCACGGCACATCGGGGGCTTCCGCAGGCCAAGCTGTTCCGGGAGATCGATCAGCTTAAGGTGGGCGATGTCTTTTATTTCAAGAATATTGAGGGGACATTGGCCTACAAGGTGGATCGCATTCTGACGGTGGAGCCGGACAATTTTGAGCCGGTTCTGGTGGTGGAGGGCAAGGATTACATGACCCTTCTCACGTGCACGCCGTATATGATCAATAGTCACCGCCTTTTGGTGCGTGGGGAGCGCACAACCTATGTTGCGCCTGTAGAAGAAAAGGAGTTGGAGATGCCGGCAAACTTGCGCATTTATAAGGCCGCCTTTTATGTGGCCCTGGTTCTGATTATCCTGTTGACGATTGCGATTATTCACCTCAGCCGCAAATATAAGAAGCTGCGCCATCGTCTTGATGCGTTAGAAGCAAAAAGCAAATAACAGCGCTTGTGGTAGTGCAGCGACAGAACGGAATCGTTGCCGGAAAATTCAAAGACATTCCGAAGCCCATGTTTGTGGTCGGGCTCTGCATGTTGTTCTATCTGTACACGCTGATCTAACGACAACAGGACATAGAGTTGTTAAAAAAAAGCGCCGCAACGGTACCCGTTGCGGCGTTTTTTCATCTCATTACTTCGCTATTGAAAAAATGATAAAAAAGGCTATTTTGTGATCCATAGATAAGAAGTGCGTCTGTTTTTCTTAACGTTCTCATTTGGACGGCTTTGCAGATTTTAACTTCTGCGCCATCAGGAGAAGGGCATCCCTGTCCGCCTCTCCCGACAGTTGAAATTGAGACGTTTCATCATGCCAGAATACACTATAAGTTCCATTCTTTTCCACGTAAGAGAACTCCACTCCCTGGACTTCTTTCTGGTGAAGGACGGTTCCTTCGGTATCGATCAATAGTTCTTCCTCACCCAATGGATAGGTGATAAAAAGAATTTCCTTTTCACCGGTATTTTGATAGGTAATCTCTAAGTATTGATCCGTTTGATTGCGCAACTTTTCTTCAAATCCCTCAACGGGCGAAGCGGGTTCAAACGGTTTCCAAATCCAGAAAGTTTCATCCGAATGACTACTCTCTTCTTCTTGATGAACAAGAATAGAAGTATACTCCGGAAAAGTTTCCCGGAAAAAATGAAAAATAGCGTGACGTACCGGTTCCATCGCAAGAGCTGTCGTCACCGAGCCAATGACGACAAGCAAAAGCACCGCTGCTACCTTTATCGCGCGAGGGGAGCCCAAAAACATGCCCGTTGTTCTCCTTTTTTTGGGTTCTGCATCGATCATCGCCGCCATTTTCTGCTCAAAAGAATCGGAGAACACATGATGCAAATCCTCTTCCTTAGGCAAGCTGGAAAGATATTTTTCTTCTATTTTTGGAATCTCGGCAAACAGATCGGATTCATCCCATTTATTCTTCATGATCCTCTCCTTCCCTTAAGAGTCTTTCCAACTTCTTTCTCGCCCTAGATAGTCGTTTTCGAACGGTAGGCTCTGGCAAATTCAGAATTCCAGCGATTTCACGGTTGGTAAAGCGCTGACCATATCGCAACCGTAAAACTTCGGCATCATCAAAGGAAAGCTGTTGAAACGCTTCTTCCAAGCCCAAGTCCTCTTCTTTATCTTGTATGTCACTTCCGCATTGCTTTTCTAATACATCTATAGAAGAATACTGTTCCTTTTGACGTTTTCGAACATAGTCGATGGCTATATGTTTCACTATAATAACGAGAAAAGCGGCTGTTTTGTGACGATCTTCTTCAAAAATTTGATCCAAATGGTCTCGAACACGTAAAAAAGTATCCTGCACCGCATCTTCGGCAAGCATAGGATCACGTAAGATTTGTAAGGCAACATAGTAGAGGCGTTGACGATAGCCACGATAGAGACGCTCAAGCTTCGACGCACTTTCTTTTGCAGAAGTATTAGAAAAAGAAAACGTACCTTCCTCCTTTCTCAAGATTGGGGAGTCCGTTCAAAATACATCCTCGTTAAAGCGCTTGAGGAGCACAAATGATGTTGATGAGCATATAACGAAGTCAACGGACCGCTTTTCATTCCGCTTTTTATTGTTGATTCCATTATACTGAATCTTTGGGAGGGTTCTTTTTTCTTCTCAACTTACGCAATACAGTCAAAAGAAAAACCTCAACATTTTTTCTAATTGGGTCACAAAACCAGCCTCCGATTCGTTATATATATGAATGAATGAAAGGAGCCTGTTTCATGAGACCATGGAAAAAAGTTGTTGTCATTGGAGTAGCGCTATGTATGAGGAAACCACATTTTGATGAATGAAACCGGAAAAGTGAGGATGCGTTAATGATTACAAAAAACATGCTGGAAAGATGGGAAAATCTGTACAGAGAGATAAAGCATCCCTATACAGAGAAAAATCGATCCTTTTTGTTATTTCAAATCAGTTTATGGAGCTTTTTCGGGTTCTTTTCCACAACGATACTTCGGTTGATCAATGAAGTTGCAGAAAGACAATTTTCTATTCCTTCAAAGTCTATGCTTGATAATGAGCTCTACAACATACAAATCTTTATCTTGTTACTCGCTCTTTTGGAGTTTTCTCTCTCCGCTTTCTTCCGAAAAAAGTGGTGAACATGAGATAAAGAAAGTGCCGTAGCGGGAGGATGCGTTAATGATACTAAAAGAACAGCTTGAGGCATGGGAAAAAACCTATCAGGAAGTGAAATATCCTTATACGAAAAAGAACCGATCCTTTTTTTTGTTTCGTATCGGGCTTTCGCTTCTCATGCTCTGTTTAACGATACTGGTTTTGATGGATATTTTAGAGATTGTTGCCAAGTCATTCGCCACCTTTTCGTACATGACGCCGCTTACCTTGGTGCGCCTGCAATTCTGGCTGGCTCTTCTTCTACTTGGCAATATTTTATTCTTCTTAGGCATCCATTATCGTAAAAAATGGTAATTCGATTTGGCATAAACGCAGTGGGTACAACAATACATTGATCGTGCCATAAAAAGAGAGGTGCGTGAGCAAATCACGTACCTCTCTTTTTATTCGTTTCCCTTTGAGAGCAGTATCCTCATTATTCCCGCCAGCCGTCCCGTCCGCAAGTCGCCTCTTCGACGAGCGGACGGGGCAGCTCGGCTATACGTTGGGTGTCTCTTCCCCGTAGACCTGTTTGCGCAAGGCCTTTCCGGTGGGGGTGGCGGCTAAGCCGCCGAGAGCGGTTTCTTTGAGGGTGCTGCTCATGGTGTCGCCGACGACTTTCATGGCTTGCAGACATTCATCGGCCGGAATGTAGAGCGGAACGCCTGCGAGGGCCATCGTGGCAGAGGTGAGGGCGATGGCGGCGCCGGAGGCGTTGCGTTTGATGCAGGGAATTTCGACCAGGCCGGCGACCGGATCGCAGACGAGGCCAAGCTGATTCACCAAGCTCATGCCCAGGGCATCTGCGCATTGCTGCGGTGTACCGCCTTTGAGCTCCACGAGGGCCGCGGCGGCCATGCCGGACGCACTGCCACATTCGGCTTGACATCCGCCTTCGGCGCCGGCGATCGAGGCGTTCTTGGCGATCACAATGCCGAAGCCCGCGGCGGTAAAGATCGACATGACAATGTCGCACTTTGGAATCTTTTCCTCTTCATAGAGCGTGGTCAGTATGCCGGGAAGAATGCCGCAGCTGCCGGCCGTGGGGGTGGCGACAATCTTGCCCATGGCCGCATTGCAGTTGGACGTGGACATGGCGCGCGCAATCACTTTCGTGAAGAATTCGCCGCCGATGCCGCCGTTCTGCTCCTTGGCGTAGCGGAAAAGCTTTGCGCCTTCGCCGCCGGTGAGGGAAGAGGCGGAACGCAGGTCGGCATTTGAGCCGATGTGCGTCGATTCGATCATGACATCAAAGGACGCTTCCATCTGCTTGTAAATGACTTCTTCGGGACGATTCAGCTGCAAGGCCTGGTCATGCAAAATGACTTCACTGATTTTCTTGCCTTGCTTCGTGGCCTCATCGACAATTTCCTGAAAGGAAAAATAGCTTAACATGTTGTCTCCTTTCGGTTAAAACGCATGAAAAACGGAAACGCTGCGCACATGCGGGAGCGTGGAGACATCCGTTTTTAGCGTTTCGGGCGGATCCTGGTCAAATTCCAGCGTCATCAGGGCCGTGCCGCCGCGTTCCGAGCGGGTGAGACTGAAATTACAAATATTCATCTCGGAATAGCGGCTGCTGAGCAGATTTGTGACCGAAGCGATCACGCCCGGCACGTCGTCATGGACGACCAGCATGGCGGTGTTATCGCCGGTAAAGTTCACATGCAACCCGTCAATTTCATCAATGCGAATATTGCCGCCGCCGACGGATGCCCCCATGACGACACCTTCCCGGCCGTCCTTCAGGCGAAAATGAATGCGTGCCGTGTTGGGATGGGCTCCCGGAATATCGCATGGCACAAACGTATACTGTAGCCCGCGCTCCTTGGCGATTTCCAGGGCGTCGCGCACTTCCGTATCATCGCTGTGATAGCCCATGATGCCGGCAAGAAGCGCCCGGTCGGTGCCGTGTCCGCGATAGGTGCGGGCAAACGAGCCCGAAAGCTCAATGGTCACTTCCTCCGGCTGTTCTTCGTTCATGATCTTGTGAGCGACACGCCCCAGCCGGCAGGCACCGGCCGTGTGGGAACTCGAGGGGCCGATCATCACCGGTCCGATAATGTTAAAGACGTTCATCGTGCCTCCTTTCTCAAGCTGTCCGCGTTGCCGGCAAAATGGCCGACACCCTTGCCGGCGCTGTCGAAACGACGGATGGCATTGCCGGCAAAATTGCCGACAAAAAACCCGGGCAAAGCGCCACGGCAAGGCGGCACTTTGCTCGGGTACAAGACTTATTTCGCGGCGACTTTATGGAGAATGGCCTCGTCGTTGTATTTATCAACGATAGCGGCAATCGCGTTATCACCGGAGACATTGCAGGCCGTGCCGAAGGAATCCTGCGTGATGTAAAGCGCAACCATCAGGGCGCAAATCGGGCCCTGCGGATCACCGGCAGGCATACCAAAGATAAGATACAGGAACGGCAGCGCGGTCATGATGGATCCGCCCGGAGCACCCGGCGAAGCGACCATGGCAATGCCGAGGGTCAGGATGAAGGGAACGACCGTAGTGATCGAAATCGGCAGGCTGTGCATGAGGCAAACGGCGGTCGCGCAGGCGACGATCGTGATCATAGAGCCGCACATATGAATGTTGGCACACAGCGGAACGACGAAGTTGCGAATTTCACGGCTGACGCCGTTGCTCTCGGCGCACTGCAGGTTGACCGGGATGGTCGCAGCCGAGGATTGTGTACCGACGGCGGTCAGGTATCCCGGAATCTGATTCTTGATCATCGTGAGCGGATTGCGCTTCGTAATGCTACCGGCAACGCTGAACTGAATCAACAGATAGATCCAATGCATCAGGATGACGACGAGGAACACTTTCCAAAGAATGCCCAGGATGGTGAAGGTTTGTCCGGAATACGTCATGTTGACGAAGGTACCGCAGATGTAGAGCGGAAGCAGCGGGATAATAACCTTGCTCAGCACTTTTTCGATAATTTTGGCAAACTCGCTCATGCCGGTGTAGAGGGCATTGCCGATTTCTTTTCCGCGCATGGTGGAGATGCTCAAGCCCAAAATAAAGGCAAAGACCACGGCAGAAATGGTGTCCAGCAGCGGCGGCAGATTCAATGTGAAGAACGGATCCAGCGTCTTTTCCGCCGTGTCGGCGATGGTTTTGATATCTTCCGCGGAAATAAAGGACGGGAAAAGCGTGGAAGATACCACGTAGGACGCTGTACCGGCAATCAAGGTCGAACCATAGGCAAGGACCACCGTGAACAGCAAAAGTTTTCCCGCACCTTGCGAGATGTCCGCAATACCCATGGTGACGAAGGCCAGAATCATCAGCGGAATAACGAATTTAATCAATAAGCTGACGAAGTTGGATACGGTAACCACGGTTTGCGAGAGGAACTCCGGTGCGTATTGGCCGATCAGGATACCGAGAACGATACCGATAATCAGTCGGGGGACGAGACCGAGATGCTTCTTTTCAGTCTTTTCTGGGACATTTGGATTTGTGCTGTCCATAATGCACTCCTTATGTAATAATAGCCGGCTCATCGCGATCGGAAAGAAGAAAAAAAGAAAATAAATTTTCGGTCCGATGAAAACCTTACGACACTTTAAATGTACACGAAATCTTCACGGTTGTAAATTGCATTCTGCGGGGAAGCCGGGGCGTTCACTGGCGGCGTTGGCGATGGTGGTAGTAAGGCGAAAAGGCATTTCCGCCACCATCGTTCATGCCCTTGGTGATGGTGGTGATTTAGCGAAAATGCCTTTCCACCACCATCGTTTATGCTCTTGATGATGGTGGTGATTTAGCAAAAACGCATTTCCCCCACCATCGTTCATGCCCTTGGCGATGGTGGTGATTTAGCAAAAACGCATTTCCACCACCATCGTTTATGCTCTTGGTGATGGTGGGGATTTAGCAAAAATGCATTTCCACCACCATCGTTTATGCCCTTGGTGATGGTGGTGATTTAGCGAAAACGCATTTCCACCACCATCGTTTATGCTCTCGGCGATGGTGGCGGGATCGTGAACTTGATGGAGCATAGTCGAAAACCGCAGGACGCTAAGAAGGGAAATGACGGCGCGATCGTGGAAGTGGAGCCGCCTTCGGCGGCGTTTATCAACCGCCGGCCAAAGGCCGGCTCCTTATTTTATTGCTGTGTGTAAAGGTGTGTAGAGGGGTCGTGGTGGCTGTAGAGGGGTTTTACCAAAAACAGCGAAACCACTCTACAGTAGTTTCGGTGGTCGTAGAGTGGTTTCGTCGAAAACCGCAAAACCCCTCTACAACGATTTCGGTGGATGTAGAGTGGATTCGGCAAAAACCGCAAAACCACTCTACAGTGGTTTCGGCGGTTGTAGAGTGGATTCGGCAAAAACCGCAAAACCCCTCTACAGCGATTTCGGTGGCCGTAGAGTGGTTTCGTCGAAAACCGCAAAACCCCTCTACAACGATTTCGGTGGATGTAGAGTGGTTTCGGCGAAAACCGCAAAACCCCTCTACAGTATATTCAATGCCTGTAGAGGGGTTGGCTAAAAAACAGCGAAAAAACACAACGTTCCGTTTCACGATAGACAAAAGAGGTGCAGATGCATCTCTCTACCAAGCCCGTCCGTTCGTCGCCCAATCCTCGCCAAGTCTTCCTGTCCGCTCGTCGCTCGCTTCGCCTCGGCGCAGCATCTGCGGAAAATATGCTTCCGGCTCGTCGAAGAGGCGACTCGCGGACAGGGCGGCTTGGTTTTAGAGGTCGTCCACCAGTGCGCCGCTTTTAGCGTAGGCAGTGGAGCGAGCTTCGAAGAAGTCGGTGCGGATCATGTTGGCGTTGGAGTAGTTGGAAACCCATTTCATGCTGTCGGGTTCTTCCTGATAGCCCGAGAAGATGGGATCCAGACCGAGGCCGGTGGCACGCAGGTTGCCGAGGTAACGGATGTAGTCGACGCACATCTGGCCGTTCAGGCCTTCCAGGCGATTGCCGATCACATAATCCGCCCAGGCCATTTCCTGCTCCGTGCCTTCCTTAATCATGCGCTGGTACTCATCCTGCAAGGTGCTGCGGAAAAGCTCCGGGTTCTCGTCACGCAGCGCATGGATAATGCTGCGGAACAGCCAAAGATGTGTATTTTCATCGCGGTTGATGTAGCGAATTTGCTGCGCCGAGCCGGTCATGCGACCGTTGCGCGCCAAATTGTAAAAGAACATAAATCCGCTGTAGAAGTAGATGCCTTCGAGGATGTAATTGCCGATCATCACGCGCATGAAATTGTGCACGTCCGGCTGCTGCTGAAAATCGTTATAGATGTCGCCGATGAATTTGTTGCGGCGAAGAAGATGTTCATCGTTTTTCCACTGGTACAGTACCGCATCGCGTTCGTTGGGCTCGCAGATGGAATCCAGCATGTAGCTGTAGCTCTGGGAATGGATGCATTCCTGATAGGTTTGGATATGCAAACAGAGATTGGTCTCATTCGCCGTGATGTATTGCGAAATGGACGGCAGATTGGCTGACTGGATGCTGTCCAGGAAAATCAGAAAGCTGAGGATTTTGTCGTAGGCGCGGCGTTCGTCCTCCACCAATTGCGGATACTGCTTTTTATCCTGTGCCAGGTTAATTTCCTCCGGAATCCAGAAATTGTTCATGGCCTGGCGATACCAGTCGGAAACCCAATCGTATTTCATGTTGTTAAAATCGTTGAGGTTGGTGGTGTTGCCGCCGATCATGCGGCGCTTCACAAGCTCCGTGTCGCCATCCGGGTTAAACAACGGGTTTTTGCGCATCAGTTCCATATCGATCCTTTCTCGGCCGCCTCCGGCCCCGGTTCATCCTTCGTATCGCTTTTTCGGCGCCCTCGCGCCTCGCAATGGCGCATCGCACCTCGCAATGGCGTCATCATTTCGCGTGACGAAACCGCCCTTTTCGTTATTATACTGCGCAGCTTTCGCAATCTTCCACCTGCAGGCTCTTGGAACGAATATAGTAGAGCGTTTTTAAGCCGGCATGGTAGGCTTCCAGATAGAGATTTAAAATCTGACGGAAGGTGAAATCATTGGTGATGTAGAGGTTCATGCTGGTGGCCTGGTCCACATGGCGAGTACGTACGCCGGCCGCTTTGATGGACCAAGATTGATCCGTCTGATGCGCGGCGTTGTAGTAGACGTAGTTGGAAAGGCTGAGGTCCGGCGCTACGCGCGGAATCAGGCCGTTCTTTTTCTCGTCATAATAGAAGCGGTTCATGACCGGATCCACGCCCGGCGACGTGCCGGCAATGATGGATGTAGACGACGTGGGCGCCACCGCCAACAGATAGCCGTTGCGCAGACCATATTGCTTGACCTCCGCCGCCAGCGCCTTCCAGCGCTCATCGGTATAGTTACGGTCGGTGAAATATGTGCCATCCTCCCATGCCGAGCCGGCAAAATGGGGATAGGCGCCTTTTTCCTTGGCGTTTTCCATCGAGGCCGTGATGGCGTAATAATTCATGTCCTCAAACACACGATCGGCAAGCGCCAGATGTTCTTCCGATTCCCAGAAGACGCGCTCGTTGGCCAACAGGTGATGATAGCCGGAAACGCCGAGACCGATGGGACGATAATTGCTGTTGTTGACCTTGGCCGCCGACACCGGGAAGTAGTTGAGCTCGATGACGTTATCCAGCGCCCGCACCGCCGCCGTCGTAATGCGGCGAAACTCCTCGGCGTCATGAACGTTGATTTTTCCAAGATTGAGGCTTGCCAGGTTGCAGACGACGTAGTCTCCCGGCTTCGTTTTCGTAACGATGATGGGATCGCCGTCGGCAGATTCCGTCGTGACGATTTCTTCATCTAGCGTTTCCGTGGCGGACATATTCTGTGCGATTTCCGTGCAGAGGTTGGAGCAGTAGATGATGCCCTTATCCTTGTTCGGATTGGCGCGGTTGACGACATCGCGGTTAAAGGTGAACGGCGTGCCCGTTTCGACCAGACTCTTGATCATCAGGCGCACCATTTCCTTAATGGGAATCCACCGTTTGGAGATGCGCTCGTCGCCTAAGCAGTCCAGATATTTTTCCGTCCATTCCTTGCCATAGGAATCTTCCAGCGCATAGCCTTTGACGGTGAGAATTTCATGCGGATCCAGCAATCCCCACTGGCCTTCCATATTGGTTTCCACCTGTTCCCAGAAATAGTCGGGATAGCAGATGGCCGGGAAGACGTCGTGGGCTTTCATGCGGTCATCGCCGTTGTTGGTACGCAGCTGTAAAAACTCCGGCACATCTTTGTGCCAGCAATCGAGATAGACGGCAACTGCACCCTGACGAACGCCGAGCTGATCGACGGCGACAGCGGTGTCATTGGCTAGGCGCACCCAACGGATGACGCCGCCGGCCGCCCCCTTAAAGCCGCGAATCGAGGCACCCGCGGCGCGCACTTTGCCGAAATAGAGGCCCATGCCGCCGCCGAATTTCGAAACGTTGGCAAAATTGGTGATGGAGCGATAAATGCCCTTCAGATCGTCGGGAACGGTGTCAATAAAGCAGGAGCTCAGCTGGTGGAAGGGCTTGCGGGCATTTGCAAGCGTCGGAGTCGCCATGGTGACTTTCAGGGAGCTGAGCATGAGATAGAACTCTTTTGCCCAGTATAGGCGCCGCTCTTTTTCCGGGATGGCTAAAAACAGCGCAATGCCCAGCATCATTTCCTGGATGGTTTCCAACGGCTCGAGGTCGAAGCTGCGCACGACATAGCGGTTGACCAGCAGATCATAGCCGGAATAGTTGAACAGCAGGTCGGAGGATTCATCGATCCAGCCGGCGGCCTCTTCCAATTCGTCGGCGGTATAGTTGTCCAGCACCTCGTCGCCGTAGAGGCCCTCGGCATGCATGGAGCGCAATTTCTCAGAAAAGCGAAGCGGACGGGGCTGGTCGATGCCGGGCACTTTGCCTTCGGCGATGCGACGTTGCCAGATATTTTCCAAACGCTGATGGAATTGAATGCCGTAAAAGCGCGCGGCGATGAATTCCCAGCGGGTGGCTTCCTCGTCGGTCAGCTCAATGGCGGCATGAATCAAGGCTTCCATGCGTTCGGAAACACTTTTGCCTTCTTTATAAAAACTTTCAAATTTATAGAGCAGATGGCGCAAATCATAGACGTCTTCGCGGAAGGCATCCTCGATGGCCAACAGCACGTCATGCAGCACCGGCACTTCCGGGAAATAGGCCTCGAGACGGGAACGGATCATGCGCTTTTTGCGGCGTTCCTCGCGGTAGAGAATGTAACTTTTGGCGACTTCGTAATGGTTGGCTTCCATCAGCTGCAATTCAACGCGGTCTTGAATGGCCTCCACGGAAAGTTCTTGTGCATCGGAAAAGCGCGCTTCCACGTGATCGACTAACTGGCTGAGCGCTTCCTCGGAGATGGGCTTATTGACCTGGGCAAAGGCTTTCGCCATGGCCTGTTCAATCTTTTTTCTTTCGTACGGCACGATGCGGCCGTCCCGTTTTACGACTTGCATGGATCTTCCTTCCCGGTTCGTGTTGTTTGCCTCGGCATGGCCGGGCACTGTTAGTCTGACGCTCTTTTTCCGTCCGTTTTGGCACGGATTGGCCTAGAAAATTGTCTCGGCTGACGCCATAAGCGATTGCTTTTATTCTACGATATATAGATTAGCTTGCCAAGACTATAAACAAGATATAGTAGAAACGGAGAAAAATAGGAAAACGGGAAAGTCTTGAAAAAGCGTGTTTTTGTGGAAAAAAGAAGACAAAAAGGAAAGAAAAAAAGAAACGAAACGAGACACTTTTTTTATACCCGCACCGTGAAAGGGGAATAAGTATCGTATACTATAAGGAAAAATAAAGACATACGGCGTGGGAAGAAACAGAGATCATGTCGAAAGGAATACAACATGGATGAGATACGACAAGCAACGAGGCGCGATTTGCCTGTGGTGATGGGCCTGCTGGACATGGGACGTGCGCGGATGCGTGCGGAGGGCAATCAAAACCAGTGGCCTGCGGGCGTGCCATCCGAGGAGAAGGTGCGCCGCGACATCGATGCGAAACGAAGTTTTCTGCGTCTTGTCGACGGGAAAGCCGTCGGCACGTTCTGTCTGCTGGAGACGCCGGATCCGAACTATGCCCAAATTGATGGCGCGTGGTTAAATACGGAGCCGTATTTCACATTACATCGGGTGGCCGGCGATCCGTCGGTGCCTGGCCTTGCGCGGATCATGTTTCAATTTACCGAGGAGCGGGCGCACCGAAGCGGCGTGCGCAATCTGCGCATTGATACACATAAAGATAATATTGGCATGCAGCGCGTGTTAGCCAAAGCCGGTTTTGTGCATTGTGGCGTGATACTTCTGGAAAACGGCGATCCGCGCGAAGCCTTTCAAAAGATATGGAACGAGTAAGAAAAAGAGAGAGAGTATGGAACAAGAACAGCAAAAAAGATGGACATTCCTAGAACTGAATATGCTGCGCAAGATTTTCGGCTTGGCGTGGCCGTCGATCTTGGAAAACTTGGCGACGACGATTACCAACATCATTGATACCGTGATGGTATCCCCATTGGGGCCGGCGGCCGTCGCTGCGGTCGGCATCACGATTCAGCCGGTTTTCCTTTTCCTGGCACCGATTATTGCGATGTATGTGGCGGTGGCGGCCATCGTGGCCCGGCGAAAGGGCGAGGGAAAACGAGCCGAAGCCAATCAGACCGTGATGACGGTGTTGCTGCTTTCGTTCGTCATCTATTTGTTCATCGCCGTCGTGGTCAATCTCTTTTATGATCCGCTGTTGCGCTTCATGGGGTCGAATCCGGAAATTCACGATGACGCGGCAAATTATCTGCGCATCCTCCTTACCGGTATCGTCTTCAACATCGCAACCATGATCATCAATGCCGGCCACAGCGGTTCTGGCAACACGCGTGTGGCGTTCGTGTCAAACGTCACGTCCAGCGTGGTCAATATTTCCTGCAACTATTTACTGATTCAGGGGCATCTGGGCTTTCCGGCTTTGGGAGTCAGCGGCGCGGCCATTGCATCGGTCATCGGACAGGCGTTCGGTTTGGCCGTCAGTATTGCTTCGCTGTTTAAGCATGACAGTTTTATTCAGGTGCGCTATTGCCTGCAAAAAAAGGTGCGCCCGGCCTTGGATGCTTTAAAGGTGGTGGCATCGTTGGCCGTGAATATTTTCATTGAAAACGTGCTGATGCGCGTGGGCTTTATGGTGACGGCCATGCAGGCGGCCAGTCTCGGTACCGAGGTTTTTGCGACGCATAATGTGGGCATGAACCTGCTGAATTTCGGCTTTTCGCTGGCCAGCGGTATGCAGACGGCGGCGGTGGCCTCGACCGGCTCGGCGCTGGGTGCAGGAAAGAAAAAGAAAGCCATGGACTACGGCTATACCTGTCTCTTTATGGGAAGCATCCTTTCGGTGTTGTGGTTTGTCACGCTGTTCTTTTTCGGCGGCGCATTCTTCCGCATTACCTTCAGCGAAGCAAGCTTCATCACGCGCGGCATTCGCATTTCGCGCTATGTGATGTTTATCGTGTTTTTCCAAATTGTATCCATCGTCTGTGCCGGCGCGCTGCGAGCGGCGGGGGATGTGCGCTACACGCTCCTGGTTTCGACCATCACGATTACGTTCATCCGCTCTTTCGTCACCATCGTTCTGGTACAGCTGTTTCACATGGGCATTGACGGAATTTGGCTGGGTATTTTAGCGCACCAGTTTTCCAGCGCCATTCTGATGTTGGCGCGCTTCCGCCGCGGAAAATGGGTGGAATTACGGATTTAACGGCAGGAGAAAACTTCCTATATGGAGAAAGGAACGCACATGAAAATCATGGAACGGCTTGGCGAATTTTATCTGGGACAACAGGTAAATCCGGAAACAGGAGAAAAGGAAGAGATTCCCTTTCTCTATGCGTCTTCGGATTTGACGACGCATGCCATGCTGGTCGGCATGACCGGCAGCGGCAAGACGGGCCTGGGCATTGATCTGCTCGAGGAGGCAATTGTGGATGGCCTTCCGGCCATTGTGCTGGATCCGAAGGGAGATATGGCGAACCTCCTGTTAGCGTTTCCTTCGATCAGCGGAACGCAGCTGTTGCCGTGGATTACGCCGCAGGCCGCAGAGCAGGCAGGCTTGACGCCCGAGGCGTATGCTGAAGAGGAAGCCAAGCGTTGGCAGGAGGGGCGAACGGCGGCCGGCATGGATGCGGCGCGTGTCTCCCTTCTTTCGCAGGCGGATATTACGGTTTACACCCCGGGATCGCGCACGGGCGAGCCGCTTTCCGTGATGGATATTACACAAACGCCGCCGGAGGCGATCCTGGCGGAGGAGGAGAGCTTTACTTCGTATGTTTCCTCGACGGTGGCGGGGCTTTTGGCGCTGGTGGATGTGGATGCGGATCCGCTCACGAGCAAGGCGCACCTGCTGTTGAGCACGCTGTTTTCCGCGCGCTGGAAGGCCGGGGAAGCGATGGATTTGCCGTCGCTGATTTCCGCCATCCAGCAGCCGGGGCTGGATAAAATTGGTGTGATGCCGCTGGAAGCGTTCTATCCGGAAAAGGAGCGCCTGGCCTTAGCCATGCGCTTTAACCAGCTCTTTGCGTCGCCTCAATTCGCTGCCTGGCTGGAAGGCGCGGCGCCGGATCCGCAGCGGTTGCTCTATACCCCGGAAGGAAAGCCGCGTGTGGCGATTATTTCGCTCGCGCACCTGAATGACCGCGAACGGATGTTTGTGGTGACGCTGTTGCTCAATCAGATGGTAGGTTGGATGCGCCGTCAAAGCGGACAGACCGCCTTGCGCGCACTTCTCTATATGGATGAGGTGCAGGGCTATTTTCCGCCGGTGGCCAATCCGGCCTCGAAAGCACCCATGATGACGCTCTTAAAACAGGCGCGTGCCTTCGGCCTGGGCATCGTGCTGGCTACGCAGAATCCGGCAGATTTGGATTACAAGGGCCTTTCCAACATCGGCACCTGGTTCATCGGCCATTTACAGACCCAGCAGGATCGCGATCGTCTGTTGGATGGCATGGATGCGGATGGGACGCTCGCGCAAAATCGCAGCGAACTGAGCGCTTTGCTCTCTCGCCTGCCCAAGCGCACCTTCTACGTGCATAATATTCACGCCCGCGCGGATGCGCTGTTTTCCACGCGCTGGACGATGTCCTACCTTGCCGGGCCTGTGACGGGCACCCAGTTGAAGGCGTTAACCAAGAAGACGAACGAGGCGGATGGCACCACGAAGGCTGCAGAAGTTGCTCCCGCTGCGTCGGCTTCCGGTATGGCACAGGCTCCAGGCATGTCACCGGCGTCGGCGTCGGTGCCTTCGACTTCTGCGAATCCGGCTTCCGCCATCCCGGAAGCGGCGAACGGAAGTGCCACATCCGGAGCGGCTGCTTCGCAGACGGCAGCATCGCCGACAGCCGCTTCGTCCACGGCCACCGTGCCGCCGCTGCTTCCCAAGGGGGTTGCGGCCTATTACCATCCGGCCGCGGGAGCGGCGTCGTATACGGCGTACCTTTGCGGCAGCGCAAAAATCTTTTACGAAGACGAAAAAGCAGGCATCGCCTCCGAAAAGGCTTGCTACTATTTGACAGCGATTCCTGCGCCGCCGGCAGGAGCGGACTGGGAGAATGCACAGAGAGAGGATCCCGCGTCGTTCGCCTTACAGGCGGAGATTCCGCAGGGAGCCGCTTTCCAGGCTCTCTCCTTTGATGCGCTGGCCGGGGACGTGATGAAAAATGCGAAAACGTCGCTGAAAAATTTCGTGTATGCCAAGGAGCGCCTGCAGGTTCCGTATCATCGTGCGACCGGCGTTTATGGACGTCCGGGCGAAGAAGAGGCGTTTGCGATTCGTGTGGATGGGGCGCTGCGAGAGGCGCGCGATCAGGAAATGCAAAAGATTAAGGATACGTATCAAAAGAAGCTGAATACCATGCAGGAGCGCATTCGTAAGGCGGAGCTGGCGGTACAGCGCGAAGAAACGCAGGCGGAAGCGGCCAAGCAGAGTACGATGGTCAGTGTGGGTTCGGCGCTTCTGGGCGGCCTCTTCGGACGCAAGAAAATCAGTTCGTCGCTGGTGACGCGTGTGGGAAGTTCGGCGCGCTCGCTGAGTCGTCAACGGGCACAAGAGGACGATATCCGCCGTGCCGAAGCGAACGTGGAGGCGTACAAAGAAGAATTGCAGCGTCTGGAAGAGGCGCTTGCCGCGGAGCTGGAGCAGGTGAGTGCGCGGTTCTCGACGTCGCGCGATGCGGTCGAAGAGGTGGAAATCAAGCCGAAAAAGACGAATATTCAAGTGCAAGATCTCTTCCTGGTGTGGATGCCGGATGGGCAATAACGGGAAGGTAACCGTAGAAAAGAGGAAAAAATGAAATTTTCCCAACGCAGTGAAACGCTGAAAGCTTCCCCCATTCGCAAGTTTTCGGAGGCGGTGGCTCGTGTGGAGGCTTCGGGTGTCGAGGTCATCCCGATGAATATCGGGCAGCCGGACATTCCGACACCGCCGGATTTTCTGGAGGCTGTGCGTCACTATGATGTGGATGTGCTGGCGTATCAGAATTCGCGGGGAATGAAGCGGACGCTCGAAACCATGCAGCTCTATCTGCATAATTATGGTCTGGAATTTGCTCTGGATGAAATCTGCATTACCAACGGGGCGAGTGAAGGGCTGAATTTTGCGCTGGCGCTTACCTGTGATGCGGGCGATGCGGTTCTCACGATGGAGCCGTTTTATACCAATTACAACAGCATTGCCGACGTGCAGGACGTGGGCATTGTGGCGGCGACGACCTATGCCAAGGACGGCTTCCGCGTGCCCTCGCTTGCCGACTGGGATCGCGTGATTGCGGAGTCGGGCAAGGCGGATCGCTTGAAGGCGTTCCTTCTTTCCTCTCCGGCCAATCCCACCGGCCGCGTGTACACCGAAGAGGAGATGCAAATTCTGGTCGATCTCGTGCGAAAATATGATCTTTGGCTGATTGCGGATGAAGTCTACCGCGAGTTTAATTACACGTCCCGTCCGTTCCATTCCTTTGCGGAATACGAGGAAATCAAGGATCGCGTCATCTTGGTAGACAGTATTTCCAAGAAATATTCCGCCTGCGGTGCGCGCATCGGTTCACTGGCCTCCAAAAACCGTGAATTCAACGAGAAAGCGGTTCGCCTTTGTCAGACACGCCTTTGTGTCTCCACGTTGGACCAGATCGGCGCCGGTGCCATGGACATCGTGGATGACGCCTACGTGGAGCACAATCGCCGTACCTATCGGCATCGTCGGGATGCCCTGCAAAAGCGTCTGGAACAGATGGAAGGCATTATCGCTCCCGTTCCGGAAGGCGCCTTTTATCTCATCATCAAGTTACCGGTCGAAAACGCGGAGGACTTTGTGCGCTGGACGCTGGAAAATGTCCGTGTCAACGGCAAGACCGTTTTGATGACGCCTGCCGAGTCCTTTTATGCCACGCCGGGCCTCGGCATTGACGAAGTGCGCCTTTCCTATTGCGTAAAAACCGAGCGCCTTCTCGAGGCCATGGACATTCTCGAAATTGCCTTAAAGGAGTATCCGGGAAAGCGGAAGTAAGGCAAGCCGCCCCGGCATCCTTCCTTGCGCCGCCGGCCAAACCACCCCGGCACCCTTCCTTGCACCGCCGGCTTCTCCTCGGCGGGGTTGATAGGGAGTCTACCTTTCCGGCTCGTCGAAGATGCGGCGCGCGGAAGGGTGCCGGGGTGGGGTGTGATGTGACGGTTGCAAGGGCTGCAGAGTGCGAAAGGATGTCAGGGCAGGGCGTGATGTGCCGGCTGCTAGGGCTGCGGAGTGCGAAATCCTTTCGTGGCATTGAAAAAAAGCGGAAGGAAGCGACGAGTCGTCGCTTCCTTTTTGATTGGCGGCCGGCTAGGGGCTGGGAAAACCAAGGACTCCTTCCGGCGCCTGCGTCCCTGGCTGGAGGCGGAGCACCCAAGTATCCTGCTTGCATTTGTCTCATATATTATATAATATTTGGGACAAAGGAGGCGGGCGATGACAAGAAAAGAACAAATTGAAAAGCGCATTCAGAACATGGAATCCGGGACAGCGTTTATTGCCAGTGACTTCTTTGATCTGAGCGACTATGAAAATGTCAGAAAGATTTTGAATCGACTGACGGATGCTAAAAAAATTCGCAGGCTCCTTCCGGGGGTTTATGATGCACCTCGTTACAGTGTTTTGCTTGAAGAATGGGAGGCACCAAATCTTCATGAGGTGGCTTTAGCACTGGCACGAAAATACAACTGGTCAATTGCTCCAACCGGTAATACTGCTCTTAATCTGCTGGGCCTATCGACGCAAGTGCCTGGGAAATGGACATATATCTCAGATGGGCGTTACGTCACGTACAACGTGAAAGGGACGCTGTTGGAGTTTAAGCATCGTGCGAATGGAGAAATCACCGGTTTCAGCATGAAGGCGGCGATGGTCATTCAAGCCATTCAGGCGATTGGAAAAGATCAGATCACAGAGGAACAGCTTTGCGTGTTGCGTGATCTTTTATCCGAAGTTGAGCGCCATGAACTGATGGTGAAGGGAAAAGCGACCAAGAGTTGGGTGTATCAAATCATTCGTAAAATCGGAGAGGCAGCCTGATGGATATAAGAAAAATCGGTCAAGAGGATTTGCGCATTCTCATTCGTAACACAGCCCAGAAGATGGGCATTCATGAAAGCGTCGTGGAGAAAGATTTCTGGGTCTGCTTCGTTCTGAACGATCTCTTTCATGAGAGCCCATGGCAGAAGGCGCTAACCTTCAAAGGTGGGACGAGCTTATCCAAGTGCTTTTCTATTATTGAGCGCTTTTCAGAAGACGTCGATCTGATTTTGGACTGGCGTACTTTAGGCTATGGCTTGAACGAGCCTTGGGAAGAACGATCGAATACGAAGCAGGACAAATTCAACCATGAAATCAATACGAAGACGGAGACATTTTTGGCTGATATTTTTGCGCCTCAATTTTTGGAAGCTTTAAAAGACAAGGCGGGCGAAGGTCTCACCGTCCGCATTGACCAAGCGGATCCACAGACCGTCTTGTTTGAATACCCTAAACTTTTCTCTTCCAGTTATCTGAGTGAAGTGGTGCGCCTTGAGATTGGAGCTTTGGCCGCTTGGACACCATCGGAGGAAGTTTCCATTCAGCCCTATGTGGCGGATGCCTATCCGGAGGTTCTTCCAGAGGCAGCCTTTACTGTGCAGACGGTTTCTCCAGAGCGTACCTTCTGGGAGAAAGCCACCATTCTGCATCAGGAAGCCCATCGGCCTGAAGATCTGGCCATGCCAGCACGATATGCACGGCATTACTATGATCTGTACCGGATCAGTTTGTCGAAATACAAGGACAAAGCCATTGCGAACCCTGACCTGCTCCAAAAAGTTGCTGCGTTCAAAAGAAAGTTCTATCCACGCAAGTGGGCCAGATATGAGGAAGCAACCGTTGAGAAAATCCGTCTTGTGCCAGATGCGTATCGTTATCCAGCGCTGAAAAAGGATTATGAAGCCATGCAGGAGATGTTCTTCCATGAAGTTCCGAAGTTTGCAGACCTGATAGAAGCACTTCGCCAATTAGAAGAAGAGATTCATCAGTCCCAGAAATAATATGATATTTGAGATAAATAACGGAACAGGTGGCAATCGCATGGATAGATCGTTGACGAAAAGCCGGCCGATTCTGCCGAAAGAGAACATGCGATGCGGCTTCATAAGGAAGCCGCCTTCGGCGGCGTTTTTAAACTGCCTGCCGCAGGCAGGCGCATTATCTTGTAGAGTGGATTGCTGAAAAAAGCAAAACCACTCTACGCCCGTTCGCAACCCTGTAGAGTGGATTGCTGAAAAAGGCGAAACCACTCTACACCCGCTCTACGCCCACTCGTCATTTTGTAGAGTGGATTGGCAAAAAAAGAGAAAACACTCTACAGACGCTCGCGATCTTGTAGAGTGGAATCGTCAAAAACACAAAACCACTCTACACTTGCCTGCACGACGGTAGAGCGGTTTTGCCTTAATTGTAAATAAACACGATTTTTATGACCCGCGAAAAAATGGAGCGCCGCCGAAACCATTATTGGCGGCGCGTCTTCATAAGGAAGCCGCCTTCGGCGGCGTTTTAAACCGCCGGCCGAAGGCCGGCACCTTTCGGCGCCGCAACAGCACAAAAGCGGCGCCTTTTCCATCAGTTACAGCGCCTTTTATACGGCCGAAGGCCGGTCAAAACCATCGCCCGCCCTCCCCGCCAAGCCGTCCCGTTCGCGAGCCGCCTCTTCGACGAGCCGGAAGTAAAATTTTCCACAGAAGCGGTGCCGAGGAGAAGCGAGCGGCGAGCGGACGGGGCGGCTTGGATTGGGCGAAGCGAGCGGCGAGCGGACGAAGCGGCTTGTTCTGGGCATCTTAATGATTTTTTAAGAAATCCGGGCAAAATGCTCCTTCCGACACGATAGAATAAGGTAGAGCAAAAGGAGGGGACGATGAGCGAACAACGACTTCACATTCTCGTCTGCGACGATGATTTCGAAATTGTGCAGGCGATTCAGATTTATTTGGAGCGTGCCGGCTATACGGTGCACCATGCCTACAACGGGAAACAGGCGCTGGACGTGCTGGAGAAAGAGCCCATTCATCTGGTTTTGCTGGATATCATGATGCCGCTGATGGACGGGATGGAAGCCTTGACGCGCATTCGGGAAACGCGGTCGCTGCCGGTTATTCTGGTGTCGGCAAAAGGCGAAAGCAACGATAAGATTGACGGTTTGCTGGGCGGGGCAGACGACTACATCACGAAACCGTTTAATGCCAAGGAGCTGGTGGCGCGTGTTAAGAGCCAGCTGCGCCGTTATGTGCAATATCGTTCCTACGATCCCCGGGAAGATTTGGAAGGTGTCGTGCTTCGGCAAGGGACGCTGATTCTCAACCGTCGCAAGCAAAGCGTGGAGGTGGACGGCATGCCGCGATCGCTTACGCCGCTGGAATTTTCGATTCTTTGGCTGCTGATGGAACATCCGGGACGGCTGTATTCCAGCGAGGAAATATATGAAGCCGTATGGCAGGAGGATTCCGTGGGGTCGGTTGCGACGGTGGCAGTTCACATCCGCCATATTCGGGAAAAGATTGAAATTAATCCCCGGGAACCCCGGTATTTGAAAGTGATCTGGGGAAGAGGCTATCGCATAGAACCGCAGGGGGATCCGCAGCAGGCGGCGCAAAGCGCTGCGCAGCCCGATTCCGCAGAGGATTCGAAAGCAAAGAAACCTTGCGATACAGAAGCGAAGCAATAGCAGAAAGGAGGGCAACATGAAGGATCGTATTCAAAACGTAATGCAGCGAATGAAAGAAGTTCTGGCCGACTTACGTGCGAAAGAAACACCGACACATGAGAAACCGATGCAAGAAACACAGGATGCGCGCACAGAGACGGGATTTGACACATCGTTTGAAAAAACGGGGGAAACGTTGAAACAGGATGAACAAAAAACGCCTTCGGATGAGTTGCCGACGTTTCGGCGGCGCCGGGTTTGGCCGTACTTGGTGCTGAATGTGCTGGCTGCGGTCGTGCTCGGCCTTTCTCTGTATGCGCTGGCCTTGTTGCAGGATGGCAACCTGATTCATTGGTCAAGCGATGGAAGCACGACAGGAGGTTTTTCCCTTGCCGTCTTTGACGAAGCAAAAAGCGCCGTGGATCGAACACTGACATCCCAGAGCTGGTCCGAATTTGACAGTTTAGCGGGCGACACCCCCATTCCGCATACATTCGGATCCTGGTCATCCATACAACAAATCGATTACATGGCGGCGATTTCCGCGAAGCCCACCGCACAGGAAAAATTGAAAGCGGCGCAGACCTATTTGCAAGAATCGAAAAACGAAGAGACCGGATTCGCAATGGCTTCCGGGATCTTTTATACCAAAGCGGATCTACAGCATTGGATGCAAGTCGGTTTAAAGAAAGAAGCCACCGAGGTGGAGTTGCGCTTCGGGCATCACACCGATTTTCGGCCGAAGAAGAATAAAACGGACGATCCCTATGGGGAAGAGAGAATGAGCGGGAATGAGGAACGGTCCTATTCGGATGACGGATGGACGCCCGATATCATCCAGCAGGCGATTGAGGTGGCGAAACCGTTGTCGGCAGACTCGCTGTTGGCGGCGTCACAAGGCAATCTCGAAACGTATCGAGAATCCCTAACACAGTTGCAAAATACGCTTGACTTTTTGAAAACGAAAATGCGCCTTCCCGATATGGAAAAGCCGAGCAACGTGGAATATACGATATCCATCTTGAACGGCGCTAAAAAATTCACCAATGCGAATCGGGTGAAGGACAAAACGCCCGCGTGGAGTGCACCCATCACGGTGGAAGGTGGCTACTGCACGATCGGGACAGGGCTTTGGAAAGAGAAACTGTCGAACGGTGCTCCACCGATTCCGATGTTGCTCGCACAGGCCCATCTCTTCAATGCGCCGGGCATGAAAGTGACGTTTCGCATCGACACGACCTTGCAGGAGGCGGACGGGATACAGCTCTATATGGAGACGTTCCCGACCGCGCAAAAGGTGTCAAAAATCGCTGTGGTGGCGGCGGTCGTCTCCGGAATTCTCTGGCTTGCCACACTTTGTGTGACACTGGTCCGCACGACCAACGTCCATTTGCCGATGGTGCGCAAAATCGAGGGTGCCATTCCGATTGAAGTGTTGCTGGTGGCCTGTATCGCTTTTCTATGGATCACGGTGGGAGTGGCCATTGAAGTTCTTTACACCGTGGAAGGACAAGCGATGGCGCTGTTGCGCGATCCCTGGCACAATCCCTTCTGGATTGTCCTCATTCCGGGCTTGATCGTGTTTGATCTGGTCGGTTGGACGCTTCTATCCATGTTGTTCCGCAAAGCCCGTCAGGGACGCTTTTTCCGCGGCAGCATTCTTGGTGGCGTCGGTCGCGCGGTTCACAGAGTGTATCGCTCGTATCAGGATGGCTCCGCCGCGAAGCATCGCATCCTGGTGAAAGTGCTGTTGTTTTACCTCCTCTTGGGATTGCTGCTCGTGCTTGTGGCGGTGTTCTATTCGGATTTCTTCTGGATGCTGCTTTTGCTTACGGGATTTACGCTGCCCATAGCCTTTGCCTTGCAGCAGGATCGCAACGATGCTCGCATTCTGCAATCGATGCAGCACATTGCCGACGGTGACTGGCATGAGCGCCTAGACGAAGAGTCGTTTCACGGCGCTCATCGCGCGATGGCGAACCAAATCAACCGTTTTGATCAGAGCCTGCAGAATGCGGTGGAAAAAAGCTTGAAAAATGAGCGGATGCAGACGGAGCTCATCACGAACGTGTCGCATGATCTGCGAACACCGCTGACCTCCATCATTAATTATGTAGATCTTTTGCGCAGCCCGGATGCGACGGACGACGAGCGCACGCAATATCTGGACGTGCTGGCAAAGAAGGCCCAGCGCCTCAAGACGCTGATGAACGATCTTATCGACGTGTCGAAGGCGACGAGCGGCGCGGTTCAGCTGAATATGGAAATCATCGACTATGCCGAAGTGATCCGGCAGAGTCTTGCCGAAGCAGATTCCGGCTGGAAAAAGAATGCACTCACGCCGGTTGTGGACCTGCCGGAAGATCCGCTGTTTATTGAGGCGGACGGGCACAAGCTCTCGCGTGTGCTGGAAAATCTCTTCAGCAATGCCCAGAAATACAGCCAGGACGGCACGCGCGTCTACATTCAGTTGGAAGCGCAGGACCATCACGCGCTCTTTACGATCAAGAACACCTCGCGCTATGCCCTCAACATGTCCCCGGAAGAACTCTTGGAGCGTTTTAATCGTTCGGATAAGTCCCGCACCACCGAAGGCAGCGGCCTTGGCCTTTCCATCGCCGAGCAGCTGACCAAGCGCATGAACGGCCACCTTGCCCTCGACATTGATGGCGATCTCTTTAAGGCCTCGGTGGAGTTTCCACTGCACTAAATAAAGCCGCCCCGGCATCCTTCCTTGCGCCGCCGGCTTCTCCTCGGTGGGGTTGATAGGGAGGCTACCTTTCCGGCTCGTCGAAGATGCGGCGCGCGTAAGGATGCCGGGGCGGGGGTGATGTGCCGGTTGCAAGGCTGCGGAGTGCGAAATCCTCCTAGAGCATTAAAAAAAGAGAAGCGGAAGGAAGCGACGAGTCGTCGCTTCCTTTTTGATTGGGAACCGGCCAAGGGCGCATTATCTTGTAGAGTGAAATTATCAAAAAGGAGAATCCACTCTACGTCCGTTTGTGATCCTGTAGAGTTGAATAGCCAAAAATGCAAAACCACTCTACATTCATACGTGACCCTGTAGAGTGAATTGCTGAAAAAGGCGAAACCACTCTACACCCGCTCTACGCTCATTCGTCATTCTGTAGAGTGGATTGGCAAAAAAGGCAAAACCACTCTACATCCCCTCGCGATCTTGTAGAGTGGAATCGTCAAAAAGGCGAATTCACTCTACACTCGCTCGCGATCTTGTAGAGTGCAATCGTCAAAAACACAAAACCACTCTACACTTGCCTGCACGACGGTAGCGTGGTTTTGCTATAATTGCAGATCAACACGATTTCTATGACCCGCAAAGAAAAAAGGAGCGCCGCCGAAACCATTATTGGCGGCGCGGCTTCATAAGGAAGCCGCCTTCGGCGGCGTTTTAAATCGCCGGCCACAGGCCGGCACCTTCCGATAAAGAGAAAACATGGTATCATAAGAAAAAATAACTTTCGGCAGAAAAACGAAGGAAACAGCGATGGTGCAAGGAGAGGGCAGATGCCCTGTTTGGAGGCTTTTGCAAGACGGCCTTTCCGAAGCGGTTCACTTTTACAAGCAGCTTGCCGAAAGACGAGATAAGGGGATAGAAATGATTGATGTCTGTTTATTGGGCACGGGTGGCATGATGCCTTTGCCGGGGCGCCATCTGACGGCGCTTCTGCTACGTCATCAGGGGCACTCCGTGTTGATCGATTGCGGAGAGGGCACGCAGGTGGCCATCCGCAAATATGGCTGGTCCATGCACTCCATCGATGCCATTTTGTTTACGCACGTTCACGGCGATCATGTTGCCGGCATCAGCGGGCTGCTGTCTTCGATGAATACCGAAGGGCGCCGTGAGCCGGTGCATATTTATGGCCCGGATGCTGTGGAAGAAGTGGTGGCAAGCCTTTGCGTGGTGGTGGGCGTAAATTTTGAGGTGCATTTTCATCGCGTCGGCAAGATGCCCTTTTCCGTCGGCGCGCTGCAGGTGACGCCGTTTCCGGTGAAGCACAATATCACGTGCTACGGCTACCGCGTGGATCTGCCCCGACGTCCGAAATTTTTGCCGGAGAAGGCCAAAGCCTTGCAGATTCCCATTACGGAATGGCGGAAATTGCAGGCAGGCGAAAGTGTCATGGTCGGTCTTCGCCGTGTTCGCCCGGAAGAGGTGAGCGGCCCGAAACGCCGCGGATTATCCATTGTCTATTCTACGGATACGCGTCCGTGCGCAACCTTGGAGCGGGCAGCGAAGGACTGTGATCTCCTGATTACGGAGGGTATTTACGGCGATCGGGAAAAGACGAAAAGCGCGGAGGAAAAATGCCATATGACTGCTTGGGAAGCCGCGGATCTCGCCGCGCGTGCCGGCGCAAAGGAAACGTGGCTCACGCATTACAGCCCGTCGTTTCGCAATCCGGCGCAATATGCAGATGAGATGGCCAGAAAGAATTCATCCGTGCGCTTCGCATCCGATGGCTGGAAGCGTGTGCTGGATTTCGAGGAAGACTGAGTTTTCGGTACATGTTGAAGCGGTAGCAATACTCCCCGAAACATCCAAGAGACGATCGTCCCTGCGGCAGCAATACTCCACGACACATCCACGTGACAAACGTTCCTGTAGTTGAGACACCGAGAGAAAACGTCCATGCTATGCTCCTTCTATGGAGGACAAAGCATGAACGTTTTTTTCATTTCCATGGGATGGCTGTTGCCGGCCCTCATCGCTATTGGTGTATGGGATGAGCGGTATCGGCGCATACCCAACCGTGCTTTAGCGGTGTTATGTCTGCTCTATATCGCGGCTTGGCCCGTTCTGTCGCATACGCTGGACAACATTTCTCCGGACGCCTTCCTGCCGCTCTTTTTCAAGCGCCTGGCGGAAGCGGTCGGGGCACTTCTTGTTTCCGGACTTTTTTCTCTGTGGAAACCGAAAAGTCTGGGGATGGGGGACTGCAAATTGATGGCGGTCGTGGTTCTCTATCTCGGTTTCATGGAAGGCGCCACGTTGCTTTGGCTCGCGTTATTTTTCACCGGATTGCGTGGCCTTATTCAGCGCATGGGACAAAAAGAGAAAAAGATTCGTACATTGGCCTTTGCGCCGCAGGTTGCCGCAGCCGGGATTCTGTACTGCTTACTCCATCTGGCATGGAAGATACCATAGAAATGGAATTTAACCGTGTGCGATTCGACGCGCTTAGAAAAGAAGCGGGGCTAAACAGATTTATAATGACGCCGAGCAAATGGATGGAATCAACAGAAGCGACTGGAATCGATGGCGCTTTTTTGACGGATGTTAACCACCTAAGGGCCGCTTACAACAAGTTTTTACAAGAGATTGTAAGGCTTAAGCACATAAACGTTTCTTTCGCGGAAAGTGGTGGTGGTTTAGCGAAAACGCCTTTCCACCACCATCGTTTATCCCCTCGGCGATGGTGGGGATTTAGCGAAAACGCCTTTCCACCACCATCGTTTATCCCCTCGGCGATGGTGGGGATTTAGCGAAAACGCGTTTCCACCACCATCGTTTATCCCCTCGGTGATGGTGGGGATTTAGCGAAAATGCTTTTCCACCACCATCGCTTATGCCCTCGATGATGGTGGCAGTAAGTCGAAAACGGGCTTTCCCCACCATCGTTCATGCTCTCGCTAATGGTGGTGGTTTGGCGAAAACGGGCTTTCCCCACCATGGCCGCATAGGGGGCCAACTTGCCGTGTCGCTTTCCTTTCACAGACTTCTCTCTATGTTTTTTTCTTTTAGGTCTCACATCAATTGTATCTCTACACACATCAATTGTATCGTTACAGAACATAGTCACCGCGCTATGATTTTCGTTGCGTGTGAACAAAAAACATGACACAATAGTTGCGTATGTAAATCGCAATTTTGAGGAGGCATTATGATCGAACTGCAAGGCATTACGAAAAAATTCGGCGACAAGGTCGCCGTGGACCATCTTTCTTTGACGTTGGAACCGGGAACCATCACCGGTTTTATCGGCCCGAACGGCGCCGGCAAAACCACTACCATCCGAATGCTTTGCGGCATTCTTCGCCCGGATGAAGGGAAAATTACCATTAACGGCATTGACCTGCGACGCGATCCCATCAAGGCGAAAGAACAGTTTGCCTATGTTTCCGATGATCCCGACCTGTTTACGGCACTAAAGGGGACGGAATACATTAATTTTATCTGCGACATCTATCGCGTACCGAAAGAAGAACGCGAAGCACGCCTTCTGGAGCTGTTGGATACGTTTGAAATGCGTGAGGCGGTCGGGGATCGCATTTCCTCGTATTCCCATGGTATGCAACAGAAAATTCATATCATTGCCGCTCTAATGCATGAGCCGAATATTTGGATTATGGATGAGCCCATGACGGGTCTGGATCCGCAGGCTTCGTTCCTGCTCAAAAAACGCATGAAGGAGCACGCAGCGAAGGGCAACATTGTGTTGTTTTCGACGCACGTCCTCGAAGTGGCGGAAAAGCTTTGTGACCGCATTGCCATCATCAATAAAGGGCAGATGAAATACACCGGAACGCTGGAAGCCTTGCAACAACAGTATCCGAACCTGACGCTGGAGCAGATCTTCCTGCGCGTGACGGAATCGCGCGTCTTGGCGGAAGAGGAAAAAGATGCGCAAGACGGTGGGAATCATGTGCCCGGGCAAGACGCACAGGACGAACAGGAAGAGGAAGGACAGGAAGTATGAGCCGTTTTTGGAGTCTTGTGAAAGTCAACGCCATCCTGTCGCTTAACCGCAGCGGACAGACGCTAAACCGCAGCAAAAAAGCGAAAAGCAACGGCATGCTCGTCACGATCGCGCTTTTCCTTTTTGCCGGTGGCATGTTCTTTCTTTCCGGCCTGACGATGGCGCACAATTTTGCTTCGCTGGGGTTGATGCAACAGTATTTTGCCTACGCTTGCATGATGGGCTTGGCCATGACGACGACGGTCGTATTTACCTTCGCTGCGGCGACGCTGTTCTACTCGTCGGATGCGCAGGTGTATTTGGCTATGCCGCTGTCTCCACGGGAAATTTTGGGCGCAAAACTGGTCAGCCTTCTTCTGCAATCCTATCTGATGCAGCTGCTTATTTTTCTGCCGACCGCTCTTGCCGGCATAGTTTCGGCGTTTTCGCTGCAGAGTTTGTTGGCGTGGATCGTGCTCTTTTTCCTATTGCCGGTTGTCCCGGTTTGTCTTGTGACCGTCGTGATGCTGGTGTTGTTGCAGGTGGCACCGTTTCTGCGCAATGAAAGACGGCTTACGTTCTTTACCGGCCTGATTACCATTATCGGTGCGATCGGGGTGTCCTTTTCCATGCAGTTTTCCTCGAGAATGGCCTATGCGCAGGACGTCTCGATATCCACGCCGCAGTGGCTGGGCGTTCTCTTCCCGGTTTTCCGCTATGGGCAGGAAATGGCCTTCGGTACATCGGCAGCAGCGGCCGGCGCGTACGGCATGATGTTTTTAACGAGCGCCATTTGGATCGTCGTGACCTTTTTGTTGGCGTCCAAACTGTATTTTCCGATCCTCCTTTCCTTGGGCGGCGGGGAGCATGGGAAAGCGCTCACGAGCGAGGCGCTTCGTTCGTCCACCGGAAAGCAGCGCGGCATTCTGCTGAGTCTGGCTTCGCGGGAAATGAAGAGCATTGTGCGCGTACCGGCTTTCGTGCTGAACGCCGTCATGATGCCCTATGTTATGATTGCCGTCTCTGTCGGCGGGGCCGTGGTCGCCCTCGTCCGCGGAGGGGATGCCGCAGACTTTGGCATGCTTCGTGAATTCTTTCTCAGCATCACGGATACGCCGTCGACGGCGCTCGGCATCGGCACGCTGGCGGGATTGGCCATTGCGCTCATCGGCTCCATGGGAGGGCTGACCTCCACAACCATTTCGCGCGATGCACGGCATCTGGATTTTCTGAAATCCGTTCCGGTGCCGGCGTTTTCGGTCTTCATGGGCAAGTTTTTAGGAAGCGCCATCTTCGGCTTTGTGCCGATGGTGCTATTATGGATCCTCTGTTTTGTACTGCTTCCCTTTGTCCCGCTGGTGCATCTCACTCTGGTGGTCGTATCCCTTTTCACGTGTTATGGGATGCTTATGTGGGATTTAAGTATCGACATTTATTCGCCGAAACTCGATTGGATGGATGAACTCGGCGTGATTAAGCAGAATAAAAATGTGTTTATTTCGCAGATGAAAACCTTCGCGATGATGATACTGGTGGTTCCGCTGGTGGTCACCGGGCATTTGCAAGCAGCGGGAGCCCTTTTTGCCGGACTCTATGCGCTTTCGGGCTTGGTTTTGACAATTCTGCTGAAAAACAATGCGGACAAATGGCTCCTGCGCATCGGCGAGGGAAAATAGAACAGGGTAAAAAGAGCAAGTCCCGCAAGGGAGCGAGACATAACGAATCGAAGAAGTCGATTTTGCAAAGTCATGGCCATGCAAGCACAAGGAGGAAGAAATGCTTTCGGTAATCATTCCTGCATATAACGAACAAGCCGGTCTGGCGGTCACGTTTAAGACGCTGGAACAGGTGCTTTCTCCCCTGGACATGCCCTTTGAGCTGGTGTTTGTGGACGACGGTTCCCGAGATAAAACGTGGGAGATTATCCAACAACTCCGCCCGGTAAATAATGAAAACCGCGTGCAAGGGATTCACTTTAGTCGCAATTTCGGAAAAGAGGCGGCAATTTTTGCCGGTCTCGAGGCGGCCAATGGCGATTGCGTCGTGGTCATAGATGCCGATTTGCAGCATCCGCCGGAAAAAATTCTGGACATGGTGGCATTGTGGAAACAGGGCTACGAAGTGGTGGAGGGCATTAAAGAAGATCGCGGGGACGAGACCCGCGCACATCGCGGCTTTTCCAAGCTGTTTTATCGCCTAATCAGCCGTTTTTCGGGCCTGAACATGGCGGACAGCTCCGACTTTAAGCTGCTGGATCGCAAGGTGGTTGACGCCTTAAACCGCATGCCGGAGCGCAACACCTTCTTTCGCGCGATGTCCTTCTGGGCCGGCTATTCGCGCGCGACCGTGCGCTATCGCGTGCAGGATCGCCAATATGGCAAATCCAAATGGTCCACGTTTTCGCTTGTTCGCTACGCCATGCGAAACATCGCGTCTTTCTCCGTTCTTCCCATGCAGCTCGTTACCTTCATGGGCGCTGTTTTCTTTGTCGTTGCCGGCATCCTCTCGATTATCGCGCTCGTACAGAAGCTCTCCGGCCGCGCCCTGGGCGGCTTCACCACCGTCATCATTCTTCTGATGTTTACCGGCAGCATCATCATGTTCAGCCTCGGCATTATCGGCTTTTACATTGCCCAGATTGCGGAAGAGGTTAAGCGGCGTCCGCGTTATTTGGTGTCGGAGGAGTATCGTTCGGAAGAGTAAGGCTCCTTGGCATTCTTTGGAGGGGCCGGAAAGCGCTGATGCAACGGCTGTTATTACAAAAAAGGAAGCGACGGGTATCCGTCGCTTCCTTTTGAATTACATAGAGTATTTTTCTTCACCCCTATTTCAGCACCGACTTTTCCCAACACTCCGGCTTTTCATAGCCCATCAGCTCCACGACGGTCGCGGCAACATTGGCGAGGCCGGCGCGATTGGACAGCGATTCATCGAGAACGACATCCTTATCGGGGCTGACCGCGATGAAGGGAACGGGGTTGAGGGAATGCGAGGTTTTGGGCTCCACCGTGCCGGCTTTGGTTTTTTGGAGCATGTCATCGGAGTTGCCGTGATCGGCGGTGATGAGGACGGTGTAGCCGTGGGCAAGCGCGACGGGCACGACGCGGGAAAGGGCGAGATCGACGCTTTCAATGGCGATTTCGACCGAACGGAAGACGCCGGTATGGCCGACCATGTCGCCGTTGGCGTAATTGACACGCAAGAAACCGTATTGCTCGCTTTGAATGGCTTGTAGGAGTTGATCCGTCACTTCGGCGGATTTCATCCAGGGGCGCTGGTCGAAGGGAACATTATCGGAAGGCACTTCCACCCAGGTTTCCAGCGTTTCGGAAACTTTTTCGGAATTGTTGCCGTTCCAGAAATAGGTGACGTGACCGAATTTCTGGGTTTCCGCACAGGCGAATTCGTTGATGCCTTTGGAAACGAGAAATTCCGTCAGGGTATTCGTGATTTTTGGGGGATTCACAAGATAATGATGCGGAATGTGCAAATCGCCGTCGTATTCCAGCATGCCGGCATAGTAGACCTCCGGCCGCACCCCGCGATCAAAGGCGGTGAAGTCCTCGTCTTCAAAAGCCATCGAAATCTCTATGGCACGATCGCCGCGGAAATTGTAGAAGATTACACTGTCGCCATCCTGCATGGCTCCGACGGGTTGTCCGTTTTCACCAATCACAAAGGCGGGAAGATTCTGATCCACCTCGCCGGTTTCTTCACGCAGCGTGCAGTAGGCGTCAAGGGCGGAAGGGAACAGTCGGCCGTCCGCGGTTTTTCCGTGCACCTGGGCATCCCAGCCGCGCGCAACCATGGACCAATCCGCTTTGTAGCGATCCATGGTCGTTGTCATGCGACCGCCGCCGCTGGCAATGGCGCCATGGAACGTATCGTCATTGAGCGTAGCCAGGAAATTTTCCAGTTGGGTGAGATAGGTTTCGCCGGACGTCGGCGGCACATCACGGCCGTCCAACAGGGCATGAACAAAGACACGCCGGATGCCGGCAGCCTTTGCGGCGGTAATCATCGCCATCAGGTGATCGATATGAGAATGCACGTTGCCATCCGAAAGCAGACCGATGAAATGCAGCGCGCCGTCATGCGAAAGCGCATAGCCAAGCGTCTCTTTCCACGTGTCGGAAGCAAACAGCGAACCGTCGGCAATGGACTGGTTTACGAGTTTGGCGCCCTGTGCGTAAATCTGGCCGCAGCCGAGGGCGTTGTGTCCGACCTCGGAATTGCCCATGTCGTCATCGGTGGGAAGCCCGACCGCTACGCCATGCGCACGGAGCATGATCCAGGGATACTCTTCGCGAAGCCGATCCAAGGTCGGCGTGTATGCGGCTTTTACCGCATCGCCTTCTTCTTTATCAATAGGGCTGATGCCCACACCGTCCATGACGATGAGCACCACTTTTTTCTTGGGTGATTCCATACGTTGTGGATTCCTTTCTGTCTGTATCGCCGCGCCGCAGCGCCGGCGTCTATTCCCCGATATGCGAATAGTAATTCACGTTGTCGGTCTCCGCATGAGAGTCGAGATTTTCGGCCATGGCTTTGGCGAGGGCGCGGAGCTGTTCCAGATCCTCTTGTGTTGCGGCACTCTTCGCCTCCACGACGGGCTCGATGGCTTCAAACGGCTGTTTTTCCAGCCACGCCTGCATCTCCTTGACGGCCCCGCCGCTCCAGGAATAGTTGCCGACAATGCCCATGCTTTTATTTTGCATTTTATTCTCGGTCAAAATGTCGAAAAGCGTGCGCATGGGAAGGAACAGCGCGTTGTTATAGGTCGGTGCGCAGGCGATGAACCCGCGGTATTTCCAGATTTCCGTGGAGATAATCGACGGATGTGTTTTCGCCACGTCATAGAGATGAATGTTTTTCACGCCCTCTTCCGACAGGAAACGCGCCAGCATATCGGCCATGTGCTCGGTGTTGCCGTACATGGAACCGAAGGCGATGACGACGCCATTTTGGGAACGGCAGTTCGCCAGGTTGGTGTAAAGCGCCAAGATGTGTTCCGGATGCGTGCGCCAAATGGGGCCGTGCACCGGACAAATCATGTTGATCGTCAAGCCTTCCAGCTTTTTCAAGGCCTTTGCAGCCATGCGGGAATACTTGCCGACGATATTGGTGTAGTAGCGGCAGGCTTCTGCATAGACCGTCTCGATGTCACCGATTTCGTCGTCGAAAATTTTGCCGTCGAGTGCACCGAAACCGCCGAAAATATCCTGCGAGAAGAGGATGCCGTCGGTTTCTTCATAGCTGACCATGGATTCCGGCCAGTGCGTCATGGGGGTCATATGGAATGTCAGCTTGTGTTTGCCGAGGGAAAGCGAATCGCCTTCGCCGACGACCAGCGTGTTTTCTTCGTCGATGCCATAGAACTGGTTGAGCATCGCAAAGGTCTTTTTGTTGCCTACGAGCGTCACATCGGGGTAATAGCGGCGAATCAGCGGAACGGTCGAAGAATGATCCGGCTCGACGTGATGGATGACGAAGTAATCCAGCGTACGATCGCCGAGGGCGGTGCGCACTTTGGTCATGAAATCATCCGCCTGATGGGCATCCACCGAGTCAAGCAACGCGACTTTTTCATCCGTCGCCAAATAGGCATTGTACGCCACGCCCTTGGGCAGCGGCCATTGGTTTTCAAATAAAGGCTTCAGACGATCGTTCACACCGACATAGGTCAGCCAATCTGTAATGGGTGTACAATAGGTAATCATGAGTCCTCCTACATGGTTTATTCACGAGCCGCAAGGCTCGCTTGTTTTTATTTCTTCTTTATTGTAGTGCATAAGCCGAGGAAGGAAAAGAGACGAAAAAGGGGTAACAATTACACGCTATGGGCATAGCACTTTTCCCTGAAGGGGTATATGATGAGCCCATACCATAATAGAAGAAAGAAGTAACGGTACAACCGCCGGAAAGGCGGTACGGAATGCCGAACACCGATACGGATGAAAGGAAACCGTCGGGCTTTTGGAGTAGAGACGAGGAACTATGCTTTATCACGCAGGATTGGATGTCGGATCGACCACAGTGAAGGTCGTCTGTCTCGACGAAGAGGATCGAATTTGTTTTTCGGTCTATCGTCGACATAAAAGTGATGTCAAACGAACGGTGGAGCAGGTCATGCAGGAATTGCTGGACACCATCGGCAATGCGCCGATTCAGCTGGCGGTGACCGGTTCCGGGGGAATGTTTCTGGAAGACTACCTTGGCATTCCTTTTGTCCAGGAAGTCATTGCCGAAACCAAGGCGATTCGCACCCTGCTTCCCCATACGGAAGTGATTATTGAATTGGGCGGAGAAGACTCCAAGATCACCTATTTATCCGGCAGCGTCGAGCAGCGGATGAATTCCATCTGTGCCGGCGGCACGGGGGCTTTCATCGATCAGATGGCGAGCTTGCTGGATACGGATGCCTCGGGACTGAATGCGATGGCGTCCGAGTACGAAAAAATCTATCCCATCGCCTCTCGCTGCGGCGTGTTTGCCAAAACGGACGTGCAGGCGCTTCTCAATCAGGGTGCGTCCCATGAAGACATTGCGATGAGTGTGTTTCAATCCGTCGTCAACCAGACCATTTCCAACCTGGCCTGCGGTCGGCCCATTCGCGGCAACATCACCTTTTTGGGCGGCCCGCTGCACTTTTTAGATCAGCTGCGCGTGCGCTTCATTGAAACGCTCGGCAGCGAAAACAATACCTTTACCACCCCGGAAGACGGACAACTATTTGTCGCTCGTGGGGCAGCTTTCCTTGCCCAGGAAGAGGCCGACGTTCAGGATCTGCAACGGATTGTGGATCGGTTCTCGTCGGGAAAAGAGCTCGTTACCGAAGAGCGCAAGCTCATGGAACCCCTCTTTACCTCTTCGGAAGAATACGAAGCCTTCCGCAAGAACCATGAGACCAACAAAGAAGTGTACGGGACGCTTTCGGACTATCATGGACCGACGTATTTAGGCATCGACTCCGGTTCCACCACCGCCAAAATGGTGCTCATCGGGAAAGACAACCAAATTCTCTATACGCATTATTCCTCCAACCGCGGACGGCCGCTGGAGCATATCATCGAGCATCTGCAGGAGATTTATACACAGCTGAATGACGACGCCTATATCGCCAGTTCCGGCATTACCGGCTATGGTGAGGACTTCATTCAGGCGGCGCTGCAAGTGGACACCGGCGAGGTGGAAACCATTGCGCATTACACCGCGGCTCACTATTACGATCCCGATGTGGATTTCATTTTGGACATCGGCGGCCAGGATATGAAAGCCATGCACATTTCGGATGGCGTCATCGATTCGATTCAGCTGAACGAAGCGTGCTCCTCCGGCTGCGGTTCGTTTCTCTCGACCTTTGCCGCTTCGGTCGGCATGCGCGTCGAAGAGTTTCAGCAGGCGGCGCTTTTTGCCGAAAAGCCGGTGGATCTGGGCAGCCGCTGTACGGTATTCATGAATTCCAAAGTGAAACAGGCGCAAAAAGAGGGCTCCGATGTCGGCGACATTGCCGCCGGGCTTTGCTATTCCGTCATAAAGAATGCCATTCAAAAGGTTATTAAGGTGCGGGATCCGAAAACACTGGGCAAAAATCTGGTGGTGCAGGGCGGAACCTTCTATGGCGATGCGATTTTACGCGCCTTTGAAAAGATTACGGGTCGTCATGCCACACGACCGGCCATTGCCGGCTTAATGGGCGCGATGGGCATGGCACTGATTGCCAAGAGTCGTTCCATGGGAAAGAGCGGTATCAAAACCGCCGAGGAATTGGCGGATTTCACCTATACGCAGAAAATGGCACGCTGCGGGCGCTGCACCAACAACTGCGCTTTGACCATCAATGTTTTTTCCGACGGAACGCGCTATATTTCCGGTAACCGCTGCGAACGCGGAGCGGGTGTGGTGCGCAAGGAAAAGGGACTTCCGAATCTGTATCAGTACAAATACGACAGACTCTTTCACTATTACAGCAGCATCGGCGAGGAACAGGCCAAATTCCCGACCGTGGGCTTGCCGCGCGTACTGAACATGTATGAAAATCTGCCGTTCTGGCATACGTTCTTCAGTCGCCTGGGCTTTCCGGTCGTGCTTTCGGGGGAAAGCTCGCGCGCGATGTATGACAAGGGGTTGGCGTCCATTTCGTCCGAGACCGTGTGCTATCCGGCCAAACTTGTGCACGGCCACATGGAAGATCTCGTCGAAAAGGGCGTGCGCCTGATTTTTTATCCGAGTGTTTTCTATGAAACAAAGCAGTTTGAAAAAGCGGCAAACCAGATCAACTGTCCGGTGGTGATCGGCTTTCCGGAAGTGATCAAGAACAACGTTTCCTCGTTGGAGGAAAACGGCGTGACGTATCTGCATCCCTTCCTGTCCTTTGCGGACGAGCGGACGCTCACGGAACGCCTGACGCAGGTTTTTGCGCATTTTACCGTGGATGGAAAAGCCATGGAAATTCCGGCTGCAGCCATCCGCCGCGCGGTTTCCGCTGCTTGGGAAGAACAGAAAAACTATCATCGCGACATTCGCCGCGAAGGACGGGCCGCGCTCGAATGGATGAAGCAACATCATGCGAAGGGCATTGTACTCTCGGGCCGTCCGTATCATGTGGATAAAGAGGTCAACCACGGCATCCCGGAGCTGATTAACGGCATGGGACTTGCCGTTCTCAGTGAGGACAGCGTCGCCATGAATCAGCAGGATGTTTCCGAGGAATTGCGCGTGCTGGATCAATGGGTCTACCATAGCCGCCTCTATCGTGCAGCGGAATTTGTCACAGCGCATCCCGATCTGGAACTGATTCAGCTCAATTCCTTCGGCTGCGGGCTGGATGCCGTCACGTCCGACCAGGTGCAGGAAATCCTTGAAAGCAAGGGAAAAATCTATACGCTGCTGAAAATTGACGAGGTGTCCAATCTCGGCGCGGTCAAGATTCGTATTCGGTCCCTCTTGCAGGCGCTTTCCGGCAGCGAGCAGGAAGAAAAGCGCGTAGCAGAACAGCCCGCGGCAGAACGGGCCGCGGCAGAACAGCCTGCAAAGCACTTCCGAAACGATTCCTATGCTCCGGCGAAGGCTCCATTTACGAAACAGATGAAAAAAGAGGGCTACACCATCCTCGTGCCGAACATGGCGCCGGATCATTTCGCCATTCTGGAGCAGGCACTGGCCGGGGAAGGCTACCATTTCGATTTTCTTACACGCGTAGATCAGTCCGTGATTGACGCGGGCTTAAAATATGTGAATAACGACTCGTGCTATCCGTCGATTACCGTCATCGGCCAGATGTTGGAAGCGCTGGAGAGCGGAAAATATGACCCCGACCGCACGGCGCTCTTGATGACGCAGACGGGCGGCGCGTGTCGTGCGTCCAATTACGTCGGCTACATCCGCAAGGGGCTGGCCGACATGGGCTATCCGCAGGTGCCGGTGATTGCACTTTCGGTGCAGGGCATTGAAGTTTCCGAAGGCTTTACCTTCGGCCCGTCGTTGCTGAACAAGGCCGGCTATGCGCTGGTGGCAGGCGATCTTGTCATGCGCTGTGCGAACGCCACGCGTCCCTATGAGAAAAACGCGGGACAGACGGACCGTCTCAAAGACAAGTGGATTGCGCGTTTTGCCGAATTTGTCGTGCGTCCGCATCGTTCGTTGTTTAAGAAACTTTGTGCCGACTGCGTTGAAGAATTTGATACCGTGCCGCGCGTGGCGCGCACCTGCCCGAAAGCGGGCATCGTCGGCGAAATTTTGGTCAAATACTTGCCGGAAGCGAATAACCACTTGCAGAAGCTGTTGGAGGACGAAGGCGCCGAGGTCATCGTTCCCGATTTGATGGACTTTCTGGTGTATTCCTTCCGCAATGCGAAACATAAGAGCGAACTGCTCGGCAAGAGCAAATTGCTGGGCTTTGTCTCGAGCGGACTGGGCGTATCGGCCATTGAATACTATCGAAAACCCGCCAGAAAAGCGCTGCGCGCCTCGAAACATTTCCAAGAGCCGCCCTATGCGAAACAGATCGAACGGTATGCCGAAGAAGTCGTCTCGCTGGGGCATCAATACGGCGAAGGCTGGCTTTTGGCCGGGGAAATGATCGAATTAATTGCACAGGGCGCGCCGAACATTGTCTGCATTCAGCCGTTTGGCTGTTTGCCCAACCATATTACCGGCAAGGGCGTCATGAAGGCGGTTCGCGAAAAGCATCCGGAGGCCAACATCATTGCGATCGACTATGATCCCGGTGCCTCCGAAGTCAACCAGATCAACCGCGTCAAGCTCATGATGAGCTCCGCCTGGGAAGTGGTCGGCGGGCGAGGAGACAAAAAAGCGGAACGCAAGGCATCCGGAGACGGCACGACAGGGTCCGCCGGCATGGATCCGCCTGTCATTCTGCGCCGGGAAAAACAAAGCGGGGAGGAAGACTATGCGCAAAGAACGCAAAGATGAACACATTGAACAGGTGTTGCGAACCGAACCGTATGGCGGCACGCTCCTGGATCAGGTGGTGCTGGAGCCGGTCTCGTTTCCGGAACTGGCCCTTTCCGACATTGATACCTCGGTGAAGTTTTTCGGTCGCACCATTCCGGCACCGCTCATGATCAATGCCATGACGGGCGGCACGGATATGACCAAGGGCATCAACCGGGATTTGGCGCAGATCGCCAAGGATTTCGGCTTGCCCATGCAGGTCGGCTCGCAGGTCATCGCGCTCGAAGATCCGAAAGCGGTGGATTCCTTCCGCATTGTGCGCGAAACGTTGGGGCAAGACGGCCTTATTATCGGCAATGTGTCGGCAGGTGTTTCGGTGGATCAGGTGGCACGTGCTATGGAGATGATCGATGCGCAGGGCATCGGCGTGCATGTCAATCCTTCCCAGGAAATGGCCCAGGAAGAGGGCGATCGCGATTTTCGCGGCTTGTATGATAATCTGCGGTGCATCGCGGAAGCCTTTCCCGGAAAAGTGATTGTTAAGGAAGTGGGCTTCGGCATGA
Source organism: Murdochiella vaginalis (assembly GCF_902381775.1). Classification (NCBI taxonomy): domain Bacteria; kingdom Bacillati; phylum Bacillota; class Tissierellia; order Tissierellales; family Peptoniphilaceae; genus Murdochiella; species Murdochiella vaginalis. Next base: position 322,515 of record NZ_LR698969.1, read on the forward strand.
GTCGGCAGGACGGGCGTCTGCTTCGCGATGTTCCCGTGGAATACATTGATGTTTCGGGATCGGGCGGAACCAATTTTATGGAAGTGGAAGACCAACGCTCCATGCGCCGCGATCTGACGGAATTTTATTCCTGGGGCATTCCGACGGCAAAGGCGATTTGGAATGTGCATAAGGAATGTCCAAATACCAAGCGGATCGCGTCGGGCGGCATCACCACGGCGACGGATGTGTTGCATGCCCATGTGCTGGGGGCGGATATGAGCGCGATTTCCGGGGAGCTTTTGCGTTACTTGATGCATGGCTCACTGGAATATGCGGAAGAATATTTACAGGGCGTTTTGGATAACATCGCGATGGGCCTACTGCTTTTGGGATGCCGGACGATGGCGGATTTACATCACATTCCCTATCTGATGGTCGGTCGCCTGAAAGAGATGGTCGATGCGGAGGAACGCACCGAAGGACGAAAGGGAAGAGCATGAGCGAGGAAAATACGCGAAAAAAGCCGGTATTTTACAAGGAACCCCATGAAAAGAGTCGGATCCGTCATGTGGTGGCGGTCATGTCGGGAAAGGGCGGCGTCGGTAAGTCCATGGTGACGACGATGTGCGCGCTTGCCATGCAGCAGACCGGACGGGAAGCGGCGATTCTGGATGCCGACGTGACGGGCCCGTCCATTCCTCATGCATTCGGCCTCGAAGGAGGACTCGAACGACGAGACGGCATCCCTTATGCTCGGCGCACAAAGAGTGGCATTCAAGTCGTTTCCACGAACCTGATTTTGCCGCATGACACCGATCCGGTGCTCTGGAAAGGGGCGCTCGTCGGAAGCGCGATTCAGCAATTCTGGACGGAAGTGGTCTACGAAGATGTAGATTACCTTTTTGTGGATATGCCCCCGGGCACGGGCGATGTACCGTTAACGGTATTTCAGATGATTCCTGTGGATGGGGTGCTCATCGTCACTTCGCCGCAGGAGCTGGTGAGCATGGTGGTCGAGAAAGCCATCAACATGACCAAGATGATGAGCCTTCCGGTATTTGGTATTATGGAAAATATGAGTTACTTTGAAGCGCCGGATACGAAACGACGCTATGAAATCTTCGGCAAAAGCCGTATCGACGAAGTGGCGGCGCGCTATGACCTTCCGGTGCTGGCAAAGCTCGCCATCAACCCGACCATAGCGAGCTTAATCGATGAGGGTCGTGTTGAGGAAGCCGATACAAGCCCCTTTGCCCCGACCATTGACGCCATTCTGGAAAAGGAAGCCGAATAGCGCGCTCAGCAAAAGGAAGCGCGCCCGAAGAAACGCATTCCACACAAGGAGGAAATATGGAATCCATAGAACAGCTTGCCATACAAACCATACGCTTGTTAAGCGTGGATCAGATCAATCAAGCCAACTCCGGCCATCCCGGCCTGCCCCTGGGTGCAGCACCCATGGCCTATACTCTCTTTACGCAGTTTTTGCGGCAGAATCCGAAAAATCCGGATTGGTCCAACCGCGACCGCTTTGTGCTCTCGGCCGGCCACGGTTCGGCCTTGCTCTACAGTCTGCTGCATCTGTCGGGATACGACCTTTCTCTTGACGATCTGAAGCAGTTTCGTCAGCTTAACGCGAAAACACCGGGGCATCCCGAAGTGCATCATACGCCGGGCGTCGAGGCGACCACCGGGCCGCTCGGGCAGGGATTTGCCAACGGTGTGGGCATGGCCATGGCCGAAGCGCATTTGGCGGCTTGCTATAATCGCGACGGTGTAACGCTCGTGGATCACGACACCTATGTCCTTTGCGGCGACGGTGATCTCATGGAAGGCGTCAGCGCGGAAGCGGCATCTCTGGCCGGCCGTCTCAAGCTCGGCAAGCTCATCGTTCTGTATGATTCCAACGACATCTGTCTGGACGGCAAGACCGACCAGGTCTTTACGGAAAACGTGGCGGAGCGATTCCGCGCCTATGGTTGGCAGGTGCTCGACGTTGCCGACGGCAACGACATCAATGCCATTGCCGAGGCGATTCGCGAAGCCCGTGTCGATAAGGAACATCCGACGCTCATTGAAGTACACACCGTCATCGGCTACGGGTCGCCAAAGGCCGGCACCAACAGCGTGCATGGTGCCCCGCTTGGCGAAGAGGCGACCGCGTCCTTAAAAAAGACATTGGGCTGGGACTATCCCGCGTTTACCGTTCCCGAGGAAGTACAGGCGCATTTCGCCGAGACCGTCGGAAAACGCGGCGAACACGAGGAACAGGCCTGGCAAGAGCGCTTTGACCAATTGGCCGAGAAAGACCCGAAGCTGGCACAAGCCTATAGGGACGCGTTTGCCGGCAAATTGCCGGAAAACTGGGCGGAGCAGCTGCCCTCCTGGAAGGAAGGCGACAAAGCCGAGGCGACGCGTGCCACATCCCATACGGTGATTCAGGCCATTGCGAAAGCGGTACCGAATTTCTGGGGCGGCTCTGCGGATTTGTCCAGTTCCAATAAAACGCAAATCGGTGGGGAAGGCGCCTTCCGCGTGGAGGATGATGCCGATCGCAACATTTGGTATGGCGTGCGCGAATTTGCCATGGCGGCCATTAACAACGGCATTGCGCTGCACGGCGGCACCAAAGTTTTCGGTGCGACCTTCTTTGTTTTCTCGGATTATTTCCGCGGCGCAGCGCGTGTTGCCGCCCTGTCGAAGTTACCGGTGATGTATGTATTGACACATGATAGCGTAGCGGTCGGCGAAGACGGTCCCACGCATGAACCGATTGAACAGCTTGCCAGCTGGCGCGCCATGCCGAATATGGACGTGATTCGTCCGGCGGATGCCAACGAAACGGCGCAGGCTTGGCGTCTGGCGATGGAGAGCACGGATCATCCGACCATGCTCGTCCTCACGCGTCAGAACATTCCGGTGCTGCCGCATACGCACGAGAAGGCCGAAGAGGGCGTTGCTCGCGGCGGCTATGTGCTGTCGCCGTCGAAAAAAGAGACGCCGGACGGCATTTTAATCGGCACGGGTTCCGAGGTCCAACTGCTTGTCGAAGCGCAGAAAATTCTGGCCGCGGACGGCATTGAGGTTTCAGTGGTTTCTATGCCGAGTACCGCACGTTTTGATCAGCAGGATGCGGCATACCGCGAAAAGGTCTTGCCTTCCACGGTGCGTCATCGCTTGAGTCTCGAAGCAGCAACCACCTTCGGGTGGGAACGCTACGTCGGTCTGGACGGTATCGCGCTGGGCATTGACCGCTTCGGTCTGTCTGCGCCGGCGGAGGAAGTGCTCCAGGAATTGGGTATAACAACGCAAGCGGTGGTTAAGGCATACCGCGACACGTTCACACGATAAGTCGCAGCCTCGCCGAAGGGCGGGGCTTTTACGTAGGAAAGAGGAGAACATGTCCGCATTATTGGAACTGAAAGATTTGTATGTCGGCGTTGATCAAACCGACATTCTGAAAGGGATCAACCTGACTATTCACCCGGGCGAAATTCATGTGGTAATGGGGCCCAATGGCGCCGGGAAATCGACGCTTGCCAATGCCATCATGGCGCACCCCCGTTATCATGTTCATAAAGGAGACATTCTGTTCGAGGGCGAGAGCATTCTCGAGGATACGGCGGATGCGCGCGCCCGAAAAGGAATTTTCCTCAGCTTTCAAACGCCGCAGGAAGTTCCCGGTGTCAGCGTCGAAGATTTTCTGCGCACGGCCAAGGGCCAGCGCGAGGGAAAAACACCATCGGTATTGAAATTCAAGAAAGCGCTCGCAGCAAAAATGGAAGCCCTGTCTATGGCACCGGAATACGCGGAACGCTATTTGAACGTCGGCTTTTCCGGCGGCGAAAAGAAAAAGACCGAAATTTTGCAGATGCAGGTGCTGGATCCGAAGCTGATTCTGTTGGATGAGACGGATTCGGGTCTGGATGTCGATGCGGTGCGCATTGTCAGCCGGGGGGTTGCCGAGTTTCTGGATGATACGAAGGCTTGCCTCATTATTACGCATATCAGCGGGATCTTAGAGTATCTGCATCCCGACTTTGTTCATGTGATCATCGACGGCAAATTGGTGAAGAACGGTGGGCCGGAAGTAGCGGAGCGCATCAACCGCGAAGGCTACGAATGGATTCGCCGCGAGATGGCCGAGGAGGTCACCGATGAACAGAAATGAGGATGCGGCGTTGCGCCACGCACGGCGAAAAGCGGAACGCGAAGCACGCTTGGCGGCCGGTGAATTTGAGGCGCCGGAAAAATCCGAGGTTGCGGATCTGCCGCGTGGCGTATACGATCTGAGAAATCCGTTTGAATATGATGTCAAGGTGGAAAACGGCTTGACAGAGGACATTATTCGCGAGATTTCCGCCAATAAAGAGGAGCCCTCTTGGATGCTGGAAAAACGCTTAGAGGCGTTGGACATTTTCAACGCTTCCGAGAATCCCAATTGGGGCCCGGATTTGCACGCCGTCGACATGAACCGCATTTCGACCTATGTGCGCCCCAAGGCACAAATGGCTCGAGATTGGCAAAATGTGCCCGACGAGATTCGCGATACGTTTACCAAGCTGGGCATTCCGGAAGCGGAGTTGGAATCGCTGGCAGGCGTGGGCGCGCAGTACGATTCCGAGGTGGTTTACCACAATATGCGCAGTTATCTTTCGGAACAGGGTGTTATTTACACCGATTTTGAATCGGCGGTGCACGAATATCCCGACATCATTAAAGCCCATTTCGGAAAACTGATTACCCCGCGCCTGCATCGCTATGCGGCTCTGCATTACGCCGTTTGGTCGGGCGGCTCCTTTGTCTATGTGCCAAAGGGCGTGGATGTGGATATTCCTTTGCAGAGCTATTTTCGTCTGAATGCACCCGGCGCCGGTCAGTTTGAACATACGCTCATACTGGTGGAAGAGGGCGGCTCGGTGCATTTCATCGAAGGCTGCTCGGCACCGAAATACAATACGCTGAATCTTCATGCCGGCGCTGTAGAGCTCTATGTCAAAGAAAACGCGCATCTGCGCTATTCCACGATTGAAAACTGGTCGCGAAATATGTATAACCTCAACACCAAGCGCGCACGGGTGGAAAAAGGCGGCTCCATCGAATGGGTTTCCGGCTCGTTCGGCTCGGCCTGTTCCATGCTGTATCCGTCCAGTCTTCTGGTCGGGGAAGGCGCGCGAAGCGAGTTCACCGGCATCACCTTTGCCGGAAAAGGGCAATATCTCGACACCGGCGCACAGGTGATGCACTATGCGCCTAACACGTATTCTACGATCAATTCCAAGTCCATCTCCAAGTCGGGCGGCGTCGCGATCTATCGCGGGACGGTCGATATCGGCGAGAATGCGGCGGGCTCAAAATGCTCGGTATCGTGCGAATCGCTGATGCTGGATGCGGAAAGTCGCTCCGATACCATCCCGGCCATTCGCATTGCTACGGAAGATGTGGATCTGGGGCATGAGGCGAAAATCGGGCGTATCGATGAAACGGCGATCTTTTATCTGATGAGTCGCGGCATTCCCGAAGAAGAGGCCAAAGCCATGATTGTGCGCGGCTTTGCGGAACCGATTGCGAAAGAGCTGCCGATGGAATATGCGGTGGAGATGAACAATCTGATCACTTTGGAATTGAAAGGAGCGATCGGATGAGCACGTTGCATACCGAACCGAAACAAAAGAACCATATTTGCGAAGAACGGGGAAGTGAGCTGCCTGCGCGCACCTGCCGATGGCTGAAAGTCAACGACGTGGCAACGGAGCTGGAGCGCTATCCCGGCTTTATGCCGTTTGACGGTCTCACCGTTTCCGGCGTGGAAGGCGATGTCGAAGAAAAGGGCAAAGCCGAGCATAATTCCATAAAATATGGAATTATCACCCCAAAACAGGCTAATAAATCCATAAAATATGGAATTGAGGAGGCAAAAGAACCTCAAAATTCCATAACATATGGAATATCAAAAACGGCAGAAATCTTAAATCGGCAGAATTCCAACGTTTTGCGTGATTGGTCGATGACGGATGGCGCAGAAGAAACTCTATATTTCATGGCAACCGAGGAAAATCCCTCGCTCCAGGATCGATTGACCGTGCATGTTCCGTGCGGACACTGTGCGACGCTGATTCTCCATGTGGAAAGCGATGAAACGGTCAAGGGCCGTCGAAACGGCGTTCTTCACATAGAAGTGGAAGAGGATGCGGACCTCAAGCTCGTTTTGCTCAATCGCCTGAACAAGGACTGCATCAGCAATCAAAGCGTGTCTTTTACGGTGGCGGATGGCGGCAATCTGCGTATTGCCCACGTGGAAATGGGCGGCGCACGCACCAACTATCACCTCAGCGGCGATCTCGAGGGCGTCGAAGCGAAGATGGAAGAATACGTCGCCTATCTTGCCCAGGAGAAGGAAGCGCTGGATCTCTTCTACCATGTTCGTTTTCACGGGCTCTACACAGAGGGAATTATCCGCGCGGATGGTGCTCTGTTCGATGAGGCTTATAAGTCTTTCCGCGGAACGCTGGATTTTTTGGAAGGCGCGCGCGGCGCTGTGGGGGATGAAGAAGAGGTGACGGTGCTGATGAGCGAGAAGGCCCGTTCGGTAGCCGTTCCGATTCTGCTCTGTCATGAAGACGCGGTCCAAGGTAATCACGCGACCTCCGCAGGGCGCGTGGATGAAGAGATGCTTTTCTACCTCATGAGCCGCGGTCTCAGTCGACAGGAAGCGGAGGGCATGATTGTGGAATCGCGTATGGCGCAAACGCTGGATCGCATTCCCAATGTCGCGTTGCGCGAAAGTATTCATCAGGCCATTCATGATCGTCTGACAAAGAGAAAGAGATAAACATGAACGAACAGCAACAAAAAATATTGCGCGACCCGGGCTTTTCACTCGATGCCGTGCGCCGCGATTTTCCGTATTTGGAGGAGGAACAGCCCGTCATCTATTTGGATAATGCGGCAACCACGCAGCGTCCACGGCAGGTGCTGGAGCGCATGCAACAGTTTTATGCACACGAAAATGCGAATCCTCTGCGCGGCAATCACCGACTGTCGCTTTACGCTACGCAGGCCTATGAGCAGGCGCGGGAACATGTTGCCCGCTTTATAGGTGCGAAGAGCGCACGAGAGATCGTTTTTACGCGCAATGCGACCGAATCCCTCAACCTTATAGCGTATAATTATGCGCTTTACGTCTTAAAACCGGGCGATGAAGTGCTCATCACCCGCATGGAACACCATTCCAACTGCGTCAACTGGCAATTCGCCTGCCAACAATCCGGCGCCACCCTGCGCTATGTCGAACTGGGCGAGGATTACCAGCTGGATGAAGCGGACTTCGAGGCGAAGCTCAGTGAGAAGACGAAAGTGTTGGCCTTTAGTGCCGCTTCCAACGTCATCGCGACGTTGCCGCCGGTCAAGGCAATGATCGCGAAGGCGCATGCCGTCGGCGCTACGGTCGTGGTGGACGGTGCGCAATATGCACCACACAGCCCCGTGAATGTGACGGATTGGGACTGCGACTTTTTCGCTTTTTCCGGTCACAAGATGGGGTCACCTTTCGGCATCGGCGTGTTATACGGCAAACAAGCGCTTTTGGAGGCGATGCCGCCGTTCCTTTTCGGCGGAGAAATGATTGAATATGTCGAGGATACATCCTCTACCTTTGCCGAGCTGCCTTATAAATTTGAGGCCGGCACGATGAACGTCGGCGGGGCCGTGGGCCTGGATGCCGCCATTACGTATCTGGAAGGGCTCGGTATGGAGAATATCGAAGCCTATGAAAAGGCACTGGCCGCCTACCTCGCCGAGGAATTGGAAAAACTCGGCGGCGTCACCATCTATCGGCCGAAACACCACGATTGTGGCACCATGGTTGCATTTAATCTAGATGGAGCCCATCCCCATGACGTCTCCACGATTATGGATGCCTCAGATGTGGCCATTCGCTCCGGGCATCATTGCACGCAGCCGCTACATCGCGGCTTGCACATCAGCGCCAGCTGCCGCGCGAGCGTCGCCTTCTATAACACCGTAGCTGAAGTGGATGCGTTTCTGGAGGCAGTCAAGGAAGTGCGCCGCGTGATGGGCATTCCGGAAGCCGAAACGCAGACGCCGTATGGCGAGGAGGCCTGAAATGGACATGAAGCAAATTTATACACAGATTGTGATGGAGCATGCCCGTCAATCGGCGCATCGTCACGAACTGGCGGATGCGACGGACAGTGAGCGCGGCCATAATCCCAGCTGCGGAGACGATATTACCCTGCACATCAAACGCGAAGGGGATAGGATTGAAGAGCTTTCCTTTACAGGACACGGCTGCGCCATTAGCCAAGCGTCGACGTCTCTGCTTTGCGAATTGTTGGAAGGAAAATCCGTAGAGGAAGCCAAACAAGCGATCGAAGCCTTTCTCGCGATGATTAAGGGGGAGGAGCAGGATGACGACGTTCTCGAAGAACAGTTGGGCGACGCCGTCGCGTTAAAAGATATTTCGCACATGCCCCAGCGCGTCAAATGCGCGGTGTTGGCCTGGCGAACGCTAAACGACATGCTGGAAAAGGAGAACGAAGAAAAATGAGGAGAATGCGAACGAGGATCGGTATGCTGAGCCTTGCCCTGCTTGTTGCGCTGAGCGCATGCGGAAACACAGCGAAACCGAAGAGCAGCGAAAGTGTTTTACAGTCGGTGGAATCGTCGGAATCCTCCTCGGCAGAGGAAAAGCAAAGCTCTTCGAAGGAAGAGAGCGATTCCGGCGATCCGGCGGCTTCTTCCGAGGAGCTGACCGAGGAGCAGAAAACGTACGAGAAGATCATTGCGACGTATCCCGCCATCACCATGAAGGACGTCAATGACGCCATCGAGGACAAGGAGGAATTGCTTTTCTACGCCGGACGTGTCACCTGCCCCTATTGTGTGAAGTTTACGCCGACGCTGAAGGAGATCGTAAGCGATAACGAGCTGTCTCTCTCAGCGCTCGACACGACGAAGGAACCGTCCTTCCTGGACTTTGCCGACAAACACGGAATCGAGTATATTCCGGCGGTGATCTATATTAAGGACGGAGAGGTACGATCCGTAAAAATGGACGATCCGTACCCGCGCGCAGATGTCGAAGCGGAAATGAAAGCGGTGGGTATTCCACTAAAATGAATTTTCTTTCATTGCGGTGATTGATATTGCACTTGTGAAGAAGTAAAGAATAGGTTATAATTACGACAATTGCGGAACGTTTTCAAAGGAACGGTTATTGCCTTTCAAAACGGAGAGTCGGCAAACGTCGGTCGTTTTCGGGATTTCTCGAAACGGTAGTACCGCAGTTGAAGTCGTACTGTTGTAGGAAAGAAGAACCGGTAACCAATGAGAGTAGGAGGAGAAAGATGAACAGCAAGAAATTTGCTGCCCTGGGTTTGGCCCTGTTATTGGGACTGACCTCATGTGGGGCTCCGGCCAACAAAGATTCACAAGCCGGTGGAGACACCTCGGCAAGTGACACCTCGGGCGCAGCGCAGACGGGCGAAAAGCTTGAATCGGCGGACAAGGAAATCACCTTGCCGACTGACCGCGAAGTGCAGACGCTGGACTACGTCGTTACGGCGCTTGCCACAGACCATGAAATTAATGCGAATTTGGTAGATGGTCTTATGGAGACAGACCATTATGGCAAATTACAGAACGCATTGGCAGAATCGGTAGAACCGAACGAAGACTTTAGTGTTTGGACTTTTAAGATTCGTCCGGGTGTTAAATGGGTCACCAACCAGGGCGAAGAATTTGCCGAAGTAAAGGCGGAAGACTTTGTCACCGGTGTTCGTCATGGCGCAGAATTCGCCTCTGCAACAGGAGATCTGTTAACGGGGCTGGTTGATGGTTATTCCGATTATCTGAAGAGTGATTTCAGTGATGCCGCTTGGGAAAAGGTCGGTGTCAAAGCGCTGGATGACTACACGGTACAGTTCACCATGCAAAAAGGCGAAGATGGCAAGCCGATGTCGGTTCCGTATTTTCACTCTCTGACGACCTATACCGTTCTCTATCCGATTAACAAGGAATTCCTTGAGTCCAAAGGAAACGGCTGCAAACTCGGCGCGCCGAACAAAAAGGACTGCAAATTTGGTTCTAAGGAATTGGATTCGATTTTGTATAACGGAGCATTCATCCTGAGCGAGAACGTCGAGAAGTCAAAAGCTGTTTTGACAAAGAATGAAGACTACTGGGATGCCGAACATGTTTACGTCGATAAGATCACTCGTATTTTTGACGCTGGACAGGATCCCTATTCGACAATTAACGGCTTTGAAAAAGGCGTTTACTATTCTGCTGCGCTGAATCCGTCATGGGAGAATTTTGCGGATTATGCGAAAAAATATGAAGGAAAGACATCCTATTCGCTGCCGAATTCGACGGTCTTTGGAGTCGTGTTCAATTTTAATCGCAAGTCCTTTGAGCATACCAATTATGCGACAGACAAAGCGATGGCGGAAGCTACGCATAACGCGATCTTGAATGAGAATTTCCGTAAAGCGCTGCGCGCGGCGTACGATGTGAAATCCTATTTGGGTGTCGGTATGCCGGAAGATTTAGCTATCGGAAGTATGCGCAACATCAACAACGTTGCCGAAGCGGCTGAGACTTCAGACGGAAAGAACTATTACGATTTGGTCAATGAAGCTTACAATAAAGACACGGGTGAAAACCGCAACCTGAGTGATGGGCAAGCCCCCTTCTATAGCAAGGAAGAGGCTATGAAGTACATCGAAGCAGCGAAAGCAGAAGGCGTACAGTTCCCGATTCACTTGGATATTATGGTCAACAGCTCTGCCGACACGCTGACGAAGAGAGCCCAGTCGATGAAAGACTCCGTCGAAAAGAATACCGAAGGCAACATCATCATCGAATTGATTTTACGTGATTTAGAGACCATCAAAGCGGTCTGCTATAATAATACAGATCCGGAGAAGATGGACTACGATATCTCCACCTATACCGGTTGGGGCCCGGATTATCATGATCCGAAGGCGTTCGTTGATATTTATAACGCAAAGAACGGCTATTACCTGAAGGCAATGGGCTTGGGTGAAGTTGGCGAAGATGGCAAAATCGTCGATGAAGATATCAAAAAGCAAGTAGGTTTGTTGGACTACGATAAGCTGTATCGTGAGGCGGATGCTATTACGGACAATCTGGATGAGCGCTACAAAGCGTTTGCTAAAGCGGATGCCAAGCTGATCGAAAGTTGCTTCTATATCCCGACGTCGATGCAGACACGTTCGATGCGTGTAACCAAAGAGGTGCCGTTCTCAAGATTGATGGGTGCTTATGGTGTGTCGGAATACAAATACAAGGGTCTGCGCACGCAGGCGGATCTGGTCACAACAGAACAGTATAATGCCGCCATTGCGGAGTATGAGAAGAATAAATAAAGAGAAGAATGGAGAGGGAAGGGGATGAGAAATCTCATCCCCTTCTTTTCATAGTAAGGAGATAAAATGGCAAGGTATATCATTACGCGTCTCATTAAATCCGTAGTCTCCGTTCTTGTCGTTGTCAGTTTAGTCGTGCTCATTGTTTTTGAATTGATTCCGAAGACGAAGTCTTTTACGCAAGACGGCGGCTGGCAAAAAATTTCGGGAAATGCGAAGACAATTTACTACTACGGAAAACTGGAATCTCTTGGTTATTTGGAATTCATCCCCAATAACAAGATTTTCAGCGATTTGAAGCCGGAAGAAAAAGGCAATGATAAAAAGGATAGCCCCGCACAAAAAAAAGTCATCGAGGATTTAGAGAAGCGTGGATTTACCGTGGAGACGCTGGATAAGTTTGATGAGCTGAGAGGGGAAAAGATTGCCTATCGCTATTACAATCCTCTCGAGCTGATTGGAAATTTCTTCGGTCGCTTAATTGTTTGCGACCATAAAAACTATATTCAGGACCCGGAAAATCCGGACTTGGAGCGCGGATATCGCATCGAGAAAGACCATAACGGGCTTCCGGCGCTTGTTGGCTCGGGTACCTTGCATAAATATATGATTTACCTGGACGGTAATTTTCCGTTCATTCACCAGAATTTTTTTACGCTGAATTTTGGGGAATCTTTCCCGGTACAGCCCGGCGTGATGACGTTGGATGTTATTACCGACGGGCAGGGTGCCGATAAAAAAATCGAGCAAACTTTTCCGACGGGTGTAAAGATGAAGTCGCCGCTGAATCAGCACACGCTGAAATATAAGCCTAAGCTGACATCGATTGATACCAAACGCTTCAACGATCACTATGCAGATGGTAAGACGTTTAAGGAATCGATGTCCATGGTGCAGGTTTCTTATTTCTTCGGCATCGTTTCGCTCCTCATTACCTATGGCTTTTCCATTCCGTTCGCGGTGGCTATGTCCAAAAAGCCGGGCGGATTGTTAGATAAAATCGGAATCGGTTACATTAACTTGCTGATTTCGGTACCTTCTTTGGCGTTTATTTTCTTCATGAAGTACATCGGGATCCATCTCGGCTTGCCGGATATGTTCACGCATCTGGGACCGCATGATCCGCGTTCATACATCATGCCGATCCTCATTCTCGGTTTGCTGAGCACGCCTTCCTTAATGATGTGGATTCGCCGTTACATGGTTGACCAATCCACTGCCGATTACGTGAAATTTGCAAAGGCGAAGGGACTTTCCGGCATAGAAATTTCGCGCCGTCACATTTTCAAAAACGCAATGATTCCCATTGTCAGCGAGATTCCGTACTCGGTCATCTTGGCGATTTCCGGCGCGGTATTAACCGAAACTGTTTTCGGTATTCCGGGCATGGGCAAGATGCTGCCGGATGCGATTAATGCCGGCAACAACAATATGATTATCACCTTAACGTTTATTTTCACGACGTTAGCGGTTGCGGCGGTCTTTATCGGCGATATTCTCATGACGATTGTGGATCCGCGTATTTCGCTGCAGGCGAAGAAAGGAGGCCGTTAATGGAGACGAAGAGTACCTCTGTACAAGAAACGAAGGAAACGGCTGTAGCCTTGGATTCGATTCCGGAGCTTCCGCCCGATGCGTTCGAACCGCATGTGGTTGACGAAACGGCTTCTGAACACATTGTCGCCCCCGCATATTCTTATTGGCGAAGCGTATTTCGTAAGTTTTTCTCCTCGAAAGTCGCCATCGTCATGCTCGTCATTATGTTGGCGGTATTCCTGCTGGCGTTTATTCAGCCGATGCTCTCCGGTTTTCACAACATGGACGCACCGAATATCAATAATCGCGCAGCATGGTACCAACGACCTTCGTGGCAATATCCGTTCGGCACGAACGACATCGGACAGAACCTTTTTGATGCGGTTTGGGCAGGTGCGCGCACCAGTTTGTTCATCGCCTTCGTGGCGACAGCAATTGTTATGGTGATTGGCGTCATTGTTGGCATGTTTTGGGGCTTCTCCAAAAAGATTGATACCGTGATGATTGAGGTCTATAACGTCATCTCCAACATTCCGTTTACGTTGGTGGTCATGGTATTGGCATACACCTTCGGTGACGGTGTTTGGTCTCTGATTTTCGCCATGACGTGTACCACTTGGATTAGCGTGGCGTACTTTATTCGCGTGCAGGTCATGATTATTCGTGACCGTGAGTACAACTTGGCGTCGCAGACGCTGGGTTCCAGTACGCCAAAGATTATCCGTAACAATATTCTGCCGTATCTAGTATCGGTTTTGATGACGCTTCTTTCGCGTTATGTACCGATGTTCATCTCCACGGAAGTGTTCTTGAGCTTTCTTGGTGTTGGTTTGACATCCGCCATTCCGTCTTTGGGACGTATTGTGCAAAAGAACGCGCTCTATATGACTTCTGCGCCGTATCTGTTCCTTATTCCTCTTGCGGTAACCGCGTTAATCTCGGTTTCGCTCTATATTGTCGGGCAGACTCTGGCAGACGCCAGCGATCCCCGCAATCACATGGTATAGGAGGAACATCATGACCAATAACATCCTGTCCATTAAAGAATTGCAAGTGAAATTTAAGGTGCGTGACCGCGAATTGACCGCGATTCGGCACATTTCCCTCGATATTGAAGAGGGCAAGGTTCTTGCCATCGTTGGGGAATCCGGCTCCGGAAAGTCCGTCTTTACGAAGACGTTTACCGGAATGTTGGAAAACAACGGGCGCGTCTCAAACGGTGAAATCTGGTTTGAAGGAAAAAACCTGATGGAGCTAAAGTCGGATAAAGACTGGGAAAAGATCCGCGGTAAAAAGATTGCGACCATCTTTCAGGACCCGATGACGTCTTTGGATCCGGTGCGTACCATCGGCTATCAGATTAGCGAGGTCATCATCAAACATCAGGGCAAGAGCAAAAAAGAAGCCAAAAGTCTCGCGATCGAGCTCATGGGTCGCGTCGGCATTCACGATCCGGAAAAACGCTACGATGAGTATCCGTTCATGTATTCCGGCGGTATGCGTCAACGTATTGTTATTGCTATCGCGCTGGCCTGCCGTCCGAAAATCCTCATCTGTGATGAGCCGACCACGGCTTTGGACGTGACCATTCAGGCGCAGATTATCGAGTTGATTAAAGAGCTTGCACAGGAATATCAATTTACAACCATCTATATCACGCATGACCTCGGCGTGGTCGCGAAGGTGGCCGATAAGGTCGCCGTCATGTATGCGGGCCAGATTATTGAACACGGCACGGCGGAAGAAGTCTTCTTCGATCCGCGTCATCCATATACATGGGGCCTGCTTTCGTCGCTGCCGCAGCTCGGCACGGGGCAGAAAGACCTCTACGCTATTCCCGGTACGCCGCCGTCTCTCTTCGAGACGATCAAAGGCGATGCCTTCGCGCCGCGCAATCAATACGCCATGAAGGTGGACTTTGAGCTGGAGCCACCGATGTTCCAGGTCTCTCCCACGCATTTCGTCAAGTCGTGGCTTGAGCATCCGGATGCGCCAAAGGTGGAAAAGCCGGCGGTCATCCAAAATCTGCATGAGCGCATGGTGCAAATGACTTCGAAGGGAGGAGACTACAGTGACGACAACTATTGATAACACGAATCAGCCGCAAGTTCCCAATTCGGATGGTGATCGTGAAGTTCTCCTCGACGTGCGCGGGATGGAAGTGACTTTCCGCAACAACGGCAAAAAGTTTCGCGCGGTAAAAGACGTCACCTTCCAGATCTATAAAGGGGAAAAGTTTTCTCTGGTCGGGGAATCCGGCTCCGGAAAAACGACCATCGGACGAGCCATCATCGGTTTGCATCCGACGTCTGCGGGCGAAGTGTATTTCAAGGGCAAGAGAATCAACGGTAATCTATCAAAAAAAGAAGAGCACGAGCTCGTGCGCGATATTCAGATGATCTATCAGGATCCGGCGGCATCGCTCAATGAACGTGCTACGGTCGATCACATTGTCGCGGAAGGCATTGATAACTATCATCTCTACAAGGACGCTACGGAGCGTTCTAATAAGGTGGATCAGGCATTGTCCTCGGTCGGCCTGTTGCCGGAGCACAAATCGCGTTATCCGCATGAGTTTTCCGGCGGTCAGCGTCAACGTATCGGTATTTCGCGTTCTATCGTCATGCGTCCTGATTTCATCATTGCGGATGAACCGATTTCGGCGTTGGACGTCTCCATTCGTGCCCAGGTGCTTAACCTCATGAACAAGTTTCGTGATACCGAGGGAATCACCTATCTCTTCATCGCTCATGACCTTTCGGTCGTGCGCTATTTCTCCGATCGTATTGCGGTCATTCACAATGGCCGTATCGTGGAAATCGCGGAGACGGAAGAGCTCTTTGCGCATCCGATGCATCCCTATACGCGCTCTCTTCTCCAGTCGGTACCGATCCCGGATCCGCTGATCGAGAAGAACAAGAAACTCGTCATCTACGATGAGAGCACGCGCGATTTTTCCGGCGAAAAGCCGAAGCTGCGCGAACTGGTTCCCGGCCATTTTGTTTTTATGAATGACCGTGAAAAAGCCGAATATCTCATCTCTTACGAGAAGCGCACGAAGAACCTGCAAAAGTAATTTCGTTCAAGATCGTTTATGTGCTTGTGAAAAGCCGCCGAAGTTTTGCTTCGGCGGCTTTTTATGCGGCTGTCGAGTGGATTTGGGAATTTAGGGAAAGCACTCTACAGGCGTGGGCGTTGCTGTAGAGTCAATTTGTTAATTCAACGAAACCACTCTACGACGCTTTTTCCATTCGCCATGACGTTGTCGCGAAGGAAGATTTGCGGGAAAACACGAAGGATTAATTTTCATACAATATTAACAAAAGCTTTAATTTGGATGACAAAAGCGCCTCTATATGGAGTGGGGTGAAAAAATATAGGCACAAGTAAAATTATAAATATCGCAGACGGATGCGTAACCTTCCATCGCATATTCTGACCTGCTGAATGCCCAACGAATGTCAAGAGCACACTTAAAATTTGTTTATCCACAGGAATGTGGATAACTTGTTGATAAAAAAGGCATGTTTTAGGGGAAAAACAGTTTTTTCCACCATCATACTCACGACTTGTCAACATATCCACAACCTGTAAGGGATGAATACTGAATGGGAAAAGAAACTATATTTATTCATTTGTTGCGATATGGGCGTAACGAGAAACAAAATATGCACTTATTCATTCCGGGAAAAGTTTTCGGAAAGCGAACGTTTTCATGAAATTGGGGTAAACACGTGATAACTAGGAAGGGGGAAGTCATGAAAATTGCTTATTACGGAAAGAACGTCAATTTACGCGAGAACACGAAAAAGGATATCGATAAGAAAGTGTCCCGCTTGAACAAATATTTCCGGGAGGACGTCGAGGCAAGGGTAACCGTCTCCCAGGAGAAATCCGGAATGCGTTGTGAAATTACCATCCCCATTCCCGCTTCGGGAACCATTCTTCGTGCCGACCAGGTGGATGAAGATTTGCTGGTTGCTGTGGACAACTGTATCAGCGGCCTGGTGTCACAGATTCGAAAGTATAAAACGAAGCTGGAGCGCCGTCGTTACGTAAAGAATGCGATCCGCTTTGCGGAAGTTGAGGAACCGGCACCGGAAGAGGTTTTGCCGGAAGATGTTGACATCGCCCGCACCAAAGAGATCGAGGTTCTGCCCATGGGTACGGAGGAAGCCGTGGACCAGATGGAATTGCTCGGACATGACTTTTTCCTCTATTTTGACATGGATCGCGAACGAATCTGCTGCGTTTATAAACGCAAAGCGGGCAACTACGGTTTGCTGGTTCCGACGAAGTAAGTAAACCGTCGGAGTCAAAAATTAGGAAAGTACCATAGAATCAAAAGTCGCCCGGACAACGAGAAGGCGAGCGCGAAAGTAAAAAGAAGAGCACCGGCCAAAGCCGGCGCTCTTCTTTTTGTGCGTCAATACGATTGTGGTATCAGCCGATACCGCCCAAGATCGCACCGGCGATGAGTGCGATTAAAGCGGCTGCACAGTAGAAGTACTTTCCCAGGGGATAGAACCAGTTGCCGATGGGTTTTTTGGTTCCTTCGTTGACAGCGTGTAGCGCGGTTTCTTTCTTGAGCACCCAGAAGAACATGATGCCGGCTAAGAGCGCGCCAAACGGGCAGAGGTAAATCGAAACCATGTCCATCCACTGCGACGTCCAGGGTTGAATCAGGATGGCAACGATCGCACCCAGTACGCCGATTGTGGCGACAGCCGGCACACGTTTAAATTTGAACTTTTCCTGCAGGAAGGCCACAGGCGCCTCGTAAAGATTAATTTGCGAAGTAACGCCTGCGAACAGCACGCAGATAAAGAAGATCATTCCAACGATGCGGCCGCCGGGCATGCCGTTAAAGACGTTCACGAGATAAATGAACATCAGTCCCGGTCCGCCATCGACGTTGTTGATTTCGGATCCGAGCATGACCGCCATGGCCGGAATGATAACGAAGGCGGCAAGGTGGGCGGCGATGGTATCAAAGAGCGCGACGTTGAATGCCGAGGAAGGAATGGATTCTTTCTTAGACAGGTAGGAACCGTAGATGACGGAACCGTTGCCGGCAACGGAGAGCGAGAAAAACGCTTGTCCGAAGGCGAAAATCCATACTTTAGGATCGGCAAGGCCTGCCGGGCTCAGGGTGAAGATGAACTTGTAGCCTTCGCCGGCTCCGGAAAGGGTTGCGATGTAGATCGCGAGTCCTACAAAGAGGATGAAGAGTAACGGCATCATGATCTTGTTGGCTTTTTCAATACCGCCGGCAATGCCCATACTCATAATGGCGAGCGATACGAAGAGGCCGATTAACAGCCAGACACCGTTTCCGACGCCGAAGAGGCCGCCGGAGAACATCATATGAATGGCTTCTCCGAAGGTTTCCGCTTCAGGGGCAATGGAGCCGAAGGAACCGCCGATCGCCGACATTTCCGTTCCCAGCGCATAGAGTTCTCCGTTGATGCCCATCCAGCAATACTTGAAAATCCAGCTCATGACGACGGTATAGCCGATGGCAAGCATCAGGGCGCCCACAATGGGAATGGCGCCGAACACTTCGCCGAGACGACGGCTGCCGGTACGTTCTTTGGTGGCCATGCCGAAGGCGCCCACCGGGCCGGCTTCGGCCATACGGCCGAGCGCAAACTCTTCAATGATGCCCGTGGAGCCGATGAGCAGCACAAAGAGCAGATAGGGCAGAATGAAAGTCAAGCCGCCATATTTCTGTACCAAAATCGGGAAACGCCAAATGTTTCCCATGCCCACGGCGGAACCGATGCAGGCGAGGATGAATCCCCAGCGAGAGGCAAATCCATCGCGTTTTTCCACCGGAGCAGCATTTGTTGTGGAATTTGGATTAGTCATAGGACACCTCGTTATTTTTCTTCGTTCGGATACGGCTCAAGGAATGCATGGAAGTGACGCATGGGCAGGTTGTGTCCCCAGGTGATGCGCATATTCGGGATGCTTTCCCGGTCTTCATATAATTGTTTTACCGCGGCAATCACGTAATCCAGATGTTCTTTTGATAAGCGGCTGCGGTCGATGGCAAAGCGCACAACGTTGGCGACTTCGGCCTGTTGTTCCGGGGTCTTGAGATCATATTCCATCGAGAAATCGCCCAGCTCCGCCACGCGGATGCCGTAACGACGAATGAGCTCCAGCGAGAAGCCTTCACCGGCAAAGGATTCATGATCACGCTTGCCGTCAAAGAAGGTATCCATGTTGATGTAAACGGCATGGCCGCCCGCCGGCAATACAACACCTTTGACGCCGGCATTATAGAAGCCCTGTGCCAGATATTCGGCTTGCGCCACGCGTTCCTGCATATAATGAATATCGCAGCTTTCATAGAGTCCCACGGCCAGCGCCATAATGTCATGGCCGCTCATTCCGCCGTACGAATCGTTGCCGTAGCAGGAGATCTGCTTTACCTTCAACAACACGCCGACATCCCTTTTGACGGAGCCGTCTTCGTTGAAGTCGCAGAATTTTTGCCAGAAGAGTCCCTTGTCACGGAAGGCGAGCATGCCGCCCATGTTGGCATGGCCGTCTTTCTTTGCTGACATGGCGAAGACGTCGCAGTATTGGAACATTTCCGTTGCAATTTCAGCAATGGACTTGTCCGCATAGCCTTCTTCATTCATCTTGATGAAATACGCATTTTCCGCCCAGCGAGCCGCATCGAAGACGACCGGAATTTCATAGGAATGGGCAACCTCGTTGATGGCCTTGAGGTTCGCCATGGAAACCGGCTGTCCGCAGACGGGGTTGTTCGTAATGCAGCAGAAGACCAGCGGTACATTTTCCGGGCCGACGCCTTCAATGAGCTGCTTTAATTTCGAAATATCCATGTTGCCTTTGAACGGATTCTTTTCGTACTTTCCGCCTTCCGGCACTTCCCACAGCAGTTCCTTGTTATAAAGGTTTCTCGGGATAGAACCCATTTGTTTAATATTGCCTTCTGTGGTGTCAAAGTGACCATTGGAGGGAATGGTAAATTTCTTTCCGGGATGGCGTTCGTTGAGAATGTTGCGCACAATTTCCATCAAAACGGATTCAGCAGCGCGTCCCTGCTGGATAATAAAGCTGTTCGGACGCTCCATTTGTGCGGCGCCACCGTTGAAGAATTGTCCTTCGTATTCCTGCAGATAGACTTCGTCCATCATCTTTTCGACATCCCGGCAATCCGTACGCACCAGGTCCAGCACTTTTTTCCAGTTTTTCTCTCCGCCGCGTTCAAAAATATCACGGAAGGTATCCAACAGCACATAGTAACCGGTGTTGCGGCCATATGCCTCATCACCAAGGAAAAGCGCTGCCCACTGGGTATTGGTCATCGCTGTCGTGCCGGAATCCGAAAGCATATCGACGCTGAGCATTCCCGAAGGAAACGCAAACTCGTTATAATGTGTCGCTTTTAATGCTCGTTCGCGTTGCTCAACGGTCACCTCCGGCAAATCACGAACAACATAGGAAAAATGATGTGGTGTGGGAACGGATAATTCATACTTTTTCATAGAAAATACCTCCAGTTTGACGCATGGCGTCGTGTGCGGAGGTACCCCGGTCATCGCGGCCCATAAGCTCCGGGACGGTCGACTGGCGGACAGTACCTGACAGAGTAAAAAACAGTCCCTGCTCATCGCGTGTGGCCTCTCGCGCGGTTACAGGTTGCGCGTGCGGCATGTGCGCAAGCACAGGGCTTTCGCAGCGTAGTTCGCACGCAGGGTTGCGCGGTAGCTGAGCTTTATAGCCGGTTGCGCGCAGAATACGGTGGGGAATCGATTTCCCCACCATGGCCCACCTCCTTTCATTTTGGTTTTGACCAAGGTTTCATGACTTTATTTTAATCCTTTCGAAATTCCGGCGTCAACAAAGCCGCCCCGTTCGCGCGCCGCCGGCTTCTCCTCGGCGGGGGCGATTGCAGAGGGCATATTTCCTGCTCGTCGAAGATGCGGCGCGCGAACGGGGACGGCTTTGTAGTGGGTGTGGGGGGAATTTTATCCGGCCTGCGGCCGTAGGGAGGTGCGGGAGAGCGATTGCTTATCGGTTGCTTTCTGCTGCTTTTAGGCTGGCCGGAGTGAAGTTTGAGGAACGAAGCGGAGCGCCGCTTGGAATGGGGATGGCGGCGCAGTTGAGGTGGAGCGCCGCTTGGAATGGGGATGGCGGCGCAGTTGAGGTGGAGCGCCGCTTGGAATGGGGGTGGCGGTGCGGTTAAGGCGGAGCGCCGCTGGAAATGCTGTTGGCGGCGCAGTTTCAGAAGGAAGCCGCCTTCGGCGGCGTTTTCAAACCGCCGGCCGTAGGCCGGCTCTTTATTTTTGGAGCAAGCTTCATCACTTCTTTGGACGATGGTGGTGGAAGCGCGATTTCGGCAAACCACCACCATCGCCGAAGCCGCAAGTGATGGTGGTGGAAGCCCATTTTTGCCAAACTACCACCATCGCCAAAGCCGCAACAGATGGTGGCGAAAGCGCGTTTTGCCCCAACTGCCACCATCGCCATGGCCGCCACCATCGGTGCAAAAAAAGACGACGACAGGGTCGGTTTTGCTTTTCTCCAAAGTCTTCACACGAATGGGCGCTAAAATGCTATGATAAGAGTGTTGTAAAGCAACGGACAAGGGAGTAGATATGGGCTTATTTGGTTTTTTAACAAAATCCTTCAGTGAAAAGGAAATCGATAAAATACGTCCTCAGGTGGACGCGGTGCTGGCGCTGGAGCCAGAGATGGCAAAGCTCTCCGACAGCGAACTGCGGGCGAAAACGGAGGAGTATAAAAAGCGCTATCAGGATGGTGAGACGTTGGATGCGCTGTTGCCGGAGGCGTTTGCCACGGTGCGGGAGGCGGCATGGCGGGTACTTGGCATGAAGCCGTATCCTGTTCAGGTCATCGGCGGCATCATCCTGCATCAGGGGCGCATCGCCGAGATGAAGACCGGTGAAGGAAAAACGCTGGTGGCCACCATGCCGGCGTATTTGAATGCGCTGGCGGGCGAAGGCGTGCACATCGTCACCGTCAACGACTATCTGGCACAACGCGACGCCGAATGGATGGGAAAAGTACATCAATTCCTGGGCCTCACCGTGGGCGTGGTTTTGCAGCCCATGGAACAGGCAGAACGCCAGCATGCGTATAATGCCGATATTACGTACGGTACCAACAACCAGTTCGGCTTTGACTATCTGCGTGATAACATGGCCATTTATAAATCCGGCGTGGTTCAGCGAAAACTGCACTATGCCATCGTCGACGAAGTCGACTCCATCCTCATCGATGAGGCGCGTACGCCGTTGATTATTTCCGGCATGGGCGATCCGTCCACCGAAATGTATTCCCGTGCGGATGTGTTTGTGCAGACGCTCGAAGGGCGCGTGCTGGATCCGAACGAAGAGCTCAACAAGCTGGATTCGCTTCTGGAAGAGCACAAGCTGGAAACGGTGGATTATGTTGTGGATGAAAAGCGCAAGACCGCAAACCTTACCGAACAGGGAAACGGCAAAGCGGAAGCCTACTTCCATGTGGAAAATATCTCCGATCCGACCCATATGGAACTCATGCACTACATCAATCAGGCACTGAAGGCCCGGACCACGATGCGTCGGGATATTGACTATGTCGTCGACAACGACGAGGTTAAAATCGTCGATGAGTTTACCGGCCGTATCATGGAAGGCCGCCGTTACAGCGAAGGCCTGCATCAGGCCATTGAAGCCAAGGAAGGCGTCACCATCAAGAGCGAATCGAAGACGCTGGCGACGGTTACCTTCCAGAACTTCTTCCGCATGTACGAAAAGCTGGCCGGCATGACCGGAACCGGTCTGACGGAAGCGGATGAATTCAGTGAAATTTATCACATGGACGTCATTGAAATTCCTACGAACCGCCCCATTGATCGTACCGATCGCGAAGACGCCGTCTATGCCCATGAAGAGGCAAAATTCCGCGCCATCGTGCGAGAAATTCAGGAAATTCATGCTACGGGGCAACCGATTCTGGTCGGCACCGTCGACATCGAGACGTCCGAAAAAATTTCCAAGATGCTCAAGAAAGTCGGCATCAAACATCATGTTTTGAACGCGAAGCAGCACCGCTACGAGGCCGAAATCGTCGCCCAGGCCGGTCGCTTCGGCGAGGTAACCATTGCAACCAACATGGCCGGTCGTGGTACCGATATTGTGCTGGGCGGAAACGCCGAGTGGATGGCCAAAAAGCAGATGGAAAAAGATGGCGATAGCGCCGAGCTCATCGAATGGGCCGACAGCTTCCGCCATGTAGAACCGGAAGAAACCTTCCCGGCAAATAGTGCCGGCGAAGAGAGTGAAGAAGAAGCCTGGATTACCGGACGTGAAATTCTGGATGCCCGGGAAAAATTCCAGCGCCTCAAGAAGGAGTTCTCGGTCGAAACCAAGGAGAATGCCGAAAAAGTGAAAGCCGTCGGCGGCCTCTTCATTTTGGGAACCGAACGGCACGAAGCACGGCGCATTGATAACCAGCTGCGCGGTCGATCCGGCCGACAGGGCGACCCCGGGGCCTCCCAATTCTATATCTCGTTGGAAGACAAACTTATGCGCCTGTTCGGCAGTGAGCGCATGCAAAAATTCGTGGAATCGGGCGCCTTCCCGGAGGATGAACCCATCCAGGCCGGCATCCTGACAAAATCCATTGAGCGCGCACAGAAGAAGGTAGAATCCAACAACTTCGCCACTCGTAAACAGGTGTTGGACTACGACAACATCATGAATATGCAGCGCAATACTGTCTACGGCGAGCGCAACCGCGTACTCAACGGCGAAGATATGCGCGACGAAATCGTCGAAATGATTCACGGCGTGGTCTCCGATGCCGTCGACAGCTTCTGCGGAGAAGGCATCCCACCGGAACAGTGGGAAATGGAGGGTCTGTTCAATTACCTCAACAATATTTTCCTGCCCAAGGGTGCGGTCGCCATTGGGCAACTGCAAGGCATGAAACCGCAAGATCTCAAGGATCAGCTTACACACATTGCCGACGATCTCTATGCCCGCAAAGAAGAGGAAATTACGCCTTCTGTCATGCGTGAAGTCGAGCGCATGGTCCTGCTGCGCGCAGTGGATACCAAGTGGATGGATCACATTGACGCCATGGATCAGCTGCGCAAAGGCATCGGCATCCGGGCCATGGGCAATGAAGATCCGGTGCGCGCCTTTGCCAATGAGGGCTACGACATGTTTAACGCTATGAATGAATCCATCCGGGAAGAAACCGTACGTGTGCTGTATCACATCGAGCCGCCCAAGCGCGAGGTGGTGCGTACCGCGGTGGCGACCCCGACGCGCGCCATCGGCGCCGGCGACGAAGCCGAGCCCGAGAATCGTCCCTTTGTGCGCAAGAATAAGAAGATCGGACGTAATGATCCCTGCCCGTGCGGCAGCGGCAAAAAATACAAGAACTGCCACGGTCGCTTCGACCGGTAAGGAGGAAGCATGGAATTATATGAAATGCGACAGCATCTGGAAACCGTCCGGGTGCATTTGAGTGAGCTAAGGAGCTCTCTTTGACATTGCCGGCTTAGAGGAATCTGTGAAAGCGTTAAGCGAAAAGACGACGGATCCCGATTTTTGGAATGATTCCGATGCGGCGCAGAGCGTGATGGTGGAGCTCAACGGCAAAAAGGCGAACATCGATGCGTATCAGGAAATCGAAGCGGCCTATGAAGATCTGAACGGTCTGGTGGAGCTCTTTGATGAAGACGAATATCAGGCAGAAAAAGACGATTTGACCGATGCGTTGGAACAGATCGAAAAAAAACTGGGTGCGCTTTCCAAAAAAGCGCTGCTTTCCGGCGAATATGATGCCAACGATTGCTATCTTTCCATTCATGCCGGCACAGGCGGCACCGAGGCCATGGACTGGGCCGGGATGCTGATGCGCATGTATGAGCGCTGGTTCCAGACCAAGGACTGGAAGGTGACCTTAACCGATATCAATACCGAGGAAATGGGCGGCATCAAATCCGTACAATTTGAAATCAAGGGCTATGATGCCTACGGCTATTGCAAAGGCGAAAAGGGCGTGCACCGCCTGGTGCGCATCTCACCGTTTGATTCGCAAAGCCGCCGCCATACCTCGTTTGCGAGCGTGGACGTCTATCCTGTTCTGAAGGACATCGGCGAAATTCAGATCGACGAAAAAGACATTAAAGTGGACACGTATCGTTCCACGGGCGCGGGCGGACAGCACGTCAATACGACGGACTCCGCCATTCGCATTACCCATTTGCCGACCGGCGTGGTGGTGACGTGTCAGAATGAACGCTCCCAGATTCAGAACC
This sequence comes from Murdochiella vaginalis, assembly GCF_902381775.1. Lineage (NCBI taxonomy): Bacteria > Bacillati > Bacillota > Tissierellia > Tissierellales > Peptoniphilaceae > Murdochiella > Murdochiella vaginalis. The sequence continues at coordinate 347,763 of NZ_LR698969.1, forward strand.
GGGCCAAAGCGATGGAAATGCTCATTGCCAAGCTCGTGCAGATTAAGGAAGAGGAACACCGCGAAAAAATTGCGGATATTCAGGGCTCCTACAAACAGATCGCGTGGGGATCCCAAATTCGTTCCTATGTGTTCCAACCGTATACGCTGGTGAAAGATCATCGAACGGGCGAGGAGACGGGCAACATTGAAAAAGTGATGGACGGCGATCTGGATCCGTTTGTGGACGCATACCTGAACTGGCATGCCCAGCAGGAAGCGAAGGGAGAATAACATGAGAATGAAACGCTTCTATATGCCGACGCTGCGCGAAGTGCCGGGGGATGCGGAAGTCCCCAGCCATCAGCTGCTTCTGCGTGCCGGCATGATTCGAAAAGCCGCTTCCGGCATTTATACGTATTTGCCGCTTGGCTATCGCGTGGTGCGCAAGATTGAAGAGGTGGTGCGCGAGGAGATGGATCGGGCGGGCGCCCAGGAAATTCGCGTCTCGAACCTGCAACCGAAAGAAATTTGGGAAGCCTCCGGTCGTTGGGATACCTTCGGCCCGGAGATGTTCAAGTTGACGGATCGCCATGAAAAAGAGTTTGCGCTCGGCCCCACGGCGGAAGAATATTTTACCGACTTGGTGAAAGAAGAATTACGCAGCTATAAACAGTTGCCGCTCAATCTCTATCAGATCGGCTGGAAATACCGCGATGAGAAGCGTCCGCGCTTCGGCATCAACCGTTCCTGCGAGTTTTTGATGAAGGATGCCTACACCTTTGATATTGATCAGGAAGGGCTGGAAGCCGCCTATCAAGTGATGTGGGATGCCTATGTGCGCGTTTTTGATCGCCTGGGCATCAACTACCGCGTCGTGCAGGGCGATTCGGGTGCCATGGGCGGTCACGTGTCGCACGAATTTACCGCGCTTTCCGAAATCGGGGAGGGCGTTATTGTCTATGCGGAAGGCGGCTATGCGGCGACGGATGAAAAGGCTTCTATGCAGAAGCCGACGTATCCGGCCGAAGAACCCTTGCCGGTCGAGACGCTCGACACACCGAATGCGCATACCATTGAGGAATTGGAAGACTTTCTGCACATCCCGGCGCACAAGATGATCAAGGCCATTTGTCTGCGCATCAGCGGCGAACCCGTGTTCGTTTTTATGCCGGCAGAGCGCGAACTCAACATGTCCAAGCTCATTGCCTATTTGCATACGCCGGAGCATGAAATTGAGATGCTCGATGATGAGACCATCGAACGCGTGACGGGCGCCCCGGCAGGCTTTACCGGCCCGGTCGGTCTTCCCGATACGGTGCGCACGATTTTCGATGCCGCCGTCACGACGCGCGAGAACCTCGTCTGTGGCGCGAATAAGGCGGATACACACCTGAAAAATGTCAATTTCGGCCGTGATTTTGACGGCGAGATTGCGGAGGACCTCTGGATGGTTGCCGAAGGGGATCTTGATCCCATCCACGGCAATCCGCTGCAGTTTGCCCGCGGTATCGAAGTGGGCAACATCTTCCAGCTCGGAACGAAATATTCCGAAGCCCTTGGCGCCACCGTATTGGATGAAAACGGCGTCGCGCGTCCGCTCGTGATGGGCTCGTACGGCATCGGCGTAACCCGTGTGGTTTCGGCCATCATCGAACAGAATCACGATGAGAAGGGCATGATCTGGCCGCTCATCGCTGCGCCGTATCATGTGATGATTACCGTGATGAAAACCAACGACGAAACCCAGATGCAGCTTGCCGACGCGCTCTACGAGCGCCTCGAAAAGGAAGGTGTCGAGGTGCTTCTCGACGACCGGGATGAGCGTCCGGGCGTGAAATTCAATGACCGTGACCTCATCGGCATTCCGCTGCGCATCACCGTCGGCCGCAATGCCGCCGCCGGCATGGTGGAATACTCCACGCGCCGCGAGATGACCAACGAGGATGTGTCCGTGGAGGAGGCCGTTTCGCGCGTGGCTGCCGCCATGGAGACGCTAAGAGAGGTATAACGTTCGAAAAGGGCGCCGTTTCATGCGTCCTTTCCGCCAAGGGCGCTACAGAAGTAGAAAAGCGGATAGAATTTAATAAATCAAAAGGAGCCTTAACGGCTCCTTTTTTTGTTGAGATTGTTTGATTCGGTTTTGCGCTACGGGATGAGCAGGCTGACCGTGTAACTCACCAGATTGGCGAGTATGGCATAGCGAACGGGATGCTGTTCTTTCGGCAGCTTTCTACGGTAGAGAAGAGCTTCGATGCCGAGGACAAGAGCTTCCAGGGGAAGCAACAAGACAGGGCGCATGACCGGCATGATGCCGGTTGTACCCAGCCGGAAGCCGATGAACCACAAGCCAAGATGGAGAAGCGCCTGCGTGCCGAGATTCACGAGGGCGATGTAGCGAAGCGACGCTGTCTCTCGGATTCCCATCAGATAGGCGACGGCCAACTCAATCAAGATTGTGCCGGCAATCAGCGCCAGCAGCTTCGGAACATCCGCCAGATAGTCATAGTGGAAATGAATGTCGGTGATGCGATCTTCTTTTATGGTGACGGTATACTCATTTTTTAAAGCATGACGCGTGAGCGGCGCACTCATCAAAAAATGATCCGCTTTCTCGTCATAAAGCAGAATGCGAAAGGTTTCCGGCGGATAGTAGCTCCAACAAAAATCGCGAGGAGCCGCTTCCGCCACATAGCCTAAAAAATAATGGTCTTCGGGAAGTGAAAACTGCTGAAATTTTTGTTGAATCGAATCCGGCGCATCGGTGGTCCAGACCGCATTCGCTCTCCATGGGCCATATTCCGCAGAGGAAGATAATAAGGTTGCGTAATAGCGTGTGTCGGATCCGGCGATATGCACCGATACGTAGGGCTTAGGCCCCATATCGGCGTGGGATAGGGAAGGACACAGCAAAAAAAGAAGCAGCAACACAATAAAAAAGCGACGTTTCACGGCAACCTCCTTTTCCGCATTCTTAAGATCATTATATCCGTTCTTTAAGATCATTCTAACGGAAGGGAAACATGGAGAAAACTGAAAACGTCGCGGTTTCTTGGTTTGTTCAAGCGCGTTAAATCGATTGACGTAGATTGTGCAATGCTGTGAATTCCTCAAGCATGCTTACGCGCTCATGTTGGAGGCATCGGCCTGCTGTTTCATGGGCATGGCAAGAGTTCCCGGCTTGGGCAGGCGCAGTTCAAATTGCCCGACCACAAACGATGAGATGAGGGTCGTCAGAAACGACCACAGCAGGTTTTGTGCCGGCAGGTAGATGAAGAAGGATAGTCCAAGGACGACCGCGTCGCTGATGAAGTAGGCGCTGCTTAACGAAAGCGACGTGCGCTTTTTGAGAATCAGTGCAAAGCAGTCATCCCCACCGGCAGCGCCACCGCGGGTCACAACCAGACCGCATCCTGCACCCAGAAGCAATCCGCCGACGATGGCGGCAAGATGGGGCGCATTCGCAAGGGATGGTAAAACCGGGCCTATTGCAGCAAAAAGTGTCCAAGAGCCGGCATAGGCAAGTGTTGAGAATACAGCTTTTTTCAGGAATCCGCGTTCCAAGAGAAGAATGCCCAACCCGTAAAGGGAAAAGTCCAAAACGATGGACAAAATGGCCGGATCCAGGCCAAAAACCTTATTCAGCAGAACAATGCTGCCGAGCACGCCGCCTTCGGTAATGCGGGACGGAACATGGATGTTATAGATGGCAAAGGCCATGGTCAGGTTTCCCAAAACCATCAGAAAAAGATCCAAAACGGATATGTTCATCCACGCCGCGAAACGACGTAGCAGTTGCATGGGCTGATTCTTCCATGACTTTTTCGACAAGAATTTCATAAAGACACCTCGTTTTCGTTGACACGGTGTCTTCCGAACCAAAAAAAGATTGCCTTGGCCGTGAGAAGACTCCGTGCTGTACAATCGTGTGGTGGTTGATGCTGTTGTTTGAAATTCTTTCTTGTAAGAACTCTGTCTCCCTCGCCGTTTAATGATTCATCGTGCCACATCAGGCAACGCATGAACCCGCTCACAGCCAGGTGTTCAGATAAAAACTACCGCGTAGCGGCACCCACAGGATGTTGCTCATTTCTGTTCCTGCAATAGTATAACACAAATTTTTATTTTGGGAAAGCCTGCGCCGGCATCCATTCGCGCGCCGCCGGCTTCGCCTCGGCAAGGTGATGGAGGTTGGCGTATTTCCGGCTCGTCGAAGATGCGGCGCGCGAACGGATGTCGGCGCGTGGGGGCGCGGGCGAGGTGTGGTGCGGGGGGACGTGTGAGGAAGCGGGCGGGGAAAATAGGCGGTGCGCCGCTGGGAACACCGTTGGCGGCGCGTTTGAAAGGTGGTGCGCCGCTTGTACCGCCGTTGGCGGCGCGGTTCTGAGAGGAAGCCGCCTTCGGCGGCGTTTTCAAACCGCCGGCCGCAGGCCGGCTCCTTATCTTAATAGAGTGGAATCGTCAAAAAAGCGAAACAACTCTACACTCGTTCGTCGTCCTGTAGAGTGGATTGCTGAAAAAGGCGAAACCACTCTACATCCGCTCGTGATCTTGTAGAGTGGAATGGCCAAAAAGCCGAAACCACTCTACACCTGCTCGCAACCCTGTAGAGTTGAATTGCCGAAAAAGCAAAACCTCTCTACATCCGCCTAAACATCGGTAGAGTGGTTTCGCGATAATTGCAAAACCACACGATTTCTATGACACGCCAAGAAAAATAAGGCGGAGCGCCGCCGGACCCGCCGTTGGCGGCGCATTTTCCAAGAGGAAGCCGCCTTCGGCGGCGTTTTCAAACCGCCGGCCGCAGGCCGGCTCCTTATTTTTGGAGCAAGTTACATCACTTCTGCGGACGATGGTGGTGGAAGTCTATTTTCGGCAAACCACCACCATCGCCGAAGCCGCAAGTGATGGTGGTGGAAGCGCGATTTTGGCAAACCACCACCATCGCCAAAGCCGCAAGTGATGGTGGTGGAAGCGCGATTTCGGCAAATCACCACCATCGCCGAAGTCGCAAGTGATGGTGGTGGAAGCGCGATTTTGGCAAACCACCACCATCGCCGAAGCCGCAAGTGATGGTGGTGGAAGCGCGATTTTGGCAAACCACCACCATCGCCGAAGCCGCAAGTGATGGTGGTGGAAGCGCGATTTCGGCAAATCACCACCATCGCCGAAGTCGCAAGTGATGGTGGTGAAAGCCCATTTTACGCAAACTCCCACCATCACCGAAGCCGTCAGTGATGGTGGTGGAAGCACGTTTTGGCTCAACCACCACCATCAGCGCAAAAAAAGAGGGGGAGGGTGCGCCCGTTGCTTCCCTATAACGATAGCGGATCGCCGGCCACAGGCCGGCTCAAAAAGCAGACACCACATTTGAACCTCCGAATGTCGCGAGTGGACTTTGCGTGCCATTGTCCTGAAAAAGGGTAACCTTATCCATAAGAACCGCAGATTCTTTAACAACCGCAGATTCTTTAAGAACCGCAGAATCTTTCATCCTGAGCGGGTGCCGTGATAAGAACCGCAAACAACGGACCATTCAGCGATCTTGAACGGATGACACACAATCACATCCGCAGCCCCAAGCCCAGAATTAACGGCACCCCAACCACAGAATCGACAACACCCCAAACACAGAATCAACAGCTTCCCATAAAAAAAGAAGCGGAAGGAGGAAATAATGCAAAGAACTACGAAACAGCCGCGTCGGCGCTGGATGCAGATTGCAGCGAGCATTCCGAATCGCGAAAAGGAAGAGGAACGCCGCCAGGATCTGGAGCGCTTTCATGCCAAGGTGGGCGATGAGAAGGAATGGATCGTCATGCGCCTGGACGACGTGGATGCGCTGATCGAACAGCTGACTCGCGAGACGGAAACCATCCGGGAGAGCCTGGATCGTCCGCACCATGAGAGGGTGTCGAGCCTTGCACCCCTGACGGAAGCCGGGAAACAGCATCTGTCGAGAAAACGGCTGCTCCGCTCTTCGGCTGAACTCGATGTACTTTTGCTGGAAGTGCATCGGCATCCCGTCTTTCGGGACATCGTGGCGGATATGCAAAATCTCACCGTCCCGGAAACGACGCTTCCTGTGGAAAACGAAAGCAGCGTGGTCGCCTCGCGCAAGATGCTGTCTATTCGTGATCAGCTAAGCGATCTTTTGGACAACTTGTATCGCCTGCGCCGCCGGCTTCGTCGCGAACTGCTTCGCCTTGCCCGATAATTGGTGCGGGCAAAGTTGTGTGCCGATTATGGAACATATTTCCTTCAAAGCCCTCCGATAGGCTACAAAGCAAAAAGGAAACTGCGGAGGGGACTGCGTTGTGATCGGAGCAGGGAAATCCGCTGCGATAGAAGGAGGAAATAGCATGGACGAACAAGAGCGTTTAGAACAAACGGAAGAATGGAATGAGGATGCTCGGAAGGCACAAAGTCCTCATTATGAAGAAGCTGCGACACGTCGCATCGTGAGGGAAGAGATTGCGCGCAATTACCGGCCCAAGGGAAGCGCGGCGCGTGCCGTTGCGCTGGTGCTCTGCGGCGCCCTTCTCGGTGCGGGCGGCGGCGCGGCGTTGGTGGCATCGGGCAACATTCCTCTGCCGCAGCAACAGGAACAGGCGGCAAGTGCCACGACCAACGGCAATATCAACATATCTTTAAAGGAAGGCCAAACCACCGTGGAAAACGCCATTGCGGCCAAGACCATCCCTTCCATTGTCGGCATCACGACCATTGCGAAAAGCGTCAGCAACAATCCGTTTTTATATGGAACTCCCCAATATTCTGAATCCGTGGGCTCCGGCGTGATCGTTTCTGCGGATGGCTACATTTTAACCAATGCGCATGTCGTCAACGGCGGCAATGCGAAGACGGTACGGGTTCGCCTTTCCAACGGCGAAGAGGCCGAAGCGAAGGTTCTCTGGGCGGATCCCACGCTGGATCTGGCCGTCATCAAGGTGGAAAAGAAAAACTTGCCGGCCATTACGTTCGGCGATGCCTCCAAGGTGCAGGTAGGCGATAAGGCTGTTGCCATCGGCAATCCGCTGGGACTCGACCTGCAATCCACCCTGACATCGGGATACATTTCCGGCCTGAATCGTTCGATTACCCTCCAGGATGGCAATATCATGGATGGCCTAATTCAGACGGATGCCGCCATCAACGGCGGAAACTCGGGCGGTGCCTTGCTCAACGCCAAAGGAGAGCTCATTGGCATCAATACCGCCAAGCCTGCCTCGGCGGACGGCATCGGCTTTGCCATCCCGGTGTCCACCGTCAAACCCATCGTGGACAAAATCGTCGCGGACGGCACCTACACGCCGCTTTACATGGGCATCAACGGAGCCAACACAAAACTGGTGGCGGCAAGCGGCGTCGAAGGGCTGCCCACCGACAGCGGCGTCGTCGTTCGGGATGTCGTTGCCGGCTCGCCTGCAGCGACCATGGGCATTGAACCCTACGACATCATTGTCGCGATCAACAACGAACCCGTGGAATCCATGAACACCTTAAAGACGCTGCTGCTCAAATACAAGAAAGGCGATACCGTAGACGTTACGTATTACCATGGCCGCGACAAGAAAACCGGCAAGATGACCTTCACCGATTTCTCCCCGGAAGCCATACAGCGCTAACCCGCGCCCCGGCACCCTTCCTTGTGCCGCCGGCTTCGCCTCGGTGAACAACGTGTGGAAGCCTTGCTCCCGGCTCGTCGAAGAAGCGGCACGCGAAAGGGTGCCGGGGCGGCAGGAGTGGCGGGCGAGGTGCGCGGCGGAGAACGGGGGTGCCTCTGGCGCGTGACAAAATATAGAAGAAAGAAGCGACGGTCCCGTCGCTTCTTTCTTTCTGGCATCGGCCCTTCTTTCTGTACCAAGCCCACGCGTTTTACGCCCATCGCGAAACGCCACGCATATTTCACCAAAAAAAATGGAGAATTCGCAAAAAAGGGCATAATGATAAGGACAAAGCTACATCAACCAATAGCAACAAAGGAGGAAATCATGACGATGGCTACCACCACAAAACAACCGCACCCTGCTCAACACACTGCGGAAAACCCGGCGCTTCCCGAGGCACTTGCCCCTCTCTTTACTCCGTGGAAAATTGGAACCGTCGAAATCAAAAATCGCATCGTACTCACGTCGATGGGCGGTACCAATCTGCTGGGATGGATGGAAAAGAACCACTTTGACGAAACGGGCGCGCATTTTATCCGGACGATCGCGGAAAACAATGTGGGTCTGGTTCTACCGGGATGCCAGCCGGTGTACAACCCCATGTTCGGCCAGTGGCTGTATAAAAATAAGCGGATGTACGATGATCTGGCCAAATGGCTGCCGGCATTCCATCAAACGGGCGCGAAGCTTTTCGTGCAGCTGACAGCGGGCTTCGGCCGCTCGTTCACGATTTCCCCCATGATGGAAACACTCTATACGAATCCGGTTTTGCGTTTCCTTTCCAAGCCCGTGATGAACCTGGATAAGATTACCGCCTCGGCTTCGGAAGCGCCCAACCGCTGGTCGGACAAAGTGCCATCCCGCGCCATGACGGTCGCAGAAATTCAACAGATGGTGGAGGCGTTCGGCAAGAGCGCGAAGCTGCTTAAGGATGCCGGGGTGGATGGGGTGGAAGTGCATGCCGTCCATGAAGGCTACCTGCTGGATCAGTTCACCTTGAAATACGTCAATCACCGCACGGATGCCTACGGCGGCAGTCGGGAAAATCGCTATCGGTTCCCGGTGGATATTGTCCGGGAGATTAAGCGCGTCTGCGGCGAGAATTTTCCGGTTTCCCTGCGCTATTCCGTCGAATCCAAGACTAAAGGATTTCGTCAGGGAGCTCTTCCCGGGGAAGAATATACCGAGGTCGGTCGGGATATGGAAGAGTCGCGGTGGGCGGCGCGCTACTTGCAGGATGCCGGCTATGACATGCTCAACTGCGACAACGGTACCTACGATGCTTGGTACTGGTGCCATCCGCCGATTTACATGCCGGAAAACTGTAATTTGGATGAGGTCAAGGAAATCAAAAAGGCCGTGACGATTCCCGTCGTTCCGGCCGGGCGCATGGATCCCTACGTGGGCGCGAAGGAAGTGGCCGCCGGCACAATTGACGGGGTCGGTTTTGCGCGTGCGTTTTTGGCGGATCCGGAGTGGGTGACCAAGATCCTGGAAGGACGAAGCGAGGAAATTCGCCCCTGCATTTGCTGCCACAACGCCTGCTTCAACATGAGCAAATGGAAGGGAACGCCGAATATGCAGGAGTTGCAGGATTCGCTCCATTTGGCGCGTTGCGCCGTGAATGCGGAGACCATGCAGTGGGACAAGCATTACATTAAGAAGACGGATGCGCCGAAGACGGTGCATATCATCGGCGGCGGGGTTGGCGGCATGGAGGCGGCTCGCGTGCTCAAGTTGCGCGGTCACAATCCGGTGATCTATGAGCAAACGGATCGTCTCGGCGGTGTCGTGATTCCGGGAGCGGCCGAGTCCTACAAGAAGCCCATGCGCGACCTTTTAGCCTGGTATCGGCAGGAAATGGAGCGTCTGGACATTCCCGTTCATATGAATCAGAGCATTGCGCCCGACCACGACTTCGGTACGGATCCGGTTATTGTTGCGACCGGTGGAAAGCCCATTAGCCTTTCGCGTGTTCCGGGCTTTGACCGCACGATCGAGGCCACCGATTTTCTGCGCGCGCTGGAAGGGCGTCGGGAGGAAGAGGGTGTCGCGGTCAAGAAGGGCGTCGGCCGGCGTGTCGCGGTCATCGGCGGAAGCCTTACCGGCTGTGAAATTGCCTACGAGCTGGCCCTGCAGGGCAAGGAGCCCTTTATTCTGGAAATGAAGGAAGACCTGATTGCGACAGAAGGTGTCTGTCTGGCGAATTCCTCTTACCTGCGCGAATGGTTCGCGCTGCATAAGGTCCCGGTCTATTTGGAATCCACGCTGGTTGAGGTGAAGGAAGACGCGGTTACGTACAAGGATGCCTCCGGCGCGTTGCACGAGGTGCCTTGCGATTCCGTCATTTCTGCCGTTGGGTATCGTCCGGATCCCTTGCTGGACAAGGCTCACACCGGCGCGCAGACGTATTTTATCGGCGATTGCGCTGGCATCGGCAACATCAAAACCGCCGTCTGGCAGGCGTATGAAACGGCGATGAAAATTTAGTTCCATCCTATACATTTGTAAATGATTTGAGACCAAGAACGTGAGAGAATCTCCAGTATGATGCCGTATTGCTGACGGGTTACCCCGTCAGCAATACGGCGTTTTTTGACAGATGTTAGCCACCTAAGGACCGCTTACGACAAGTTTTTTCAAGGGATCGTAAGGCTTAAGCAGATAAAAGTTCATTGCGCGGAAAGTGGTGATGGTTTAGCGAAAACGCGTTTCCGCCACCATCGTTTTGCCCTTGGCGATGGTGGGGATTTAGTGAAAACGCATTTCCACCACCATCGTTTATGCCTTCGGTGATGGTGGGGATTTAGCGAAAACGCATTTCCACCACCATCGTTTGTGCCTTCGGCGATGGTGGTAGTAGGGCGAAAACGCATTTCCACCACCATCGTTTATGCCTTCGGTGATGGTGGGGATTTAGCGAAAACGCGTTACCACCACCATCGTTCATGCTTTCGGCGATGGTGGTAGTAGGGCGAAAACGCACTTTCCCCACCATCGCCGCAATAAGGAACCAACTTGCAGTTGGCATTGAGATGGCGCCTTTTTACAATAGAGACGCCAGAAGGAACCGACCTCCGGCTGGCGCTATTGTGACCTCTTTGCTCGGCGATGAAAATTTAGCACCATCAGTCCTTGCCGTCGTCGCCACCCTGTGCTATACTCATAAAGCTATGCACGAAAACTTGCAAAGAGAGGTGATCACATGAAACAAGGCATTCACCCGGAGTATTACGAAAACGCGACGGTTACCTGCGCTTGCGGTAACACGTTTACGACCGGTTCGACCAAAAAAGAGCTGCGTGTAGACGTTTGTTCGGCGTGCCATCCGTTTTACACGGGCAAACAGAAGACAGCAGAACGTGGCGGTCGTGTCGAACGCTTTAAGAAGAAATACAACATCGACTAACACAAGAGAACGGGCTTGCCAAAGCCTTACAAAAAACGACCACAGACGGCCTCGCCGTATGCGGTCGTTTTTTTGCGCCGAAGGCGGGGACGATGGTTGGCGAATTTGAGAGAAGGGGATGGCTTGCAATTTTGTGCTGATATGCGATGAATTGGCTTCCAAGTCCGCCTCACGGCTTAACCCTGTGTCCCTTTTTCTTAATTATTAAAATTAGGGACACAGCTTTTTGCTCAAGTGAGGTAAAAGTGTGTCCTTTTTTTAACTTTCGGAAATTAGGGACACAGGATTTTTACTCTAGCGGTGCAAAATGTGTTCCTTTTTGTGCTTTTTTGGATTTAAGGACACAAAATTTGCCTCGTCGCGGCCTAATCTTGTTCCCTTTTTTTCAATTATAGAAATTAGGGACACGGTTTTCACTTAAGTGAGGTAGAAGTGTGTCCTTCTTTAACACTTTCGGAAATTAGGGACACAATTTTCACGCTATGGAGGCACAACAGCGTGTCCGTTATTTCATTTTTTTGCATTTTCGGACACAAGCTTCCCAGAATATCCATTTCGATAGCCACGCCGCCAACGGCATTTCCAGCGGCGCTCCATATGGGTTGTCCTTCCAAACGCATGGCTCATTTGCAAAAAGTAGAGCCGCATACCAAACATCGTTACAATGAGAAGAGATCGACGCGAAGAGACCCTCGCGAAGAGAACGACGCGAAGGAACAGATGCGAAGGAACAGATGCGAAGGAACAGATGCGAAGAGGACGGGGAAGGCGACGTACGTCGAAGGCGTTGCGCAATACCGATGCGTAACAACAGGAGGCAGGATGAAGACCATCGCACAATGGGCGGCGCTGCTGCCACAACAGGAAGGCTACCTGGCGTTATCCTATGTATTGGACACGACGCCGGGTGCGCTGCGCGCAAAAAGCGGCGAAAGCCTGGATACGGCCGTTACCGAGCGCTATCAGGAAATTGTGCGGCGTCGCCTTGCCGGCGAACCGCTGCAATACGCCATCGGAGAATGGGAATTTTATGGGCATCTGTTTCAGGTTGATGCGCGTGCGCTGATTCCGCGTCCCGAAACGGAGCGACTGGTGGAGATGGCTCTGCAAGAGGACCTTGCCGGCAAGCTCGTTGCCGATATCGGCACGGGCACGGGGGCGATTGCCCTCAGCATCGCATTGGAGGCGCACCCGAAGCCGAGGAAACTGTATGCGACCGACTGCTCGGCTGACGCACTTGTCCTGGCAAAGGAAAATGCCGCCCGCCTTCTGTCATCGAGAGGGGGCATCCACGCGCAGCCAGCGTCCGCACAACCTGTACCGAACGATGCGTCGGCATCCTCACAAAACATGATAGAATGGGTGCTGGGCGACGGACCGTCGGCTCTGCCCGAGGCCGTGGACGTGTTGGTGTCCAATCCGCCCTACATTGATCCGCAGGAAAAAGAGAGCCTGCAGGATGAATTGCAGTATGAACCGGCATCGGCTCTGTTTGCCGGGGAACCCGGAAAGGGCGGTCTGGCCCTGTATCAGGAATGGATTCCGCTGTTGCCGGCAAGGCTGCAGTCGCACGGCGTGGTGCTCATGGAAATAGGAGATCGGCAGGGTGAGGCCGTTTCGAGCCTATTTCGACAGGCGGGATTTTCCGCTGTAACGGTGCATCCGGACTACACCGGCCGTGACCGCATCGTGCGCGCGACGCGATAGCCGCGTAGCCCACGCCGCCACGAATCGAATACGCTCCCCACACGAAACGAAGAGGAAAATCATGTTTGAAAGTTTAGAACATATTCAAAGCCAATTGCACGAGATGGAACAGCAACTTGCCGACCCGGCGCTGCTCGCCGACATGAATGCCTGGCGCAAAGTCAACCGGGCCTATGTCGAACGCAAGCCCATCGCCAAGGCCTATCAGGAATATAAGAAAGCCATCGATACCGCCGAAGAAGACCGCGAGATGCTGAAAGAAGTGCAGGATGCGGACATGGAAGCGATGTTGAAGGCCGATCTTGCCGAGCAGGAAGACATCGCGCAGAAAAAAGAAGAAGAGCTCAAGCTCTTGCTCGTGCCCAAGGATCCCAACGATTACAAAAACGTCATTGTGGAGATTCGAGCCGGCGCAGGCGGGGACGAGGCCGGACTGTTTGCCGGCGATTTATATCGCATGTACCACATGTATGCTGAGAAAGAAGGGTATACCACCGAAGAGCTCGATCGCACCGAACAGGGCATCGGCGGCATCAAAGAGGCCACCTTCATGGTCAAAGGGGAAGGCGCGTATTCGAAGCTCAAATACGAATCCGGCGTGCATCGCGTACAGCGCGTGCCCGAGACGGAGTCATCCGGACGCATTCATACGTCGACGGCGACCGTCGCGGTCTTACCCGAAGCCGAAGATGTCGATGTGGAGCTGAATCTCAATGATGTGCGCGTGGACGTCTATCGTTCCAGCGGACACGGCGGCCAATGCGTGAATACGACCGACTCTGCCGTGCGCGTCACGCACATCCCGACCGGCATCGTGGTGGCCATCCAGGATGAAAAGAGCCAGCTGAAGAACAAAGAGAAGGCGCTGCACCTTCTGAAGACCAAGCTCTATGACCTGGAACTCGAAAAGCAGAATCAGGAAATCGCCTCGGCAAGGCATTCCCAGGTGGGAAGCGGCGACCGAAGCGAACGCATCCGCACGTATAATTTTCCGCAGGGACGCATCACCGACCATCGCATCAACCGCACGATCTACCAAATTCATGAATTTCTGGATGGCGATATCGGCGAAATGATTGAGGCCCTGCAAACCGAAGACCAGATGAAAAAACTGGCGCTGGTCACGGACGACAGCGAGCAAGCATAGTAGGAGGACCCATGGACAAAGAGCAGTTTTTGAAGCAGTGGAACGAAAGCACCAAGCGTCTGTTCTGCAAGACCATTGAAACGGCAACATCCTTTGAAAAATATGCCGCCCTTTCCCAAACCATTATGGATCACATCACCGATGCCTGGATGGAAACGCGGGAAAAGACCAAGACCATGCGTAACGAATACTATTTTTCCGCCGAATTTCTGGTCGGCCGCGCGCTGGGAAACAACCTGCTGAATCTGGGCATTCTCGACGAAGTGAAAGCGGTTCTCAAGGACATCGGCATCGACTTTGAACAGCTCGAAGACGAAGAGGATGACGCCGCTCTCGGAAACGGCGGTTTGGGAAGGCTTGCCGCCTGCTTCATCGACTCCGCTGCCAGCGAAGGCTACCCCGTCCAAGGTTATGGCGTGCGCTACAGCCAAGGCATCTTTGAACAGAAATTCATCGACGGCTTCCAGCGCGAAGAAGGCGACGATTGGACCAAAAAAGGCGATTTCTGGTCGCAACGTCGTGAAGAGGAAGCCAAGCTCGTGCGCTTCCGGGACGAAACCGTGCTCGCCGTGCCCTATGACATGCCCATCATCGGCTACAAAAACGGCATCGTAAACACCCTGCGCCTGTGGCAGGCCGAGCCGCTCGAGTCCGGATTCGACTTCGACCGCTTCAACAACTTTCAATATGACGATGCCCTGCGCGAATTAAACCGTGCCGAAGACATCACCCGCGTGCTCTATCCCAACGACATGCAGCGCGCCGGCAAGGTGTTGCGCTTCAAACAGCAATACTTCTTCACCTCCGCCAGCATCCAAGACCTTCTCACCCGCTATAAAGAGAATTTCCCCGAAGACACTAATTTCCGCTCGTTCTCGGCGCTGCATTCCATTCAATTGAACGACACCCATCCCGTCATCGCCATTCCCGAGCTGATGCGCCTTCTCATCGACGAAGAGGAACTTTCCTGGGACGATGCCTATGATGTTGCGACGCATACGTTTGCGTTCACCAACCATACCGTCTTGCAGGAAGCACTGGAAAAATGGAGCCTCGATATTGTCGACGAGGTCTGCCCGCGCTGCCTGGAGCTCATCAAGGAAATCAACCAGAAGATGATTTCCGTGTTCCGTCAACAGGGCATGCCCGAGGAGCAGATCAACACCTACCGCATCATCCACGACAACGTCGTGGAAATGGCCTATTTGGCGGTTTGGTGTGCTGTCGCGGTCAACGGTGTGGCCAAAATCCATACGCAGATTTTGCAAACCGAAACCTTCAAGCAATGGGTTGCCGTCATGCCGGAAAAATTCAGCAATAAGACCAACGGCGTCACACCCCGTCGGTGGCTGCAATATGCCAATCCCGAGCTGTCCGCCTTTATCACGAAAAAGTTGGGCAGCGACGCCTGGCATCACGACCTCACCCTTTTGAAAGGACTGGAACGCTACGCCGACGATCCCGAAACCCTTACGGAGCTCAACGCCATCAAGGCCATCAAAAAGAACCAGCTGGTGGACTACATTGAACGCACCGAAGGCATTACCTTGGATCCCGACTCGATTTTCGACATCCAGATCAAGCGCCTGCATGAGTACAAGCGCCAGCTGTTGAACATTCTGCACATTCTGCACTTGTACAATATGCTCAAGAAAAATCCCGGTCTGGACATGGTGCCGCGCACGTTTATCTTCGGCGCGAAGGCCGCGCCCGGTTATTTCCGTGCCAAAGCCATTATCAAGTTCATCAACGAAGTCGCCCGGATGGTCAACGCCGACCCGGATACGCGCAAAAAACTGCGCGTCGTCTTCGTCCAGAACTACCGCGTCAGCTCCGCCGAAAAGCTCTTTCCGGCGGCGGACATTTCCGAGCAGATTTCCACGGCCGGAAAAGAAGCCTCCGGCACGGGCAACATGAAATTCATGCTCAACGCCACCCCGACCCTCGGCACGTATGACGGCGCCAACATCGAGATTATTGCGGATGCCGGCGAAGAGAACAATTTCCGCTTCGGCGCCACCGTCGAAGAATTGGAAGGCATTGCTTCCTCATATAATCCGCTCGAGTACTACCATACGAAGCCCGAAATTAAGGAAGTGGTGGACTATCTGTTGGATCAGCGCCTGTCGGACCACGGCACCTATATGTTCCTGGATGTCTATAATTCGCTGGTGGCACCCCAACACGGCGAACGCGGGGACGAACACTATCTGCTCTACGATTTTGAAAGCTATGCCGAAGCCCAAAAGCGCGTCGACACCGCCTATCGCGACCGTCTCGGCTGGGCGAAGAAGTGCCTGATGAACCTCGCCAACTGCGGCGAATTCTCATCCGACCGCACCGTGCGCGAATACGTGCGGGATATATGGAAAGTGGACACCATTCAATAGTCGTCAACACCGGCCGCCGCTAAGGCGTCCGAAATGCTCTGCGCGAGCCGACCTGGCCCGTTGCATCGAAAACCGTCACACGAAGTCACACGAAAAGGAGGAAAATATGCTGGTATCGGCCAAAGAAATGCTCATCAAGGCGGCGAAAGAACACTACGCTGTCGCACAGATCAACATTAACAATCTGGAATGGACCAAAGCCGTTCTGGAAACCGCGGAGGAGCTCAAGTCGCCCGTCATCTTAGGCGTCTCTGAAGGCGCCGGAAAATACATGGGAGGCCACACCACCGTCGCCGCCATGGTGCGCGCAATGGATGAGGCCCTGGGCATTACCGTGCCCGTCGCGCTGCACTTGGACCACGGCACCTATGAAGGCGCGAAAAAGTGCATCGAAGCCGGCTACACCTCCGTCATGTTCGACGGCTCTCATTTCCCGCTCGAAGAGAATCTGGAAAAAACCACCGAAATCGTGCGTCTGGCGCATGAACACGGCATCTCCGTCGAAGCCGAAGTCGGCACCATCGGTGGCGAGGAAGACGGTGTGGTCGGCATGGGCGAGATCGCGGATCCCGCAGAATGCAAACGCCTGGCGGATCTCGGCATTGACTTTTTAGCCGCCGGCATCGGCAACATCCACGGCGTCTATCCGGCCAACTGGAAGGGCCTCGACTTTGATGCCCTGCAACACATCAAGGAAGCAACCGGCGATATGCCGCTCGTCTTACACGGCGGTACCGGCATTCCCAAGGATATGATTTTGAAAGCCATTTCGCTCGGCGTCGCCAAAATTAACGTCAACACTGAGTGCCAGCTGTCCTTTGCGAAGGCCACGCGCGAATACATCGAAGCCGGCAAGGACCAACAGGGCAAAGGATTCGACCCGCGCAAGCTGTTAGCCCCCGGTACGGCCGCCATCAAAGAAACGGTCAAAGAAAAGCTGGAGATGTTCGGCTCGGTGGGCAAGGCGGAGTAACGCCCCACAAAGCATGCCGAATCCCAATGCGCGGCAGAAAACAGAGCGTCCCGATAGGGGCGCACGACTCACAGCCTGTGGCATACATGCGGAAGAGGCCAAAAAAGTAAGCTTTTCGTTACTTTTTTGCAACAACTTCACGGAAAACCCACAATTAGCGTTGACGAATGCAGGATGAATTGGTATGATGAGCCTGTAAATCAAGAAGTTTCTATTTTCCGGAGCTTCCACGATTACATGCACAACCATAGCAGCTGATCACAAAGCAGGAAAAAAACAAATTACGGAGGATGACAATGAAAACGAAACGTATTGTAGCATTGGCTCTTGCTGGCGCTCTGGCGTTCGGCGGTGCCCTAGCAACACCGGTTTTGGCGGATGAAGCAGTTCAGGCTGCGACAGTGTCAGACGAAGATCTGGCTACAGCTAAAATCAAAATGGTGTATGACGCTTCGGTCTATAAGGCTGCGGCAGAGAAGAAGGTCAAAGAAGCAGGGCTGGAAGGCAAAAAACTTTCTGACTTAGAGAAAGCTATGACCGATGCTGAGAAAGATAAAAACACTGCAATTGACAATTGGGTGAAGTTGGGCAAAGAAAAAGGTGCAAAGCAAGATGCTGTGAACAATGCGGAAGAAGCATTGAAAGCTCCTAAAAAAGCTTGGGAAGATCTTGCCACGCCGTATGGTTTAGCTGGCCTGACAGCGACCGAAGCGGAAGACATCAAAGCTGCAATTAAGGCCCGAGCGGACGAGATTGAGGCAACTGAGCCGGCTAAAGCTCAAGAATTAAGAAAAGCTGCCGTCATTGATTCGCTCGTTCAAGCAAAACAGAAGTATGATGCAGCAGTAGAGGCTCTTAAGGACGCGAAAGAGAATTTGGCGAATGCAAGTGTGGCTCTTAAGGATTACAAAGAGTACACGGAAGCAAAGAAAGCGTATGATAAAGCCGTTGCTGACTTCAACACCAAGAACGAAGCTGAAGTTGCAAAAGATTTTGTTGACGCGCTGAACGCTTTAAAGCCGACTCTTGATGCAGCTGAAAAAGCAAAAGTTGATGTGGAAGGAAAATCTGCGAAACAGATCATCCTTGCTCTGTTAAGCCAGACCAAAACCACAAAGGGTCTGTTGGCTGCTTTGGGCGAAACACCGGCACCGCAACCGGGCGAAGAGCCGGGCAAACCGGGCGAAGAGCCGGGCAAACCGGGCGAAGAGCCGGGCAAACCGGGCGAAGAGCCGGGCAAACCGGGCGAAGAGCCGGGCAAACCGGGCAAGCCGGCAGAGAAACCGGAAGTAAAGGACAAGGACAATAAGAAAAACAACAAAAAAGCTCCCAAGACCGGCGACATCACCGTATTGGCGTATGCAGGCAGCGCGGTATTGGCTGCGGGCGCATTTGTCGCTTCGAAAAAACGCAAGTAAGTTCGCATAACGTGCTGCTGTTGGTGTGAATGACAGGTTTGTCCTGGACAGACCGAAGGAGGTGTTCCGAAAGGAACACCTCCTTTTTATTGCCATGTAGCAGGAGCGTCGTTGCACAGTGGGCTCGACAGGTGTCTTAGAGAAGCCTACGAAGCACGGAGAACGGCATCCGGGCAGGAAAGGAGCAATAAAAAAGCCCGCCTTATGGGGCGGGCTTTTCTTCGGGCGAGGTGTTTTCGCCGGACGGATTCGGATTCGGGGGTGCCTCGGTTGTGGAGCTCTTGCTGCTTTCGGGCTTGGACTGGCTCTGCGAAGACGACGGTGCCTGCGTATCGCTGCTGGTCTGCGCGGAGGAACTTGAGCTACTCTGTTGCGACGATTGTTCCTGCGAGGAGGAGCTCGATGACGATTGTTCGGACGAAGCGGGCGCCGAGGAGGCGTTCGGAAGAACCGGAATGACCGGCGGCTTGGGCTTCGCCGGAGGCGGCGTCGGCGTCGGTGTATGGGTCTTGCCGCCGCGTGAGGGTGCCGGGACGATGCGGATATCGGGCACGCGGCTCTTTTCCGTGGTTGAGGGTTCTGTGCGCGGCTTCTCGGAAGACTGCGCCACCATGAAGTTGTCCTTTTCCACCTTGCCGTCTGCCAAGATGCGCAACACCAAGGAGTTGTCCGTCATAGTTGCGCCGATGGTGGTGGGTTTTACGAAATGGGGGCTCGTCGGATTGGAGTAGCCGATAATTTCGCGCGCGCCGATTTCGCCGTGTTTGGCCGTGGGGGCAATCTTGACGATCGCTTCGACAGGCTTCTTGACCACGGTCTCGGAGAGCGCTTTGCGCGATACTTCTTTGCCGCCCGACATGCTAACCTCATAGGTGATATTGCTCTGGCCGCGTTCGCCCGGCTGTACGATGCGATATTCGCCCGGCTTTACGGTATCATCCACTTCGGTCACAATGGCGAACTCTTGTTCCATAAGTTCGGTAACCTCTTTGGTCTCCTCGACGCCGGAGCTTTCCTGTCGCGGCGCATCCACAAGCTCAAAGCCGGGATTGCTGCTGCAGGCGGTAAGCACGGCACCGCTGAGCGCCAAGGCGAGGAGTAATCGTTTCTGTTTCATCTGGTCCTCTCTCTCTGTTCGACGCCCTTTCGCGCGTCGTTACGCAAATAGTATACACGATGAAGGCCCCGCGTGCATATCTTCTGCACCCCGCCCGGCCCTTTTCTTGCGCCGCCGGCTCTCCTCGGCGATGAAGCTTTGCAGGCGCACTTCCGGTTCGTCGAAGATGCGGCGCACGAAAAGGGCCGGGAGGGGCGATGCGCGGCTGGCAGAGCGTTGGGTGAGGCGCGGGGTGCGGAGATGAGGCGCGGCGGGCGGAGCTGCTGCGGAGGACGCAGGTGTCTGGAGCGCATGGGTTTCAGTGGAGCGCCGCTGGAACCGCTTTTGGCGGCGCAGTTTCTAAGAGGAAGCCGCCTTCGGCGGCGTTTTCAAATCGCCGGCCGCAGGCCGGCACCTTATTTTGTAGAGGGGAATCGTCAAAAAGGCGAAACACTCTACGCCCGCTTGCAACACTGTAGAGTGGATTGCTGAAAAAAGCGAAACCACTCTACGCTCATTCGTGATCCTGTAGAGTTGAATGGCGGAAAAAAGCAAAACCACTCTACACCTGCTTGCGATCTTGTAGAGTGGATTGCTAAAAAAATCAAAACCACTCTACACCTGCTTGCGATCTTGTAGAGTGGATTGCTAAAAAAGGCGAAACCACTCTACGCCCGCTCGCAACCATGTAGAGTGGATTGCTAAAAAAGGCGAAACCACTCTACACTTGCTTGCACAACGGTAGAGTGGTTTTGCCTTAATTACAAAATAAACATGATTTTTGTGACACGCTGAAAAAAAGAGGAGCGCCGCTTGGACTGCTGTTGGCGGCGCGTTTCTAAGGCGGAGCCGCCTTCGGCGGCGTTTTCAAACCGCCGGCCGCAGGCCGGCTCCTTCTTGGTGGCGTTGGCGGCAAGAAGGGGCCCTTTTTCGCATTTCGCGAATATGGGCTCCTGGGCTTTGGTGATTTTTTGCGATAAAAGGAGCCTTTTATTGCAATTTACGAATATGGGCTCCTGGGCTTCGGCGATTTTTGGCGAAAAAAGGAGCCCTTTTTTACAAATCGCAAATTTAGGCTCCTAATTTTTAGTTTTTTTCTTGCGCACAAGGAGCCCTTTTTTGCAATTCACAGTTTTGGGCCCCCAAAATGCAGATTTCCTAGTGGTAAGCGGGAGCCCTTTTTCGCATTTTCCTCTTTTGGGCTCCTAAAATACGACTTTTACGATCATGGCCGGGAGCCTTTTTCTGCACTTCGCTGTTTTAGGCTCCTCAAAGGCCTCAGTGGAGCGAAGCACGAGCTTACACCCCGCGCTATGCACCACGCTTATACTTCGCCCTCCGCCGCGCCCGCGCCCCACCCATCCCGAATTCCCGGCGGCGCGCGCACCGAATCCGTTATAATGGGAGAGAACAGGAAGGAAGGGACGATGACGAAGAAAAAACATCCGGTGGTGGACGTGCGAATTGAAGAGCTGGCGTATCCCGATCGTGCGAGCGGCGTGGTGCTGTCGACGATTGCGCATGATCCGGTGGGCGAGATGCTGGAGTTGCCCGTGGATCACAGCAAACGCGAGGCGGTCGCGCCCATGCGCATGAAGGGCGGGCTGCCGGGCCAGGTTTGGCGTTGCCGCGTGAAGCGTTCGCATGCCGGGGTGCGCGAGGTGATGCCATTGCAGCTGCTGGCGCCGTCGCCCATGGAACATCGTCCGACTTGCCCACAGGCAGGCATCTGCGGAGGTTGCAATTACCAGACGATCAGCGTGGAATCGGAGCTGCTGCTTAAAAGCCGGCAGCTGCGGGAGCTGTATGCGCCGCTGGGGCTTTCTTCCGCGATTTCGCTTTATCGCAGTCCGCTCTTGGAGGGCTATCGCAGCAAGATGGAGTATACCTTCGGCGACAGCACGCCTGGCGGGCCGCTGACGTTGGGGCTGCATCGTCCGGGCCATTTTTATGACATTTTGCCGACGCCGCTGTGCAATATCGTCCCGGAGGATTTTAATTCGTTGCGCAAGGCAGTGGAGCGTTTTTGCCGGGAGCGCGAATGGACATTCTATCATCGTGCGAAGAAGAGCGGCTATTTGCGCCATCTCGTGTTGCGTGCGGCGCTTACGACGGGGGAGCTCATGGTCAATCTTGTGACGACCTCGGAGCGCACCTGGACGGCACTCGATACGACGGAATTTCTGCGCCTTCTGCACAGCCTTTCCCTTTCGATGCGCCTCGTGAGCGTCTTCCACACGACCAATGACAGCGTTGCGGACGTGGTGCAGGCGGATGCTCTCGATCTTTTGGAAGGACGTTCTTACCTGGAAGAGCGCCTTTTTGACCTCTCGTTTCACGTGGGGCCGTTTTCTTTCTTCCAGCCCAACGTCATGGGTGCCAAGAACCTCTATTCCAAGGCACTTGACCTTGCCGGCGACCTGCGCGGCAAGACCGTCTACGATCTCTATTCCGGCACGGGAACCCTCGCGCAAATTGCCGCGTCGCGCGCCCAGCGCGTCATCGGCGTGGAGATCGTGGAGGAAGCCGTCGAGAAAGCCCGTGAAGCCTGTCAACGCAACGGTCTTGCGAATGTACGCTTCGTTGCATCCGACGTCCTTGCCGAGCTGACCCGTCTCGCCGACATCGGCGATCGTCCCGACGTTGTCCTTCTCGATCCGCCTCGCCAGGGTATTCATCCCAAGGCTGTCGCCCACCTCATCGCTGCTGCCCCCGAGCGCATCGTATACATCTCCTGCAATCCCACCACACAGGTTCACGACCTGTCTCTCTTTACTGCCGGTGGCTACCGCGTCGAGCAAGTGGTTGCCTTCGACCAGTTTCCGCGGACGAAGCATGTTGAGACGGTCTGTTTGATGTCAAGAAAGGACTAAAAGGCTTGAAAGCCTTGATTTTACGGCGTTTTAGCGGTTTTACCGTTTGTTCGGAAAGCGTCTGATTGGATGCAAAAGTAGTCGAAATAACCATAAAATGAAAAATCCCGCTCCGATTCAGAGGCGGGATTTTTTAGTGAAAAGAACTGTTTTGGTCATACAATTGTAAAGGCAAGTTGAATGTTGGTATATTCCTGCCTTGCGAGTCGGCAAGATGGTTGTCAGATGATTTTTGGTCAGACAGTTGGAACGGTAAGATGGTTGTCAAAACACTACTGCTTGATAGATACAGATACACCAGACGTAAACCGGACATCAATTTTTTTGTCATGAATCGTGATGGTATCCACCATTCTGCGCACCAGCGCATCATCCAGAGTTGTGAGTATACCGGTCTGCGCTTGTAAAAAGTCGCGCATCGCTTGGATGCGCAGGATCTGATTGTCCGTCTTTGCCTGAGCAAGCTCGGCTTGCATTTTTTCTTCTTTCACTGCATCAATCTCATTTGCAACGTCTTCATAGGGTTCTCGATTCGAAATGCGATCCATGAGCATTTGCTGTAGATCCTCCAGTCTTTGCTCTATCGATTTCATGTCTACTGAGGACTCGTGGTCAATCACGTGAGTAATCCGATCCTCCAGTTCAGCAAAAAAGCACCCCTTATCTTTAATGCAACGGTTAATAGCAGAAAGCACAATGCCTTTCAAAAACTCCTCCTCCACCGTTCTCGCATGGCAGGAGTTGTTTCCGGGAGTAAGCCTGCTCATGCAGCGCCAGACGATGGATTTGCATCCCCGGTTGTTCCAGTGAATCCGGCGGTAATACTCGCCGCACTCACCACAGATAACAAGCCCGGACAGACAGTGGTTAGACGAGTAGGCTTTTCGTTTGCCATCCGCTCGCTTAGAAAGGTTGCGTCTTCTTACCAGCTCGTCTTGAGCCAGCAGGAAGATCTCCTTTGGAATGATAGCTTCGTGGTCATTTTCCACATAGTACTGTGGCATGTGTCCTTCATTTCTTACGCGCTTCTTGGTCAGAAAATCAACGGTGTAGGTTTTTTGCAAAAGGGCATCACCGATATATTTTTCGTTGGTGAGAATTTGGCGAATATTGCTGGGAGTCCATTTGGTGTGTCCGGCTCCGTTTCTTATGCCATCCGCCTCAAGTCCTGCAGCGATTTTGTTCATGGAAAGCCCCTCAAGATACTCTCGATAGATGCGTTTTACCGTTTTTGCCTGTTCAGAATTGATCACGAGGTGACCATCCGCATCTTTGTCATAGCCTAAAAACCATTTGGCGTTGACCTGCACTTTTCCCTGCTGGTAGCGGTACTGGATGCCGAGTTTCACATTCTGAGACAGACTCTGGCTTTCCTGTTGAGCAAGGGAGGCCATGATGGTGATCAACACTTCGCCTTTGGCATCCATCGTGTTGATGTTTTCCTTTTCAAAGAAAACTGGGATGTTGATTTCTTTGAGCTTTCGGATGTATTTCAGGCAATCAAGCGTATTTCGAGCAAAACGCGAGATGGACTTGGTAATAATTATGTCGATCTCGCCTGCCTCGCAGGCATCAATCATACGATTGAATTCTTCGCGCTTTTTGGTGTTGGTGCCAGAAATGCCATCATCGGCAAAAATGCCCGCCAGCTCCCAGCCTTTTTGTGCCTGAATGTATTCCGTGTAGTGCGCAACCTGTGCTTCATAGCTTGTTGCCTGTTCGTCGGAATCTGTAGAAACGCGACAGTAAGCAGCTACCCGAAGAGTGGGGCTTGGCGTTTCCGTCTTTGTGTTTCCCTGCTTCTTTCGGGCGGGAATCATGGTGATGTTCTTATTCATCTTCAACCTCTCGGATCTGGTTATAGACATATACGGCTTGCTCGAGTGCCGACCGGTCGCCGCAGTCAATCTCATCCATATAAAATCGGGTTTTTACGTAAAAGGTAGGTCTTCGTTTATGGCGAAGCTTCTCCTTGCCCAGATTCTTTGCACGAGAAAGACGCAGCTCATGCGCCTGTTTCAGCCATTCTTCGCTGATGAGTGCGGGGTACCCCTCACTTCCTGCATAAATCGGGTTTTCCAGCAGGCGACGGATGACACTGTGCGTAAAGGTAATACCGACCGACTGCGCAGAAGCCTTCAGACTCATGCCGCTTAAGTAGTTTTCAAATAAGGACTTCAGAGCACACGCTTCCTCTTCGTGAATAGCGATTTTGCCATCTTTCATGCGGTATCCATAAGGAATTGTTCTCATTATTTAGGCCAGCCTTTCCGGAAGACGGAGTCCGCATTTCAGGATGAAGCAGACCTCGGTTCGACTGACAACCTCTACGGCATCGACGAACCTTTTGAATTCTTCCTCGCAAAAGCGTTCCGAAACTTTTCTCCCTTTTACATAGTGGCAGAGCGCTTCGAGGTTTATTACGGTATCGTCTTTCCCGGCTTCCTGAATTTTGAGCTGTTCGCGCTCTTTTTTTCTTTCTTCAATTCGCGTGACAAGTTTGTTTTTCTCCTTGAGGAAATGCGGACGGTCGAGGTATCCCGAAGCGCTTAAGCGTGTCAGCACATCCAGCTTGTCTGAATCCTCACGAATGGCTTCGTTTGCTACTTTGAGTTCTTTTACATATGTCTTTGGCTTCTGACCTTGCATCTCGCTTAATAGAGGTTCCAGTATGGCTTCGCGGGCAAAGGTCAATTTGTTCATCATGCTTGCAAAGGCGCAGAGAATGCCATCTTCATACACAGCCTTGAAAGGGCAATTCTTCTTGCTGTGCAGATGCGTACTGCATGCATACATCTTGTAACTGCCGCTTTGCGTATAGCGAGTGATGCGCTTCATGACCGAACCGCATGCTTTACATCTCACCTTCCCGGAGAGCACCGTTCGATTGAGATACTTGGGGCTCTCCTGAATGATCCCTTTATTCTCACGCTTGAGCTCGATCAGTTCGTTAACCGCGTCATATGTTTTTCTGTCGATGATCGCCTTATGATGGTCTCTCACGAGGTATGCATTTTTCTCACCGTTGTTTTTATGACGCTTGAAGGCATCATCGGTATAGGTCTTCTGAAAAAGGCAATCGCCGGTATATTTTTCATTTTTCAAGATGGCAAGGATACTTCCGCTGCTCCAAAGTCCTCCGTGGGCAGAAGGGATGTTTTGATCATTGAGAATTCTTGCGATTGAATATCCGCCATATCCTGCCAGCGCAAGTTGAAAGATCTCTCGCACGATCACAGCCTGATTTTCCACGATTGCCATCACACCATCGTCGTTTCGATAACCGAAAGGCGGGCAGGTGATGATGAATGTCCCGCTTTGGAAGCGTTGCTCAATGGACCAGCGCACATTGGCAGATTGGGAAGCGGACTCATCCTGCGCCATCGAACTTAGGATGGATAAAAAAAGCTCGCTCTCCATTTCACTGGTATTGATATTTTCCTTCTCAAAGTATACGGGGATCTTTAGTTCCAGAAGCTTTCTGACCATGCGCAAGCAATCTGCTGTATTTCTGGAAAAACGACTGATGGATTTGGTTAGCACAAGGTCGATTTTTCCGAGGCGGCAGTCACGCAGCATGCGTCTGAGTTCAGGTCTTGCTTTGCTCTTGGCAGCGCTGACGCCCCTTTCATAATAGATATCGTGCAAAGTCCATCCGTCTCGAGTGCAAATATAGGAAGCATAGTGTTTACGCTGCGCTTCCAGACTTTCAAGCTGCGCGTCCGATTCGGTGGAGACACGGCAATAGACGGCGATGCGCATCTGTTTTTGCTGCTTCCGTTGTGTTGCCACACCATCGATTCTCGTTACTTTCTTCAATGCTTTCACCTCCGCTCTCCTATATAGACGCTCTAAACCAGACACATAGCAAGTTGTTTATTCCATCAGCTGGTAGAGAAATGGCCGATATACACTACGATTTTGTCTGTGCAGTATTTGCGCTTCGCATTCCGCAAGAATCCCTTGCGCATAGAGTTCGTCAACATAAGCCTCGGCAAGCCGGTAATAAACGTCGCGCATCAGATCTTCCTGCACCGGAAGAGGCTGTTTATTATTTATATCGTTTGTCATCGTTGCCCTCCTTATCTCGAGGGCAGATCCGTTTCACCCTCTCCTTTCCACTGGAGATGGCGAGAGGTTTTGAGCGGATTTCCTGTCTTCAAAAGGTGCTGGAGGTGAGAGGAGCGTTTTGACGAAACAAGGGAAAAAAAATAAGCCTGCCGCTGATGAGAACCATCAGCAGCAGGCGTTTTGTTTACACAGGTTCACAGGAGTTCGTTTACACGCTTTTGCACGGCATCATAATTGTAGCCGGCCTTCGTCAAGCGATTCTTTCGCTCGTTGCCGTTGCCCCAGTCGCCATGAATCACCTCACGGGCAAGGGTGTTGATGGACTTTTTCGGCTTGACGGAAAGACGCTCGTTGACCTTTTTCTGTACTGCATCGTAGGAATAACCGGAAGCCGTCAGGCGGCGCTTGCGCTCCTCGCCGTTTCCCCAGAGGCCTTTTATCACCTCGTCAGCCAACGTCTCTACAGTTTTCTTTTCCGGAGCCGGTGCGGGTTTTGCAGTGGGTGCAGTGCTTCCTTTGGCATAGCCATTAAATCCGCCGCCACGGATGAGGGAGGGATAGTCGATGTAAGAAATGTCCAAGTCCACATTGCCGGCAATGCCAGATACGCTGCCCTTGCTGGAGTACTGCCAAAGGCCGCTTTCGCCTTCAAAGCTGTTCGTGTTTGCCCACTGGGCGCACCAGAAGGCATAGCGCTTGCGGATGGATTTCGAGAGAATGTTTCTCGCGACCGAGGCACTCGTGTAGAAACCGGCAAAGTAACCGCCCGCTTCCATTTCATTGCAGAAGGCTTGGATGAGGCTGTCACAGAAAGCCTGCCCTCGAGAAAGCTGAGACGATTCTTCCAGATCAAAAAAGATCGGATAGTCAAACTGCTTTCCGGCGATGATCTGCTTACATACTTTCGCTTCTGACCTTGCGTTATCTGCGCTTCGGGCATACGAATACCAGTAAGCCCCAACATGAAGGCCAGCGGCTTTTGCCCGGGCGTAGTTCTGTTCAAAGGTGCGGTCCTTCTGGGAAGTATCCCAACCATAGCCGGCACGGATGATGACAAAATCAATTCCGTCCGCTTTTACCTTGTTGAAATCAATCGAGCCGTTCCATTTGGAGACGTCAATCCCTTTACTCATGTGTTTCCTCCTTTTCTGCGCGCTCATGGAGCTGTGCGAGCACGACTTTCAGCTTTTTCGGGACAGGCAGTCCCAGATGCGTGGCATTTTCGACAAGGGACAGGCCCTCATTGGAGAGATAGAAGAAGATGACGGCCGTGCGCAGAACCGAGCCAGTACCGATGACCTGAGCATCAATCATGTGTCCGATGCCTACGAGCAGAAAGATCAAGACCTTTCTTGCGATGCCTTTGAAGCCGACCGCACTCGAGAGCTTCTTGTCTGCTACTGCGCACATGATGCCGGTGATGTAGTCGGTGATGACAAAGGCGATGAGTGCATAAAGCAAACCGTCAAATCCTCCAAGATAAAATCCCAGCCATCCGCCGATTCCGGTGAAGATGAGCTGGATACTGTTCCAGAACTCTTTCATCGCGTTCCTCCTAATACGTAATACGTAGAAAGCCACTCCGGCATCTCCGGAATGGCTCCTGTTTCGGTGGCATCCAGCCAGGCCAGATACCACGCATTTAGTTCCTTTTTCTGTTGTTCTGTAAGTCTGTCGTACCAAGGCGTGCCCCGGTTGATGACGGGAAAGCACTCCTTGCATCGACGTTCACGAATCGCATCCTTCGCTGCATTTTTCGATTTAGCAACCAGACGTTTTTTGTCCAAGACAAGGTCACCGTCCCGGATTCGGTAGCATTGGTAATGGAGAGCAAAGTCTTCTATGTCCTCTGGCTCTGCGCATTCCGCTCCTCCGACCAGCATTCCGTCCAAGGCGAAGCTCGTAATAAAACCTTGTTCATCAGTTAGAATCTGCATGATTTCCTCCTTAATTCACCCCAAACACTCGGATAATCTGCCCATTGGAACTTCTGTCGTAGTAAGCAAGTGTCACGGTCGTGCCTGAGTAGTAAAGCTTGAAAGCGTAGTAATTGCTCTCGTCCGCAATCTGGTAGTTGGTGGCTGTCGTAGTGAGCTGGGCGGAAGGCACGACCAGTGCGCACCTCGAAGAAGCAGTGCTGGGCTGGCCGATAATGACGAAAAAGTTGTAGCTCTTCGAAAAGGTCGTGCTACCCGTCGTGATTGCGCCGCTGTAGAGGGAGGTTGCGGTAATCCCGAGATTCGACCGGGCGGCAGAGGCATAGGATGCGCCGGTACCACCGGAGGAGACGGCCAAGGGACTGGTGAGCGAAATGGAAGGCCAGGAGTTCCGGTCGTAGGCGGCTTTTACAGCCGAAGAGGTCGCTGCTGTGGAAGTGCTGGTCGAGCTGGTGCTGGTGGAGAGTTTCGTTATGCCAAAATAGCTGGTATCGGCCAAGGGCGTGGTCAAGGCCACCCAGAAAATTCCGTCATAGATCAGAATTACCGTCTGCTCGGGTCGCCAGTAGTTGGTACCGACAGCCGTTCTTCCCACATTGACGATGTACTTAAGTCCGGTGCCGTTAACGTTGATTCTGGGAAAGGTGGCCGTATTGTTGTGCATGAATTTCATCAAGACCACAGCGCCAGTGTTCAGCGTTTGAAAATCCGGACACTCGCCGGTTTTCTCCACCACATCGGCTGCATCATTGCAAACGCCAAAGGGCAATCCGCCGCTCAGCGATGCGATATACGCTGGTAAAAGCAGCCCGTAAACCTTCACGCTCCAGTCCGGTGCGACCTCGAAGCATTTCTCGATTTCCGATACCTTGCCGATGGCCAGCCCGTTTCCGCCGTTCTTGAAATCCATCACAACGGCTGCGGTGGAAATGGAATCGGTAATGGAGATGCTGGTAAAGGCATCGGTTAGGGTGTATTTCACCTCATACGTATTTTCCGGCGAAATCGAGCCGCTTCCGAAAGTGAAGGGTGTGTTGCTCGTAAAGGTTGTAGCGGCATCTGTCCAGGTCGCGTCGGATTCTTTTTTGTACGATACCGAGGTGGTGATGGTATTCTTTCCTCCGACAGAAGCAAAGTAAAACTCCAGAAGGGCTCGGACATAAGTGCCATCCCCCTTTGGCGTGCCTGTGCTGTCGGCACGCTCGGACTGCGCACTTAAAAAGCGTGGCGAGTAGTACGGCAAAACGGAGATGCTTACGGTTTTGGCATCGGAGGTGCGTCCTCTGGAATCGGTGACCTTGGCGGTAAAAGTGGTGGTGCCATAGTCATTTAAAAAACCTGTCGTAAGTGAAGAGGACGATCCGGAAAAGCCTCCACCCGTGATGCTGTAGGAGCGAATCGTCGAGCCGTAGCTTCCGGTGGCACCCGATATGGCCAGCGTCGCCTTGGATTTGTACTGCACATACACGCCCCAAGTGGAAGGCACGGTCCCGTCGATATGGCTGGCCGTCAGACTGCCGATGGTCGGCTTTATCGTAGAAGGCACATAAAGCGTGATGGTTGTTGCCTTGGAGCCGATGTATGTTCCGCCATTATAGGTATAGCAAGTGATGGTGCATGTCCCCGAGGTGCTATTTGGAATCTGCGAGGCAAGGCTTAACGGCGGTGTCCAGGACAATGAGGTACCGGTGGTTTTTATGGCAATGGCGCTGGAAACACTGCCAAACCGGTAAGCCAGCGTATGTGTGAAGGACGATACTGCCCGAGAGATCTTGATGGTGGTTGCCGTCCCCATCGAGATGGATGAGGCAGACACAGACGAGGCACGCGGAATCGAGTCCAGCGTGATGGAGGCATTTGCCGTAATCGTACTGTAATAGGTGCCGCTAATCGTCGCTTCAATGTGAAAGACCGCAGAGATGTTGAGCGTCTTTGATCCGTCACTGTTGTGATTGACCGTCTTGGTAACGGAGCCTAAGGTGTGACTTCCTGTGGTATCGACCGCAGGAGAGGAAAAGGCCTGCGACTGACCATCAATCGTGCAGGTGTTATTGGTGCGCCCACTGATGTAAAGGGTCCAGTCGTTCACGAGCACCATCGTGGCCGTGATGGTCGAGTGGTTGTTGGTGATGTCTTTGGTTTGCTTCCAGTCGACGCGCAGCACATAGTGACCGCCGTGAATGGAACCGGAAAAACTGCCGGAAGATGCCATGGGCTGCTCCTTTCTTAATTGGAAGAGGCCCTCCAGACAACGGAGAGGTTGCCGGTCGGGCGCGGAATGAAGTCAAACCAGCCGCGTCCCTCGGTGCCAAGGGAAAGCCGGTAGCGAATTTCGGCGTTGGTGATGACGAGCGATTGATTGGAAATGTAAGCAATGACCTGTCCGTTCTCCTTGAAGGCCAGCTGTTCATTGGAAAGCTCTGCGGTGAAGGCATTGCCGATTTTCCCGAGCTCAATGAGCGCCCCGCGAAAGCGGATATATTCTTCTAACAGCTGCTGGTTGGCGATGACGTTTCCTCGGATTTCATCCGTTTTCGCATGAAAATCCAGCCGGAGCTCGGTGCTCGTCTGCGTGATGCTACTGGAAAAGTCCTGCCGCAATGTCTCGAGGTCTGATTTGGAGACGTACTCCTCACGCACGGCGCTGTTGATCTGTTCGGCAGTTTTCGTGATTTCCGAGTAAAACTGCTGAACGTTGACCTCAAGAGAGGATGCGGCATCTTTGGCCTGCGTTGCTTCGGCAAGCGCTGTGTCGGCTTTGCTTACAGCCGAATTGATCTCTTCGGTCTTTCCCTCGATGTCGACGGAAAGCGCTTCGAGGTTCTTGGACTGCTCTGTGGCAGCCTTGGAAAGGGTGATGTTTCTCGCGCCGATCGTGATGGTGTTGCTTGCCGGATGGAGGTAATCTCGCGTCCTCGCAAGACAAAGGTATCTACCGTCAATGCCGTGGGGCTTGGAGAGACAGCGGATGTATTCTCCGGCATGCATCTCCGAAAGCGTAGAACCGGTATCTGACTCATCCACAATGGAAAGTTCCATGCTGGTGATGCCGTCTTTGAGTTCCGGAAGCCTTGCCTGGGCCTTTCGGAGGAGGTTCTCGGGAAGTGTGACATCGTCCCAGATTTCCGTCGTCCAGATCTTTCCAATCTCCGCTGTAGTGTCAGCGTCCTCTACATAATTCAGTCCTCCGTTGACTGAGGTGATGTCCACGCGGCGTTCGGTTTCGTTGCCTTCGCTGTCGGTTTCGGTGGACTTTGCGCCAAGCGGAATTAGCATAGAAACACGCTTCGTGTGATCGCGGTTGATCTTCACATCCAGCAGGTTCTTGCCGTATTCCACGGTTTGAAGCGAGGCGGCAGTAAAGTCGGCAAGATAGTCCAGCTGCTTTTTGCCGTCTGCTGTGTAGCTCACTTTGAGATAGCCGCCGTGGGTGTCGAGGAGTTTTTCTTTGATGGCATCGAGCGTCACCGAATAGTCGCCGTTTTCATAAGCGACGTAATCATTGGTATCGGACACGGTCACCGTTCCCAGCACAAACTGCTTCTTTTCTTCCACGGCGCTGTTGTGGGAAGAAAGAAAAAGTTCCAGAAGACCTCGAAGAGGGCCCTGATAGTGATAAGGTGGCTGAAGACTGTCTTTGAGAAAAGCCAGCGCCGACTCGCAGATCCAGGTGTGCGTATTGTAAAAATCCGTCCCATCATCCAGCACCCGGCCTTCAAAGACAATCTGATCGCCTTTCTTGCAGATAATGGTCGATGCCAACGGGTGAATCTTTGTGATATAGGGATGCGTGAACGGCGCGGAGAGAATGAAACGGTCGATGCTCTGAGCATCCTCCTCGATTTTGGCTTCTGTGACGGCCAGTTCGCTTAAGTCCGGGTGGTAGAAAAGGGCGCCGTCGACATAGACTGTAAACTGACTCATAGGCGGCCCTCCAGGTAGGTAAAGGTGATGGTGCCGGTGCCGGTCACAGTGATGGTGTTGTCTCCCGGTGCCAGCTCCAGTTCCGGCACGGTCCAAGTGCCGGCGCTTAGGGTTTTGGTGAAGGCATCAGCACCCGCTTGCCAGGCAAGCGTCGTTTCTGCTGTCGTGGTGATGGACGGCACGACGGGCATAAAGTCATTGGCGAGCGAAAGCGTGCCGCTCCCCGTCAGCGATTTTGTCGTTTCCTGCACGTGGT
The DNA here is from genome assembly GCF_902381775.1 of Murdochiella vaginalis. NCBI lineage: Bacteria > Bacillati > Bacillota > Tissierellia > Tissierellales > Peptoniphilaceae > Murdochiella > Murdochiella vaginalis. The sequence goes on from NZ_LR698969.1 coordinate 380,612, forward strand.
AGAGGTAGGCATCCGCATCTTTGGAAGAAAAGACGAGGACGCCTTTGTAGGTTCTCGGATCATAGCTGGACTCGGCTTCGAGCGTGCCAATGGCATAGACCGACTTGTCTTCCGTACGGACGACCTTCACCAGTTGTCCGGCAAAGCGGTTCACGGTCGTGCTGACTAAAGCATCAAACCGCGCGCGAGTGCCGAACATAGAAAGGGTGATGGTAAAGCTTCGGGGCTGGAAACTGACTTTGCCTAACGCCTGGGTAAAACGCAGTGGCGCGCTCCGTCCTGGAACGACGAGGGACTCGGACTGCGAGAGCGGGACCGGAAAGTCCACGGATTCCCGAAGCCAGCCCATGGAAAAGAGGGATACGTCATTGAAAAATACATCGGGCTTCATAGGCTTAACCTCGCATTCCATTTCTGCTCCTGACCGAGCTTCTGATCAATGACCGGGAGAAGTTTTCCGATGAGCGTGCCGTCTTCGAGATAAATGCCTTTCGAGCTATTGGCGGCGATGACGGCGAGATATTTCTCCATGCCCTCGGTATTAAGCTGGCTTGTCAGGATGCTTCTGAGTTCCTTGTAAAATCCCTCAAGCGGCAAAATGGCCTCAGGGCCTGCCTCGCCGCCGGCCATGAGAGAAGATCCATTCATCCCAAAGAGCGTGGGATTTGTCATAATGCCGCCTTCTTTGTACCAGCTGATGGAAAGGTGCGGCACGCGCGGCGGGATGATGGAAAAGCCGCCCGAGATGGAAAAATGCGGGAGCTTAATTTTGGGCAGGCTGATATGAAGCCCCGAGAAGAAACCCTTGATGGAGTCTACGATCCCCTTGATGGTGTTCTTCGCCGCCTCAATCGGCGAGGTAATGGCCGTCTTGATGCCGTTCCAAACGCTGGTCGCAGTGGACTTGATTCCATTAAAGACGGAGGTCACAGTCGATTTGATTCCATTAAATACGGTGCTGATGCCCGATTTGATGCCGTTGATCACTCCCGTAATCGTTGATTTAATCCCGTTCCAGATGCCGGATGCCGTGCTTTTGATCCCGTTAAAGACGCTGCTTACTGTCCCGGAAATGGAAGACAGTGCCCCGGATACGGTGCCGGTTATGGCGTTCCAGATGCTGGAGAAAAAGCCTGCAATGCCGTTCCAGATGCCTTCAAAGAAGCTCTTGATCCCGTTCCAGACCGATTCCCAGGTGGCACCGAACCATCCAAGGGCCGTGTTGGCCACACCCTGAATGGTTGCCCAAACGCTTGAGAAAATGCCGGAAATGGCTGTCCAGACGCCGCTGAATACTTCCTTGATGCCGTTCCAGACGGTGCTCCAGTTTCCGGTAAAGAGGCCGGTGAAGATGTCAAAGATGCCCGTCAGGACATGGAGCGCTCCCTGCAAAATGGCGGCAATCGCCTGAAAAGCGCCTTGAAAGACGGGCGCTAATAGCTGGGTGAAGCCGTTCCAGATGGCCGAAATGAGCTGACCAAAGGAGGTGAAATTCAGCCCCAGCGCGTTTAACCTTTCGATGATGCCGCTTTCAAAGGCGCTAAAGGCTTCTTTAATCTGATTCCATGTCGAAAGAATGGAGGTACGAAAACTCTCGGAGGTGTTCCATAGATGCAGAAAGGCTGCTACCAGCGTACCAATCCCGGCCACAATGAGCGTGATGGGATTGGCGAGAAGTGTGGCATTGAGAGACGACATCACGGTTTTTACTTTGGTGATAGCTCCAGCAATGGCCGGCATATTCGTCATAATGGTTCCGACGGCAGAAACCACTTTACCGATGACGATGAGCAAAGGTCCCAGTGCCGCCGCAATAAGGGCAATCGTCACAAGCGTCTGCTGGGCGGGCGCCGGGATGCTTTGCCAGACTTCCGAGAAACGTTTGAGTCCTTCTGAGATGCGTTCAAGAACAGGAGCAAGCACCGCAGCCAGGCTGTTTCCGATATCTGCACCCGTTTCTTTCAGCGAGTTCATGGTCATCTGAAACTGATCGATGGGATCCAAGGTTTCGCTGAAGGTGTTCTCGACGCTTCCCGAAAAATCTCCGAGCATGCCGGAGAGGTCTTCCAGATTGAGCTTTCCTGTCTGCACGGCATTGTAGATGGCCGCTCCTGCGCGGGTGCCAAAGAGGTCATAGGCCGCCTGCAGTTTCTCGGTTTCCGACTGGTTGGAGTTCATCGTATCGGAGAAACCTTGCAGGGCTTCATCTAAGGACTTCCCGTCTGCCGCGGCACTCTTCATGGCGGTCTTTAAGCCCATCATGGCGGCCGAGGTATCCAGACCGGACATTTCCACCATGCCCATAAAACCTGCCGCTTCTTCGGCGGAGAGGCCCATCTCCTTAAACTGGGCGGCATTGGAGGAGAGTCCTCGTGCCAGCTGATCCATGGAGATGCCCGTGGACTGTCCGGTCGCATTTAAAGCATCCAAGAGGCTTCCTGCATCGTCCGTGCTTTGCCCGAAGGCATTGAGAACAGAGGAGACATTATCCACAGAAGTCGAAACGTCCGTGTTGTTGAGCTGGGCAAACTTGATGAACTTGCCGGATAGCTCGGAGAGCGCCTGTCCGGTGAGACCAAATCTTGTATTCACCTCACCTACAGCGGCACCGGCTGTGGCAAAGTCTGTGGGGATTTCCGTGGCAAGGCTTTTGACGATGCTCTGCATCTCTTCAAGCGCCTGCCCGGAAGCGCCGGTTTTCTGCGTCACGATATCCAAGCCTTCATCCACTTCAGAAAAGGCCGCAAGGGAAGCCGCGCCAATAGCGGCGATGGGTGCCGTCACGCCTTTGGTGAGGGATTCCCCGACACCGGAGATTTTTCCGCCCACATCCTGCAGTTTGCTTCCCGTCTCTTTGAGCGTCGCGGAGACAGCGGAGTCCGAGCTTTTGACTTGCTCTTCGAATTTCTCCAGCTCCTGCTCCGTTGCAATGATTTCTCGTTGCCAGGCATCGTATTGCTGCTGTGTGAGCGTGCCGTTTTTCAGCCCCGCATCCATCTGCTCTTGCACGGATTTGAGCTGTTCGAGCTTATCTTTTGTTTCGCCCACGGCATCTTTGAGGAGTTTTTGTTTTTGCGCCAGAAGTATGGTGTTTGCCGGATCCAGCTTTAAGAGGCGGTTTACGTCTTTGAGCTGGGACTGGGTGTTTCGGATCTCTTTGTTCACGCCTGAGAGGGCTTTGGAAAGGCCGGTGGTATCGCCGCCGATTTCCACAGTTATGCCTTTGATTCTGTCGGCCACGATGCGACCTCCTTTCTTTTCATGCAAGAAAAAGGCACCTGCTTGGAATCAGCAGATGCCTTCTAAAACCGGTCGAAATCCTCCTGCGTGGCGATGCGCCGGTATTTCACCTGATCGTTTGCTTTTTCTGTCCACATATCCAGAAGCAGGCCAATGGAGATGAGGTCTAAATCGCGCACCGAAAGGCCAATCTCCAGTGCCCTGAGCATGAGAAGCGGCGTGGTCATTTCCCGCTCACTTCTCATTTGCCTTTTTTTGACGCCACCTCGGTTTTCATGTTTGCTCCCCAAAGGGAGAGGATTTCCGGCAACACCTCATAGATGGAAAACATCTCAAAGCCGTCCAGCCACTCCTCGATGGAAGAAGGGATAGATGCATCCGCATGAAGTGCCATGATGTAGGCCACGTTTTCGAAGATCTCCAAATCCTCAATGGGAAATCCACCGTCCTCCGCTTTTTTGCCGGAGTAGCTTTTTTCGAGTTTTGCCAGATCCTTAAAGATGTCCCGTCCGAACTTAGCACGGTACAGGCGCGGGATCGCGGCAGAGGACTTGAAGGTTACTTCTTTTCCGGAGACGAGGATGGTTTTCTCAATCATGCGGCGCCTCCAGCCGTTTTATTGGTCGGGACGTATACGGCCGTATACCATCCGTCATAGGTTGTAGCGTCCGTTCCGTCACCGGTCTTGGCCTTCACCAACCCGTCGCTTCTGGGGTCTGCCGTAAGCGACAGCGTCTCGGTGCCCGGCTCAATGGTGTCCTCCTTGGTTTCTGATGCGATGGAAGGACGCGAGGCTGTGCAGTTGTAGAGTACGTGGCGAATAGCCTTGATGTCCCCGTCGAATTCAAAGAGCAGTGCAAACTTGACGGATTCTGCAGCATTGGAGTTTTCCACGAGCACGCCCTTGGCATCGAGCGTTTCCTGCAAAATCTCGGTGCGAAACCACTCCGGGATGAGGGCAATCTCCAAATCGCCCGAGTAACCGTTGTTGGTCACGGTGCGGAAGTAGACAATCCCGTCTGCATAAAATGGCGAAGATTCTCCCTCGGCATCCAGCGAGAGCGACACCGCGCCCGGGATGCGTTTGGGCGTGGCATAGGCAAAAGTGGAAGCGCCATCTTCTGCAATCGTCTCGGTGAGCTTGGCCGCATAGACGTTTTTGATGTTGTATTTGACTTTATTCTGTTCAGGCATCTTTATTCTCCTTTCAGTTCAAAGGAATAGAGCACCTCATAAAGGTGCTCAGAGTCGATATAGACTTCGGTTTTATCAAAGAAAAGACCGTGGGCACTGAGTACAGCTTCCACGGCTTTTTCGACTTCCGGCTCTTTCTTGTCGGTGTAAAGTTCCACATTCCAGACGGAGACCAGGAAATAGACTAACCCATCTGCCGCGAAGTTGCGACTTTCCGGCGTTAGAAAGATGAGAAAGGGTGGATCCGGCGCGTGGCCTTCCTCGAAGTGATCGTAAGCGAAGGGAACGTGCATCTCAGAAAGCATCTGCATGATTTCATCCATCGGAGAGGCTCCTTTCCAGTTCGCTCATCAGCTTTTCTTCGCCGTTTGCTTCTGCTGGAGCAATATGCGGAAAAGCGCGCGTGCGTCCTCCGCCGCGTTTGGCGTGTCCTTTTTCCAAGAGGTGTGCCAGCTGGTAGCGGTCCTTGGAATGGACGGTCACCTCCAGCAGGTTGGCATTTTCTCTGGTCGTCTTAGTCGCCCAGCTTTTCTTGTAGTCGCCAGAATCTTGTGGCGCGTTCTGCTGAATCTCTTTCTTGACCGAGGTGGCTGTGCTTTTGACGATTCTTTTCATATCATCGCTCGCAACTTTCGCATACTCCTGGAGCGCCAGATGAATCTGATCGGCCATCTCATCGACGGATACTTTTCTTGTCATGGGCGCTCCTTTCTGCAGAAAAACTTGAGGGCCTTTTTCTTGAAACTTAAATGGTCGATGCGGTTGATGTCATAAGGCTCGCCAAGAAACAGGATCCGAAATCCCGTCATGGTGATTTCCGAAGCTTTCCTGCACCAGCGAATCGTCACCGCCATATCGGTTCGATCTTCCTCGGAAGCAGCAACAAAGGTTTCACCGCCACCTTCGCCGGAGATGGTCGCCGCACAGGAATAAAAGTCTGTCCACTCGGCGATTTGGTTGCCATAGCGGTCGGTTGTCACACTTTTCTTCTGAAAAGTCACGCGGGCGTTTAAGAGCGAAATATCCATCTAAAATCCCGCCTTTCTGTCTCCGAATAAAAGCGAGCGAAGCGTGAGGGTGAGATCATGATGGTCAGCTTCTTCCCGGTGCTCAAAGAGGTAGGCGACGGTATAGAGAATGGCCACGGGTGCGTTTTTGACTCCGGCAAGTTCTGTTTCCAAGTTCAGTCGCGCGACATTCGCGACAAGGCTTGTTGCATTCTGCAAGAGGTCTGCAATGAGCACGTCGTCATCGGAAAAGTCGACACGCAGATAGTTCTTTGCTTCCGCAAGGCTTATGATGTCCATCTCTTCACATCCTCCTTTCTATGTAGGAGCGGCACCCGATAAAGAGTGCCGCCCCAGAGTCACTAATGCGTCATACTTATGCTCCAGCTTTCATCTGCAAGAGCTGAATGCCTTCCGGCAGAATGACCTTGCCGTCTACACGCTCGGTAGCGACGTAGCCGATCTGGCCGTTCGTGGCGTAGAGCTCATTCAGGCGCTGTACAGTCCGGCCCGCGCGGTCGCCAATCCAGTAGTTCTTAAAGTCGCCAAAGGCAACGGTGAGTGCGCCGGCGGCAACTACCGGTGCATAAGGCGAGGTGTAGAGTTCATAGCCCAACAGTCGGTCCGGCTGGCCGGCCTGCAGAGAAGGCTGCCACAGATAGGCGCCGTTCTGGTCTTTCAGCTTGCGAATCGCTGAGATGGTAGCATCGTTCATGAGGAACTTGGCGTTTCTGCGGTAGGGCGATTTCAGCGCATACACAAGGCTGATGAGTTCGTCAGCCGTGATGGCTGTCGAGCTTGCCGCCGTCACGCCCACAGTGCCGCCCTGTGCGGTGAAGATGCCGGTGGGCTGGGTGGTGCCGGTGCCGACGCAGAAGGCCTCTTCCTCGGCCACACCGAAGGCGCGAGCAAATTCCTTCATGAGGTAATCTTCAATGTCGAAGGCCGAATCCTGCAAGAGTTCCACACTCACGCGGCAGAGATCCGTCAGCTTGAAGGCATCAATCTGCTTCTGGGCAAAGGTGGGATTACTCTCCGTATAGGCGGCATTTTCTGCCGTCCACTGTGCCTGGGAGTGGGTGTTGGCAATGGGAATCTTGCGCTCATGCTGGGTAGTGATGACTTTCGCGAGCGAGCGCACGACGTTTTCTTCTTCCAGCTGCATGACAATCTCTCGCTCAAATTCCTCCGGCACTAGGTAGCCGCCGTCGGCATCCACGCCTTCGGAGAGGACGTTGTGAAGCAGCTGTTTGCCGCGCAGGTGACGGTCAAAGTCCTCATGGTAAGCATCCGAGGCGCGACCGGCTTTTTCCGACTTCATGGTCATCGCGCGTTCCGGCTTCTGTGTGAGCGGCTGGTCAACGGGACGGGACAGTTCCGCTTCGATCGCATCGCGCCGCTCCATGCGCTTGACCTCGTTGGTCATGGCATCAAGGTCTGCTTCCATCTTGTTGTAGGTTTCATTGTCCTCGGCGGACAGGTAGCCCATGCTGTTGCGGTGGGTTTCCAGAAAGCCTTCCATCGTGTTCCAGAGCTTGGCACGTTTCGTTCTCATTTCGGTGATATTCATAACTTCATCCTCCTGTCAGTTAAAGCAGTTTCTTATACAACGACGCTTTGAGGTCATCCACAGAGCGTCCCACGGGTAATTCCATTTCTTGCGGTTTGAGCTTTTCCTTCATTTTCGCGACAAGCGCCCGGTCGACGGCCGAGGCGGCGAAGCTGTAGCTCTCCAGATCTGCTGGTACTTCCCGTTTGCTATCGGTCAATAGCGCATCGGCGAAGCCCAGATCGATGGCTTTTTTCGCATTCATCCACGTTTCATCTTCCATCATCCGGGCGAGCTGTTTTCTCGGAAGGCTCGTGCGGATTTCATAGGCGTTGATGATGGATTCCTTCACTTCCTCCAGCATATCGATGGCTCGCTCCATCTCTCCGTGATCGCCAAAAGCGGCGGTAGCCGGATTATGGATCATCATGAGGGCGGTCGGCACCATGAGCACCCTTGTTCCGGCCATGACGATGACCGAAGCGGCGGATGCCGCAAGGCCATCAATCTTGACCGTGACTTCACCGGGATAATCCATAAGCATGCCGTAGATTTGGCTGGCGGCAATGCAGTCGCCGCCCGGCGAGTTGATCCAGATGGTGATGGGACCGTCTCCGTTAAAGAGCTCTTTTTTGAACATGACGGGCGTAATATCATCGTCAAACCAGCTTTCTTCAGCAATAGTGCCGTACAGCTCAAGAATCCTTTCCTCAGCGCCGTCTTTGCTGTGGTTCACTTTCCAGTTCCAGAATTTCTTCTTCACTGTCTTGTTCCTCCTTTCCTGATGCTTCAAGGTTGGCAAAGGCTCCAGCATGAGAGAGCGGGAGCATGTTGCCGTTGATTAAATACAAATCGCCGCCTTCCTCTTTGGGAATGCGGTCGAGGTTTTCCAGTTCCCGGATGTCATTGGCGCTCATCCATCCGTTCTGACGGGCTGTGGCGTAGCCGGACATACGGCTTTGGTAATCCCCTCGTAAGAGGCCCTCCACATTGAACTTCACGAAGAAGTCCTGCTTTTCCTCCGGATTTAAGAGCCTGCGGTGAATGGACTGTTCCCAGCGCACCACCCAGGGATCCAGGGTGTAGGTCACAAACTCGAGGGACTGTTGTTCGATATTCGAGAAGCTTGACTTTTCCAGGTCGCCCACCATATGCGGTGGCACGCGGAAGATGCGTGCAATCTCATCGATTTGAAATTTGCGCGTCTCCAAGAACTGTGCCTGCTCCGGGGAAATCGAGATGGGCGTGTATTTCATGCCTTCCTCGAGGACTGCGATCTTATTGGCATTCCCGGAACCGCCGAAGGTAGCCGTCCAGCTGTCACGAATTCGCGCTGGATCCTTGATGGTGCCGGGATGTTCCAGCACACCCGAAGGAGCGGCGCCGTTGGCAAAGAATTTCGAGCCGTATTCTTCCGTGGCGATGGCAAGGCCGATGGCGTTTTTGGCCATGGCGATGGGGCTGTAGCCGACCAGTCCGTCAAAGCCCAGTCCCGGAATATGCAATACGTCCGATGGTTTCAGCCGTACCGTAGAGCCTTTCATGGTGTGGGCTTCTTCAGTCTGTCTGGCGTATTCGTAGTAGAGATTGCCGTCAGACCCACGGTTCACGCTCATCTTGTTTGGCATGAGAGGATACAGGGCAACGACCTCGCCCTTACCGTTTCGAATAACCTGCGCATAGGCATTGCCCCACAGAAGCAGATGCGTCATGAGCGTCTCCCGAAACACGAAGGAGCTCATCTCGGGATTGGGCTCATCGTGGAGGAGCCGATAGAGCGTATGCGTGAGCGCCTTTTCCTTTCCGCCATCCTCCTTGTAGCGGTAGAGGTGAAGCGGAAGGCCTGCAACAGCTTCGGAGAGAATCCGGACGCAGGCATAGACCGCCGTCATCTGCATGGCGGAGCGTTCCGTGACGGCTTTGCCGGACGAAGATCCTCCCAGATAAAAGGCGTAGCTACTGCCTGTTGTGCGGTTTTCCGGCTTATCTCTGGACTTGAATAGTCCGCTAAAAATCCCCATAGGCTGCTCCTTTCTTAGAAAAGACAAAAGAAAAGCACCTCTTTCGAGTTGCTGTGAGTTAATTATTAAAAGACGAGAAGGCCCCGGCTGTCGTAGACTGATTCAGACGTATCATTTCCGCACCGAATCGCCCGGTCGAGGGCCATGATGGTGGCGATAGCGCCGTCGATCTTCTCGCTGGATTTGGCCTTATCCGCCTTGATGTTTCCGGCAGGGTCTCGTCGGATGTAGATGTTATCCATCATCCACCGGAGGACAGGATGACCGGCATGGGCAAGGCGCTCTTCCAAGGCCAGTTTCATCAGCTCTTTGGTGGGCGGGCTCATGTCCTTAAAGCCCTGTCCGAACGGAACGACCGTAAAACCCATACCCTCGAAGTTTTGCACCATCTGGACAGCACCCCAACGGTCAAAGGCAATCTCCCGGATGTTGTACTTTTCGCCCAGTTCTTCGATGAAGCTTTCGATAAAGCCGTAATGAATGACGTTGCCCTCGGTGGTATTGAGAAAGCCTTGTTTTTCCCACACGTCATACGGTACGTGGTCACGCATCACCCGAAGCTCGAGCGTATCCTCCGGCACCCAGAAGAACGGAAGAATATCATACTTGCCTTCCGGATCCTCCGGCGGAAACACCAGTACAAAGGCGGTCACGTCGGTCGTGGAAGAAAGGTCAAGACCACCGTAGCACACCCGTCCTTCAAGCTTATCCGGATCGACCGGAAAAGCGCATTTATCCCAGACCTCCATGGGCATCCAGCGCACCGCCTGCTTCACCCATTGATTGAGCCTAAGCTGGCGGAAAGAATTCTCTTCGGCCGGGTTTTGCCTTGCCGACTCACAGGCGGCCTTGACCTTATCCATGCCAACCGTGATACCCAGTGATGGATTGGCTTTCTTCCAGACCTCCGGGTCCGTCCAGTCGTCGTTTTTGTCGGCACCATAAATCACCGGGTAGAAGGTCTGATCGACCTTTCGGCCTTCGAGGATGTCCTTGGCTTTCTGGTGCGTCTCATAGCAGATGGAGTTTGTGTCCGTGCCGGCCGTCGTGATAAGAAAGTAGAGTGGCTGCATCCGGGCATCGCCGGAGCCTTTGGTCATGACGTCAAAGAGCTTGCGGTTGGGCTGCGTGTGAAGCTCATCAAAGACCACACCGTGGATGTTAAAGCCGTGCTTGGAGTAGGCTTCCGCTGAAAGCACCTGATAGAAGCTGTTGGTTGGATGAAAGATGATGCGTTTCTGGGAGCCCAAGATTTTCACACGCTTTTTTAAGGCGGGGCTCATGCGCACCATATCCGCCGCCACATCGAACACGATTGTAGCCTGTTGTCTATCTGCCGCACAGCCATAGACCTCGGCGCGCTGTTCGCCATCCCCGCAACAGAGGAGGAGTGCCACGGCTGCGGCAAGTTCGGACTTGCCCATTTTCTTGGGAATCTCAATGTAGGCCGTGTTGAACTGGCGGTAGCCGTTTTCTTTCACGATGCCAAAGAGGTCGCGGATGATGCGCTCCTGCCAGTCAATGAGCTGGAAGGGCTTACCTGCCCACGTGCCTTTGGTGTGCTTTAGGCACTCGATGAAGGCGACGGCATAGTCAGCCTTTTGCTTGTCGTAGTGGGAGCCTTCCGCCATAAAGCGGGTCGGCTGGTAGTCTTTGAGCTTTCGCATCACCATGCATCCTCCTTTCCAAGGCAATAAAAAAGACCGCTCAAGCGATCTGCGTCCGGTTTCTATTTCTACGAGAAAGAGAGCCTGTGCGGCTCCGGTTTCTCTGGGTTTTTCTTTAGGCGTTTTGCTGTCCGAGCCGGTAGGCGGCCATCAAGGCGTCTTTCAGGCTCCAGATGCTGGTTTCGAGGAAGTCTTCTGCGTCGTTTCCGTGTTCTTCCAGGTCGCTTCTGCCTTCCAGCGAGGGCATCATTTCGAAGGCGAGCTTGGTGATTTGCTCTTCGATCTTTGCCTGTCTTGCTTTGGTTGTGTTCTGGAAGATTTGTGCTTTGTGTTCCTTGTTTGTCATGGTGTTTCCTCCTTTGGTGTGTTCTTGTTGTGTGTGTATATTCGCTCTACACGGGAGGAATAGCAAGTACTATTTCGAAGATAAATGGCTATTTTTCAATGGTTATAACGAGGAAAGAAGAGACGAGAACCTCCTCTTCCAAGGGTGTATTTTCTTTTCTTACAGTCCCAGCTTGAAAGCCGGCTTGATTTCCTTCTCTCCGGTGCGCCAGTCGTTGAAGCGGCTTCTCACCTTAGTGAGACCGTTCAGTTGGCATCCAAGCTCGACGAACTTGTCGATCGTCTCGATGATGCCGGAGAAGGCGGAAGAGATGGTGAACTCTGTGATGCCGAAGCGTCTGCAGTCCCGGAGGATTTCTTCAATATCGTCGTTCCAAATGACATCCGCAAAATCCGGCACGTCATTTCCTGCTTCAAGGCTTGTGAGGTAGGCAGTTCCGAAAGTTGGGTTCACGCCAATCTCCTTGTAGTAGATTTTCTGTTCTTTAGCTTGGTCTAAAATCTCGATGTGTTTCATGGTTTTCCTCCTTCGGTGTGCTTGTCTTGTTGTGTGTATATTCGCTCTACACCGAAGGAATAGCAAGTTATATTTGGCAGATAAACGGCTATTTTTCAATGTTTTCTTCACCTGTGAGGATGAAATGGGCATACGCTTTCGGGTGCTCTTCGATGAACAATACCAGCTCATAGTAGCCCCGCTCAAAGGCAAGGCGCTGGAATGCGGTTGCATCGAACATATTTGTCAGGCCGCTATCCCGGATGGTAAGAATCTGCTCTTTGATTTTCCCGTCCATCACCGGCCTACCTTTCGGACCTCATCGACGCCAAAGAGGACGTTTAGCCCGGAGCCGTTCTCCCAGCGGACGAGAAGGGAACCCATATCGTCAATGCCAATCACGGTGCCGAGTGTGCCTTGTGGCGGAGCCTGCACATCGTCCATGTGCAGAAGCTCCACGCGAGAACCGACAGGATATTTGAGTCGCAGATGTTCCAGTAACTCTTTACGCATTCTTCGCCTCCTCATCTGGTTCTCTAAACTTGAAGGAGGAGGAGCCTTGGAGGTTTTTCAGGAGTACCTTACGCGTTTCCTTGTACTCTGCGCCAATCATCCCGATGCGAAGGAGAAAACAGCGGAAGTAGTATTTCTCGTTTTCCACCTCATGGTCTTTTCCGGTGATGCGCTTGGCTTCTTTTGCGTGCTTGGCAAGAAGCGCGATGAAGGTCGTGTAGGCTTTTACTTCATCGGCAGAGGGAATCCGGTCAAACCAGGGGAAGTGAATCTTCTCCTTGGTGATTTTGATTGGTGTTGCGCTAATATCGAGCGCATGCTGAATGACGCTTTTCTTCGAGGCAACAACCATGGTAATCCGATAGATGGCCGACTCGCTGAACCCTTCTCTGGGAAGGGAGATAGTAAATAAGTCAGCATCCTCTTCCGCTTGGAAGCCTTCAAAGGCGAGTGCCTCGGCGATCTTTTCCATCCGTTCCTCATCATCGCTAAGCAAGGTGCCGAATCGGTCGACGGTAAAAGAGCCTATCGTATAAGCGTAGGTGGGAATCCCTTCATATTTTGCTTTCTCTCCGGTCAGCTTCTCCAGTGCGCTGACCAGCGGCCTTCTTTCCTTGCCTTCCAGGTGATAGTGTCTTTCCATGACTGTATTCCTTTCTGCTTTTCAAAAGGTGTCTTTTGGTATGTCTATACATCACTCTGTTGGTGAGAAATAGCAAGTTATTTCTTCTGGTTTTCTGCGATGGCGCGGAGCACATATTCTGCACACGGTAGGGCAATGCCGTTGCCCCAGAGTTTGTACTCTGCGCTGTCGGAGTAAGGGTCAGCGAGCCATTTTTGAAGCTGTTTGTCGGTCTTAGGCTTTGGCGTTTTTCCCTGTGTGCTCTGCCATTCCAGAAAGACTTCACGCCAAAAGACAAGGTCATCTTCTGACGGATTCGGCTCGCTCAAATCTTGGCACCAAGGATCCGGAAAGCCCATGAGTCTGGCACATTCCGTGGGCGTAAGTCGTCTAACCATATACTGTGGGCCGCTATTTGCATTGATGATGGGTGGATCTTTGTAATCCGAAGCGACCAGCGTATTAGCCTGATCTTGCAGGGCGTCGGTGTGGTATGAGGTCTTGCTTGTGGAAAACACCACGGCAATGCCGCCCTGATTGCAGGTTGGCGAAATACCGGATGTGTCGAGCGTTTTGGAGAGGTCTGTTTTGTATCCGAAACGTCCGGCTCCGGATTCTTTATGAACGGCATTAAAGCCGTAGGCTACCGGTTCAAAGAGCGTCTGGTCGTTGTGCGTTGAGATGGTGGCGGAGAGGTTATCCTGGACCAGCGCACCTTTCCCGCCACCTTCTTTTCCTGATCGGATTTTCAGCGTCTTAGGTTCTGCAATCAGAGGCGTGTTCCCGCCGCCTGTCCCGTAGCGGGCAGTTGTCGCTGGAGCCTTTTCAAGCGGCCCGGTTACTCTGGCGTCTTGCGGGTGGTTTTCAAAGACCAGCGGCGGATGATTGGCTTTCGCTCTTAGCGTATTCGTGCGGTTCTTAATAACGTCCATTCGGCTGCCGCCCTGATCCATCAGGCAGAGCGTGCTTGCATCTCCAGCGCTTCTTTCAGAACGTCCGGCAGTGCTTTGCCGCGCTCCGATGCCCTTCGAAGAATTCCCTGGCAGGCCATCGGACTCAAATAATATTTTTCCGGCACCTTGTCCTGCAAAATCTGCGATAAGGTAGATTCTCTTGCGTCTCTGGGGGACTCCGAAGTATTGCGCATCCAAGAGTCGCCAGGCGATGGAGTAACCATCTCCCATGATGGTTCCGGCGTTTGTCCATTTTGAAGATGCAGGTACAGATATGGTCTTATCTTTAATCCGGCATAAGGACTCAAGGACGATCCGGAAGTCTTCTCGGCCTCCGGATGAAAACACGCCCGGGACATTTTCCCAGACGCAGTAGGTTGGATAGTTTCCATGCGTTTCCTCCCGCATTTCCTGTATGATTCGGACGGCTTCGTAGAACAGGTTTGACCGTGAGCCTGACAACCCTTCACGCTTACCTGCAATGGACATATCCTGACAGGGACTGCCAAAGGTGATGATATCCACTGGAGGAAGGGTGCGTCCGGACAGGTCTTCAATATTTCCAAAGTGCTGGACTTCCGGGAGACGTTTGGTGGTTACGCGAATGGCAAAGGGTTCAATTTCCGATGCCCAGATTGGCGTGATGCCGACGTGTTTTGCGGCCAGTTCGAAACCACCGGAACCGGAGAAGAGGGATCCGAGCGTAAGATTAGGCATGATCTTCCTCCGGCAAGCTTGCCACGATTTCATCATAGGTGAACTTTTCGCCGTTACGGAGGACAAAAACGTCTTTTGTTTCACCCTGAATGAAATTAACGTAGCGGTTCACAGCCACATCCACAAACTTTGGTTCCAGCTCAATGCCGTAGCAAATCCGTCCCAGCTCTGCACTCGCAATGAGCGTGGAGCCCGAGCCTAAGAAGCCGTCCAAGACGAGACCATTGGTCTGCGTACATTGCTTGATGAGATAAGCAATGAGCGGCACAGGTTTGGAAGAGGGATGGCCAAAGCCGTCCTCTTTGGAATCGCGAATCCCGCCAAATTCAAACACGCTCGTCTGCTTTTGATCGCCGTACCAGATGTGTTTGCCGTCTTTGCGCCATCCGAAAATGATGGGCTCCATGTTGAATTTCCAGTCCGTGCGCATAAAGGGCGCGCGGGGCTTTTTCCAGATGAGACCAGCTCCAACCTTGAATCCCGCATCTTCGAAGGCGTCGTAGAAAACGCGCGTCTTCATGGTGGCGTAGAATTCGTAGATGGAAGCGTCGATGGTCATCGCTTCTTTGAAGTTAGTGAAAGCCTTCATGAGAAAGGCGTAGGCTTCTTTATCGGAGAGGTCATCGTTTTTGATCTTGCCGGACTTGCTCTCGAGGTTCACGAAGTACGGCGCATCCGTGCAGACGAGGTTCACCTTGATCTCCCCAAGAAGATTCTGGTAGGTTTCCTTTTCAGTCGCGTCTCCACAGATGACGGTGTGCTTTCCCAGATGCCATATGTCACCGGGCTTAGAAAAGCACGGCTTTTTCAGTTCTGCCTCGATGTCGAAGTCATCCTCGGTGCCTTCCGCGTCCGTTTCAAACAGCGCGGCGAGTTCCTTCTCGTCAAATCCGGTGAAGGAGAGGTCATAGGCCTGCTCCTGCAAGGCTTCAATCTCCACCCGGAGCATTTCCTCATCCCATCCGGCATCGAGCGCCATGCGGTTATCTGCGAGAATGTAGGCTTTCTTCTGCGCTTCGGTTAGGTGATCCGCAAGAACGCAGGGAACCTCTGCTAAGCCTTCGGCCTTGGCAGCGAGAATGCGACCGTGCCCTGCGATGACGTTGTATTTTTCGTCAATGATGACGGGATTGACAAACCCGAACTCTCTCAGTGAACTTCTGAGTTTATTAATCTGTTCGGCGGAGTGCGTCCGGGCGTTATTCACATAAGGTATCAGTTTGTCGATGGGAATCAGTTTCAGATCCTTCGTTGTATTCATCCGCGTACCGCCTCTCTGAGAATGGCTGTTTTGTCGAGTTTCTCCCACGTCGCATGGGAAGAGTTTTTGAAATGCCCGTACACGGAGGTCTCAGAATAGATGGGGCGCATCAAAGAGAGCGTCTCAATGATGGGCTGAGGGCGAAGATCAAAGGTCTCCCCAATAGCTGAGAGAATCCGTTCATCGGACGCTGTGCCAGTCCCGAAGGTATCAATCGCCAAAGCGACCGGTTCGGCCTTTCCGATGGCGTAGGAGATGGAGATTTGGCACTTCTTTGCAAGTCCAGCCATGACAACGTTCCTTGCGATGGCACGCGCCATGTAAGCGCTGCTTCGGTCGACTTTGGTCGGATCTTTGCCGGAAAAGGCACCGCCGCCGTGGAGCGCAAGACCGCCGTAGGTATCGACCATGAGCTTTCGCCCAGTAAGTCCGGTGTCTGCTGCATGCCCGCCGAGGACGAAGCGTCCCGAGGGATTGATATAAATCTCAGTTTCTTCGTCAAAGGGAAACGAAGCAAACGCAGGAATCAGTACCTTCTCTCGGATTTCCTCAGCAAACTTACTAAGATCCTTTTGCCGGGTGTGCTGGGCGGAGACGACGATGCTCTTTATGCGAGCGGGTTTGCCGTCCTGATATGCGATAGATACTTGTGCTTTGCCGTCCGGACGCAGTCCGTCAATTGTGTGCTCTTTCATACATCCATCGAGCTTTTGGCAAATGCGGTGCGAAAGCACGAGCGGAAGTGGCAAAAGCTCAGATGTTTCATCCGTGGCAAAGCCCACGACCGTTCCTTGGTCTCCTGCGCCAAGCGCCTGATCTGTGCTCGTTCTTGTTTCCAGCGCATGGTCGACACCGCCCGCAATGTCCTGGCTTTGCGCGTGAATGTGGACATGGATATGAATGCGGTTTGTGCTGTAGCCGGTGCGGCGCAGCACGTCTTTCACGATGGATACGATGTTGAGCGTTTCCTTGCAGGAAATTTCACCGGCTACATAGATGTTGCCTTCGGTTGCCATGGCCTCACAGGCACACCTGCCTTCCGGGTCAAGAGTAAGAACTTTGTCGAGCACGGCGTCTGCGATTTGGTCACAGAGTTTATCCGGGTGTCCCGCGCGTACCGATTCGGCGGACTTTATGGTTTGTGTCATGTGTCATCCTTTCTTGGAGCGTAAGAGCCGCTCCATCATGTCATCCGCAGGCGTCTGGCCTTCATAGGAGACGGTGGAGTTTTGTTTGACAATGTCGAAAATCTCGTACCAGAGAAGATTCGCCTGCTTTTGAAAACTCTGGCTCATGGTGACGAAGGGACTGGTCACCACGCCTCCGGTCGTGGGGTGCTTGCCGAGAAGGCCGAAGTGCGAGATGGCATTTTCACACTGGATGTAGCGGGCGAAGTTCTGCGCATAGGCTTCAAGAAGCCTGGGCGAGACGAGATGTTCACAGCCCCTGTCCTTGAGCCACTGCCAAGTTTCGCGGTAGAGGTCATCTGCGTAGAAGGGCTGGCCGTCTTTTTGCTTGGCGGAGAGATATTCGCCGGGTTCCGGCATATCCATCCCTTCAAGCTCTGCGCCTTCGCCGATGTCTGCGCCCACCAGGAGGGTGACATCCGGCAGTTCGGGGTTTAGAATCTTGGCGGATTTTCCGGCGGCAATCTTGTCGATGAGCGGATCGGGTTTTGAACCGGCTTTGATGCGCCTTCCGCCACGGTTCGTTCCGTCTTTTGCCATGTACGTTTCTCCTTTCTGTGGGATTTGGGCATGAAAAAAGGACGCTTGTCTGCGTCCTTGGGTTTATCGGGTGTTTGAATTGGCTTTTTTACGCGCGGTTCCCCGGCACCGTTCCCCGGGGCATGGCGCGTAGAGATTTCGACTGCCCCTCGGGGTCCGAGAGATTTCACTTTTCACCGATCGCTGGACTTGTTGTTTTTGCGCTTATGCCAACGGTCGCCCATTTCTGCGGTAATTCGTGAATGGCACTCATGGCAGAGCGCTTCGAGATTTCTTTTCTCGTGGGTACCGCCGTGTGAGAGCGGCAGCCGGTGATGCACTTCGGTCGCCTTGGTATAGCGGTGTTCCTTCAGGCACTCCTCGCAGAGCGGGTGCGTGTGGATGTAGCAGTCGCGGATGCGCTTCCACGCGCGTCCGTATTTTCGTTTGGCATTCCTGTCCCGGTCGTAGGTCTCGTATTGTTTATCGTAGAGCTTCTGGTGGTCTTGGCAGAAACGTCCTTCGGTGAGCTTCGGACAGCCGGACCAAGAGCAGGGTGTTTTCGGCTTGTAGGGCACTGCTTGCTCCTTTCCCAATAAAAAAGCTCCACGGGATTTCTCCCACAGAGCCTCGCTATAGTCTTTGACACTAATAGAATATCAGGTCAAACAGCAAAAGTCGTCCGCGATATTACTCATTGGCTTTTCATCCATAAAGATATATACTGCAATAAATGAATTAAAAACTAAATAAAACGGACAGGAAGGTCGCATCTATTAGGGATAATAAATATGAGAAAGAAAAAAATTTTAAAAATAATTTTAATCATTTCGATAAGTATTCTACTCCTCCCCATCCTGTATATTGCGGCATTCTCTATTTATATGCGGATCCCTCAAACCTATGTACTAAAGCCGGCATCTCCATATACCGGTGCACAGCTTGTAACGAAGACAACTCATAGTTTTCGAGGGAATCATAGCAAAATTTATATTCGGTATCCTAATAGCACAAAATTAATTGATACAGAAGAGAGTTTTGGCGTGGATGAGGCTCGACCTGGTCTTACAAGAGACGATGCCCCGTATACATTGACGTGGATTAACGAGCACGAGGCAAAAATAGAGTATATCTATGCGGGTCCAGACGTGATTTATGAAGTGACTATCCAATACTAAGTGTAGTATTGGATAGTCACTTTGTTTTAACCTTAGCCGAGATTCAAGTATAACCATTTTGCAAAGGATAAGATGCAAGCATCCTTTACCTCTTGAGGACTATCAGAGTTATCATTTTCAAGTCTGGATAATAAATCTGCCAAAGCGTCTTTTACGACATCTTTCACTTTATCCTTAATATCCATCACATCTTTTGTAGCATCGATGTCAGTCAACAAACCCATGAATTGGGTGCCTCGATCAGTGGTAAAAATTTTTTCAAAACTAGCCCCAAGGTTTCCATCACTCTCCTTTAAATTTTGGGATAGAACAATTGCATATCCATCCGAACAAAGGTCAGTATAATTACAGGGATTCTCTTTCGCATTTGGCGCATGAGGCAGATCTTTTTTAGGAAACTCTCCTCCTACATAGGCACGGGCTATTTGTTGTAGATTATCACCCGGATTGTTTTTATAATAATCCCTTACCAATCCATATGCAGATACCAGATCTCCGGCCCAGCCATTCCATGAACCTGGATTCAGCGTAAAGTTGTAGTAGCTCAGTGTGGTAATCGCCAAATGCGGTAAATCAATCACTCCTCGCTCACCATCCCACAGTGAATTTTTATCCCCTGAGATATAATGAGCTAAATTATTAGCAAGTGCCGGATAATTTTTTTTCACATAGACATCAAATACAACATCATAAGTGGTACTTGAGACAATGGAAAATCCTATCCCTTTTAGGGCATCATCGAGGAAATAGGATTTGGCTAAATATTGAAGAGCACCAACAGCCGGAGAATAAATCGGCATTTTCAAAAGTGGATCATATCCATTCTTCAAGTAATCTTTATAGGCATTTTCAAGTTCTTTAATGAGTGGAAAAACAGTAGAGATCTTTGTCTTGGCTGTCAGCTCCGTGTTGCTAAAAGTTGTTGGCAGTGAATACGGGAAGTAGTTCCCATTTGCTTGATTAACTGTTGCACAAGCCGGAATTTTTCCACTGTAGGCAACCTTATCTAAATCCCAACTTCCGCTATAACCTGAGATCTCGTAAAACTGGTCATAATTCCAATTCTTTGGAATGGGGAAACCAAGATTCCCACTATAGCCGGTAGACATATCTGCCACAAAACTTGAAATGGCATATCCTGTATCACAGATTCTTGTGCAAATATTCCGCGAAGCATAAATACCAACCGAATATTCCATCGATATGGTTTCATTTACACCTTTGAAGTAGGGAAGAATATTGCTATCAATTTGATAATCGTAGGCATCCATATCAACAGCAAAGTAAATGACGGTTGATGGTACGCCCTTTGCCAAGGCAGCCTTACTTGCTGTGGCACCATCTATTTTGCCTTTAGCGTATGTGAAATTACTGATCTCGCGTCCATTATCTTGAAAAATGGGAAAGTATTTCATCCCGCCTTTCGTGATACGATCCAGTTCTCCTTCTCGGATTTCCTTGAAAGATCCACCGGTCAAATACCGACCGACAATCTGATATCCATCTCCTTTGAGCTTTTTCAACAGTGACTCGGTAATCTCAAAACGAGTGTCACAAGCTTTTGCGGCTCGGTCCGGATTTCCTTTGCTCGTCAAAAGCGACATCCAAGCGTTCACGTCAATGGAGCTTCCTTTTGGAAGTGCATAATCTGCTCGGAAAGTTTGTAGCGAAGAATTAAGAGATTCATCCCAAACATTGTTCATCCGGCAGTTATATCCTAAACAATTTAGTGCTACTTTTGCGAGCCATACCCAATTGCCATAGCTGCTTGCGTTAGAAGATGTGATTTTGCACAGATTGCTTTTTGTTCCATTGCCAAAATATCCGGTCGCATCCTCTGGAGAGTACCCTTCAAGAGATTGAAGAATTTGAATAAGCGCAGTATTCATTTCTCGACCATAGATCCCATCACAAGGTATGATCCCTGTATAAGTTTCATATTTTCTGTTGATCTGCTGCTGTATCTGACGAATATCATTTCTTCCGCCGTACGACGCGAGTAACACAAATTGTTTCATGGAAAGCAGAACATCCATCAATTGCAACGTTACGGTAGAATCACCGCCAATGCCCATATCGTCTTTCAACTGCCGAATTCCCTGAGCTGTTCCATCATAGAAATGTTTGGTAATATCCCCGTATTCAGCACGATACCCCTTGCACCAGAGTGAGCCTTGGATAATGGCATATACGTTTGACTCGGCTTTATCATTCGATGCTTGTTGCTTCACGCCATTCGGATAGCGCTTAGAGAACAGTTGACGTGAAGACGGGCCAAAATTATCCGCCGTGTTTTGAATGCCAAGCTCAATCTGCAAAGCGCGTGTCAACGCATTGATTGTTGCCCATCCCGTATGACCGGTTATTTTGAGCTTTTTGAATCGACTATCTGAGCCATAGGTTTTGTTTAGCCATTCTTGTGTTTTTTGTACCATGACATCCATAATAAAATCCTCCTAAGATTATTTCGGCAAAAGAACTGCAGAATATTCATCCTTTTGTCTTAATGAGTGGCAGGACATAAAAAAGCTCCTTGGGATTTCTCCCTTGGAGCTTCGTCCTAGATTTTTACACTATTACTGTATCAGCCTTCAACCGAAAAGTCGTCCGCGATATTACTCATTTAGCCTTTGCCGTAGAGATTCACCTTCAGGTGGTTGATGGCACGGTTCTTTTTGTTGTAGGCGCTGGAGCGTTCGATGTGAAGCCTCTCGCAGATGGTCTGGATCGCATCGGTGCGGGACTCGTACTCTTCAGTCCAGTAGAACTCCTCAAGGCAAAAGCGCTCATCATCCGATAAGGCTTTCCATGCCGGGACAAACCAGTCCATGTATTCCCGGGCTTGACGGTAGCGCTCTTTTAAGACGTCGATCTGATAGAGGCTGTTCGCAAGGCGCGTCTCGCCGGACTGGGGATCGTGGACGTGTGGCATCCCATCGTAGGCCGGGGAGGAGATGCTCATCATGCGCTCGTAGCGTTCCTTGATGGCGTCTTCCGTGTTCTCAATGATGAATTGCATCGAGTGATAGTCTCGCAGCGCCTCAATGGTCGCCGCACGTTTATCGAGATATTTCCAAGTGATATGCATGGCTTCTTCCTCCGTGAAAGATTAAAGTTTCGGCTTCCTCGGATTGGCATGTGTTGTCTTAGATTGTCTTATGCTTTGAGCTGTGCCTTCACGGCGGCGATGAGGGCTGACTGCGTCTTGTCCTTGTGCTTCAAGGCCGCGAGGATCTCTTCATCAATGGTACTTGTTGTTACGATGTGGCAGAGGACCACAGTCTTGCTTTTCTGTCCTTGCCGGAAGAGGCGGGCATTGGTCTGCTGGTAGAGTTCCAGTGACCACGTCAGGCCAAACCACACGAGCGTCGATCCTCCATCTTGAAGATTCAGCCCATGTCCGGCAGAGGCCGGGTGGATGAGTCCCACTTCAAGCTTTCCGGCATTCCAGTCGGCGATGCTCTTTGCACTGTCGATTTTTTGGTGGCGCACCTTAAGCTTTTCGAGCCTTTGCTGGATCCGCTCCAGATCGTGGGCAAACCAGTAAGCTACCAGAAGCGGTTTGCCGTTTGCCGCTTCGATGATGTCCTCCAGTGCATTGAGCTTTCGGTCATGAATGGTAATGGTATCGCCATCGTCACCATAGATTGCACCGTTTGCCATCTGAGAGAGTTTCCCGGTTAGTACAGCGGCATTTGAAGCTGTGACATCTCCACCCTCTAAACTTAAGACCAGTTCTTTTTTCATTTTCTCGTAGAGTTCCGTTTCCAAATCATTCATCGAAACCGGAACCGAAGTTGAGATGAGTTCCGGCATCTTCAGGTGCTCATCGGCTTTCATGGAAATTGTGATGTCTCCAATGGCGCGGTAGATCGCATTTTCCGCATCAAGCTTTGGTTTGTAGGAGTAGATGACCATGCCATTTCGCGCGTCTGGCAGAAAGTAACGCTCACGGTAGCCGCCGATGAAGCGGCCCAGACGCTTTCCCATGTCCAAGAGCTTGTACTCTGCCCAGAGGTTCATCAGACCATTGGCAGCGGGTGTTCCGGTCAGACCGATGATGCGTTTTACCTTCGGGCGCACCTGCATCAGAGCCTTGAAGCGTTTTGACTTGTGATTCTTGAAACTTGACAGCTCATCGACCACCACGGTGTCGAAGTCAAAGGGATAACCGGATTCGCGAATCAGCCAGTCGATGTTTTCCCGGTTGATGATCGTGATGTCCGCCTTTTTGGCAAGTGCCGTTCTGCGTTCCTTGATGGTTCCGACTGCCACGGCGAAGGTGAGGTGCTTCAGGTGATTCCATTTCTTGATTTCAGCTGGCCATGTGTCGCGCGCCACACGAAGCGGTGCGATCACCAGAATGCGGTGTGCGGTGAAGGCATCAAAGAGAAGGTCGGATAGAGCCGTCAGCGTGATGACGGTTTTGCCTAATCCCATGTCCAACAGTACGGCACAAACGGTATGCTCTTCGATGTACGTCGTGACAAAGCGCTGATAATCATGTGCTCTGTATTGCATCGATCACGCCTCCGATTTTCGTTTCTTCGTCCAGCACAAAGACCAGAAAGCCTAAGTGCCGAAGTTGCTCGTGACGTTTTAGTTGCAAGGGACGAGGTTTCTTGCCAGGTGCCTTTAGTTCCACGAAGCCGATCTTCCCATCAGGGAGTAGACAGAGCCGGTCAGGAAGGCCACTCATGGAAGGACTCGTAAGCTTCAGGCAGAGTCCGCCTTTGGCTTTGATGGCTTTGACCAGTTTCTGTTCCAGCTCTTTTTCCAGCATTTTCAAGGCTTAATCCTTTCTTGGTGTCGGCCGGTGATGCCCCATACATAACTTTCTCTTAAGGCGTTTTTTCTGAAAAAATCGCCCTAAAGGGGGTTTATGTTTGAGGCGCCACCCGGCGACACCCTTTAGTCCATAAAGTCCTCTGCTAAGAGCTTGAGTCCTAAAATGAAACGTCCATTCTTTTTTCGTTTTCGCCCAAAGCCTCGGTTCTCTAAGGCAGCAACGAACTCATTATTACTGCGCGTAAACTCACCGGTACGATTGCAGAAATCGCGATACACTTCGTACAGTATGCCTGACGCTTCCTGCGCAGCTGGATCCAGCTCGCAGCAGGTATCCAGAAAGTGCGAAAGCCAGTCGTTGGATTCCCGGTATTGATTGATGGCCTCCCGCACACAGGCCGGCATGTCAAACTTGAAGTCTTCCGCGATCGCTTTTTTCGCACCTTCCATCATCCACGTGAGAACGTATGGTGCGGCATGGTCCGTCAGGTACTTGGCGTAGTTTTTGATGTCGCTTTTTCCTTCGATCTTGGCGGTAAAGGGGATCACGATGAGTCGCCGCCAGATACCGGTATCCATAGCACCGACTTTCGGCAGATGATTGGTGTAGAGCACCAGCGTATGAGAAGGGATGAAGCTTGCCGGATCCTTGTACTTCTTTTCGGCGGCAATGCGGTCGGTGGAGCAGAGCTGTTTGACGATGGAAGTGGAAAGGCGCATGCCTTCTTCAAGTTCTGCGGCAATGAGAAGGCGCTTGCCTTTCACTTCAGCCAGCTCCGGCTTCACGTTGCGCCGGACATTGGCCGTTAAAGTATCCGCAGAGATCGTTCCGGCATATCTGCTCAGCACACTTGCGATGGTATTCCAGAAGGTGGATTTGCCGTTCGAGCCTTCGCCGTAAGAGATGATGAGCGCTTCCAACTCCACCTGCCCGATGGTGCAAAGCCCTGCGATTTTCTGCACATAGTCGATGAGCTCCTGATCGCCTTGAAAGGTGCGATGGAGTGAATTCAGCCAGAGCTCTTTTCCTTCCTCTCCGGGCGAAACAGCGGTCACCTTGGTCAAAAGATCGGCCGGGTTATGCTCGCGCTTTCCATCGGCACCTTTTGCAAGATCATAGGTCCCGTCCGGACAGTTCAGGACGAAGGGATCCTGATCGAGGCTTTCAAAGTTCACCTCAAGCATGGGCTTTGCCGCCTGCAAGGCTGAGGTGACATATTTCATATCCCGGCGCTTCATAACAAAGGCGTAATAGGTACTCGCCGACAGGAAAGCGAGATACGCTTTTAAGGTATCTTCGCCGATCTGCTTTTCGAGCGTTTTGCCGCCGGCAGTCACATCCGCTTCTTTGACTCCGCCATCCACCAGTGCCTTTCTTGCCGCTGCCAGACGGTCTTTGGCATCTTCCAGCTGCAGGTCTAAGAATTCCTCCATCGCACTGATTGCCCGCTGCTTCGATTCAATCCAGCTGGTGCCGTCATAGCGAAGAAAGTCCGTTGCCGGGGTGAACTTCAGCTCGTCGCCATACTGTTTGACGAGCGCCTTGGCCTGACCGATATCCGAATAGTCCGGCGGCATGAGAGATTCGTTCTTTTTGGCGTAGGCCTCTGGGGAGAGATAACCTTCTGCGCTTTGAACCTTTTTCGCGAAGCGGCAGGCGGAATGCCAGATGGTTCGAAGTTCGGAATCCTCCAGTGGCGGATCGCATTTGGCCGCTTCTTCCAGATAGATTCCTTTCGCCCGGTCGGTAATGCCATAGCGCTTCAGCACTCGTCCAGCAAAGCGGGAAAGTGTGGCATTGCGGGAACCCTCCGAAATTGTGCCGGATTGTGCCATGCCTTCATCGAAATCCGTCTCGTTTAGAAAGTCGGTAATAAGACGAGATCCGTCATGAATTTCGACCTGTGGATCCTTGGTGCCGAAAAAGAAGCGCGCAGCATCCAAAGCGCCGGTATCGAAATACGGAAAGATGGCACAGACCTGTTTTTTGAGCGCGGTGTAGTCCGCTGCCTTCGTCACCGGTTCCATGGGAAAGAACACATGAAACTTCGGCCGCACAGCCTTTCCGGCTTTTGGCTTTAGATGATGACGGCTGAAATGGACAGCAAAGGAGACACCATCAAAGGCAACCGCCACATCGGCGGGCGAAATCCAGTCGTCCGGGTTTTCGGAGTGATCATTGTCGCAATCCACAGCAAGGCAGTCCGATGAGAGAAAGTTTCCGTTTGAGCGGTAGTTCCCTTTGTAGCTGGCGCAGACATAGTCATGTGAGGCGGCCGCTTTCAGACTTTCCTCATCCGTTATGATGGCTGAATGCAGATAGGTACAGTTCGTCGGCGCTCCCGTCACATCCGCAGTAAAAAGGGTGAATTTCATCGGCAAACCTCCTGCATGGCAGCATCGAAATAGCGCACGTTTCTCTTGTGACGCTTGGCATAGGCAATCTCGCGCCCCATGCCAAGCGTCGGCTCACCGAAGGCCCAAAGTTCCGTGCATTTGTCGATGAGGACCAGCCCGAAGAAAAGCGCAAGATCCCGTTCTGTTTTCTCAGACATAAACTGCGGAAACAGTAGGTGCGGGACGATCGGGATAAAACCATGGTC
Source organism: Murdochiella vaginalis (assembly GCF_902381775.1). Classification (NCBI taxonomy): domain Bacteria; kingdom Bacillati; phylum Bacillota; class Tissierellia; order Tissierellales; family Peptoniphilaceae; genus Murdochiella; species Murdochiella vaginalis. The sequence goes on from NZ_LR698969.1 coordinate 406,472, forward strand.
AATGGCAAAACGTGCATAGCGCCTTGCCGCTTTGACGTTGTTTTCCACATCGCCTGCGTAGGGCGAGGCAATGTAGACCAGCGGCATGTAGGGATAGCGCTGAGGCTTAAAAACGGCTTCATAAACGGTGGGATCCGCATAACCTTCGTTATTTTTGTAGAGGTTTTCCATCAGCGGACCTCCTTCATCTGTTGTTTCATCGCGTACCATTCGAGATACTGCTTGCGCTGCTGGTAGTCCGGGACGGAGAGGAGAAGACCGATGTCCACCTTCTGCAGCGTCTCAAGCAGGTCGATCTGCTCTTTTTCCAGGTACGGGCGGATGGAGGTGCCTTTTTCAAGACCGTGCGCTTCGCGGAACTGCCTTGCCGTCATACCGAGAACGATGCGGTTTAGCATGTCGCATTCGTTTGAATAGTGATAGGGCTTCGGGTTGTCGTGGAGCAGGCGAATGTTCTCGGTCAGAAGCGGAAACTCCTGACGGGCGGATACCAGCGTTTTGATGAACGATTCCATTTCGTTGAAGCGGCGGATGTAGAGTTCCTTGAACTTCATCGCCTTTTTGCCTGTGTAGCCCATCGCCAGCATGGTGAAGCCGTCTCGGGTCAGTGCATAGGCTTTCTGTCTGCGGTGACGATCATCGACGTAGCTAATCTCCCCAAAATTGAGCTGAGCAAATTCAAGGCTCATCCCCGAGCTTGGGTAAATCTCCCCAGATTTGGGGAGAATGAGTTTTTCGATGTCACGAATAACGTGGTCATGTCGTTTGCCGAAGAACTGGGCAACAGCTCTCGAGTCGACACGTGCGGTGTCGTGGTTGTCGGCGAAGACGCCATACTTGTCTTTTGGAATGAGTTCTTTCATAAAAAACCTCCATTTCTTGGTGTGGAAGGGAGCACCATTGCACCCATCGTTGGTCGGAAGAAACGAAGGCTGTTATTCGACTTCATCTTGGCTGCCTCGTCCCCTTAACTACTGCTGGAGGTCAAACGGTCCATTTGACGAAAATTGAAGAAATTTTCTCCGCCTCTTCACCTTCCTCTGGAGGTTTGAGAGCGTTTTGAGCGGATGAAACGGATCTTTTTTTTGTGGCAGAACATAAAAAGAAGGGCGTCACGATTTGTGACACCCTTGCTGGAATGAATAGTTTGTGCTGAACTCAATGAATCTATCAGTACAAGCGTCAATCCTTCTGATAAAACTCACACTCGTAGCCGTCGGCATTGAGAACAAGTCCTTTTGCCCACGGCGGAGTGCGACTCATCTGTTTGGCGACCGCTTCAAGCGACATGGCAGGATCGGCCTCGATAACCAGCTCATCGTGGATATGCATCACGATGCGGCAACAGCGGAGCGTCTGCATGGAAAAGGCCAAGATGTCGCGAGCTGTGGCCTGTACGATGTTTTCCACGAACTTTGGACCGTAGGAGCTGATCCGATCCCATTTCTTTCCGGAGGTGATGCCCTCATAGGTCACGCAGGGACTGCCGAAATCATTCATACCGATCCGAGGCTTTACATAGGAAAGGTTCCTGCCGGAGGGAAGCGTGATAAAGAGCATGCCTTTCTTGCAGGCGAAGGTAAGCCCATGCGTCTTTCGCACCGAGCGATGCTGCACCGCATCCATGACCGCTTGGTCAACGTCCCACCAGAATTGCACAATATTCGGATTGGACTCACGCCAGGTGGTGACGAGAGGCTTCAGTTCTTCTTCGGAAAGGCCCGTCTCGAGTGCACCCATGGCTTTTAAGGCACCGACCGATCCGCCGTATCCGAGGGCGAGCTCTGCGATCTTGCCTTTCTGGCGCAGATGGCCATTGATGCCGTGCTTCTCAACATGAACATGAAACATCTGGGAAGCAGAGGCGCAGTAGATATCCCCATTCCTTGCAAAGACCACCTCGCGCCAGCTTTCGTGCGCATACCATGCGATGACTCGGGCCTCGATGGCGGAAAAGTCCGAGACGATGAACTTGCAGCCCGCTTTTGGAATAAAGGCGGTACGCACCAGTTGAGATAAGGTATCCGGCACATTTCCATAAATCATGGATACAACTCCATAATCTGTTGACTTTACGAGTGCACGAGCTTCGGAAAGATCGGGCAGGTGGTTTTGCGGGAGGTTTTGCATCTGTACGAGCCGTCCTGCCCAGCGTCCAGTGCGGTTGGCGCCATAGAACTGAAACATCCCACGTACCCGCCCATCCGCACAGGCGGAAGACTGCATCGCCTGATACTTCCTGACGCTGGACTTGGCAAGCTGGCTTCGAAGGAGCAGGGCTTTCTGCAGTTTCGGCGGTGCTGTCTTAATCAGCGCGGCCACCTGCTTTTTGCCAAGCGACTCTGTCGGCATGCCGTTCTCAGCAAGCCAGTCCTTCATCTGTGCCACTGAGTTGGGGTTCTCGAGCTCAGTGAGTTTTTTCATCTCAGTGAGTAATTCTGTACGAGATTCCTCATCCATACGGATTGCGGCTTCGACCAGCTTCCAGTCAATCTTCACGCCTCGGTCATTGATCTCTTGATCAATGGCGTATTCCTCCCAGAGAAAAGCGAGCGGGGGGAAGTTTCGCAGGCGTTCTTTGATGGCGAGTTCTACTTCCACGTCACGGCGGTTATATTCTTTGAAGATGGTCCATTTTTCTGGCGCATCGGATGAGAGATGCCTGAGATAATCTTGTGATGTTTTTGATGGTCTGGATGGGGTGCAGAAATAGCGGATGAGGTCTTTGCCTTCTTTCATCTTCTGCTCTTTCAGACCTAATACGGCCCCCACGCCTTCGAGCGAAAGCGGCAGGCCCATCGTCGCAGACCAGATCATAGAACAGCGCCAAGACGCGGGATTCAGGAATCTGGCACATTCTCTTGAAAGCGGATGCCGATCAAGAAAGGGATCAAGCGAAATACCAAGTCCCGCCAGATAGCGCGACAGGCATACCCGCTCAAAGGCGGCATTGAATGCCCACTTTGTGACGGTATCGTCAGTCAGGGCAGAAAGCACCTCGCTTGGGATTTCCTCTCCGGAAGCCAGATCGATGACCTCGACCGGTGCGCCGTCCGCACTGTAGCCGAACAGCAGAATCTCGAAGTCCGGGCTTTCCGCATATTTGTAAAGACCTGCCTTGGCGAGATTTACCGAAGAATAGGTCTCGATGTCTATCGATAGTGTTTTCATACGTATGTCCTCATACAGAAGAGGGCGATAGACTGCTCTGCCGCCCTATTCATGGTTAACGCAGGTTTTTCATGCGCAGTTCGTGCGCTTCTTGCTCGCGCTTCTCCGCACGACGTTTGCGTCTTTCTTCCTCGCGGTTGTAGACATAGGTCTGCATTTCCACGATAACCAGAGAAGCCCCGAAAAGACAGAAAAGAAAGAGTGACAAAACGAGAAGAATGGCCTGAAAGTACTCCATGGATTGTCCTCCTTTAGCTCAAAAAGTCGTCATCGTCATCCGTAGCGAAGTCGTCCGCTGCGCTCATGCGTCCACCCAGCGGCTCGCCGTCACGAATCTTCTGCAGGTTGTTCAGCCCACAGGCGATGCCTTTGTTGCCGTTGGAATTGAAGGCATAGAAGGTGATGGATGCGCGTCCGTATACACCGGAATAGACCTCGGAGCTGTCGATGATTTCGTTTCGGTCGGCATCTACAATGCCCGGTTTGGTAGCCGAGTTGGCGTTCAGGAAGTAGCTATTCTGGTAAGCTTCGTCGTCCGGGCGTTCCGTATCGCCATCGCGAAGCGGTGTCTTGATGACCGAGAGGGCCGGAACACTTCTGCCGTTCCCCTTGAGCTTCGCCTCACCTTCCTTGTAGGCTGCCTCGATGGCCGCTTTGATTTTGTTCACGGTGACGGTGTCAGTTTTTGGAATGATGAGGCTCACACTGTACTTTGGCGTGCCGCCGTTGATGGATTTCGGCTGCCAGACATTTGCGTAGCTCCAGCGCGTATCCGGACCAGTGATGACCTTCATCGGGTTCTTGTACGTATTTTTCTTAGTCATTGTCGTTCTCCTCCTTAAAGTCTTGATTTGCCGTTTGCATGGCTGGACGTTTGTCGCTTTCCGGTACGAGCGAGGGCTTTCCCTGCGGCTTTTCGATGAGCGAACCGAGGAGTTCCTCGAAGCGCTTCTTGCTTAACAGTTTCTGCATTGCGATGATGCCAAGGAGCTTCTTCTCATAGGGATCGAAGCCTGCATCGATGACTGTCTGTGCCACGGCCTCCTCATTTAAGTAGCGGCGGTTGGATCGTCCTTCCACCAGCTTGAAGCCATGCCAGACTTTGCCGGAAAGAGCTCGCGATAGGGCATAGTCCTTGAGATCAGCGGCCCAGCTCGTGAGGTCGTCTAACATCGGCAGAATGGCTTCGATGTCCGCATCCGAGAGCGTCGGTGGCATCTCAAAGTCGAACTTCGCCAGTGCGAGATTCGCTTCAGCCCGTGCTCGGCAGTCCACCTTTGCCTTACAGAAGCGGCACCAGTCACCGGCGGCATAGTCGCCCTTGCCTTCGAAGGCAAGATGCGCCTTTGGCTTGAGCTCCTTCTCCGCCCAGTCGTAGAGCGTCTTGACGGAGAGCCGAAAGCTTGAGATGTTGTCTCGTCTCGGTTGGAAGATGGTCATGATGACCTTCTCGATGTCGTAGAGCGCGTCCATCATGGAGAGAGCTCCCAACGCGTAACACATCATCTGCGGATTGTTCTCCGCCTCGACCAGCACGCCTTGACCGTATTTGAAGTCGATCACGGTAAGCACCTTGTCGGCGACGATGACGCAGTCTGCTGTGCCGAATCCCTGCGGTACCCAGCGGGAGAAATCCACCTGTTGCTCGATAAGGACGACCGGATCCGCCGTGCCTTTCTTGGCTGCTTCCAGCTGCTCCAGCGCATAGCCTGCATAGGCATCCGATGATGCATCCATCTCCTCGTTGAAGTAGGTCAGGTCTTCTGTTGGATCGTCTGCCTTTCTGCCGAGCGCGGTTTTCAGCTTATACTCGCAGAGGCTATGAGCATCGGTCCCCACGGCGGCATAGGTGCTGCTTTCGTCCTTGTAGGAAGAAGCCAGCTTTGCCGAAGGCGGACAGGCCATCCAGCGATAGGCGCTGGAGGCGGAAAGTAAGGCGTGCTTATTCGGCATGGAGCACCTCCGCATCGGCAAGAAGCGCCGCGTAGTGGATTGGCTCCACATCCGAGAGCCTTTCCGCACCGTACTTTTGAATCAGCGCCCGCACCTCGTCGGTGAGTCCGGCTCTGGCTTTTTGGGCCAGCACCTTGCGGACATCTTCCAGCTTGAGCGCCGGCTTCTCTGGTTCCGGCTTTGGTGTCGGCTGCGGTGCAGGAGCGTTACCTCTCTCGTCCGTGCTGCCAAAGAATAGTTCATTTAGCTCGTTGGCGAGATCATTCAGCTTCTCACTGCATGCCCGAAGCTCTTCCACAATAGCGGCAGCTCTTTTCACTTGTCCCATAGGGTTGTCCTCCTTCCTCGGCTTGGCTGATGGATAGCAATTTCAGATTTCTCGCCAATCTCGCAGATACGCGGCTTATAGCGTTGAGAAGTTGAATTTCCTCGCTGCGTGTTTTGGATTTGGCATTTCTGCTATCTGAGTGGTATTCGTGCATTCTTTCACCTCACTTTCCGGGCCTTGTTTTGCCCTTCACATTCCTCTGGAGAAGCAGCATCGATTTGAGCGGGGTAAAACGAAAAAATCTGCCACTACTTTGAACAGGTAGTGGCAGACAATGTGTTTATTTGTTCCTTTCGGCTTTAAACTCATCTCGGAATTTCTTCATCTCGTCCGCAAAGGTGCGTTGCTTACGGCCGAGCAATTTCGCTACTTTGCGGTCAGAAATTCCATCGGGATGATCCATCCAGATTTCAATAATTCGGTCAGCTTCGGAGTCAATTTCATGTAGCCGGACAAAAAGGTGATCAAGAAGATCGTAATCGGTTATGATTTCTTCTGGCGTTGGGGTATGGTCCGAGACGTAATCGGACAGGGTGCCTTCTCCATCAGGGAGAGGCATATCCAGAGATACGGTTTTTACGATACGAAATTCGCAATAAGGACAATTTCCGTCACACAGCCAAAATTTAGGGCGCGGACAGGAGCATTCACCGTGATATTGTCTGCGTTTTCTAAGTGCAGTGCGCCAACGGTCATAATCTCGGTATTGTTTGTCAGAAACTTCAAACCAAATATGGGTGTTTTTGTCATAGATTTTTTTGCTCAGATTGTCATTATTTTGCATAAGATACGGGCCTCCTTAGCCCCACAACCGCTGATTGGTGTGGAGAAGCGGAGAGCCCGTATGGGTGCCAGCGGAAAAATGGACGCAAGAATCCCACCCGTCGCGGGAGAACAATGTCTCCGCTTCAAGTTGCGTCCAGCTGTTCGCGTGCTGGTCGTATTTATTTGTCGGTTTCACTGCTGTGGCGAACAGTCCCTTTCTGTGCACTCGGGACGATCACATGAGTGAACCGGAGCGGTTTAACGTCATGCTCGGGACAGAATCAGCGATCAGAATAGGAAAATGTTCTTTGCATTCACAAATCGTTTATAAGCGAAAGAACGAATACGATCATAAATCGCTAAAATCTGTGATATAATTTCAAAGGGTTTCTCCATCAGCTGTGCTGATTTTCTTTATTGTACGGAAAGTGCCTTTTTCGGTTATGACCGCTGATGACTGCGGTTTGACCTAAAAGGTCAAAAGGAGGTAGAGCCGAAGTGTATTTTCATGAAATCGCTGGCGAGCTAAAAACATATATGGACCCGACCAGACGCGGAGGTGATTTTGTCATTGCTCTGGTTGGTGAAGTATTGCGCGACCCTATGACTGAGGAAGAACAGCAGATGGACCTACAGCATGAGTTCAATCCGCTTGCAAACCGGATATCGATCAATATGCTTGACCAGATTTTCGAAGGGAAAAAGTTTATTTCAAAGGCTCGTGCTTGCTTGATTTGTAGTAGATATGATGGTCAGGAGTTTGCTGACGTGATAGATAATCTTTACGATGCAAATAAGGAACACTTACAGACATTCCTTGATAACCGAGGAATTAGTGTTGCTATAGAAGAGCTTGGATCGGCAGTTCAGGACGTTTTACATCAGATTTTTCATGGACTCGCTAAGGGATACCATGATGTGGATATAGAACTTACAATCCATGATCCGAAGCCAAGCATAAAAAACCTCGCAGGAAATCGAATCTACTGCGAGGACGGTAAATTATATATTGATGGTGACGTCATAGAGCTTCCAATTAAGCTGAGTGACGCGCAGATTTACGACTTTGAAGCGGGATATATTTCAGCCCTGTGTGATGCATACGCAGAAGCGTTGTCCCGTGATTCCGTAACTGTTGATGACATTCCATTCTTGCCGCAGAAATACCGGCACAATTTTTATGATCAGCGCAAGGCCTATTTAAGCGCAAAGAGTATCCAACGCTCCATCAGCGAGGTCTATGACGATGGCGAGAATCAGTTCGACATCCTCAAGGAAGACGCATACGGTGGAATAAAGATCACCTACTACGACGATTACGACAATGGGTATCGCAGATTGCTGGAAGTCTTAAAGAAGATATCGGACGTCCAGCTGGCCAAGTCAAGGCTCATGATGATTAGAAACTTGATCGGAAATCTGGAAAGGCTGGGCATTGTTCATATCCTCGTGAACGACCAGACGATTAAGTCGTGGGTGGATCCTTATGAGGAGTAAAGTATTCAATACGCCATTTGAGAATATGCTGCGCATCCTGCTCCTTGCGGATACAATAAATAAGCCCATGAATGTGGACAGATTCGTAGCCTTGGACTTTATCTGCATCTTTGGAGAAAAGTGCCGAGTGCTTGATAAGAATCTCCACGGCGACAACGAATTCGGCTTTTCCGAATTTGCCACCAAACGAGAGCGCATCGCCGAGGCTGTAAAGATCGCTGTCAAGAATGATTTTCTGACAGTAAAAGCCACGGACGCGGGCTTCACTTATGGAATGAACAATCGGGGCAAGGCAATAGTTTCAGGTGTACAGTCCCCTTATGCGCATTCTTATATTGTGGGAGCGAAAATTGTAAACAGTCGCTTTGCCAGATATACAGACGATGAAATACTGCAATATATTAGCGACTTGTCATCTGAGGCGGAGGAGGGGTAATTGTGCAGACTTTTATGATTAAGAGGCTCCGCGTGTCCGGTTGTGGCAAAATCGATGGCATCGTGGAGTTTACCGATGGCCTAAATCTCATCCAAGGCAGATCTAATACGGGCAAGACTTGGATACTCAGATGCATTAACTATTTATTTGGAAACGATAAGCGTCCTTATACACCTGCGACCGGATACACAGATATAGAGGGCATTTTCCTGACCGAACGGTTCGGTGAGATTACGTTAACTCGCAAGCTGGATGAGAACACCGTCACGGTTACCTCCAACAACAAGGAGGTCGAAAATGGAGAGTATGCAACCAGCTACCAGCAGTCGAGCTTGCAATATCTGAATGATCTTTGGCTGCGCATTCTCGGTCTGGACGAGACCATTAAAGTACCTAAGAATGCCTGTTATGGCAGAGAGCGGATGTCATGGAGGAACGTGGCCGGTGTCTTCTATGTAGATGAGGACGAGATCTCCAGTTCATCATCAATTGTCATTAAGGGCAATTCGTACGAAGATACCCCGCTTCTTGCGTCATTGCTCTTCCTACTTACTGGCGATTACAAGAAAGGTGTTGCCGAAATCCTGAATGCCAAGCAGGCAACTGCGCGTACACAGGGCATCCTCGAATATATTGAGGAGAGGACGAATGCTCTGAAACAGCAACGCGTTAGCTACATCATGCAGCTCGAAAAACTTGCCGATCATGATATTGAATATGAGATTCAGTCGTTAAGCGATAACATTCAAGAAGTACAGCAGGAAATCCATGAGCTTGTTGAAGAAAATAAAGCAATTGCGCAACAGCTTTCTGGCTATGAACAAAGGGATGCAAATTGCAGTGTATTGTTGGGCAGATACGAGTCCCTTATAAGCCAGTACAAGGCAGACCTTCAGAGGTTGGACTTCATTTCGAAGGGAGAAAAGGCGGTCCAAGAACTGCCCTCCAACGACGTATGCCCGTTCTGCGGCGGCGAAGTTCACCCGGAAGAGAACGTCAACTTCATGGAGGCTATCAACGCAGAGATAAAGCGAATCGCATCGGAGCTCACGGTGATTGCGGCCACGGTGAAGAGTGTTGAGGAAGAGCAAGCTGGTATTCGTGCAAACATTGTGGAGTTCGAAACGCGAAGAAGCGATTTAACCAGTGCACTCGTAAAAAAGAACAACACAGTTCAGAATTACAAGGTAAGCCTCCAACGCTACCGTGACTACACAACTCTGCAAAATGGGATTGATTTCGTGAATGGTCAACTTGAGGAACTTGGAAAAAAGAGAATCGACGAACTGAAACCAAAGAAGAATCTTCCTCAATACCATCCAAAGAAGGAATTTGAGGAGGAGGTCGGCACGAATTTTACTAACTTGTTGAACAAGATTCTCAAAGAATGCCACTACCGTCTGTTCGGTTACACGAGCTGGGATTTCAAACATTTCGATATTCACGTAGATGGCGAACCGAAATCTGACGATCAGGGGCAAGGTTTTAGATCATTCCTCAACTCCGTAGTGGCAATTATGCTGTACGAATACTTCAACAAAGACGATGTCTACATTAGGCCGGGATTCCTCATGATCGATACTCCACTGTTAGGCCTTGACGAAGACAACGAGGGTCTTGACAAAGAAACCATTAGAAGTGGCCTATATGAGTATTTTTTGAATCATCAGGGCGAGGGGCAAATGATTGTCGTCGACAACTTGAATGCTGTTCCAAATATCGATTTCGAAGCTTATGGAATCAATGTAGTCACCTACCACAAGAACGAAAGGGATGGCCACATCTACGGATTCATGCCGAGCTGGAGAAAAGACATACCGAAGGAGTCACGATGAAACTTTCGTATAAAAAACTATGGGTAATGCTTGTTGAGCGAGATATGAAGAAGACCGAGTTCGCAAAGAAGGCGAAGATTAGCTCTGCCTCCCTTGCCAAGCTCGGAAAAGGAGCCAATATCACGACGAATGTTCTTGTGAGCATTTGTGAAACATTAAAGTGTGATATTGGAGACATCTGTGAGATTGTTCCAGATGACGTGGTTTAACCCTCACAAAATCTAGTGTTTTATGTGGGTTTTAAGATGACCTCATTCAACATTAAGCGTATGATAACCCGGACAACCGAGATCTAAATAAACCACATATTTGTTTTGATTATTATTGACACAATCAATTGCATATATGCCAAGTGATATTGAAAAAGATTATGGATCAGTGGATAAAACATTATTTGTGCCACTGATCCACTCTATTCGGAATTGACCAAAGAATTGCTCAGTATATTCGACTTGGAGCAACTAAATGATTATTATTGTTTCTTACGGCGAATAGTCCATAGCACAATAATATACACTATAAACACGATTATCCAAAACCAAGCGGATATGCCATAAATAAGAGTGCCATTCAAAATGTTTTTTATAATTACCACAAGAATGACTATTGATATCAGAATATCTCCGAAATGAAATGGCGATGTTTTTTTCATTTGATTCTCTTTCTACAGTTTAACCATGAGAGTATAAATACCACTACCCCAGCAATAAGAGTTATATATGGTAGACTTTCAAATGGAATATCTGGGATATGTAGATATTTACCGCTCCCAATCATTTTTGTAAGCAGTAGAGCTACTAGCATCAATAACATGGATGATCTAGCAATGGAATATGAATATCTATAAAATAGATATAGGAATAGAGCTATATATGCTAGCTGGAAGCTGCCCATCAAAATAAATATTTCTGATGAAAAGGACACTCGATAAGGAGTGATAGTTGCAATTAGCAAATTTGAAATTAAATATAAACAGGAGCCTTCAGCGATTGTAAATAGGGACAAAACAAACTTACTATCAACAATCTGTCCAGCATAATGCGGTAAAGTTTTAATCCAGTTTTTGGATTCACCCTTCTCATCAAAAAAACATGATTGGCCTATAATATAAGTGAAGCAAGTCGCTAAACAAATATATAGTCCCATAAAAGAATAGTTGCCGCGATCTAGGCATAGTAAACCAGTTGCAGACATTGAAACAACTAATGCTATAAAATGGTACCATTTAGTAGTAGATAAATCTTTTCTAACATAATTAATCATGAAATCACCTCAATTGTTTAGCATTGATAGCATATTCTCAAAAGATAATGGTTTAAAATGATCAGAGTATCTAATTAAATTAGAAGAATCTAGTGATTTACACCATATAACGAGCTCAGCTCCTTTAGATAATAGTGTAACATAATTATCTAAATTGAGCGTGCTCAGAGCTTGTTCCTCAACGAGGAAGCAGGAATGCTCAATTCCTTGTGCAGGCAAATCAAACTTTAATTTTCCATTACTGATAAATATGATTCTATCAGAAATTTTTAAAATATCTTCAGTAATATGAGTCGATAATATAGTGGATACACCTTCCTCTTTTTTCTCTTTCAATAGTTCAAGAAATTCAGTTCGAATAAAGGGGTCTAGTCCGCTTGTCGGTTCGTCAAGTATAAGTAGTTTTGCATGGTGGGCTAATGCAAAGGATATGTAAAATTTCATTTTCATTCCTTTTGATAATTGAGCGATTTTCTTATTATGATCTGTTATGAGAAACCTATGCATTAGCTTTTCATACATGTTTTGATCCCATGACTTATAGAAATATTTAAATATGTTAACAAACTGTTTTAATGATAACATATCGTATATACTAGTATCTTCTGAAACGTAAGCAATATTAGATTTAAAGTGAACGGGATCGAGGTTGATATCATAGTCAAGCAAACTAATAGAACCTTTGTTTGTACTTAATTGTCCAGTGATACATTTTAAAGTAGTGGTTTTACCAGCACCATTTTGCCCAATGAACCCAATTATTTCTCCAGCATTCATTTCAAAGGAAATTTCTTTTAGGTCAAAATGGTTATAGCTAAATGAAATATTCTTGACAGAAAGAAGATTATGCTTCATGGTAATACTCCTCCTTGTTTTTTATCATCTGCAGCATAGGATCCTTGATTGTTCCGAATTCACTTAACTCCGAGGATTCAGGGCAAGGCCAATCTGGGTGCACTTCCTTAATCCCTGAAATAACACTACAAACAGCCACTAGAGTCAAGTCTGAGGATAATGGAAGTAACTTTGACTCAGTGAGCGCACCCATTGTAGGTTCTCCTATAATAATACAGTTATTGCTTTTCGTTCTAAAATAATTAGCAATTCCGGGCTTTTGAAATTTAGTGCACACTTGGCTGTCGTATTATAACGTCGCTCATGCTTTTTTACCTGCTCTATAAGATTTTTTTTTGTGAAGACGTATCGACTATAAAGAATTTTCCCATCCTCTCGGTGACTTCGTTCCACCTTTCCGTTCTGCCAGGGTGAATAGGGCCTTAGAGATCCCAACACAAAGTTCTTGGATCCCGCATGCAAATCTGCTGTATATTTGCGCGAAATTGCCAAAAGGTTAATCGCTGGATTGGCCGACAAAATTCCAAACTTGCAGGAGCGCTGCAACTGGATCTTCAAGAATCAGCTATATGGCATTGCCATAACGGAACTCACCTCGCCACTGTCGAGAAGGTCGGTCTACTGCTCAAAGCATGCCAATAGCCCATTTCCGATTACGCCATTCGACGATGTTCAGGGAAACATACTGTTTCACGAGATTAAACATACCTGGGACAAAAACGACAAAAAGGGGCACTGCATATACTGTGGAATTAGCTTCAATAACAGTTTGAATGACATCAGTAGAGAAGGTATGGAAAGTCATGCTTATGAATTTATTCATACCTTGCATCCGGAGGAAATATTCGAAATGAAGTTTGAAATTATACTGTCCTTTTTACACCAACATTGTTGATAAGACTTCGGAAAACGTTTATTATAGAAGAGACATAAGTGTTGACTTCGGATTTTTGAATAATCTGGATCAATATGTTGCAGGTCAATAGGCGTGAAGTTGAACAAATATGAGCTGGAATGTCGTGTGATTGGCGATTAAGGAGGATGTAATGAAAAATGTAAAACGACTTGTCGTAGCAACAATGTTGATGCTTTCCTTATTTTTAGGTGCTGAGGGTGTCAAGGCCGCAGGATGTGGCACATATTACATCTACAGTACATCTACTCCGAAATGCTACTCAGAACACTGTGGTATTTGGGACGCTACCGCACTTGTACAATATCAGTATAAAAAGCGCAAATGCGTCCGAAATGATAATACTGACTATTGGCAATACCAGACGGACCGTGTTCACATTGATTGCGGCTGCTAGATTGAATTTGTTTCACATTGAGTTCAGCTAAATGGACATGACATTCCAGCTCATATCTGCTCAACGAAACTTGTAAACATCTAAATATTATGGGAGGCGTTAAAATGAGTAAAAAACATTCCAGAAACTGGATGATCACAAGTATTCTACTTCTTTGCCTCTGCACTCTGACCGCCTGCATGCATCAACAACCTGCGGAAGAGGAAATCAACGAATCTTTCTACAAGATGTCCCGGACTTCATCCCAACTCTATGAAACAAAAGAGATTGGCTTAAAATCTATGGGAATTCAAAGAGCTTCTGGTTTATTGTACTTCAAGGATCATATCTATTTATCCGACAGCAGCCAAAGCGAAATCAAAGTTTTTAATCAGCAATGGAATCTGGTCGAAAGCATACATTCGAAAAAAATAGCTTCTCCATCTCTACTTGCGGCTTATGGAGATCGTTTGGCCATCCTGGATAAGGCCACATCACAAATTGTCCTGTTTGACATTCCATCGAAAAAAGAACAAAGCGTGATTATCTTGCCATCGATTGATTCGGACTCGAACTATGCAGACATGGAAATGTCAAAAAATGATTTGCTGATCACCTATCACACGCCTGCCTTCGAAGATGCCAATGTGTTGAGAATAGACCTTTCAACACGAAAGAATAAAAAAATACAGGAGAAATTTAACGGCTTTGTTGGAACAACAAATGGAAAATTTTATCTGGTTAATTCCCTTGTTGCTTTTCAGGAATCCGATCGGGAAGGCTTCCGAAGTGGGAAAAACAGTTTGTGGACGCTGGAGGATTCTAAACCGAAGGCGATTGGGAATCTCATTGAGGGAAGTGCCCCAGGAGATTTTTTATGGAATGGAGAGATATTGTTTCAATACACCAGTGGCTGGTCCAGTATCGATCGTTATGATAAAAGTTTCAACTACATGGATTCCATCGCCGTTTTTGATCAGTCGGATATTCAATCTCTGCTAAAAGGCAATGAGCAACAAATGTACTTGCTCATGCCCAATGAACAAAAGCTCTTTGAGGTCCATAAAAAATGAGCATTCTATATAGTCTTTCGATACGTTGGAAAGCAAAAATAAAAAGAGCTCGATTACTCTTGTTAGAGGTATTATCCCTCTCTGTGGTCTTTTACTTTGCACTCATGTTTGTTTGCAAACTGGTTGATACACATGGAGACATCGCTTATTATCGTTCACGAACCAATGTTGGTGAGGTGGTCTATCAGCTGGAGAAAGCTCCAGAAGCAAAGATTTCTGATGTGGACTTTACGCTGTATCAAAAAGCGGATCAGTATGTGACTGTTCATTCGAAAACATATAAAGCTCAGGTGATAGGAATCGATCAAAATTTTTCAAGTTTTTATCATGATCACCTGTTTCAAAATATAGTGAAGAAAAAGGCCCTCTCCCATTCAGATGCGATTCTTTCTCAGTCAGTCGCACGAGAAATGAGTGCAAAAGAAGGGGACACGTTGACACTGAATCATCAGGTTTTGAAAATCATTGGTATTACCGATGATCCCTGGTGGAAAGGCAAAGTTGCGGTTTCCTTCTCTATTCTGTCCGCCTCTGAGCTTGCCCAACCGAAATCTTTGTATTTGACAATCCGTCGAGAAAATGTCGAACTCGTTGAAAACCAATTATCTGTTCTGGATCAAACGGATCTGGCGCAGTCATTACAAAATGAAATAAACAGCTTACGTGCTTTTCAGCGTTTTCTACTCAGCTTTTCTGCTGTTTTCTTTTTGATTGCTGGATGTAATTTGATGCTCATTCTGAGGACTCGGTTTCGTAGGGAAAGGGGTCTGCATCAGATATTGTATCTTTGTGGTGAAACGCGCGGGACTTACTATCTTGCCTCCATGATTGATGGTCTGACGATGTGCATCTCATCTGATTTCATCGCCCTCCTGATTTATCTGTTGATGCGCCCATTTGTACCATCATTTTTTTACTTTGCGCTGACTCCCACCATTTATGGATTGGAAATGCTGATGGTTGCAATGATATCCATCATCATCACGCTCATCTTCAGTCATGAACAGGCAGTGTATATCCGTATGAATGAGAGGAAAACTCATGCTGTATGATCTGTCAATCATCTGGTTTCACCTGAAAAAGAATATCTTTTTTTATCTATTTTTGATTTGTGAGCTGGTGCTGTGCTTCTCGATGATATTAATAGGGATGGACGAAAATCAGACGTTTCATGATCGCCAACAGATTTATCGCGCGTATCAGGAAAAAGATCTGATCTCATTAACAAATGATTCCTGGTTTATGGAGAAATTAGACCTAAGCACGAATCAGAAAGTATTGACCAAGAAAGGTATTCTGTTGGGACAAGTATATCCCATCGAATGGACCAACAATCGAGGGTCTATAGATAGTGCGCAGGTGCTTGTTGCTAATGATCGGTTTTTCAGACAGTATTTTCATCAAGTTCCCAAACAGGGATTGGCTTATTGTAGCTTGGCCCTCAGAAATAAGTTGAAGGAGGCGAGACAATTTTTAGATTCACAGACTCGGTGGCTAACGCAAGAGATCCTTCAATGGAACGAGCAAAAGTGGAGCGTTCATTCAATCAACGAGTTGAATCCGAAGACCACTTTGAAAAGCATTCCAACATCGCCTTTTGAAAGTGGAGATCTTTCAATGGAACGAACCGTATTTGTTCTAATGCCCGATCGCATGCAAATACAACCAATATTTGGCTTTATTAAGGTTCCTAGAGAACAAATGACTTCCAGGCTCTTGGCGGAGGTGTCCACGATGGTCGAAGAGAAGCTGCATGCTTCTGATCTTCACGCGGATTTTGAGAAGGGCGCTAACAGTCAATCTGCTTTCGTTCGTCTGTTCGGATGGATTGCATGGATTGCTCTTCTTGTCATCGATTTTGGAACCAGCGCAGTAATTTTACTTTTTATGAACCAGCGGCATAAAATGCTCCGAATTCAGCATATTTTTGGAGCGACGAGGTTGAGATTACGCCTGCAACTATTTATTGAATTGTGCATTGTTATGGTCGTCTCCTTTATTGTTGCTTTATTTTTACGATGGATATCGGAGCCAGCCTTTTCAAGCGTTTATTACCTTATTCATCCAAGCGTTATCGCAACGCTAAGTGGCATCATGTTGGCATTTGTGTTATGTATTTTCATCACACTGTTCTCCAGCACTAATATGGAATGGAAAAGAAAGTGAGGAGGAGATGACTCCCATCATTCAATTAAAAGATATCAACAAGCGTGTTCAGGACGGCACGCAATCCTTGCAAATATTGAAGGACTGCTCCATAACCATTCAGCAGGGAGAAATGGTTGCCATATTAGGCCGATCGGGCGCAGGTAAGACAACGCTGCTTAATTTGATGGCAATGCTGGATAATGATTATCAAGGAGATTATTATTTTGATCAAATGAATGCGCATGCTAAAACAGACGCAGAGCGTTTTTCACTTCGAACAAAATTCATCGGCTACATTTTTCAGGATTTTCAACTGATTGAGGAATTTACTGTGCTTCAAAACGTAGAGATGCCACTTGGATATCAGGGTGTTCCGCGAAAAGTGCGCATTCAACGTTCCTTGAAAGCCATCGAAGATGTTGGCCTGGGTAGGCGCGGAGATAGCAACGTTGGCACTCTTTCGGGTGGTGAACGGCAACGAGTATGCATTGCACGAGCGTTGGTACATCAGCCCAAAATCATTTTAGCCGATGAGCCAACGGGCAGTCTGGATCCTAAAACGAGTGAAGAAGTTATGACCCTGCTGATAGATCTGAACAGGGCATTCAACATTACGGAGGTGATTGTCACGCATGATGAGGTGGTGGCGAACCGATGCTCCCGTATTTATACGTTAAAAAATGGAGGAATTCATTATGAAAGGTAAAAAACTAATTGTCGCCACACTGTTTTTCATTGGTGCTGTGATAGCTGTACTAGTTTGGAGAATGCCAAAAAGTGATTATCAAAGACATGTGGCTAAATTTCATAAGGTCAATACTGCTAAGGTTGAAAACATGCTGTCTGATTCGAATGATTTTCTCTTGTATATTGGGCGAGAAACCTGCCCGACGTGCGTCGAATTTGTTCCCGCTCTCGCGAAGGTGTCAAATGAAAAGCGTATTCCGGTCTATTATCTGGACTCTTCGAATACCGAAAAAGATGCCAAATTAAAAAACTTTCGGGACAAATATAACATCATGTTTGTCCCTTCTCTGATGGTATATGTCAATGGAGAAGTCAGATTTCCAGAAGTCGCGACTGACCCTGCAAAATTGAGTCAGTCTTTGATCGCGATCGGTTTCTTAAACGATTGATCGAGAGTGTAAGATTAATTGTGTTTTCTGGAAACGAGGTGATATAGAAAAAGGATCCTCGAACCTATAGAATTTTGTTACCACAACAAAAGAAAAGGGAAACGAGGAATCCATATGAATGATTTTACCACAGACGCTAAGATGGCTCAAACAAACAAGATCAGTTTGACGGAAATTGTGCACCAGCATGTTGAGGATGCTGTCAACCAGCTTCTCGAGAATGAACTCACCGTCTTCCTAGATCACGAAAAGTGGGATATCGTGGCCAAGAATACGGATGATTGCCGGAATGGCTATTATGAATGCACCATCAATTCTGAGTATGGTCCGCTTCATTTGCGCGTGCCAAGAGATCTAATGGGCGATTTTGAGCCGCATACAGTGCGAAAGCGCGCTCGCTCCACCGATGGCCTGGAGCAGACGATTATTCAGCTATACCAAAAGGGTATCACGACTCGAGAAATCTCTGAGAAATGGGCACCAACCTATCCGCAGTTGAAAAAAGTATTCGAACGTCGCGACAACCTGTTCTCCTTTTTGGCCTTTCTGGAATCCGTTCGCCGGAGCCTGTATACAAACAATTTAGCCGAGAGCCTGAACAAAGGGCTCAAACGCATGATTAAAGTCAAAGAACAGTTTCCGACGGAAGATACGCTGGAGCGCGGTGTTTGTTAGCATTACATGGTCTAAAACGACGGGAATGGATTACGCAGTCAACGCGGATTTAAGGATGCCCATTTTGAGCTGGAAGAAATGTTTGAATCGTACCGTTGATTGACAGTGCTGTGCCCGTTTGCCGCACCGGCAGAATACGCATGTCTTTCGTTGGCGTCAAGGGACGCTCGCAAGCAAGCTCTACTGACACTACTCATCAGGAAACATTTATGACATCAACTTGACAAACAAAGGCAATAACTTTTCTATTATTAGGGAAGTGTGGCAAAGCATCGCTGGGATTGTTGGAACAATAATTAAATGTTTCATTAGATGAGGCAGCCGAAGGCATTACGGTTAGAAAGAAGCGTTCCTTGGCACTGATGAGTTCTATCAGCGGCTCGTTGGTAGATAAAAGAAGATTTGGAGAATAAACCTTACAACGAAGCCACAACCTGTTTACGATGCTGTGTTTTCGTTCATCAAGAGTACGAACCGCCATCATCAGACACGCTCCCGGATGGGCTTATTGCAAGCTAATCCGAGGGGCTTCGTGCGCTCTCATTCTTCAAACAAAACCGCAGAAGCCCTTGATTTCAGGAACTTCTGCACTGATAGCGCCAGTACGGTCTCATCGTAGCATTGTATCAATTACAGCGTCTTTATTGATCCTGCGCATAATACGGGTAAGATACTGAACAAATAAAAAGAAGAGTTTGGTCCATCCAATTTCTTTGAGCCTTCAGCTTGCCGCAGGAGACCGCATCACTTCCCTTCCAGTTGTGCGATGCACACCGAATCTTCGACCACTTCCCGCAAACGGGAAAGAGGGAGCTCTGCCTTGACATTCATCTTGAACACTCATAAATATGTAGCTATTGGTTTTGACCAGTTCCCACAAACAGATACGATGGGAAAAATGAACGAACTAACGGGGTTCACATGTACATCGCCAGACATTCATCCAAGGCGCTCGTGCCATGTAGAGTGCATAGCGTTGATACAAAGAGTGAAATCGTGAAAATCCTGCATTTTAAGCAGTTTTACAAGCATTATGTATTTGTAGAAGACGGAGAGGGAGGACGAAAAAAAGTCTTAAAAAATTATATGGGTGTGAATGTTTGCATTGATATGGTGTGTGGAGATACAAAGAATGTTTTTGAAAGTGAGGAATAAGAAATTATGAGATGGATAATAAAAATAATCTTATTCCCAATTAGCTTGGTGTTAAGTATCCTCACAGCATTTCTAACATTTCTACTTGGTATCGGAACAGCCATACTATATTTGCTGATGATGTTTTGCATATTTGGAGCAATTGCATCTTTTCTGCAAAAAGAAGTTACCATCGGAATAGAAGCATTGATATTAGGTTTCTTGTTAAGTCCATACGGAATACCGATGGTTGGAGCAACTGTTATAGCTTTTTTACAAGGTATCAATGAAGCAATAAAATCAACCTAAAAAATTTCATAAAAATGGTTACCAAAGGCGATAGAGAAAAAACTATCGTCTTTTTCTTTGCAAATTTTTAAGAGAGGAGGTGATCCTGCATGAACTTTGACTATTTCTATAACAGAGAAGCGGAAAGATTTAACTTTCTAAAAGTGCCTGAAATATTGGTAGACGGAGAAGAATTTAAGGGACTGTCTGCTGAAGCCATTATCCTATACTCCATGCTTTTGAAACGCACAGGAATGTCCTTTAAGAATAACTGGGTGGACAAGGAAGGCAGAGTATTTATCTATTTTACTGTTGAAGAAATTATGAGAAGAAGAAATATCTCAAAGCCGACAGCTATAAAAACATTGGACGAGTTAGACAGCAAAAAAGGAATAGGACTGATTGAAAGAGTAAGGCTTGGACTTGGTAAGCCGAATGTCATTTATGTTAAAGATTTTATGAGCATAATAGCGGTAAAAGAAAATGACTTTCAGAAGTCAAAAAACTTAACTTCAGAAGTAAAAGATTTTAACCTCAGAAGTAAAGAAAATGAACTTCAGGAAGTTCAAAATGTTGACTCTAACTATATAGAGAATAATAAGAGTAAATATAGTAAGAGAGAATATAGTTTTGGGAAAAGCGGACTTGGAACATTTCAAAATGTCTTTTTGAAAGATGAGGATATAGGAGAATTACAAATAAAAATGGCAGGAGAGCTTGATAACTACATTGAAAGACTATCAACCTATCTTCAAAGTACCGGAAAGACATATAAAGACCATAAAGCAACAATCCTTTCTTGGTTCTATAAAGATCAGGGAAGTAAGAAAAAAACCAATATCCCTACATGGGAGGAATATAACAAAGGAGTACATTTATGATTAAAGAATTAGAAAAAGTGATGATAGAAGATGTGGAATACAGCTTTGATCCTGAAAAAGAATACATCAAAGACGGACACGCCTACTGTAAAGTGTGCCATGAAAGAAAAGATGGAAAAGCATTAGAATTTTTCGGAAAGCAGATGATATTTAAGACAGCTTGTAAATGCGATAGAGATAGAGAAGCAAAAGAAAAAGAAAGACAAAAGCAGCTTGAAATCGAGAGATTAAAAAGTATCTGCTTCACATCCATGATTCAATGGGCATATACCTTTGAAAACTATCAGGGAAAAGAAAATCAGAGTCTTATCATCGCAAAGAATTTTGTAAAAGATTATGAATTGATGAGAAAAGAAAATATCGGACTCCTGTTCTATGGAACAGTTGGAAGTGGAAAGACCTATCTTGCCTGCTCTATTGCCAATGCTCTGATTGAACAGTATCACATAAGCGTTAAGATTAGAAACTTTGCACAGATAATTAACGAACTGCAAAAAGGCGGATTTGACCTTGATAAAAACGCATATATCGAATCCCTTGTAAACACTTCCGTTCTCATCTTAGATGATTTAGGAATTGAAAGAGATACAAGCTATGCCAAAGAGCAGGTATATAACATTGTGAATAACAGGTACTTAAAGCATAAGCCAACAATCTTTACCACAAATCTTTCATACAGCCAAATTGAAAACTGTACGGAGAGCGTGGAATACCAAAGAATTTACTCAAGAATTATTGAGATGTGTATTCCTGTGATGGTGCTTGGAGAAGATTACAGAAAAGTTATTCAGGAAGAAAAATTAAAGAGGAATAAAGAAAGATTACTGACTGGAGGTGAGAGAACTTGATCAATGAAGAAATTGCAAGAAAAACGCTGAATATGGAGGTTAAAGCCGGAAAAGTAACAGCAAAACTTCTTTTGACTTTACTCAAGAAACTAATGAAAGAGGCTGAGAAACTCGGAGGACTTGAAAAGCTGGTTAATGCTAATGGAAATGAAGTAAAGCTCAAAGATATGGTTAAAAAGGGACAGCTTGAAGAAATTCCGGTAGAAGAAGCAGAGCTGAAGGAACTGAAAAAGGAACTGAATCGGTATGGGGTAAAGTTTTCAGTGATGAAAGATAAAGAAAGCGGAAAATACTCCGTATTCTTTCAGGCAAAAGACATGAAAGTAATGGATAAAGCATTTAAACATGCTCTTTCAGAATCGGAAAAGAAAACGGAAAGGAAAGAGTCCATTCATAAAAGCATAGAAAAGTTCAAGGAGATGGCAAAGAACACTGTTTCTAAAGATAAAGTCAAGAATAAACAAAAGGAGCAGAGCCTATGATAGATAAGATACTAAAAGACATCAAAGGCTTATTTAAGGTGCAAGATAAGGCAAAGTTTCTAAAGCAGAATATTTCCTATCTTGCATTTTTCTATGTTGGAAACATCTTCTCTCACCATGTAAGAGCCTATACGGGTGGCGATGTTATAGATAAAATCTTTCAAGGAATATTAGAACTTAATACCATGAGCTTTATTCCGAGTATTCATGTGGCTGATATTTTAATGGGCGTAGGAGTGGCAGCTATAATTAAATTTATTGTCTATACCAAAGGCAAAAATGCAAAAAAGTTCAGACAGGGGAAAGAGTATGGATCAGCACGATGGGGAACTGCAAAAGATATTCAGCCTTATGTAGATGAGAAGTTTCAAAATAATATCTTGCTTACTCAAACCGAGCGATTAACCATGAATGGTAGACCGGCAAATCCAAAGTATGCGAGAAATAAAAATGTACTTGTTATAGGTGGTTCTGGTTCAGGAAAGACAAGATTTTATGTAAAGCCAAATCTAATGCAAATGCACTCATCATATTGTGTAACAGATCCTAAAGGAACAATAGTCATTGAGTGTGGCAAGATGCTTGAAGATAATGGCTATGAGATAAAAATCTTAAATACCATCAACTTCAAAAAGAGCATGAAGTACAATCCATTCGCTTACATCAGAAGTGAAAAAGACATACTGAAACTGGTGCAGACAATTATTGCGAACACTAAGGGAGAGGGAGAAAAAGCAGGAGAAGATTTTTGGGTGAAAGCCGAAAAGCTCTATTATACAGCTCTTATCGGATATATCTTCTATGAAGCTCCAAGAGAAGAAAAGAACTTTGCGACACTACTGGATATGATAGACGCTTCAGAAGTCAGAGAAGATGATGAAACCTATATGAATCCCATTGATAGACTGTTTGAAGCATTGGAAAAGAAAGAGCCTACGCACTTTGCAGTCAAGCAATATAAGAAATATAAGCTTGCAGCAGGAAAAACAGCAAAGTCTATTCTTATTTCATGTGGTGCAAGGCTTGCTCCTTTTGATATTCAAGAGCTTAGGGACTTGATGAAAGAAGATGAACTTGAGCTTGATACTCTTGGAGATAGAAAGACAGCACTCTTTGTTATTATCTCTGATACAGATGATACTTTTAACTTTGTGGTGTCTATCATGTACTCACAGCTATTTAACCTACTTTGTGATAAGGCAGATGATGAGTACGGAGGAAGATTACCTGTTCATGTAAGGTGCTTGCTTGACGAGTTTGCAAACATTGGCTTAATTCCGAAGTTCGAGAAGTTAATAGCGACAATCCGTTCAAGAGAAATTTCAGCAAGTATTATCTTGCAGGCACAATCTCAGTTAAAGGCAATCTACAAGGATAATGCAGATACGATTGTAGGTAACTGTGATAGCACCTTGTTTCTTGGCGGAAAGGAAAAGACAACACTTAAAGAGCTATCTGAAACACTTGGTAAAGAAACCATAGACCTGTATAATACATCGGAAACACGCTCCAATGCTAATAGTTATGGACTCAATTACCAAAAGACAGGAAAGGAGCTGATGAGTCAAGATGAGATAACGGTTATGGATGGTAGTAAATGTATTTTTCAGCTTCGAGGTGTCAGACCATTTTTGTCGGATAAATTCGATATTACAAAGCATAAGAATTACAAGTTACTTGAAGATTTTAATAAGAAAAATGCCTTTGATATTGAGGAATATATCAAGCGAAAAGGGAAAGCAAAATTAAATAGAGAAACGGTTATTACAAGAGTGCAGTAAGTCTAAAGAACATAGATTTGCTGTTTTTTTATTACTCAAAATCAGGAGGTAAGATGATAAGGATACGAAGTCCCACTAAGGAAAACTAAATAGCAAGAGTATCAGCGATTGGAAAAGAAAAAACTCCAGTCGCTTTTTTTATTGAAAAGAAAAGGAGAAATTTTTAATGAAGCAAGAAATGATTAACATCAATGCCAACTTATTGGCAGAACCAACTTTTTCAAGTTTTGACAAAGATGGAGAAACGGTTGAGGTTGCAAACTTCACACTTGTAAAAAAGTATGGGAAAGGTAAAGAATATATCAATTGTGCAGCCTATGGTGAAAAGGCAGAAACAGCAAAAGCATTTGAAAAGGGCGATTTGATCCATATCTTTGGATACTTTAAGAAGCGTGAAAAAGATGGAAAGACTTACAAAAACTTTGTTGTGAAGTCATATAACAAGATTGAAAAGAAAGAAGAAAACGAGGAGGAATAAATTATGGAATTTTTTACACAGGCAGTAAATGTATTAAAGATTTTAGTTATGGCAGTGGGTGCTGGTCTTGGAGCGTGGGGCGTAATTAACCTGATGGAAGGTTATGGCAATGACAATCGGGCGACACGTTCGTAAGTGAAAAGCTTGCGCACAAAGTCGAAGGGCATTGACCCGAAAACTTTGGAGAACTGATATTCCGATTGGTGAAATGAGGGAGTAACGCCCTGAAGCGCCTACCTAATACTCCGAATGGCAGGAAACCATGCAACAGGTTTCCCCAAAAGATGTTATAGAGCTCGGTGAAGTCGGCAGAGAGCAGTCGTAAGTATGATTTTCAGACGATACACGAAAGCTGTCCAGCGGTGGATGGTGCTGCCTATATGCCGGGGTTCGGTTACCCATGGTCAGGATGATAGAGATATCTGACGAATTTCTGAATGTACGAGTCTAAACGTTGATACTGTCGAAAGGCAGTACACCTTTTACGGTGGTGTCCGTGGATAAGTAAGACTGGTTGTTATGAAAGTCCATGCATCGTTACAGGCGATGCGGTTATGCATGACCGGATACAGGCTCAGAGGAAAGACCTAAAGGTATCCAATGATAGGAATATCGGAACGTGGAAAGCTGGGAACATGGAGGCTGTTGCAGACCGATGAAGTGGTGGATGGGAATACCTTCGCGAGAGGGCAATAACCATTCTTTATTCCAGTGAGAGCAGTGGCATGGTACCTGTGAAGCCGTGAACAAGTAAGCGGTGGAGGGACGGCCACAAGTCGAATTCAGTAAAAATCATAAAATACACAACAAACACAGCTTCGAGTATGACAAAGAAAATCCAAACTGAAAGGAGAGGATGCCTGTGCCCACTTCGGAGCAGCAAGAAAGGAAAAGTAAACAAAGAAAAATCCGCAATTCAGAGTATTACGACATGGAGTCAACCTTTGACCGCCTGTATGCCGAAAGCAAAAATGGAAAAACCTTCAATCATCTGATGGAAATCATTGAGAGCGAGGAAAACATCAAGCTGGCTTATCGGACGATCAAAAAGAATACAGGAAGTAATACGGCTGGTGTGGATAAGCGGACGATAAAAAGCCTCATGAAATTAAGTGAGGAAGAATACGTCCGCCAGATACGAAATCAATTCAGCAACTATCACCCGCGCCCCGTAAGGCGTGTGGAGATACCAAAGCCCAATGGAAAGATGAGACCGCTGGGAATCCCCACGATCATAGACCGCATTGTCCAACAGTGCGTTTTACAGGTCATGGAGCCGATCTGTGAAGCAAAATTCAGTGAGAATTCAAACGGGTTCCGCCCGAATCGCTCTGCTGAAACAGCGATTGCACAGTGTATGCGGCTGGTGCAGGTACAACACCTGCATCATGTCGTTGATCTTGACATCAAAGGATTCTTCGACAACATCAACCATACAAAACTGATCCGTCAAATCTGGGCATTGGGAATCCGTGACAAAAAGCTGATATGCATCATTAAGGAAATGCTGAAAGCGCCGGTCATCATGCCAAACGGTGAAAAGGTCTATCCGACCAAGGGAACACCACAGGGAGGAATCCTGTCACCGCTACTTGCAAATATCGTATTGAATGAACTGGATTGGTGGATTGCTTCCCAATGGGAAGAAATGCCAACCAAAACAGAATTCAAGATAAGAGAAAATGCGAGTGGCACAAAGATCAAGAGCCATTCTTACAGAGCTTTGCGCAGAAGCAGACTGAAAGAAATGCACGCGGTCAGATACGCAGATGATTTCAAAATCTTCTGTTCCTCTCATGAGGAAGCTGTCAGGGCCTATAAAGCCACAGAATTATGGCTGAAGGACAGACTGGGGCTGGATATCAGTCCTGATAAATCCAAGGTAGCGAACCTGAAACGGCAGTATTCTGAATTTCTCGGATTCAAGCTGAAAGTTCGTAAAAAGGGCAGGAAATATGTCATTCGGTCTCATATGAGCGATAAGGCGTACAAAAAGGCGCATGAAAAGCTATCCGAAGAAGTGAAGAAGCTGGCTCATTCGTCAGAAGAAGCACAGTTCATGCAGTTACAGAAATACAATTCTGTTGTTGCAGGCCTTCACGAATACTACTGTATTGCTACAGAAGTATCTCATGACTTCGGAAAGCTTGCCTTCAGTATTAACAAACAGCTCAGAAACAGGCTGAAAGGCGATCTGTCCAAAACAGGATATCTCAAGGATGGGTTTATCAAGCGGAAATATGGAGAAAGCAGACAGCTGAGATTTCTTCACAAGCGGCCTGTGGTTCCGGTGGGATTTGCACAGCCCAAGAACGCCCAGCATAAACGCAAGGCGGTCAATAAGTATACGGTGGAAGGTCGTGAGTTGATTCATAAGAATCTTCAAATTGACACAGAAACAATGCTTTGGGTGATGCGTAATCCTGTCCGGGGTCGATCTATAGAGTATGCGGATAACAGGATTTCACTGTATGCGGCGCAGTACGGCAAATGTGCTGTCACTGGGGAGACAATGGCTCCTCATGACATCCACTGTCACCATAAGCTGCCGGTCAGCAAAGGTGGAACCGATGAATATGCCAACCTGATTTTGATTAAGAAGGATGTGCATACCATCATCCATGCAACACAAGACCCAACAGTCGAGAGACTCCTGAAATTCCTTAATCTTGAACCAAAACAACTTGTAAAGCTTAACAAGCTTCGTGCATTGGCAGAAATGCCGCCCATTATTCTTTGAATGAAATGCTGTAACGAGGTGTGTAAGTTGTGTGCTTCATGTCCCAAAACTACTGAATTCGATGGAACGCCGTGTGCGGTGAAAGCCGCACGCACGGTGTGGAGCGGGGGAAAATCCTGAGATAATTTCAAGGGATTACCTATCGCTATCAGGTGCAAAGTCGCAGGGAATAAAGCAGCTTATGGCTGGAGGCGGTATCGTCTTAATCGGATTAAAGCTGATTCCGCTTCTTGCAAATGTACTCAAGTAAGAAGAAAAGGAGAAATTAAATGTTTGGGATATTCGACAAGATAGAGGAGTTTTTCAAAGATCTTCTACTGGGCGGTATCCAAGCAAATCTTGAGTCCATGTTTCTTGACATCAACGATAAAGTTGGTGCGATTGCAACGGATGTGGGAAAGACACCGATGGGGTGGAACGGACAGGTTTTCAGCTTTATTAAAAGCATTAACGATTCCGTTATCATTCCCATTGCAGGGCTAATCATTACGGCAGTCCTTTGTATCGAGCTTATCAATATGGTTATGCAAAAGAACAATATGCACGATACGGATACCTTTGAATTTTTCAAATACATCATAAAGATGTGGATTGCCGTATGGTTAGTGTCTCATGCTTTTCAGTTTTCTATGGCAGTCTTTGATGTGGCACAGCACATGGTAAATAAAGCGGCAGGGGTTATCAATACCTCTGCCGTTATCTCCGGAGATCAGATTGTAACGATGGTAGAAGGCTTAAAGGATAAAGGTCTTGGAGAGCTTGTCATGATACTCTTTGAAACCTCGCTCATAAAGGTGGCAATACAGGTCATTTCTATTGTGATTATGTTGGTGGTTTACGGAAGAATGTTTGAGATATATGTTTACTCATCCGTTTCAGCCATTCCATTTGCCACAATGGGAAACAAAGAGTGGGGACAGATTGGAACGAACTATATCAAAGGCTTATTTGCCATAGGACTACAAGGACTCTTTTTAATGGTTTGTCTTGGAATATACGCAGTATTAGTTAAGACAATACAGATAACAGATATACACACAAGTACCTTTACGATACTTGGATATGCGGTTTTGCTGGGGTTAATGATGCTAAAGAGCGGAACGCTGGCTAAAAGCGTATTAAATGCACACTAAAAGAAAGGATAGATATGATGAACAAAAGAAAAACAGTATTGATAGCAGTATCAGTTGGAACAAGTATTATGGCGGTGATGGATAGAATCAGGCTTCACAGCAAGGTGAATGACTTGGAAGAAAGAACAAAAGACATCGGTCGCTGCCACAATGATTTTTGTCTAATGCAGGAAAGATATAACAGAAGTACAGATGAACAGATTGCAAGTATTCAGGAAGAAATTGGCTCCGTATATGAGCATATAGAGGAGCTTTCAAAGGATAAAGAAGATGGGAGGTAAGTTATGGCATATGTACCTATCCCAAAAGACTTAAAGAAGGTAAAAACAAAGGTAGCATTCAACCTGACGAAAAGACAGCTTATCGGTTTTACGATTGCAGGACTGATTGGAATACCAATTTATTTATTTATGCGAAAGGTAGTTCCAAATGATATAGCAGTCATCTTTCTCATTGTGTCCACACTTCCCATATTTTTCATCACTCTTTTTGAAAAGGACGGACTTAGCTTTGAGAAATACTTTAAGTATGTTTACCTTCATAAATTTTATCAGCCACAAAAAAGAGTGAGAAAGGAGGTTTACCTTGAAAGACAAAAGAAAGATTCAGCAGCTAAAGTTAGAACAAAACCAAAAGAAGTTAAGAAGTCAAAAACAGGACTTAAAGCAAAATAAGGGAAAGTCTAAAAAAGATAGGGGCGGATTACTTGACCTTATCTTTAGGAAAGAGCCGAAAAGATACACAGTTGAAGATACCATTCCCTACCTTAGACTTTTAAAAAGTGGGATATGTCAGATTGATGAAAAGCATTTTAATAAGAGTATCGCTTTTGAGGATATAAACTATCAGCTTGCCTTAGAAGAAGATAGGGATTTGATTTTTAATCAGTTTGCAAACTTTCTTAATTCTTTTGATCCAAGTATCAGCATCGAATTTTCATATATCAATCAGCTTGGTAGAAACGAAGAAATGAAATCAGCCATTCAAATACCGGATAAAAAGGACGGGTTTGACGATATACGCCTTGAGTTTCGAGAAATGCTCAAGAGTCAGATTGTAAAGGGAAATAACGGACTGAAAAAATCAAAGTATGTAACCTTTACGGTGGAAGCGGATAATTTAGAGCAGGCAACATCAAAACTTGAAAGACTGGAGATAGATATATTATCAAGTCTTAAAAGTATGGGAGTAAGAGCAGAAAGCTTGAACGGAGAGGAAAGACTAAAGATACTTCATGATGTTTTAAATCCGAATAAGACCTTTGAATTTTCATATAAAGACTTAAAGAAAAAGGAAAGTACCAAGACATATATTGTGCCTGATGAATTTAACTTTACACCGTCAAGGTATTTTAAGTTTGGAAAGTTTATCGGAGCGGCAAGTCATTTTCAAATCCTTGCAAGTGAGCTTTCCGACCGTATGCTTGCAGAGTTTTTGGATATAGACGATAACATCAATATCTCTTTTCATATCAAGGCAATCGAACAATCGGAAGCCATCAAGATGGTTAAAAGAAAAAATACCGATATTGACAAGATGAAGATTGAGGAAAACAAAAAGGCTGTAAGGTCGGGATATGATATGGACATTCTTCCAAGTGATTTAATTACCTATGGAGAAGATGTAAAAAGTCTTTTAAAAGACCTTCAGACAAGAGATGAAAGAATGTTTGTTGTAACCATTATCCTTATGAACTTTGCAAGGACAATCCAAAAGCTGGACAATACCATTTCTCAAATCAGCTCTATTGCCAATAAGCATAATTGCAAGTTAAAAAGGCTTGACCATTCCCAAGAGCAGGGCTTAATCAGTGTACTTCCTCTTGGGGTAAATAAGATTGAAATTGACAGAGGACTAACCTCATCATCTACGGCAGTATTTATGCCTTTTACCACAGAGGAGCTTTTCATAAATTCGGCGAACAGTTTGTATTATGGACTAAATGCCCTAAGCCATAACCTGATTATGGCAGATAGAAAGAAATTGAAAAACCCGAACGGTTTAATTCTCGGAACTCCGGGAAGTGGTAAATCCTTTAGTGCAAAAAGAGAAATGGCAAATGCCATTCTTACAACCGATGATGATGTGATTATCTGCGATCCGGAAGGCGAGTACGGAAACCTTGTGCGTCAGTTTAAAGGAGAAGTCATAAAGGTTAGCAGTAAGTCAAAAGACTATCTAAATCCCCTTGACATCAATATGAACTATGGCGATGGGGACGCACCACTGAAAGATAAGGCGAACTTCATTATGTCCATGCTTGAGCTTGTCGTTGGCGGTAGTGGTCTTACAGCAGAAGAAAAATCGGTTATAGATAGATGCCTGCCTAAGATTTATGAAAAGTATTTTGAAAATCCAAAGCCTTGTAATATGCCCATTCTTCAAAACCTATATGATATGTTAAAAAATCAGGAAGAAAAAGTCGGAAAAAAACTGGCAACGGAAATGGAGATTTATGTAACAGGTTCTCTTAATGTATTTAACCATCAGTCCAATGTGGACTTAAATAAGCAGCTACTTTGTTTTGACATTAAGGAGTTAGGCTCGCAGCTTAAAAAAATCGGAATGCTTGTTATTCAGGATCAGGTATGGAACAAAGTATCGCAAAATAGGGGAAATAAGGCTACAAGGTACTATATCGACGAGTTTCACTTATTGTTAAAAGATGAGCAGACAGCTTCCTATTCCGTAGAAATTTGGAAAAGATTTCGTAAGTGGGGAGGAATCCCGACAGGCATTACACAAAATGTCAAAGACTTACTTATGAGCAAGGAAATTGAAAATATCTTTGATAATACGGACTTTGTTTTAATGCTTAATCAGGCTTCAGGAGATAGAGAGATTTTAGCAAGGAAACTTAAAATCTCACAGCCACAGCTAAAATATGTAACCAATTCCAATGCAGGAGAAGGACTTTTGTTCTTTGGAAATACCATTGTCCCTTTCCTTGATAAATTCCCGAAAGACACAATCCTTTATCAGAAGATGACAACTAAGCCTGAAGAAGTGAGGTAGGCTTATGGGAAAGAAACTGAAAAAGGACTTTAAGGAAAGGCAAAGGGCAAGGATTGAAAAGGAAAGGCTGCAAAGTAATAGCAGCATAGAGCCTGAAGAAAATAAACTAAAGCATAATGATGATTACAGAGGGAAAATCGTCCATGACAAAGACAGATTTCAAGATAAGGTTCATGAAAAGGTCAGTAAGAGAAGTGCAGAAACTGAATTAAACGGAAAAACTTCTAAAAGAAATGCAAGGTATAGAGCTTCTGATAAGGATAGCGTAGCTTCTGTAACTGAAACAGAAGGTGTAAGTCAAAAAGAAATTGGAAAAGCTGATTATGATACTGAGGTTAAAGATGGAAAAATCTATGATCCTTTAGGAAAAGACCTTGACAATGATGGGATTATAGACAGATATGACAACGACTTTAGGGACAGCGACTATTTTGAGTCAACCTATGATGTAGATGCATTAAAAAAAGATGAGATTAGCAGAAATCCAGTAAATAAGCAAAAGGCTCAAAAGAAAAATTATAAGAGAAAAAACTATTCCGATAAGCTCTATACCAGAAAAAAGGACAAAGAAGCCAAAGAGGAAAAGGCTGACAATAAAAAAAGCAGAAAAGAAGCCATTCTTGATAGAGAAAAGAAAAACAGGCTTTCTAAAGAACAGGAAAGAACTTTTAGGGATAAGGCTTCTAAGGTGTCCGCTTTATCAGGACTTGCTAAAGGAAGTGAAACCGTAAGAGATTACCTATCTCATGGAAGCGATGAAAATCAAGGGGTAGAGGCAGGAGAGAAGACAGCAGATACAAGCTCAAAGCTCATTCATGGCATTAAGAACTACTCGGATAAGAAAAAAGCAAAAAAAGGATATGACCTTACAAATAAGGACTATAAAATCAGAAAGAGAAAATCCAAATTGGAGTTTCGAGATGCCAAAGAGGAGCTGAAAAAGACACAGGAGTATCAAAAAGCAAATAACTTTAAGCGATTTCAAAAGCGAAAGCAGATGAAAGATTCCATTAAAAGACAGAATAAGTCAAGGCTTAGAGATCGCATTAAGGAAGGGCTTATAGGAAGTCTTAAAAGTTCAAAGGAAGTCATATTAAGAAAAGCAAAGAGACTTATGGTTATTTTCATAGGTCTTATTATTTTGGGAACTTTCTTTATCAACTTTGCAGGAACGGGAATGACAGGCTTTATGAACTCCACAAGTTCTGTTCTTACAACAAGCTATTTGTCAAAGCCAAATGTCCTAAATGAAATCAATCAGAACTTTTCCGCTATGGAAAGTGAGCTTCAAAGTGAGGTTGACAATGTCGAAGAAAATTATCCCGGATATGACGAGTACATCCTAAATAATACAGAGTACATCGGTCATAATGTCCATGAGCTTTTATCCTACATTACATCAAGGTGCGGAGAAGTAAAGAATGTATCGGAAGTAAGCTCCGTATTAAATGAGCTTTTTAAGTCCATGTATGACCTTGAGTATAAGGAAGAAGTAGAAATCAGATACAGGACAGTTACAGAAACCTATACCGATGAAGATGGAAATGAATATACCGAAAGCCATGAAGAACCTTACGAGTACAAGAAACTGATTGTAACCCTTCATAAAAGGGAAATGGACAGCATCATAAAGGAAGTCTTTGCAAACTATCCTGACAATCTAAAACACTATGAAGCCTTATTCCTTGCTCAAGGCAATATGGGAGAAGCCTTTGGCAATAGCGATCTGATTGCTTCAAATGGAGGTATCGGAGGTGGAAAAGAGTATGAGGCATCTACGGAAGTTCAAAAGAAGATTGTAAATGCTGCATACATTACGCCATCTCCGGGTGCAGGCTGGTGTGCTATGTGGGTATCGCAGGTCTATCAAAATGCAGGACTTGGATATATCGGAGGAAATGCCTGTGATATGTACCGAAACTATACCTTTACATCAGATAAATCAAAACTCAAGGTAGGAATGCTTGTTGCAGTTGAAAGTAGTAGTAGCGGAAGTACAGCAGGACTTACCTATGGTCATGTAGGAATTTATATAGGCGATGGCAAGGTGATAGATAATATCGGGAGAATCAGAGTAACTACCTTAGATGATTGGATAGCATCTTTTTGTCAGCATCATCCCGTAGGCTTCGGCTTTCCGCCAAATGTAAACAGATAAGGAGGACACAATTTGAAAAAAGAACTGACAGCAGTAAAAAATAGAATAAAGAAGTTAAAGGATAAAAAGGCTCTAATTGATGAAGAATTGGAGCCTTTGTTCATTCGTGAGGAAGAACTTGAAAACGAAGAAATTATTGCCATTTGCAGAAAGAACAACATTGCAATCAGTGATTTAATGGCAAAAGTAAACAGAGAAAAAGCAGAAGTGAAAAAGGAGAAAACAAATGAAAACCAGTTTGAAAAATAAAAGAATTACAGCCATTGTTGTAGCTTTTACCCTGTTAATGGGTGGAGTTTTAGGGGTGTTAAAAGTTGGTGCAAAGACAGTGTTTGCGTCAAATGAACCGCCTGAAAAATATGAAACATATTATGAACTGAAATTTGAGGATCATACTTCAGATGACACCTTTAGAGGATTTTATTATGTCGGAAAAGAAAATAAAGAAGGTCAGCCATTGAACTTTAAATTTTCCTTATCAAAATCCTTTGAAGAAAAGGGCGGTGTGGTTGTCGATAAGTATAATGAAACCTTTACCAATGAGAACATGGACAAGGAAAATGAGTTAGATGATCTAAGATACATGACAAAGAAACCCTATCCATATTATCGAATTCATAATGTAGGGACAGGTGCTTTTACAAGTATCGTTTCTCCAAGAGATAAAGATAATTACTATATTGGAGATATTACAGAAAAAGCAGAAGAACGAACCATAAAAGGAAAGAAAGCAAATGTCATTGTCTATACCTGCCCTGTTCTACAGTTAAATAGAAATATTGAGAAAGTAACAGTTGACTATGAGGGAGAGCTTAAAGAGGAAACAAAGAACGCTATTATTGACAGAGTAAAAGAAGTAAATCCCAATATCAACAATGTAAAAGAAATTAAGATTGTTAAGAACAAGCTGATTATTGAAACATGGAACAGATTTCATACAGGTGTCCCATACCTTGAATTACCTTTAGAGGATTTATATAAGAGAGTAGCGAATGCGTCAGCTCAAACAGACAATAAGGATACAAAGGATCAGGAAAGTCAGACAAAAAGTGAAGTAAAGGTCAAATATCAATATCAGGATGGAAAGGTATATAAGGAGTATTCAGCTTATTTTGATAAAAATCAGGTGATTGACGCTTCTGATCTTGAAATGCTTCCTGATAACATGAGCTTTAATGACAATTTTGTAAGCTACAAAGTAAAATGTGATGGAAGCGATAGTATTATCCGAATTGTAAAAAAGTTAGAAAGTAATGCTCAGACGCAGACGGAAAAGCAAAAAACAGAAGATAAGGGAACTCAAACAGAGCTTAGCAAAGATGATATTTCCAAAATGGAAAAGGAATCTAAGGAACTTCAGGAAAAACTTGATAAGCTAAATCAAGAGATTAAGGACAAGGATAAATTAAGCGACAAGCAAAAGGAGAAAATCAAAGACCTTGAGGAAAAAATAGATAAGCTGAAGGAAAAACTTGAAAAGGGCAAAGACGATAAGGACTTATCGGCGGATATGAAAAAGGAGATTGAGAAGCTAACTGAGAAAATTAAGGAGCTTGAGAAAAAGACGAATGAGGTTGGCAAGGCTACAGTTACGCATAATCCTACTGTAACACCAATCAGCCCTATCTCCGGAATGAAAACAGGAACAGGAAACTTCCCTCAAACATCGGTAAGTGATATGGGAAAAGGCTCATCATCACAGGATAATACAGGAAAGATTACAAAGGACACAAATGTTGACAAGACCGATGGAAAAGAAAAAGAAGTTCGTTATCCCAATAAGCTGACACCGAAACAGCCTGCCAATAACAGCAGTCAGGATTTCTCTATGGATGGTTCAAGTAAGACAGTAAATACCAATAAAGGAGTTGCGTCAGCACCATCAAAGGCAAGAGGAACTGTTACGGAAAATAAGGATAATGCGAACAATGATTATCCAATTCATCATGGAGATAGCAGTGATAAGGGAGAAACGGATATGTATTCAGCGGATGCAAGACAGTTTGTTACCTTTACTACTAAGAATGGCAAGACTTTCCATCTAATCATCAATCACGATGAGGATAGCGAGAATGTTATGCTCCTAACAGAAGTATCCGAAGACGATCTTCTTAATATGGTTGAGAAAAAAGAAGCTCCGAAACAGGAAATTACAAAGGAAGAACCACAAAAAGAAGAACCTAAACCTGTGAAAAAAGAAGAAAGCAGTAATACAGGAACCTATTTAATTCTAATTCTTGTAGTAGCAGGAGCATTAGGTGCAGGATATTATTTCAAGGTCGTTAAGAAAAAGGAAGATAAGGAGCTTGAAAGCTTTGAGGAGGAAGATGATGATTTCTTTTCAGAAGCGGAAGAAAGTGAAAATGAAGTAGATGAAGCAGAAACAGAAGATAAGGAAGATGATGATTTGGAATAAATTTGCACCCAAAACTATCTCATATTTGGTGCAAAAGACAGGGCGGGAGAGTAAAATCTTTCGCCCTCTTATTTTGAAAAACAGGAGGAAAAATATAGATGAAACTTGTAATTGCCGAAAAGCCAAGTGTTGCAATCTCTATTGCAAAAGTAATTGGAGCAACAAAAAAGAAAGACGGATACTATGAGGGAAACGGATACAAGGTGAGCTGGTGTGTCGGACATTTAATTCAGATGGCAAATCCAGAAAGCTATGATGAAAGGTATGCAAAGTGGAATATGGCGGATTTACCGATTATCCCAAGAGAATATAAGTATGAGATTACAAAGTCCACAAAGAAACAATTTACCATTCTTAAAAAGCTGATGAATGATAAGGACATAGACATCGTGATAAATGCTTGCGATGCAGGGCGTGAGGGAGAAGCAATCTTCAGGCTTGTATACAATCAGGCAAATTGCAAAAAGCAGATGAAACGCCTTTGGATTTCATCAATGGAAGATAGTGCCATAAAGGAGGGCTTTGATAACCTGAAAGACGGAAGTTTTTACGATAATCTATTTGAATCATCACAAGCAAGGGCGATTGCAGATTGGCTTGTGGGAATGAATTTAAGCAGACTGTATTCGTGTCTATACAAGCAAAATTACAGTGTGGGCAGAGTTCAAACACCTACCCTTGCCATGATTGTAAATAGAGATAATGAGATAGCAAATTTTAAGAAAGAAAAATATTTTACAGTCGAACTTTCTATGAATGGCTTTACACTATCAACAGATAGAATTGATGATGAAATAACAGCGGAACAGCTCTTAAATTTAGTAGGCGATAAGATAGAAATTACCGATGTTATTCAAAA
Organism: Murdochiella vaginalis; assembly: GCF_902381775.1. NCBI lineage: Bacteria > Bacillati > Bacillota > Tissierellia > Tissierellales > Peptoniphilaceae > Murdochiella > Murdochiella vaginalis. The sequence continues at coordinate 443,109 of NZ_LR698969.1, forward strand.
GGAAAAGATAACAAAGCCTGAGCTGCCATTTGATCTGACAACGCTTCAAAGAGAGTGCAATAAATATTTTGGATACTCAGCTAAGCAGACACTTGATTATGCTCAAAGTCTTTACGAAAAGAAACTGATTACCTATCCAAGAACAGACAGCAGATGCCTTACTGAAGATATGATTGTAAGTACGGTTAATAACATTTTAGGAAAGAATGATTTTGACACAGAGCGTATCAAGACGGTATTTAATTCTAAAAAGGTTACAGACCATCATGCGATTATACCGACAGCAAGCAGTATGAATGAGAACTTAACTTCTCTTCCGGAAAGTGAATTGAAGGTATATGAACTTATTTTAAATAAGCTACATGCAAGTGTAGGCTATCCTTTAATTGAGAATACAACGAAGATTGTGGCTGAATTTGATGGATTTGAATTTACAAGTAGTGGAAAGGTGATTGTAGATGAGGGCTTTACCAAATACCTAAACGAATATGCGAAAAAGAAAAATGAAGATACAGTGCTTCCGGATGTAAAGATTGGTTATAGTCTTGATATTAAAGATAAAGAGATAAAAGAAAAATATACTCAACCAGCTAAACATTTTACGGAAGATCTTCTCCTAAAGGCGATGGAGCTTGCAGGAAATGACGCATTGGAAAAAGGTGTAGAAGTTGAGCGAAAAGGACTTGGAACACCTGCAACAAGAGCAGGAATCATTGAAAATTTAATCTTTAAAGGTTTTATTGAAAGAGATAAAAAGAACCTTATTGCTACACATAAAGGAATCAGCCTTGTAACTATTGTAGCCGATACATTTAAATCGGCAGAAACAACAGCAAAGTGGGAAATGGAGTTATCGGATATTGCACAGGGAAAATCTTCAAAGAAAGAATTTTTAGAGGCGATTGAAAATGAGATAAAAGAAGTGGTTTCAACTTATATCAAGTAAGATGGCACTAATTTCAAGGTGGAAAAAATGCCTTAAAAATGATATAATCTTTTGTAGGAAAAGTAGGGCGAAAGGAAACGGGTATGAAAGATACATTTATAGATACTGCAAAAGTTATGTCAAAAGGGCAGGTTACTATTCCGAAAAGGATAAGAGAGCTTTTGGACTTACAAAATGGAGATTATGTTACTTTTGTAGTTCATAAAGATAAGGTGCAAATTCAAAACTCCAAGACTTTTATTGAAGAAAACATTGATAAATAAAGGTGGTGAAATAACACAGATGACAATAGATGAAATAAAAAAGTTAATTCAAAATGGAGAAAAAATAGATGTTGAATTTAAAGAATCGAGGAATGCTTTAACCAAAGATGTCTTTGATACAGTATGCTCTTTTAACAATAGAAATGGAGGACACATCTTACTTGGTGTAGATGATAATAGAGAAATTATTGGTGTCAACGAAGATAAAGTTAATAAGATTATTAAAGAATTTACAACATCTATTAACAATTCGCAGAAGATGTACCCACCACTTTACTTATTGCCGGAAGTATTTGAGATTGACGGTAAAAAAGTGATTTATATCCAAGTACCTGAAGGTTATCAGGTATGCAGGCATAATGGAAGAATATGGGACAGGTCTTATGAAGGAGACATCAATATTACAGACCATGCAGAACTTGTCTATAAGCTATATTCGAGGAAACAGGGAAGCTATTTTGTGAATAAGGTGTATCCAAACCTCGATATAGAATTTCTTGATACTGATGTTATTGATAAAGCCAAGAGAATGGCAGTAGCAAGAAATAAAAATCATGTCTGGGAAAATATGAGTTATGAGGAACTGCTCCGAAGTGCAAATCTCATTCTGACAGATCCTGAAACAAAGCATGAGGGCATTACATTAGCGGCAATTTTGTTATTTGGAAAAGACAACTCTATTATGTCTGTTCTTCCACATCATAAAACTGATGCAATATTTAGAGTTGAAAACAAGGATAGATATGACGATAGAGATGTAGTCATAACAAATCTGATTGATAGCTACGATAGGCTTATTGCGTTTGGACAGAAGCATTTGAATGACTTATTTGTCTTAGACGGAATTGTAAATGTCAATGCAAGGGATAGAATACTTAGAGAAATTGTTTCTAATACATTGGCTCACAGAGATTATTCAAGTGGTTTCCCTGCAAAAATGATTATTGACGATGAGAAGATTATGATTGAAAACAGTAACTTAGCTCATGGCATGGGAGCATTGGATTTACAAAAGTTTGAACCTTTTCCTAAAAATCCGGCTATTTCAAAAGTATTTAGAGAAATAGGACTTGCTGATGAGCTTGGTTCAGGTATGAGAAACACCTATAAATATACAAGGCTATATTCAGGTGTTGATCCTCTGTTTGAGGAGGGAGATATATTTAGAACGATTATTCCTTTGAAGAAAATAGCGACTCAAAAAGTTGGAGGAAGCGGTGTCGCTCAGGATGTCGCTCACAGTGTCGCTCAGGATGTCGCTCACGATAAGATAGCTCTTGCAGAGTTTATAAAAGAAAAAATAAGAGGAAACAACAAGATTACAAGAAAAGCAATTGCAGATGAAGCTGGAGTTAGTGTAAAGACTATAGAAAGAACCATTAAAGAAATGGATAATCTACAATATGTAGGAAGTGGAAATAATGGTCATTGGGAACTGAATGAATAGCAGTAAGTTGCAGCACATAGAATTGAAAGGTGATTAGAGTAAAATCTAATCGCCTTTTTTGTTTGTAAAAAAAGAAGGAGGTAAATATGCGAATAAATGATTTTCATAACATTTTGGAGCTAATAAAACAAGATGTTCTGCAGAGTGAAGCAGAGTATCTGAAGCTCTTAAAGGTTGTCGGGAACAATCAGAAATACGATTTTAGAAGTCAGTTAAGTATTTATAATAAAAATACTGAAGCGACAGCTTGTGCCAAGTTTGACTACTGGAGAGAACACTTTAACCGAACCGTTATGCGAGGTCAAAAGGGTATTCCCATTTTAGAGGACTACGGCACATACAAAAAGGTGGACTATATCTTTGATATTAGTCAGACAGTTTCCAAAAACAGAGATGTCAATGAGGTAAATCTTTGGAGATTTGATAAAGAAGCTCATAGAGATGTATTAAAAGAAATGATAAAAGCTGAAGGCTATGAAGAAAGTGAAAACACCATAGAAAATATCTTTTCTTTAAGTAGGCTCTACGGAGATGAAAAAATAGATAGCTTGATGAATGAACTTAGAATATCTGATGAGGACAGAATATCTTTTACTAAATTTGTTAGGGATTCAGTAAGCTATGCAGTAGCTTCAAGATTTAAGTTAGACTATCCTATGGATAAGGATCTGTTAAAGGAAAACTTTGCAATGTTTGACAGCATTTCTCTTATGAGCCTTGGAGAAACGGTATCGGACATTAGCGGAACAGTCATTGATGCAACCATTCAAAAAAGCAAAGAGTTAGAGCTTCAAAAGGAAGTTTTAAGAGGCAAAGAAGCAGGATATAATAAAATAAAAGAAGAATTAGAGGAGGTAGAAGAAAATGTACTTCGACGAGATGATCAGGAAAGAATTAGTGAAAACGAGCGAATTTTCCGAAATGGAGAGTACGGACGAGATAATAGAGAAAATCAAAGAGAATACACTGAATCAGTTGGAGGAAGAGATGGACTTTATGAGGGAATATCCGAATCCGACATACGCAGTGATGAGGTTGGATTATCTTTCAAACAGCGAGGAGCAGAGCAACTTCGAGATGTTAGTGGATCTATACAAGGAGAAGAAACTGATAGGGCATCTGATGGATACTCAGAAACAGGCGATAGAGTTTATGAGGACAGAGAAGCCGAAACTGATGATGGCTTGGAAGATAGAGGACGAGAGCCATCCTCAGTACCAAGCGATGATTTCAGCCCTCAAAGAGATGACGATCAAGGAGATAGTGGAAATCTAAAAGAAAATACGGATAAAGAGATAAAAGAAGCTGACAAGGCTTCTTTTTCTTTACCCGAAAAAAACTCAGGACAGATTAAACTTACAATACCTCTTACTCAAAATGATATTGACAGTATTCTTGTAAACGGTGGAAACCATGAGGGCGAAAGACTTCCTATCATTGCTGAATTTTCCAAAGGAAAAACAGTAGAAGAATTAGGAGAATACCTTAAAGATACCTTTAGAGGTGGAAACGGATTTTACATTGATGAAAGAGAAGTATCTTCCTGGTATTCGGATAAAGGCATTCATTTAGCTTATGGAACTTCTGCAAGAGAAGATATGACACAAATTTTAAGCTGGAGCAATGCTGCAAGAAGAATCAGTGAGCTTTTAGAAACAGGAGAGTTTGCTACAAATGTAGAGCTTTTAGAAGCACAGGACTATGAAAGAGATAGAGTTTCAGAATCCTTATGGTATCTATACCACGATTTAAGTGAAGAAGGGAAAGCACAGGGATATTTTGACTTTATAGAAAGAGGTGGTGGCTTTCCGAAAGAAACAAGACAGTTATCGGAAGCTCTTAAAAATCCTGACTATCTAAAAAATGTTATTTCCGAGTACAGCCGTTTTTTAGCAGGATACAAAGAAAATAGAGATGTACTAAGATTTCATTATCACAAGGTAGATAGCCTTTATCAAAAATTGCAGGAGCTTGAACTTCCGAGAAAGGAATATACCTCTAATCTTACCGAACTTCCAAAGGTACAAGGATTTATTACAGAAGATGAAGTCCTTGCTACGATTTCAAGAGGAAGTGGAGTAGATAGAGGGAAAGAAAGAATTACAAAGTATTTTAAAGAAAACCATACGCTTCAGGAAAAAGCAAATTTCTTAAAAGACGAGTATGGAATTGGCGGAGGCTCTCATGCTGTTTCAGGCGAAAGAGGAAGTGGAGAATGGCACGATGCAAAGGGACTTAAATTACAGAAGAATCATTGTAACGATGTATTTCTTACATGGTCAAATGTAGCAAAGTATATAGATGAGCTGCTTTCTAAAAATCTTTATCTTGAAGAGAATAAAATTGAAAGCAAGACAGCGATAGAAGAACAAAAAGAGCCAAGTTATTACTCTAAAGACGATCCATACAATCTGATGACTGATGAAATGCTTGAGAAAGTTCCTGAGCTTTATGCACAAGAGGATGTCGCTTTAGCGGATAAACAGGTTCATGCAGCATATATTATTCCTTTCCGTTCTAATTGGACTTGGTATATGACGGAGTACGATAGAGAAAGCAAAGACGCTTTTGGACTTGTTTTAGGTATAGAACCGGAATGGGGATATTTTAATCTTGATGAGCTAAAGGAATTAAATGCCCAAAGACTTGTTTTAGAGGATTTTCCAAAGACCTTTAGAGAACTTAAAGACAGTGAACTTAAAAAGCAGATGGATGAGCAGGAGCTTTACCATGTCTTTAATGGAGAACTTAGCTTTGAGGAGAATAATACAGAGCTTGAAGCACCTGAAGAAGTAGAAGAAAGCATACAGGCAGAACCTCTTCAGGCTACCTTATTTGATTATCTAAAGGAAAAAGAAGAAGTAGAGCTTAACGAAAAAGAGGACAGCCCTTCAGATGAGTTTGTAGTTAAAGAAGGCGATACCGTCTATTTTAATCATGAGGAGTACAAAGTAAGGGAGATCTCTAAAAATCAAATCACAGGAAGAAATGATTTGTGGCTTGATCCTACAAGACAAGGTAATCATCAAATACCGATTATATCCTTTACAGATGATGAGGATTTATTAAGACAAGTAAATCTTGAAAGACCTGAATTTATCATCGGTGATGAAGTGAAGTACAAGGGAAAAGACTATACCATCACAAGATTTGATGATATGGGAAATAACCTAAAGACAGTAACGGTCAAGGATAATACAGAGTATCTTGGAGGTATGATTACAGGCTCCGATGTAATTCCTTATTACAAAGAAAGTGAGCTTGATAAAATCTTTGAAAATCTCACCAATGCAAAGCCCGAAAAGACTTTTAAGGAAGTAGAAATAAAGAAAAATGAGGCACATAATTTCAAGATTACAGAAGAAACTCTTCCTCAAAAGTTATCTCCAAGTGAGAGATTAAACAATAACCTTGAAGCAATCTCTATGCTTAACAGGGTGGAAAGCGGAGAACGAGAGCTTGATATTATAGCTCAGGAAGTTTTAGCAAAATATGTAGGTTGGGGCGGACTATCTGATGTCTTTGATGAAAGTAAAGAAGTACAGTGGAAAGAGGCAAGAGCTTTCTTAAAGGAAAATCTATCGTCATCAGAATATGAAGCTGCAAGAGAATCAACCTTAACGAGCTTTTACACACCGAAAACCGTTATTGATGGCGTATATAAGACGCTTTCAGGTATGGGATTTAAACAGGGAAATATCCTTGAGCCGTCAATGGGGATCGGGAACTTTATCGGTAACCTACCTGATGAAATGAATAAGTCCAAGTTTTATGGTGTAGAGCTTGATTCGGTAAGTGGTCGTATTGGAAAACTCTTATACCCTGAAAGTGAAGTACAGGTAAAGGGACTGGAAGAAACGGGATTTTCCAACAACTTCTTTGATGTTGCAATCGGAAATGTTCCCTTTGGAGAGTACAAGGTAAATGACAGAGAATATAACCGCAATAACTTTCTTATTCACGATTATTTCTTTGCCAAGTCCATTGATAAGGTAAGAAACGGCGGGGTTATCGCCTTTATTACATCTTCAGGGACAATGGATAAAAAAGACGAAAGTGTAAGACGCTATCTTGCAGCAAGATCCGAATTTTTAGGGGCAATCAGACTTCCAAACGATACCTTTAAGGGTGTTGCAGGAACTGAGGTAACAAGCGATATTATTTTCCTAAAGAAAAGAGATAGCGTACTTGAGCGAGATGAAGATTGGATACACCTTGCGGAAGATGAAAATGGACTTGTATATAACAAATACTTTGTCGAACATCCGGAGCAGGTGCTTGGTTCTATGCGTGAGGTAAGTGGTCGATTTGGAAAAACTCTAACTTGTGAGCCGATAGCCTTTTTAGGGCAAGAGAACAATATGGCTTCGTTAAAGGATCGTATCGAGATTGCGGGAGAAAGAATTTCAAAAGATGCAAAGTATGAAGAAATAGAGCTACTTGATGATGAAATAACATCAATTCCTGCAACCGATGATGTAAAGAACTTCTCATACACCTTAATTGATGATGAAGTTTATTATAGAGAAAACTCACTCTTTATCAAAAAGGAAGTATCAGACAAGAAAAAAGAAAAAATCAAGGATTACCTTGAGCTGAATGCTGCCTTAAAAGATGTGATTTACAAGCAGAAAGAAGATTTTAATGAAGAAGAAATTAAGGCTTCACAGGAAAAACTAAATGAAGTATATGACAATTTTTCAAAGAAACATGGCTTTGTAAATAACCTAAGTAATACCAGAGCCTTGAAAGAGGATAGCAACTTCCCGCTTGTTTCATCCATTGAAATCCTTGATGAAGAAGAAAATTTCAAGGCAAAGGGAGATATTTTCTCCAAAAGAACCATTACAAAAGCCAAAGTCATAGACCATGTGGATACCTCTTTAGAAGCTCTTGTTTTATCGGTATCTGAAAAAGGCTATGTGGATTTTGACTATATGGGAAGTCTTACCGGAAAAGACAGACCAACTTTAATTGAGGAGCTTCGAGGGGAAATCTACCTAAATATTAGAGAAGAACAAAACTTTTACAGACCGCTTTCCTTTAACTTAGAAGATGGTGATTTACCTTTTGCCTGTGCCAATGGCAGTAATTCCTATAAATATGGCTATGTAACAAAGGATGAATATTTAAGTGGAAATATCAGGGATAAGATTGCCATAGTAGACAGTTACTTATCAAAGCTCAGACAAACGGAAAGAGAACTTCCTCATCTTGGCTATGAAGAAAATGGAAAAGAAAAAGAGCTGATAAGCTATGAGATGAACCGTTTGGAATATCAAAAAGCAGAGCTTACAAAAGTTCTTCCAAAGGAGCTTGAAGCAAGTGAAATCAATGTGCGTCTTGGGGCAACTTGGATACCGATTAAAGATATTGAGAAATTCATCTTTGAAACGCTGAAAACTCCGGGATATGCAAGATGGGATATTAAGGTTAAGTTTTCAAACCTGACAAGTGAATGGAATGTAGAAGGAAAAAGCAGGGACAGAGGAAATGACCTTGCGGAGATGACTTACGGTACATCAAGGGTAAATGCCTATAAGCTGATTGAAGATGCCTTAAACCTGAAAGAAACAAAGGTATTTGACCAGATTGTAAATCCGGACGGTTCTAAAACTTCTGTCCTAAATAAAAAAGAAACCATGCTTGCAGGACAAAAGCAGGAGTTATTAAAAGAAGAATTTAAGAACTGGATATTTAACGATCAGGAAAGAAGAAGTCGTCTTGTAAAGCTGTATAATGAGCGTTTTAACTCTATCCGTAACAGAGAATATGACGGAAGCAATCTTTCCTTTGAGGGAATGAATACGGAGATTGACTTAAGACCTCATCAAAGAAATGCCATAGCAAGAAGTCTTTATGGAGGAAACACCTTGCTTGCCCATGTAGTAGGCAGTGGAAAGACCTTTGAAATGGTAGCTTCTGCAATGGAGAGTAAAAGGCTTGGTATGTGCAGTAAGTCCTTGTTTGTTGTACCAAATCACTTAACAGGACAAATCGGTCGTGAGTTTATGCAGCTATATCCGTCGGCTAACATTATGGTGGCAGATAAGAAAGATTTTGAGCCGAAAAACAGAAAGAGATTTATAGGCAAGATTGCTACAGGGGAATACGATGCGGTTGTTATCGGACATACGCAGTTTGAAAAAATTCCTATGAGTAAGGAATATCAGGAAAAGCATATTCAAGATCAGATTGATGAAATCGTAAACTATGTAGAAGAATACAAGCATGACAGAAATCAGAACTTTACTGTGAAACAGCTCGAAAAGACAAAGAAAAAACTGGAAACAAGGCTTGAAAAATTAAATGATGATTTTAAGAAAGACGATGTGATTACCTTTGAGGAATTAGGAGTTGATAAGCTCTTTGTTGACGAGGCACATGGCTTTAAGAACCTTTATCTCTATACCAAAATGCGTAATGTTGCAGGTATCGGGCAGTCAGAAGCCTTTAAGTCCTCCGATATGTTTATGAAATGCAGATATATGGACGAAATGACAGGCGGCAAAGGCGTGGTCTTTGCCACAGGAACGCCTGTAAGTAACTCTATGACAGAGCTTTATACCATGCAAAGGTATCTTCAGTATGAGAGCCTTAAAAAGAATGGACTGGAGCATTTTGATTCTTGGGCTTCCACTTTTGGAGAAACGCAAAGCTCCTTTGAACTATCTCCTGAAGGTACAGGGTATAGGGTAAAGACGAGATTTTCAAAGTTCTATAACTTACCTGAACTAATGAGTATGTTTAAGGAAGTTGCAGATATTCAGACTGCGGATATGCTTAACCTTCCTACACCTGAAGCTAACTATGAGGTTATTAAAACAGAGCCTTCTGAAGAACAAAAAGAAATTCTAAAGAGCCTTTCTGAAAGAGCAGATGATGTTAGAAATAGAGTTGTAGAGCCAGAGGTTGATAATATGCTTAAGATTACCAATGACGGTAAGAAACTTGCCTTAGATCAGCGTTTAATCAATCCTCTGCTTCCTGATAATCCTGATAGCAAGGTCAATGTATGCGTAAAGAATGTCTTTGCCATTTGGGATAAGACAAAAGAAAACAGGTCAACACAGCTACTTTTTTCTGATATGTCCACTCCAAAAGGAGATGGAGAATTTAACATCTATGATGATATTAGAGAAAAACTCGTAGCTATGGGAATACCAAAAGAAGAAATCGCCTTTATCCATGAAGCAAACTCAGACAAACAGAAAGATGAACTCTTTGCGAAAGTAAGAAAAGGCGAAGTTCGTATCTTAATGGGTTCAACGCAGAAGATGGGAGCAGGAACGAATGTGCAAAATAAGTTGATTGCTTTGCATGACCTCGATGTGCCTTGGCGTCCCGCTGACTTAGAGCAAAGAGCAGGGAGAATTGTAAGACAGGGGAACGAAAATGAGAAAGTAAATATCTATCGTTATGTTACAGAGAATACATTTGACAGCTACTTATGGCAGACGATAGAGAATAAGCAGAAATTCATTTCTCAGATTATGACTTCAAAGACTCCTGTTCGTGTTGCGGAAGATGTGGACGAAAGCTCTCTTAACTATGCAGAGATTAAAGCTCTTGCAACGGGTGATCCAAAGATTAAAGAGAAGATGGATTTGGACAACGAGGTTACAAAACTTAAAATGCTTGAAGCAAACTATAAGTCCAACCGTTACAGATTAGAGGATAAGGTGGTGAAAAACTATCCTGAAGAAATCGCAAGAACGGAAAAACTCATTGAAGCTGTCAGAAAAGATATATCCGATGTAGAGCCTAAAGCGGAAGGCGAGGAAAAGTTTACTTCCATTACCATTGCAGGAGAAAAAATTACCGATAAGAAATTAGCCGGAGAAAGACTTCTTGAAGCTATTTCAAAGGTTAAAATCAATGAAAGCAAGGTTATAGGAAAGTATAGAAATATGGATTTAGAAGTAAGTTATAACTTCTTTACCAATGAACATAACTTTAGCCTAAATGGTGCTGCAAAGCATTCAGGAGAGCTTGGAACAAGTGCGGACGGTAACCTTACAAGACTGGATAATGCTCTTGAGAAAATGCCTGAGAAATTAAACAGGCTTGAAGAAAAACTTATCAGTACAAAAGAACAACTGGAAAATGCCAAAGAGGAATTAAAAAAGCCTTTTGAAAAAGCTGATGAGCTGAAAACTAAGGTATTAAGACTTGCAGAATTGAATAAGCTACTCGATATGGGAGAAGTGGAAGAAAAGAGAAATGATAATCCGCTTATAGAAGATGTAAAAAGGGCAATCATTGATTTCTGTAACAGGGAATATGAAGAAAATCATAGCTATGATGAATTTAATACCCTGTATCCTGATTTAAAACATATCGGTATCGCCTATACCAATACGCCGGATGAAAGACATGGTATTCAGTATGAGCTTGATTTAGAGGAAAAAACTTGGACACAGTATATTGATGATATGCCTATCAAAACAGAGAGCTTTGATTATGAGAATAAAGGAGAAAATGAAGCTCTAAGAAACATCAAAAATGAAATAGAAATGTCCTCTTTTAGCGATTTGGTTTATGTTGATTCAGAAGATTTAAGAGCAGCAACGGGTCTTGATATTGACGATGAGGGCAACTTCTATGATCCACTTTCTAAAGACCTCGATAATGACGGTATTCCTGATAGATATGACAATGACTTTAAGGACAGTGATTATTTTGAGTCAACTTATGATGTGGAGGATAATCTTCATAGCAAAGAAGAAACCACACAAAAATCAGATGATAAGCCATCTATTTTAGGGCAGATAAGAGCATATCAAAATGAAAGTAAAACAGAAGAAAAGCAAAAAACAAAAGAACAGGAATTTTTAAGATAGGGAGGGTAACCTCCCTTTTGCCATGAAAGGAGATAAAAACATGGATTACAAAACAATGAGAAATCAAATAGAAGATATGGTAAATGATAACCACAAGGACTTTGTAAAAGCGATTATAAGCATGGAAAAAGGTATCAATGATGAAAGTGCTTTAGATAAGCTCTATGACGCTTATATGGACAATGACAGCCTTAATTTGCTACATGAAGAATTTGACTATATGATTGAGGATTTAAGAGAACAGGGACAGATAAAAGACCTGCCTTATGCTCAGGAAGAAAAGGATAATCTTATCAATATTGTTGGAAATATCGTTGGAGAGGTTGATGTAGTAGAAAGGGAAAATAAGAACGGAGAAGCTTTTAAGGTAGCGAACTTTTCCGTTGTATCCAAAGACGATGAGGGTAACAAAGTATATCATAATTGCTCCGCTTATGGAGAAAAGAGTGATATTCCAAAGGACTTTAAGCAGGGAGATTTTGTTAAGCTCTTTGGACAAATCAGAACCTCCATTGATGATAACGGTAAAGAGCATAGCAATATCAGGATACTTTCTTCCAAACTACTAAAGGCAAAGGAGCAGATGAGAGGTCGAGATGAAAAGAAAGAATCTGTACTTGGAGCTATAAAGAAATATCAAGCTGAAGATAAGGAAAAGCCGAAAGAAAAGAAAGAAGCAAGCAAAGAAACTGAGAGATAAATTTACGGTCGGTGTGGTCTTAGGACTGCACCGGCTATTTTTTATTGGTAGAAAAAAGAGGAGAGAACACTATCTCTCCATCTCCTTACTCATGTAAATTCCATAGTTCTTTCGTATTTGATAAAGCTCGTCCATAGTAGATTTTGTAGAAGAATACTCTTGCATTAGGGTATTCTTTTTTTCTTGCAATTTATCAAGTTTATCTAAAATATCCTTAGAATCAGGTAGCTTTGAATAGGACTTTTTGAGTTTTGCAAGATCTGTTTCGTAGCGTGTGATTTCAGACTTATGCTCCTCAAAAAATGCCTTATCAGAAGGATTTGCTTTATATTCCTTGTAGTAGGCTCGATATTTTTTAACAGTATGAATTTGTTCCATCGTATTAGAAAGTAGCTGCATATCCTTGTCAATTTCTTTGATTTTATCTTGTAAGCTCAGTCTTTCTTCAGCACTTTTCTTGATGTATTCATCAAGCTGTTTAACGGATTTAATGCCATGTTCTCTGATAAAAATAACTGACTCAGCCATTGTATTTAAGTTATGTTTTGTTGCCCAGTATTCATAGCCTTTGCTCTCTTTTACTTTGGCATTGGTATTCATATTGATAACATTTCCGATTCGTTTTTTTACAAATGGGGATTTAATAGATTGATTTTCTGTAATACGATCTTTTAATCTTTCTTCGGTATAATCCTCACCAATCGTCTTAGCCCTTGTAAATCTCTGCTTATCTTTTGGCTTAAAGGATATATGTTTTCCATGCTTTATTTCATAACCAAGTCCCGCCATTTTCTTTAGAAATTCTTCCCAATCTTTAGACTGTTTTATCAAACGATCAATGTCAAATTGAAGCCTGCTTTTCCAAGAAGTACCTTTTTTAGATTGCTCATTCTCATACCATGACTTACCATTTGTTTTGTACTTTCTCTTATAGATCTCGTAGAACTCATCAATCACAGATAGGTTGTTTTCTTTGCATAGCTTATCGCTTTGATACCTGATTTGGTGGTAGCTTTTCTTGTTGGATTGATAGCACTTGCCCGTTACCATATTTACATTATTAAAAATAATATGGTTATGGATATGTCCTTTATCTATGTGGGTAGATAAGACAAATTCGTACTCATCCTTTAATATCTTTTTACATAGTTCAAGACCGATTTGATGTGCAATTTCAGGACTTGCTTCTCCGGGTAAAAAGGATTGGATAAGGTGTCTTGCAAGGACAGTTCCGTTTGTTCCGGCATCATTTCGTGTCTTTAAAAACTGGGTATGAGCAGTTTCTTGATGACATTTATGAGTGCTTACTAAGATTTGTTCATCTGTTTTTTCTCCATTAACAATATATGAAATGGCAAGATTAAGGGTTGATTTTATAGGATGTATTTTTGTAATAGCCATAAAATTTAATCACCTCCAGAAGTTCTGTTAAGAAGCAGTGAATGTATTTGCCACAACTCTTTTGAGAAATGTTCAATCTGCTTTTTCATATCGTTTATATCATCTTTGTAGATTATGCCGGTCGAATTTACACGCTTTGCAATCTGATTTATGTTGTTTGTAGCGTTGGAAAGTAAGCCTTGTAAATCTCTAAATGGCTCTAAATCCACTTGATATATTTCCTTTTCTAAAACGCACTTGCGAATGAAAAGGCTCATATTTCTACACTTAGCAAGTTTTCTTTTCTCTTCAAAAAGAGCCTTTTCTTCTTCGGTTAATTTAATTTCAAGTCTTTCATTTCGTATTCTATTTGCCATAGGTAAATCCTCCTTTGAATGTATTTCGGGGTCTTAGGGTACACCCTAACAAGTTAAAAATTGATAAAAAAAGAAGCAGATCCCAGAGGGCTGCTTCATCAATTTTTTCGTAAGTGTCCGTACACTTACTGTGCTTGCTCATATACTAATAGTATAAGAACAGCTTTAAGCATAGTTCTTAAAAATGAACCTAATCATCTATGATAAAATTATAGATATTAGGGATGAAATGGGATTGTTTTATGTGCTTGCTGGGTTTCCAACTTAGGAATTACTCATTTGGTAGACTCCACCCTCATTCCATTGCCTTTCATCTTTTCGGTTGGTTAGGTTCATTCATTGATTACCTGTATAACTCGTGAGCCTGTTGTGGTTTTGGATTAACAGGGCATCCCAAATTATAGGAGGTATATTATGTCAGAAAAAATTGTTGTAGGAATTGATGTGAGTAAAGCTTTCAGTGATATCTGTATTCTATCACCTAATAATGACATCATCAAAAGACTTAAAATTTCTAATGATATTAATGGTATGAAGTCGCTCATCTATGTACTTGAAAAGGTAGAAGATGAGTACGAGGACAGAGCAGTAATTATCATGGAAGCTACTGCACACTATCATCAAATTTTAGCTAATTTTTTCCGTAAGCATAATTACGAAGTCATTGTAATTAATCCGATTCAAAGTGGAGCATTGAAAAATATCAATATCCGAAAAATTAAATCAGATAAAACAGATGCATATAATATAGCGTTGCTATATCGTATTAAGAATTACAACGAAACAATTACACATTCAGATACCGTTAACAGTATCAAAAAGCTTTGCAGACAGCATAAAGAATTGACGGATGAAATTGTGGAACACATCAACCGATTAATCGCTTTTTTAGATATTTCCTTTCCAGATTTCAAGAAAGTATTTACGGATTTGCAAGGGAAAACACCTTTGTCTTTGCTTGAAAAATATCCTACTATACAGGAAGTCTTATCTCCTGAAAATAAGCAAGATATTATTCAACTGATAAAAGAAAATTCACATAAAAGCAGCTCCTATGCCGAAGTAAAATATGAAAAACTATTGAAAGCTGCTGAAAAATCTATTGAAGTTTGTATAGTAAGCCTTAGTTCAGCAGTACTTATTCAAACAACTGTGAGGGTTATTTTTAGTTTACAGGAAGCTTTGAAAGCAATCGATAATGAAATCAAAAGGCTATCACTTTTAGATGAAAAGTTTCATAAAGAAATAGTGCTTTTACAAAGTATTCCAGGAGTTGGAGAGTATACAGCATGTGTTGTTTTATCAGAGCTTGGAGATATATCCAATTTCTCGAAACCGAAAGAATTAGTTGCCTTCTTTGGCTTGGATCCAGGAGTAACCCAAAGTGGAACATACAATAGGAAAAACAATAAAATCTCTAAAAGAGGATCACCTCATGTTCGCTCAATTCTCCATATGCTGGCTAAATCTAATGTGTATCCAAATCGCAACAGAGAGTATTTAAATCCTGTTATGCGAGCTTATTTTGAAAAGAAGATAGCTGAAAAACCATACAAAGTTGTAATGTGTGCAATTATGCGAAAGATGGTTCAAATTATTTTTGCTGTCCTCAGAAATCAAAAATCATTTGAGTTAAGAACACCCGAAGAGCATCAAAAACTAATTCGAGAAAAGAGTAAGTTAGTCGCATAAACTATTAAAAGTGTTGCCTCAAAAAATGAAAGTATATGAGGCTTATTTGCTATGCACATTTTTAAGTTTTGTGACTTAAAAATTTTTCAAAAAAATTTTTAAAATAACTATTGACTTCCTTAGTTGGTCTACAAAAGAATGATTAGGGTAGCAAGCGTTAAGCTTTTATTAAGTATTACATTTGTATTATACCATAAATCAATTCCTTTAGCTGTATTTATATCATAGGTTTTGTATTAATTTTAAAATATTTCTCTCCATAGAAGAACGCAGATTTGTTGATTTATATGGTGAATAATTCCAATCGAAGGACTTTTGTAATTCTTTATTATTTTGCAATAGTTTACATTCATAATAAACATTTCTTTGTTTTAAGGCTCAAAAAGTTTTGGATTAAAGATAACATTAGCATTATAAGTTTAATTTGTTCTCGTATGATTTAATTTTTAGAGTAAATTTCAAACAGGAAATTGAAAAAATGTGAATATTATTATGAATGTAAAAAAACTATTGACAACAATATACCATCGGTATATACTGGTGGTATATACCGATGGTATATTGTTGATGGAGGTGTTTAAATGACTATTTCTGAGACTCAAAAGAAAATATTGGCAGTCGGCAAGAAAGAATTTTTAAAAAAAGGATTTAAGGATGCTTCACTTAGAATAATTGTCGAGGAAGCAGGATTTACGAAAGGTGCTTTTTATGGTTACTATCCTAATAAAGCGGCCTTATTTGAAGCTATTGTTTCTGATGTAGCTGATGGGTTAATAGAACAGTTCAAAGCTGCACAAGATGCACATTTTGATTTAATTCCAGAAAATAAAACTTTAGAAAGCAGAGAGCTGTCTACAAAATATCTTTTGCATTTTGTGAATTATATTTATGATTATTTTGAAGAATTCAAGCTTGTAATTTGCTGTTCTGAAGGCACAAAATACGAAGATTATATTCATGAACTTGTAGAATTGGAAGTATCCCGTACGGAAAAATATTACGCTATTCTTAAAGAAAAAGGCAAAATGGCAGGAAACGTCAGTCATGATTTACATCACATGATTACCAGTGCATATTTTACAGCTGTTTTTGAAACGATTGTGCATGATATGACAAGAGAACAAGCCATTAAATATGTTAAAGAGCTTGCAGTTTTTTTTAATTCGGGATGGGATGGACTTTTAAGGTTTAAATAAAGCGTAAAATTTTCACGCAAGGTTAGCAAAGGCTAACAACTATATTTAGAAAGGATATAGATTATTATGAAAAATAGAGAAAATATATTACTAACAAGAGATTATATTTCCATAGGCGTTTTTTCACTTATTTATTTTGTTATTGCATTTGTTATAGGCGGTATCGCACAAATGACACCTGTCACTTTTCCGTTTATGCCGATGATAGTAGCTTTATTTGCGGGCAGTGTTTTTATGTTATACACCGCTAAAATACCGAAGCGCGGATCACTTTCCATACTTGGTATACTTGCCGGAATCTTGTTATTTGTTACCGGTATGTTTTGGATGATGTCGGTATTTTTCATCGTATTTGGATTTATTGCGGACTTTATTTGCCAATCAGGAAATTTCAAATCATTCAGAAGAAATTTACTTGCCTATTGCGTGTTTGCGCTGTCTCCAATGGGAGCCTATATTCCCATGGCTATCATGCCTGCACAGTTTGATGAATTCATGCGTAGAAAAGGAGATGTTTCTTCTTTTGAAGGAATCATCAATGCTATTAGAATAAATTGGTGGGTTATCCCCTTAATGATTTTGGGGACAATTATTTGTGCCATAATCGGAGGCCTTATAGGTAAAAAATTATTGAAAAAACATTTTGAAAAAGTGGGGATTATATAAATGGCTTTAGATCCCAGAACAAAGCTGCTGATTTTATCAATAACAAGTATTTCCGTGTTTCTGAATGAAAGTATCGTTATAGAATGCCTTTTTACAGCAATCCCTATATTATTGCTCTTACAGGCGAAAGAGTTCCGTACTGCTTCAAAATACGGAATTCTCTTTATTGTGTTATTGATGGTACAGCTTTTTGTTATATCAAAATTACCTGTTACGATCGGAGGCATCATATATATGTTTGATGTCTATATAAGAAAACTTATTCCTTGTTTTATGCTCGGCACATTTTTAATACAAACTACAAAGGTCAGTGCTTTTTTAGCTGCATTCAGTCGATTGCATTTGCCTAAAGGTTTCACTATTGCACTTTCTGTTACATTGCGATACTTTCCGACAATGGCTGAGGAATGGAACTATATTAAGGACGCCATGGCTCTTCGAGGGATAACCGCTTCTTTTACAGAATTTTTACGCCATCCGGTCAAAATAATGGAGTATGTATATGTACCCATGCTGGTATCTGCTTCTAAAATCTCTGATGAAATCACACAAGCCGCAATTACAAGAGGAATAGATCATGTCGGAAGGCGCAGCTGTATGGAAAAAGTTTGTTTTTCAATCCATGATGCTCTGATTGTAACAATCTATATAGGGATTATTTGCATGATATTTTTTGATTTTTTACGAGGAGGTGTATTCCCTTGATTGAATTTATAAAACTTTCTTTTTCCTACAAGGATATGGAAAAAGCTTCTTTACGGGAATTACACTTAAATATTCCAAAAGGACAATGTGTTCTCTTGTGCGGTGCATCAGGATGCGGAAAAACGACTCTTACCAGATTGGTAAACGGGCTGATTCCTCATTTTTTTGAAGGAAAACTTTCAGGCAAAGTAACTGTAAAAGGAATGAATGTTGCCGAGACCGAAATTTCAACTCTTTCCGATAGTGTCGGCACGGTTTTTCAAAATCCGAGAACACAATTTTTCAACACAGATACAGATAGTGAAATTGTTTTCGGACTGGAAAACAGAATGCTGGAGATGAAAGAATTAAAACAGCAGCTTGAAAGGATTACTAAAGATTTGCATATAGAAAAATTAAAAGGATGCAGCATTTTTGAACTTTCCGGAGGGGAAAAACAAAAAATTGCATTTGCGTCTGTGTATGCCACGAATCCGGATATTTTTGTATTGGATGAACCGTCCTCAAATCTGGATTTTCATTCCGTGCTTGAACTGAAAAAACTGATAGAAAAAATAAAACAACAAGGGAAAACGATTATCATTGCAGAACATCGCTTGTGGTATTTAACAGATGTTGCAGACAGGGTCATCTTAATGCAGGAGGGTCAGATTTTTAAGGATATGAGTATACAGGATTTTTGCGAGCTCCCGCTTGAACAAATACAAAATATGGGGCTCAGGTGTCGAAATCTTTCTGAAATCAAAACAAATACCAATGATAAAAAATTTTCCCAACACACCTTAGAGCTGAAAGATATTCATGTCAAATATGGTGAAAAGATTATCTTGCAAAACATCTCTTTTACCGCAAATGGTGGAGAGATCGTCGCAATTACCGGCGCAAACGGAACAGGAAAAACGACACTGGCACGCACGATATGCGGACTGATAAAACAAAAATCGGGAAATATTTTTGTAGACGGCAGGAGTTTGTCTGCAAAAGCGCGTATTAAAAAATCTTACATGGTGATGCAGGATGTCGGACATCAACTTTTTACGGATTGTGTGGAAACAGAATGCACACTCGGAACAAAAACAACAGATGAGTCTGTTATTGACGAAACTTTATCGGCCTTATCTCTTTCCGAATTAAAAAACAGACATCCCCTTTCACTTTCAGGAGGACAAAAACAGAGGTTGGCAGTGGCAATCAGCTTGCTTTGTGATAAAGAAATTCTTATTTTCGATGAACCGACCAGTGGGCTTGACTTAAAAAGCATGCGGGAAGTAGGAACGATGGTAGAGAGACTTTCTGAACAGGAAAAAATCCTGCTCATTATTACACACGACATTGAATTTATAAAAACAATATGTTCCAGAGTTTTGCTTTTGTCAGGCGGTAAAATAATTGCCGATTTGAGAGGTGAAGAAAAGAAAAATATCGAAAAATATATTTTAGCAGAAGGAGATCGAAATGAAGAATAAGAAGAACAAAAACACATTGCATCGCTTATTTGAGTTTGCCGGATCATGTAAAGGCTTGCTTTTAAGTTCGGTTGTTTTTGCCGTTCTTGGTGCAGGGTTTGGAATCGTCCCGTATATTGCAGTTTCACGCATTATTATTCAAATATGCGCCGGTGATTACAGCTTGAAATCAATCATGCCGATGGCAGTAATTGCTCTTTTGGGGTACCTTTTGCAGCTTGGTCTATCAACTGTATCTACGGTGCGGTCTCACAAAGCCGCATTTACTATACTAAAAAATATTCGTACTGCACTTACGAAAAAGTTGTCACGAGTGCCCATGGGATTTGTCTTGGATACCCCGTCAGGAAAATTCAAAACGATGCTTGTAGATACGGTTGAAAAACTGGAGTTACCCCTTGCTCACATGATACCGGAATTAACAGCAAATATTATGATTCCTGTCTTAATGTTGATTTATTTCATGTTCCTTGATTGGAGGCTGGCACTTATTGCTCTTTCAACCTTTCCTGTCGGGATGCTCTGTTATATGGGAATGATGAAAGATTATGAGAAGCGTTATGACAGAGTTATTAAAGCCGCAAAAGCTATGGATGCCGCTACGGTTGAATATATAGGCGGAATCGAAGTGGTTAAGGCTTTTAATCAAAGTAGCGATTCTTATCGCAAATATGCAGAGGCGGTAAAGGAGAATGAAAATTCTAAATCGGAATGGTTCAAAAAGACGAATCCGTACTATGCGGCAGGTATTGCAATAGCACCCTCAAGTCTAATCGGAGTTCTTCCTGTCGGAAGTTTGTTTTATATAGGCGGAAGCATAAGCGCAGGCAGTTTTATATCCTGCATTATTTTATCATTGGGCTTGATTGCTCCGCTTATTCAGGCATTGCGATATACAGACAGCCTTGCTATGGTAGATGCCACCGTAAAAGAAATCGGAAGCCTTTTGGATACGGAAGAAATGGAACGCCCGGAAAAACGAGTACAGCTTAAAGGAGAAAAAATAGAATTTTCCAACGTCTCTTTCTCTTACAAGGATACAGAGGTTTTACACAGCATTTCCTTTGAAGCGAATGAAAATGAAATGACGGCTTTGGTCGGACCGTCGGGATCGGGCAAATCCACTGTCGCCAGACTCATTGCGTCTTTTTGGAATGCGGGAAGCGGAACCGTGAAAATAGGCGGTGTCGATGTGCAGAACATACCGCTTTCGCAGATAATGGAACATATTGCGTATGTTTCACAGGATAATTATTTGTTTCATCTTTCTATACGAGAAAATATACGAATCGGTAAGCCGGATGCTACAAACAGCGAAATCGAAAATGCAGCAAAAAAAGCGGCATGCCATGATTTTATTACATCACTTCCCAATGGCTACGATACCGTTGTCGGAGACAGCGGAAGCAATCTTTCCGGCGGAGAAAAGCAGCGCATTGCCATTGCAAGAGCCATATTAAAAGACAGCCCCGTAGTTATTTTAGATGAAGCTACCGCCTTTACAGACCCTGAAAATGAGTCGATAATTCAGCACTCCATCAGCGAGCTTGTAGCGGGAAAAACGCTGATTGTCATTGCACATCGATTATCTACTATCACATCAGCCGATAAGATTATCGTCATGAATGCAGGAAATATAGAAGCGGAAGGAAAACATGAGGAGCTTACCCAAAATTGTGTTCTTTACAGAGAACTTTGGAATACACATATCAGCACGCTTGATATGAAGGAGGTATCAGCATGATTCAGATGTTCAGACGACTTTTGGATTTTTCCGGAATGGAAAGAAAAAGATTGATTTTATCGTTTATTTTTCATATGTGCAATTCCGTGTTTGAGATGCTTCCCATTATGGCTGTGCTTGCAGTTTTGAACGGAATACTATTATCACTTTCAAGTGGCTTCATGTCGATTAAAACAATATGGGCAGCCTTGGGGATTATGCTTTTAAGTATTTCAGGACGCATTCTATTTACGAATCTTTCCGCTGTAAAAAGAACCCTTGGAAGCTTTTCCATGTGTTCCAAATGGCGCATGG
Organism: Murdochiella vaginalis; assembly: GCF_902381775.1. Lineage (NCBI taxonomy): Bacteria > Bacillati > Bacillota > Tissierellia > Tissierellales > Peptoniphilaceae > Murdochiella > Murdochiella vaginalis. The sequence goes on from NZ_LR698969.1 coordinate 464,828, forward strand.
AGCTTGGCGAAAAATTAAAACGCGTACCTATGGGATATTTTAATGAGCATCGCCTTGGAGATATTACAGCGGCAGTTACTACAACACTTGGAGATCTGGAAACCAATGCAGTTACCGTCATGGAAGCGGTAGCCGGAGGATTTATCCACGCTGCAGTGATAGGGATATGGCTTTTGTTTTATGAATGGAAAATTGGAGTTTTGATGTTCATAGGGCTTTTTCTTTCCCTTTGTGTGTACGCAAAAACACAAAAAGCTGGTATGAAATATTCTCCGCGCAGGCAAGCTGCACAGGCCGGACTTGTTACAGGCATTTTAGAATATATACAGGGGATGTCCGTGATAAAGGCATTCGGACTTGCCGACCGTTCGGACAAATCCGTAGACGCTGCAATCAATGAAAGCGCAGAGGCAAACATTGCTTTAGAAAAAGTTTTCTCCGGCTTAGCTGCCGTCTTTCAAATGATATTCAAATTTGCCAGATTCGCAATCCTTGTTGTTGCACCATACCTGCTTATGAACGGAGAAATAACTCCTGAAAAGTGCCTGCTCCTTATTGTCGCAAGCTTTATGATTTATACGACTGTGGAGCTTGCAGGAAGTACGGCTGCCGTTGCAAGAGTTGTGGATGCTTCTTTAGACAGATTGGAAACAATATCCAATATTCCCCTTCTTGATGAAAAGGGAACAGACCTTATCCCGAAAGCATACGACATAACCGTTTCAAACATTTCCTTTGCATATGAGGAAAAGGAAATTCTGCACGATGTAAGCTTTTCTGTTCCTCAAGGTACGAGCTGTGCCATTGTAGGACCATCAGGCTCAGGAAAGACGACCCTTTGCAGTTTAATTGCACGCTTTTGGGACGTAAAAGATGGTGAGATTCTTTTAGGTGGCGTTAATGTAAAAGACTATACTTGCGATAGCCTTCTTAAGAATTTTTCCATTGTGTTTCAAAGGGTTTACCTTTTTGAAGATACCATTGAAAATAACATTCTTTTTGGAAAACCGCAGTCAACAAAAGAAGAAATAGTGTCCGCGGCAAAGAAAGCATGCTGCCATGATTTCATATCCGCACTTCCGGATGGATACCAAACAAAGATTGGAGAAGGAGGTGCAACCCTTTCCGGCGGTGAGAAGCAGCGAATCTCTATCGCACGAGCGATTTTGAAAGATGCACCTGTTGTCATTTTAGATGAGGCTACGGCAAGTGTCGATCCTGAAAACGAACGGGAATTGCAGCAGGCTATTTCAGAGCTGACAAAAAATAAAACGCTTCTGATGATTGCTCACAGGTTGAATACAGTTCGAGAAGCAGATCAAATTCTTGTTCTTGAAAATGGACGAATTGTGCAAAGAGGAAAACATCAGGAGCTGATACAGCAGGAAGGACTTTATCGACGATTTGTTGAAATTCGGGGAAATGCAATTGGATGGAAATTAGGAGGCCTGGAATGACATACAAAAAATTTTACTTCGGAAAGTTAAATGCACAGATATTAAAAAAAATAGATGCGGAACATAAAACAAAAATGAAGCAGCTCATCAAAGAAATCAATCAAGGATCATGGACGGAAAAACAGAAAAAAAGGCAAAAAAGAAGCATTATTTCAAATATAGCCCTATACCGATGTTTCATAGATAAAGGGCTTTCAAAAAATGAGGCAAAAGAATTGGTAAAGGAGCATTCATTTTATGTTGCCCAAAAGGCACATAAGCTTTTGAAAACATTTTTTTATATCCCCGGGTTTTTCAGGCTGTTCCGCTTGTTTATGAAAAAAGGGATGTCGGGCGATGAAATATGGAAAAGCAGAATCCTGTCGGATGACGGGGAATACTACCGTGTCGATGTGCTCAAGTGCCTTTGGGCGGATACCTGCAATTTTTTTGAATGCCCAGAGCTTTGTGAGATATTCTGTCTGTGTGATCATATCGTATTCGGAAATATAAAGGGATTTGTATTTGAAAGAAGTCAGACACTGGGAATGAACGGTGAAAAATGCGACTTTTGCTTCATAAATAGGAAAGGGGAAAGTTAAATGAATAAGGCTGAGGAAAAATGGTCCGGGGATGCCGGAAAAATGAAAATGTTTCTTCTTCAAGAAATAGAAGAAAGAGGTCTGGAATGGAGAGGTTTGTTAGAACGGTGTCTTGGAGATTGTCAAAAAAACAAAATTTTAGATGTCGGATGTGGAACCGGGTTTATTTCGCTGCTTCTTGCACAAATTGGGTGTGATGTCATTGCAATAGACAATAATGTCGCAATGCTCAAGGAAGCTGAAAAAATATCTGAGGAGTTAGGATTTTCAAATAAAATCACTTTTATGCTTAAAGACACAGAGTTAGTGGATTTTCCCGATAATACCTTTAATGCAGTGGTCTCAAGACATGCCTTTTGGCTATTTAATAATCCGAAAAAAGTTTATGCGCAGTGGTACAGAATTTTGAAATCCGGCGGTTGTATGCTGAATTTAGATGCAAATTGGCTTTTCCCTTTTTGGGGAGAGGAACAGGCAAAGCTCTTTCAGTCAGATGAAAACATTTTAACAAAACGCTACGGCAAATTTCAGGATTATTATCATGATACAGATATGATGGACGAATTGAAAAAACTCCCTTTAAGTTATATAAAACGCCCGGAATGGGATTTGGAAACATGCAGAGAAACAGGTTTTAAGAACATTGAAACAGAGACACTGTTACAGGAAAAGTATTGGAATCCTTTTATGGCACGCAGGTATCGCACGATGCCGACCTTTATCATCAAAGCTCAAAAGTAATATTTACGGAGGAAAATAAATGAAAAAAAATAAAGCATTAAAATGGGAAATTAAAGATGTCATTGCGGCTGCTCTGTTGAGTCTCTTTCTCATTCTCATCCAGTTTATTGTAAATATGGTATGCATGACCAATCATTTTGTCAGTATGGTTTTATCAGTTGGTTTTACCATGTTCTTATGTGCACCTGTCTATTATCTGCTTTTGTGTCGGGTAAGGAAGCACTTTGTCAGCCTTGTTTATATGAGTATCGTCGGTATGATTTATCTGTTGATGGGGAACTGGTATCTTTTACCGTACTTTGTTGCAATTGGTATGATATGCGAAGCAATCTTGTGGAAAGATTGTTCTGAAAGGAATTCAAAACAAATTATAGCATCGTGGACTGTTGCCAGTCTTTTATATAACGGTGTCAATTTACTGCCGATTTGGTTCTTTTGGGAAACCTATTACAGCTTTGCAAAAAGCGGTGGCATGGATCAAAGCTATATAGACTCATATATCAGCTACTATAAGACTCCCGGATGGATTATATTCATTGTTATCTTTACGGCGATATGTGGGCTTGCGGGTGGTCTGGCAGGCAAAAAAATTATGGGAAAACATTTCAAAAAAACGGGACTTCTATAATGAGAAAAATTTCTTTTGCTGTCATAACTAAAATATGGGGATTCATTTGTGTACTAATAGCCATTTATATGGGAAAAGATGTCGTTTTCAGCTGCATCCTTACAATTGCCACTTTTTTATATTTAGGTATACAAGGGAAATGGAAAATCGTATTTGATTACGGCATATTCTATATCTTATTGGGAATTTTACTCTACGCCATACAACGTTTCGGACTCCATATGCTGATTTTTTCGGAGTTTTATGTGCTGATGCTTTGGAATCTTTCTCCTGCTTTCTTGGTATCATGGGATTTGATTACAACACCGCCTGGAAAAATTTCGGCATTCCTAAGTTCCATTCACCTTCCTACATCCGTTATTTTGGGTGTCCTTGTAGTATTTAGATTCTTCCCTACCATGAAATCGGAGTTAAGGAGTGTGTATCTATCTATGAAAAACAGAAATTTGACAGGTCTTAAACAGATATTGAAAGCACCCGCAAAGACATGTGAATATGTGCTGATTCCCCTACTCGTCAGAATCTTGATGATAGCAGATCAGCTTTCCGTTTCAGCTATTGCAAGAGGTGGGGAATCACCGGGGAAAAGAAGCAGCTACTATGAGAGCAAGATTGAAATAACGGATATATTTGCCATGATTTTATGGTTCGCTTTGATATCGGGTTATTTATGGATAGGAGGCATGAGAATATGATCGACTTACAGAATGTTTCCTTTCAGTATGCGGATAGCAATTATGGTGTGACGAATATAAATTTAGTGATAAAAGCCGGTGAATGTGTGGTTTTGACAGGAAAATCAGGATGTGGAAAAACGACCATTACAAGACTTATCAACGGTCTTGCTCCAAAATATTACAAAGGAACAAAAAAAGGCAGTATACGAATTGCAGGAAAAGATATTGAAATGATGCCGTCCTATGATATCGGTAAAATTGTTGGCAGCATATTTCAAGATCCTCAAAGACAATTCTTTTCATCAGAGCTTGAGGGTGAAATAGCATTTGGATGTGAAAATTACGGTTTCTCAAAGTTTGAAATTCAAAAAAGAACAAAGGATGCTATTCATAAGATGAGATTGGAAAACATAGGAAAGATTTCCTTAGATTTGCTTTCAAGTGGTGAAAAACAACGAGCAGCAGTAGCTTCTGTATATGCAATGCATCCGGAGGTTTTTGTGTTTGATGAGCCGACTGCAAATCTGGACAAAGACGGCATCATTCAAATGAAAAACATCCTTATGCAGTTAAAGAAAGCAGGATACACATTGCTGATTGCCGAGCATCGTCTCAGTTGGACAGAAGAACTTGCCGACAGGTATTTATATATGAAAGACGGACAGATACAGCATGAATATTCTTCTTTAGAATTTAGTACAATGAATGACTTGGAACGCATTTCAAAGGGACTTCGCCGTATTATAAATAAACCTTTTACAAAACAGATTGCCCCACCCCGAACGGACAATATTGCAATACAAGGAGAAAGGCTCTCTCTCAAGAAAAATAAAAAACAAATATTAAAAAATGTGGATATTTTTGCTAATGAGAAAAGTGTTACTGCAATCACAGGCAACAATGGTGCGGGAAAAACCAGTTTAGCTTTAATTTTAAGCGGACTTGAAAAATTAACAGAAGGTAATGTTTATATTCATGGTGAGAAGGCAGGGTACAGAGAACTTTGCAAACATACCTATTACTGTTCAAATGACACAGGGACACAATTTTTTACAGAAAGCATTTCAAAAGAACTTTTGCTTGGAACAAAATATGATGCAGAGAATTTAGAAAATGCAAAAAAATTGCTTAAGGATATGTGTTTATACGAATATAAAGATTCTCATCCTGCTTCCTTGTCGGGAGGTCAAAAACAAAGACTTGCAGTATGCTGTGCGTTGTTGTCAGGTAAAGATATTTTGATACTTGACGAACCGACCAGTGGCTTGGATGCCGAAAATATGTTTTTGATTGCAAGGGAACTAAAGAAAGCTGCAGAAAAAGAAAAAACTATTTTGGTAATCACTCATGATGAGGAATTTATGGATGCTTGCTGTGAATACAGAATAAGTATCGATAAAACGCAAAAATAAAGGACAAGGAGGGTTTTTATAATGGATGTTCGTGATAAATTACTTATGGAAAATCCTTGGAAATTGATGATTCATCTTAGTTTGCCGGCAATTTTGGGTCAACTGATAGTAGGATTATATGCCTTTGTCGATTCAATTTATGTCGGGCAAATGGTGGGAACCGATGCCATGAGTGCAGTTTCGGCGGCATCTCCGTTTGTATTAATCAATAATGCGATTGCTGTTCTTCTTGGGATAGGTTCGGGCTCTGTACTTTCTCGGGCAATCGGAAAAAAAGATAAAGAAACCGTGGATAAGATTATAGGAAATCTAACTTTCTTGGTAATCGTTTTATCATCAGTAGTTATGATTATCGGTATCATATTTGCTCCTGAATTTTTACGCTTATCTGGTGCCGGCGGTGAAGTGATGGAGATGGGTGTTTCTTATTTAAGAACAGTATATCTCGGCTCCATATTCGTAAATTTTATGCAGGGTGCAAATATGGTAATAAGGGCAGAGGGTCGCATGGGAATTGCAATGGGAATCATGGCGGCTGGTGCTATTTTAAATATTATATTAGATCCTATATTCATTCTGTTTATGCCATCTCGAGGACCGCAAGCTGTTGCAATCGCAACTGTGATTTCTCAAATCAGTCAAGCTTTGGTCACCTTAATATACTTCTTGAAAAAAAGTCCGGTGGTTCGTTTTCATGGGATAAAACCTGCAAAAGATTTATTACCTGAAATTTTTTCCGTGGGAATGAGCGCTATGCTCATGCAAATTATGATGTTGGTTCAAATGACAGTTGTATATAATACGGCAGTGCATTTTGGCGGAGAAAAGCAAATAGCTCTTATGGGAGCCGCTCAAAGAGTTATGCAGCTTGCATTTGTTCCGATATGGGGAATGAGTCAAGGGATGCAGCCCGCTGTCGGAACAAATTTCGGAGCAAAAGAATATATAAGGGTTAAAAAACTTACGAATGTATTTATTATAGGTTCTACTTGTCTTGCCGGATTTTTCTTTGCCATAATTGAAATTTTTTCAGTGCAGATATTATCTGCATTTATTACCGATTCAGTTATTGTAAGTTCAGGATTATCTAATTTTAGGCTTATGTACTGCATATTTCCTACTTATGGCATGCTCATAATGACAGTCACTTATTTTCAGGCTATCGGTAAAGCAAAGCAGGCAGGAGTATTGGTTATACTAAGGCAACTTGCGCTTGTAATCCCTTTAGTATTGATATTACCTCGTTTTCTGAACGAAAATGTTCTCGGAGTATGGCTGGCGTTGCCTTTGAATGATGTCGTTATAATTTTGATTGCCATTATATTGCTAATTAGTGAATACAAGCGCATTACTAAGCTTGCACAGGAAATAAACAAGGTTAATGTTGGTGAGATATCATGAAAAAAATCGTCATTTTGAGTTGTTTCATTGCTTTTGCCTTTGTCGTTTTATTTCCGCGTTCCTTTATTTTTGCTGCGGAAGAAACTGAACATTACGAAACTGTTATTGATAAAGTTGCGGATGCGTATATAGGTAAAAGCGTTCCAGGTGCATGTGTCATTGTATCTGAACACGGAGAAATTGTGTTTTCAAAAGCCTACGGATACGCTGATTTAGAAAAAAATATACCTATGGATCCTGAAAACACAGTTTTTGAATGGGGATCAATATCAAAAACCTTTATATGGGTAGGTGTGATGCAATTAAATGAAGAAGGAAAAATTGATTTGGATGCGGATATTCGCAACTATCTACCAAAAGGTTTTTTGAAAAATTTACACTATGATACACCTATTACAATGCGTCATCTCATGAATCATACGGCGGGCTTCGAGGAGCAGCTTATTAACCTTCGCTATTTTGAAAGTGATAAGGAATTTACATTAGCCGAAGTCTTGTCCTCACATCAACCCGAACAGGTATTTTCACCGGGCAAGGTAAGCGCATATTCTAACTGGGGCGCTGCATTAGCTGCATTTATTGTAGAAAGAGTGAGTGGTCAAAATTACAAAGAATATGTAAATGAACACATTTTGAAACCTTTAGATATGAACAATACATCGATAGGTCCATTTCAAAATGATAATCCTACGATTTTGGCAAGAAAGGCAGTCGGTTATTCTTTTTTTGAAAAGAGATTCCGCAAAGAACCGAATATGTATTTAAGAATGTACCCTGCTGGTGGAATGAATGGCTCAGCTGGGGATTTGTTGAATTATGCACAAGAGCTGGCTAAAAATAATGATAAAGATAATCTATTGTTTAATAATCCTCATACTAAAAAAGAAATGTTTACAGAAACCTATCGCTCCTATGGTGCAAATTCAGGTTTATCTCACGGCTTCTGGCAATATGCGAATAATCCGGAAATGCATGGACATGAAGGTGGAACATACGGATTCAAAACACAAATATGGGTAGAACCGAAAAATGAGAGAGCAATTTTAATATTGACAAATGTAATGGAGACGGAGTTTTGCTCGGAGATTATGGAAAAAATTGCATATACAGAAGCTGATGAAAAAAAGATAAAAGAAAATTTAGATCTCAAGATGTTAAGCGGAGATTATCTTCCTGCCCGCTCTGCATTGAAAAATGTTGGAAAAATACAAGGGAAAAAGCAAATGATTTCCATTAGAGTGACAGATGGAAATCGTCTTTGTCTTACCATGCCATTTGAAGATAAAAAGCAATATTACGAACAAATAGATTCTAACATTTTCTTTTGCAAGGATGCGAGTCCTGAAGAAAAAATACTTGCTTTTAATATAAATGACGGCAAAGTACATTCTATGAGCTTTAGATTAGCTCATGATTATATCCCTGCCACTAACACACAAGGGAAAATAGCATTTTTGTTCAGCTTGGGAACTTATATATCAACCACATTATTATTTTTAACATTACTGATTATATGCATCATTTCAACGATACAAAGGTGGAAGAGATGTATGCGACATCATATATATCTATATATTTGTGGAGCTATGCTTGGGATTTCTGGAATTACAGGAATGGCTCATTGGTTTTCAATATATGAAATTCTTGCTCATGAACTTATGATTATTATTATTGCTGGATGGTGTTTTAGTATTATAGGGATTTTATGTGGAGGATATGCAATTTTCAAAGAAAGAAGTATCAAAAACAGTGGATTACTACTAATATTTATAGCTCAGATTTTTTCGGCATATTATCTTGGGTTTTTAACTGTTGTATAGAGGATCTTTTAAAAGAATGCTCTAATATATATTTTTCGAGTAAGGAAAATTTGATTAAATAGTGGAGGTAATTGCTATGTGTTATGTAGGGTCTGTTATTTATATAGAAAATAATAATAGACCTTTTTGATGTCAGTAATTATTATAAACAATTAAATTTAAAACATTTTGGAAGAACAGGTTTCTTCCGTTTTCGAGGACTTTTTATGCTTATGTGCAGGAGTCCTCCTTTTTTGTCTGAAAAACAAATAGACAAAAAAGAAATGGAGGAAACTTTATGGCAAAAGAGTATTACCTTTATGTCAGAGGGCAAAAGGTAAAAGTCAGTGAAGATATTTATAAAGTCTACTGGCGAGAAAAAGAACACGAGAAGTATTTAGAGTAGGTGGACAGAAAAAACCACCTGCTTTTCTTTTCCTCTTTGGATCATGATGGGAATTTTGTAGATAACATCGCTGATGAAAGCGTTGATGTAGCAAAGATTGTTGAAACACAGATGATGATTGAGGCAGTCAGAAATGCTATATCAAAACTAAACGATGAGGAAAGGGACATCATAGAGCGTTTGTATTTCAATGATGAAACGCTATCAAGCATAGCGAGAGGTAAGAAAGTGAGCTATCAAGCTATACAATGGCGAAAAAATAGCATTCTTAAAAAACTAAGTGTGCTATTGGAAGAATTTATGAAGTAATCGCCTTGTGCATGAGGGCAGATTTTCCTTGTATAAAGTGAAGGGAGATCTGTCCTCTTAATCTAATTGAAGAATTATTTTCAAGAATTGCTTAAAAGAAAATCTCTCTAAAAGCCAATAGGCACTTGTTCCTTGACAACTGAATAGACCAAGGTAGGACTTTATCTACTTGTGGAGAATTATGACTTACGCCATGACCTTTCTGCTGAAAGAAATTTTGGTTTTATGAATACTGATAAATCAAGGAAACAAGAAAGCGAGCGATAAATAAGAATACATAAAAACAGATGTGGCAATCTGTTCGTTGAAACAAGTAGTGATAATGATACTTCAATAGTTTAAGCCGGCTCGTCTGGAATAAGAGGCGGAGGTGAGATTCCTATGTTGCTGCCAAGCACCTACCAATGTCATTAAACTTAAAAATAAATTTGAATGAGGAGGAGTTGAAATGAATAATGAATTATTAAAATACAGCCTCCAATTATCTATGCTGTCTATGTTACTTTCTAAGCACTTACTCAGCGATATTGAATATAAAAAGATAAAAATTAAATTGATGAAAAAGTATAACATTCCCACAGAATTATATTTATAATGTCTTGGAAGTGTGGTATAATAAAACTGCATAGAAAGATACAAAAAAAGGAGGCGGGTGCAGTGAAAAGAGATGTAAAAGTTATTAAAGGTGATACCACACTGAAAAGAACTGCATCAGGCTGTGTAGAGCGCTCAATAAAGAGGGTAGCAGCTTATTGCAGAGTCAGCACGGATACCGAAGATCAAATTAACAGCTATAATTCTCAAGTAGAACACTACACAGATTTTATAAAGCAAAATAATGAGTGGACACTTGCGGGGATATATGCTGATGAAGCGATAACCGGCACACAGGTTGACAGAAGAATTGATTTTCAAAGATTAATCAATGATTGTATGAACGGAGATATAGATATGGTAATTACAAAATCTATATCAAGATTTGCAAGAAATACTTTAGACACCTTGAAATATGTTAGAAAGCTGAAGGAATACAATGTTGCAGTATTTTTTGAAGAAGAAAATATCAATACATTAACGATGGATGGCGAATTGCTTTTGACTATTTTAAGTTCAGTCGCTCAACAGGAAGTGGAAAATATTTCAGCCAATGTTAAAAAAGGCTTGAGAATGAAGATGGAAAGAGGAGAAATGGTCGGGTTTCAAGGGTGTTTAGGCTATGACTATGATCCGGAGACCAAGAGTATTTCCGTCAATGAAAAAGAAGCTGAGATTGTACGATATATTTTCAGGAGATACCTTGAAGGTGTTGGTGGGATGGTTATTTCCAGAGAGCTTGAAGAACAAGGTTATTTATCACCAAGAGGGCATAAGAGGTGGACTGAAACCACTGTTTTAGGAATCATTAAGAATGAAAAATACAAGGGCGATCTTCTTATGGGCAAAACATTTACTGTTGATCCTATTTCAAAAAGAAGATTGGATAACTTCGGAGAACAAGATAAATTCTATATTGAGAATCATCACGAACCTATTATTTCTGAAGAAGATTTTGAAAAGGCGCAGGGGATTAGATTAAGAAGAGCAAAAAATAGAAATACTGTTGCTAACAATGGTGGCAAAAGAGAAAAGTATTCAAGAAAATACGCCTTTAGCAGTATGCTTGAATGTGGTTTTTGTGGACACATGCTTTCAAGAAGAAATTGGCATTCAAGCTCTGAATATACAAAGGTAATTTGGCAATGTGTTAATGCAACAAAAAACGGAAAGAAATATTGTCCACATAGCAAAGGCATTGAGGAAGAAGCCATAGAAAAAGCATTTATGGAAAGCTATCGTCAGGTATGCCACAATAATGTAGAAATTACAAATGAGTTCTTGAAAACTGTGGAAGAAGAGCTAAAAGATAATAGCTTAGCAAAGGACTTGAAGAAAATAAGCAATCAACTTGATAAAATACTGAAGAAAGAAAAAGACCTTGTAGAATTAAGACTTAATGAAGCAATCAGTATGGAGATATATCAAGAGAAATATAATGAAATAGCCATAAGCAAGGAAAAATTGCTCGAAGAAAAGAGGACTTTAGAGGTAACACTGACTGATGAAAAAGCATTGAAGAAAAGGCTTGAGGGGTTTAAGAAGTTACTGGAGTCTAATAAATATCTTGAAGAGTTTGATAGGACAGTATTTGAAAGTATAGTAGACAAAATCGTAATCGGTGGGACAAATGATGATGGTGATATTGATCCTGCAATGATTACTATCATATATAAGACTGGAAAAAAAGATTCTCAGGACGGAAGATTATTCAAGAGCAGAAGAAAAAATGCCAAGGAAGTTAATGAGGAAACTGACAACAAATTGTATCCTCATTCAAGCGACGAGGTTAATAATTTGTATTCCTATCCTATTGACAACACATGTTGAGACGGTAGTATTGATGTCACGAGTCGAAGTAAAATAGCCGCGAAAGCTTAATTATACTGCGGTTTTCGGGCAATCGGGCAAATTTGGCATCAGACAGGACAAACGCTTTTCGGTAACTTATCCAAAGGCAAATCAGGTCAAAAAGTGTGAGAGTTGAGTTGCTACGATAGATGTCACTATGTTGAGTTGCCAAGTTAGATGTTGGGTAGTTGTGGCTGTGAAATAGATGTCGGAGCGGCAAAATTGAATTTGTGAAAAGAGAGAATTGCTAGTGTAAAGTTTTTGTAGGAATTCAAAAGCAATAGAAAAGAGGTACTCCAACGTGTTAAGGTTAAGCTTCCACACCACAACCAAAAACACGAAGGAGGCCCTCTATGTCAGTTAGTATACATCAGTTTGATCTAAGAAGCATTGAAAGATTGAAAAAAGCCCAGGAACAGTTTCTCCGGGATCCGTCCACCTTGTCCGACGAGTTTATCCTCACAACAAGAGCCAGAATTCATGGGCATTTTACATGATTACCTCGTTTGGTATAATGAAAAGCGAATCAAAGGAACACTTGGTAACATGAGTCCTTTGGAGTACAGACGTAGTCTTGGAATTGCTGTTTAGGCAGTCCAAGAAAATGTCCGCACCCCCGTGTGTGAAGGAATTTCTGTAAATAGGATTTCCTGTGATATGATTTCTTACCAAACAGCCCAGATAACAGCAGTTCCGGCTGTCTGGCAGTTGCTTAGTATATAATTCCATACCGGATGGTATGTCAAGAGCGGGCAGGGTTTTCTGCCCGTTTTTGACGGTATTTAGAACTTAGGCCGGCAGCCGATCCTCGTACATGATCGCCAGCTCACCATAGACCTGACCGCAGTTCCGGATCGGCAGGCTCCATTTTTTCGTGTCTTCAAATGTGGCTAGATACAAGGCTTTCAGTAACGCCTGAGCACTTGGGAAAACACTTCGCTGCCGATTCAGCTTGCGGTAGGTGGCATTGAGACTCTCAATCGCGTTGGTCGTATAGATAACCGTTCGGACGTCAGCAGAAAACTTAAAGATTGGTGTGATGACATCCCAGTCCCGTTCCCATCGTTTCATAGCATGCGGGTATTTCTCTGACCACTTCTCTGCCACGTGATCCCGGTTGGCGCGTCCTTGTTCCTCATTCGGGGCATTGTAGATCGTCTTTAAATCTTTGGCAAAAGCTTTTCGGTCCTTATCCGCCACATATTTCAGCGTATTCCGTACCTGATGGACGATACAGCGTTGGTATTCTGTTTTAGGGAGGGCCGTTTGGATGGCTTCGCGGATGCCGGTCAGCCCGTCGGCACAGAGAATTAGGACGTCTTTTACGCCGCGGTTTTTGAGACCATTCAATACCGACAGCCAGTACTTTGCACTCTCATTTTCACCGACTTCGATGGTCAGAACTTCTTTTTTTCCCTCGCAACTGATGCCTAAAATGATGTATGCAGCAAGCTTTCGGATGATTCCATTATCTCGTACGGAATAGTGGATCGCATCAATGAAAAGGACGGGATAGACGTCGTCTAGCGGTCGGTTCTGCCATTCTTCGATCTGCGGCAGGATCTTGTCCGTCACGTCGGATATAAAGCCTTCTGAAGTCTCAAAACCATAGATATCCATCAATGTATCGGAGATCTGACGAGTCGTCATCCCCTTGGCATACATAGAGATGACCTTCTGATCAATGTCTGAAATATCCTTCTGCCGTTTTTTGACAACCTTGGGCTCAAACGTGGATTTCCGATTCTGCGGGACTTCGATCTGCATAGAGCCATAGCGCGAGTTGACGGTCTTTTCCTTGTAGCCGTTGCGGTAATCGTCGGAATCAGAGCGCTCGGATTTCTCATAGCCAAGATGGTTGTCCATCTCAGCCTCCATCATCTCTTTGATGGTGCCTCCTAGCAGATCCTTGAGTGCGTCTTGAATATCTTCTGCAGTTTCGATGTCATATTCCTGAAGGAGTTTTTGAACGATCTGGCGTTTTCCTTCGGTCATAACGACTTTATGGATGGGTCTCTTTTTTCTTGTTGCCATAATAAAAAGCCTCCTGTGATTTAGTGTATATCACAGGAGACCCATTCGGAACCCTTCATCTGCTTTTTACAGAAAAACTTTCATACTCTCGGAATACAAAATGGAACTTTGGATCCCAATAACCAAAGCTTAATCACTATTAAACAAGTCTCAGAGTCCAAGCTTTTTCTTTCGTTCGAAAAGTCTTGGACTCCTACGCTCTAACGACATTCCCTTTGCCAAGTTCCATCCTGCAACGAGCGTTAAGACTCACTTCTTGATGTAGGGTTATTATCAGGGTAGTCTTAATCCAGCCCGTACCAGAAGGGCTCCTGTGAGGTAAATCATGAACTGATCCGGAGGATTCTTCCCAAGGGCACCAGCTTTGACAACCTGACGCAGGAAGATGTGACCCAGATGATGAACCACATCAACTCGTACAAAAGAAAGAAGCTGAATGACCGTACACCCTACGACTCATTCAGCTTCCTTTACGGAGAAGAAGTGCTCAAGAAACTGGGATGTTCAAAGGTTACAGCAGAGAACATCATCCTGAAGCCTAAACTTCTCAAGAAGTAACCATCATTCATGCACGGCCGCCAGAGGAAGAACACAACTGAACGATTGAAACCAGGGATGGAATCTCCGTATACAAAAAGTTTCGAGCGTGATTCGATCTCTGTTTGGCGTGCAGAAATCTGGTCTGAACTCATTGTAGCATGTCTTTAAAATAATAAAACCCGGGAATTTTGCTTACCAAACGGGACTTTCATTTACAAACCGGGAATCTCGGTTACAAAACATCACCTTTCACTTACCAAACGGGAGTCTCAGCTTACAAACGGGACTCTCGGGTTACATTTCATCGGGTGATTTTTTATGTGGAAATCATCAATGCGTCGTGGTATAATAAATTATCTTATTAATTAAAGAAAACGAGAACAAAGGAGCCTGACGTGCTTAAAAATAATATAGAACTTGATGTGAAAACGAAATGTATTGAAGCCGGAATCACCCAGGCAAAGCTGGCGAAGGAAATCAGTACATCCGCTCCCTATGTGAACCGGGTGATCCGCAGCAAGGAAACCATCGTCAACAACACGCTTGTCAAAATGATGGAAGCTCTGGGTTACGATATAGAGCTTCGGTATGTGAAGCGAGAAAAATATTAGACATTACATGCAAAACGAAAGGAACATAAATGAAAACTGTATTAATCATTGACGATGATAAATCTTTATGTGCACTTATGAAAAAGTGTGTTGAAAAAGAAAATCTTTATGCAATGTCTGCCTATACAGGGGTGGATGGACTCAAGTACTTAAGAGAAACAGATGACTGTGCATTAGTTATTCTTGATGTTATGATGCCTGAATTAGATGGATTTCAGGTATTAAAAAAAATTCGAGAAAAGAGCAATGTACCGGTATTGATGCTGACAGCGAAAAGTGATGAGAATGACAAAGTTTCCGGGCTGAGACTTGGTGCGGATGATTATTTAACAAAGCCTTTTGGCATAAAAGAGTTAATGGCTCGGGTCAATTCTCTCATTCGTCGTTATACCGCCTTAAATCCAGAAATTGGAAAAGAAATTGATAAAATTGTCCTAAATGATATGCAGATTGATAAAAACAATCGGACTGTTATGATCTCAAATACACCTATTGAACTAACGGGAAAAGAGTTTGATTTACTCGTATTCTTTGCAGAAAACAGGGGGTGTGTTTTTACAAAAAAGCAAATTTATACACAGGTTTGGGAAAATGAGTATGCGTTTGACGACAGCAATATCATGTCTTTTATAAGCAAGTTAAGAAAAAAGATTGAATTAGATCCTGAACATCCATACTATATTCAAACGGTTAGAGGTGTAGGTTATCGCTTTAACGCGGAGGCATGACATGACTTTATACTATTTGCTGACATTTATTATAATTCTTGCTTTGCTGATAATTATTTTTCTTATAAGTAAGTTGTTTCGGATTCGAAATCAGATTGATGTTATCATAGTTGCTCTAAATGATATAAAGGCAGGAAATATGAACCGCCGTATTCTGAGCCGTGATAACGATATAACCAGAAAAATTTGTTATGGTATCAATGAAATTGCAATCAATAATCAAACTCGCCTGATTCAGCAAAAACAATCTGAACAAGCATATAAACGTTTAATGACCAGTCTTTCACATGACGTGAAAACACCTCTGGCGTCATTGGTTGGCTATTTAGATGCTGTCGAAAGCGGACTGGTCGAAAACGATGAAAAAGAAGAATACATTCATATTGCCTCGGGGAAAGCACAGCATTTACGACAATTCGTGGAATCTTTATTTGAATGGGTAAAACTGGATGCGGGTGAACAAATTTTTCACTTTGAAGAGATAGACTTAAATGAAATATCTCGTGAAATTGTCGCAGACTGGATTCCTACGCTTGAAGCTCACAGATTTCAATATGAGATCGCCATTCCTGAAGAGGAATATATAATACATATAGATTCAAACGCATATACACGAATATTAAATAACCTTTTTCAAAACGCCATTGCTCATAGCTCTGGGAACCATGTTATTTTTACAATTATAGAAGATTCAAATGAAGTAGTAATAATGATAAGAGATAACGGAAAAGGAATTTCACCGGAGCATATTTCTCATATTTTCGAGCGAATGTACCAAGTGGATTCTTCTCGGACTGGAACGGGAAATGGTCTTGGTCTTGCAATTACAAAAGAATTAATTCGAATACACAACGGAACTATCAGAGCTTCCAGCAAATCAGGAAATGGGACAACTTTTACTATTACATTGCCAAGAACCCTGTGAGTTTTCACAGGGTTCTTCTTTTAAAGCAAGGAAAAAGCAAGACTGCGGCAAGGTTACGACAAGGTTCTGTTGATATACTTGAAACAGAAAGGAGTTGCATGATATGACGTTAATAATAGCAGAATTTAAAAAATGGAAAAGAAACAAGATGCTCTGGGGCTTATTTACTTTGGCATTTTTGATGGGGTTATATGCTATCGAGCGGGCTTATAGTATATCAAGGAGTAGTTCTATTATGGATAGCTTTGGAGATCTTTATACGCTTGCTTTTAAAAATTTGACTGGACTTTTTTTGCCTATTTCGCTTGGATTGATTGCAACAACATTGTTTTTTGAAGAGCATAAAAACAACACATGGAAAGAGATTCTTACTATTCCTCTTTCAAAAACGCAAATATATATATCAAAAGTGATTGTAATCATCATTTTATCGGTAAGTCTATGTCTTTTTACCTTCGTATTTTGTGTAATTGGCGGAGCAATTACTGGTAATTTCCCGGATTTCAATTCACATACTATTTTGCAAGCTGTTACGTTGTTTCTGACTGGTGGAATCTTGATTCCTGTAGCCATGCTTCCAATCGTTTTTCTTTCGATTGTATCTAAAAGCTATGTTCTTCCGATTGGAGCTACGCTGCTTTATCTTTTTCCAGCTGTGCTTGCTCCGAATTATCTTATGGGAGTGCATCCACTAATCAGTGCCATGGGCATATATGCAAAGACTTCTGCTGCTGCAACTGAAATGGTTGAGTTTTGGGGTCAGGGAATTACATTGACTATTACGCCTCTTGTTTGTGCGTTCTCTTTACTGCTGATTGGCGTAGTTTCAATGATGGCTTCTATTGCAGTTTTAAAGAAAAGAACTTATTAAAAAGAAAGTGAGATTTGAAAATGACAGATTTAGTAATCGAAACAAAAGGACTTACAAAAGTTTATGGCGATCAAACGGTACTTAATGCGGTTAATCTTCATGTAAAGCGTGGTCGTATTTATGGTTTACTTGGACGTAATGGGGCGGGAAAAACAACTATAATGAAAACCGTTCTTGGATTGACATCTATTACATCCGGAGAGATAGAAGTTTTTGGACAAAATATAATGAAACATGAAAAAGAACTTTATCCTCGAATTGGAGCAATTATTGAAACGCCGGGATTTTATCCTAATCTAACAGGAACTGAAAATCTGGAAATATTTGCAAAGCTCAGAGGGACAGCGTCCTCTAATGCAGTTGAGCATGCGATGAATGTTGTTGGGCTTCCATTCAAGGATAAAAAGCTATTTAGCAAATATTCTCTTGGCATGAAGCAAAGACTCGGAATTGCAAATGCAATTCTTCACGATCCTGAACTTTTGATTTTGGATGAACCAACAAATGGTCTTGATCCTATTGGTATTGCGGAAGTTCGTAAGTTTATTAAAACTATGAGTATGGAGCAAGGAAAAACAATTTTGATCTCAAGTCATATTCTTTCAGAAATTGCACTTTTGGCAGATGATGTAGGCATCATAGATCACGGGGTTTTACTGGAAGAAAGCTCGATGCGTGAGCTTGAGGAAAAGAATAGGAAGTGTATTCTTATTCTTGTTTCAGATGTTTCTAAAGCGGCGTTGATTTTAGAACAAGAGTTTCATTTGACTGATTATTCCATTCAAGACCAACAAACAATACGAATTTATGATACGTCTTTAGATGTGGCCGCAATAAATAAAGCATTTATGCTAAAGGATATTGCAGTTATGGGTTCACAAGTTTGCAATGACACATTGGAAGACTATTTTAAAAGAATTACAGGAGGAGAAGGAATTGCTTAATTTACTCCAACTGGAATTTCATAAATTGAAACGCAGAAAAACAGTCTGGCTGTTGATGCTTTCGTCAATAGTTATGCCGTTTGTTGCACTAATTTATTTCAGTAGAGAAGTAGCGTCTGGAATTTCTGCGATTCAATTCTATAAATGGGCGGTGTTTAGTTACACTCCATGGATCATACTACCGGTTATTTTAGGAATGCTTTCTACTTTGATTATTTATACGGAGAATCAAAATGATGTGTTAAAACAGCTTTGGATTATACCAATCAGTAAGATAAAATTCTTTTTCAGTAAATTTATCGTTCTATTTTTATTCTCTATGAGTTTTATGTTGATTTCCGCTATTCTGTCCGGATTGTTAGGAACAGCTTTCGGATACTTTGATTTTGACTGGGAAAGCAGTAACTTTTTGCTTTCAAAAAGTTTGGAAATAGGCTCTGTAATTTCGCTGGCAATGATGCCGGTACTTGCAGTAGCTTTAATACAAAAAGGATATATTCTGCCAGTATGTGTCACATTGCTTTATACATTTTCCGGATTTCTTTTGCTAATGGTTAATCCATATCTGCATCCACTATCAAGTGCCGCAGCTTTAATAGTACAAAATATTCCGGGTGTAACATTAGGGCAATCGTTAAATATATCAATGGCGATTTCTTGTATAGGATTATGGGACATAATCTCTGTCTTTCTTGCCTATAAAATATTAAAATTAGGAAAGTGAGAAGAAAATGAAAAACTTATTATTAACAGAAGTATGGAAACTGCGAAGGTCAAAGGTTCTTTGGATTGCAATCTTTTCAACTCTTATGGTAGCCGCAGTTGTATATGCACAAGGGTTATCTGTACATTATGGAAAGTGTTACATTGATAATGTGGGGTGGTACATGGAGTCTGTCCTTTCTCTGGCGACTTTTTTCGTTCTTCCCGGTATCATTGCTCTTTTAGGCAGTTACACGATATGTCGAGAAGAACAGGAGGACACGCTTAAATCTCTTCGGATGATTCCTGTTGATGAATCAAAACTTACAGAAGCCAAACTAACGCTTACATTACTTCTGAGTTTATTTATCTATTTGCTCCTTTTTGCAATAACATTTTTTGTGGAGGCGATGCTTCATTTCAACGATTTACAGTTGAATAGTGTACTAATAATGATGAAGGTGTATCTGCTAAATGGATTTGGTATTTTTATAGTAATATCACCGATTATTGCATTTGTGTCTATAATAAAAAAGGGATATTGGCTTGCTCTTGTTTTCGCAGAAGTATATTCTTTCGCAGGTTTGTTTGCGAACCTCTTGCCTTTGGGAACAACCTTTTATCCAATCACGGCAGCCCTGCAACTTGCAGGGTATTATGAGGCATCAATCAGTGGAAGACTGTATAGTCTTGCAGTAATTATTGGATGTGGAATTTTGTCTCTAACCCTTCTTAAAAGGATTAATTTTCATGTGTATGATTAGATTTAGAAAGAATAGCAATGAATATCGTTTTTATAATAGAAAAAAGAAGCGCTTGATGGTTATAGCATTGACGCTTTTGTTAGCCCTTGTGCTGTGGACTATATGGGGGAATGTAACTGTTGGTGTTACTCGTTATTGTATAACCAGTGATCGGCTGCCTGATACGTTTGATGGTTATAAGATTGCCGTAGTATCAGATCTCCACAATGCACAGTTTGGTAGAGACAACAGTCAGATAACAAAAATAATAAAGAAAGAACATCCGGATATGATAGCGATAACCGGAGACTTGGTTGACTCAAACAAGACAAACATTGATACAGCCACAGCCTTGGTAAGCAAGCTGATGAAGATTGCGCCATGCTATTATGTAACCGGCAATCACGAAGCATGGATCGGTAGTAAGTTTTCTGAACTGGAAGAAAAGCTTCTTGATGAAAATGTTCATATTCTCCATGATCAGGTGATAAAATTAGAAAAAGGCGGTCAGACGGTACAAATTGCCGGATTAGATGATCCTGATTTTACAGACAGAGACTCTGCGCTTCAAGAAAGTATGCTTCAAACAAAGCTAAATCAGATGAACTTATCGGGGGAATATTGTATATTGTTGTCTCATCGTCCGGAGACATTTGAGGCTTATGTTATGGAACATATTGATCTGGTTTTGAGCGGACATGCTCATGGCGGGCAATTCAGGTTGCCGTTTATAGGCGGTGTAGTTGCGCCAAATCAGGGATTATTTCCCAAATATGATGCCGGGATATATACCAAAAATAATACAACGATGATCGTCAGCCGTGGAGTAGGTAACAGTATCATTCCTGTTCGTTTCAATAACAGACCTGAAATAGTTGTTGTTGAATTGAATAGTGAATAATTAATACCGGTTTGCAGTGGACTTAGGCACCCATCCTCATACCATACTTTCAGTTTTATTAAAAAAAGATGATCTGATCTCCGAGATGGATGAATATTGGGCGGATACCTTGTATACCTTAACGGTAAACTGATAGGTGATATTGGCGATAATGAACTGTTTCTGAAGAAAACGCCTACATCGGATAGACTTCTTACAGGCACAGAATTGCGATATCACTATGAAGGTTCAAAGACGTTGATGCACGTATTCGACAGATTTGAGGATACGGATTTAATTAAAGAACTACTGGAAGGTATGTATACGGAACTGCCCGAAAAGAAACCCAAGAAAGCTAAATGAGACAAACAATCTTCTTTACAGATTACACATGGAATGAAATGATTGTCGATTCGTAGCATTGATATTGTATTCACTATGGGCGCATATAGACGGTTGCTGGAAGAATCCATGAAGCACGAGTTTGAGATTCATGTATTTTAATGAAACGAACATTTAACTTATGAGGTTTTTATGAAAGAAAAAGAAGAAATAATACGTTTGTGGTTTGAGATGTGGATAATTCAACGAGATTTAGGTATGGATCATATTTTTTCAGAAAATGTGGTTTACACGGAAAACTGGGGACCACAATATTATGATCTGCAAACAGTAAAACACTGGTTTAAAGAGTGGAATACGAGAGGGAAAGTTTTGGTATGGGAAATTAAGCAATTTTTTCATAAAGAAAATCAGACTATCGTTGAATGGTATTTCAAAAATGAAATGCATACAGGAAAAACAGAAGAATTTGACGGAATTTCTTTGATTGAATGGACGGCTGATAATAAGATAAAATTTTTAAAGGAATATGGATGCAATCGAAGTAACTACAACCCTTATCAGCAAAGCAGCGATCCTGAATTTAGAGATGAAAGAGTAAATTGGTTTTGATGTCGTCAACGAACAAATCCTAAGTTATATGAATAATTATGCTAATTAATCAGCCTTTGATTCGCACCCTTCAACAACATTCCCCTTGCCTTATTTCATCCTGCAACGAGCGTTAAGACCTATTTCTTGATGTAGGGTTATCATCATGGTAGTCTTGATACATGTTGAAGCCCTAACTTTGATGGTGCGAGAGCCGCAAAGCGGCTCGAAGCAGCATCAAAAGTAGGTCTCATGCCAAGGCGGCCCGCGAAGTCAAGCGGAGCGCAGGCTGAGCGGTCAGCCGCCGACGGCGGAGACGGTAGTATTGTTATCAAGGGTCGAAGGAAAATAGGCTCGAAAGCCCTTGATTTCAGGCACTTTTCGGCTTCCGGCAGCTTCGAGCAGGTGGAGACGGTGAACGCTCTGAGAGAACTTATCTACGGCGGCACGGCCGGAAAAATGTGAGAGTGGAGTTGCCGAGATAGATGTCATTAAGTGGAGTTAGTGAGTTAGATGTCAGGGTAGTTGAGTGTTCGAGATAGATGTCAGAAATTTTTTGAACTTTGGAGAGATATAACTTGTAGAGACAAAAGAAGCTAAATGCAAATCAGATAAAAGTATTGTGATCGGGCTCATCAGGCCTGCGCTACATGGGAACATATCCCTTATTTTTTAAGACAGACCAAGACTCCTACATTGCCATCATTGGAGGTGAGAAGCGCATTTTACTGGACTCAACCAGTGGTAGAGTGGGCAAAAATCAACTGCCGGTTCGTGTAAATTCACATCAATTCCGACTATGCTTGAGTCATGAAAGGAGGTGCCCGATATGGATCAAATCAAAATTGGAAAATTCATGGCATCCTGCAGGAAGGAACAGGGCATGACTCAGGCAGTCCTTGCCGAGAAGCTCGGAATCAGTGACCGGGCAATATCAAAATGGGAGACTGGAAAGTCCATGCCGGATTCCGGGATTATGCTGGAGCTGTGCGAGCTTCTGAAAATCAACGTCAACGAACTCCTGTCGGGCGAAAGAATTATGGCAGAAGTATATGACAAACGGGCAGAAGAAACCTGCTGGCGATGAGACGAGAGGTTGAAGAAAAGAACCGGCAAATGCTAAGGACGGAATACTGGATTGCGTTTCCTGCCGTCATTGCTGGACTGGTCATGGTGTTTGTGGCGTCATTTATAGAGATGCCAGTCTGGCTGAGAATCGTACTAATCGTATTCGCTCTCGTGATGATATTTACGGTCGCTTTTATCGCTGTGGGAATTGAGCAAAAGGCCGGATACTATGAATGCCAGAATTGCCACCACAGATATGTTCCTACATACTGGCAGACAAATCTTGCTATGCATATAGGACGGACGAGATACATGAAATGCCCAGAATGCGGAAAACGCAGCTGGCAGAAGAAAGTGCTGACAAAAGAAGAATAAGACAGACCAAGGCTCCTCAATACTGATTCGGTTCAGTGGCGAGGAGCCTTTTTATGCTTCGATGTCGATTGTGAGGCCGGACTTGAATTCCACGGTGAAATGGTCGGCGAAGACGGTAATCTTCTCAATGAGCATTCTAACCATAGTCTCATCAAACTCTGTGATGTCAGTTTTCTGTTTAGCGATGAAGTCCTGCAGCTCTTTGATCCGGTTCATGGTCTCTTCCCGGCGATGGCTGTCGACCTCGGACTGTTCTTTCTGTTCCCGGAGCCGGAAAATCTCATCGGCGATGGCGTCGTAGTCTTGCTTGTTGTTGGCTTTCTTGATGAGCTCCTTTTGCAGCTCCGAGAGCCTTTCCTGAATGCCGTCCGGCGAGAGGGTATCGGCGCTGACTACGGCTTTGGCGATGTTTGCCTGCAGTTGTTTCAAAAAGACCTTACGCTCGGTCAGAATCTTATTAATGGCCTTCAGCGTGATCTCCTGCAGCAGGAGCTCGTTGACCGTGCGGTTCTCGCAGGGCATCTCTGCATGGGTGATTTCCAAGCGGCTGATGCAGCGCCAGACGATGGATTTGCAGCCGTGGTTGTTCCAGTGGACGCGCCTGTAAAGTTCACCGCAGTCTCCGCAGAAAACCATCTGTGCAAAGCAGTGATTGCAGGAGAACCTGCGTTTCTTACCTGTCGGGCTGACGTGGACTACCCGGCGACGGACAAGCTCCGCCTGCACCTGCATGAAGAGCTCTTTCGGAATGATTGCCTCGTGGTCGCCCTCGACGTAGTATTGAGGAACGGTGCCGTTGTTTTTGATCCGCTTCTTCGTCAGGAAGTCTGTGGTATAGGTCTTTTGAAGTAGCGCGTCACCCATGTATTTCTCGTTGCGGAGAATCTTGTTGATGGTGCTGGTGTGCCATTTTACCTTGCCAGCGCCGGTGAGGATGCCGTCAGCCATAAGCCCGTCTGCAATCCTATCCATACCAAGGGTAAAAATCGGTGTGTTTCGAGGCAAAAACACGCTTTGATAAATTCCCGCGAACGACCGCGAAAATCTGACATCAATCTGGAGCAATCGAGTCATGTTGAGAGCGTGGCACTGATGTTGCGCACTTAACCCGACGAGCGTCAGCGAGTCGTAGGTAGGTGCCGTGTCAGGAATTCCCAAGAGCGCGAGCGAAAGCGAAGCGCGATTGGTGAATTCTACAGCCAAGGGAAGGGTGAAAAGCGTTGAAATCAAGGGGCTTTTGACATTTAAGTTAATTAGGTAAAATGGGAGCCGCGGAACTGATCGGAGCGGTCTGAAAAAACAAGTAGGTATAGTTGAGTGTACTCTTTAGATAACAAGTCGCTTGAGACTGTGCCTTAGATGTTTTTTGCCCCTTGAGTGTACAGGATGAATGCATTTAAGGAAATTATGGATTACAATAAACTTGTAAGAAAGTAGGACGCTGAGGAATTAAGGACGAAATTATGAAGAAGAAATGGTTGTCTGTTTTCATAATATTGGCTCCCAAAGGAGGTTGTGATGAAGAGATGGTTTACTAGTTTGACTTCAATCATTTTTGTTCTATTTTTTTGTTTCATCCTCCAGGAAAAGCCTGATGGCATGCTTTTTACGATGTATCCGGATGTGCTCGTCTTATCGATGCCTCAAGATTTAGATTGGCAGGATGTAGAAAAGGATTTAGACAAGCTGGGCAAAGAAACCAACAGTCTCATTAGTTTACGAATTGCACAGCCAACGGATGAAGATGGAAAGACATCCCATTTTTCCTACCTTCTATTCGGCCCAGGGAAGTTGCCCCAGGGTATGACAGAGGCTAGCAGCCAGGATCAGGAGAAAGTGGACCCGGTCAATTCCTACAGCATCTTACGTGGCTCCCTTTCTCAGGAGAGGCTAGCTGAAGTCCTTCGTTCTCATGGGGCGAAGGCGGAGTATTTTCCCGATGATCATTCTTTATTTTCCTTAGTTCTAGGCTATCTCCCACGGCCATCACTTAGTTTTAGCTTGCTTCTTTTCGGCCTGCTTTTCATTCTTCTCATCACCATGCGCCGGATTCAAGACCTTAGAAAATCAGGGATACAGGTCCTTTCGGGCATAGGTCGTTGGCATCTTTTAAAAGCATCCCTGCTGGACGATGTATTCGCTATTTTGATAGGCTTTTTCGCAGCGGGTCTTGTTTCGGTTTTCTTTCTTATCCTTACCAGACTTTGGAACGACAAATTTATTCTCTTCCTTTTGACTTGTGCCGGAATCTATGCCATAATCCTACTTCTTTTATCCCTTCTGATGGAACTCATTTTTTGGCGAGTGCTGAGAAAAAGCCATTTAATTGATCTTATAAAGGGGAGAATGCCTATTAAGTCGGCCCTTGCGGTCCTACTAATTGGGCAAGGAATCGCTTTTTTGGCAGTTGGCTTTGGAACCCACATGGTCACTGTCGTCTATCCTTTGTATCAAACGATTCAGGAGGGGACGGAGGCATGGGCCAAGCGATCGGATGCTTTTCATTTTAGTATGAATTTAGGTGCCTTTGATCCTTATCAAAAAGAATTGCAAAATCAGCGGGATCTAGCCTGGTACGATTTCACGGCGGACGCTTTTATGGAAGATGACGTTTTCTATTGCGAGCATTTTTTACGAGAGCAGGACCCAATTTTGCCAAGTCTGGAGGAAAGTCGGAAAATTTTGCTGGTTAGCCCATCCTATTTAAAACGGGAGGAGATCCTTGCCGATCCAAATGAACAAAGAAAGATGGAACACTTGCAGGAAGGCGAATTTGGCCTAATCCTGTCCAAGAATTGTTCCAGAGAGGAAAAAGCCAAGGCTGAGAAAGCTCTTCAAAGCTATCTCTATGAGGCTTTTTGGGGAAAAGAATCCAAGCGAAGTAAAGAAGATATACAACCTATTCGTTTGCTAAGTGCGAAAGCGGACCCGGTTTTCTTTTATAACTATGAAGGGAAGCCACCAAGACAATATCTGGAGGATCCCTATATTCTTGTGCTGACGCCTAAAGCTACAGGCAAGTCTATCACTTCTGCAAAGCAATGGTCTTCTCGAATCGATGCCTATCTCCTATTTCCCAGTTTTGATAGGGTAGAACAGCTTCTTCATAAACATGGATTAAGCAGGTCTGTTTCTCATATTAAAAACACAAGGAATGTATACCTAGAGCAGGTGGCAGGCTACCGTTTTGAGTTGATTACCTTATTAATTGGGAGCATCATTGGTACACTGACAGCGGCCGTTTCCTTTGTGGTCATGAATCGTTTGTATTTCGAACACTTCCGACGAATGATTTTTATTCGAAGAATTTCAGGCTTTTCTTTTTTCAAAAATCATGAAAACTATTTAAAATTACAAGGAGGGGTGATGGCAGGCGGCCTGATCTTACTTTTCGTTTTATCCCGTAAAGTCCTACTGAATCTTCTGGTCTTTCTTGTATTTATGATGATGGAGGGCATCCTTCTTCATCGGCAAATGAAGAGAGAAAATCGAAGTGCCGTTACCTTATTGAAAGGAGAATAGAGATGATGGAACTGATTAAAGTCCAAAAAAACTATGGAGATCATCAAATTTTCAAAGATTTGTCCTTTCGTTTTGAAGCCGGAAATATTTATGCTTTGATCGGGAAAAGCGGATCCGGCAAAACAACTCTTCTCAACATGATGGCCAAGTTGGAAGCTTGGAATGGAGGACAAATCATCTACCGTGGAAAAGCCTTGGAAAGCTATAAGGAGCGGACCTTTTTTGAAAAAGAACTGGGCTATCTCTTCCAAAATCTTGGCCTTATTGAGAATGCGAGTGTAGCTGAAAACCTGGACTTAGGACTTGTAGGAAAAAAGATGAGTAAGGAGGAAAAGAAGCAGGCTTTCCGAGACGTTCTGGTCAAGGTGAATCTGTCTTATCTTCCTTTGGATCGAAAGATCTATACGTTGTCGGGTGGGGAGGCGCAGCGCATATCGGTGGGCAAGTTGATGCTGAAGAAGCCCTCCCTGCTTTTAGCGGATGAACCCACAGCTTCCCTGGATCCCAAAACGGCCGATGAGATCTTAAAACTGGTCTTTCAAATGCGTGATCCTGAGCGTCTGATTATCATTGCAACCCATAGTCCGGAAATATGGCAACGTTGCGATGAGGTTCTTGCTATTTCCTAGATGAGCTTACTCCCAAACTTCAGATTTTTGATGTCCTGATTTCGGATGAATTTTTCGATGGCAGCCAAGTTCTTCTGGTGTGCTTTCTGACTGGCTTTTTATTTCAGGATCCGGTCTTTTTCGTCTTCCAGCCGGGCCTTTCAGGATGATGTCTTTTAGGAAAATTCTATTTCTTGATGAGCCGACCAGTGGATTGGACCACAGAACTATGCAAATCGTGGCAAAAAATCTGATAAAGGCAAAGCGGCAGGACAAATTGATATTAGTGATATCACATGATATGGAGTTCTTAGAAGCGGTTTGCGATACGATAATAAAAGTAAATCCTGAGATGAACCATATGGCCATATAGCCGTTTTTACGACTATGAAAAAGTGTATCAAAAATGAGAAAGAATATAGACCAATTACCTTGAACAGGAGAAAAGCTCTGAACAATTTCCATGTACGAGTCTATATTCTTTGACCAGTTTCCTTGTACGAGGGCCAGTAAAAAGAGTCTGTAGACATTCATCCGGTCATCTCAATCCATGTTGAGACGGTGGTATTGATGTCTAGGGTCGAGGGGAAATAGTCGCGAAAGCCCAGTAATACTGCGGTTTTCGGGCAATTGGGAAAATTTGGTATCGAACAGGACGAATGCTTCTCGGTAACTTATCCAAGGGCAGATCAGGTCAAAAAGTGTGAGAGTTGAGTTGCCTTAATAGATGTCACTATGTTGAGTTGCCGAGTTAGATGTTGGGGTAGTTGTGGCTGTGAGATAGATGTCTAATTCGGATAATAGTTTTCGATAGGAAAGATTATGATGAAACTGGAGTATATGCAAATAGGAAGGCCTATGCGATAAATTTAGGTATTTTAGGAGAAAAGGGATATATGGATATTTGGGATACAATGTATGAAAAGGCGAAGGCACAATTTCATCCGGAGGAAGTTTCTCCATTCGTTTACGCACATCATGTTGTATGCGCAATAGAAGCTGAAAACGGAGAAATTTTCACGGGTTTCTGCATTGAGAGCTGCAGTGGGGTTCTTAATTTGTGCGCAGAACGTGTGGCCGCTCTTAATATGTATGTAAATAGCGGACAGACGAAGGTGAAGCGCCTGATCGCATTCCGCGACAAGGCACCTTATGGCGCAGGAAGCGGTATGCCTTGTGGAGCGTGTAGAGAGTTCTTTTATCAATTGAATGAAGAAAATGAAAAAATGGAGATTATGGAGGACTTTGAACAGCGGAAGACTGTCACGTTGAAGGAGCTCATGCCAAATTGGTGGGGCAAAGATAGATATGCTGAAGCGAAAGCAAAATGACCGTCCCGCTTGTATAGACAGATCAGGTCTCCCACACTACCATCCCGGTTTCAAGCCTTCGCCATGATCTTATGGATCGAGCAAGGAGAATGGCGAGAATGAATACTGAGCACCATCTGTGGGTTGACATGACGGATGAGGAAATGCTCAGAAGCTGCGGACTCATACTTGAGGATCCGGAAACGAACAAAGAAGGTATCACACTTGCGGCAATCTTACTCTTTGGTACGAATAACCGTATCATGTCCGTGTTACCTCAGCATAAGACAGACGCTATTTTCAGAGTGTTCAATGTTGATCGTTATGATGTTCTGCATATTTGGGGCGTTAGCTTCTTTTATTCAAGGAGAAGTTGGAATAGGTATATCTGGCTTGGTTATCGGTTTCCTATTTAGTCCCTATGGGCTTCCGATGATAGGAGCGACTGTGATAGCGTTTATAGAATTGATAAATTATAAGATTAAGGCGGTGTAGACAAATTTGAATTTCTGAAGGAGAAAATGGTGGATGAATTAAGAAAAGAAATTGCAATTCAGCAGAAAAAAGGATTACCATTTATCATGGCATCGGTGATTATATGGCTTCTGATAGTACTTGTGTCAATTTTAGATATCAATATGAATATGAAAAATTTATTGGTATTTTGCTGTTCATGCCCATTATTACCGCTGGCTTGGCTCATTGGTAAACTTATAAAGGTGGATATCTTTTCAAAACAAAATCCACTTGGACAATTAGGCTTCATTTTCACCTTAAATCAAATGATTTATTTATTAATCGTTATGTGGGTGTTTAGTGCGGTTCCGGAAAAGATGATTATGGTATACGCTATGGTGTTTGGAGCACATTTATTTCCCTATTCATGGTTGTATCAATCAAAGGGATATACAGTTGCTGCAATTTCCATTCCGATGATTTCCTTGATTTTAGGATGTGCATTAAACGGCACAACGGTTGCTGTTGCGGCATGTATTATTGAGATAGTATTTGCTTGTGTATTACATATGGAATTAAAGAAAATGGGAGATAACTACAACAAATCCCAGTTTGTAGAGCTTAGCAAGGATCAAGTTTCTATGAAATAGAAATCTAAATCTAAATACGTTATGTGTAAATAATTAAGGCGGTAGTAATACCGTCTTTTTAGATGTTTAAAAAGGTTTCAGAATTCAAGGCTAAAGTTTCAGAATTCAAGGCTAAAGTTTCAGAGTTCAAAGCTAAGGTTTTATTGTATCCAACACGTAATGAAACTAGAGAACAAAACAACATATTTGATACATTTTAACGGCACAGCCGCTTAGGGTACGAAACTCATACGCAGGGGTACGAAAAATAGGTATGGGGGGCACGAAAACAATTCGATAGGAAAAATAGCATCCCGATCATATAAAATCAGGCCTTCTTCTGGTCATAATTATTGACGTAAAAATATTTCTCTTGACAGATAGCAACAGCTGGGTGTAATATTTAGATAACTTAGTTATCTAAGCAAGAACTATTTTTGATGGGAGGATCTATGACTACAGGTAATTTTGAAGAAACTCATGCCAACATACTAAAAAGTGGTCTGGATGCCTTCTTGGAGGAAGGCTATGAAAAAGCAAATTTGAGAAGAATTTGTAAATCAGCTGGCGTGACAACAGGAGCTTTCTATAAGCATTTTACAGATAAGGAAGATTTGTTTGCAAAGTTGGTAGAGCCTTTAGCAGATAAGATCAATGAAATTTATAACTACTACGAAAAAGAAAGTTTTTCCACCTACGGCACGGAGTTTCCCATTCCCAAAGAAAAAATCTTAAAAGTTCTTGAACTCAAACAAGAAGGGACGCTTAAAAGTGTTGAGTTTTTCTATGCACATAAAGATATCTTTGAGCTTCTTATTTTTAAATCCTATGGCACAAAGTATGAGCATTTCTTAGATAAACTCATCGAAATTGAGGATCGTAATGACTGGTCGATTTTAGAGATGATCCATGGGAAAGAAAACGCGGATTCCATTATGACCAAGCAAAGTGTCCATATCATCAATCATGCATTTTTCAACGCCATCTCTGAACTCGTTGTACACGCATCCGATAAAGAACAGCTTCTCAGTATGGCAAAGACGATGTCTAATTTTTTCAATGCGGGTTGGGAAAAGTACCGCAGCCCGTAGCTCTATATTTTTTTATCCAAGAGATGACTTAGTTATCTAATTTGCTTTATATGTGATCGTGAGGAGGTAAAAACATGAAAAAACAAAGTCCCATAAAGCGTCTGTGGGAACTGGCTGCCAGTCAGCACGCCGGACTAAAACTCTCTGTGAGTCTTGCGGTACTTGGAGTTTTAGGTGGTATCGTTCCCTACGTGGTTGCGGGACAGGTTCTGACAAACTTATTTAATGGTGTGACAGACTTCAGTGCTTATATGAAAGCCTGCGTTGTCGGGCTTTTAGGCTATGCCGTGAAATCCGTTCTATATTCACTGTCGCTTTCCGTTTCCCATAAAGCCACTTTTGAACTTTTACAGGAACTGCGCGAAAAAATGCTGCACAAGCTTCCAAAACTCTCGCTGGGGAAAGTAACAGCGACACCCAGCGGTGAATGGAAGCAGCTCATTGTAGATCAGGTGGAAAGTTTGGAGCGTCCGGTTGCTCATCTTATTCCGGAAATGACGGCAAATATGGTGGGGCCGCTCTGTATTTTGATTTATCTCATTGTACTGGACTGGCGCATGGCACTGTTATCTTTGGTATCCATTCCGATCGGAATGTTTTTTATGAGTATCATTATGAAAAGCTACGGCAAGCAATATGCCGGCTCGGTCCAGGTTGGCGCTCAGATGAATGCCGCTATTGCGGAATATGCCGGAGGCATTGAAGTTATTAAAGCTTTCAATCAAGGAGAGAGCAGCTATCACAAGTTTTCCGAGAAAATTCTCGCAAATGCCCAATACTACTACGACTGGATGAAAAGCGTTCAGTTCTTAATGTCGCTGTCTAAATCGATACTTCCTACAACGCTGCTTGCTGTTTTGCCGGCAGGATATCTTTTTTATCAAAGTGGAAGTTTGGACGGAGGCACATTTTTGACGACGGTGATCCTCTCTTTCTCCCTTTCGGGCCTTTTGATGGCTGCCATGAATTTTGTGGACAGTTTGGCTCGGGTGGGAACGGTTGTCGGTCAGATTGATGCGCTCTTAGCTGCCGAAGAGCAGCAGCATGAAAAACACCCGATATCGTTCAACAAACACGACATTGTTCTTGATCATGTTTCTTTTTCCTATGAATCCGGTGAAGATGCCAAAGAAATTATTCATGATGTTTCTTTAAGCATAAAAGACGGGAGCTTTAATGCATTTGTAGGTCCATCCGGCGGCGGCAAATCGACCTTAGCAAAACTGATAGCCGGCTATTGGGATGTGGAAAAAGGAAGCATCGCTATCGGTGGCATCAATGCGAAAAAGGTTCCCTTAGAACAACTCTATAACAGCGTTTCCTTTGTATCTCAGGATAATTTTCTCTTTAACGAAAGCATTCGCAACAACATTCGCATGGGTTGCTTGAGTGCTACGGATGAAGACGTGGAGCACATTGCGAAGCTCTCGGGCTGTCATGACTTTATTGAGAATCTGGAAAACGGTTATGACACGATTGCAGGAGAAGGAGGCACTCATCTTTCCGGAGGTGAGCGTCAGCGGATTTCTATTGCGCGCGCCATGCTTAAAAACGCCCCGATTGTCATTTTCGACGAAGCAACAGCATACATTGATCCCGAGAATGAAGTGCTGATGCAGCAAGCACTGGGACAACTTGTTGCGGGGAAGACCGTTATCGCAATCGCTCATAGACTTTCCACCATCACGGGAGCCGATCAAATCTTCGTCATAGAAGAAGGAAAAATCGAAAATCATGGCACACATCAAGAGCTGCTTGAAAAGTCAAAGCTCTATCAAAGTATGTGGCTTGCTCATGTAGGCGCGAAAGGAGGCAAATAACATGTTGAACGCACTGAAAAAAATAGGACATTTTGCCGGAGAGGAACAGGGCAATATTAGAAAGTCCATCGCCGTTTCCTTTCTTTTTGCCATTTTCTATATGTTTCAAATTGGTGCTGTTTACTTTGTCATCTTAGGGATGCTGGGAAAAGATATCGGCATAAACCCTGCTCTTTTGGCACTCCTTTTTCTCCTTATCAGCATCTTCGGACGTGCTCTTACCAACTACTTTGCTCAGCTCGAGCAAACGCATGCCGGCTACTTCATGGTGGCTCGGCAGAGACTTGCGGTCGCAAACAAAATGAAGACCGTGCCTATGGGCTATTTTGATGAAGCAAACACCGGCAATATTGTAGGAACGCTTACTACGGTTCTCGGTGATGTAGAAAACACAGCTCCGGTTGTGCTGATCAATATCATGGGAGGCTTTCTCAATGCTTTTGTGTTTACTTTAATAACCTTGATCTGGGATTGGCGTATCGGTCTCATCGTTATTGTCGGTACACTGATTTATTTGTGGGTTACCTCGGCGATGGAGAAAAAGACGGCACACCTTGCACCGAAACGCCAAGAAGCGCAAGCAGAACTGGTGGAAGCCGTCCTTGAACAGATTAAGGGAATGTCCATTATTAAATCCTTTAATCTGACAGGGAAAGGTGATAAAAAGGTTCATGCGGCAATTCGTCGTAACAAGAAGACCAACCTTGCTATTGAAAAAATGTTTACGCCTTATAATATGGCCCAGGATTTTGTGCTAAAGCTCTTTAGCATTTTGATTATCGTTGCAGCTATTTACCTTTACGTGCAAGGAACTATGCTTCCGGAAAATGCTCTGATGTCCGTTATCATTTCCTTTATGATTTTTGCCCAGATTGATTCCGCCGGTTCATCTATGGCTGTTTTGCGTGTGGTATCCAGTTCTATTGATCAGGTAGAAAACCTAAAACAGATGCCGGTTATGGATATTCATGGTGAAGACATCCGTCCGAAAAAAGCCTCCATAAAGGTAGCAAATATTGACTTTTCGTATGGAAGCAAAGAAATTTTGCATGATGTAAGCTTTACCGTTCCGGAAAAAACAACCACGGCCATCGTAGGCCCTTCTGGATCCGGGAAAACAACGGTTTGTAATTTAATTGCCCGTTTCTGGGATGTCAATGCAGGAAGCATCAAAATTGGAGGACATGATATTCGGGACTATACGTTGACCTCTTTGATGGATCAGATCTCTATGGTGTTCCAAAGCGTCTATTTGTTCCAAGACACCATTGAAAACAATATCAAATTTGGAAACATGAATGCCACGCATGAAGAAGTCGTTCAAGCTGCTCAAAAAGCAGCTTGCCATGATTTTATCATGAGTCTGCCGGAAGGCTATAAAACGGTAATCGGAGAAGGCGGTGCATCTCTTTCCGGCGGTGAAAAACAGCGTATCTCTATTGCAAGAGCCATCCTCAAAGATGCGCCCATCATCATATTCGATGAAGCAACAGCCAATGTCGATCCGGAAAACGAAGATAAGCTTCAGCAGGCTATGAACAGCTTAATGAAAGATAAAACCATCATTATGATTGCTCATCGCTTGAAAACAGTTGAAAACGCCGATCAAATTTTAGTGATTGATGAAGGCAAAGTAGTGGCGAGTGGCACACATAACGAACTTGCCGCCAAAGACGGTATTTATTCCAGGTTCCTTCAGGCTCGGAAAACGGCTGAGTCTTGGAAGATATAAAAAGCATTTAAGGAGGATTTTATGAAACTTAAAAATGTGGTACAAATTGCAGTGCTTGGAGTCATTGGCTTTGTTCTGGCTATGGGCATCGGTATGCTGACGGGACTTTTAGGCGTGGTTTCACTTTATGTATCCGCAGGATTTGGCGCTTTCTTTGTCGCGCCGGTCTATGTCATCATGGCACGCAAGGTGCAAAAGCGAGGTGCATCGTTTCTCTTTTGGCTGATTATCGGTCTCTTATACATTGCAATGGGCTATTGGATTGCAACACCGATTTGTGTTGTTGCCGGTATCATAGCTGAACTGATTGTAGGTGATTACAGCAATAAAAACCGTATTGCCATGGCTTTCAGCGCATCAATGTTTATTTACGCCATGCATCCGATTCTATTTGTTGTGTTGTTGGGTGCCGAAAACATTGCACGCTTTGTCAGCAGCATGAGTTTAGAGCAAGCGCAAATGATGGTGGCCAGCTATACCGGAAATGTAATAGTGATTTGCGTTTTGGTAAACATTGTTTTGGAGCTTATCGCCGGCCGTTTCGGGCTTTTCATCAATAACAAGTTTTTTGAAAAGAATAGTAAACAAAGCAGGCTTAGCTGATGATAAAGGAATCAGCTCTAAAGAAAAAGAAGGAAGGACAGCTGCATCCGTTTACGCTCTTCGCGCTTACGATTCTGGTGTCCTTCCAGGTCTTTTTTGGCAATCAAACGGTCTATTGGGCAGTGCTTATTCTGACGTTGTTGATTGCTTTAAATGCCTCGACAGGTCTCTTCCTTAGACAGATTATTGTCTTTTCTGTTTCCTATGGCATGATGTATCTTTTGGCCTTCGCTGATTTGGGATATGTCACAGGCATTTTTATAGGACTTTTTGCACTCATTGCCCGCTTCATACCGATCTTTAATATTGGCATTGTGTTGATTCTTACCAGCCCATCAAAAATCTTAGCCTGTTTTCGCAAGCTTCATATGCCCAACACCGTTAGTGTAGCCATGATTGCAGCTTTGCGTTTTATGGATGAAATTGGCCTGCGCTTGCATGAGATTCGAAACGGTATGAAAATCCGCGGCTTTCATGCTTCCCTTTTGCATCCCGTCCGCACTTTTGAGCTGTACTTTGTTCCTTTGGTATATAAGTGTCTGCATGTCAGCGAAACGCTTGTCTCTTCAATTATTGCCAAAGGTATCGAGTATGAAGGAGAAAAAACCAGTTATTATGATATGCGCTTTAAATTCGCAGATGGCATCAGTCTGTTTGCCGGTGTGGCGCTTTTGGGAGTTGCACTATGGACATCATGAAAGTCAATATTGAGCGCTTTACCTATCAAGGAGAAGAAAAGTCATCTTTGCATGCTATTCATTTTGCGATTGCACCGGGAAAACTGGTCGTACTCACCGGTAATTCCGGCTGCGGAAAAACAACGCTTACCAGAGTGATGAACGGACTCATACCGGATCAGTATGAAGGCACACTGGATGGCAAAGTCACATTATTGGATCAAAATCTGCATGATTTTAAGACGGGTACCTTGGCTAAGGTCATCGGCAACGTATTTCAAAATCCATCCGATCAATTCTTTACCCGCAAGGCAGAAGATGAGGTCGCCCTTGTCGGAGAGAACCTCGGCATGCCGCAGGCGGAACTGAGAAAACGGGTGAAGAAAGCTTTTGAGTACATGAGCATTGCTCACTTAATGGATAAAAATTTGAATGAACTTTCCGGTGGAGAAAAACAGCGGGTAGCTATTGCCTCTACCTTAGTTTATGACACAAAGATTATTTTCTTTGATGAGCCTTCAGCTTCCCTTGATCAAGAAGGTATCCGAGATTTGCAAGGCATCCTGAAATTGCTCAAAGCGTCGGGTAGAACCATCATCATCGCCGAACACCGACTATATTTTTTGGAGGATCTCTACGATA
This sequence comes from Murdochiella vaginalis, assembly GCF_902381775.1. NCBI lineage: Bacteria > Bacillati > Bacillota > Tissierellia > Tissierellales > Peptoniphilaceae > Murdochiella > Murdochiella vaginalis. The sequence goes on from NZ_LR698969.1 coordinate 501,128, forward strand.
AGCTCTATGTCATGAAAGACGGAACTTTTATCAAAGAATTTGATGCGGGCGAACTGAAATCATCCGATTGTAAAGACTTGGGACTTCGAGCGATAGATTTTTCCGCACTTGTTCCGCACAACACGACAAAGACAGGTGAGCGTGTTTTTTCTGCGAAGGATGTTCATGTCTCTGTAGGCAAAAAAGAACTCATCTCGAATTTATCCTTTGACTTACATTCCGATGAAATCATGGGGATTGTCGGCACAAATGGTATCGGAAAAAGCAGTTTAGGTCGTGTTCTCTGCGGACTTGCCGGCAAGAAGCAAGATATTTCATGGGGAAAAACTCAGCGAGAACGACTGAAAAATGCCTACTACATGATGCAGGATGTAGACTACCAGCTGTTTTTTGATACCGTAGAAAACGAGGCGCTCGCGAACGGCAAAAAAATAAGCGATGCTTATTTGGCAGAGGTCTCTTGGATCATTAAGCATATTGATCTTTGGAATAAACGCAGCGAGCATCCGCAAAACTTATCCGGCGGGCAAAAGCAAAGGCTGGCTCTCGCCAATGCTTTTTTGAGTGAAAAGCAAATTCTTATTTTGGATGAGCCGACCAGCGGTTTGGATTACATGCACATGGATAAAATCGCCGAGCTTATCTTTGAACTTGCCAAAGGTCGCCCGACACTTATTATTACGCATGACATTGAACTATTACTGAAAGTCTGCCGGACGGTCCTTCTGATCAAACAAGATGGATATGAGAAACTTGATTTACAGACGGCAGAATATCATAAGCTCATTTCTTATTTTGATCAGATGATGAAATAACGGCGGCTAAGAGCAAATCTCGCTGCCGTTTCTGAAGGTTATGCGGATATCTTCTTTGCTGAATACCGTGATGTGATCTACAAGAGCACAGAAGCTCTGTTCGTCGAATGTTTGCAGAAGCCTGTCTTGTTTTTGTAGCTGCTTCAGGCAGAACTTGATATCGACTTTGGTCGCCTGCATCTTTTTGAGCTTTCCTTCGACCTTCGCTAAGGCCGCCTTTTTTTCATTGTAGAAGCGTTCCAGATCTTCGTACTTTGCTTGGTACTCGCTCTGGTCTTGCGGGATGGCAGCATTTTGGCGGATAAGGTCTTCGATCATCTTGGCACAGACATCCATCTCGCTTTCCAGCTTGGCTTTTTCGCCTTCCAAGGTGTGAGTATCATAAACGCCTCCGACAATCTCTTGAAAGCTATTAAGAATCTCATCTTTATTCTCTATGAGCTTGTTGGTCGCAGAAAGGACGGCGGCTTTTAGCTCCTCATCGGTAAGATGCACGCCGTTTTTGCAGGGGGAGTTTTTCTTGCAGTGCCTGTTGCATTGCCAGATGACCTGCTTATATTTGTCGTTGGAATGCCAGACTTTTGAACCGAGCCTTGTTCCGCATTCTCCGCAGTAGATCTTGCCGGAGAAAAGTCTCACGCCACTGTGTCTTCCTTTTTCGTTTTTGCGCCGTTCCATCTCGCGTTGTACGAGTTCCCACACCTCCGGTTCAATGATGGCTTCGTGGTTTCCGGAGACGTAGTACTGCGGAATTTCGCCTTCGTTTATCTTGTGCTCTTTGGTAAGAAAGTTCGTGGTAAAGGACTTTTGCAGGAGCGCATCGCCTTTGTATTTTTCGTTGGTAAGGATGGATTTATGGCATGGGCAAAAAAGCGAGGCGATATGGAGTGAACAACGATCCATTTAAGGAATATATCAAAGAATCCGAGCGTGCCTTCAGCTTTACGCCGAATGACTATATCTCCATTCACAGAAAGCTGTTTACTGGTATCTATTCCCACGCCGGATGAGATCATCTACCACCTTGCGTTTTTTGTTTCCAGACTGTGGCAGATCTATGTTTTCGGTGAGGGCAACACCAGAACGATGGCGGTATTCTTTCCGCTGCAAAACCGGACATTGCATAGCAGCGGCACTTTTAAGGAAACAGAAAAACTGGACATTGAAACTGCAAAACCGGACATTGACGATCTAAAACCGGACACGGAAAAGGCAAGTATCGCTTCCGGCAGCAGTAGAGTTGAGTGGATGGGAAATCACAGGTTTTCGGACATATTCCCTCAGAGCGAAGTCTTGAGGCGATTGGGAAATCTGTGCGGTTGCTTTATTATAGTAGGAACAAGCACATCGACCTGTTTCCGAGAACGAGCGCGGTCGAGAAAATGGCAATTTTGAGGTTAAAATGGGTGTGGATATGTTTCCGAGAACGAACGGACTGATTTTCCGTGGATTGCCCGATTATTTGACATCCATCTGGAGCAATCGAGCCACGTTGAGACGGTAGCACTTTTGTCCAAACTTGATGTCGATAAGCATATAAATATTGAAATTGAGCTGGATGAGCTTGATTTGACAAGTGCGGAGAGCAAAGCAACATATGCTCAAATCAAAGAATATGTTTGGAATAAATTTGAATTAAAAGTTTCGACATTATATATTGCACAGATAAAAAGGAAATGTGGAATAGAATTACGAGAACATTACAACAAGTCTAAAAAGGAGAAACAAATTATTCCACAGTGTACACCTGAAAAAGAAGAAGCCATCATGGATGCTTTGAGACACTTCAAAATGATTTAATAGAAAAGAATAACAGCATATGACTTTCTGCATTTATTACATTCCTACTTGGTATAGGAACAGCTATTATTCCTTTCTTGCAAGGTATCAATTAGAAAATAGGCTAAATATAAAGATTGATAGGATCATTTTTATATTTAAAGGAGCGTTGAAATGATTGATAAAAGCAACAAAAAATTTTAGGATAAATTTGCTAAGTTGTATGCCCCTTTTATGAAAAAAGATAAAGAGGTTTATGATAAAGTTTGTGAATATCTTAGTCCTCATTTGAATAAAGATATGGAGGTGCTTGAACTTGCTTGTGGAGTAAGACCTTTCTTATCTGATAAATTTGATATTACGAAGCATAAGAATTACAAGTTATTGGAAGATTTTGATGAGAAGAATTTGTTTGACATTGAAAGATGCATTAAACGAAAAGGAAAAGTAAAACTGAATAGGCAGACTATAAATACAAGATTATATAAATAGATCTGAATTTAGTGAGGAGGATAGGATAATTGAAAGAATATATTTTGAATTTAGAAAAAGAATTCTCTTTGATAGAGAACGGCTTTAAAGAGCAAGAAAAAAGAGCCTTTGCTGATTATAAATCTAATAATAATGAACATAGCAAAAAATTGGCATTTTTAGCTTATAAGTCCAATGTATATCAAGTTAGAATGTATGGTGTGTTTCTATTTGGATATTTATCATCATATGAAGAAATTTTAAGATTTATGAGAGATGAAGTTTCCAAAGATGACAATTGGAGAGTTCAGGAAGTATTGGCAAAGGCATTCGATGAATTTTGCAAGAAAATAGGATATGAAAAAGCACTCCCAATAATTGATGAATGGTTAGAAAATGAAAATCCGAATACGAGGAGAGCAGTAACAGAGGGATTAAGAATATGGACAAGTAGACCATATTTCAAAGAAAATCCGAATGAAGCTATTGAAAGATTAGTCAATTTAAAAGAAGATTCGAGTGAATATGTAAGAAAATCGGTTGGAAATGCTTTAAGAGATATTAGCAAAAAATTTCCAGAATTAATTAAAGCTGAACTCAATAGCTGGAAGTTGGAAAGTAAAGAAATAAATCAAGTGTATAAGTTAGCAAGTAAATTTATTGTATAACAAATTCAATTTATCTAATTAAAAAATTAAATGGAAATAGTACCTAAGGCGATAGAAATTAAAAACTATATCGTCTTTTTTTATACTCAGAATTAGGAGGTTAAGATGGTAAGGATAAGAAGTCCCACTTAAATAGTTTAACATATAAGACATTTAGCGATTGAATTATAAGTTCAGTCGTTTTTTTAATTGAAATTTATAGATTAAGGAGAAGAAATTAATGGATAGAGAAATGATAAATATTAATGCAAATTTAGTTAAGGAAGCTAAATTTTCAGAATTTGAAAAAGATGGAAAAAGTGTTCAAGTAGCAAATTTTGCTCTTGTTAAAAATTATGGAAAGGGCAAAGAATATACAAATTGCTCAGTATATGGAGAAAAGGTAAAAATTGTAAAAGAATTTGAAAAAGGAGATCTAATCCATGTCTTTGGATATTTCAAAGAAAATAAAAAAGGAGATAAGGTCTACAAGAACTTTATAGTTAAATCACTAAACAAAATAGAAAATAAGAAAGAAAACGAGGAGGAATAATATGGAATTTTTTACAGCTGGAGTTGGAGTTTTAAAAACACTTGTAACTGCAATTGGTGCAGGTTTAGGAGCATGGGGAGTTATTAACTTGATGGAAGGTTATGGTAATGATAACCGGGCGACACGTTCGTAAGTGAAAAGCTTGCGCACAAAGTCGAAGGGCATTGACCCGAAAACTTTGGAGAACTGATATTCCGATTGGTGAAATGAGGGAGTAACGCCCTGAAGCGCCTACCTAATACTCCGAATGGCAGGAAACCATGCAACAGGTTTCCCCAAAAGATGTTATAGAGCTCGGTGAAGTCGGCAGAGAGCAGTCGTAAGTATGATTTTCAGACGATACACGAAAGCTGTCCAGCGGTGGATGGTGCTGCCTATATGCCGGGGTTCGGTTACCCATGGTCAGGATGATAGAGATATCTGACGAATTTCTGAATGTACGAGTCTAAACGTTGATACTGTCGAAAGGCAGTACACCTTTTACGGTGGTGTCCGTGGATAAGTAAGACTGGTTGTTATGAAAGTCCATGCATCGTTACAGGCGATGCGGTTATGCATGACCGGATACAGGCTCAGAGGAAAGACCTAAAGGTATCCAATGATAGGAATATCGGAACGTGGAAAGCTGGGAACATGGAGGCTGTTGCAGACCGATGAAGTGGTGGATGGGAATACCTTCGCGAGAGGGCAATAACCATTCTTTATTCCAGTGAGAGCAGTGGCATGGTACCTGTGAAGCCGTGAACAAGTAAGCGGTGGAGGGACGGCCACAAGTCGAATTCAGTAAAAATCATAAAATACACAACAAACACAGCTTCGAGTATGACAAAGAAAATCCAAACTGAAAGGAGAGGATGCCTGTGCCCACTTCGGAGCAGCAAGAAAGGAAAAGTAAACAAAGAAAAATCCGCAATTCAGAGTATTACGACATGGAGTCAACCTTTGACCGCCTGTATGCCGAAAGCAAAAATGGAAAAACCTTCAATCATCTGATGGAAATCATTGAGAGCGAGGAAAACATCAAGCTGGCTTATCGGACGATCAAAAAGAATACAGGAAGTAATACGGCTGGTGTGGATAAGCGGACGATAAAAAGCCTCATGAAATTAAGTGAGGAAGAATACGTCCGCCAGATACGAAATCAATTCAGCAACTATCACCCGCGCCCCGTAAGGCGTGTGGAGATACCAAAGCCCAATGGAAAGATGAGACCGCTGGGAATCCCCACGATCATAGACCGCATTGTCCAACAGTGCGTTTTACAGGTCATGGAGCCGATCTGTGAAGCAAAATTCAGTGAGAATTCAAACGGGTTCCGCCCGAATCGCTCTGCTGAAACAGCGATTGCACAGTGTATGCGGCTGGTGCAGGTACAACACCTGCATCATGTCGTTGATCTTGACATCAAAGGATTCTTCGACAACATCAACCATACAAAACTGATCCGTCAAATCTGGGCATTGGGAATCCGTGACAAAAAGCTGATATGCATCATTAAGGAAATGCTGAAAGCGCCGGTCATCATGCCAAACGGTGAAAAGGTCTATCCGACCAAGGGAACACCACAGGGAGGAATCCTGTCACCGCTACTTGCAAATATCGTATTGAATGAACTGGATTGGTGGATTGCTTCCCAATGGGAAGAAATGCCAACCAAAACAGAATTCAAGATAAGAGAAAATGCGAGTGGCACAAAGATCAAGAGCCATTCTTACAGAGCTTTGCGCAGAAGCAGACTGAAAGAAATGCACGCGGTCAGATACGCAGATGATTTCAAAATCTTCTGTTCCTCTCATGAGGAAGCTGTCAGGGCCTATAAAGCCACAGAATTATGGCTGAAGGACAGACTGGGGCTGGATATCAGTCCTGATAAATCCAAGGTAGCGAACCTGAAACGGCAGTATTCTGAATTTCTCGGATTCAAGCTGAAAGTTCGTAAAAAGGGCAGGAAATATGTCATTCGGTCTCATATGAGCGATAAGGCGTACAAAAAGGCGCATGAAAAGCTATCCGAAGAAGTGAAGAAGCTGGCTCATTCGTCAGAAGAAGCACAGTTCATGCAGTTACAGAAATACAATTCTGTTGTTGCAGGCCTTCACGAATACTACTGTATTGCTACAGAAGTATCTCATGACTTCGGAAAGCTTGCCTTCAGTATTAACAAACAGCTCAGAAACAGGCTGAAAGGCGATCTGTCCAAAACAGGATATCTCAAGGATGGGTTTATCAAGCGGAAATATGGAGAAAGCAGACAGCTGAGATTTCTTCACAAGCGGCCTGTGGTTCCGGTGGGATTTGCACAGCCCAAGAACGCCCAGCATAAACGCAAGGCGGTCAATAAGTATACGGTGGAAGGTCGTGAGTTGATTCATAAGAATCTTCAAATTGACACAGAAACAATGCTTTGGGTGATGCGTAATCCTGTCCGGGGTCGATCTATAGAGTATGCGGATAACAGGATTTCACTGTATGCGGCGCAGTACGGCAAATGTGCTGTCACTGGGGAGACAATGGCTCCTCATGACATCCACTGTCACCATAAGCTGCCGGTCAGCAAAGGTGGAACCGATGAATATGCCAACCTGATTTTGATTAAGAAGGATGTGCATACCATCATCCATGCAACACAAGACCCAACAGTCGAGAGACTCCTGAAATTCCTTAATCTTGAACCAAAACAACTTGTAAAGCTTAACAAGCTTCGTGCATTGGCAGAAATGCCGCCCATTATTCTTTGAATGAAATGCTGTAACGAGGTGTGTAAGTTGTGTGCTTCATGTCCCAAAACTACTGAATTCGATGGAACGCCGTGTGCGGTGAAAGCCGCACGCACGGTGTGGAGCGGGGGAAAATCCTGAGATAATTTCAAGGGATTACCTATCGCTATCCGGCGCGAAGTCGCAGGGCATGAAACAGTTGATGGCGGGCGGCGGCGTTGCCCTTATTGGGCTTACCCTTGTCCCGTTGCTCTCCGGCCTGTTTGGATAATGCCACAAACTAACACTACCCGCCGCGCTCTCCCGCTTCACGCGGGAGGGCGCGGGAAAGGAGGGATTAGCTTTTGATATGGCAGATGATTGAAGATTGGTTTCGCGGCATTTTGACAGACGGAATACTCTCTAATCTCTCCGGGCTGTTCGACAGCGTAAATACAGAGGTTGGAGAAATCGCAACGCAAGTCGGCACAACCCCCGCCGGGTGGAACGCGGGCATATTCAATATGATACGCAGCCTATCGGAAAACGTCATTGTGCCGATTGCGGGCGTTATCATTACCTTTGTCATGTGCTACGAACTAATCCAGCTTGTAATTGAGAAAAACAATCTGCACGATCTCGACACTTGGATTTTCTTCAAGTGGATTTTCAAAACCTTTGTTGCGGTGCTGCTGGTAACAAATACTTGGAACATCGTCATGGGCGTATTTGACATTACACAGAGCGTCGTCAACGACAGCGCGGGCGTTATCATATCCGACACAAGCATAGATATTGCAACCGTTATCACCGATATAGAAGCAAAGCTGGACGCTATGAGCGTCGGCGGGCTTTTGGGGCTATGGTTTCAATCACTCTTTGTGGGGCTTACCATGAAAGCGTTGTCTATCTGTATCATGCTGGTGGTGTACGGGCGCATGATTGAAATATACCTTGTAACGAGTATCGCCCCTATCCCCGTTGCGACAATGGTAAATCGTGAATGGGGCGGCATGGGACAGAACTACTTAAAATCCTTGCTTGCCCTCGGTTTTCAGGCTTTTCTAATTCTTGTGTGCGTCGGTATTTATGCGGTTTTGATACAGACAATCGCAGCAACCGATGACATATCCGGCGCGATCTGGTCTTGCATGGGCTATACCGTCCTCTTGTGTTTTACGCTTTTCAAAACGGGAAGCCTTGCAAAATCCGTATTCAGCGCGCATTAAGGGGGTGCAGATGAAGAAATACAAAATCATTTACGCCGATCCCCCTTGGAGATACGCGAGAAGCAAGGTACAGGGCGCAGCGGAAAAGCACTATCCCACTATGAGCATTGAGGAACTTTGCGCTTTACCCGTCAAAGAAATTGCGGATAAGGACTGCATTTTATTCCTATGGGCGACGTTCCCGCAGCTTAAAGAAGCATTACAGTTAATCAAGGCTTGGGGCTTTACCTATAAATCCGTTGCCTTTGTATGGTTAAAGCAAAATCGGAAATCGCCCACTTGGTTTTATGGCTTGGGCTTTTGGACGCGAGGAAATGCGGAAATCTGCTTGCTTGCTACCAAAGGACACCCGAAGCGACAATCAAACAAGGTACATCAATTTATTATTTCCCCCGTCGAGCAGCACAGCAAAAAGCCGGATATAACGCGGGAAAAGATACTTGCCCTTATGGGCGATCTCCCGCGCATTGAACTGTTTGCAAGGCAGCATACCCCCGGTTGGGACGTATGGGGAAATGAAATCAAAAGCGACATACGGTTTGCCGGAAAGGAGGTTTGAAATGGCGTATGTAACCGTCCCAAAGGACTTAACAAAAATCAAAAGCAAGGTAATGTTCAACCTTACGAAACGACAGCTAATTTGTTTCAGCGCGGCGGTGGCAATCGGACTGCCGCTGTTCTTTTTGGTAAAAAGCAGCGTTGGAACGAGCGCAGCGGCATTGTGCATGGTGCTTGCCATGCTGCCTATGTTTTTGCTTGCCATGTACGAGAAAAACGGGCAACCGCTGGAAGTGATTATTCGGCAATTTGTGGAAGTGAAGTTTCTTCGCCCCAAAGAGCGACCTTATCAGACCAACAATTTTTATGCCGCCCTTGCGCGGCAAGAGCAATTAGATAAGGAGGTACGGGCGATTGTCAAAGGAAAAGAAAAACACCCAAAACGAAAAGCGTAAACTTTCCCGACAGGAAAGAAAACAGATAGATACCCTTATCCGACAGGCAAAGGGCGACGGGAAGCCCTATACGGCGCAGGACAGCATACCGTTTGAGCGAATGTATAAGGACGGGATTTGCCGCCTTGCAAACGGGCGGTATTCCAAGTGCATTGAGTTTGAGGATATAAATTATCAGCTTGCGCAGCCGGACGACAAAACCGCCATTTTTGAAGCCCTTTGCGATATGTATAACTCATTCGACGCTTCTATCAACGTGCAGCTTTCCCTAATCAGCCGCCATGCGAACAAGGACGATTTCAAGAACAGTATCACGATTGCGCCGCAGAATGACGATTTCGACAGTATCAGAGCAGAATACACCGAAATGCTTAGGACGCAGCTTGAACGCGGAAACAACGGGCTTATCAAGACCAAGTTTCTTACCTTTACCGTTGAAGCAAAGGACATCAGATCGGCGCGGGCGCGGCTTGCCCGCATTGAAACGGACACCCTCAACCATTTTAAGGTGATCGGCGCGGCGGCGCGGGTATTGGACGGGAAACAGCGTCTTGAAGTGCTGCATGGGATTTTCCACCCGGACGGGGAACGCTTTAACTTTGCGTGGGAATGGCTACCCGCAAGCGGTCTTTCCGTCAAAGACTTTATCGCCCCGTCCTCTTTCCGATTTGGCGACGGGCGAATGTTTCAAATGGGCGGCAAGTTTGGTGCGGTTTCCTTTTTGCAGATCGTCGCGCCGGAACTTTCCGACCGTATGCTTGCTGACTTCATGGACGCGGAAAACGGGATTATCGTCAATCTGCACATTCAGAGTATCGACCACAACGAAGCAATCAAGACGATTAAGCGCAAGATCACCGACCTTGACCGCATGAAGATTGAAGAACAAAAGAAAGCAATCCGCAGCGGTTATGACATGGATATTATTCCGTCCGACCTTGCCACCTACGGCGGGGAAGCAAAAAACCTACTCCGCGATTTGCAGAGCCGCAACGAAAGAATGTTTCTGCTTACGCTGCTTGTCTTAAACCTTGCAGATACCAAGCAGAAATTGGATAACGAAGTGTTCGGGGCGGCGGCAATCGCACAGAAATACAACTGCATTTTGACCCTCCTTGACTACCGGCAGGAACAGGGGCTTATGTCCTCTATCCCGTTGGGGGATAACCTTATCCATATCCAGCGCGGCTTGACGACCAGCAGCACCGCCGTTTTCGTTCCCTTTACGGTGCAAGAGCTGTTCCAAAGCGGCGAAGCATTGTATTACGGCTTAAACGCCCTTTCCAACAACATGATTTTGTGCGACCGAAAGAAGCTGAAAAACCCCAACGGCTTGATACTCGGCACACCGGGCAGCGGCAAAAGTTTTTCTGCAAAACGTGAAATCACAAACGCTTTTCTTATCACGTCCGACGACATTATCATTTGCGACCCCGAAGCCGAATATTACCCCCTTGTCGGACGTTTGAAAGGACAGGTTATCAAGGTTTCGCAGAACAGCACGCAGTACATTAACCCTATGGATATTAACCTCAATTACAGCGAGGGCGACACGCCCATAGCCTTAAAGAGCGATTTTATCCTTTCCTTTTGTGAGTTGATTATGGGAGGTAAAAACGGGCTGGAAGCTGTCGAAAAGACCTTGATTGACCGCGCTGTTATCAGCGTGTACCGCAACTACCTTGCCGACCCGAAGCCCGAAAATATGCCGATTTTGGGCGACCTCTACGACGAGATCAAGAAGCAGCCGGAAAAGGAAGCGCAGCGTATCGCGGCGGCATTGGAACTCTATGTAAACGGCAGCTTGAACATTTTTAACCACAGGACAAACGTTGACATTCATAACCGCCTTGTCTGCTTTGATATTAAGGAACTCGGTACGCAGCTTAAAAAAGTCGGTATGCTTATCGTCCAAGACCAAGTATGGAACAGAGTAACGGTAAACCGCAGCGAGGGCAAGGCGACGCGGTATTACATCGACGAGTTTCATTTGCTCTTGAAAGAGGAACAGACCGCCGCCTATTCCGTCGAGATTTGGAAGCGTTTTAGGAAGTGGGGCGGTATTCCGACAGGTATCACCCAAAACGTGAAAGATTTGTTGTCGTCCCGCGAGGTGGAGAACATCTTTGAAAACAGCGATTTTGTCTATATGCTCAACCAAGCCCAGGGCGACCGGGAAATCCTTGCCAAGCAGCTTAACATTTCGCAGCAGCAAATGACCTATGTAACCCATTCCGAAGCGGGCGAGGGACTTATCTTCTATGGCAACGTGATTTTACCCTTTATTGACCGTTTCCCGAAAGATACGGAACTCTACCGCGTGATGACGACCAAGCCCGGCGAGGTGTCGGCATGAGGATAGAAACGGATAAAATCTATTGCGGCGACAGCTTGCAGGTGCTTCAAACCTTGCCGGATAACTGTTTGGATTGTTGCGTAACGTCCCCGCCCTACTACGCTTTGCGCGATTACGGCACAGACGGGCAAATCGGGCGTGAAGCAACGCCGGAGGAATATGTTTCCCGCATTACGGCGGTTTTCCATGAGGTAAAGCGGGTGCTTACGCCGGAGGGTACTTGTTGGCTGAATATCGCGGACACTTATTGCGGCACAGGCAGCAAAGCCGACCACCAAGACCCGAAATATCCCAAAGGCAGGAACGGGCAGCAAGTGGCGGTAAACCACCGCGCCCCCGGCTGCAAGCCGAAAGACCTAATCGGTATTCCGTGGCTTGTAGCCCTTGCCTTGCGGGGCGACGGTTGGTATTTGCGCAGTTCTATCATTTGGCACAAGGGAAACGCCATGCCGGAAAGCACGCGGGACAGACCGACGCGCTGCTATGAATATGTGTTTCTGCTTACCAAGTCAAAGAAATATTACTATGATTGGCAAGCAGTAGCCGAGCCGATAGCCCCCACAACGGCGGTACGGCTGAAAAGCGGAGTTGGGAAAGGCAACAAATATGCCGCTACCGTTCCGGGGCAAAACCAGCCGCAGAAAATCAACCGTCCCCGCAGGAAAGGCGCATACACCGACGAAATGATTTCCCCCGTCCGCAGCCGCCGCAACGTTTGGCAGATCAACACAGCTTCCTATCGCGGCGGGCATTTTGCAGCGTTCCCGCCCAAACTTGCGGAAACGTGCATTTTGGCGGGCTGTCCTGTCGGCGGGATTGTGCTTGACCCGTTTTTAGGCAGCGGCACGACCGCAGCGGCGGCAAAAAGCCTTTCCCGCCGCTATGTGGGTATAGAGATCAACCCCGAATACTGCACCCTTGCAAAACAGCGTATTGGAGGTGATGAACATTGAGCAAGGAATTAAAAGCCCCCGACAAGGTAACGCAGAAAATGACCCGCGACGGGGCGGTTGCGGAAAACCTTACGACGGGCGAAACAACGAGTATCAGCGAAAGACCGCCGGAGGAAAACTATTCAGCCCCCGTAGCGGGAGCAGCGGAAAAAGCCACCCAACGTATTGGCACAGAGGTTAGCCGCCACTTTGAAAAGGGCGCGGAGAAAAAGACCCTTGACGCAGCACAGCTTAAAACCCATACGTCCCGCTTGCAGTTTTCCGAAGCGGAACGGGCAACGCCGGACCTGCAAAAGGCAATCAAAAAATCCGATACGGCGGCTGACCGTTTAGACAAAGCGCGGGCAGCTATCCCCAAACAGACCAAAATCACAAAAGAGCGCGTTTTTGACGAAGCCAAAGGCAAAGCAAAGACGCGCCTTGCTTTTGAAAAAACGGATAAGCCCCCAAACGGCAAGTTGCGTCATAACCCGTTATCCCGTCCGGCGCAGGAATTGGACGCCGCCGTACATGGAAAAATCTATGAGGTGGAGAAAGAAAACGTCGGTGTGGAAAGCGGACACAGGATAGAACTTGTGGGCGAGAAAGCGGGCGGCATGACGACGCGGGCAGTAAAACGCGGCATACGCAGCCATAAGCTGAAACCTTACCGGGCGGCGGCAGCAGCCGAGAAAAAGGCAGCAAAGGCAAACGCCGATTTCCTCTACCAAAAGGCGCTGCATGATAACCCCGCCCTTGCGCACTCCAACCCGATTTCCCGTTTTTGGCAAAAACAGCGCATTAAAAAGCAGTATGCAAAGGCGTTGAAAACGGGCGGCAAGGTGAAAAAGACCGCCGAAGCCACCGCAAAGGCGGCGAAGAAAACGGCGCAGGAAACCAAACGGGCGACGTTCTTTGTCGTCCGGCATTGGAAAGGCTGCTTGATTGTGGGCGGGATTGCCTTTATCGTGCTTCTGTTTTTCGGCGGCTTGTCCTCTTGTTCCCTGTTCGGCGGCAACAGCGGCAGCGGCTTGATTGCGTCGTCCTATCTCTCCGAGGACGCGGATATTACAGGCGCAGAAAGCGCGTATGTCGCTATGGAAGCCGAGTTACAGGATATGCTGGATAACATCGAAAGCGAATACCCCGGCTATGACGAATACCGGGTAACGGCTGACGAGATCGAGCATGACCCGTATGTGCTAATCTCTATCCTCTCCGCTTGGCATGAGGGCGTGTTTACTCTCGATGAAGCGCAAAGCACCCTTGAAATGCTCTTTGATAAACAGTATATCTTGACGGTTACGGAGGAAGTCGAGGTACGCTACCGCACCGAAACGCGGACGGACAGCGAGGGCAACGAATACGACGTTGAAGTAGCCTATAACTATTACATTCTCAATGTGGATTTGGAAAACTTCAACCTCTCCCATGTTCCCGTTTACATTATGGGCGAGGAACAGCTATCCATGTACGTTATGTATATGTCGTCGCTTGGGAACAGACCCGACCTTTTCCCGCAATCCGGCTATATTTCAAAATACTATGAAAACCCGCCAGCGGATTATGAAATCCCGCCCGCCTATCTGGAAGATGAACAGTTTGCGCGGCTCATTGAGGAAGCGGAAAAGTATGTCGGTTTTCCTTATGTGTGGGGCGGCAGCAGCCCGGAAACCTCTTTTGATTGCAGCGGTTTTGTTAGCTATGTGCTGACGAACAGCGGCTTATACAATACGGGCAGACTTGGGGCGCAGGGGCTTTACAACATTTCAACCCGCGTTTCCAACCCGCAGCCGGGGGATTTGGTTTTCTTTACGGGTACATATGACACACCGGGGGTATCTCATGTGGGTATCTACGTTGGCGAGGACGGGGACGGAAGCCCCGTCATGCTGCATTGTGGCGACCCGATACAATACGCAAAACTTGATACAAGCTATTGGCAATCCCATTTTTACGCCTATGGGCGGCTACATTACAACTGACTTTGAAAGGAGTTAATTTCTATGGCAAACACGAAACTTGACCGTATCGAAAGGGATATTGAGAAAACGAGGGCGAAAATCCTTGAATACCAAAAAAGGCTGAAAGACCTTGAAGCGCAGAAAATCGAGGAAGAAAACGCGCAGATCGTTCAAATGGTGAAAGCGGTACACCTTGACGGGGCGCAGCTTGCCGCGTTCCTCTCCGCCTATGCCAACGGCGAAATCATTTTGCCGCAGCCGGACGCAGACTATACCGACGAACAGGAGGAAACCGAAGATGAAGCATAAAAAACTGTTCCGCAGCGTTACCGCTTTGCTTGCCGCCCTTGTACTCATGGGCGGCTTTTCTGTTACCGCTTTTGCGGGCGGCGGTGATGTGAGTGACGAGCCGCCTACCCCCGTAACCGAAACCGAGCCGGAAGAAACGACGGGCGGCTATGAGCCGCAGCCCTTAACGCCGGAGGGCAACATGAGCCTTGTGGACGACATAACGGGCGAAGCGTCCGGCGATAAACAGTTTATTACCGTCGTTACGAAAAACGGAAACTATTTTTACATCATCATTGACCGCGCCGAGGACGGAGAAAACACCGTCCATTTCCTCAATCAAGTTGATGAAAAAGACCTTTTGCAGCTTATGGAGGACGAACAGACCGAAGCCCCCGCTTGTAGCTGTACTGAAAAATGCGTTGCCGGAAGCGTCAACACCGATTGCCCCGTTTGCAGCGTCAATATGAGCGAGTGCGCGGGCAAGGAAGCCGAGCCAGAGCCGGAAGAAACCGAGCAGCCGGAGCCGAAGGAAGATAAAGGCGGCGGCATGGGCGGTGCTATTCTGCTTGTCGTGCTGCTTCTTGCCGTAGCGGGCGGCGGCGCGTTCTATTACTTTAAGATTATGAAGCCCAAAAAGGACGCGGCAAAAGGCAGCAGCAACCTTGACGATCTCGACTTTGACGAGGACGAGGAAGAATTAGAAACCGAGCAGGAGGACGAGGAAGTATGAAACTTGTAATTGCAGAGAAACCGAGCGTCGGGGCGGCGATTGCCGCCGTACTTGGCGCGAATGAAAAGCGCAGCGGATATTTTGAGGGCAGCGGCTACCTTGTGTCCTGGTGTATCGGACATTTGATTAGCCTTGCAGACGCGGCGACCTACAACGAGCAGTACCGAAAATGGAAGTATGACGATCTCCCCATTGTCCCGCAGGATTGGCAGTTTACCGTTGCCAGCGGCAAGGAGCAGCAGTTTTCCGTACTCAAAGACCTTATGCACCGCAGCGACGTTTCCGAGATTGTCAATGCGTGCGACAGCGGGCGCGAGGGAGAACTCATTTTTCGCTTTGTCTATGAACAGGCAAATTGCAAAAAGCCCTTTTCCCGCCTTTGGATTAGCAGTATGGAAGAAAGCGCAATCCGCGAGGGCTTTTCAAACCTCAAAGACGGGCGCGGCTATGACGACCTCTATCAATCCGCGCTTTGCAGAGCAAAGGCAGATTGGCTTGTCGGGATTAACGCGACCCGCCTTTTCTCTATCCTCTATCACAAAACGCTGAATGTCGGCAGAGTGCAGACGCCCACCCTTACCATGCTGGTAAACCGCGACTATGCGATCAGCAGCTTTAAAAAAGAAAAATATCATGTTGTCCGTCTGGACGCGGGCGGTGTTTCGGCTTTGTCCGAAAGGCTGAACGACGAAGCGGCAGCGCAGCAGATGAAAGCGGCTTGCGAGAAATCGCAAGCCGTTTGTACTTCCCTCAAAAAAGAGAAAAAGACCGTTGCACCGCCGAAGCTGTTTGACCTTACCGCGCTGCAGCGCGAAGCCAACCGCCTGTACGGGTTTACGGCGAAACAGACCCTTGACTATGCGCAAGCCCTCTACGAAAAGCGGCTTTTGACCTATCCCCGCACCGACAGCAAATATATCACTTCCGATATGCAGGACAGCACAAAGGAACTCATTACCGGGCTTTGTTCGCTGCTTCCCTTTATGCGGGACGTGAAGCTGCAAGCAGACCTTACAAGGGTTTGCGACAACAGCAAAGTAACCGATCACCACGCCATTTTGCCGACAGCCGAGTTTTTGAAAGCGGGCTTTTCTTCCCTTGCCGACAGCGAAACAAAACTTATGACCCTTGTATGCGCGAAGCTGCTTTGCGCCGCAGCCGCGCCCTATGAATATGAAGCGGTTACGGCAGTTATCTCTTGCGGCGGTTATACCTTTACCGCAAAGGGAAAGACGACGCTTTGCGAGGGGTGGCGTGAGATTGAAAAGCTGTCCCGCGCCGCGTTCGAGGAACAGGACGAGGACGCAGAGCCGGAAACCGTTTTGCCGCCGCTTGCCGAGGGGCAGACCTTTGACAATCCGGCAGCGGAGATCTCCGAGCGTTACACGCAGCCCCCGAAAGCATATACCGAAGATACGCTTCTGTCCGCTATGGAGAACGCGGGCAAGGAAGAAACGCCGGAGGACGCAGAGCGCAAAGGGTTAGGCACTACCGCAACGCGGGCGGGTATCATTGAAAAACTCATTAGTGCGGGCTTTGCCGAGCGCAAGGGCAAAAAGCTAATCCCCACAAAGGACGGGTATAACCTTGCCGCTATCCTGCCCGAAGTCCTTACGTCCCCGCAGCTTACGGCAGAATGGGAAACCCGCCTTACCGGGATTGCCAAAGGCAGCGACAGCCCGGACGATTTCATGCGCAGCATTGAGGAAATGACAGCGGGGCTTGTCAAAACCTATTCCGCGATTTCCGAAGATAAAGCGAAGCTGTTTACCCCGCAGCGGGAAGCAATCGGCACTTGCCCCCGTTGCGGCGCGACGGTTTACGAGGGCAAGAAAAACTACTACTGTTCCGACAGGGCGTGCAGCTTTGTCATGTGGAAAAATGACTTGTTCTTTCAGCAGCGCAAAAAGACTTTCACAAAGGCGATTGCCGCCGCCCTTTTGAAAGACGGAAAGGTAAAAATCAAGGGTATGTACTCTACCAAAACGGGAAAGACCTTTGACGGGGTTGTGCTGCTTGCCGACACAGGCGGCAAGTATGTAAACTTCCGCGTCGAGCAGAACCGAAAATGATTAGGCTTGATGAAAAGCAGTATCGAGCCGTTAAGAAAATGACCCGCGCCGCGTGCGCCAACAACGATTGCGGGAACTGTCTGCTATTGGACGACGGGGAAACTTGCGTTTGTGTGCAGAGTATCAGCTATTCGCTGTTATGCCGTTATTTCCGCGAAGCGGTTTTACCCGCAGACAGGCAGCTATGCGAACAGATCACCCGCAGCGGGGAAACCGATTTGAAGCGTTGCGCGGTATGCGGCAGCACGTTTGCGGCGGGCAGCAACCGGGCGAAATACTGTCCCGATTGTGCGGCAAAGATACGCCGCAGACAGAAAGCGGAAAGCGAGAGAAACAGGCGTTTACGGATAAAAACAACTACATAGCAAGCACAGCAAACGAGTACCCGTTTGCGAGAAATGCCCGCGCTGCTCTTGGAACGGCGCGGGCATTTTGCTTGTTGGGATAGTCCCAAACCCTTAAAAATCGAGAAAGGACGTGATGAAACAATATGCCGTATTCTTCATACGACCATGACAAATTGGAAACCGCCGAAACCATGCGGATAGAACGCCGGATATATTTTGAAGCAAAAGACAGGGATATTGCCCCCTATATTTCCTTGCCGCTGGAACAGCTACACGCCATGCGCGAGGAAAGCGCGGCAGCGGAACAGGCGATTTTTAACGATCTCTCAAGCCGAGCTGCCGCATGGGAGGAACAGGCGGGCAAAACGCTTTTGCTTGACAAAGCGATTGAATACACAAGGACAACCGTTGTGCAGCACACTTCTAACGAGTGGCGGAAAGGCGAATATGACCGATACACCCGCAGCAACCGGGTATATCAGATGAACTACCACATTTACGAGAACACCCGTTACGACAGGGAGAAGCAGCAAAGCGTCCCTTACTCTTATTCCCTTACATGGGGCGTTTACACCAACAGCCCAAACAGGAACGGGCAAGCGAAGATCGCCGGACAGGATAGAAAGGTTTTTTCCGACAAGGCGGCTATGGAAAAGTATCTGAATGGACGTATCAAAGCATACGACCGTCTGTTTACGGAAATCTCCCCGCCTATCCCGCAGGAGTACGCCGAGCATTTCAAAGTAAACGGTATGCTTTTACCGGGCTATACCATTGAGGGCGAGGAACCCCCGCAGCAGCAGCCACAGGCGGCAGCTATCCCCGAAACTACCGGGCAGCAAAAGGAGCGTGAACACATGAGCGAACAGTTTTCTATTATGATTGGCAACCGCAGCCGTTTTGAAGCGGGCGACCCCGACGGTTATTGGCTGGATATGCCCGCCACAAAGGAGCAGTTACACGAAGCTATGCGGAACGTAGGCATTACCGCCGACAACCCGCAGGATTTTTCCATTCGCGGCTATTCCGACGACCCGGAGAAACATATTGCTTTGCCTTATGAAATGGTATGCGCCGCCGACGTGGACGAACTCAATTTTCTTGCAGCGCGGCTCGAACAGCTTGACCCCGCCGAGGTTGGCAAGCTGAACGCAGCTTTGCAGCAGAAAAACGGGCTTGCAAATATCGGACAGGTAATTGACTTCACCTACAACGTGGATTTTTACGTCCATATCCCCGAAGTACATACCTACCGCGATTTAGGCGATTATTACTTAAATCAATCCGGCATGGTACAAATGCCCGAAGAATGGAAAGGCGGCATTGACCTTACTACTTTTGGCAGGAACGCCGCCGCGCAGGAAAAGGGTGCGTTTACTGAATACGGCTATATCGTGGAAAGCGGCGACGAGTGGGAACGACAGTTTGAGGGGCGCGAAGTGCCAGAGGAATACAAGATTATGAGTTACCCGCAGCCGGAGCGCAGCGAACAGGACAAAGCCTATATGGACGCAGCCGAAGCGCAGCAGATAGAAACACCTACCGCCGAGCCGCAGCAGCCCCGCCCCGTCGTCCCCATTGTCCTTACTTCCGAAAAGCCCGCCGAAAAGGTAAAGGAGATCACCGCCCGTTTGGAGCAAGGCGTACAAGCGATTTTTGACAGCGACCGCTACAAAGAGTTTCTAACCGCTATGTCGAAGTTCCATGATTATAGTTTGAATAACACTATCCTAATTGCTATGCAGGGCGGCAATTTGGTAATGGGCTTCCGTCAATGGGAAAAGGAGTTTGACCGTCATGTAAAAAAGGGCGAGAAAGGCATTAAAATCTTTGCCCCCGCGCCCTACAAGGTGAAAAAGCTGGTTGATAAAATCGACCCCGAAACGAGAAAGCCCATGCTTGACCGCGAGGGAAAGCCGATTAAGGAAGAAAAGGAAATCACCGTCCCCGCCTTTAAGGTTATAACCGTCTTTGATATTTCGCAGACCGAGGGCAAGGAGTTTCCCGACCTTTCCGTTAAACCGCTGCTTGCCGATGTGGAGCAGTACGAGGATTTTTTCGCCGCCCTTGAAAAAGCGTCCCCCGTCCCGATTGCATTTGAGCAGATCACAAACGGCGCAAATGGGTATTTCAGTTTGACCGACAAGCGTATTGCAATCAAAGAGGGCGTGAGCGAGTTACAGGCGGTAAAGACCGCCATTCACGAAATCGCCCATGCGAAGCTGCACGATGTAGACTTGAACGCCCCGCCGGAGGAACAAAACCGCGTTGACCGCCGCAGCCGCGAGGTACAGGCTGAAAGCGTTGCCTATACGGTGTGTCAGCATTTCGGGCTTGATACGTCGGATTACTCTTTCGGCTATGTTGCCGGGTGGAGCAGCGGCAAGGAAATGACCGAATTAAAAGCGTCCCTTGAAACGATACAGGCAACCGCAAAGGAACTCATTACCGAGATCGAGGGGCATTTTACTGAATTGCAGCAGCAGCGGCAAGCCGAGCAGGAGCAGGAAGCGAAAACAAAAGAAACCTTGCTTCTCAACGGCAAGGAGGACAGCTACGGGATTTATCAGTTAGCCCGCAGAGAGGAAACTATGGATTTGCGCTTTGAGCCTTTCGACCGTCTGCAAGCAACGGGGCATACCGTTGACCGGGCAAATTATGAACTCGTCTATACCGCGCCGCTTACAAAGGATATGACGCTTGGCGGCATTTGGGAAAAGTTTAATATCGACCGCCCCGACGATTTTAAGGGGCATAGCCTTTCCGTTTCCGACATTGTTGTGCTTCATCAGAACGGCGAGAACACCGCCCACTATGTAGACAGCATAGGTTTTCAGCAGGTGCCGGAGTTTTTACAGGAACAAGCGCAGCAGACCCCCGTATTTGATAAGCTATCTCCCGAACAGCAGCAAGCCCTATCCGATACCGTAAAAGATACGCTGCAACTGCTTGTAGACGCAGACAAGCGGATTTATGGCGACGTTACAGGCAAGACCCTTGAAGCAATTGCGGCACAAGGGTATTCCTACAAGGACGGGCAGCTTGAAAAGCAGCAGCCGGAAGCGACCCCCGAAAGCCTTATGACGGGCGAAACCGTCAGAACGCCGAGAGGCAATTTTCATATTACCGACATGAGCCGCGAACAGATCGAAGCGGCGGGCTTTGGTTTTCATCATGCGTCGGAGGACGGGAAGTATCTCATTATGGGAAATGGCACACAGGCTTATGCCATAGCCGCCGAGCAGCCGCAGCGGGATAATCCCTTAAAGCACGTTGAGGACATTGTAGAGCAGAACGACAACAACTTTGACGGGATTATCAATAACACGCCGCAAACGCCCACCGTCGCAGACTTGGAGCAGCGGGCAAAGGCGGGCGAAGCGATCTCCGTTACCGACCTTGCGAAAGCGGTAAAAGCCGAGAAACGGGAGCTGCCGCAAAAGAAACCGTCCATTTTGAAGAAGCTGGACGAGTATAAAAAACAGGCGGCGCAGCAGCCGAAAGACAAGCAGAAAGAGCAGAAAAAGGATTTGGAGGTTTGATAGTATGAATATCCGCTTTACCATTGAGGAAGAAAACATAATTGCGATTTACGCCGAGGATAGCCGGGAAAGGACGATTGATAATATCAACTCTGCCATGCCCTACATGGACGAGGATATGCGCCAGCTTGCCGCCGCAGCGGTAAATAAGCTGCAAGCCATGACGGACAGCGCATTTTCCGAAACTGTCTTTACTCTCACCGACGACGAATAAGCCTTAACGAAACGGGGGCGCGGCTGCCGATTGTTGGCACCGCGCCCCATTCTTTTTTGCGTTTTCGTGGAACATTAGAAAGGCACTTTTTGAGGTTTGAGTATAAAGTATCGTCTATGCCGTTTTCGCGCTCTGGAAGCCGCAGAAATACAGCCATTTTCAGCCCTTAACGTTCCACTTGCTACCCTTGTTTTATGCTTTATCTCTTGCCTTGATATGGAGAAGCAGCATGATGATAAAAGCAAGCCCGCAGACCACATAAAACCAAAGTTGATCTGCATTGGAGATAATAAACGCCAGCAGCCCGAAAATAACCGCCCAGGCAGCGGACAGCAGCACCCCGATTACCCAAAATCCAAAGCGTGTTTTTTGGAGAAACAGCAGCAGCGCGAATACAGCAGCGCCGATCAGCACGCATAATGCAGGGTGCAGCGTGAAAAAGTGATTGCAGCACACGCCGGATATAATACCGAGGGCGATACTGTCAAAAACAATGATATGCCCGATAAAAAGCCCCACTACCATAAGGATAAAGCTAACTACAAGACCGATTATTAAATAGGCTCCCGCCGCCGCTAAATAGCCCATATATACACTTCCTTTGTTCTTTGAATACAGTTTGATTGTAACAGGTTTTTGTGAAAAAATCTATTAGCCCCGTTCCTGTTCTTTCGCCCTGCTTTGGGACGGATATAGAATACTGTCAACGTTCTTTTTGACAACGCCGTATTCCTGCATTTGCTTCTTGGCTTGCCGATAATCCTCATACAATTTGCTTTTCCTGTCGTTTAAGCTGCTATACTCCTTACGCAGCGCGGCGAGATCGGGCAGCTTCTTTATCTGCATTTCCTTTAATGCCCTTGCCGCAGCTTCAAACAGGATAATTTCGCTTTCATGTCCCCGCAGATACTTTTCCTTGTCCGGCGATTTTCGGTATTCATCGTAAATCGGTTTTAACTGTCGGTATGTGGTGGTGTGCTTGATAAGCAGCGACAAATCAGACATACGCTGTTCCACTTCCTTAACCGCCTTTGCCGCCGCGTCATGGGCGGTCATAATATCGGCTATCCTGCTTTCAAGTTCGCTGTAATACTCAATCTTGTTTTCGGTTAGGAAGTTCATGCTTTTAGCAGCCTGTTTCAGATTGTGGATTTTCGCCCACCGCTCATAGCCCGCCGACTGTTGGGCTTTGATACTGTTTTCAAGATCAACGACAAGCCGGATTTTCTTATCTTCCCGCAGCGTTTTTGCTTTGGCAGCATACACGCCCTTGATACGTTCCTTTATCGCTTCTTCCGTATATGCCGCGCCGAGCGTCTTTGCGCGGGTAAACCGTTCCTGTCCGGCGGCGCGGAAAGAAATATACTTGCCCTGTTTGATTTCATACCCCATTTCCTGCAAGCGGCGCAGCAGTTCGTCAAAATCTTTCACTTGGGGAATGAGGGTATCTATTGCCGTTTTCAGCTTGGCTTTATAGCTTGTACCTTGCTTTTCGGCGGTATATTCCGCATAGCTTTTCCCCTTGTCCTGTCCCGGCACGACGACGGATAGCCCATGCTCTTTACATATCCTGTCGCTGGTACGCCGGATATGGTGATAGCTTTGTTTGTTGGAATGGTACTTTTTGTAGTCAACGAAGCTGACCGAGTTAAAAATCAAGTGATTGTGCAAATGGTCTTTATCGACGTGGGTTGTCAAAACAAACTCATACTTGCCGCCTAACACCGCCCCGGCAAGTTCCATTCCGATTTTGTGCGCTTCTTCCGGGGTGGTTTCTCCCACCGCGAAAGACTGTATCAAATGCCGCCCTAAATGTGTGCCGCGATCTCCGGCAGCTTCCCGCGTCCATGCAAACTCAATATCGGCGGTTTCCAGCCCGCAGCCGAAAGAGGACGCAAGCAGCTTCCCGTCTGTCTTTTCGGGATTTAAGATATAGTCTATCGCAGCCTTTAAGGTTGATTTAATAGGGTGCGTCTTTGTAACCGCCATATCTCGTCCACCGCCTTTTTAATGTCCTCTATGTCCTGCCTGTAAACTGTCCCCGTCGCATTGGCGCGTTTTGCAATTTGGTTGATGTTCCGGCTCACCGCTTGCAGTTCCCGGATATATGCTTTCGTGTCGCTTCGGTCAACGACAAGAATATACCCGTCTATCGCCATTTTACGGAAGTATGCGCCGTATTGCCGGATAGGAAGCTGCTTCATCTTCTCGTCGATCAGCCGCTTTTCTTCTTCCGTAACGTAAAACTTCATCTGTATATTTCTCTTTCGGTTTTCCATTTCCGCGCCGCCTTTCGGTATAAGGGTTTGGGATTATCCCAACAAGCATTTTCCGCAAACGGGTACTCGTTTGCTGTGCTTGCTATCTACTCCATACCCCCACCGAAAGGCGGTATTTGTTGCGCGTTCCTGTTAATTTTGGACGCAAAAAAAGATTGCAGCCGCCATGCGCTGCAATCTCCTGTTTCCCATATTGTGAGGTTAGTCCTCTGCTTGTTCGACTTCCGTTATCTCCCTTGCCGTTGCGGTTACAATCCGTATGCCTTTATCGCTCATACCATCCAGCAGCGCGTCAAGCTGCCGCCGCCCGGTGGATTTCTCCGCGTTGCTGTTCGGAAAGAAAAATTGATCTACCGAAATATGATAACGGGTTACAAGGTCATAGAACACCTGTAAACTCGGCTGTTGTCCCTTGTTCTCGATATTCGCAAGGTAACGCGGTGAGATATATAACTCGTCGCAAACCTTTTTGCGGCTCTCTTTGTATTCTTTTCTCGCGGCTTTTATGGCTGCCCCGAAAGCCTTAAAATCGTACAATGGTACAGGTCTTTTTGCCATTATTCATTCACCCTATTACATTCTACTGTTCACCTTTCTTCTTGGATATGTCTATACAATTCATATCATTAGGTTAAATACTTCCTGTTGTGTATTGACAGTAGACTGATTTTCTGATAAAATAAAATTTATGTAAAAGGAGGCGGCGTTTATGTTGCATAGCATGCGTATTAGATAAGCATTGAAAAAAAGGATTTTCCCATTTTCAACATGGGCTTTTTTGTCATGCTTATTTTGCGGATGCTATACAAAAAACTAACGACGTATAGATATAGTATAGACATAGTGCAAGCTATGCCTTAGTTTTGTTGTACTGCTCTGTGCATTATAAATGCAGGTCAATGCTCATGTTGAGGATTGACCTGCATTTTTTTGTGTAAAAAGGACGAGTGAAATATAATGCTTAAAAAATATTGGATAAAATGTCCGATTTGTAACGGAAAGACGAGAGTTCAAGTATTTCATAATACTGTATTAAAAGATTTTCCTCTTTTCTGCCCTAAATGCAAATTGACGCATATCATTGATGTAGAAAAATTAGAGATTGTAATCAAAAATACAGAAAAACAAACTTTTATTATTTAGAAGAAAGGATATAAAAATGAAACGTTTACCTAAATATACGCCTGCGGAAGTACGGAATGATCCATACGGATTTACTTACAAAGAAATGTCGGAAGTTATTGGCGAGAATGAAGCAAAAGCCTTATATGAAGAATTATATAAGCAATTACCACGCAAAAAAAATCTATCAATGTTGGTAAAAAATATTTGCAAAAGCAGTGATACTGAAAAGTATGTTTACGAACTGAAAGACAACAAATACATTGAAACGGTTTTTATCAAGCGGCGAGATGGTGGAACTGTTTGCGTGAGCACACAAGTCGGTTGTCCTGTTGGTTGTATTTTTTGTGAGTCCGGGCGAAATGGCTTTGTTCGTAATCTAACATCGTCAGAAATCGTACAACAGATTATATTGTTGCGTCGAAAAGTAAACCGTATCGTTTTTATGGGTATGGGAGAGCCTTTATTCAATTATGACAACTTGATAAAAGCAATCCATATTCTCCGAGATAGATATGGGCTCAACTTTCCAACCGACGGCATTACCATATCAACAGTTGGTCCGGTCGATCAATTAAAAAAATTGCGCGAGGAACATCTTAAAATTCAGTTGACAATATCTTTACACGCAGCAACACAATCTGCAAGAAATCGTATTATTCCTCACATGCGCATATATGCTATTGAAGATGTTGTTAAGCAAGCCTTATCCTATTCTGAAAGGCATAATCGCAAAATTGTCTTTGCGTATTTGCTTTTACCGGGTATAAATGACCGGCCCTCAGATGTAAGACAACTTGCAAAATGGTTTCGGGGCAAAAAAGTTATGATTAACGTGTTACAATACAACCCAACAAGCAATTCAAGAATTAAAGCACCACAGAAACGGGAAATAGTTGCATTCAAACATCAATTAGAGCAAGCAGGACTTGAAGTTACTATGAGAGTTTCTCATGGCAGAGAGATTAACGCGGCTTGTGGACAGTTAGCTAACACATATAATAAATTCAAAAAAAAATGATTAAAAGTGCCAGACGCATAGACGCAGAGCCGATAACGCATTAGGTCAAAAAACCTATGTGTTATCGGCTTTTTTATTTAATATTGCGCAAAAGCCGCTGTTCCCTATTATAGAATGGATTGCGGGTAGTGTATTAAAGTCGCCCTTTTTTAAGGATACGGCGGTATCGGGGAGGTATCGCCGTGTCCATTTTTATTTACTGTAACCCGCCTAATGCTTTGCGGTCAAAAAAAGCTATGCTCCGCAAGCGGGATATTCCGGCTATGAATGTGAACTGTCAATACATTTAGCTACTGCTTACATTTCCTTTGCGCTCGTCCGCGTCTTGCGGACGGGCGCATTTTGTTTATTTCAATTTA
Source organism: Murdochiella vaginalis (assembly GCF_902381775.1). Lineage (NCBI taxonomy): Bacteria > Bacillati > Bacillota > Tissierellia > Tissierellales > Peptoniphilaceae > Murdochiella > Murdochiella vaginalis. The sequence continues at coordinate 527,500 of NZ_LR698969.1, forward strand.
TTTTTGAAAGGAGCAACAAAGAGCCATCTCCCGAACGGGTACGGAGCGAAAGGGGCAGAGAGGACAAGCCTTTAACTCCCGTCCTCTACTCCACGCGGGAAGGAGGTGAACTCTATGGAGCTATCTTCTTCCGACAAGGAAAGAATACAACATCAGTATGACGCATTGGCAAAGAAAACGTTGGTAGGCGAAGCGAAAAGCTACCGCCGCACCCTTGCGAAACGCGCAGCCCGCGAAGTAACTTTTTCGGATTTGAGCGAAAGCGAACTCGCGCAGCTTTTCACGACGGACGAATACGAAAGCGATTATTACCGTTTTCAAGTGTCCGGCTTTGATGTACTCGTCAAAAATGAACTGCTTGCCGAAGCCCTTAACGCTTTGCCCGAAAGGAAACGCGATATTGTTCTCTTGTCCTACTTCTTGGATATGAGCGACGCGGAAATTGGCGAACTGCTGAATGTTGTACGCACGACGGTTTTCCGGCACAGGAAATCCGCGCTTGCGAAGATCAAACAGTATTTGGAGGGAAAAGCAGATGATGAACACCGTTAGGAAATCTGAAAATCTGTTGCCGTTCCCTGTCATTTCCGCAGCGGCAAACGGCGACACAAACGCCATGTGCGCGATCTTGAAGCATTACGAGGGTTACATAGCGAAACTTTGTACCCGAACGCTGAAAGACGACGCGGGCAATACTTACTCCTATGTGGACGAAGAAATGCGTAACAGGCTGCAAGTGCGCCTTATTACCCGCACTCTTGCGTTTCATGTAGGCTAACTCTTTAAGCCCATGCGGGGAGCGTGTACCCCTTTCCACGCTTCCCGTTATGGGCTGTTTGTCGTTCCGTAAAAGCATATCGGAAACGGTATGCTTTTACAGGCTGACAAAGCCTTATTGTTCCTTGATAAAGAAAGCCCGCAAGATAACGGCGGCGCAGTATAACAGGCAAACGAATACATACCGCTTATATCGAGCCGAACAGCGGGTACGCCAGGACAGCTTTTCACACAGGGGAAGCCGAGCGAGAAATACCGCGCTGCAAAACAGGTTTAGCAGCTTGTGGGCGACGACATATAGGCGGGACGAAACGCCTTTATAGCCATAGTCCGAGCGTTAAGAGCGTCGCAGGCATTGGATAAAGCTGCCTTAAATGAGCAGGGGTGAAACTCCCGCGGTGCTGCCGCTGACAGCCGTTCGTTTCTGCCTTTCATTTTTAATCTTTTTGTTATCCCACGAAAGGGGGATTTTACATTATGGAACAAATGAAGCAAACAACAAAATCCCCGGTTGTGCGCGAATACAAAATCGGGGATATTACCTATATTGTCAAAGCCGTTGTTAAAGACGGTGTAAAAGAGGACGCCGCGACAAAGGTACGCCGCTTAATCCAAAATGACTTAAACCGGGGAAAAAGCCCGGTATAATGCCGAAAATGTAATCCTATTGCAGACGGACGACGGGTTTTGTGGTATAATATACATAACCTGTTTGTCCGGCTGTCGGAATAGGAGGTAACATGAAACAGTCGGATAAATTAACCGCATACTATGTTTGTGCGGTACATAAAACAGATACTTTGTACCTTGACAATCAAATGCAAAGACTTCTTTATCACGCAGCCCCCAACGGGTATGCAGCACTTACCGCAAAAGGCGGTGAGCGCAAATGACAAAGACATTTTCTTTTCAGCAGATTGCTGTTCCTAAAGTGTTAAGCGAAGAAGTCCGCGAAGCCATTTCAAATAATGTCTTGCAATTCTATGTGCGCGATCAGCAGCAGGAAGCGCAGGACGAGGGCATAACGGCTTTATATGAACGCCTTTCACAAGAGGACAAATTAGATGGCGAGAGCAACAGTATTGCCAATCAAAAGAAGATTTTGGAACGGTACTGCCGGGAGCATGGAATTACCGCTTATCGACATTATGACGAGGACGACGGGTATTCCGGTACAAACTTCAACCGTCCCGGATTTCAACGTATGCTTGCCGATATAAAAGCTGGAAAAATCAAGCGCGTTATCGTCAAAGATATGTCCCGTTTCGGGCGTGATTATCTGCAAGTCGGTTTCTACACCGATATGCTGTTCCCCGATTTTGGCGTGCATTTTATCGCGGTCAATGACGGAGTTGACAGTACGCGGGGCGAAAACGAGTTTACCGCAATCCGCAACGTGTTCAATGAAATGTATGCCCGCGACACTTCAAAGAAGATACGCGCTACTTGGCAATCAAAGGGAAAATCCGGCGAACACCTTACTACAATCCCGCCTTATGGCTATATGAAAGACCCCAACAACAAAAAGAAGTGGATTATTGACGAGGAAGCCGCAGCCGTTGTGCAGCAGATTTTCGCATTGTGCGTTTCCGGCATGGGACCGACACAAATTGCAAAATGGTTAGAGAAAAGCGAAATCCTCAATCCTACGTTCTATTGGTTGTCAAAGGGTATGAAAGTCGGCAACAAGCCGAAGCCGGGGGCAAACCCGTACAAGTGGACGAATGAAACGGTTTCCCGTATGCTTGAAAAGATAGAGTATTTAGGGCATACTGTAAACTTCAAAACCCGCAAGCAATCCTACAAGAGCAAAAAGAAGTTGTGGAACGACCCGTCCGAATGGGTGATCTTTGAGAACACGCAGCCGCCGATTGTAGAGGAAAGTGTATTTCTCATTGTGCAGAACATACGCAAATCCCGCCGCCGCCCCACCAAAATGGGCGATATGGGTATTTTCTCCGGGCTGCTTTATTGTGCAGAGTGCGGCGGTAAAATGTATCAATGCCGAGCAACGAACTTCACCGAAGAACAGAAATATTTTATCTGTTCAACCTATCGCAAAGGCAAAGACTTGTGTACGACCCATTCAATCAAAAATGTTGTTCTGTATGAAATCGTTTTGAAAAACCTACGGGAAGCAATCGACTATGTAACAGAGTATGAAGCCGAGTTTGTGCAGGAAGCAGCAGACAGCCGTTTGCGAGAGCGCGACGCAGAGTTTTCCTGCAAGCGCGAAACACTTTCCAAAGCCGAAAGCCGTATTGCCGAGTTGGATAATCTGTTTATGCATTTATATGAGGACAATGTAACCGGGAAATTATCTGACGAACGGTTTATCAAAATGTCCCATGATTACGAATTGGAGCAGAGCAATCTAAAAGCTATGGCAGAAGTGCTACGGGAAGAAATCAAGCAGCAGGAAAAACAAAAGACCAACGTTAAAGCGTTTATCAGCGCGGTAAAGAAGTACACCGATATGCAGCAGCTTGACGCTGCTATGCTACGGGAGTTTATAGATCGTATCGAAGTTTCCCATACCGACAAAAAATCCAAGACAAGGGAAATCACGATTGTATATAACTTCATCGGTGCATTTGATTTTGAACGGGCGAAAGAAAAAGCCCAAAATACAACGGAAAAACAGCAAAGAACGGCATAGCCGTTTGGCTACACCGTTCCTTGCTAAAATGTTTTCTTAATTCACCGCCCCATTTTGGGTAGCTGTTTTTTCTTCCTCACAGCAATCACTTAAGAAATGGCTGATCCAGTCGTTTTCTTCACGATAAGCGTTCATGGCATCTTGGACGCACTTTGGTGGTACCAGTTTGAAACCGGAAGAGATGTATCTTTTTGCTCCCGCAATCATCCACGAGAGAATTGCTCCGCCGCATCGCTCGGACAGCACCTTGGCATAGTTCTTAATTTCTCCCTTGGCACCCCTGAAATTTGCCTTTAGAGGAATAACGATCAGGCGGTCCCAGGTGCCTTTGTCGATGGTCCCGACTTTGGGCAGATGGTTGGTATAAAGCACCGTCGTATGCGTCGGGATGAAGTTAAATGGTGCTTCAAATTTTTTCTCAGCATGGATGGGATCTGTGCTGGAGAGATTTTTCAAAGAGCCTGAGTCGAGCCTTTTCCCTTCGGGTAGCTCGGCTGCGAGAATAAGCCTCTTGTTGTGTGTCTCGGCAAGCTCCGCACCTTTGTTCTTGGTCGGCTTTACGGTTAACAGCTCGGCGGAGATGGTACCGGCGTAGTCTCCTAAAACATAGAACTTGGCGTTATTGAAGGTGGATTTACCGTTTCCGCCTTCACCGTACTGGATCACAAGATTTTCATTTAAGACTTCTCCGATGCACTCTACACCGGATTCCAGCTGCAGGTAATCTTCGAGAGCCTTGTCTTTGCAGGTGAAATCACGAAGGAACCGGAGCCATTCGTCCATACCTTTGTCATTTGGTGATACAGCACAAATTTTGGTGCAGTAGTCCTTCGGATCATGCGTCCGCAATTTTCCGCTGCGAAGATCCACCGTCCCGTCCGGCGTGTTTAAGAGAAAACCGTCTTTATCAAGCATTTTCACATCGACTTGCACCATCGGTTTCAGCTCAGTGATAGTTGCCTTGATGTTGGAAGATTTCCGGCGGCTTAAGACAAACTTGTAGAAGGCTTCCGCTTTTTCCTGTGTTTCATCACTTTCCGCTTCATTCATCATTTTCCACGCAAGGCAGAGCTGCTTATGGGTAAATCCCTGCAGCGCTTTCTGCACTAAGAGGTCATCGTCTTTCCAGACTTTTCCCGTGAAATAATAGAGACCGAGACCTTTGACATAGATGACCTTGTCAGTAGCCGCTTCGAGAAAGGCTTTTGCCTGTCCGACATCGGTAAAGTCAGACGGGATGAGACTTTCTTCGAATTCCATGCTGTTGTATTCAGCAGGCGAGATATAATTTTTATCCGCTTTGATGGTGCTGTTGTAAAAACCGACTGCACTGTTCCAGATGCTGCTGAGTTCTTCTTCAGAAAGCGGAGGTGTGCATTTTTTTGCTTCCTCAAGATAGGCTTCATGCGCTTTATTATCATCGGTGCCATATTTCTTGAGCACAAGTCCTGCAAAATGGGACATGGTAGTGTTTCGCGCGCCTTCTGTGATTTTGGCATTGGCACGGCTCATAAATTCATCAATGCAAAAAGTACCATCGAAATATTCAACCTGTGGATTCTCAACACCGAAGAAGAAACGCGCCGCGTCAAGTGCACCATCATCGAAGGCGGGAAACCTTGCCCGCACTTTTTTCTTAAGGCGGTTATATAGCTTCGCATCGCTTATGGAAGTTTTCAGAGGAAAGTAGATGTGAAACTTGGGACGCGCGGCTTTTCCGTCCTTTTCCTTCATGTTATTTCGGGAATAAACCACAAAAAAGCGCACGTCAGGATAAGCCGCTTGAACATCTTTCGGGGTTTTCCACTCAGCAGGTGGAATATCTGAAGCTAATGGATCGGAAGATACGTTGTCACAGTCCAGCGGCAGACAGTCGGATTCCTGAAAGGTTTTATTGCTTCTGTAGCCTTTGATGAGCTTCTTGCGCTGGTTATAGCCATCCTTGTAAATCGCACAGACGTGATCAAAGGCAGCGACCTTTTTCAGGTCGTCTGCCGTTTTGATCTCTGCAATAAAGGGATAGCTTGTATTTGTTTTCTTGCCGCGAACATTCGAATAGCTGATTCTCATTCTTCAACCTCCTTCAAGTCCTCGGTGAAATAGCGAACGTTTCGCCTGTGGTATTTGGCATATCCGATCTCTTTGGTCATACCGAGAGAGGGTTTTCCAAATGCCCAAAGCTCGGTGCATTTGTCGATCAGGATTTGTCCGAAGAAAAGCGCCAGCTCACGTTCGCTTTTCTCATCCATGAACTGCGGATACATGAGATGGGGCACGATTGGGATAAAGCCTTGATCAACGGCAAAGCGGGCATAGCGCTTGGCGGCTTCGGTGTTTTTCTCAACATCTCCAGCATAAGGAGAGGCGATATAGACAAGCGGCATATAAGGATAGCGATGCGTCTTAAAGATTGCTTCATAGGCGGTCGGATCCGCGTAGCCTTCTGCGTTTTGATATAGGTTTTCCATCAGCGCACCTCCTTGATTTGTAGTTTCATGGCATACCATTCGAGGTAGCGTTTTCGTTGCTGAAAATCAGGGACGGCAACAAGCAGTCCGACATCGACTTTTTGCAAAATGTTGAGCATGGAGATTTCATCTTGCGAAAGATACGGACGTATGGATGTTCCTTTATCGATGCCGTGTACTTCTCGGTAATGCTTGGCATCCATGCCAAGCACGATGCGGTTAAGCATATTGCATTCGTTCGAGTAGTGATATGGTTTCGGGTTGTCATGGAGAAGCTGGATGTTTTCCGTCAGCAGTGGGAACTCCTGTCTTGCCGATACCAGCGTTTTGATGAAGGTTTCCATTTCGTTGAAACGCTTGATATAGAGTTCTTTGAACCGCATTGCCTTTTTGCCGGTGTATCCCATTGCCAACATGGTGAAACCATCACGAGTTAAGTAGTAACAGGGCAGTTTTCGTCCGGTATTGTCCTTATAACTACTGAGCTCAAAATTGAGCTTAACAAATTGTTCACTCAATCCAGATTTGGATTCAGTGAGTTTTTGAATGTCGCGCAGGATATGGAAGTGTTCTTTCTCGAAAAATTGCGCAATTGCTCTTGAATCGACACGAGCTGTGTCATGGTTGTCTGCGAATACTCCGTATTCGTCTTTTGGAATTAGTTCTTGCATTAAAAACCTCCGTTTCTACAGATGGAGGGAGCACCATTGCTGCCCTCATCACTTCCTGAAGAAACGGAGATGGTTTGGACGAACTTTTTAGAGAAAATAAAAAACATGCCACTGCTCAGATTGCTAAAACCGCAAAAGGAGGTAGCGAAAAGTGACACCCTTGAAAACTCAATAACAAAGTGTTATTGAGCAGCATCGCTCTCATAGAGTGAACGAAACGTTCACTCCCTTAAAACAATCTCGACTACCGTTTTGGTAGCCGAGACTTTTTAATCTTTCTTGTAAAACTCGCACTCATAGCCGTCGGCTTTGAGCGGCAAGCCTTCAGCCCACGGCGGCGTGCGGCTCATCTGTTCACAGACTGCATCAAGGGACATACGAGGATCGGCTTCAATCACGACCTCATCATGGATATGCATAACAATCGAGCAGTTATGAAGTGTCCGCATGGCATAGGCCAAGATGTCACGAGCAGTTGCCTGCACGATATTTTCCACGAACTTTGGACCGTAGGAGTCAATGCGATCCCATTTCTTTCCGGTGATGACACCCTCATAGGTGACGCAGGGAGATCCGAAGCGGTTCTCATCGAGCTTTGGTTTTACATAGGCTAAGGCCCTTCCGGAGGGCAGCATGATGAAGAGCATGCCGGAACGGCAGCGAAAGGTGAGACCGTGTGTCTTGGTGACTTTCTTATGGCGGACAGCTTCAAGGATGGCACGATCCACGTCCCACCAGAATCTGACGATCTTCGGATTGGCAGATCGCCAAGCATCAACGATGGGTTTTAATTCTTCTTCGGAAAGTCCCATCTCAAGCGCGCCCATCGCTTTTAAGGCTCCGATCGAGCCGCCATAGCCACAGGCCAGTGTTGCTATTTTCCCTTTTTGGCGGAGTTCTCCATTGATACCGTGTTTAACGACGGGTACCCCGAACATTCGCGATGCCGTCTCGCAGTAAAGGTCTTTTCCGGCTACAAAGGCATCGAGGGAATCTTGCTGCCCTGCGTACCAGGCGATAACCCTGGCTTCAATGGCTGAGTAGTCGGAAACGATGAACTTATGACCTTCCTTTGGAACAAAAGCGGTCCGTACCAGCTGGGATAAGGTGTCCGGTACATCTTCGTAGAGGAATTTAACAGCTTCAAAATCTCCTACTCTCACCAGCGCTCTGGCAGCGCCAAGATCCGGCAGGTGGTTTCTGGGGAGATTTTGCATTTGCACGAGTCTTCCTGCCCAGCGCCCTGTACGGTTGGCCCCGTAAAACTGAAACATGCCACGAACTCTGCCATCTTTACAGGCGGCATTTTGCATCGTCTGATATTTCTTAACCGAGGATTTGGCAAGCTGACTGCGAAGCATAAGAGCATCCCGCAGCTTAGGCGGTGCGGTTTGAATCAGTTCTGCGACTTGCTTTTTGCCGAGCGACTCCGTGGGCATACCGTTTTGGGCAAGCCAGTCTTTCATCTGAACGACCGAATTCGGATTCTCCAAGTTAGTGATGGCTTTCATCTTGGTGATGAGCTCATCCTTTGAGCGCCTGTCCATCTCAACGGCTGCATTCGCTAAAGTAAGATCGACTTTCACGCCGCGGTCGTTAATCTCCTGATCAATGGCGTATTCGTCCCAGAGAAAATCCGGCACAGGGTAATTTTTGAGCCTCTCTTTGATGGAAAGTTCCACCTCGACATCGCGCTTGTTGTAGGCCTTGAAGGTTTTCCACATGTCCGGTGCATCAGAGGGAAGATGTCGTTTTCCGGTTTGCCTGTCCGGCATGCAGAAATATCGGATGAGGTCTTTACCTTCTTTCATCTTTTGATTTTGAAGGCCGAGTACTGTACCGACACCTTCCAGTGATAGTGGAAGACCCAAAGTTGCTGCCCAGACCATCGAACAGCGCCAAGAGGCGGGATTAAGAAATCTTGCCATCTCTGTTGAAAGCGGATGATGGTCATGAAAGGGATCAAGGCTTATGCCGATATCCGATAGATAGCGAGATAAACAAACTCTCTCAAAATTCGCGTTATATGCCCATTTAATAACGGTGTCGTCTGTCAATGCATCCAGAATGACGTTGGGGATTTGTTCGCCTTGTGCAAGGTCGATGACCCGAACTTCACCGCCATCGATCGAGCAGCCGAAGAGCAGAATGTTAAAATCAGGCGCTTCGGCGTACTTATATACGCCTGCTTTGGCCAGTTCAACGGACGAAAATGACTCTATATCAATGCTAAGTGTTTTCAAAATTTCACCTCCTAAATGGCAGAAAGGCAGACTGCATCTCCAGTCTGCCTCTCCGCATCATTTGCTTTTAACGGGTTGTGGTGTCGTTCTTTTTCTTCTCGCGCTTTTCAAGCCTTGCAATGAGCACGTTGGCAAAGGCGGCACCGAAGGTGAATCCGACAGCCATCGATAAGATGAGCTGGCACATGAAATCAAGTAGATTTGTCATGGCACACCTCTTAGCTCAAGAAGTCATCGTCATCATCGGTTGCAAAGTCTTCTGCGGCAGAAGCATGACCGCCGAGCGGCTCGCCGTCACGGATTTTCTGCAGGTTGTTGAGACCACAGGCGATGCCGCGATTTCCGTTGGAGTTGAACGCATAAAAATTGATGGACGCGCGGCCGTAAACGCCTGAGTAAACTTCGGAGCTGTCGATGATTTCATTTCGGTCGGCATCGACGATGCCCGGCTTGGTGGTGGAGTTGGCATTTACAAAATAACTGTTTGCATACGCCTCATCGTCCGGACGTTCAGCATCTCCATCACGAAGCGGCGTTTTGATTGCCGCAAGTGCGGGTACCGAGCGGCCGTTTCCTTTGAGTTTGGCTTCACCTTCCTTGTAGGCGGCTTCGATGGCAGCTTTGATTTTCCCTAAAGTGACGGTATCGGACTTGGGGATAATGAGCGAAACGCTGTACTTCGGTGTGCCGCCGTTGATGGATTTTGGCTGCCACACGTTGGCATAACTCCAGCGAGTGTCTTTTCCTGTGATAACCTTCATCGGGTTTGTAAATTTTGACATTTAATTTTCCTCCTTAAAATCTTCTTTTGCTGAATTCATGGCCGGACGTTTATCGGACTCCGGCACGAGGGTTGGTTTTCCTTGCGGCTTTTCAATTAAGCCTTCAAGCAGCTCCTCAAAGCGGTTTTTGCCTAAGAGCTTGGTCATAGCGGTGATGCCGAGGAGCTTTTCCTCATAAGGATTAAAGCCTGCATCGGATACCTTCTTTGCGACGGCATCTTCGTTTACGTATTTACGGTTGCTTCTTCCTGCGACGAGCTTATATCCGTACCACTCTTTTCCTGCCACTGCACGTGTCAGGGCATAGGCCTTGATGTCTTCCGCCCAGCTTGTAAGTTCATCAAGAAGAGGCAAAATCGCTTCGATGTCCGCATCGGTTAAGGTAGGCGGAAGGGCAAAGTCATATCTTGCCAGCGCGAGATTGGCTTCCGCTCTGGCTCGGCAGTCGGCCTTTGCCTTGCAGAAGCGGCAATGTTCGCCGGCTGTAAAGTCGCCTTTACCTTCGGCGGCAAGTTCCGCCTTTGGTTTGAGTGTGTTCTCTGCCCAGTCCAGCAGATCCGATGCTTTCATCTCAAAGACGGATACGCTGTCACGCCGTGGCTGAAAGATCGTCATCGATACGGTCTCAATGTCATAGAGCGCAGAAAACATCTCATAGGCCCCGAGGGCATAGCACATGAGCTGCGGATTATGATCGGCTTCAACGAGCACGCCCTGTCCATATTTGAGATCTGTGATGGAAAGCTTGCCGTCGGCGATGATGAGGGCATCGGCAGTACCAAAACCATCCGGTACATAGGTGGAAAAGTCCACACGCTGTTCCACCAGAACGATTGGATCAATCGTTGCCTTTTTAGCTTCGGCGACTTGCTCCAGCACGTAGCCGGCATAGGCATCGGTCGCTTCATCCATTTCCTCGTTAAAATAATCAAGATTCTCCGTCGGATCATCGGCTTTCCTGCCTAACGCTTTCAGCACCTTGTACTCGGCAAGAGCGTGCGCCGCGGTGCCTTCTTGTGCATAAGAGCTTGACGTGTCCTCATACTTTGCCGAAAGCAGAGCCGAGGGCGGACAGGCAAGCCAGCGATAGGCACTTGATGCGGAAAGCAGCGCATGTTTAGCCTTCATGTAGCACCTCCGCATCACGAAGCAGTGCTTCGTAATTTTTCGGATCAACTTTAGAGAGTCTGTCCGCGCCGTACTTTTCGATCAGGGCGCGCACTTCTGCGGTGTGACCCGCACGGGAGATGTCCGCTAAGACGGCCCGCACGTCTTCAAGCTTCAGCTCCGGCTTTGGCGTTTTTGCAGGAACCGTCACTTCTTCCGGTGCCGTGCTGAACATCGCTTCCAGCTCGGCAGCGATATCGCTTAGTTGTTCGCTACAGGAATGTAGGTCGTCTATAACAGCTTTCATCTTTTTCATTTGTCCCATAAGGATTGCCTCCTTTCTTTGTCTGAATCAGTTTTCTTGTCAGGTCTTTGGTGATAATTGATATGGCAGAGAGCACTTCGATGAGTTCTTCTCTTGTCACACCCGGCACATTGCTTTGTGGTCTCATGGCTACCTCCTTTCCTTCGGGGCCTGCCGTTTTGCCCCTCTATCCCTCCCTGAAGAAAGGGAGGGACGTTGGACGAAGGTTTAAGGTTTAGGAATAAGAGATGAGATCCAAAAGAAGGTCACGAAGCTCCGGATGCCGGCTTTTCAGCCGAGCAAAAAGCTGACGTTTTCGGTAGTTCAGTGTGGTACGTTTGATGCCGAGGATTTCTGCCATGTCGCGCTCGGATTGACCGGCGACAACAAGACGGATGATTTGGCGCTCCTCGTCCGTGAGACCTGCGAAAATACGGCTGAGTTCTTCGCGCAAAGTTTTACGCGCAAGGACGCCTTCCGGTGAATACGCTTCCGATGCAGGAAGCACATCGGCGTAGGTAAGCGCGCTGTCTGTTTGTACGGTGTCATGGATGGAGACAAACTTCCCGGCAGAACGAAATGGACAGCCGACGCATATGCCATCGCAGCGGTTGATGTTTGCCTTGGTGACGTGGCATTCGCCGTGATACTGCATCTTCATGCGGATACGGGCGCATTCGTTCTCGTAGTCTTTCTTGTGTTCAGGGCTTGTCTCGACCAGACCGAGACCGCGAATATAAATCTTTGATACATGATTTTCTTTCTTTGACATTTCTTGACTCCTTGTCCGCCTGACTTGCGGTTAAGGAGCGAGGAAATGAAAAGAGCCGGTGCATTTTGACACCGACTCTTGAACAGACAACCTGAAAATAGGGCGCAGAAAAGAGAAGGTGTGAAAAACGCTTGTTTCAGGCCTTTCGACCTAAAATAGTTCTTTTCAAACCCTCGCCCTATTACGTAATTCAGGCTTAGATTTAGTTTTGAATGGAACAGTTACGTTCCCGTGATACGAGTTGCCCCGAAGGGCTGGCAGATGGGGTGTTCACACGTGAGAACAGATCATCATCCGCCTAATGCAATGATTACTTGCGTTTGCTTGGCTTCGTCTGCGCCAGAGCGCTTCCGGCTACAGCTTTGGACGTCTTGCTGAAGCGACCGTCGCGTAAGACAGTTGATGCCTTGCGAGCGATCTTCGCTGATGTCTGCTTGGTGTTTCTCGCCATGTAAATCGCCTCCCTTCTGAATTCATGTCAGCTCACAGCCTCCACTTTCGTAAAGTTTTTCTTTACTCGATGCAACCTCAGATGCTATAATTAATAAATCAGAGGGTTTGTGTAGATGGGTTTCTGAACTGCACCTTTAGAATACAAAGTGACTGATTCCGATCCCTGAGAAATCCTGAGAGAAAAACCTGAGAAAACCTGAGAAAAAAGAAAGGAGGATCCGCCTTGGAATTTAATGAATGGTGTAAAGCTATGAAACCGCTCGTTCCGGGTGGTCTCGGCGGACCTTCTTATATGAGAGAACTCATTTCCATGTTCACGACGGTATCGGAAGATGAGTGGACAACCAGAAAAGATCCGTCCGTTCTACCCAGCGATGCCACTTTAGAGTCGATGTTTTCAAGAGCGTCATCCTTTACGATGAAATTTGCTAATGCGCTTTTATCACGTCTGAACCTAAAAAACTTGATGGGGTTGATCAAAGCCCTGGATCTACCCGCGAAAAAGCTAATAGCAGATAATTTCGCCGCCTATGGTGTTGACGTTGAGGTTAAGGATCTCGTTAAGCAGGCAAGCTTAGAACTTGTCAGGATTTTGCAAAAGAAAGCAAAACAGACAAACCGAAATAAAGAATACGAAATACTAATCAATCAATGGGCGGCCTTAACCGACTACAAAGAAGAGTTGTTGCTTCAATCCAGAGGTTGTCTTAAGTGCGGTAGATCTTTACAAATTTCATCCAATGCCAAGACGGCTCCTGCCTATGACATCATTCAGATTGATGAGAGCAAAGAAAATCCAACCATTGATGATTTTGCAGTTTTATGCCCGGAGTGCGCCGCTCAATACAACTTAAGCCATACGCCGGAACAACAAAAAAATCTGTATGAGAAAAAATCGCTGCTTAAGCAACAAGAGAAACTTGAACAAGCGACAGTTCCCATGCATTTAGACAAAGAAATCACGGCTTTACTGGTTGCTTTGAAAGATATTCCGGCAGCTAAAAAACAAACGGATCCCAAATATAATGCCTATCCTTTAAAAACAAAAATCGCAGACGAGGAGCTGATGCTCCAAGCCCGCGATGCGATGGCTATTTACAAATCTTTTATTGACACACAACTGAAGAGCTTGGACTCATCCGGCGTTTTGGATTTTGAAAGAATACGCAATCAAGTAAGAGGCATGTGGCTTGAACTAAAGCGGCTGCAGGTTGAGCAGCCTTTAGCCTTCAAAAAGATAACAGAATGGATGAGTCACGAAACAGGATCAGGTGAGTATATCTGCGCCATTGTAGTTTGTTATTTCATACAAATATGTGAGGTCTTTTCGCCTCGCAAGGAGGCTATTTCTGATGAGACTGCCGAATAAACTTTATACCTATGAAGAAAGCACATTATCTAATTTCCCCATCATCTTACGGGCTATTGGGAAAGATGGCATTTCTGTAGCGGATTTATCCCAGAGAATTGCTGGTGAGGTTGGTGGAGTTCTTGAACTTATTGAAGAGCTTGCTTTGCTTCTTTCAATTCAAGAAATAACGATAGACGAAAAAAGCGAGGTGATCTTGCGTGCTCATTAGTATATGGTCAGATAAATTCATCGAAGACGAAAAGCAGAGACCGCCCATTATTTTCCACGGTGGACTCAACATGATCGAAGGTGGTGCGAAAGCTGAAAATTCCATTGGAAAATCAACGGTGCTATATATCATTGATTTCGTTTTTGCCGGTAAGGATTTTTTGACAACGGATACCATTACACTTCCGCAAGCTGTAGGGCACCATACGATTTACTTCACGCTCAAATTCGGCGAAGACTACTACTATCTTTCGCGTGATACGTTGCGCCATGGGTTTATCAGTATTTATGCCGATGACACGTATCAGGAGAAGTCCGGCGAGTGGACGATCGATGACTATAAATTATTTTTAGCCGAGCAATATGGCCTGGATTTCAATGATTCCACATGGCGTGAATTAATCGGTCGCTTTGTACGCATCGGAGAAGAACCTCTTGCCAATTTGACTAAACCTTTACTTGCAGCTCCTCGAGAACCTGATGAGGCGGGAGTAAAAGCACTTCAAAAACTATTCGGAAAATACGATGAGCTTAAAGCCTTAGAAGACGAACTGGCAAAAGCCTCCAGTGAGTATTCCAGCTTGGAGACGATTGCAAAAAGCGGACTTAGTCCGTATATAAAGCTGCGTTCCCAAAAAGAACGAAAACAAGCAGCCGAAGAGTTAAGCGAAACAAAAACGAAGCTCGCAAGCTTAAAGGTGACCGCCGATTTATCTTTATATGATAAGACCAGAGAAATTAAATCGCAGGCTTCAAAACTGCGCATGAGCTTAAGACCACTGGAAGAAAAAAGAACGGCTCTTCAAAGTAGGCTAAAACTTGTCGAGGCTACGTTGGCGGGAGAACTCAGGATAAGCAGTGAGGAGTTAAATGCTTTTTATGAGTTCTTTCCTCAAGCGAACAAAGAAAAATTAGAGACAGTCGAATATTATCATCGCTCTCTCATCGGAATATTAAATGATCAGATTGATGAACAGGCAGAGCTTTACAAAAAAGAGCTTGGCCTTGTCAATGAGGCGATCAAACAAATTAAGGAGAAAATTTACTCGCTCAATGAATCAATTGAACTGGACGATGAAACCTATGAGAAAAATGGTGAGACCGTCGCAAAGATAAAGCGTCTTGCGGAACAAATATCTATGTTTGACAAGACGCAGGAACTGAAGAAGCTCAAAAAAGAAACCGGAGAAGCACTGAAGGAAAGACGGCCTGCCATTCTCGGAAGTCTGGCAAGCGACTTGAATGCCGCATTCCAAAGGAACAATGACTTTCTTTACCCGTATCAAGATCGCCTCGCACCATTTTTCTCTTTCAAAGAATCCAGAGAAGGAAAACTTGGCTATGGTTTTTCTTCCCAAGGCGATAACGGAGCCGGTGCAAAATCAAAGAATCTGATTTTGTTTGACATGGCGATTTTGGAATTGACAGCACTTCCTTTCGTTATCCATGATTCTACGGTCATCAAGCAGATTGCTTATTTGCCGGTTGTTAAAATGTTAGAGCTATACGAGAAGACAGCAAAATTATATGATCGTTGCGGCGATCCGAAACAAGTATTCTTTGCCTTTGATGCTTCCCCTGCCTATGGACAAGAAGCGGTTGAATTATCTGATGAGTTACGTGTCATTCATCTTGATGATGGGACCAAAGCCTTATATGGATACACATGGAATACCAAGAAAAACAAGAAGAATAGTGAAAAACCGCAATAGTGCCGTCAGCACACATCACACACATGGGGGCAATATGAAACTCTCTTATAACAAATTATGGAAAAGGCTAATCGATCTTAACTGGACAAAAGAAGATTTGCGAAAGAAAACAAAGATTAGCTCCACGACACTTGCAAAACTCAATCGCGGCGACAACGTTACAACGGACATTTTACTGAGAATTTGTGAGGTTCTCAGCTGCGATTTAAACGACATCGTTGAAACCGTTCATGAGGATCCTGCAGAGCCTACACCACAGAATGACGGCAAACTTGCCGATTAATACAGGAGAACAAAGTTATAGCAGAAAAGAAAGTCATCCGTTATGTCTAAGAAAGCTACAGAATTTCAATTAAAAATCATGTCAAGAGGCTACCGTGGCAAAGGCATCTTCAAGCCGATCAACACGGGCCGGATTGATGAGCATGTGCGCTGCGTGCGGGAGTATGCCGCCAATATCTTCTTTTACACCAAAGGCAATGAGACCATCATGCTTGATGCCGGCTACAACTATCCGCGGTTGAAAGAGAAGATGAAATGGCTGGATCTGGACCCGGCCAAGATCAAAGATATTCTTATCACCCATCAGGATACCGATCATGTCGGTGCGGTGGAAGAGGACAGCGACGGTCTTTTCAGACATGCCCATCTCTACATCGGAGAAATTGAAAATCGTTATTTGACGGGTGAGGTACGCCGCAAGGTAAGCTTCGGGCTCTACAAGCTTCCGCAGGTTGTCATCAAAAATGAAAAAACGCTGCTGAAAGACGGCGATATCTTTTCTATCGGAGATATCCGCATCGAATGCTTCTTAGTGCCGGGCCACACTTGGGGACATCTGGTGTATCTCATTGACGATGCCTATGTGTTCTTGGGTGATACCATCTGGCTGGGCTATGACGGCGGCTATAGCTTTATCAATGCCTTAGCAGAAAACAACAAGTTGGCCATTCGCTCTCTTGCTACTTTGAAGGCAAAGCTTGAAGAACGAAACTCGCGTCCGATGTTCATTACCGGACATACGGGTTACAGCCGCGACTTCGACTTTGTCTTTCGTCATACCGATAAAGCGTGTAATGCTTTTTGCAAACAAAAGCCCGTTGATCCTGCGGCGCCCTATGACAGCTACGACGAAAGCGATGACACCTCAGAAGGTGCGCAGGGTGGTTTTTTGCCGGAAGCTGCACAGTATGGAGGTAAACAATGATTCTGACGCTTTTCCTATCCTCGATTATGATGGCAGGGCTTTTCTTACTTTTATTGGCGGGCGTAGGTTTTATCCAGGACAAGAAGTTTTTTACATCAGCACCCAAAGCCGTTTATGAAGCCGTCGAGGAAAAACCAGAACGTTTTCGCGGACAGCATATCCTCGGCTGGAGCTTAGCCCTGCTGGCAATGCTTTGTATGGCGGGAGCTGTTATTGTCGGTGCAGTAGACGGTATCAAGAATGGCTTTACCTTCCTGCAGTTTTATATACGCTTTGCCGTGATGATGCTTTTGCTGAAAGTCTTTGATATTTTCTTCTTTGATTGGTTTTTGCTTTGTAGGTCTACGTTCTTTCCGCATTTTTATCCGGAAGTCAAAGCCTTGTTGGGCCCGCAGCTTTTTGGCTACAACAAAAAAGATCACCTCATCCATGTCATCGCTATACTTGTGGGCTCTGCTGTCTTGGCGGGCTTATGTGTGTGGGTTCAATAAGGGAACTTAAATCATGAAACAAAAAGAAAATCGGGATAATAAAAGCTTCTGGGATCGCATTGCCAAGCTCTATACGCGAATACAGGAAAAAGGAAACAAACAACTCTATGAGACATTAATCAAGAAAATCGAAGCACATTTGTCGGATGAGCAATCTGTGCTGGAGCTGGGATGTGGCACTGGACAGCTTAGCCTTCCGCTTGCGCCAAAGGCAAAAACATGGCTTGCTACAGATTTCTCAGAACGCATGATTGCAGAGGCAAAGAAAAGAGAAAAGTCTTCAAATCTTTGCTTTTGCGTGGAAGATGCGACAGCACTTTCCTTTGACAGCAATCGCTTTGATGTTGTGCTTATAGCTAATACGCTGCACATTATGCCAAAGCCAAAAAAGGCCTTAGAAGAAATTCATCGCATTCTTAAAACAGATGGCTTACTGATCGCACCCACCTTTGTCGCTGAAGAAAAGATCCATCGACTCAAGCTGTGGCTGATGAAAAGAATCGGATTTCATGTTTTTCACAGCTGGAAACTTGCAGAATTTAAAGCATTTATCTGCCAAAACGATTTTGAACTCCTGCAATGCGAACTTCTACCGGCCAGTCCTTGGCCAGAGTGTTTTTTAGTGGCCAGAAAAATCAATGGCACCATGGGCAAAGGGAGCGATTTCAAGGAGGTGTGATCATGGTGATTCATGACATCAATCAGAACAAGCGAGAAGTTATCCTCCTCATCCATCCGATGAATTTTTCCGGCAAAATGATGATGGATAGCATGGCAAAAGATGTAGGACGGATTTTGCGGACATTCAAAATAAAAAAGAATGTGGAGGTAACAGACAATGGCAACATCATTATTTGAGGAAATGGGCGGCAGATACGAAAGGCAAGGCGATTATTTAATCCCATGCTTAACTGTACCCGCCGAAGAAGAACAGCCAATAGGCATATGGGGACAGCAGCATTTAGACTATCTGAAGCAGTACCGCAAAGTTACATACACCAATCTTCTTACAAGTGGCAGGCTCAACACCTACCTTGCCGACATCGACAGGCAGGCGCAGGAATGCTTTGAGCGGCTCATAGAAGGCATGAAACAGGCGCAGGGCATAACAGAACGCCTAAAGGAAGAAAACGCTTTAGAATGGGTTAGGCGGCTTAATAATATAGGGGCTTGTGCGAGGGAGATTGTGGAGAAAGAAATTATTTTTGCATAAACAGATGATTAGTGGCAGGGTGAAATCCTGCCGCTTTTTCTGCTTTAGTTTGTCAGCTTGACAAATAAAGGGTTAAGGAATATAATTAAATTCAGTTTTATACAAGGAGTTAATAAATATGCGGCAAGGTATTCTTAAATAAACTGTCAATTTGATAGTGGGAACAAAAAGTAGCAGTCCTGTTTAACTTTTAATATGGGGCTTAGTTTTTTGTACCCAGTTTAAGAATACTTTTATCATGTAATTTTATATGCCCGAAAACATATAAGTGTTTTGGGGCTATTGGATTTATTTACCCAGTGATAGGAGTATTTATCACTGGGTATTTTTATGCCCTTTTTGGGTGTTGATAGGAGGAAAATCACATGAAAATAATTAACTTAGGAATTCTGGCTCACGTTGACGCAGGAAAGACAACTTTAACGGAGAGTTTATTGTATACCAGTGGTGCGATTACAGAACTAGGGAGTGTAGATAAAGGCACAACAAGAACAGATACAATGAATTTGGAGCGTCAAAGGGGAATCACTATCCAGACAGCAGTGACATCTTTTCAGTGGGAGGATGTAAAAGTCAACATTATAGATACGCCAGGTCATATGGATTTTTTGGCGGAAGTATACCGTTCTTTATCCGTTTTAGACGGAGCAGTATTATTAGTTTCTGCAAAGGATGGCATACAGGCACAGACCCGTATACTGTTTCATGCACTACAGACAATGAAGATTCCGACAATCTTTTTCATCAATAAAATTGACCAAGAGGGGATTGATTTGCCAATGGTATATCGGGAAATGAAAGCAAAGCTTTCTTCGGAAATTATAGTGAAGCAAAAGGTTGGGCAGCATCCCCATATAAATGTAACGGACAATGACGATATGGAACAGTGGGATGCGGTAATTATGGGAAACGATGAACTATTAGAGAAATATATGTCAGGGAAACCGTTTAAAATGTCAGAACTGGAACAGGAAGAAAACAGGAGATTCCAAAACGGAACGTTATTTCCCGTTTATCACGGAAGCGCTAAAAACAATCTGGGGGTTCGGCAGCTTATAGAAGTGATTGCCAGTAAGTTTTATTCATCAACGCCTGAAGGTCAATCTGAACTATGCGGGCAGGTTTTTAAGATTGAATATTCAGAGAAAAGGCGGCGTTTTGTTTATGTGCGTATATATAGCGGAACATTGCATTTGAGGGATGTTATTAGAATATCTGAAAAAGAGAAAATAAAAATCACAGAGATGTGTGTTCCGACAAACGGTGAATTATGTTCATCAGATACAGCCTGCTCTGGTGATATTGTAATTTTATCAAATGATGTTTTGCAGCTAAACAGTATTTTGGGGAACGAAATGCTGTTGCCGCAGAGAAAATTTATTGAAAATCCTCTTCCTATGCTCCAAACAACGATTGCAGTAAAGAAATCTGAACAGCGGGAAATATTGCTTGGGGCACTTACAGAAATTTCAGATGGCGACCCTCTTTTAAAATATTATGTGGATACTACAACGCATGAGATTATACTTTCTTTTTTGGGGAAAGTGCAGATGGAAGTCATTTGTGCCATCCTTGAGGAAAAATATCATGTGGAGGCAGAAATAAAAGAGCCTACTGTTATATATATGGAAAGACCGCTTAGAAAAGCAGAATATACCATCCACATAGAAGTCCCGCCAAATCCTTTCTGGGCTTCTATCGGGTTGTCCATAGAGCCGCTCCCTATTGGAAGCGGAGTGCAGTATGAAAGCAGAGTTTCACTTGGATATTTAAACCAATCGTTCCAAAATGCGGTTATGGAGGGGGTTCTCTATGGCTGCGAGCAGGGGCTGTATGGATGGAAAGTGACAGACTGTAAAATCTGTTTTGAATATGGATTGTATTATAGTCCTGTAAGTACCCCCGCAGACTTTCGGCTGCTTTCCCCTATCGTATTGGAGCAGACTTTAAAAAAAGCAGGGACAGAACTATTAGAGCCATATCTCCACTTTGAAATTTATGCACCGCAGGAATATCTCTCACGGGCGTATCATGATGCCCCAAGGTATTGTGCAGATATTGTAAGTACTCAGTTAAAGAATAACGAGGTCATTCTGAAAGGAGAAATCCCTGCCAGATGTATTCAAGAATACAGGAACGATTTAACTTATTTCACAAATGGGCAGGGAGTCTGCTTGACAGAGTTAAAAGGATACCAGCCAGCTATTGGTAAATTTATTTGCCAACCCCGCCGCCCGAATAGCCGTATAGATAAGGTTCGGCATATGTTCCACAAGTTAGCTTAACAGCTTGCAAAAGTCGTATAAAATGAGATTTGAAAGGATTAGAGACTAATTATGATGAAATGCGAATGGATATTATGTCCTGTTTGTGGGAGCAAAACCCGTAATAAAATTAGGAAGGACACTGTTTTGAAGAATTATCCCCTTTATTGTCCAAAATGCAGACAAGAAAGATTGATTAAAGTTGACAACTTGAAGATAACTGTCATCAAAGAGCCAGACGCTTAAGACGCAGAGCCGATGAAATTGTGGATCAATTCACGAATCATCGGCTCTTTTTGTTTCGTATTTGAAAGAACAAACTCACCAAATAAAAAAAACGATATTCGGGTGGGTTATTTTGTTATACCCTAAATTACCCTCTGAATTTGTTTTTAAATTTGGAGGGATTTTTTTATGTCCTTTTTTCGGGCAGTTATCTATCTGCTCATACGAAGCAAAATTTATCAATACATAGCATATCAGAGAACGGCAGGAAACCAGTTAAAAAAATTTCTGCCTATGCAACGGCACTTCCTGCCTTGAATGTAGAAGTACAATCTCCATACAACAGAATTAATATTTCCCATAACCGTAAAGGTCATAGAGCCTTTGCGGTTTTTCTTTTGTCGATTTTTGTTGGAAAGTGCCATAGGGCTATTAGTGGTGTTAGGTGTCGTTCGCCACCTCTCCATCTGGATTTTGAACATTTCAAAAATTCAGATGGGAGGTACTTACAGTGAAATACGCACCGAGAAAGGTATATATCAAGGAAAGCGGCAGATATGTGGAACTGTCCTATACGGATTTCTGCCGCCGCAGGGAATCCGACCAGACCTATATGGACAAGCTGTTTATCCCCATTCAAGGCTGTCTGCTTGAAGTCGTGAGGGAGCAATACACGGACTTCTACCGAGATAAGGAACGGTGGCGTTATCTGAAAAAATTAGATACGAAGAACAGCCTGCTTTCTCTGGATGGATTTACGGACAGCGAGGGGAAGCCTTTAGACTTTATCGCTGATGAAGCGGCAGACATTGCGGAAACCGTTGTCAATGCGGTTATGGTGGACAGGCTGAAAGCCGCCCTGCCTTTGCTGTCGGATAGTGAACAGGAATTGATACAGGCAATCTTTTTTGACGGACTTTCTGAGCGTGAAGTCGGGGCGAGGTTCGGCATAACCCAGAGCGTTGTGAACAAACGCAAAGCCAGAATCCTAAGAAAACTAAGAAAGATAATAGAAAATTAAAATTTAAGGCGTTCAGCCCCCTTGTTTTTTCCTTTGGGAAAATGAGGGGGTTTTTCTCTGCCCTCTCAATCAATTCTGATTGGAGGAAAAGAAGCATGGCATATAACCACGGACGGGAGGACAGGAAATGGCGTATCTGGAAAGAAGCGGAGGAAAAGCTGCTGCGTGAGTGCGGCGTTGATGAAGCGACCATTGAGCAGATACGCATTGCGGACAGGGCAGACTTCAATTCCAACAGGCGGTTTTACCGATGGACGAATGAGCTGGGATGTGAGTATCTCTATATTGTGCCCGACCTTTCCGGACATGGAGAGGCAAAAGACGATCCTTATGTAAGTACAGCTGAGGAAGCAGCCACGCTTGCCCATTACTTAAAAGAGCATGATCTCTGCACCATAAAACTTGCCTTTGGCGCTTCATTGGGCGGCGGCGTTCTTTTTGAACTGCTCCAAGATCAAAGCCTACACTTTCAAAAACTGTTCTTTGAAGGGACCAGCTTTTGTGAACAAGCCGGACTTCTATCAAAAATGCTGGAGCATGTGTTTCTGAGCAAACAAAAGAAGGCGCGGCAAGATCCAAAACCGCTGATTGATAAGGTCGCCAAACGCTATGGGATCTATGCGAACATGCTGTTTGATACGCTTGTTACGATGGACAAGCAGAGTATCAAAAATATTGTTTATGATTGCGGACATATCCGCTTGCCACATTTATCGGAGGATACGAAGCAAGATACCATCTTTTCTTATGGGGATAAGAATCTGAATGTCGGACATGCAAGAAGAAGCATCAAGAAACATTATCCCAAGGAAAAATTAAAAATCTGGCAAGGCTATGGACACTGCGAAGAAATGACACAAAACACAGTGGCCTATATGGCTTTTGTAAAAGGATGTGTGGATTAAGGAGAATATGGGTTTATGGATATCCTTCGAGCAATACTGGATGGGGTAGCTATCGCTGCTATTTTTAATGGGGCTGTCGCAAGCTTGGCACTGATCAATCCAAGATGGTTTTTGGACTCTTATCCAAAAGCCATTCAAAAGGCAGCTCCTTTACCCATGACAAAGCAAGAGAAAAAGATAAATCTCATATTCACTATCGGCCTCGTTGGGATATGTTTTGTTTATTCGGTTGCGAGCCTTATGCATTCCCCAATTATTGGTTTTTGGAACTTGTTTTGGATGAGCTATATTCAGTGGAGCATCTTAAATGCAGGAGATTTTTTGCTGTTAGATTGTCTGTTATTTCAAGGAAAATATAAGAGCAAAATTGTTATTCCCGGCACAGAGGGCCACAAGGACTATGAATTTAAGAATTGGATGAAGCACTTGGCTCTTGCGGAGCATTTTTTGTTCGTGCCATTTTTATTGATACCAATCGCAGCTGTCGTTCAGGCGTTCGTTGTTGAATTCTTGGCAAGTTGATGAGCAATCTGAACATTTTAACGATTCCCGATACTTTTTAACGATTACTGACACTTTTTAACGATTGCTCTCCGAGGGGTACGAAAATCGGAAACAGGTATGATGGAAAGAGATATATAAAAGCAAAAACTCATACAAAAACTGCCACGAAAAGCATCAAAGGAAGCTCCGCAGAAAGGCGAAAATCCCTGTAAATCAAGGGATTTCGAGGTTAAACACATGACTTACGCACCAGCGTTAAATTGTATCAAATACAGTGTCGGAATAGAACTTGCTTGCGGCTCAGGATAATTTTCGTTTAGTCTTTCAAAGCATACTGAAAGCTGGATTGGCACAGATTTCTCTGAAAAAATGATTCTTGAAGCGAGGAAGCGTGGAGAAGCCAAAAACCTTATATTTGAAATAGCTGACGCAACATCACTATCCTTTGCTTATGAAAAATTTGATTGTGTGCTAATCGCAAATGCACTTCATATTATGCCTAAGCCAGATGAGGCAATGAAAGAAATATATAGGGTTTTAAAACCTAATGGGATTTTGTTTGCTTCTACCTTTCTATGGAAAGAAGGAAAACAAAGAAAAATTATAAAGAGTTTGATGTCTATTTCAGGATTTAAGATTTATCAAGAATGGAATAAAAATCAATTTGAAGATTTTATTGAGGAATATGGGTTTTCAGTAGTTGAAATGAAATTGGTATATGGAGGTCTTGCACCGATCGGTGTAATGATTGCTCAAAAAGCATCTTAACAGATTTTGCTTTTGCGTTTAAACTATCAAGATTATAAGAAATCTAGAAATTTCTTCTATTCCGTAAAAAAAAATCAATATAAAAGGGATTATAATTTGAATATAAGTTTGGGCAATGATGAACAAGTTGAAGCCCTAACTTTGATGGTGCGAGAGCCGCAAAGCGGCTCGAAGCAGCATCAAAAGTAGGTCAGCAGACATTTGCACCAAATCAAAGATTTGGGCAAATGGTTGCATCAGACCTATATTGATTCGCTTTCGCTCATCATGTTAGGTCTTGATCATGCCAAGGCGGCCCGCGAAGGCAAGCGAAGCGCAGGCTGAGCGGTAAGCCGCCAACGGCGGAGAGTGTCGTATTGATGTCAAAGGCTGATTAGGTGGGTGCAAGTTTGCTCTTGTGTAGCAAGGCTTAGCAAGGGCTATCGTTAAAAGGTGCACCCAGGCGGTAAATGCTAATTTAGCGGCCTAGTCTTCGATTATCGCTTGCCCGTTCATGGGCATAGGTAAAAGCCAATCACGCAGAGATCCAAAGTTCTATTATCTGGGATTAATATTTTCACGCCTTTTAAATCATCATTATTAACCGCTTCTTGCGTAGCACTATGATCATAAGACTGTTTCCTGTATCTATGGCTGCTCAATGGGAGGGGCAATCGTTGCTCGTTTTCTTGCAGAAAAGCGGGTAAAGGTCAGCAGTGCGATCATAGATGGGGGAATCACCCCGTATCAGCTTCCTTATGGCGAACCTTCGATTCCTGCAATAATTATAAAATGCCGGAAAAGATCTGGACAGACTGTGAAAATGCTGTATTTTTGAAAATGGAGAGGTGAAATAACGTCCAGGTTATCACTAAGATATAGTATATTAAAACTGATTCTTAAGCTAATAGGATTTAAAAAATATTTAAATGCAAGTGAGCAGGAGATGAAAAACTATTCAGGAATATATGCTTTATCTTGAAAAGGGAGAGTATCACGGATTATAAGAGGTTTATCTTTCCTATGGAAGTATACGGCGACAAAGAATAGAATTTACTAAGGAGATAGTTTTATGGATTATATACGAGCGATTCTGGAC
This sequence comes from Murdochiella vaginalis, assembly GCF_902381775.1. NCBI lineage: Bacteria > Bacillati > Bacillota > Tissierellia > Tissierellales > Peptoniphilaceae > Murdochiella > Murdochiella vaginalis. The sequence continues at coordinate 552,703 of NZ_LR698969.1, forward strand.
GGGATTGCAATAGCCGCAATCTTTAACGGTGCAGTGGCAGTCTTGGTACTTATTAATCCGAGATATTTTTTTGATTCTTATCCAAAGGCAATTCAGAAAGCTGCACCTGAACAGATGACAAAAAAAGAGAAAAATATAAATTTCATTATAACAATTGTAATTTGCGGGATTTGTTTCATATATTCCATAGCAAGTCTTATACATTCAGGCATTTCGGGCTTTTGGAATCTTTTTTGGATGGGGTATATTCAGTGGAGCATATTAAACTTAGGAGATTTCTTTTTGTTGGATTGTCTGTTGTTCCAAGGGAAATATAAGGATAAAATCGTCATTCAGGGGACAGAGGGACATCCGGATTATGAATTCAGTAATTGGATGAAGCATTTGGCAATCAAGGAACATTTTGTAGTTACTCCGTTTTTGATCATATCGTTTGTAGCGGCGGTTCAGGCTTTGATTGTTGGAATATTATGAAGATGAATTTTCGGGCCATTTATCTAAATGGATAGTGAGCTTTTGTTTGGATACGTAAAAATACATCGAAATTTAGGAAGAAACATAAAGGGACCGTGAAGATGAGAGTATTGATTTATGGTGCAGGAGTGATAGGAAGTCTTTATGCGGCTTTGATTTCCGAAGCGGGAGCAGATGTATCCGTATATGCTCGTGGAAATCGTTTGAAAGAATTACAGACGTATGGGCTAAGGTATAAAAAAAATAATGAGATTCGGACTGCCAAAGTATCCGTTTTATCTCTACTGCTGCCGTTAGACAGTTATGATTTTATATTGCTTGCGGTAAGAGAAAATCAGTTACATATTGCTTTGGCGGAACTGAAAGCTAATATAAGTCCTGTCATTGTAACTATGGTAAATTCTTTAGAAACGTATGATACATGGGAAAAGATTTGTGGAAAAGGACGTATCCTCCCTGCTTTCCCGGGTGCCGGCGGCGGCTTTGACGGAGATATTTTGGATGCAGCCCTTACGCCTCGCTTTATTCAGCCAACTACAATCGGCATGTCAGGTGGTCGTGAAAAAGAACTGTTCGATTTGTTCCGATCAGCAATGATTCCATGCCAAGTTGTAAAAGACATGCATTCATGGCAGATTTGTCATCTTGCAATGGTCGTGCCGATTGCAGATGCTTATTATCATTCAGATGATCCTGAGCATGCCGGAAACGATCGTGTATTAATGAATAAAACAGCGAAGCAAATCAGAAGAAATCTTTTTAATGTTAAAACAAAAGGAATTAAACCTGTTCCGATAAAAATGAAGTTTTTACAAATTCTTCCATGCTCCATTATGGGGTTTATTCTTGGGATTATTTTTCGAAGCCGTTTTGGAGAAAAGTTTATGTACCGACATTCAATAAAGGCTCCGGATGAAATGAGGCGGTTGCATGAGCAATTTTATAACTATATAGGTATTTATGACGTATGAACCGATAAGTGTTTGTAGTTTTTTTATGCTTTTCTAAAAGCATACTGGATGTTTTTTTCTCAAGCATTCTTCCCTTTGCCAACTTCCATCGTGCAACGAGCGTGCAGACCAAGTTCTTGATGTAGTGTTATCATCAGGGTAGTCTTGACACATGTGGAGACGATTGTGCTTCTGTCCAAACTAGATTCCAATAAGTACATAAAAGTAAAAATAGATATGGATGAACTAGATGTAACAGTATCTGCCGCAAGGCTTTCATGCTGAGCCAGGGAAGCCATAATGGACAAGAGTAGCTCCCATTCTGGATTCCTTTGAATGTACTCGATACAGTTGTGAATCCAGCGCTTAAAGGCATCACCGTACACCCGACGGATCTATTCTTCAAAGGACAACTCTTACCAGCATAATAATCCCGGCTTGTACCGCGCTATATATCGGAACCAGGATGAATGGCCACAGCAGAAAATGCTCTAAGAGTCCAAGATGCTTCATCCAGTTTCCAGATTCATAATCCGGATGGCCTTCTGTCCCCGGTATGACAATACAGCCTTTATATTTCCCCTGAAATAACAGGCAGTCCAGAAGAAAAAAGTCTCCGAAATTTACAATATTCCAATTGATATATCCAGTCCAGAATAAGGGCCAGAATCCGGTGATGCCTGTGTGCATATTACTGATGATTTCATATGCCGCGCAGATGCCCATAACCACGATAGTGAATATGAAATTAACGTGCTTCTCCTCTTTGGTCATTTGCTTTGGTGCGGCTTTCTGTATCGCTTTCGGGTAAGAATCGAAGAAATATCTTGGATTGATCAAAACTACAGTTGCCGCAGCTCCGTTAAATATTCCGGCCATTGCTATTCCATCAAGTATTGCTCGAAATATATCCATGTTGTATCCTCCTATTGAATAATCTGCAATATCCCCGAAACAAGCAGGGCTGACACAGCAAAAACAGGAATAGTTCTCAGAAAAGCCTTCACATGTTTCTTTGCACCAAGATAAATTTTCCCGCCATTAATGCCTTGAAACTGTCTGGGCTTGCTGTGTTGCCACCAGCACAGGTCGATAATGAGCAGATCAAAAGCGTTCAGGCCTGCTCCGAACGCATCCACAAGGCAATCTCCAATCATGAAGATGACATTTGCGATGACGTCGCAAGGCATGGCTGTTTTTTCTTTCTTCATTGAATACCTCACCTCGCATTGTATTTATGCACGAATATAGTCCTCGATGTCATGGCAATAACCTTCTTGATCTTTCGTCATCCTCTCACAATGCCCGTAGCCTCCCCACACTTTCATTCCTGCATGAGGATATGTCTTCCGGAGCATTCTCCTTGCCTTCTTGTAGTCGAAATCCTTATCACCATAGGCAAACAGACAATTCTTCTGAAGCGTATCGGATAATGGCGGCAGTTCCACAAATGCACAGTCGTGAATGATATTCCTTATGCTTTCCTCGCTCATGGCGATAAAATGCTTTGCCAGAAGCGGAGCGGCTTCCGTTCCAAACATTGAAGACATCCTCTTAACACTGAGCGCCGGATCTGCCACGGCCTTTTTATGTTTTTTCAGAAATACGAATCTGAGGATCCGTTCCAGAAGTTTCGCGTTAGTGTAAAAGCTCGTTCCCTCAAAGAACACATGCTCAAACTGAATATCGTCATACTTGAGAAGCTGCAGAAGAATCACGCCTCCCAGGGAGGCTCCAAAGCCAAGCTTAAGCTTCATAATCTGATTTTTGACCAGATAATCATGAATTTGCCTTGCCTCGTCAAAAGCACTTTTGTAGGTGTCTTTAATTGCATCACCATGTGCGGAAAGATCCGGTACGAAGTAGCGGTATCCATTCCCGACAATGTCGGCAATGTACGTTTTCATTCCATTTGCTGAGGAAAGCATCGGGTGGATCAGCAGAATGACGTCTTTCTTTTCGCTGTTCCAATCATGCATAATCATATTCAATCACCTCAAATTTTAGTTAGTCATGTCTAACATGTAGTATTGTATTATAACACGCTTTACAGGCTGACGACGATGCGATCATAAGATGAGTTAAAATAATCTATAGATAATATCGTCACGAGGTAGAGGGATATTAGTAATGATTCCGGAAAACTCGACCAGTTTCCAAGTACGAGTCTAAGCCTTGAACAATTTCCTCGTACAAGATAAGGTCTCAAGGGAGGTGTGGACATCAATCGGCTCATCTCAATCCATGTGGAGACGGTGGTATTGATGTCACGGGAAGGGTGAAAAGCGTTAAAATCAATGGGTTTGGGAGATTTCGATAATTTGAAAAAAGTTAGCAAGAAAATTTGCACAAACCCGGATTTGGACTCAGCGGGGGATAGTTGAGTGGACTGGTTAGATATTTGAGTTTGTGCCATAGATGTTTTTGCCGATAGAGTTCGTGGGATAGATGTTTTTTGCTCCTTGAGCGCACAGGATAGATGTATTTTTTGGGGGGGGGGAGTGTGGCAGTGGGATGGGTTTTTAGCGATTAATGGGAAATGAGAACCATAGCAGCGCATCGTATTGAAAAAGACTCTACTCAATAAACCAGTGTATGACTATGGGTATCAATTAGTCGATTGAAGGAAGGCGGGAAGATATGAGACAATCAATTTATGAGCAGATTCACTCTGCAGTAAACAAGAATGGACAACTTGATTCCGATTTTAGCCTTCCAAGTGAAGATACTAACGGGGATATAACCTTTGCACCTGGTGCTTGGGATGGCATGTTAAGATATCACCTTTCTACGAATGAGCAGGATATGAAGGAAGAACTTCAACATTGGGCCTGCATTATTGAAATGGCCTCGCAAAGGCAAGTAGGCCAGGCCATTTTTGAAGCGGAAAAATATGGCTTAAATCATAGCATTTATCCACTTTCAGATGACATTGTCCGGTATCTTATGGACCATGAAAATGACCTAAATTTAGGCGAAATTATCTATTTTGGGATCCAATTGTTGCTCAAGGCAAATGAAAAAGAAGCCGTCAAGCTGGGCTTCTTGCTCCTAGAGCTATTTGAACTGGAAGATTTGGAGCTTTATAAGCCTATTATCCGTACGTTGGCTTTATATGATGAGTTTACTTTTTATGCCGGTTTTCATATGCAAAACTGGCGAAATGGGAATCAAGAGATTTTTGATGCGGCAAAAAAAGTAACCGGGTGGGGTAGGATACACTTAGTCGACAAGTTAAAACCGGAAACGGAAGAGATAAAACTTTGGCTACTGACAGAAGGCATCAACAATGACGTCATGCCGGATTACTCCGCATTGACAATTTATCAAAAGGCAGATCTTATTGATCATTTAAAAGCTCCTATCGACCATGACCTATATTGTGGCATATCCAATGTTATTTCAGCACTGCTTTCAGAAGAACCGGTAATGGGGATTTCCGCTATTGAAGAAAAGGAGGAGTTACTTGGAACTTTCCTTCAAGTTGCTAGAAGCAGGAAGGATCTACGTACGGAAGATTATTCTGCGATTTTAGATGTTATCGACTATGTATCGGATAAGGAATCTCTTCTCCATTTAAAAAAAGAGGGGGACGAACTAATCAATGATTCGGTTAAGAAAAAGATCTTGCAAGAGACAAAAAAAGGGAATTCCTTTGGATTAGCCATTCGGCTTGATTTACCCTACGAAGCAGATGCGTTTCGCTTTGTACAAAAGGATTTCCAAAAATATGATTGGCTAGCAGGGAATCTCATCAAGAAAGGATATCATTTAGAAGAATTACTGGATTTTCTTGAAGAAAACATTAATCTTTCTCAATATATATGTGCTCCCGACAAAGATTCAATGGAATACCAGAGAAAGCTAGTCCCTGATATTTTCGACTTTATTCTTCAGTCAATACGTCATCATGTTGGCTTTGGGCTGCAATTTATTCGCACAGGTATATGCTCGTGGAACAGACGGCTGCAAAATGGTGCAATAAAAGTTATGCAATGTTGGATAGAGGATACCGGTCTTTCGTTGAAAGAGATATCACCTGAACTCTAGGAATTTTTAGAGAACGCTATCTCTGTCCTTATTTGCGATGATGAGGTTATCGATCAACTGATTGCAATACGGGACAACACTTATTCAACAATGCAGAATAGGGATATTGATTCTTAAGGAAAAAGCCCTGAACAGCTTCCACGTACGGGTCTACGTTCTCGGCCCGGTTTCCTTGTACGAGGCAAGGCTTCAAGGGAGGTGTAGACATCAATCCGGTCATCTCAATCCACGTGGAGACGGTAGCGCTTTTGTCCGGGTGAGTGCGTGGAATAGATGTTTCGTTCCATAATTGGACGGGTCCGAATTCTCAAAAGGAAGAGAATTCGCGTTCATAAAATGCAGAGAGGAGAAAAGAAGATGATTGGAGCAATCCTAGGAGATATTGTGGGATCAAGATTTGAATTTCAGCCCATCAAGTCCAAGAATTTCCTTCTTTTTTCGGAGGAATCGGATTACACGGATGATTCTTTGATGACCATTGCGGTGGGGCTAGCTTTGAAACAAGCCTTTGCGGATAAGAAGGAAAAGGACGAGGCCTTTTTGCAAGATCAATTTATCCGGACCATGCAGTCTATTGGCCGCTCCTATCCAAATCCTACGGGGGCTTATGGTGGCTCTTTTTCACAGTGGTTAGTGACAAAGAATCCTGAGCCTTATAATAGCTGGGGAAATGGCTCAGCCATGCGAGCTTCCGCCTGTGGTGAATTGGCGGAATCATTGGAGCAGGCGCTGTTTTTTGCGGAGCAAAGTGCCCTTGTCAGTCATAACCATCCGGAAGGCATCAAGGGCGCGCAAGCCACAGCGGCCGCTATTTTTCTGGCGAAACGAGGCAAATCGAAAGAAGAGATTCGCCATTACATTTATCAACATTTCTATCCGGAGCGGTTGACCGTTGAAGAGATTCGTCCTCATTACGCCTTTGATCCGTCCTGCCAGGGGACGGTTCCGCAGGCATTCGCTGCATTCTTTGATTCCATAGACTTTGAAGATGCTATTCGCAATGCGATTTCCTTAGGAGGAGATGCGGATACGCTTGGTGCCATTACCGGTTCCGTGGCTTGGCCTTTCTATTTAAAACAAAATGGTCTTTCGGAAGCAATGAAAGAGATGGTGAGTCATGCTTTGCATATTCTCCCATCGGAATTTAGAGCGTTTTTAAAGGAATACGAGGACGACTTTATTCAAACGTTATGCTTTTGTGGGCGTAGGGAATAGAATTCATCGGAATTCGAAGGAGCAGTCTTGACCGAATGTTGAGACTTGAATGGAACGCAATCTCTAAAGCCACTCCTTGCGGGGTGGCTTTTATCGCGAAAAGATATTTTCGCATTAGAGTCTCCATCCTGTTGACAGGATAAAAACTAAGAGTTAGCATTAGATAACATGATAGACGATACCGTCGATGGAGGAAATGATGCGAGTGATTAAATCTAAAAGCGAGCGTAAAAAGGAAATTATGGAAGCGGCGAAGTCTGTCTTCCTGGAAAAAGGCTTTGAAAAAACCACCATGGAAGACATCATTGCAGAAACCTCCCTTTCCAAGGGGGGGTTCTACCACTACTATGCCTCCACCACCGACATCCTCCACGATCTGATGATTGAAGGCATCGCCTACCGCATTAACATCATAAAGCAGACGGTCGGTCAAGCCTCGGCATGGGACGACGAAAGTTTGGTCAACCTGATGGTGGATAAGGTCTTGGATGAAAGCGACCTCATGAGCCTTTATGTTATCTATCTTCAGGCCTCCCAGAGAAATCAGGCTCTGAGAGATCTTTTTCAGGAACTGAAGAAGGATAACCGTGCCATGTTTGAAGAAAGTTTTGGAACGGAATCGCAAAAAGGTATGGAATATTTCTATTCCGACCTCCTGCTCCATTTCATGAATACCATCATGTTGGGCTCAGAAATATTAGGCGCCCGGGAAGTCTTCCGTAAAAACCGGCCGCTTTTTGTGGCTATGATGAAGCTTGCTTTAGACTATGTGCGGGAGGGCAAGATGAATACCTAAAAATTTTATCCATTAGTTAGCCGAGACCAACTAATGGATTGTATCCTGATAAATCGTTTTTTCATGGCGTATTTGCGCTTAACGAGAAAGGAGTTTTCTATGTCCGTTTACAAAAAAATGAAACCCTACGTGCCCGGCATGGGAGGCATTCTCATGTTGGCCTTCTTACTTATTATCGGATCTTCTGTTGCCCTCATTGCCGAGTACCAGGCGATTTACTTATTTTTAGAAAAGATTTTGGCCGCATCCGGCCTGGAGGGTCTGACCCATTTGGTCACAATCCTTTGTCTTTGTGCCCTGGCCTACACTGTAATCTACTTTATCGGTTGCATGGCCACCCACCTAGTCGCCTTCCGCCTGGAGGCAAACTTAAAAAAAGCCGGTATGGATGCTCTTTTAGAGGCCCCCTCGGCCTTTTTTGACAAGTATCCGTCCGGGAAAATCCGCAAGATGCTGGATGATAATACTGCCTTAACCCACACCAGCGTGGCCCATCTCTTGCCGGATTTGGCCGCTGCCTTCTTTGTTCCCCTCTTTGGCCTCATCTTGGCCGGCATGATCGACTGGCGACTCTGCGTCTTTATGATTTTGACGATTGTTGTCGGCGGCGTAATTGGCCGCAAGATGATGGGAGAATCCTCCTTCATGGGCGAATACATGCAGGCCCAGGAGGCCATGGGGGCACATGCCGTGGAATATGTTCGCAATATGGGCGTGGTCAAGATCTTTAATGCCAACGTCAAGTCCATGAAAAACTTTTATGATTCCATCGCCAGCTATGCGGATAAGGTGCTGGCCTACAGCATGTCCTGCCGCATTCCTTACGTGACCTTCCAAACCTTTTTTAATTCTGTCTACCTTTTGCTCATCCCCTTGGCCTTCTTTTTCCTAGCCCAAGGGGAAGATCCCGAACTCTACCTGACGAAGGCCATCTTTTATGTCCTCTTTTGCGGCATACTCTTCGTGGCCTTCATGAAGATTATGTATGTGGGCATGCATTCCTACCTGGCCTCCTCCTCCATCGACAAGATCGAAAGCCTGATTCAGGAAATGCAGACCGGTAAGCCGGCCTCCGGTTTCGTTGACCAAGCTACGGACGGTGCCATCGACTTTAAGCACGTCTCTTTTGCCTATGAAAAAGACAAGGTTTTAGAGGACGTAAGCTTTCATCTGGATGGGGGAAAGACCTACGCCCTGGTCGGCTCTTCCGGCGGGGGCAAGTCCACCTTAGCCAAGCTCATTGCCGGTTTCTATCCGGCTCAGGAAGGGGAAATCCTCCTCGGTGGCAGGGCTCTGTCGGAGTATTCGGAATTGGCTCGCACCCGGATGCTGGCTATGGTCTTTCAACATGCCAAGCTCTTTAAGACCACGATCTACGACAATGTTCAAATCGGCAATCCGGCGGCTTCTCGGGAGGAAGTCATGGAAGCCTTGAAACTGGCTCGCTGCGAAGATATTTTGGACAAGTTTCCTGACCGAGAGAAGACCCGGATCGGTTCCAAGGGCGTCCACCTTTCCGGTGGTGAGATCCAGCGCATCGCCATCGCCCGAGCCATCTTGAAAAATGCCCCCATCATCATTCTGGATGAAGCTTCGGCAGCAGCTGACCCGGAAAATGAATATGAAATCCAGCAGGCCTTCAGCAACCTCATGAAGGGAAAAACCGTTATCATGATTGCCCACCGGCTCTCTTCCATCCGCCAGGCGGATGAAATTCTGGTCGTGGAGGAAGGTAAGATTATCGAGCGCGGTAGCCACCGGGATTTAATGGAAAAAAATGGGCGTTATGCCTATCTGCAGGGCCTTTATGCCCAAGCCAATGACTGGAGGGTCGCCTGATGAAAAGAAAATTACAAGAAACTTTTGCCCTTACGGAAAAAGGGGCGAGGGGCATGATGCGAGCATCGATCGCTTCCTTTTGCGTAAACATCACCTACATGGCGGCTATGATGGCCTTTTTTGCCTTTGCCCAGGACCTTTTGGCCGATGGAAATCTCAGTCAGCCGGCCTTTTATCTGTTGGCCATGGTCGCCATCGTGGTACTCATGTATTTGGCTTTGGATTTTGAGTATCGGGCCACCTACAACACGACCTACGCGGAATCCCGAGATCTGCGCATTGCCATTGCCGACACCATGAAAAAACTCCCTTTGGGCTATTTTGCCAAACATGACTTGTCCGACCTGGCCCAGACCATGATGCAGGATGTTTTGGATATGGAGCACGCCTTTTCTCATGCTGTGCCTCAGGCCATCGGAGCGGGGATCTTTTTAGTCCTCATGCTCCTCATGATTGTAATCAGCAATTTTTGGATTGGTCTGGCCATTCTTATCCCCACGGCAGTTAGCTTTGTCATCATCCTTCTTTCCAAGCGCTACCAAAAAAGCTTTGAGAAAAAGTTCTATGACCAAAGCCGAAAAAATGTGGAAATTATCCAGGATGCCATCGAAATGCAGCAAGAAATTCGCTCCTACAATCTGGTGGGAGAGAAAAGACGGGAAATTCACCAGGCCATACGGGCAGCCGAAAAAATGCACATGCAAGCCGAAGTGGGACAGGGCATCCCGGTCATGTCGGCCATGACCATTGCCAAATTGGCCCTTGCCAGCACGATCCTGACGGTGGCTTATTTTATGCTTAAGGGACAGATGACGGCCCTCTATGCCATCGGCTATATGATTGCCGCCACCCGCCTGACCTCCGCCATGGACGGCGTCAGCATGAACATCGCGGAACTCTTCCACATCGATGTCCGGGTAGATCGTATCAAGGAACTCCAAAACACACCAGTTCAAAGGGGACAGGAAGTGGAACTGAAAAACTTTGATATTGAAGTGAAGGACCTCTCCTTTGCCTATGGAAACAATCCGGTTTTGAATGGGGTAAATTTTTCAGCTAAGCAGGGGGAAGTGACGGCCTTGGTTGGACCTTCCGGGTCGGGTAAAACCACCATGATCCGGCTCCTCTCCCGCCTCTACGATGTGGACCGGGGCGAGATTACCATTGGCGGTCATTCCCTAAAAGATATCGCTCCGGACTGCCTCTATCGGCAGATTTCCATGGTTTTTCAGGATGTGACCCTCTTTAATGGAACCGTCATGGAAAATATCCGCATCGGCCGCAAAGATGCCAGTGATGAAGAAGTCATGGAAGCGGCCAGGAAGGCTCACTGCGACGACTTTATCGTAAAACTTCCCGAGGGCTACCAAACCCTGATCGGGGAGAACGGCAGCAAGCTTTCCGGAGGGGAAAGGCAAAGACTATCCATCGCCCGAGCCTTCTTAAAGGATGCTCCCATCCTCCTTCTGGACGAAATTTCCGCTTCCCTTGATGTGGAAAATGAGATGGCCATTCAAAAGAGCTTGAATGCCCTGATGAAAGACAAGACTGTGGTCATCATCTCTCATCGGATGAAGTCGATTGAAAATGTGAATCAGATTGTCGTCTTTGAAGAAGGCCGGGTGAATGGCATAGGTCGTCATGAGGAACTTATGACCCGCTCCAAGCTTTATCGGAACTTGGTGGAGAAGTCGAGTTTGACGGAAGCGTATGTCTATTAGAAAGGAATAAAAGGTAATTTTTTTAAACTAATAGTTAGTACAAGCTAACTGAAATGGAGATGAGTGAATGAAGAAAAAAAATGATGAGTTGAGTTGCTCTGCTTCGGACAGCAAGAAACGCAAGCAAAATGAAAATTTAATAAGAGAGGTAGAGAGTCTAAACTTGGATGTTCCCGATGAGATTATGCAGCGAATCGAAAGGGATGTAGAGCAAAGCGAAAAAAAGCCTAAAATCAGTATGGGTGGTTTAAATAAAGCGCTTATGAGTGTAGCGCCTGAGTATAAGGGTAGGATGCGACTTTCTGTTATTTTTGCGTGCATTGGAGAGCTTTTTAGTTTTTCTACTTATTTCTTTAGTGCTTATGCAGCAGGATGGCTTATAAAAAATGCCGGGGGTAACCCGGTCGGCTTTTAAACACTATTGAAATATGCTTTTTTTGCAATAGGATCACTGCTCCTGTACTTTATATTTACAGGATTTAGCACAACTATTTCACATAAAACCTCTTTTTCCATACTTGCAAAACTGAGACAGACTTTGTTTGAAAAATTAAAGGTAATTCCAATGGGATATTTGGTGGATAATCCTGTAGGTAAAATTAAGGTAATTATCATGGATCGAGTAGCAGATATGGAAGACTGGGTAGCCCATATTATGCCGGAGCTACCGAGCAGGCTTTTGCATCCGATACTCTGCACAGTGATTTTGTTTTATCTAGATTGGCGTATAGGATTATCAATATTTGTGCCACTACCAATTATTTTTGTCGGAATGATTACAATGATGTATAAATACCGTAGTAGAATGGCGGTGTGGTTATCAAGTTATGCAAATGTTGCCGACAGAAGTGCGGAATATGTTCGTGGAATTCCTGTAATCAAAGCATTTGCACAAGACAAAGCTTCGTATGGTAAATTTGCGGATGCGGTAAAATTCTACCATTTTTCAACGATGAAATGGTGGAAGCAAAGTTGGTTTGGCAAAGCACTGATGACGGCTGCAATGATGACACCACAGATAGTGAGCTTGCCTTTAGCTTTTTATTTATATGGGAACGGGCAAATAGGCATTGAAACATTGCTTTTATCACTTATTCTGCCGTTTGCTATTCTTCCACAGGCTTTTGCAATCATTACGAGTTTTGAACTTTTTCAGATGGCTTCTAATACTTGGGCATCCATACAAGAATTGCTTGATATGCCTGTCCAAAAACGTCCTGATGCGGAAAATAAAGTTACTATAGATAGGGACAAGGGGATAAAATTTGATAATGTAAGTTTTTCTTATCATGACGGAACTGAGGTATTGCATAATATTTCTTTTGAAACAAGCCCCGGAGAAGTGACTGCGCTTGTCGGACCTTCAGGTGGCGGAAAATCTACCATTGCAAAGCTTTTAGCAGGCTTTTGGGATCAGTCATCGGGTAAAATTTCCATTGGTAATGTTGATACAAAGAATATTTCCTTTAAGCAGCTTGCGGAAGAGATCTCTTTTGTCTCACAAGATAACTTTCTTTTTGACGTAAGTATTAGAGATAATATTCGTCTTGGCAAGCCTAATGCAACCGAAGATGAAATTATTGCGGCGGCAAAAGCGGCTCATTGCCATGACTTTATTATGGCACTTCCTAATGGATATGATACCAAAGCGGGAGAAGCAGGAGGAGCCATGTCGGGCGGTGAAAGACAGAGAATAACTCTTGCCAGAGCAATTTTGAAACCTGCATCAACCATTATTTTGGATGAGGCAACAGCTTATGCCGATCCTGAAAACGAAGCTCTCATCCAAGAAGCAATATCGAATCTCGTAAAGGGGAAAAATCTTGTGATGGTTGCTCATAGGTTAAATACCATCAAGCAGGCACATCAAATCATTCTCATTGATAAAGGTAAAATTATCGCCAAGGGGAAACATGAAGAACTGATGAAAGAGCCGCTTTATGCAAGCCTTTGGAAACAATATTTAGGGGAGGCGTAAGACATGGAGTTTATAAAATTATCATTCAAACTGGCAGGACAGTATAAAAATCGTCTTAAGGCGGGAATGTTTCTTATTTTTCTACAAAATGCTTCCATGCTGTTTGCATTTTTCGCTCTCTTTCTTGCATTCGGTTGGATGAATGAAACTACCGGAGACCATATTTGGACGATTTTTGGAGTGCTCTTTGCTTCCTTTCTTTTTAATTTTTTGACAGGCTGGGCGAAAAGCGGTCTTAGTGACGGTGTTTTCTTTGGCATTTTCAAGGACTACAGACTGGAAGTTGGCGAAAAACTTAAAAAGGCGCCTATGGGATATTTTGCAGAACAAAGCCTATCAAGAATTATGGCGGCATTTACCAATGTTATGAAGAGTCTTGAAAATTACTCTGCAATGAGTATCGACTTTGCTGTTTCAGGCATTTCAATATCCTTTTTCCTGTTGGTTGGGATGTTCGGTGTAAATACTAAAATTGGATTTTTAACTTTAATTTGTTTAATTCTTATTTGGCTATGCGTGTCTCTTATGATTAGTCTGGCAAAAAAAGAGATTGCACGTGAACATGCAGCGATTACAAAGCTCGGTGATGCGTTAGTTGACAGCATTAGCGGGATTCCTGTGCTTCGCAGTTTTCCGTTTACAGAGGAAGGTGTTGTTGAAGAAATTCATTCTAAATTGAATAATGCTTCTGAGGAGCTCAGACTTTCTCAAGTACATTTTGAAATCGTCTTTGTTATTTGTACGAGAATTTTTTCTACTGTTATTAATCTTTCGAGTCTTCTTGTTACATTATTTTCTTGTTATCTTTATACGAAAGGGGAAGTTTTATTACCACATGCACTTACCGTTTCGGCTGCCGGCTTTATGATTTTCGGCGGTTTAAAACAACTTGAAAATGCAGCCGTCCTCATGGTTAAAAATCCTGCCAATATGCAATATTTGGATGAGGTTTTAGATATTCCTGAAATAAGTGACGGCACTTTAGAAGTTATGGAAAATCAGGATATCGTCTTTGATAAGGTGAGCTTTAGTTATGACAAAGGCAATCCTGTCTTAAAAGACCTTTCATTTACTATTCCACAAGGGTCAAAGACAGCTATCGTAGGACCGTCAGGCTCCGGGAAAACAACAATAATCAATTTGATCTCTCGTTTTTATGATGTTGGCAGTGGTGAAATAAGATTAGGAAATAGGGATATACGAGATTATAAAGTAGAAAGTTTACTGAAAAATCTTTCACTTGTTTTCCAAAATGTTTATCTTTTTCAAGATACTATAGAGAATAATATTCGCTTTGCAAATCCTAAGGCAAGTCATGAAGAAGTAGTAGAAGCCGCTAAAAAGGCTCGTTGCCATAATTTTATTATGGAACTTCCTGATGGCTATAACACCATGGTAGGTGAGGGTGGCAGTTCTCTTTCCGGTGGTGAAAAACAACGAATTTCTATTGCTAGAGCATTACTTAAAAATGCACCGATTATTCTTTTGGATGAAGCGACCAGCTCCGTTGATCCTGAAAATGAATATGAGATTTTGGCCGCGATTGAGGAATTGTCCAAAGGACACACGGTAGTTTCGATAGCTCACAGACTTTCAACTGTGAAAAAAGCCGATCAGATACTAGTGATTGATGACGGTAAATTGGTTCAAGAAGGCAAACATAACGATCTGATAAATAGAGAAGGGATTTATTCGGCATTTATCAAGGCAAGAGAGCGAGCTGCAAGCTGGAGATTGTAAAAAAACAAAATGCTTCAAAGCAACCAATATTTAAGAATTAAATAGCTTTGTAAAGCGCATATAGACAATTTTTGAAGCGACTAAGAATAAAAAACTTAGTCGCTTTTATATCGTAATTTTTAAATTACGTAAATTGCAATAACAAGTTGCACATTGATCGTTGAGACGGTGGTATTGATGTCTTGTGAGGGCAAAAACACATAATATCCCGAAAAATGATAGTTCATTGCATAATAAAGTCACAGTTTATTCTTGGCTATTCCCTTATTTTGAGCTAATATTTAAGGGAATAGGCCAGGAGGTAAGGGAATGAGAGAGTTCAACTACTCTTTGATAAGAGAACACAAGTGGGATTCAGAGATGCTGGAACTCATTGCAGCTATATATAAGGAAGCCGGTAAACAGGAGATGTATTTGAGAAGGCGACCGGAAGAACTCGAAAAGCTGGTGAATATTGCAAAAATACAAAGTACCGAGGCATCGAATGCCATTGAAGGAATTGTCACAACAAGTACACGCATTAGGCAGCTTGCTTTGGAAAAGACAACACCTAAGAACCGTGATGAGCAGGAAATTGCGGGCTATCGGGATGTACTTGGCATTATTCATGAAAGATTTGATGCGATTCCGATCACGCAAAATTACATTCTTCAGCTTCACAAGGTTTTATACAGTTATGTGAATAACCCCGTAGCCGGCAGAACGAAAACAGTGCAGAACTATATCACCGCGTCTTATCCTGACGGACATACGGAAACGCTGTTTACTCCGCTTGCGCCTTATGAAACGCCGGATGCGCTTGATCGGCTTTGTGAAGAGTATAATCGTGTGATTGGGAACATGGAGCTTGAACCGCTGATTGCAATTCCCATCTTCATTCATGATTTTCTTTGCATTCACCCGTTTAATGACGGGAACGGACGCATGAGCAGATTGCTGACAACACTGCTTCTGTACAGAAATGGGTTTTATGTAGGAAAATATATATCACTTGAGGCAAAAATCGCAAAGAACAAGGATCTTTACTATGACGCGCTCTATGAATCACAGATTGGATGGCATGATGGAACGGACGATCCTGTTCCATTTATTAAATATCTGCTTGGAACTATTCTTTCAGCCTATCGGGATTTTGAAGACCGTTTTGCACTCGTAGAAACAAAGCGTTCTGCCCTTGATACGGTAAGGCTTGCAAC
Source organism: Murdochiella vaginalis (assembly GCF_902381775.1). NCBI lineage: Bacteria > Bacillati > Bacillota > Tissierellia > Tissierellales > Peptoniphilaceae > Murdochiella > Murdochiella vaginalis. The sequence continues at coordinate 568,662 of NZ_LR698969.1, forward strand.
TCGAAGCAAAATAGGCGGTTTTACCAAGCAAGATATTAGGGAACTTTGCCCATCGCTCAGTGTCAGCTCCATCGAAGGAGCCCTTCGAAAGTTGGTCTCTTCCGGCGAACTGAAAAGAGAGGGCAAAGGGAAAAACACCTGCTATTTTAGAACAAAATAGCATTCCCTAGCCTGCGGGAAGAAAAGCATGAAATCATACGGTAAAGGGCCTGCAAAAAGAAGTGTCTTGCTTGTGCATTGACGAATAAGATCAACGACCGAGAGCTTTTCATAAAGGGATTGGAACTTGTTGAGTGGACTGGTTAGAAAACCGCTCCTTTGAGTTTGTGCCTTAGATGTTTTTGTCGATGGAGTTAGTGGGATATATGTATTTTTTGGTTGAGGTTGTGGGATAGATATTTCTTATGGAATGACTCTGAGCCTGTAATAGTGGGAGATTGATTTTGTCAGAATCCAGTAAGGAAAATTGTCGAAACGCAGGCTTTAGCTCAAGACGCATTGCCAGTATAGATTTTCTTTCAGCAGAACTTATGTATAAATTACGAAATCAAGTTCTTCATGTCGGCGGATACTCGGCAACAGCTGATTTAGAGGGAAATGATGGGAGCTTTAAACAAAATCTGAACTGTGTATTTCTGCAGAAATGGATATAGGAACCACACACACTCTCGGTTCCCTAAATGCCGTGGACTGTAAAGAAACAATTGAATTTAATTTAATTATTTACTGTCGACATTTATGTGCAGCCGCTAAGAGCTATTTCGAGAAAAACAAGGATAAGTTTAATGATAGCCTGATGCCAATCCTAGACTACAGGGAAGAATTTAAGCTGATTTAACAAAATAATGAAGAAGTCTATTCAGTTTCAATCTTTCACTATCACATCCGCCCCGGTCGTAAAGTGAAATTCCAGCCCTCATCCGTTTCTATAATCTCCTCAATAAACTGGCGGACGAGCTTGTTTTCAAATTCCAGTTCTTCAACATCCTGATTCTTAACAAAATTTTCAATGGCAGCAAGGTTTTTCTGATGTACCTTTTGACCTCGGCTTCTTCGGGAATGATGAGGAGGCTTCCGTCCTCGTCCTTGTCGTATCCCGGGAAGTCGTGATGATTGATTTGGGCCTTGCCTTGTCGGTAGTATAACTGCGGACTTCACTTTACTTGATCGAAGAATCCGTCAGGGCTCGGCATCAAGATTGTTGTGGATATTCTTACGATCCACAGATTTGAAAAATGTTTTTTTAAGCTCTTGCGGTTTATAGAAGAACTTTTTTTCAGACTCGCTAAGACGTTGTTCCTGTTTCTTAATCTTGAGAAGTTCCATGGAACATACAAAATCTGCTACTTGAAGTAGACGATACTTTGTTGGCTCCGCTTTGCGGAATTCCGGAATCGTTTTGTGAAGAATCGGAACGGAATTCATAAAGTTTAGAATCTTATATATCAGTTTTCTTCGGTCATCAATGGTGGAAAGGCGTGTGAGATTTTCCCCGCCCATCCAGAGGCATATAAAACGGCGTGTTATATGCCTATTACGCATATATCTATTGATTTTGTGCCTTTTCACGATTATGATATTCATGAAAGGCAGGTGATTGATTCATGGCGAAAGTAAGTACAAATATTAACCTTGATCCGGTTCTTAAGAAAGAGTCTCAAGCGTTATTTAAAGACCTCGGAATGGATCTCACAACGGCAGTAACCATTTTTCTAAGACAATCTGTCAGGGAGCAGGCAATTCCGTTCGCCATTAAGCGCGATGTACCGAACGATGAAACCGTTGCGGCGCTTGAAGAGTACTACGATATGAAAGCGAATCCTGAAAACTACAAGCGCTACGATTCTTTTTTGGATGCACGAAACGAGGTGCTCAATGCTTAAAGTCGTCCTCTCACGCCGATCTCTTCGATCTCTGAAGTCACTCCTTGCGGGGTGGCTTTTTATTATGTCCACGAGCTCCTATCCTGCGTATTGTGCTACTCTATATTTGTATGAAGAGACCTCAAACATCGGCACGAAGCTGGCATCTCCATATCGCTGGAGGCAAAAATCGCAAAGAACAAGGATCTTTACTAGTAGGCAGTTTTACCAAGCAGGATATTAAGAGAACTTTGCCCCTCGCTTAGTGTCAGCTCCATCGAAGGAGCCCTTCGAAAGTTGGTGGCTTTCGGCGAAGGGAAAAGAGAGGGCAAAGGGAAAATACTTACTCTTTCAGAACAAAATAGCATCTCGCAATTTTTAGGAGAAATTTTCATGAATATTACCGTATATCTTGGTTCAAACGAGGGAAATGATCCATGTTTACGAAAAGCAGTGGAGGAATTGGGAGCATGGATTGGAAAGAGTGGACATGCACTGATCTATGGTGGCTCCCAATCGGGACTAATGGGCCTCCTTGCAGACAGCGTTTTGAGGGCCGGAGGTGAGGTAACCGGAGTTGAGCCGCAGTTTTTTATCGAAAACGAATTGCAGCATGACGGACTAACCAAGCTCATCGTGACCAAAGATATGTCGGAACGCAAAAACAAAATGATTGCGTTGGGCGAAGCCTTTATTGCCTTTCCCGGTGGAACAGGAACTTTGGAGGAGATTGCAGAGGTGATGTCGAAAGTGTCTTTGAAACAACTGGATGCCCCTTGCATTTTCTATAATCTGAACGGCTACTACGATGATTTGAAAGCCTTGCTGCATCATATGATTGAAAAGGGCCTGTCCTCCAAAGAGCGACAGGAGGGAGTCTATTTTGCCGAGAATCTGGATGAGATTGAACGAATTTTGAAACGGGCATAAACTTCCGCTGGAACGGATTCTGTAACTTCCGTTTCGAGGGCGGCAGACTCTTGACGATCGTTTGGTCTCCCATCCATTGTATCTCTACGGTACACCGACCATTCAATAGAAGAAAAGTGGCTAAAATCAAGCAATTCATGCTATACTATAGAAGTCAGATTCGGATGATTAATAAGCATATTTCTATATGAGGAGGTTGGTATGTCGAACTACAAAGGAAAATCCGATCGCAAGATCCACGACAAGGCGATCGGTAAGGAACACCAGTCAACCGGATGGATAAAGAAGATATCCATTGTTTTCTTATCCTGCATCCTGGCCCTTACGCTGGCCACACCGATGCTGCATGCCGACGATCTCGACGACCTAGAGATCGGACCGGAGATTGTTGGGCAACCCGTGCGCGCTGCCACAAAGCCGACTGTTAATGATGTATTTGCTGGAGATAAAACCGTTTCTGGAACAACTTTGGGATCTGGGCAACGGAAATCAAAACAGCTAAACGTGATTATTCACGTGACCGTGAGTCGTCAAGCAGGTGGAACCGAAGAAAAAACGGTTACTATTCCATACACTAACAGCAACTCTAAATGGGAAGTTACTTTAGCTAGTGAACTTGCAGAGGGCGATAAAGTTACTGTAAAGCAAGAGTATGGTGGCGAGACTTCTGAAGGTGTCGTTAAGGAAGCTAAAAAATCTTTAAAGAATCAGCATATAGATGACTTGCAAATGCCGTCTGGTGAAATCTGGATTGAACAAACTTCATCCAACCAAGTTAATGGAGACGAACAAGCAGAAGCTGTTGAAATGTTTAACAATGCAAACACTGCAATAGCCGGCGATATTAAATCAGTTAAGTTTTCTATTGATGGTACTGGCCATGCTTATTATGAAGTAACCTATACTGATAATTCAAGATCAGGTAAAGTTGAAGCTCCAAACTTAAAAATAAAACAAGTTGAAGAATATTCTAGAGGAGCTACTCTTGGCAGTATTACAATTGTAGATAATGTAATTAAGGGACAACTGTCAGGAGAGGGACCATTTGACGGCATAAAAGTACAAATAATCCTTAAACTTAGCGATGCGGTCAAAGATAGCTATTGTGATAAAGGTAAGTGTTCAGTTGACAAAGACACATCTAAGCCGGTAAGTGCAACTGTAGATGGCACAACAGGAGAATTTTCATATACAATTCCAAACCCTGACTTAAAACTTGATCAAAAAGTTGGTGTTACAGTAAAAGAACCCCATAAATTCAAATCTTGTTCTAAAACTACTGTTGGACCGGTAACAGTAGAAAAAACAGAAGTTAGAGACCCTAGAAAATTAACATCTGAAGATAAAAAAGCAATTGATGCTGCTATAAGAAAAGCATATACAGTAAATGGCATATCTAAATTACCAAACGGAACCGGAGACTGGAATGGAGTACCGGCAGTTATACAAATTGATGACAGCGGCAATGTCAAGATATTTAGTGGTAATGATGTAGCAGGTACTTGGGATCCGAACAATGGTTATAAATTTGTTCCGGAAACAAATGCAGATGGTTCATTAAAGGTAAATGAAGGAGCTGAACCAATAATAACAATCCCAGCCAAAGATCTGCTGAAGAATATCAAGCCGGACGCACCTACTGTTGCCTTAAGTGAAGACAAGAAAAGCATCACAATCACTCCAAATGAAAAAGATACAGATGCTCAGATTATTGCTGTTTCTTATAAAGATAAAGACGGTAAGGATCAAACAACTACAGCGACAAAAGCTGATGATGGAACTTGGTCTATTGCTGGTGAAGGAACGGTAGTAAATGGAGTTATAACTCTTCCTAAGAACAAGGTAAAAGGCGAAACAGTTGTAACGGCTACAGTAACCGATAAGGGCGGAATAGCGGATGACGATAAAAATCCACTTACATCAGATCCAGGAACTTTAACTGTAAAAGAAACAAAAGCTGACAAAGTTAAAGCCCTGGGCGGTCTCGACCCGGTTGTTATGAAAAAATGGGTTAAAGATGAAGTTGACTGGAAGGAAGGCGTCAAGGCAAAAGATTCTGCAACAGATGAGAACAAAGCAAAAATAAAAGAGTTCTTAGACGAAGCAAAAACAACTTTTGCTGATGAAAATTCCAGAGGAACCACAGCTGAAGGTGATTTCACAGGCAAGATAAAAGTAACTTTTGATGATGGTTCTGAAATCATAGTAGAAAAACAAATGCTATACGTCCGCGACCTTGTTAGCCCATCGGATAAGGAAAACCTACCTGACGATGCCATAGATGTTGAATTGAAGTTAGGTGAAGGTGTAAAAGCAGGTGATAAAACAGGTAATAAGGAAACTCCTGTTACTGCCAAAACCTATAAAGTTAAACCGGGAACTGATTTATCTAAAGAAAAAGTCTCAAAAACTGAAAAAACATGCTTTGAAGATGTAGGAGCAACAGTATCAGATGCTACCTATGTAGATGTAACATGGAATGACAAGGATAAAGGAACAAATTTCAAAGCTACTGCTGAGAACAATGTATTCACAGCCACAGCAACAAAAACCTACAAGGTTACAGTTGTACCAAATGGTGGAAAAGGTACTGAGATAAAAGATACAAAGAAAACAGGAGAAACTTATAAACTTCCTGCAAAGGATACCTTTACCCCGCCCGATGACACCCAGGTGTTCGATACTTGGGAAATTGACGGCCAAAAAGTTGCAGCTGGCACCGAGATTACTGTCACCAAAGATACCGTGGTGAAAGCCATCTGGAAAGACATCATGGTTGATATCAACTTTGAACCAGGTGAAGGCTCCGGCTCTATGAACAAGGAAACCGTCAAGAAAGGTAGTACTTTCAAACTGCCTCCTAGCACGTTCAAGGCTCCTGAGAATAAGGAGTTGAAAGGCTGGAAGATAGGTGAGAAGGAATACTAGGTCGGTGACGAAATCACCGTCAGCGATAACACCACTGTCACCGCCCTTTGGAAGAAAATCCAGGTGAAAGTGACCTACGACGCTAACGGCGGCAAAGGAACTATGGATGGTACGACCCTAGACAAGGGCAGTGAGTACACAGTGTTGCCGAACGCTTTCACCGCTCCGGATGACACCCAAGAATTCAAGGCTTGGGAGGTCGACGGTCAGGAAGTAGCGCCAGGCGCCAAGATTACTGTTAAAGACAACACGGTCGTAAAAGCTGTTTGGAAGAAAATCCAAGTAAACATTACCTACGACGCCAACGGTGGCAGCGGAACCATGACGGGTGCAACTGTGGATAAGGGCAGTAAATACACGGTGTTACCTAATGGCTTTACTGCCCCTAATAACCAAGAGTTCAAGACTTGGGAAATTGACGGGAAAGAGGTAGCCGCTGGTACCGAAATCACTGTCACCAAAGACACCGTGGCGATAGCTATCTGGAAGGCTAAAAAAAGCCATAATACGGACGGGAAAGGCAGTACGATTACCCTTACTTATGATCCGAATGGAGGAAACTGGGGCGGCAATACAAGTGTTCGGAAACAGGTAGAGACTAAGGGCGTTACTGTTAAAATTTTGGAGGCGCCAACAAAAGACGGTTATACCTTCCAATACTGGAAAGGCTCCGAGTATCACCCCGGCGATTTGTATACAGCAAATGAAGACCATACCTTTATTGCTCAATGGGAACCCAATCCGTCGGTGACACCGTCAGATAACCCGAACACGCCGGGTACACCGGGCATGGTTACGCCGAACGAGCCGAATAAGCCGGCCAAGCCGGGTACAAGGGCACCGAAAACGGGAGATATGAGCGCACTTTCCCTCTGTGCTTCCGGTATTTTGGCAGCAGGCGGTGCGATCGCTCTGTTGAAAAAAAGAAGAGAAGAGCGTTAAATAAGGTTTTGACGAACAAGAGCCGTCGGTAGGGCAGTCCTGCCGGCGGTTTTTTCCATTAGGATACAATTGTTCTTAACAAGCGATTCGAATTGTTTCTATCGCTGCATACATGCGAACAGAGGAAGGCAAAATGTCGGAGTCATTGACGAAAGAAAAACAGGACCGGATTCCTAAGGATCGAATTTCCCCGGATGGAGAAAATCCACTCTATTGTGCATCCTATATACAGACATGGGAAAACTATCGCAGGATGAACGAGGAATTGTACCGCCAGAAGGTCCGGCAATTGGCGGCGTCCCTATTTGCCATCCTAACCGTTGTGGGAACGGCCTTTATGCTGGCGGAAAAACTACGGCTTTTCGGATGGATCAGCTATGGTGTTGCCCTTCTATTTCTTGTTGCGATTCCTCTTGTCTGGAGACACCAGCTCCGCACCCAATTCCTAAGCGCCCATATAGAGCGTGACAAGGCATGGGCGTATGCCTTCTATACGGATTCTTTTAAGCTGGACTCCGGAAATACGACAACCGTGCAGAAATATTCGGATCTCTACCGAATTGTGGAAGGTGCAGAGTATATATATTTGCTACTGGAAAAGAATCATGCGCTTCCGGTTCCGCGCGATCATGGAGAGCGCGACACACTGCTTTTGCGCCAGAGGAAGCAACAGGATAAAAATAAAATTGCACCGATCCTTTGCCGGTTTTCTGTACTCAGCGGAATTCTAACGGCATTTTTCGGAATGACTGCGGGACGTCTTCCGAATCAATGGCTGCTGCAGACCTGGGCCTTTGCACTCTGCGCGGCGATGCCGGTTGTCTGGATGATCACGACCGTTCTGACCGGTATTTCCTGGAATCGGTATTCGATTCCTTCTGTACGGAAGAAAGGCGGGAGAATCGCACTTCGCGTTCTTAGCGTTCTGCTTTGTAGCTTTGCTATTCTGGCCCTTGGATTTTGGGACTTTCTATTTCTGCTTTTCCGCTATCCGGTGAAACAAAATGCGAATGGAACCTACACCGAGCACGTGGATGATTCGTATTCGTCTTTTGAATATTATCTCTATGAGCCCGAAGGGCCATTTTTCTTGCGCTTTCTTCGCCCCATGACCGATGCAAAAGACACGGATCCGAACCTTAGTGAATCTGCATGGTATCAACGACTGCGCAGTGACAATCGCAAAGAGACTGAGGCAGATGCGGCAGAACCGGCGGATGGGGGAACTTCGGAAAATCCGGCAAGCGATAATAATTCGGACGCACAGCATTCCACAAACGCGGATTCCGAAGCGGAGAAGATCCGCAACGGAGCGTTGAAGATCTTTGATGCGTACTTTGCAGCAAAAGGCTCTACCTTCCGGGAGAACTATACGGCCAAAGGAAACGCGTACTTTATTCTGCAGGAAAGCGATGCAGCCATTACGTATTTGCAGTATGACCGGGATTCGCAGAATGGAAGCTGTGGTCTCTATGTCCTATGGAAGGCTTCCAAAACGGCAGAGGGAAGCTGGTCTCCCACTGATGCGCAGATGCAGAACACCTATGCCTATGAATACCGCACCGGGGCCCTTGCAGAGAGCGGAAAGACGAACTGGTCCGACACGGGAAGCGAAGAGTATCAGAAGCTTACGGGAGAGCTATGATTTGTCCAACAGAGCAATTTTCGTCCAAAATAAAGTATAATTGGATGAAAAGAGATTTTCTGGACGAAAGGAGTGCGAATGAGATCGTTTGATTACAGCAGGCTCTATGACAAGGCCTGGGATACCGATATTCTAAATCTCGTTGCAAAGATTCACGAGCGCAAAGGAAGACAGGATTTATTTATCCGTCAAAAGCCTGTGGAGTTGGATCGTTTGGTTGAAATCGCAAAGATACGGAGTACAGAAGCATCAAATAAAATTGAAGGAATTGTTACAACAAGCACTCGTATGAAACAGCTTTTTGAGGAGAAAACTACTCCTAGGAACCGAGCGGAAGATGAAATCATGGGTTATAGAGATGTGCTGAATACCATTCATGAGAGTAATGCGTACATTCCGATTCGTCCGTCGTACATCCTTGAGCTTCATAGGGATCTTCTGAAAAGGGCAGGATTCTCATACGGCGGTCAGTTTAAGAACGTTCAGAACTATATCAATGAGACAAAGCCGGATGGAACGGTGGTCACAAGGTTTACGCCGATTGCGCCTTATGACACACCGGATGCGGTGGAGAATCTATGCAATGCCTATGAACAGGCCGTTGCAAATGAAAAAATAGATTCATTATTACTAATTCCGACTTTTATCTGTGACTTCCTCTGCATCCATCCGTTTAATGATGGCAATGGCAGAATGAGTAGGCTGCTTACCTTGCTTCTCTTGTACAAGAATGGATATCGTGTGGGAAAATACATAAGCATTGAACAGCAGATAGAGAAAACAAAGGATCGTTATTACGATACGCTTGAAAAATCCGATGCCGGATGGCATGAAGAGCGGAATGATCCGACGCCATTTATCCGATATATGCTGCAGGTAATTTTGGCATGTTATACAGAATTTGAAGAGCGTGTCGGATTAATGGCTGAAAGAGGAAACGGCAGTACGGCATACGACATTGTCAAAAAATATACCGAGGAAAAAATCGGAAAGTTTAGAGGAGCAGATATTGTAGCGCACTGTCCAAGTGTAGGAAGGTCTTCTGCGCTGGCAGCATTGAAAAAGCTAACCGAGGAAGGACGTATCATCCGAAAAGGTTCGGGCAGAAGCACATTTTATGTTCGTGCGGATAGTAACGGAGAATAGACGAAGTGCATATCATAGAAGAATTATTTGCCTTGCAGGATGTTGCCTATGCTGCTTTTCAGGCGAAATTGACGCCGAATATTCCAAGAGAGCGGTTTATAGGAGTCCGAGTTCCAGAGGCCAGAAAGCTTGCAAAAAGGCTTGCCCAGGAACCGGAAGCCTCGATATTTTTGAGCGATTTGCCGCATACATACTATGACGAAAATATTCTCCACAGCCTCCTCCTTTCGGAAATGACGGACTATGATGCCTGTGTTGAAGCGGTTGATGCATTTTTGCCATACGTAGACAATTGGGCGGTTTGCGATATCCTGTCTCCTAAAATTTTCAAGCAGCATAAAACAGCGCTTTTGGAAAAAATCAAAGAGTGGTCCGCATCGGAAAAGACATATACTTGCCGTTTTGGACTTGAGATGTTGCTGTCTCACTTTCTGGACGAAGATTTTAAGCCTGCCTATCTGGAAATACCCGCTTCGGTTCATCTTGAAGAGTACTATGTTCGCATGATGATTGCGTGGTTCTTTGCCACCGCTTTGGCAAAGCAATGGGATGCGACCATAGAATATTTGGAAGATCGTCGCCTTGACACATGGACGCACAATAAGACAATACAGAAAGCTCGGGAAAGCAGGCGCATTACCCCGAAACAGAAAGAGTATTTGAAGACGTTGAAACGATAACAAAGTTCTGTTTAATGAAGCTGGTCAGTCAGATGGCTATCAGCGGCGGCTTACCCTTTCACCCTTTGCTAGAGTCGGTGAACCCTGGCAGGAGTTAGAATTTATCGTTTATCAGGGTCAGCGCACCTGTCTGGAGATGGAATTTGACGTTTGTCAGGGACGCTAGACCCTGTCTGGAGTGAAAATTCATCGTTTGTCAGGGTCGGCGGACCCTGTCTGAAGCAAAAATTCATCGTTTGTCAGGGGCACACACCCTGATGGAAGTCAGAATTTAACATTTATCAGGGATGACGGCACCCTGTCTGGAGCTGAAATTCACCGTTTGTCAGGGTCGCGCACCCTGATGGAAGTTAGAAATTAACATTTATCAGGGATGACGGCACCCTGTCTAAAGCTGAAATTCGCCGTTTGTCAGGGCCACACACCCTGATGGAAGTCAAAATTTAACATTTATCAGGGATGACGGCACCCTGTCTGGAGCTGAAATTCGCCGTTTGTCAGGGTCGCGCACCCTGATGGAAGTCAGAATTTAATATTTATCAGGGTCACGGCACCCTGACTGGAGTTGAAATTCGTCGTTTGTCAGGGCCGGCGGACCCTGTCTAAAGCAAAAATTCATCGTTTGTCAGGGTCGCACACCCTGATGGAAGTCAAAATTTAACATTTATCAGGGATGACGGCACCCTGTCTAAAGCTGAAATTCGCCGTTTGTCAGGGTCGCGTACCCTGTCTGGAGCTAAAATTCGTCATTTATCAGCGTCACCGACCCTGTCTCAAGTTAAAATTACACCATTTGCCAGGGGCGCCCATGCGATGCTATTTCCTTTGTACCTTATACGAAACCAACAATAATAGAGCGCGCAGACATCCATTGCGAAGCAAGAGGAAGATCGCTTTTTCAAGAGGATATCGGTTCGTCCGTTTTCCGATATTCTATTGAAATGGAATAAAATCAGAAATATAATGTTAGCATAAACTAACAAAAGAAAGCGGGAACAGGCGATGAAAAAATATGACCATTTACCAATTTTCGGCGTAGGGCCTGTGTATGTTGTTTCCATTTTATTGCCGACGCTTGGGGCGGTGCTTTTAAGGGATCATCCTGTATTGGAATCAGGGAGGCTGACTTCTCTGCAAACACTGCTCATGAGCATTGGTGCGCTTTTCATCATTTTGTCTGCATTCATATGGATACAGGCGGTTATCGTCTCGAAACTGGATGAAAATATTAAAAGGAATCGCCTCGTGACATCGGGGGTGTATGCCTGGGTCAGGCATCCGGTTTATTCCGCTTTTATGCTTCTTTGCACAGGAATTCTTCTCATGGTTGGCAATGCCTGGTTTTTCATTCTTCCTTTTCTTTACTGGGGGCTCCTGACGGTGCTTATGAAGCATACCGAGGAAAAATGGCTGAAGGATCGGTATGGCAACGCCTATCAGGAGTATTGCAGGCGCGTTAACCGTTGTTGGCCGTGGATGCCGAAAAAGCAGAATAGAACCGGAGAATAGAACCGGAGGATTCATAAAGGTAGATAAGAAGAGGGATCTTTCCATTCAACACGTATTAAAAAACGGAGGTGCAAAAATGTCTTTGACTTATAAAATCGCGGCAGGCATAGTCAGACTTTTGGGCGTGAAAAAAATATTCAGAAAGTCCAAGAAAGATATCTTGGAATATGCGAAGAAACAAAACGCAAAGTCTGCTTTTGATGTGGACAAGGCGATGGAAAGGGCTCGCAGAAAAAAGTATTTTCTCTTTGATCGAAAAGTGATGGGACATAGGGTTCTGACGTATCAAAAAAATGAAAATCCGGCAAAAGGAGCGGTGCTGTATCTTTTTGGCGGAGGCATGATTACGGGACCGGATCAATTGGATTTTTCTCTTTCCGAAAGAATAATGGAAAAAACAGGAAAAGATGTGTGGTTCCTATTTTATCCCCTTTGTACAGCAGATCAGAATATAAAGAAGACGTATGAAGTTTGCTTGGAAACGTATAAAAAGATGACAAAAACATATGAGGCGGACAAGATAGGAGCATTGGGCTTCTCCTCAGGAGCATGCTTGGCTCTTGGAATTTTTTTACATAACAATGCCTTAGGCCGGCCTTTACCCATGCCCGGCAGGATCTTTGCGGTTTCTCCGGGCGGACTTCCCAATAAGAATTCTGCTGAAAGTAAAGAGCTTTGGGAAAAGATAGAAGCCCTCAACTCAAAAGATATCCTGCTTGATCCGGCTTACTTCCATACCGCCAGGGAAATCCTAGTGGGCAATGAAGATGTGCCCGAATATATGCTGGATGGGACATGCGGAGACTTTTCGGATTTTCCAAAGACCTATTTTTATTACGGTGAAAATGAATGTCTATATGCTTTTGCGGAGTATTTTGAAAAAGCGATGGATAAATACGATGCTCCACATGAGAGGATTGTAGGCGAGGGGATGTGTCACTGCTATCCGTTGCTGCGCTTCTTTAGAGAAGGCAGAGAGGCACAGGATGAAATGATTGCATTGTTGCAATTCTAATACAGGTACGCAAAGAAGGGATGGGAAGCCCATGCTTTTACTGGAAACCGTCATTTTGTGTTCTGCATTTTTCGTGTTTTGTTTTTTAGGCACCGGCACGGACGAGAAAAATTTGAGGAATTACATGTCCTATCCGGATGAAGTGCAAAAGCGAATCCGAGAGATCGAAGAATACCGAGGAAAATATAGGGAAACAAGCAAATTTGCCATATGGATAGCCAATTTTCTAATCTTCACCGTTTTGTTTTTCGCTTTAGGAATCAGAATCCGTCAGCCGAACTTTCTGCATAACTTTATGAGCTTGCTCTTTTTAGGTGAAACGTTAAATGCCTTTGACCTTATCGTTATTGATCTCTTATGGTGGAGAAACACCAAGCGGATTCGACTATTAAAAATACCGCAAAAGGAACTCTACCAAAATCCCCAAAAGCACATGCAAGCTTTTCTAAGAGCGCTGGTTCTGTATTTTCTTGTCGCGCTGCTGGACGGATATCTTTTAACTCTGTTTTGATCCAGCATCAAAGTAGAGCAATCGGATATCACACGTATTCGTCCCCGATTTAACAAAATTTCAACTACGCAGTCGCAGCGTGACTGTCATTACGCTCGTTATTACAGAAATGCTACGATTTGCAAAATATGTTGTCATAGCAACATAAAGGAACGTGCGCACAGGATAAAATAAAATAAAAAAGAAAAGGAGTCTGTGATTATGGCAAAGAAACTGGATTTGAATAAAAGTGTTTTTATACTGACAGAGGAATACCCGGAACTGATTGATATTATGGCTGAGCTCGGCTTTACCGAGATCACGAAAAAGGCCATGCGGCATTCGATTGGCAAGATGGTGACCATTCCAAAGGGCGCCAAGATGAAGAACATTCCTATGACGAAAATCGTAACGACCTTGATGGAGCATGGTTTTGAACTTGTCGGTGAGAGGCCGGAGATACCCTTTGCAGTATCGGCTGAAACGGAAGAAATAGAAGCGAGCCATTCTCCCGAGGACAGAACGGAACAACTCAAAGCCTATTTGAAAAGGCTGGGGGAAGGGGAAGATCTGGAAGAGGTAAGGGCAGACTTTGTCCGTGCATTCCGCGAAGTCGACGCTTCCGAGATCATGCAGGCGGAGCAGGAGTTGCTGGCGGAGGGCACACCACTTTCCGAGGTGCAGCGCCTTTGCGACGTCCATTCGGCGCTTTTCCATGGCGCAACGGTAGAGGAGAGAATCGCCAATGCCGAAAAAGAAGTGGAAGCCTCATTAGTAAGAAAGAAGATTCGGGACAAGAGTGCCCCTGTGCAAAATGGCACCGATAAACAAGGGCTCGCTGCCGTGATGGGAGAAAAAATCGGGCATCCCTTGTACACACTGACGAAGGAAAACAATGCGCTTTCCCAGTTGCTTGCAAAATTTAAGAAAAAGCGTGATGGCTCTCTTCTTCCCTCCATTCGGGAACTTTCCATCCACTATGCAAAGAAGGGCGATCTGCTGTATCCTCTGCTTAAGGTAAAGTATGGCATATCCGGCCCCTCCGATGTGATGTGGACGGTGGACGATGAAATCCGTGACGAGCTGGGCGTACTTGCGAGAGAAAAAGAGCATGACGAAGAATGGAATGTCCGGCTGGACGCCGTACTGGTTCGCGCAGAGGAGATGATTTATAAAGAACAGAACATTTTGTTTCCCATTTGTGCAGCGCATTTTACGGAAGAAGAATGGTACGGTATTTATCGGGATTCCAAGGATTATGCGGCCTGCTTTGGTGTAGAAAAGGAAACATGGGAAGAGGCTGAAAACGCAGGAACGATGGCATCGGTCGCTACAGAGGATGAGATCGTTATGCCGGGCGGACACCTGACCATGGAACAACTTACTGCACTTTTGAACACGATCCCGATGGAGATTACTTTTGTCGATGCCGACAACATCAATCGCTTTTTCAACGAAGGGCCGAAGGTATTCAAGCGTCCCGTTATGGCGATTGACCGCGAGGTGTTTTCCTGCCATCCGCCGAAGATTGAACCGATGGTACGACAGATTATTGATGATTTCCGAAATAACCGCCGCGATGAGGTTTCGGTTTGGATGAAGAAGGGCGGACGAACCATGCTCGTCCAATATTTGGCGGTAAGGGATGCTGCCGGCAAGTATATAGGCACGGTTGAGCTTGTGCAGGATATGGAATTTGCCAAGACCCATTTTCTTGGAGAAAAGGAATAAGCCTGAGTTAACACAAAAGGTTCCCTGCTGAGATGATTCCGTGGGGAACCTTTTGTTGCAGGGATTGCGTGTTCAGTGAGAACAACTGCGTTAGAGAGTTTCCACGAGGTCGTCGATTTTGCTTTTCCTGTTTTTAATCCGGGAGCTGTTCTTCTAACCATTCTTTTATTACGATGGCTTGATTGTATTGTTCGTTTTTTGCGGCATAAAGAAGGGTTATGTTTTGATCTTTTATCTTTCGTAGACAGAGATTGCTTAATTTTTGTGATGCCGGATTACTGGTCAATTCCTGTCTGTATCTTTTTTTAAACGCATCGAATTTTACCGGATCATGAGAGAACCATTTCCGAAGTTCGTTTGAAGGGGCAATTTCCTTAGCCCATAAATTAATATGGGCTTTTTCTTTTTTGATGCCCCGCGGCCATAGTCTATCCACAAGAATACGGAAACCGTCCGTTTCGTTGGCCGGCTCATAAATCCGCTTGCATTGTAATTTATTCATAAAGGCGAGGCTCCTTCAATGTAAATCTATTTTTATGATAAGTCAGTAGTCCCTCCTCCTGCATTTTGGACAGCTCTTTCGACATAGAACTGCGATTGACAGCGAGGTAGTCCGCAAGTTGCTGGCGATTAAACGGGATGGTAAAGTGTGGTGTTCCATTTTCCAGTGCTTGCTCGGACAAGTAGGATAGTAGCCTTTGCCGCAGAGAATGAGAAGCGGTGTGCATCATGCGAGCTGATAAATTCAGGTTTTTCTGCGCGGAAATCCGAAGCATATTCTTTATGAGGCGGGTATGGAAGGCACAAGCGCGAGAGCAGGTAGTCAGTATATTCTGCATATTTAAAAAAAGCACTTGGGTTTCTTCGCAGGCAACGACCTCACAGAGGAGCTCTTTTCCGGGAATGGCGGCATAATTTTCTGCAAACACCTGTCCTGCTCCAACATGGGCAAAAATATTGCAATTTCCCCAGTAGAAATTAACGACGATATTGACGCTACCGGATTCCACAAGCCCGATCTCGTTGACGGGTAATCCTGCCCGGAAGATGATCTCTTCCTTTTGAAATTTACGCTCATTTGCTCCCAGACAGAGGAGCAGCTCATTGATTTCGCTTTCACTGATGCCATAAAAAAGTTGTGTCGTGGTCAGAAAAAAAGTATTCATGCAAACCTCTATTCCGTTGCCAAGGCAACGTATTTGTTGCTTACATTCTAATATAATCAAAGCGGGAAATCAAAACAAGAAGAAGCCGATGGCATACAAAAAACGATCACATGAAATGATAACCGAAGAAACTGTGGTCTATACGTGGCCTATACGGAGGCGTTAACAAGAAAGGATGATCTTATGAACGAAAGAATCAAAGCAGGCGAAGTTTTCAAATTGGTCGATCTTGTACCGTATGCGGAAGGAAAGGTCGTCAAAATGGATGTGTCGCACAATGACAAGATGAAGTGTATCCTTATGGCCTTTGATGAAGGCACGGGACTTCCCGAGCACACTGCTCCTGGCGAGGCACTGCTATTTGCCTTGGACGGCGAAGCGATGATTTCATACGAGGGAAAAGATCATCCGATCAAGGCAGGCGAAAATTTCCACTTTGCAAAAGCCGCTCTGCACGCGGTTAAAGCAACGAAGAAGTTTAAGATGGCGCTTCTTCTTATGTTTGAATAGCGATATCCGCTTCGGCTCATCTCATTGAAGCGGGTCAATCGGTCGGGCAGCTATCTTGGGTGGCTTTACCCTTTCACCATTTGGCGGAGCTACCGCGCCCTGGCTAGAACTATAATTTGACTTCCATCAGGGTCGCGTACCCTGATGGAAGTCAAAATTTGGCGTTTACCAGGGACGGTGGACCCTGTCTGATGTTAAAATTCGTCGCTTATCAGGGACGGCAGGCCCTGTCTGGAGCTAAAATTAAGCATATATCAGGGTCGCCGGACCCTGTCTGGAGTTAAAATTCGTCATTTGTCAGGGTTACGTACCCTGTCTGGAGTTAAAATTCGTCATTTGTCAGGGTCAACCGACCCTGTCTGGAGCTATAATTCGGCATTTAACAGGGTCAACCGACCCTGTCTGGAGCTATAATTCGGCGTTTATCAGGGCCGACCGACCCTGTCTGGAGCTGAAATTCGTCTTTTATCAGGGCCAGCCGACCCTGTCAGAATCCAAAATTCACCATTTATCAGGGTCGGCAGGCCCTGTCTAAAGCTAAAATTCGTCGTTTATCAGGGTCATGTACCCTGTCGGAAGCTACAATACGCCGTTTATCAGGGTCGCCGGACCCTGTCTGGAGTTAAAATACGGCGTTTATCAGGGGCAGCGGGCCCTGTCTAAAACTATGATTCGTCGTTTATCACGGGAGGCGGCCCAGTCTGGAGCTAGACTACACCATTTACCAGGGCCACGCACCATGGCTGAGAAACGAAACTCCTGTTTGCTAGGGTCGTGCATACCGAAACCGTTCCTGGATGTACGCCAAAACTACTATTGCCGGGGACGCACGCTACGAATTCCATGCTGGAACGTATGATTTGTACATCCAACGATCGAATGAAGAAATTCGCCCTCCCTTTCCCATAACAAGAAAAAACCATTGACTCATTTGCACGATGCAGTCTACACTCTTTGGTAACCGAAATTCACAAAGCAAAGAAATAAGACAATTTCCAAGCAGCAAATCCCTATATCAGGAAAAGGACAGGACAAAAACAATGGAACAAGATTGTGCTATTAGAAATGAAAAAAAGGCCTTTCGATATCGAGCAGCCGCCATTATCGTCGAAGACAATTGCGTGTTGTTTGCAGGAAATGAAGTAGATGATTATTTCTATTCTGTAGGGGGAGCCGTCCACATGGGAGAGACGGCCGAAGAAGCGGTGAAAAGAGAAGTTTTGGAAGAGACGGGCGTTTCCTATGAAGTGGATCATCTGGCGTTGATCCATGAGAATTTTTTCATTGGCAGTTCCGGCTTGAAAGGCGTCGAGTTCCATGAGCTTGCCTTTTATTATTGGATGAAACCAATGGGCAAAAGAGTGTTTATGAGTCAAAGCCGTACCATGTCCGGGGTGAAAGAGACGATGTATTGGATACCAATTGATGAACTGGATAAAGTTCATGCGTATCCATCGTTCATGAAAGAATTTCTTCAAACACCGCATACAGGTGTTGCACATATTATTACGGATGAAAGGGTGTAACGTTTCGTTTCAGAGGAAAGTATAACATGCTTCGCTTTGCTGGTATGATAGAGCAAAGATATTGGATAGATACTAGAGGATGGGAAAGGTATTACAGTAACAGGTTACATCATGATAATCGATAGCTACGATAAAGATACCGAGGCGGTTATAAGCCTAAAAGATTTCTACGGCGAAAAGAAAAAGGGAATCGAAAAATGTTTGATCACATTTTCAAAAAGCATACTGGACTATATGCTTGAACAGTTTGCATGCCAAGAAATCGGGAAGGTAAACTCTTGCAATGGCGCAATGCCGATATATAAAAGCGAATATAAAGGGCAAGAATTTGCCTTCTACTTATCGAGGATAGGATCCGCTCCGGCGTCTTCGCAATGTGTAGAAGTGAACTGGCTTACCGGTGCCAATCAATTTATTATGTTCGGCTCCTGCGGAAGTTTAGACAGGGAAAAGACTTTTGGAAAGTATATCATTCCGACTGAGGCCTATAGAGGTGAGGGGGCTTCTTATTATCATGCGGCTCCTTCCGACTATCTGACCATCCGTAACCACGATAAAGTGGAAGCGTTTTTTAAGAAAGTAAAAGCTCCCTATACGAAAGGCAAAGTCTGGACGACGGATGTGATGCTTCGGGAGACGCGCGGGCTTGTCGCAAAACGAAAGTCGGAGGGATGCATCGCCGTGGAGATGGAGCTTGCCGGGGTACAGGCGGCCTGTGATTTTTATGGATTTGAACTGTATCCTTTTCTCGAACCCGGAGATGTCTTAAATGAGAGTTCTTATGAAGTGGAGGGGCTTCCTCGTGCCAACCATGATATGCAAAAGCTCTATTTGGCGTTACAACTACTATTAGAGATATAAAGAAGGGGACGCGAAAAGGATTGAAAGTAGGGGAGTCTTTTATTCCGATAAACAACCTTTTATTATTCCGATGAAGGGCAAAGAGACAAGTCGACTGGCGATTCCCCCACGCCGCCTACGTAAAAATCAGAGCCGCGCCGCGATGGCCTTCGACAATGCGGAATAGGCAGCGTAAGAATCGATGCCGTTACAGAAAACGGTGGGCACGAATTTGCCTTGTGATGGTTCTTTATTATATCGTTGAAATCGACTCAAGGTTCGCCGGAGCCTTGAGCCGATTGTTAACGTCGGGCTTGTCAACGCATTTCCTTTTTTCCAAAAGAGGTTATGGAAATCCAAAATACGAATAGAAAAAGGAGAACAGCACACGGCAAAAACGGAACAAGGGAAAAGCTGTTGTGAATTCCCGTTGTCGTAAAAGCATGCAAAGAGCAAGTAACCAAGTAACCACTGTAACAATACGGATAGGCGAACCAAAGCGGCGTATTGGCCATTAAGATGCTGGGAAGGACAAGAAGGATATTCAACCCGATGGTCACGAAGGCCTTATCAGAAAGAACCGTAATCGCCCACATGATCGTTAGGCTCGGAATCATGGTAAAAAAGAGCGCACAACACCATTTCAGTACATACAGCACTGGAAGAGGCTCGATAATTCCTGAGCTGGCGGCTGCAAAAAGTCCGGCTATCACAAAGACGACAAGAAATACGATGATCTCCATAAGTAGATATGATACCAGCACACAAAATTTGGCGGCAGAAAGCGAATGTCGGCTAATTGGCAATGCCAACATCTTTAGCATCCCATTATTCTCGGCTTCCCGTCCTGCAAGCATCACGCAAATGACAATCATGCTGAGCGGAAGCAGATAATACGAATAGAGTAGGGCACTTTGAATAAACATAGCCGCCCATGCGTTGGTATATTCCGGAGTAAAGTACCTGTGAAGACTTGCCACGCCCGACACGATCACAAGCAGAGGGGCAACAAAAAGCAAAGGCAGTATTTTACTTCTCTTGACTTTCAAAAATTCGATTTTCAACAGTTCAAAAAAGTGCATTCTACGCCCTCCTTATTCATAGTGTAGGTGCGCAGCGGTCCATAATCCGGAAACGAAAAACAGAACGGTTTCGATCACGGATAGGAGAGCAATTACCCTGTCGGGCCGCGCACTCATGGCAACTGCAGGTTTTAGCATTACAACAAAAGGAGATGCCATAACAAGTAGACAGTCGGACGAAGCTAACGCCATGCTGCTTAAAAAACCTACGACGCCAATTCCCAGCGGTATCCAAATATTTTCAAATTGTGATGATACCAAAAGCATAAAGGCCAATACCGGCATGGACGTAATAAAGGAATAGCCTGTAAACGATAGCAGGGCACGGGCCTCAAATGTGCCTTGCGGTAAAACGGTTAGCCCGATTTTTGCCAGTGCGAGATTTTGAAGGCCAACCGCCAGAAGCAGCAAAACGGTCATCAGCAAAAATTTGCATAGATACATCGTTGAAACGTGCATAGGCAGCATATACATTTTTTTTATGGCATTGCCTTTCCATTCCATGTTGTATTGTATGCAGGCTACGACGATAAGAGCGAACATATTAAATACCACAATCATGCCGTATAGTTGTGTAAGAAGCATATCCATAGGTGCAAGAGGCAGATGTAATAAAGCATCTTTTCGCACTATGAAATTTATACATGCGTAGACCGCTCCTAGGATGCCTGCAGCGATCATGATAGGAATAAAGCCTGTTCGCTTGCATTTTCGAAGTTCGATTACAAGAGTTCTCATAGTTTTGCCCTCTGCTTGCTGGCGGCATTATCTTTCTCAATCATGGATAGGAACATCTCCTCCAAATTATCCGTTGCAAACCCGGATTGCAGGGCATGTTGACGTAGTTGTTCCAGACTACCTTCGAATAACAAGCGCCCGTGATTCAGTATTCCGACGTCATCTGCCATCAGCTCGATTTCCGATAGCATGTGAGAAGAAATCAGGATGGTACAATCGTAAAGATCCGGCAAGGATGTAATCAGGTTTCGAATCTCGTGTATGCCGGACGGATCTAGGCCATTTGTCGGCTCATCCAAAATTAAAATCGGCGGTCTGCCAAGCAATGCCCCGGCGAGTCCTAGCCGCTGTTTCATGCCCAAAGAATAGTGCTTTGCAAGACGATCGCCAAACTCGGAAAGACGTACTAGTTCTAAGGCATCTTCCACAGCACTTTGTGGTAATCCTAAAATACGACGGATGATGTCAAGATTTTCTCGTCCGGTCAGATTGGCATAGAATGACGGCGACTCAATAAACGAGCCGATTTCTTTTAAAATGGATATGCGATCTTTCGGGAACTGTTTCCCATCGATGGTAAAGTTTCCTTTTGTGGGAGCGGTCAGCCCTAAGAGCATTTTCATGGTAGTCGATTTTCCGGCTCCATTCGGACCAAGAAAACCGTAAATGCTGCCTTTCCGAATATGCAGCGAAATTGCATTGACCGCAACAAAAGATTTGTATTTTTTTGTTAGATGTTCGGTTGTGACAATATGGTTCATAGCAATATCTCCTTTCATGGAGATAGGATATGGCACTAACCTTACGACAAGATTCTCTCTTCCTTACATCTACCTTACATTGGCCAAGGAAGGCAAAAAAAATGTCTATTTACATGGCATAATATAGGAAAAGGAGGATGTATCATGAATTCCGATGGCTATTTGCTGCAAAAAAATATCCTGCTAGTGGATGATGAACAGGAACTTTTAGATATGGTCGTTTCCATCCTGAACGAATACGGATTTCATCATATACGGACTGCTAAAAGCATGAAAGAGGCAATCCAAGTGATACAAAAATACCGTCCGGAATTTTCTATCTTAGATGTGATGCTTCCGGATGGAAGCGGCTTTGCTCTCATGGAGCAGATAAAACGATATAGCGATTGTCCTATTTTGCTTCTTACCGCTTGTGGAGAAGAGCACGATCTGTTTAAAGGGTTCGCCTTGGGCGCGGATGATTATATTGTTAAGCCATTTCTTCCCAAAGAATTGCTGTTTCGTATCATGGCAATTTTACGGAGAAGTTACAAAGGGGAAAGCCCGGTCGTGAAACTGAAATACAGTCAGATTAATTTTTCCGCGGCGGAAGTCATAAAAGATAACGAACATATTCCATTGACGGCAAAGGAGCATGACGTGCTTTCCGTTCTGCACCGAAACGCAGGGCGTATTATAACGATGGATGCATTGTGTGAGGCGGCATGGGGAGATAATCCATTTGGATATGAGAATTCATTAATGGCACATATACGACGTATTAGAGAAAAAATAGAACGAAATCCTTCACAGCCCGTTTCGCTGATTACCGTCAAGGGATTAGGATACAAGCTGATTGTGGAGGAGAAGTAGTATGACAAGCATACCGAAGCTTATACATCGTTTTGTTGGCATTTTTTTGCTCGGTTCCGTATGCATCGTCGTATTAAATGTCATTGCATTTATTGTACTTATGGCTAACAATGTTCCCGATAAAGAGGCCTCTCCTTACAACATAGCAAGAGAAACCGGAGCAGCTTTGCAATTGTCCGCAGACGGCAAGTACGTTTTATCCGAAAAAATATCTTCGATTTTGACCGATTCCGGCGCATGGGCGATTTTGATTGATAATGCGACACACCAAGTCCTATGGAAAACGCCAAATGTTCCGGCGACGATTCCGGATCGCTATAAAGTGTCCGATATCGCTGATTTAAGCGTGGGCTATCTTAACGGCTATCCCACATATACAGGCGACCATGCACAGGGAGTAGTCGTCCTAGGATTTCCCAAAACAAGCTTTTGGAAACATACACAACCCAGTTGGAAGTACAGCCTTATTTCGCATTTTCCACAGATGGCTCTCAGTGTGCTCGGTATTAATGTTTTATTCCTTCTGGGAATCTATTTACTGGCAAATATAAAGCTTCTTAAGTCCATCAATCCGATTACCAAGGGAATACAGAACTTATCCGATGGAAAGCGCGTGCATCTTCCAGAAACAGGAACGCTTTGCGAAATATCCGCCCATATTAATGCCGCCTCCGACATCTTGCAGAAACAAAAAGAGCAATTACGAAAAAAGGAGATGGCACGGGTAAATTGGATCGCAGGGGTTTCCCATGATATTAGGACCCCGCTATCCATGGTTATGGGGTATGCTGGACAATTGGAAAATTCTCCTCGGCTTTCAGAAGCCGAACGTAAAAAAGCAACGAGGATTATAAAGCAAAGTGAGCGAATGAAGAATTTGATTCAGGATCTGAATCTGGCTTCCAAGCTCGAGTATACGATGCAGCCCATTCAGAAAAAAGAAGAAAACATAGTTGCCGTCGTTCGTCAGGTTGTTGTGGATTTTATGAACATGGGTATGCCGGAGGGCTTTTCCATACAATGGGAGACAGATGAGGAATTGACCGTTTGTAATAGCAACGTAGATAAAGTTCTACTAAAACGAGCTGTCGCAAATCTCATACAAAACAGCATCATCCATAATGAAAACGGGTGTACGATCTATGTATCCGTTTCTGTGCATCAGTGCCAAAGCATTATCCGTGTTGCGGATGACGGCATAGGGGTTTCCGATGAAATATTGGAACAACTGAATCATACGCCGCACTATATGCTCTGTGATACCGGCACTTCCGAACAACGACATGGCTTGGGGTTGTTGATTGTACGGCAGATTGTCGATGCGCATAATGGTACGGTTGCCATAAAAAAAAGCGAATGCGGTGGTTTTCTTGTTACTATCACTATACCGATTGATGAGCACGGAGCCACTTTTAAGGAGGAAAAACAATGGGAAGAACGATCAAAGTGACCGGAAAGGGCAGCCTTTCGGTTAAGCCGGATACCATTTGCTTGGCTATCGAGGCGGAGGGCGTTTACTCGGATTATGAAAAAACGATACAAGAATCCGCAGACCAGACAAAAGTATTGAAGGAATCCTTGGAAAAATCCGGTCTTTTCGGAAAGGATCTCAAAACAAAACATTTTTCCATTCAATCCGAATATGAAAGCTATCGGGACAAGAACGATGACTATAAGAGAAGATTTATAGGCTATAAGTTTGAACATCATACCGAAATTACGTTTCCCAATGACAATCGACAGCTCGGTCGCACACTGTATGCACTGTCTCATTGTCCCGTGGAAGTCGAATTTACCATCCATTACACCGTCTCCCATCCGGAGGATGTTAAAAACGAGCTTCTTAAGAAAGCCGTTGCCGATTCTCGAGCGAAAGCGGAGATTTTGGCCGAGTCCGCAGGGGTGAAACTGGGAGAGATTGAACGCATTGATTATTCATGGGGAGAGTTACAAATCGTTTCGCACCCTGTTGAGGGGTTCATGACAAAATCCTTACTTGCCACACCCGACGACTCTTACGACATCGATATTGAAGCGGACGATATTGATGTGGATGACACCGTGACGATCGAATGGAGCATGGAATAGAAAGGGCTGGCGCGCATTGACATTGCGCATTGGCTTTTAGGAAAAGAAGAGTAAAAAATCTCTTTTACGCGTTCATGTTATTCTACGTTGCTTGTAGCAACGGCCTGTCGTTCTTACACTGAGGATAACAACGAAAGAAAGGTGGTTATACTTATGTTGAGCGATAACATTCGATCGATCAGAAAATCGAAAGGGCTGTCACAAGAGGAATTTGCGATCAAGCTATACGTGGTAAGACAGACTGTGTCCAAAGGGGAGAGGGGCCTATCGGTTCCCGACTCCGAAATGCTGATCCATATCTCAGAAATTCTCGAAACACCTGTGAGCGTTTTACTCGGTGAAACGAAGACGGAGACCGAGGAACCGCTTCATGATTTGAACGTCATTTCTGAAAAACTGGAAGTCATTAACCTGCAGCTGGCACGCGCCAAGGAAGCGAAACGAAGAGTTTTACATGGGCTGTTTATCACATTCGGTGTGCTCCTTGTGCTCATCGCTGCCGTTTTGATTGCGAAAGAGAGTTCCTATTTGCAATGGAATTTCCATGATCCGGAAACGGCAGTCGTCGGCACATTCCTTCATGCGTTTGAATGGCTCTTCGTCCGATTGGCTCCGGTTGCTTTCATCGGAGCGGTTGTTGGGATTCTATTAACAAAACCGAGGAAGTAAGAACGCTTAACTCAGACAAAGGCGTGTAGAAACTCCTGAATCGCCAGATAGATGGCACCGAGAATCACCGAGCGGTGATGAAAAACGGAGGGGATGATTTCTATGTTTTGTTTGTAGGTGGTGGTGGTCATATCAGTGAGCATTTGTGTATAGGGTGCGATATGGTAGGCGAGGTCGCTGTTAATTATGATTTGCTCCGGTGCTATGGTTTTCATAATATGATTCATTAACAGCGCCATATATTTGAGGTCACGCTGAATCGTTTGTTCGGCGCAAGCATTTCCTTGCTTATATTCGTGGATAAGGTCCGTAACCGTGGTGATGGGGGTACGCGCAATGCTATTGTAGAAGGAGAGGATGGCTCCTTCCGAGCAATATTGTTCAAAACAACCCTCATTGCCGCAGTTACAAGGCTTTCCGTCGGGGACGATTACGACATGCCCGATTTCCCCTGCATATCCATTTACTCCTTGTAGGAGATGCCCGTCGATAATGATTCCCGCACCGAGACCGCTTCCAACGTTTACCGCTACGAGGTTGCGCACATGCGAATTGTATGCTTCACAAAGCGCAGAGGCATTGGATTCATTGAGCAGATGGACCGGAAGCGAAGGATACCGCGTCGAAACGGCACGGAAAAGATCCAATTTGTAAATATCGTAATTTGGGGTGAAACGAATCTTTTTTTTGTCAACAATTCCATGAATGGAGAAGGCAACCCCAAGTAGACCGCCTTTATACGCTTTTGCTGGAGATAGCTGCGCATCGATGATTTTCGAGATGTATTGCATTGCGTTTTCTTTCGACACATCAACGAGTTGTTCTCCATAATCTATGATATTTAATTGTAGGTCACATAAGGCATACGTGATTTTATGCGGCGCCAGATCGATGCCCAAACAGAGGCCGTATTGATAATTGATTCCCAAGCAGATCGGCTTGCGCCCCCCTTTCGTCGTCGAATCGCCTGTGCCGTTTTCACGGATGATCTCACAGTCCAGCAACTGATTAGCGTACTCCGAGATCGACGATTTGTTTAGCCGTAGTTTTTGGGCCAACGCAGAACGAGAGATGTTGGGATGTTTATAAAGTGTCGTTAAAATTTCTACTTCATTGGATACATGCTCAGTCATCGATTCCTCCAACCAGATCCTATCCGGGTTGCATCCGACGTATTCTTGACAACACAAAACACAGAGTCTATTATTAAGTTAGTTCGGAATCCGGAATAACTAAAACAAGCTTAGCTATAGATTAATCCGTTCGTAAGATGTCGTCAAGGAGCGCCTAAGAAGAGGTAGCCATGCAGTCCTATATTCTTGAAAATGAAAAAATGCGGGTTACGGTATTGGATTATGGCGCGCGTATTACGGAAATCTATCATAAAGCGTTGAACAGAAATCTGGTGCTTTCGTATGCGACGCCCGAAGTGTATCGTCAGGATGTCAATTATCTGTGTGCGACAATCGGCCCCAATGCCAACCGTTTGGCGCAAGGTGTTTTTTTCCTGGAAGGGAAGAAACATCAGTGGGAAAGCAATGACGGAAAAAACAACTTACACAGTGGCAAGTACGGATTGGATCATGTCACGTGGAAGGGGGCTGTAGAGGAGAACCGTCTGCGTTTTTTTACGACACAGGAAAAACCTTTTCCTTGTGCGTATGAGGCGGTTTTTACTTTGGAGGGCGAAAGCCTGTCGGTGGAGTATTTTGCGGAGCCGAAGGAACCGGCGCTGTTGAATTTAACGAATCATACCTATTTCCGTCTGGATACGAACGAAACCGTATTGGATTATTCGCTGCAGCTGTACGCGGATTTTTATACGCCTTTCGAGGAAACCGGCATCCCGACGGGAGAAATTCGACCGGTACAAGACAGCTGTTTTGATTTTCGCAAGGCGCGTACGTTGCGCGCCGCGCTGTCGGAAAACCCGAAGGACTGCGGGGGCTATGATCACAACTTCGTGTGCACTACGTCCGGCCTTTCTCCGATGGCTGTCATTCGCGCGGAAGATCTCTCTCTCCGTGTTTCATCCACCGCGTCCGCTTTCCAACTCTATACCGCGGGAAATTTTATGTGGCAGGGAAAACGTAGTCCGTTTGCGGCGATTTGCATTGAGCCGCAATACACACCCAACAGTATCAACGTTCCCTATTTTGCGCAGCCGGTGTACGACGAAAAGCATCCCTTTTACCAGAAGAATGTCTATGCCTTTTCACAAAAGGCGCAATAACCAAGGAGGAAACCGATGTTTCAAAATCCAGTGGATCGTAGGCACACCGATTGTGCCAAGTGGGACGAACTGATTGAAAACACAGGCGAAAAAGACGTTCTTTCTTTAACCGTCGCGGACATGGATTTTCGGGTTGCCCCGGAAATTACGCGGACCATTATCACTGCGGCAAATCACGGCATTTATGGCTATACAAATGTGAGTGATCGCTACATTGACCTCACCCAACAGTGGATCCGGAAGCACTATCACTGGATGCCGGAGCGCGAATGGATTGTCTATTGTCCTCGCATTATCAATGCGCTGTGTCAGATTGTTCAAAATTATACGAACCCAGGCGATTCGATTCTCATTACAACGCCGCTATATGATCCGATCCAGGGTGCCATTCGTTTGAATGATCGGAAGATCGTGGCCTCTTCCCTCGTGCGGGAAGCGAACCGCTATGTCATTGATTTTGAAGATTTTGAGAAGAAGCTACAAAGCGGTGTTAAAGTGTTTATCGCAGTTTCTCCGCACAATCCGACCGGGCGCGTCTGGACGGAGGAAGAGGTGCGGAAAATGGTCCGGTTGTGCAAAGAAAATGACGTGCTGATCGTTTCCGATGAGGTACATGCCGATTTTATCTGGGAGGGTGCGTTCACCGGTTTCGGACAGTTTTTTGAGGAATATGACCAGATGATCATCGGCACGTCCGCTTCCAAAACATTTAATATTCCGGGCATTGAAGCAGCAAGCATGGTCATTAAGAACCAAGCGTTGCGCGAGAAATTTATACATTGCCTGCGCAGCGCCGGGTTCCATAATCCGAATTATTTTTGCAACCCCGCCGTGGAAGCGGCTTACGGCGAAGGGGAAGAGTGGCTTGCCCTTGCCAAACAGGTGATATTGGAAAATCGAAAGTTTGCGCTTGCTTTTCTTGATCAGGAATGCGCCCCCTGCAAGGCGATTCCGGGGGAAGGAACTTTTCTTTTGTGGGTGGATTATTCCGCACTCGGCATTGCCGAGGATGTCTGGAATGATACGTTGCTTCACAAGGGAAAAGTCGCCTGTTCGATGGGAGGAAGCTATGGAGAAGAAGGCCGCGGATTTTTCCGCATCAACCTGGCGCAGCCGCCGGTAATGTTCAAAGAGGCGTTGACGCGAATCAAAAAATGTGTGGAGGGTATACGAAAATGAAGGGAAGAGTAAAAAGAAAGCCTACTGTCGCTCAGGCATTGGTCCCTATTTTAGGGATGCTTGTCATACTCGGCATCGGCATCGGACTGTTGGGACTTCCGGCGGAGCCGCTCATCGTTTTGGCGGCGGTTGTTTCGGGGGCAATGGCGATTCATCTTGGCTACAGTTATGATGAAATTATGGAGGAAATTTCCGAGAAAATCGCTAAAGTTTGGGGCGCATTGCTCATTTTAGTCATTGTCGGCTTCATGATTGGCTCGTGGATGCTGGGCGGTACCATTCCCATGCTCATTTATTACGGCCTGAAGCTGATTAGTCCGCAGTATTTGGCGCTGACCGCGTTTGTGGTTTCTGCCATCGTTTCGGTGATGACCGGAACTTCTTGGGGTTCAGCAGGTACGATTGGCGTAGCCTTTATGGGCGTGGCCATCGGCATGAATGCCAATCTGGCGTTGGTGGCCGGCGCGGTGGTATCGGGAGCGTACTTCGGTGATAAGCTGTCCCCGCTGTCGGACACGACGAACCTGGCTTCTGCTGTTTGTGGAGTGGATCTTTATCAACATGTGTACAATCAGTTATGGACGACGGGAGCTGCCGCCGTTTTATCCTGCATTGTATATACGATTTTGGGGCACGTCAGCACGACGGCGAATGTGGGCGTTCCGGAAACCGTTCAGGTCCTCACCGGAACGTTGGACTCCATGTATTCGTGGAACCTGTTTTTCCTCGTTCCCTTACTGATCGTTTTGATTGGGTCGGCGACGCGCAAGCCGACGATTCCGGTCATGCTTGCAGCATCAGTGGTTGCCTTGATCAATGCGGCGATTTTCCAAGGGGCAAGTCTGCAAAGCATCGTCGAAACGACGCTGAACGGATTTAATGTTTCCATGCTGGGCTTCGACGAGGCGGCGGTTTCTCCCGACTTGATCCGTCTGTTGCATCGCGGCGGCATGATGGCAATGATGAATACCTTATTGATTGCCGTCTGCGCCATTTCCTTTGCCGGGACGATGACGGTCACCGGTGCATTGGATGTTTTGATCTCGAAATTGCTGACGAAGATTCACAACACCTTCCAGTTGGTCGGGGCGACCATCATCACTTGTCTCGTAACGACGGGCGTGACCAGCAACGGGCAGGTGTCCATCCTGATGCCGGGCGAAGCGTTTCGCTCCGCTTATATCCAGCGTGGGTTGCATCCCAAAGTACTCTCCCGAACCCTTGAGGATTCTGTGACCTGCACGGAGTGCTTGATTCCGTGGACGGCCGCCGGCGCCTATATGGCGACGACGCTGGGCGTGCCGACCTTGAGTTACCTGCCCTTCGCGATTCTGAATTACAGCGGCATGATCTTTGCGTTGATCTGGGCGGCGACAGGCATCGGCATTACAAAAATTGACCCGAAGACGTTTGAAGCGGAAGAGACCAAATAGAAGACCGGTGATTGAAAGCTCGGAGCTAAGCAGTTCCGAGCTTTTTATAGAAGGAAAAGTGGGCTTTCCGCAGGAAAACAAGAGGTTATATTGGCGGTTGCCGTTGTTTTCGATATTGTTTCCAAGTGGCGCAACGTGGCGGAATAAAGAAGAAAGAGGGAATCTATGAAATTTTTTGAAAATGTACCGAAAGTGCAGTATGAAGGCAGCAAATCAACCAATCCGTTTGCCTTCAAATACTATGATGCGGACCGCATCATTGCGGGCAAGAAGATGAAAGAGCATTTGAAATTTGCCCTTTCCTGGTGGCATACCTTGGTTGCGGGCGGGCAGGATCCGTTCGGCATAAACACCATGGACCGTAGCTATGGGGGAAAAACGGATCCGATGGAATTAGCAAAAGCAAGAGCGGATGCCGCGTTTGATTTCATGGACAAGTTGGGCATTGAATATTTTTGTTTTCATGATGCGGATCTTGCACCGGAAGGCAACAGCCTGCAAGAGCGTAACGAGAACCTGAAAGAAATGGTTGCCTATGTGAAGGAAAAGATGCAGGACACGCCGGTAAAACTGCTCTGGGGAACCTCCAATTGTTTCACCAATCCCCGATTTATGCACGGCGGAGCGACTTCTTGTGAGGCGGATGTCTTTGCCTGGGCAGCGACGCAGGTTAAAAATGCAATCGACGTGACGATGGAATTGGGCGGAAAGGGATATGTATTTTGGGGCGGTCGCGAAGGCTATGAAACGCTTCTCAATACCGATGTAGAGCTTGAACTTGATAATTATGCTCGGATGCTGAAAATGGCCGTTCGCTACGCGCGTAGCAAGGGCTATGACGGCGATTTTTACATCGAGCCCAAGCCGAAGGAACCGACGAAGCATCAATACGATTTTGATGTCGCTTCCTGCGTCGCTTTTCTTGAAAAATACGACCTGATGCAGGATTTTCGCATCAATGTTGAAGCGAATCATGCGACCTTGGCAGGTCATACATTCCAGCATGAGTTGCGGATGGCGCGCACCTTCGGTGTTTTCGGTTCCGTAGATGCGAATCAGGGGGATTTGCTGCTGGGTTGGGACACCGATCAATTCCCGTCCAATGTGTATGACACCACGCTTGCCATGTATGAAATTTTGAAAGCGGGCGGATTCACGAACGGTGGATTGAATTTTGATGCGAAGGTGCGTCGTCCGTCCTTTACACCGGAAGATATTGCCTATGCGTATATCTTGGGCATGGATTCGTTTGCTTTCGGTCTGATCAAGGCGCAGCAGCTGATTGAGGACGGGCGTGTCGATGCGTTTGTAGAAAAGAAATACGCCAGCTACCAAGAAGGCATTGGCGAAAAAATTCGGAAGAATGAGACCAATTTTGAAGAATTAGAAACCTACGCCTTGAAGAATGGCGAACCGACACTTTCCAGCGGGCGTCAGGAGTATTTGGAGGGCGTTGTCAACACAATTCTGCTGGACGGAAAAATGGAATAAGATACTTCATCCCATTACAGCGGCGAAACTTTTCCACGGTTCGCCGCTGTATGAATTTTGAGAAGAGGTTTTAATAAAGAGAGGTTTTTATGGGATATGTAGGTATTGATCTCGGTACGTCAGCAGTAAAAATCAGCTATATCGATGAAGAGGCAAGAATTCTCCTATCCATCACCAAAGACTATCCGATTTGCTATCCAGAAGAAGGCTGGGCGGAACAAAATCCGGAGGACTGGTGGGACGCCATCCGCCAGGGGATGCAGGAGATTGTGGACGCAGAGGTGTTTACGGGACTGGATGCCATCGGATTTGGTGGACAGATGCACGGATTGGTGGCGTTGGACGTCCGCGGGGAGGTAATTCGCCCGGCTATTTTGTGGAACGATACACGTACCGCAAAAGAGACGGCGATCTTAAACACGGAGTTGGGAAAAGAGGTGCTCTTAAAAGAGACTGGGAATATTGCGTATGCCGGCTTTACCGCGCCTAAGTTGCTGTGGATGCGAACGCATGAACCGGAGCGGTTTGCAAAAATCGAACACATCCTGCTGCCGAAGGACTATATTCTCTATCGTTTGTCCGGTGAATTTTCCACGGATTATTCGGATGCGTCGGGAACGCTTCTTTTAAATGTTGCACAACGAAAATGGTCAAAAAGGATGTGTGACTTTTGCGGTGTGCGACCATCGCAGTTGCCCACGCTGCATGAAAGCGGAGATTGTGTAGGCAAGCTGCGGGATGAGTGGTGTACTTTATGGGGGCTGGACAAAGCCCCGGATATCGTTGCGGGCGCGGGAGACAACGCGGCAGCGGCGGTATCGGTCGGGGTTGTTGAAGAAGGGGATTGCAATATTTCGCTTGGTACGAGCGGAACGATTTTTATGCCGACGAACCGTTTTTTGCAGGATGAACACGCAAGTCTGCACGCCTTTGCGGATGCCGCCGGGAAGTTTCATTTGATGGGCTGTACGCTTTCCGCCGCATCCTGTTATAAATGGTGGATGGGCAATGTGTTGCAGCGCCCCGAAAACACCTCTTTGTCCACGGAAGAATCGGTGCGGCATCATCCGCTCTATTTTATGCCCTACTTGATGGGCGAGCGGTCGCCGCTCAATGATGAAGATGTGCGGGCCGGTTTTCTCGGACTGTCGTCGCGTTCCAACTGGGAACAGATGATCTATGCGATTTATGAGGGCGTTGCCTTTTCTCTTCGAGACTGTATGGCAGTCGCCAAAAATATGGGCGTGACGGTCAATAAAGCTTCTATCGTCGGCGGCGGCGCGCAGAGTCGCATTTGGTGCCAAATGATCGCAAATGTGCTACAAATTCCTATTGCCAAGCCAGCAGGGGAATGCGGGCCCGGTTATGGCGCAGCTTTATTGGCGATGGCGCATAAGAAAGGACGTTCTGTGCGTGAAGTGGCAAAACAATATGCCACTTTTGAAGAAATATTCACGCCACAGCCGGAGGAAATCCCCTATTATGAGGAAAAATACCGGAAATTCTCCCAATTGTATCCATTGCTGAAGGATTTTTATAAAGGATTATAGCCGGTAAAAGAAAAGAATGTAGAGATCCCTTACCTCTGAATCCCGAGGGAACCCTTTATTTGTCAAGGCCTGTAATCATCCTTTTGGATGATTACAGGCCTGTTTTAATTTGTTACCATCACAATATAGAAGGGCATTGTGATGTTCTTTCTGTCAAGGAAAATTGAGAATAGCGTATAAGGAGGTTCAAAAACCATGAAAAAAACATATCGCATCGTAGCCTTGCTTTTTGTACTCGCCTTGCTTCCCTTTTTGTCCTCCTGCAACAAAGATAGCGAAGAGGGGAAAAAAGCAGTGGAGACGTCGGAGAAAAGTCAGAATGAGGTCTATCAAACGAAGCTGCTTTCCGTAGAGGTTCCAAAAGGATGGAAATTTGTAGACAATCAGGAAAAAGCAGATTCGGCATATATTTATAAAGGCGAGAAAGGAGCAATGGAGAGCCCGGCGGTGGTTATCACGTATTGTGATCCGGATACGCAGATGCTTTCACCTAGGGCAGCGTATCAAAATACGAAGGATATTGACCCGGTTACGATTGGAGACTACACATGGGAAGGTTTTACAGCGAAAAGCCTCGACTATCCCATAACGGTTTTATTGTTGAAGGAACCACACCAGTTGCAGGTGGTACTCTTTAAGGAAGTGGAGGGCCAGAAAATTAATCTGGAAGATGACGACGTGCAGACCATCATCCGCAGCATAACCATAAAATAAGATAACTTTTATGGCCTGGTAAAAAGAGGTCGGCTTGATGCGCATCAAACCGATCTCTTTCTCATCGAGAAGGAACGGGCATGCGGATGCGTATTGTGGAGGATATCATGAAAACAAATACGAAAATCTTATTTATCTTTATGGTGGTGGCGGTGCTTCTTTCCGGGTGTAAAAAAGAAAAAAATTCGGGAAACGCCGGAACGGACAATGCGAACACTGCCAATTCCGTCGTGGAAGAATCCAATAAAACCGCACCGAACGGAGAGAAAGATTCCAACAAGACGACTTCGAAAACAACCGATAATGTTAAGCCGGTTGCCGGGGCAACGATTGGTTCCCTGTCGTCGTATGTTGAGGATCGGGAGATTTGGAAGGACTTCGTCGGTCAAAAACATCTCGAATCTGCAAAGGACGAGCAGAGCGGCATTCACGTGCCGAGAATTCTTTTGGATTCTGCGGATGCAAAGGCGGCAAACAAGGAAATTGATGGCTTGGTCAAAGGGATATGGGATCAATACGATGCGAACAAGGAGTATATGGAAGGCTCTGATACCGGAATTTACGCTTCTTTTTCCGTCTATCAAGATGAAAATGTGTTAAGTGTCATGGTGGCCGACTCCAATATCTGGGAGGGCAAGCCTCCACAATATACCGTTTTTAACTTTTCTCTTGCCGATGGCAAGTTGATCGATGACGAAGCGCTCATGAAACAGTTTGGCGTCGAGAAGGACGAGATTTTGGGCGTGATTGAAGATAGTTTGCAGGAGTTTCAAGAGGCCGATGCGAAGCTCTATTATGGAATGGTCACCGATTCTTCGTATCTCTACAATCAAAACAACTGCACCGGATTGATTCTGAATGATCTATGGGACAATTTCCAATCGAAGAGTCGGCAAATCTATATCGACGAAGTGGGAACGCCTACATTTATCTTTGCTCCCTATACCAGCACCATGATAGGAACGAGTCCGGCGACGCTGAAACTACGAGCAGACCGATTTGATTCGGATCCGATTTCTCCGACGTATCTGCGAATGGCGAGACGTCTGGGCCTCGATCCCAAGGATGAAAAACACAAAGCCTTTGTCCTTTATCTCGGCTCTGCCTCCAACAAGGACAGTTTGAAAGAACCCCTGGCCAAGCTGGACGCCTGGGAGGGCATGTTTACCCACTATGAAGATCCGCGGATGCTCCTTGCAGTAAAAGAGAGTGAAGGAAGCGATAAGCCGTACCTCATCGGAGAGGAGTGTTACCTGATTATTCCGAAGTACGAGAACGCTTCGGTTTCTCTAAAAGAACTGGAGCCTACGGAAGAGGGCAAATTAAAAGAAGTGGAGAATGCGCAATTGGACAACCTATCCGCTACGGGAACCACCTTTATTTGTCAGAATCAAAGCGACATCGCTCCCAATGCGAAAATCACCATCCGCTACAGAGACGATGTATTAGAATTTTCCCCTTCCCTCAGTTTAAAAGACGGCAGCTTGCAGTTGCCGCAAGAAGTAACGGACGTAGTGACGGATGCAGAAGATGTCCTCGATTGGAATCGGTTCGTGATAAAAGACAGCTATTCGCAAAGCCTATTTGAACGAATCTTCTCCATAATGGGAGAGGGATAATCGTATCGGATGATGCCGGATGTCTTAATGTCGGTTGCCTATAATAAGGGAGGAAATGTCGCCAGCTTCGCAGTGTTCACGAAGCTGGCGCAATTTTTTTGCGATGGAAGATTGTGAGAAATGGAGCCGTTCTACTTTTGCAGGACGTGGGAAACCGTATATACTGAATGCAAGGATAATCCTGAATCAGACCCACTGTGCGAACCGAGTGAAAATAGAGTGAGATCATTTTCTCCGATACGATTATCCATCAAGTAAAATTTACAGATGGAGGACAATCGGTATGAATTTTTTCAGAGAAACGCAGATCAAGCGTCGTATTTTTTCAGATGAAGGAAATAGGTGAATTATGGGACAAATCATTGAACTGCCGGATTCTTTAAAATTAAAGCAAGAAATCGGAGAGATTAAAAACCGTCTGGAAAATCTGGTTCTCGAACGTGATGAACTGCAATTCGTTGTGTGCGAGAATGTAAAAATGAAATATATGCTGGAGATCGGAAGCCTGGAGTATAAAGTTTATAAAACATACTGTGAGTTTCTTCGCTTACGTCGAAAAAAAGAGATTCTTCAGGCAAAAAAGAATCGTCAAGAAACGTTCAATATGGCCGAAGTGGATCACATTCTGGATGAAGAATTTCTAAACTACAAGAAAAAACTAGATGAGAAGATTCATGAAATGAATCAGGCCCTAGAGCGTTCTAAAATGAAGCTGCTATCGAAAGAGGAAACGGCGGAATTAAAGAAATTGTATAGAAGCATTGTGAAGAGTTTACATCCGGATCTGAATCCGAATTGCTCCGACGCAGAAAAGGCTCTTTTTTATAACGCAACCGACGCGTACAAGCAGGGCGATCTGAGTACTTTGCAGATTATCTTTCAAATGAGTGAGACGGAGGAAAATAAAGAAGAGGCGTCCTCTTCTCTCATCAAGCTTCAGAAAGAAAAACAAAGATTTCAACGCCTGGTTTCCATGGTGGAAGCACAGATCGAAGAAATAAAAACAAAACCGCCCTATATCTGGAAAATCTATTTTGAGGATGAGAGAAAAAAAGCGGAAAGAATCGCGGAATTAGAAAAACAACAAAAAAGTTTTCAGGAAGCGATCCGCACACAACAAGAACGAATTAATGAATTGATGGGGAATGAGAAATGACAAATTTGGCGAACAAAGATCATAACGAGCTCATCCAATATCTTTTCAACAAAGAATCCGGACTCGCCTTGCCCAAACCGTATGAACGGGATATTTTTCTTTTTGATACGTATGTGGCAGGGACTACCCATGTTGAAAATATAGAGGCGATTGGAAATTCCCTACAGGAGGGCGATAAGTTGGTTTTTTACCGTGAGCCGAACAATCCGCATGACCCGCAAGCGATCCGCATAGAAACGATCCAAGAGGTAAAAATCGGCTACGTTCCCCAACAGGATAACGTGATTTTTTCAAGGCTGATGGATGCCGGAAAAGCACTCTTTGGAAAAGTTTTGGAAAAAGAAATGCGAGGAAACTGGCTTAGAATAAAAATAAAAATTTATCTTCATGAAAGCTAGGGCAAAAAATGTATTACACAGGCAAATGGATTGAAAAAAATATTTATCTATTGGACAGTCATGATATGCAAGTGGATTTGGTTCAAGGGGATCATTGTTTTCTCATCGGTTATCATGTAAAACTTCCCTCCACAGTGAACCAAACGTCCGCCAAGCTGATCGAGGGTGGCTTTCGGTATTTCAATATTTTCGTTAAACGTGCCCATTTGTGGGAAGAGGCCTTGTTTCAGAAGGCAGGATCGGAGATACCCATTCAAATAGAAGCCAGCACGATTGCGAGACAAGAGATGTCCTATACCCTTGCCATGTTGGCAACCTTGAAGCCCCAAAACATCAATTTTGTTCTCTCCGATGATGAATGGTTTACCGAGTATCTCGTCGAAGATTTGCACACTATATTTTCCGGTAAGTCCCTATTTACGCCTTATGATTGGCAAAAATTTCGATCCGGATTCGAATTCAAAGTTCATGGCAAAGATGCGATCGTGAGCGTTTGTGATGGAGTGGTAGCCGGATTTCTGGGAGAAGAAAAAGCCTTTGATTCCATTGACAAAGCCTTTCGCCATCCGCTTTTCGATGGAAAAAGTTTTATAGAACTTTGGGAAGAGATTTCAAGATAAGCAGAATAGAGTGGATGGCTTTATGTTGTGAAAGCTCTTCGCATGAGGCTCCGTTTTATCAGAATGTAGGAGCCGTTTTCGTTGTTCGGCTACTTGTATAGCAACGGTTTAGACAATCCGTCGTTACAGGAAGCCCTCGTGACCGGCTTGCTCTGGGCAGCCATCTGCCTTGTGTTTGATGCGATTGGATGGGTGCTGATTAAGCATCCTTGGAGTTTATCCTTTAAGGAGTTCTATATCGATTATCAACCTTGGATTTCCCTCATTTATCTCGCAATATTTTAGGCCCCCTGATCGGCTTTATTCTACAAAGAACATGATGGCTGAAGGCTTGACATCTGCTGTCTTTAAGAGAAGGCGTTTCTTACGGAATAAGGAGTGGGCAAATTTTTTGCCTCCGCAATGTATTTTCGCATTGACCAAGCTGTTGAAGAAATGTGACATAAACGGCAAAAATCTTCATTTTGGAAATCTCTTTGCGACAGGCCTTTTCTGGGGACTTAGATTTAGCCTAATAAACATTTATAGCGCGGAAAATGGTGGCTATTTAACGAAAATGCCTTACTGCCACCATCGTCAGCACCCTCGGCGATGGTGGCTATTTAACGAAAACGCCTTACTGCCACCATCGTCAGCGCCCTCGTCGATGGTGGCTATTTAACGAAAACGCCTTACTGCCACCATCGTCAGCACCCTCAGCGATGGTGGCTATTTAACGAAAATGCCATACTGCCACCATCGTTAGCGTCCTCGGCGATGGTGGCTATTTGACAAAAACGCCTTACTGCCACCATCGCTACAATCAGGTCTCTTTAAAGTGGAAAACAGCATAGCTCTGCGTTTCCTTGAAGCCCGACGATTTTAGTAGTATTATGGTCCTATTGTATATTCTATTCGTGTTTTTTAGGAAAGAGATTCCATAAGGGGTGATAGGAATGAATACGCTGCGAAATCAAAGAAAGCATCACTGGCTTTTTATCTTACTCATGAGTTTTCTTCTTGCGCTCTATCTTCCGAGTGCGGTACGTGCAGAAACCAATTCCGGGGAAGCCTCTTCCGCTCTGTCGGCGGTAGAGAAAGAGACGCCAAGTCGCTCGGTCTCCTCGGAAGAGAACGAGAGGATCGGGACGGATCCCTCTTCTTCTGCAACGGACGCAGCCAGAGAAGAGAAAGCTTCTGCAAAAGAAGACGGCAACGTAGAGGAAGGGGAGAGCTTAGAAGTGGACCCCCTCGCCAAAGCGCCATTGGCTGTCGGCAGCCCCAGGATTGGTGGGGATGGAACGATAGAAGTCGATACGTTTGCGGCTTTGCAGCAGGCTATTGCTATGGCCGGAGAGAAGCAAACGACGATTAAAATTGTGAAAAGCATTGCGATAACGGAAGCACTCACGATTGGCGAAAAGCAGGATATTATTCTTACGGCAGCCAATGAAAGAGTGCAAGCGGCTTGGAAACCCATTCAAAAACCGGCGGATTTTGCCGGCCAAGGAGAAAGTGCGCAACGCGCTATTATTAAAGAAGGCAGACGACGCGGAGAAGAGGCGTTGGCCATGGCGGATAAAGAGAAAAACCCCCTTCCCTCCGCACAAAAGGGAGATATTCTTCTTACGCGCGATGCGGGGTTTGCGGAGGACACCTTGTTTTATGTCCGGGGCAAGCTGACGCTGGGAACAGGAGATTCCGCCCTCTATATTGATGGAAATGGCAATTCTGTCAGGACGCAATTCGCTAATCGCGGTTCGGTCATCGATGTGGACGGCACGCTTCTCATGAAAAATGCGGTCATCATGAATTCGTATAATCGGCATGGCTACACCGGTCCCGTTCGTCTTAACAGTGGAGCCAAATTTACAATGGAAGGCGGAAGAATTTCCGGGAATACTTCCTATGAGCAAGTAGAGCAGGACTATACGCGCCCTTATGCAGCCGGTGCCGTCTATGTCAAACCCGGCGCAACCTTTGAGATGAAAAACGGCCTTATCGACAACAATGAAGGCGGCTTGACCGGTGGTGTTTTTGCCGGGGATCTTTGGGGGGCGTCTGGAGATCCGGCGGTCGTTACTATGACGGGCGGGATAATTGCCGGCAACCTTTCCGCTACCCGATTTCAAATGGGTGCCGGAATCAACGGCTTTCCAAAGTCCAAGGTGACGATTACGGATGGCATTATCGCCGGAAACAAGTCTTTTGGCGTAGGCGGCGGCATCGGAATTTCCTCCCAGTACATCGGTAGCCCGGTAAATATTTTGGGGAAAGAAAAGGCTTCTGTAAACACCGATTACCAGAAGTTTCTCAAAACAAACAAGGCAGAGGCGCACATTGATGGCGGCCTTCTGTACAAAAATGTTGCCCTTGCTTCCGGTGGCGGAATCTATGTCGACAGCAATGATGTGCAATTTGGAAAAACGATGATTCTGGATAATACTTCCACCTCCTTCGGTGGCGGCATTTATATTTCCTTCCCACCCCTTACACAAAAAATAGAGAATATGCTGATTACCGAAAACGTTGCGCAAGGCGGCTTCAGTTCAAGCATCCTGGGGGGTAGCAATGGGGGAGGACTCTGGAATTGCCCAACCGGCTTTGTGCATATTGGAGACGGTCACAGCGTCTATGTGTACAATAACGACGCGAAGAGTTACGGAAAAGATATTACGTTTACGAAAAGAACCTGGTTTTTCCAATTAAACGGAGTGAATCTCGAGGGCGAGTTTTACTCCCATATTTCGCCGGTAACGAAAGAAAAAAATATTATCAAATTTTTGGAAGATGGGCCGAACAAAGAAAAGGGTGTCGAGATTCCGGAACACCTTTCCTATCACACCATGTATACGCATTTAAAAGCGATATACAGCGAGAAGCTCATTGCAGAGGCGTGGAAAAATGCGCAGACTTTTCTTTTGGGCAACACAGCGCGTAATGGCGGAGGGTTTGGATCGGATGCCAATGTGACGACGCCGAAAGACGACGGCGACTATGCGCTGGAAGTGGATAAGAAATGGGATAAAACAATTAAGAAGGATACTATTCCGCAGAGCATAAAGGCCGATGTCTTCCTTGTTCCCAAGGAGAAAGACGCTGCATATGTCAAAGCCAATTATGGCAAGGATAATACCCTCTTCAAATATGGAGAAATCACCCTTTCCAAAGAAAATGGTTGGCACAGTCGCCTCGATACGAATTATTTCAGCGGTGCGAATAAGCAGAAGATGCTGGATGCGCTCAAAATTAAGAATTTTTCGGATATCGGCTTACCGGACGATGCGTACCAGATGGACAACGGCCTTCCTTTTACAGCCGAGGAATTAGCAGCAAAAGGCTATAAGTATCTCGTCGTGGAACAGGGGGATGACTACTTTGTCGAGGTTAGAGAGGACAAACCGGCCGCAAACGAAACGTCGACACAAAAGTCCAATCACTTTACCCTGACGAACTATCCTTTCGGGCGCATCGAGGTCGAAAAGCGCTGGAAAAATATCGAAGAGAATGATGTGCCTACGGAAATAGAGATCTATCTGCTTCTTGATGGCAAGCGCATCGTCGAAAAGTATGATGAACAGGGAAAACCGGTATACAAAAAATGTACGCTTACGGCAGAAAAGCATTGGAAAGACAGCTTTGAAAAGCTGGATCCCAGGGCCCTCGCCGAGAAACGTTATACGATTGAAGAGGATTCGGATCGATTTGCACCGGAGATAATCCCTGCCATCACCAATGTGAATCCTTCAAGCGAGCATCCGGAAGTTGTTTCCATCGTCCTAGAAAACCACTACGGCCCCACACATGAAATCGAAATTTTGAAAAAGTGGGTGGCGGGTAGCGCACAAATTCCCGAAGAAATTACCGTGCAGATAACAGATGGAACCGGTGACACACAAGAAGTGAAGCTCAAAAAAGACGAAGGCTGGAAGACGGTGTTGTCCAACCTAAAGGGAACCTTGCGAGAAAAAAGCTATACGATTGCTGAAGTCAAGGTGCCCGGCTTCACCGGCACTATGAGGGCCGAAAAATCCGGCTTAAAACTGACACAAAAAGATAAAAACGGCAAAGAAACCTCATTTTTCTATGCGCCCGAAGAATTGAAAAAGGTGCTGAAAGAGGGCAACTACCGTTACGAGGTTTTTGAACGTCAGGATACGAATGTAGCCTTAACGGAACAGAATTTGGGTTCGTTTATTCAGCTGCAAAAGCAGGGTGACGGTCGCTACATCCTTCGCTATGCGAAGGATATTCAAGTCACCGAAGTGTTCACGGTGCTTTTGGAAAATAGGTCGCAACCGCCGGAACCGCCGAAACCACCAAAGCCACCAGAACCGCCGAAACCACCGGAACCGCCGAAGCCGCAAGAGCCGCCGAAACCGCAAGAACCACCGAAGCCGCCTAAAGCTCCCCGGACGGGCGTAGCCACACTCGGTGCTCCTCTCCTGCTTCTGGGCCTCGGCTTGGGAGGACTTTGGTTAACCGAACGCCGAAAGAAAGCGGAGGACAATTAAACACACCATATCGAATCCTATCCATAATGGGTAAAAATGGATCGTAAAGAGGATGCCGAAGTCATGTAGAATGGCGGGAAAGGACGAACTTTACTTCTAGCAATGATTCCGATAAAATAGGGTCACCGTTAAAGTTGTCTTATTTGCATATCCGAGGAGGTTTTTATGGGAACAATAAAAAATAAGAGATTAACAGGATGGATCGCCAGTGTATTTATGGCAATACTGATTTTGGTGATGGGAACCAACGTCTATGCTGTGGGCGATACAACGGAGGAACCATCTTCCGCCGTTGCCTCGGAAACATCAGAAGAAAAAGAGCAGCCTTCGCAAAATGCTGTCAGCGCAAGAAGAGGTGCGCCTCCAAAGGCTCCTGTAAGGGGAGGCACCCATACGTACACAGTGGAATTGGACTGGCCTCATCGTAAGCACGATGTATTTGAATCAAAATACAAGGACCTTCAATATAAGCAATTTGCTTATTTACTCTTTAAAACCGCGAATGGAACAATAGACCATCAATTTGTGTATTTGGATGTTAAAGTCGGTGAGAATAAAACCCAGACATTTGAGGGCCCGGAAACTCTCAACGGTGAGCCGATCACGTATTTTGAGTGCAACTTAATTTTTGATAAAAGGTATCCGTCCGATACACCGAATCCCTTCCTTTTTGGCTTCGGTGTTAGTGGAGATGGCACGATTGACAATAGCAGAATTGTCCAATTTTATCAGATTATGGCAAACAATGTGGAAGTGCAGTTAAATATGCCGCAAGATGTGCAAGATCTTAACACGCGCACGCTGGAGGATTTATTGAATGCGTCGTCAAAAATAAAATTGTTTGCAGCAGATCTCTGGAAAAAGGAGTATGCGTGCTATCTTTCTTTAAAAAACATTCCGTCCGTTCTTAGCAACGTAGAAACAAAAACAGTAGCGAATGCAAAAAATATAGAAACGGGATATTTCCACATTTTGGATTGGAGTTTAGGCCTCGGGTATGACAATAATCCTTTTTTACCGGATAAATTAAAGGATACGGGGAAATATGGGCTTTTCAATCCGTACAATGATAATAAGTCCACGTATACGCTCAAAGGTGAGATGCAGGATGAGGATTCGATCACAGCCGCCGATTCGATCTTCACGTTAGATGGCGATATTACGGGCGATGATTTGAACGGATGGCTGATGAAGCTGAAGATCGCAGATCAGTACATTAAAACCGTCACAATAAAACCTTCCGATAAGGCCGAGGAACAAGAAACCACTGTCAAACTGGTTCAGGGAGATACGTTAAAGACGCCGATTGCGGATCCCACGGCGAAGGATAAAACAGCATACAAGTTTGCAGGATGGTTTATCGATGAAGCTTTAACAACGCCTTTTAATGCGGATACGCCAGTAGAGAAGGACATCACGCTCTATGCAAAATGGGAAAAGAAAACTCCTTCGAAGCCTTACTATCCAATTAGTAAATACACCATTACCGTGGATCCCAATGGTGGGAATTGGAAGGGAGATACGGCAAAGAAAGTAGAAACCTTTACCGAAGGTGCGACGTTCACACTGCCAGAAGCGCCTGTCCGAGAAGGATACACCTTCCTGTATTGGAAAGGTTCCGTGTATCAGCCGGGCGAGAAATATATTGTAAAAGAGGATCACACCTTTACGGCGGAATGGAAGAAGAATTCCACGCCGCAACCGGCACAACCGTCGGACGGCCATACTCCCGGGGCACAGAGTGGTAACACCGTTTCAAAAGGGAAGACCGCTCCAAAAACAGGCGAAGATGCAAAAAGAGTCGTTTATGCCGGATTGGCAGTTGTCTTGGGAGTGAGCATTGTCGTGCTTCGCAAGAACAAGAAAAAGAACGATTATAAATAAGGCATCTTATTTCGGTAAGTGCCGAAAATAATGGCTCGTTACAGAGCGGCAGAGCACGGCAGCTCCCGCCTCTACATGCTGGTAGAGGCGGGAGCTTTTTTGTTCGTTCCTGGATAGTAAAACCATTTGTATACGAATCGATGCCCTCGAATGACGAGACGAAAATCATATTACACTCTCCGTTCTCTCCTATGGGCAACGAAGACTCTCAAAACGGTCCCATCCCCTCGGAAGAACAACATCTCAATTTTCATAGTTGTATATAATTATAGAAATAGGTAAAATAATAAAAATTAGACTTTAAGAACAATAAACTGGTGATGCCAA
This sequence comes from Murdochiella vaginalis, assembly GCF_902381775.1. NCBI lineage: Bacteria > Bacillati > Bacillota > Tissierellia > Tissierellales > Peptoniphilaceae > Murdochiella > Murdochiella vaginalis. Next base: position 612,869 of record NZ_LR698969.1, read on the forward strand.
TCAAACGAGGAACCTTAGGAGGTGAAGAAGGAATGACAAAAAAAATATTCCGTTTTATCTGTGCAATGGCCTTTTGCCTTGCCCTGATGTCTACAAGGTCCTATGCAGGTGACGGAAAGGTAACTCTTAAAAGTGGTGCGTATTATCCCACGCTGGAGGAGGCGCTGAGCAATGCAGCGGATGATGACACGCTTACCGTGACAGGGGACGTAGCCGTTACGAAAAATTTGATCTTGAACAAATCGATTACGCTCGTTGCCGGACAAGGGGGAGGAAAGCTCTTCACTTCAGGCCTGAACGATGGCACGATGGATATTGCCGCCGCTCTTATTCTGGACGAGGCGGATAAAACGCTGACACTAGGGAATGGATCCTCTTCACCTGTGCTTACGTTGGAAGACGTTCATCTGAAGATCGCCAAGGGACATCTTCAGATGCAGGATGGCGTATACATTACTTCAAATCGAAGCTCTAGTGCCCTTTCCAATGCAATGGAGGATTTAAGTATCGTTGTCATCGCGGGATCGCAAAGCAGCGCCACTTTTGAAGGTGGAACGGTGGAGAACCCGTACCAAACAGATGAGAATGGATTCAACAACCATTACATTGTGACCGTTTCCGATGGGGCGAAGGTAGATAACATTTCCGGCGGAACTTATTCCGGCGCCTATATTGCGTTTAATGTCAAAGGGGAGGGCACCGAGATTACAACCATTAGCGGTGGTGCATTTTCCAATTCGAAAGCATCCAGACAGTCTGAGCCGTGTTTTAAGCTCTTTAAAAAAGCGAAGATCGGCGCAATAACGGGCGGGACCTTTACGGCTCATCGCTTCGGGGCATTGCAACTGGAAAGCGACGCCCAGGTGGATGTGATTGCAGGAGGAACTTTTACCAATCCCGTCGATACTCCCTTCGCACAGAGCTCAGGCGCTCTTCCGTACTTCTCCGGCTTGGTTCTTTACGGCCGGAACGGTTCGGGTTCGGTTACGGTACACAAAATTACCGGAGGTACTTTTTCAGGGGAAAACGGCCTTCTTGCGGTTGGCGATAAACCGGAATTAATGGCAAAAATAGGGGAGATCAGCGGCGGCGATTTTATCGGGAAAGGATACGCAGGACTGTATTTTAGCCAGAACACCCAAGTCGGAACGCTTTCCGGCAAGGTGATATCGAAAGGAGAACGGAGCGGAATATGGAATGCCGGGACAATCGACAAGATTGAGGGAGGCAAATATTCCGGAACGGATGAAAACGGCATAACGAATTATGCGGAGCTTGGAAACAGCACGTTCAAAGGGCATATTCAGACGATCTGCGGGGGATCCTTTATTGGTGATAAGTCGGGAATGTATAATTCCGGGCTCGTTGATTCCATCTCGAACGGAACGTTCGAGGGCGCAAGAAAGAGTGCGCTACGCTGCGATAATCCTGCCGACCAGGGCAACTTGAATCGCATCCAAAATGGCGTGTTCATTACCAAAAGTACACTCCCCTGTATCACGCTGGTCAACAAGCTAGAGCTTGAGCCCGGCTTGACGGATTCGATCGGAAAGGCCCGGTTCCATACGAAGGGAAAACAAGTTTTTAACAAAGATAAATTGGTTACCTTCCCAACCTATACGTATACGGCCCCGGATGGCACAACCGCTCAAGAGATGTATTTCATTAGCGATCCGACAGATACAAAGCAAGATGTGGCCGCGTACAGCAACGAGACGTTCCGCTTTTTGCGACAAATGATTACGGTTGCCTATAATTTCAATATGAAGGGCAACTCCACTTCCAAAGTAGATCAGGCGTCAAAAACACCGCTGACGAACGTTACCCTTTGGAAGGATGCCACCCAACTGGGAGCAACTCCTAAGGGCTATTCATTCCTCAACTGGAATACGGCTGCGGACGGAACCGGCACGACCTATGCGGGAGAGGCAACATTGGCGACGGTTGATGCCCCCATCGTTTTATATGCCCAGTGGAAAACCTTGCCGAAGCCGCCAACTCCGACTCCAACTCCAACAAAGTGGTACACCATTATCGTGGATCCCAATGGTGGAAATTGGAAGGGCGATACGGCAAAGAAAGTAGAAATCTATGACGAAGGTGCGACGTTCACACTTCCCGAAGCACCGATGAAGGAAGGATATACTTTCCTGTATTGGAAAGGCTCCGAGTATCAGCCGGGCGAGAAATATATCGTAAAAGAGGATCACACCTTTACGGCGGAATGGAAGAAAAATTCCACGCCGCAACCGGCACAACCGTCGGACGGTCATACTCCCGGGGCGCAGAGCGGGAACACCGTTTCGAAAGAGAAGACCGCTCCGAAGACGGGCGAAGATGCAAGAAGAGTCGTTTATGCCGGATTGGCAGTTATCTTGGGAGTGAGCATTGTCGTGCTTCGCAAGAACAAGAAAAAGAACGATTATAAATAAGGCATCTTATTTCGGTAAGTGTCGAAAATAATGGCTCGTCACAGAACGGCAGAGCATTGCAGCTCCTGTCTCTACATGCTAGTAGAGGCGGGAGCTTTTTTGTTGTATGAAACTATTCGTTTTTCTAAAGGTACATGCGGTTCCATCCCATGCTTTCCAAATGTTTTAAAAGAAGAGAAACGCGCGAGGATGGGCTCGGTTGAAGGCCGGATTCTCCTTATTCCTGTTCATCCCCTAAATGGCGCAGCTTGTCCACCTGCTCCTCTCTTCCGAGCACAATGAGGACATCCCCAAGTTGGAAGGCATAATCCGAGGGAGGATTAAAAAGCATTTTTCCGTCCTCTTTCTTTTTAATGGCGAGGACGGTGAGGCCGGTTTTGTCCGGTATTTCCGCCTCCCGTAGGGTTTTATTTTCCAGATAGGAGCTGTTTTTGACGACGACTTCTTCTAAGTCCAATTCTACGTCACCGATACGAGTCACGATATCTAAAAACGAAATGATATTGGGCTTGATCATGAGAGAGGCCATTCTTTTTCCGCTGATTTCCACAGCGGAGAGCGTTTTGTTTGCGCCCACTTTCAACAGTTTTTCTCTTCCGGATTTCGTTATGGAGTTGGCAATAATATAGATGCTTTTATTTAAATTTCGCGCCGTCAGAACCGTGACAATGTTATCCACTTCATTGTCCTGCGCGGCAAAAAGGCCCTTGGCCTGTTCAATGCCGGCCTGCTCTAATATGCGTTCTTCCGTGGAATGCCCTTCCACAACTAAAATGTCATGGTGACTATACTCTTCCAGGTCTTCCCGTTTATCGGTGATGACCACAAAAGGCAATTTCTCTGCAACAAAACTGTCTATAATGACTTCGGCTAACTCTCCGGATCCGCACAGGATGTAATGGTCACGGAGAGCGGAAATTTTTCTGTCCATTTTACTTCCCTTCCACAAATCTGCAAGTTTTCCTTCCACAATCATTGCTACGACGGTCGTAAACGCATAGCCGACGATGCCGACTCCCAAAAAGATCATGAAGATAGAAAAAAGCTCCGACTGGCTGCTGGTGGTGCCGATTTCTCCGAATCCGACCGTAGAGATGGTGATGACGGTCATATACAGCGCATCCACGAAGCCAATCTTTAACAAGTTCATATATCCGATCACTCCGATCACGAGCAGAAGAGCAAAGGCATATAAAATGAACTTGAGTTTTCGTTTGATTTCCATGATGTCCTCCCTGTAGCTCCGATCATAATTGATAGGACAGAAGAAAGCTATATGGGGAGGGAAAATAAGGCCCAATGGTGTGCATTTTAGGCACATGGCTAAGTTATTCACTGATTTTTAAGAGCGCAGGAGAAGAGGGACGGACGTAAAAGATATCCTCGACTGGAATCGTTTCATGCAAAAAGATGTCTATTCGCACACCCTATTTGAACGCATCCTTTCTTCTCGTCTTTTTCTCCTCCATAGATTTCGATATCGTTAAAAGCGTTGCTTATTATAATGTTGCTTTTTATAATTTTGAAGGCTTTACATTCTCTGTTGTTATGAGAAGGAGTTTCTTCCGGTATGAAGGTTGGGCAAGTTTTTCGTTGCACAATTATTTACTCATCGACTATGCTATTGAAGAAATGTGACATAAACGGCAAAAATCTTCATTTTGATGATAATGCCGATCCTTCCGATTGTGGCGAAAAAGAATTTACGTCAACTTAATTTATTCCATAAAAAGCCAATATAAAATTTTTACGCGGAGCGAAGCAGGGAGAGCAATAATGGAGACATGGATTTTCAAGCGAATTACCAATTGGCTCAAAACTATTATGATGGGGTGATTGTGCCGGCAAAAGACAGGATCATTATGAAAAAAACAGTTATGGTTTATTAGAATCCAAATCCGAAGAATTTTCGAATGTAGTTCATGACGTATTTGAAAAGGATAAGCGGTTCTATAAATGATGAGTGAACGACGGTAAAAGGAGATGCAATGAATCGGGCGAAAAGAATATGGCGTACTGTTTTGCTTTTGTGTCTGGCCGTTCAGCTACTTGGATCTTCGCTGTTTTCGGTGAAAGCCGCCGAAAAGGCTTTTCCATCCGGACTTCACTATCGTGATCTGCCCAAAACGATCGAGCAGTTTGTTCACGAACATCACGAAACCACTTGCGGGATGAGTCTCGTCGTTTACGACCGGGACGGCGTGCTTTATGAGAAAGCATACGGCTACATGGACAAAGAAGCGAAAAAGGAAGCGGACTTGGAAACGGTTTATGAGTGGGGGTCCACTTCAAAACTATTGATCTGGGTGAGTGTCATGCAGCTCTATGAAGAAGGGAAAATTGATTTACACCAAGATATTAAACATTACCTGCCGGAGGGCTTCCTCCAAAACGTACGTTTTGACAAGCCCATTACGATGCTGGATCTGATGAATCACCAAGCCGGATTTCAGGATACCTATTTTATCCAAACGCCCCACCCGGAAGAGATGAAAAGTCTGGAAGAAGTGCTTCGTTCCAAACAGCCTATACAGGTCTATGCACCCGGTGAGCACACAGCCTATTCCAATTGGGGGGCTGCGCTTGCCGCTTTTATTGTGCAGAAAATAGCCGGCATGAATTATGTCGAATATGTACATAAACATATTTTTCAACCGCTCCATATGGCGCACACTTCGATCAGTTCTCTTTACCGGGACAATTCCTGGGTTGATCAACAACGACAAAAACTCACGTGTTATGACACCGAAGGAAAGAAAATTGGCGGGGCTGGCAGATATTACATTTATGTCTATCCTGCCGGCAGTGCGGCCGGAACGATATCCGATCTGGCAAAGTTTGCCCGCGCCCTTACTCCGAAGGATAAGCAGCCGTCACCACTGTTTAAAAACCAAGCGACGCAAAAAGAAATGTATACCGCAACCAGTTTTTATGGTTCTTCAAAAGTCGAAAAATTTTATCATGGCTTTTTTGCCAACGAATATGGCGTGCAAACGATTGGCCACGGGGGCAACACATTCGGCTGCTCCACAATGCTGCAGTTTGATCCGGTAAGTGGAGTAGGCATGGTCGTGATGACCAACCAAGCTCATGAAACGATTTATACGGATCAAATGTATGAGTTGATTTATGGCAAATTTACCGACTCTACCCTTGGACACATAAAAAGAGAGGTACCAAAAGGATTGTTACTCAATATGCGCGGCATACTGGAGGGACCTTTATCGTTTGTCGGCGCATTGGGTGTCAGAACCTATAGTGAAGAAGATCTGGACAATTGGTGGTTTGAAGAAAACGGGATCGTTCAGACTCCCTTTTCTGATTTTCTTCTTTCGACGCCAAAGGCGCTGATGAATGTGCTTTTGCTGCTCCTGTTTATTGTGGCTGGCCTTTATGGGCTGCTAAATTTGGTGTTGGGAGCCCTTATCCTTGACCCCATAAAAAAGAAAAAAGGAAAGTGTATCGTTTATCCACTCAGAAAGTTAAGTTATACTCTTTGTGTTCCCATGGGGCTTGTGCTATTGAATTTCATCCTTTGTTTTTTTCGACTCCTGAATGGCTATAAAACCGGCGATATCGGTAGCGTGACCTCTTACCAGGTACAAAGCGCGCTCTTTGGGATTTTGGCGATTGCGATGGCTATCTTAATCGTGACGGCAAAGAAGAATGCCTATCAAGAGGCAACGAAAAAGGACAAACGTAAATTCCTCGTTACCGGCGGTTTCGCCTTGCTACAAATTGCGGTGATCGTGTTTTTTGATCTGTATCAGTTTTGGACGCTATAATTCTCGTTTTGGAATCATATCCATGATTTGTTTCTGCTCGGTTTCCCTTTGAGGTATACGTTGTCGATAGAGGCCGCCTGTGAATTTCACCGCGGTATAGCGCGTCTCTTCTTTCTCAAAATCATGTATAATCAAGTTATCCACTGATTTTAAAGACCACAGGAGAAGATTATGCGCGGCACTATTCAAAAAATTGAAATGAATAATAATAAACAGCTCAAGTTTTATGGCGAAATACGCGGCGAAGACGGCCGTTCGTATCGTTTTAATGTGCGAAACTGGGCAGATCGGAGCATTTCCCTGAAGGACATTCCACGCTTTGCGGAGGTGGAATTTGAGTTGATGGAGCCGACCCTTAGCGGCTGGATTTATCCAAAAAATATTACTTTGACGAACCGTACGGAACAAGCAGTTGGCGAGGCAGCACAAGATAACGGCCCAATTTCAACACAGGCGCCAAGAGAGACGGTACAAAATGCCCCTGCGCAGGCCGCACCCCAAAAGAACTTCATGCCTACCAACCATCATCACGGCATGTTGCAAGAATTCGCCTATATTAAGCAAAATTTCATTCGATTGGCGCTCATGGAGATCATTCCGAATCTTGCCGACACGGAATTTGCCACCGAAAGCAGCGTATTTTGGAAAATTGCCACCACCTATAATGCGCTTCAGGATGAGGATTTCGTATTTTCCGGCAGTGGGGCGGACGAATCGGTTACGTTTCCCAGCGGCTTTGAAACGCCGGAAGGAGAACCCATTCTGCTGCTATGCAAGCGGAATAAAAATAATGCACAACCCTGGTATTCCGACCAATTAATCGTCGGAAAGACGAAAATCGCTTCGATTTTTAATGTGTTTCATTTTAATTGGTACGATGTGGAACAGTCCGTTGCCGAGATGCTACCCGAAAACAATCGCACGGCGCAAGATATTGTCAAGAGCATGGAAATTCGCTATTTGAATGCACCGGACGCTCTTGTATATTTGCGAAACGGGGTGGTCTCTTCTGCAGAAGCGGCAGACGAATTATACGTTCCCATCGGCATCGAAATGCCGCATGGAGAGGAAATTTATTTGCTTTGCCGTAAACGAAACGGCAAGATGGGCTACGGCTGGTATTTCTATTCGGCAACGCATGCGAATGCCGGCTTCAAGGTATTTGACAAGAAACTGTGGCTTGAAAAGTGGTCCGGCCCCTTGGAAAATGACATGCTTCGCGAACTCGCCAATCAGACGATGGCGGAGCGCTGGTCTTTCGGTACGAAGGAAAACTTTGGCATCTTACGCAGTTATTTGCAATACACATTTTCTCATCAGGTGCAAAAAGGAAAAATTGATCACGATGGCGAAGGCCAATACGCCGCTTTTAATACCGGATTGCCGGATCGCAACACGTACAAATATCTTCATGCCGTTTTCTCGCGTGTTCCGGAAGAACGGCAGCGAGATGTACATCCGCTCTATTGCCGACAGGAATATCGTCTGGAAGGCTTTGTGGTTTCCGGGCGCGGAGGATTGGGAAAAATCCTTTCGGAAAAAATCGGTTTGCCGTCGCCGCCGACCTATTTTCAAACGCGAAACGAGACGGTATGGCAGCTGGGCTTTAACGAGAGCAATCAAATCACCATTCCGGAATATGACGATACGCACATTTTAATTCAGCGCTGTGAGCGTATTCCGCTGTCGTTCTATCGCAACCAGGCCATGAATTCGCCGCAACTGTTGGAGATTCTGGATTCGTCGGATACGGATGCGGAAAAATACAAAAAAATTCGGGATCTGTTAAAGCCTGTCGTGATCGACAACCAACCCGACGACGAGATTACGAATTTCTATCGTCGCCTGCAAAACGCACTGGAAAATGTCATCAGCATTGCCGTGAAGCGTCTGGCTTGGAACTGGCGAGCCGTGGTTCCCTGCTATAATCCCGAACGGGAAGAATCCTGCTTCCTTCTTCCGGTATCCTTTGCTGAGAACGACACGCCCGATCGGGCCCTGATCGCCTCCTGTAACGAGACGAATAAAAACAACATCTACACCGTCCATACGGTCATCTTTCTGAACTGGGCCTACCTGGATGCTCGTCTCATCTGCCGTCCTGAATCGGAATGGCTGATTGCCGATCACATTAGCGAAGACGAGGAGTAAGCGTCGTTTGTGATATTGCCGCTGCCGCAGGATGGAGGTGAAAATGCGAGAAACTGCCTGCCCCAAGGGATGACTATGAAAATGTGAAAAACGACCTCCGCCGCGGGATGGTTATGCAGAAACGTGCAAAACAAAAGAGCATTCTTGCTCCTTAAATGAGGATCGGCCTTTGATTTCCTACCGGATTTCAGAGGCTGATTTTTTATTCCTTTTCAGTGTCAATTCATCAGCGATTGTCGCAAGAAAACTTAAAGAATCCTTAAGATTCTGCCCCTTGTATTTTGATAAAATGAACCGGTCAAGAGGAGGATGATATGAGACAGAAAAAAGAAAGAAGAAAACCGCAGCCTTCTACGCGCCGAGCACGCGGCTATGTACTTTTGATTTTCGTGTTGGCGTTGTGTGGACTGATTTACTACGCTGCGAAGCCGGAGAACTTTCGATCCTGGAAGGACGAATTTTCTGCTTGGCAGTATCGAAATAGCGAGGCAGGTAAAAATGCCTACAATGCTAAAGCAATGATTTTGGTGGATCGCGGGAAGGATACCATTTTGTTTTCCAAACGGGAAAACGAAAAAGAACATCCGGCCAGTTTGGCCAAACTGTTCACGATCGAATATGCTCGTTCTCTTGCCGCGCCGGACACGCTTGTCACGGTGACCGAAGGTGCCCTGGAACACGTCAAAAAAGACTCTTCCCTCGCCTCCTTGCAAGCTGGCGAGACCTATTCTCTACAGGATCTTTTTGCTGCCATGCTCGTTCCCTCCGGCAATGATGCAGCCTATGTTGTAGCAGATTACATCGGCGGCCTCAACCATCCTGATGCATCGAATGCCGACGAACGCATTCGCCTGTTTTTGGAGGACCTTCAGGCGCATTTGCAGAAACAAGGGTGGACCGACACTCGTCTCTATGATCCGAGCGGATACGACTTCGAGGGAGCCACGACGGCGGCAGATTTGAAGGAGGTGTGCGACCTCTTGCTGAAGGAATCTTGGTTTCGGAACATTGTTTCCCAGCATTCCTATGAGGCGACGTTGGCAGACGGCACGACAAAAACCTGGAAAAATACGAATCGCTTTCTCGATCCCGAGGATCCCTATTACAACGAAAAAGTGCAAGGGGTCAAGACCGGTTCGCTGGGAAAGGATTACAACCTCATCGTTCTGTACCATACCGGCAACAAAGAGTTTCTCATCGTCAGTCTGGGCTCGAACTCGGATGATTCCCGCTACGATGACCTTTCCTACCTTCTCCGTACGATTGAGGAGAGCAGCTATTTGAAGCATTAGGGGAGAGGCCGGATAGAAAATCTTCTCATCATGCACAAACAGCGGGCAATCATACTTATAAAAAAGTCCCTCTTTGAAAAAAAGATCCGCTAAAAGTTTTTCTGATTTTGACTGCACATTTGTGCATTTGTAAGGATGCCTTTCGGATCCTTTTCCCGAAAATCCAATCCTCGATAGGAGGTTGCTTTCCATTGCTCCCAGTTGGGGGATATGTCATTTATCAGGGCCTTCGCCACTGACAACTTTCAATTTTGGCTATTCGACAGGGTCGCTGCGACCCTGTCGATGTTCCGTATTGTGTTTTTGTCAGGGTCACTGCACCTGACAACTTTCCATTTCGGCTATTCATCAGGGGCACTGGGACCTTGTCGATGTTCATTATTACGCCTTTGTCAGGGTCGCCGCCCCTGACAAACTTCCATTTCGGTCATTCATCAGGGTCACCGCCCCTGACGCCTTTCCATTTCGGCTATTCGTCAGGGACGCTGGGACCCTGTCGATGTTCATTATTACGCCTTTGACAGGGCCGCCACCCCTGACAAACTTCTATTTCAGTCATTCATCAGGGTCGCCGCCCCTGACGACTTTCCATTTCGGCTATTCGTCAGGGACGCTGGGGCCCTGTCGATGTTCCGTATTGCGTTTTTGTCAGGGTCACTGCCCCTGACAACTTTCTATTTCAGCCATTCATCAGGGCCGAAGAGACCCTGTCGATGTTCATTATTACGCCTTTGACAGGGTCGCCACCCCTGACAAACTTCTATTTCAGTCATTTATCAGGGTCGCCGCCCCTGATAAACTTCAATTTCGGCCATTCATCAGGGTGACTGCCCCTGACAACTTTCAATTTCGGTCATTCGACAGGGCCGAAGGGGCTCTGTCGATGTTCATTATTACGCCTTTATCAGGGTCGCACAGCTTGCATCCACCGTTCACCCATCCCGGCCATCTTTTTTTGTGTCAGGGGACAAATGCGTTACTATGGGGTAAAGAAAACCGCATCATCCCGGACCATCGCTCGCAAGCCGGCTCGGCACACACCGATAGGCAGAAAACAGTCATTTTTCCACAAGCAGGCCTCCATCCACAAGCAGGCCTCCGTCCACAAGCAGGCATCCATCCACAAGTAAGTCCTCAACAAAAAAGACCACCACCCACAAATAAAGGAAGAGTTAATTTCTGAAAGGAGAGGTTATGTTTCGTTCCCTACGAAGAAAGAAAAATGCGTTGTCCATTGAAGAGGCAAAAGCGCTGCTGCATAGCGCAAGACGCGGTGTATTGGCGGTTAACGGCGAAGACGGCTATCCCTACGCAATTCCGTTGAACTATTGGTATGACGAGGAAAGTCAGAGGATCTTTTTTCACAGCGCTAAAGCCGGCTATAAGGTGGATGCGCTGAACGCCTGTGATAAGGTATGCTTTACCGTTTATGGAAACGAGACCATCGGGGAAGATACATGGGCTCCCTATGTGCAGAGCACAGTGGCTTTCGGCCGCTGCCATGCTATGGAAAACGAAGCGGAAGCTCGGGAGGCACTAAGGCGTTTTGCCGGAAAGTATTATCCGAACGAGGAACTGATCACGGCCACAATTGAAAAGGATTGGCATGCTGTCAAGATGTATCAAATCGACATCGAACACCTTTGCGGAAAACAAGTACAGGAAAGGTGACGTTGTTAACCGAAAAAGAGAAGGACTCTTTTAAAAGCAAAGGACAGCCTATGGAAATCAAATTGAAAGTTCCAAAAAGGGAAAATCGAGACGCTTTGAAAAATCTCTGCAATGCAGTAGATCGAAGCTATCTTTCGGATCGCCTTCCCGATCCTTATACGGATGCCTCCGCCGATTGGTGGATCAATATGGTGACAGAAAACGAGGAAAAGGCCGGCTTATGGCGCCTCATTGAGGTGGACGGAGAGATTGTTGGCAACATTTCCGTCGAAAAAGGGGAGGGCATGTCCCGTCGGGATGCAAATATCGGCTATATTCTTCTCACGCCCTATTGGGGGAAGGGCATTATGACCTGGGCAGCGGCAGAAATCTGCCGACTGGCCTTCGAAAAACTGGACATTGTGCGCATCACCGGAGTATATTATGAACCCAATCGCGCCTCCGGACGTGTGCTGGAAAAGGTCGGTTTTCAGCCGGAAGGCAAGAAAATCAATGCGGTCACCAAGGGGGATGCTACTTATAACCTCTGCATGCTGGGACTGTTGAAAGAACAGCCCTCCCGTCACCTCTTTTGACAAGAAAATCCTTCGCAAGTAGAGACGCAAAAAGACGGTAACGGCACTTGTAAACACGGTTTTCATGCTATACTGAGTGCGGTAGATTTCGCGTGCAGAGGCATGGCACGCTTTGATTTTATTCATTTTTTTCGGAGGACCCTTTGGATCGCTATTATTCAATGAAAAGAACGGAGTTAAAGGAACTGGCGGAATCTCGCGGCTTGCAAAAGGCGTATGCCTTTCGCAAGGATGCTTTGATTTCCTGGCTTCAAGAGCAGGATGCGAGCAACGCTGCGAATCGCGCAAGCGACGCGGTGAGTCATACGAGCAACGCTGCGAATCGCACGAGTAAGCGCACGCGTACGAGCAGTGAAAGCGAGAGCACAAAATCCGCCTCCGCATCAAAGGAGCAGACAAAAGCGTCCGCATCACCGGCCGCCGGACGAAAAAGAGCAGCAGGAAAGAAAAAGACGCATTCGTTGACATCGAAGAAAAAGGCGGCATCGGAGCAGGAAACAGCAGAGAGAACGGCATCGGAGAAGGCGACAGCGGAGAAGACGACAGCAGAGAAACCGCTCGCCAAGAAAAGAACGTCGCGCAAGAAAGCTGCGCCCGCCAAAGCGAAGGCGACCGGAGCGGACAACCGTGTGACGGCGACTTCATCGGCCGCGAAACACCAAGCGGCGCCTGCAGAGGTCTCTGCCGAAGCGGCTTCGACTACGCCTGCGATGCAATCCGAGATTGCTACGGAAGAAGCGACCATCCAGGAAGATACAGCCGCAGTAGCAACAATGGAATCCTTTGGGGAAGCAGCCGCCGATGGCAATGGTAAAAAGCCGCGCCGTGAACTGCCGGCGGATACCGGCGTGCTGGAAGTGATGTCCGACGGATACGGCTTTTTGCGTGGCGAAAAGGAAGATGGTACCCGTGCGGACTACTATGTACCGGCCGTGCAGATTAAACGCTTTAATTTGAAAAGCGGCGATATCATTGAAGGCATTGTCGGGGATGCCCACGATAAAGATAAGTATGCGCCCATTATTTACATCAACGCGATCAACGGCACCAGTCCGACCAGTTATGTGCGGCGCATGGAATTTGATGAGCTGACGCCGATCTATCCGGATCAACGGCTGCGTTTGGAAACCGTTCCGGAAGGAATTTCCAATCGCATTGTTGACCTGGTAGCCCCGGTGGGAAGGGGACAGCGCGGACTCATCGTTTCGCCGCCCAAAGCCGGAAAAACGACACTGCTCAAGTCCATTGCGCAGGCTATTGAGCTGTCGTATCCGGAAGTATATCTGTTCATCCTGCTCATTGACGAGCGTCCTGAAGAGGTGACAGATTTTGAGCAGAGTGTCAATCGGATGCGAAAGGGGGACGATACCATGCGTACCGAAGTCGTCGCCTCCACCTTCGATAAACAGGCGCAGAATCACACGCGCACGGCGGAAGAACTACTGGATCGTGCCAAGCGTCTGGTGGAAAGCGGTCAGGACGTCATGATTCTGCTGGACTCTCTCACGCGTCTTTCGCGTGCGTATAACATCACCACGACGCCATCCGGACGAACCCTTTCCGGCGGCCTTGATCCCGTCGCGCTCTATCCGCCGAAAAAGTTTTTCGGCGCCGCGCGTAACATTCGGGATGCCGGAAGCCTTACCATCCTGGCGACTTGCCTCAAGGATACGGGCTCGCGCATGGATGACATGATCTATGAGGAATTTAAAGGCACGGGCAACATGGAAGTGCATCTGTCCCGCAACCTTTCGGAGATGCGCATTTTCCCGGCCATTGACATTTTCTCCTCCGGTACACGCCGCGAGGATCTGTTACTTACGCAAGAGGAACAAAATGCGATGGTGGAGGTGCGCAAACAGGGACGTAATGCGGATGAAACCGCCGTCATGGAACAGTTTGTGCGGTTGATGAAAAACACGGAAACCAATGAAGAGTTTTGTCGCGTCATTCTCGGCAATTCCGCAGCCGCATCTGCCGCTTCCTCGGGACGGCGCAGAGTGTCTCCTGCGACGAGACGTCTCGCAGCTCGTGAGAGCGGCGGCGTTTCGCATGTCGTTACGGCAACAGAAAGAGGTGAAGAATGAAAAAACGCCTCGCTTGCCTTGTACTGGTCGCCTTTGCAGTGCTCTTTACCGCCTGTGGCTCCACGAAAAAGCTGAAACCCGGAACCTATGAGGCCACCGGGCAGGGCAATGCCAAAGAAACGCCCATTCGTCTGTCGGTCACGATTGATGAGAGCGGCAAGATTTATGAGATGAAGATTTTGGAACATCAGGAGACGCCGCAGATCGGCGGCAAGGCACTGGATAAGCTGGTGGAGCAGGCTACGAAAGAGAACACGGCGGATGTCGATACGATTTCCGGCGCAACGCGCACCAGTGAAGGATTCCGCGATGCCTTGCGCTCGGCTCTTGCCCAGGCGGCGGGTGAAGAATCCGCCACGAAAACGTCAGAGGAATCGCAGCCGACACCAAAGGATATCAGCGATACAAGCAGTGCCCAATAGGACCGGAGACGATCGGTCACGTGCCTACAAAGACAAAAAATTGGCGTGTAGCAGGGGGAACGGTTGAACTCTCCCGCTTTTGGCATTATAATGACGCTATATGTGTAGTATTTAAGGAGGAAGCATGACGGAGTATAAATTAAACGCGACAAAGCGTGAAGGATCCGGCAAAAACCGGGTGGATAAATTACGCGCGGCGGGACAGATCCCGGCGGTCATTTACCAAAAAGGCGAAGAGAATGCACTCATCCAGGTAAAAGACCTGGAGTTTGCCCATGTCTATAACAAAGCAGGCTCTTCGAGCCTGGTCGACGTTACCGTGGATGGCGAAGTCAAAACAGTACTCATTAAGGAAGTGCAGAGACATCCGTATCGCAACGAAGTGTTGCATATCGATTTTCAGGGTGTCCGTATGGACGAGGTCGTTCGTCTGATGGTGCCGGTTGTACTGCTTCACCGTGATGAAATCCGCGTACAGCCCTCCATTCTGTTGCAGATGATCGATGAAATTGAAATCGAGTGCTTGCCGGGCGATATTCCGGCGCAGGCGGAAGTCGATGTCGAGAATATGCAGATCGGTGACGTCCTTACTGTGGCGGATCTCGATGTGGCCAAGAACGATAAGGTTCAAGTTCTCATCGATGAAAACGAGCCGGTAGCCTCCCTCAGCGAGCCGCAAGAAGAATCGATCGAAGAAGAGGAAGAGACCACAGAAGCAGCGGATGTTCCGGTTGTTGGCGAAGAAGACAAAGAAGCCGAAGAAGAATAACCGAAACGAACACAGCAAGTGGACGGAGGCGGGAAATCGCCTCCGTTTTTTCGTTGGACGAAAGGAACGCCATGAGCGCAGAATACGGTATTTCTCCTATCTATATGGATTATGCGGCGACCACTCCCATGCCGGAAGAAGTGGTGGCGGCAATGCTGCCTTATTTTGGAGAGCGTTTTGCCAATCCCAGCAGCACGCATCCGATGGGCAGCGCTATTCACTGGGAAACCATTCAGGCGCGCGAAAAGCTTGCCTTTTTACTCAATGTGCAGCCGCGAGAGCTGGTGCTCACTTCCGGGGGGACGGAGGCCGATAATCAGGCGATTTGGACGGGGCTTCGCTATGCGAAAACTTGCTTTTCCTGCGGGAAGGAGAAACCGCAAACGTCATTGCAAATGGCGCCGCAGGAGCAGCCGCAAAGGCCGATGCGAATGGCGCCGCAAAAGCCGCATTTTATTTCCACGGAAATGGAGCATGAGGCGATTCTTGCGCCGCTCCATTTTCTGGAGCAGGAAGGCCTGGCGGATGTGACATTGCTGCATCCGGGTCCCTCCGGCATCATCACGCCTTCCGCACTGGATGCGGCGATTCGTCCCGAAACCGTTTTGGTTTCCATCATGGCAGTGAACAACGAAGTTGGCACGATACAGCCCATTGCGGAGCTCGCACAAATCGTTCGGGCGCGGTCGGGCAAACACCGCATTCTTTTTCATACCGATGCGGTGCAGGCGGCGGGGCATCTTCCCATCGATATGCAGGAATGGGACGTGGATATGCTGTCGCTTTCTGCGCACAAATTCGGCGGTCCGAAAGGCGTGGGTCTGTTGGTCTCTCGTCATCCGGTTGTGCCTTCGCCCTTTCTGCTGGGCGGTGCGCAAGAGCGCGGCCTTCGGGCGGGAACAACCAATGTGGCAGGCCTGATCGGCATGACAAAAGCATTGGAAATCAGCCGTTTGCATCGCCAAGAAGAGGAGTTGCGTTTGACGGCACTGGGAAACGCTTTAGCGGATGGCCTTTCGTCCCTTCCCGGCGTGCTGCTTACGGTTGCTCGTGAAGATCGTCTGCCGAGCATTGTGCATATCACCGTTGCGGGCCTTTCGCAGGATGTGTTGCTGGCACAGCTGGGTCGCCGGGGCATTTCCGCATCTGCCGGTTCGGCGTGTCAGGCGGGGGCCAACGTGGAGAGCCACGTGCTTCGAGCGCTGGATGTGGCGCCGGAACGTCGCCGCAGTGCGCTTCGCTTTTCGCTTGGAGCGCAGACGACGCAGGAAGAAGTGACCTATGTTGTGGAGGCGCTTCGCGCCTGTTGTGCAAGGAGAGACGCATGAAAAAGCGTGTTCTGGTCGCGATGAGCGGCGGTGTGGATTCCAGTGTGGCGGCGGTGCTGTTGCAGGAAGCAGGCTATGAATGTGTCGGCGTCACCATGCGCCTGTATGAAAATGAGCTGGTTGCGCATTCCGGGCACACTTGCTGCAGTCTGGATGATGTAGAGGATGCGCGCCACGTAGCACACACGCTGGGGATGGAATATTATGTCTTTGACTTTTCTCCGGCGTTTGAGGAGAAGGTCATCCGGAAATTTGTTCGATATTATGAAAGGGGCTGGACGCCCAATCCTTGCGTCGATTGCAATCGGTATCTGAAATTTGACCACTTGCTTCAGCGTGCCCGTGAGCTCGACTGTGAGGCGGTTGCGACCGGCCATTATGCGCGTGTGACGAAGGAAAACGGGGTCTACCGCCTGTTGCGCGGCGTTGACACACACAAGGACCAGAGCTATGCGCTCTATTCCTTTGATCAGGAAACGCTGTCGCATACGCTGCTTCCGGTGGGGGAATACGAGAAGCACCGCGTGCGCGAAATTGCCGAGGCGCACGGTCTCATCAATGCCCGCAAGCATGATTCCCAGGATATTTGCTTTGTTCCGGATGGTGACTATGTCTCTTTTCTTTCCCGCTATACAGGAAAAATCTATCCGGACGGCGATTTGGTGGATCCGCAAGGAACCGTGCTGGGCAAGCATCACGGTGCGGTGGGCTATACCATTGGCCAGCGCCGCGGTCTCGGCATTGCGGCCTCGGAGCCGCTTTACGTCTATGATAAAGACATGGGCCAAAATCTCGTACGCATCGGCACAAAGGAGCACTTGCTGGCCGATTCGCTCCTTGCGGCGGATTGGAACTGGATCGAGGAGGTGCCTTGCGAGCCCATCCGGGCAACCGTGAAAATTCGCTACAATGCGAAAGATCAGCCGGCCACGTTGTACGTTTTGTCGTCGGAAGAGGCGGATGCCATCGGCTGCGGTCGGGGGGAAGCCGGTGAAGGTGAAATCTTCGGTGCGGCGCAACAGGCGGTTGCCATTGGCTCCGGTCGGGAGGATGTCGATGAAAAGGAAATTCCTGGGACGGCGCAACGTTCCGACGGTCGCATCGTGCGGATTATCTTTGACTCGCCGCAGCGAGCGATTGCGCCCGGGCAGGCGGCAGTGGCCTACCAAGGCGATAGGGTGCTTGGCGGGGGAACCATCGTACAGGTTTCATCACGTGCGGCGCAGCAGTGAATGGACATCTACTATTGGCATCGGCATGGAACCATGCCAGCTTCTAAAATCGTGGTCCCGCGATGGTGGCGACAAGGCACGTAATAACGGAAGGAAAGAATCGCACCGACATTTGAATCTCCATCGAAACTGTATAAAATACAAAAATAAGGAGGGATATATGCAGGTCATTATCACCAAGGATTATGCTGAAATGAGCCACGTTGCCGGTGTCATTGTGGAAGCGTTGGTTCGACAGAAGCCGGATGCCGTCTTGGGATTAGCAACGGGCTCCACTCCGGTCGGACTGTATGAATATCTGGTGCGGGCTCATCAAAAGCATGGGTTGGATTTTCAGCAGGTGACGACATTTAACCTGGACGAATACCTCGATCTTCCGAAGGCCCATTCGCAGAGCTACCATACATTCATGAGAGAGAATCTGTTTTCACATGTGAATATTTTACCGGATCGTATTCATTTTCCGGATGAGGATTACGACGCCGTGGACGAAACGGCGGAAGCCTATGATGCGCGTATTTACCGTGCCGGCGGCATTGATTTGCAGGTTTTGGGCATCGGCCGTAACGGCCACATTGCCTTTGATGAGCCGGCAGAGGAGCTTTCGTTTTATACATCAACGGTAACCCTGACTCCTTCCACGCGGGAAGCCAATGCGCGCTTTTTCCCGTCCCTCGAGGAGGTACCGACACGAGCGGTCTCCAGCGGCATGGGCACCATTATGCAAGCCAAGCATCTGTTGATTTTGGCTAATGGGGAAGGCAAGCGCGAGGCTGTTGCACGCCTTTTGGATGGACACCGGGTAACGACACTCTGTCCTGCCACCTTAGCCCTTTTGCATCCCCGGGCGACTCTCATCGTGGATGAAGCCGCTGCCGGCCGCTGAGCCCCTCTGCAGTACAAACAGCGACGACCTTTGTCGTCGCTGTTTTTTTTTGTGGAGCGCCGCACCCCAAGTAGCCCCTCCTCTTTGCCACTCGCTTCTCCTCGTCACGGCGGTTATGATTTTGTGGTGATGACTCGTCAAAGAGGCGGCAAAGAGGAGGGGCTTCTTAACTACGAAGGGGGCCTGCGGAGGTCGAGGGTGTCAGCAGGGGAGTTCGTGGAGCGCCGCTGGGGATGGCGTTGGCGGCGCGGTTGAAAGCGGAGCGCCGCTGGGGATGGCGTTGGCGGCGCGGTTTTGGAAAGTCGCCGGCCGTAGGCCGGCTCCACTCGGCGCCGCTTTATTATGTGGGCGGCGCCATAGGATGTGATGGTGGCGGAAGCACGATTTTGGCAAACCCCCACCATCGCCAAGGTCACATGTGATGGTGGCGGAAGCACGATTTTGGCAAACCCCCACCATCGCCAAGGTCACATGTGATGGTGGTGGAAGCACGATTTTGGCGAACCACCACCAACGTCGAGGTCATAAGTGATGGTGGTGGAAGCACGATTTTGGCGAACCACCACCAACGTCGAGGTCATAAGTGATGGTGGTGGAAGCACGATTTTAGCGAATCACCACCAACGTCGAGGTCATAAGTGATGGTGGTGGAAGCACGATTTTGGCAAACCCCCACCATCGCCAAGGTCACATGTGATGGTGGTGGAAGCACGATTTTGGCGAACCACCACCAACGTCGAGGTCATAAGTGATGGTGGTGGAAGCGCGATTTTAACAAACCACCACCATCAACCGGAAGGCGGCGCATCATTTCAATGAATTGGAATTTCATGAAACCAAAAAGGAACTGGACGAAACAGCTTTTTTAATATGATTCTTCTATACTTTACGTGGAGCCTACGTGTTTTGCATGAACTATGCACACAGGTAAAGGAAGGAGATATCATGGCCGGCTTCTTAAACAAACGATTGAGTGAAGTTGAGAGAAATTATCGGATGATGCAGAAGCAACTGGAGAAGATGCATCTACCCGAAGTCGAAGGCTGGCTCGAGATAAATAAAAAAAAGAGAGGCTTTCATTACTATCATTGCCTTTATGATACGAAAAAGAAGAAAACAATTCGAAAATATATTCCAACCACAGACCTCTCCCTCGCCAAAACCCTTGCCAGCACGACCTATTACAAAAAGCTTCAACATTTGCTCGAGGAGCGTATTCTGCTTCTTCATCGCCTGAACCTAACCTTTCGCGAGGACGAAATAGACCGGCTTTATGATGACCTGCATGATGTCCGAAAGGGATTGTTTTCTCCGCTTCAGCCCACGAAACAACAGGTTCTTGCCCAATGGATTCAGCAGCCGTATTTTCCAAATCCCATGCCAAAATCTTCAACAGAAATGAAAACAAAGCGCGGCGAAATCGTGCGTTCTAAGACGGAAAAATATTGGCAGATATGTTTTATGACGCCGGAATTCCATATAAATACGAATGTCCGCTATGGATTCGGAAAGAGCAGCCTATTTATCCCGACTTTACTTTTTTGGATCCTACGACCTTGGAGGAAATTTATTGGGAACATTTCGGGCGCATGGATGATCCGGATTATGCGAATCGCACGTTAGAAAAAATAAAATTATATGAAACAAGGGGGCTTCATTTGGGAGATCGGTTGCTGGCTTCTTTTGAATCCGACAAGGTCTATTTGAACTATGAATCGGTGCGTCAGCTTATCGCGAAACGGCTGAAGTGGCCGGAATAAAAGGAAACCGCTGGCCTTAGGCCGCCACCACCTCGGCACCATCTTGCTGATACCCCGTCAGCCGCCGCCCGCCATGCGACCGAAGCACAAAAAAGCAGCACCGCCCATGAAAGAGGCGGTGCTGCTGGTTAACGTTCGTCGACGTTTTGTCTTAGTTCGCTTGCTTCTGTACCGAGGCGACGATGGCATCGGCCAAAGCGGCAATCTCTTTGTCGGTATTCTCATCCGGGGAGGACATGAAGGAGACTTCGGCGTCGAGATAGTAGATTTCGAACATCTGATCCAAAATCTTCTTCATCTCTTCACCCGAGGTCGGCGCCCATGTGCCGTTCTCGATGATGCCGACGGTGCGCTTCTGCATGTTGAGAGCAACCATGTCATTCAGGAAATCCTTCATCGGCGGATAGACGCCCAGGTTGTAGGTCGGGCAAGCCAGAATAATATGGCCGACACGGAAGGCTTCCGAAATGAGGTAGGACATGTGCGTGTTGGACACATCCCAAACGGTGACGTCTGTAACGCCGCGCTTGACAACTTCCGAAGCAAGCTTCTGTGCAACTTGCTCGGTGTTGCCGTACATGGAACCGTAGGCAATCATGACACCGTTATCTTCCGGTGTGTAGCTGGACCATTTGTCATATTTGTCGATGATATAGCCCAGATTCTTTCTCCAGATGACGCCATGCAGCGGGCAGATGATTTTAATCGGCAGCGTTGCCGCAACCTTTAGGACGGCCTGTACGTAGGCGCCGTATTTGCCGACGATGTTCGTCAGATAACGACGTCCCGGCTCAAGATAGTCCCGATCCCAATTCACTTCGTCGTCGAAGAGTTTGCCATCGAGCGCCTTAAAGGAGCCGAATGCATCGGCACTGAAGAGGACGCCGTTGGTGGTGTCCAGCGTTGCCATCGGTTCCGGCCAGTGAACCATCGGCATCTGCACGAAAGCGAAATTGTGCTCGCCGGAGCTAAAGGTATCGCCGGTGCCTACCGTGATGCGCTTATCGCAGTGATAGTTGAACTGGGACATGAAGTAGAAGCCCTTTTCCGTCGAGATGACAGTGGCTTCGGGATGACGCAGGATGACTTCCTGGAACGTCGAGGCATGATCCGGTTCCCAGTGATTGATGATGATGTAGTCCAACGGACGATCGCCGAGGACATAAGCCAGATTGTCCAAGAAATACGGCGCAAACTCAAAATCGACCGTATCGAACAGGACCGTTTTCTCATCCAAAAGAACGTAGGAGTTGTAGCTTACGCCTTCCGGAATGGGATGAATTCTTTCAAAAATATCGGTACGGTGATCGTTGACCCCGATCCAATACAAATCTTTTACGACTTCACGAACATTTGCCATGCAAATCCTCCTTACCCTTTCTTCTTGTGCGTTTTTGATCAGTGCAGTTTGTTATCGGGATCGACTACTATTCAATCGAGATGTAGCCGCTCTTCGGGTCACCGCACTTCGGGCACAGATAGGTGTCCGGAAGTTGATCGAACGGCGTTCCCGGAGCAATACCGCTGTCCGGATCGCCCTTGGCGGGATCATATTCATGACCGCAACCGTTGCAGACATGGATGCCGGATTTTGTACGCGGCTCTTGCGGAACGTTGCGCTTCTTCTTCTCGAAGCCCTCCGCCGGATGGCGTTCCTGACCTTGTTCCAGCGCTTCCGTCAAAAGCGGCATGATTTCCATGATGTCGCCCACGATGCCGTAGTCCGCATTCGCAAAGATCGGTGCGCCTGCATCGGTGTTGACCGCAACGATGGTCGCTGCTTCTTTGATGCCGCGCAGATGCTGGCCGGCACCGGAAATGCCCATGGCAAAGTAAAGGTTACCCTTGAATTTCTGACCGGACATACCGACGTAGCGTTCAATCGGCAGATAGCCAAGCGTTTCGGCTACCGGACGGGAGCTCGAAATGGCACCGCCAACCGCCTTCGCCAACTCCTCGGCAACGGCCAAGTTTTCTTTGTCGCCAATGCCTTGGCCGACAGAAACGAGGCGTTCGACCTCATCCACCGGAGCGTAGACATCGACCGTCGTATCAAAGGCATAGCCGTCTTTCTTGAGGGCTTCAACAAGTTGTTTTACCTGCTCTTCCGGCGTGCCCTCGAACATGATGTTCTTACGCGGTCCGGTGACGGCGCCGGCCTTGCCGGTATCCGCTACCATCGCGGCTTTCTTCTTGCGTCCGATGCGGCCAATGATTTGGCCGGCAATGACGACGCGCATGATTTCGTTAGTGCCTTCGTAGATTTGCGTAATCTTGGCATCGCGGAACATACGTTCCACATCAAAGCCCTTGATGAAGCCGTTGCCGCCGTGCAGCTGGATGGCTTCCGTGGTGACCCACATTGCCGTATCCGAAGCGAACATTTTCGCCATCGCGGCTTCTTTGGTGTATTTTGCATGCTTGGTCTTGAGCTCGGCCGCCTGGTAAATCAGGTGACGGGACGCTTCGATGCGCGTCGCCATGTCGGCAATCTTGAAGCTGACGCCCTGGTTCGCTGCGATCGGTTGTCCAAACTGGATGCGTTCACGCGTATAGTTGACGGTTGCTTCGAATGCGCCCTGTGCAATACCGAGCGCCTGGGAGGCGATACCGATACGGCCGCCGTCAAGCGTTGCCATGGCAATCTTGAAGCCTTCGCCTTCTTTTCCGAGCAAGTTCTCTTTCGGAACGATGACATTCTTAAAATTGAGTTCCGAAGTGATAGAAGAACGAATGCCCAGCTTGTCATACTGTGTCGGGAAGGTGAAGCCTTCGAAATCTTTTTCTACAATAAAGGCGCTGATGCCGTGGTTGCCTTTTTCCGGACTGGTGACCGCGAAGACAACATAAGTATCGGCACGATAGCCGTTTGTAATGAAGATCTTTCCACCGTTTAATACGTAGTGATCTCCGTCCAGGACAGCCGTGGTCTGTGTTCCGCTGGCATCCGAGCCGGCATGCTCTTCGGTCAGACCGAAGGCGCCGATTTTCTCGCCTTTTGCCAGAGGAACTAAGTATTTTTGTTTCTGTTCTTCGGTACCGAATGCCCAGATTGGCCAGGATCCGAGAGAAGTATGTGCGGAGCAGATAACGCCAACGCCGCCATCCACACGGGATAGTTCCTCTACCGTGATCGCATAGCTGGTCGCATCCAGTCCCTGGCCGCCGTATTCTTTTTCATACGGAATGCCCATCAATCCCATCTCGCCCATGTGCTGGACGATTTCTTCCGGAAATTCCTCACCCTGATCCAGTCGGAAAGCAATTGGCTTGATCTCCTTTTCCGCAAAATCACGAACGATCTTACGGAGCGCTTCGTGTTCCTGTGTCAGCTGATATCCCATACTTCCTCCTTTTTGCCTACCCTGCGCGCTGACGAAACGTTTTCATCTACCCACCATCACGCCGCACGCTTGACAACATTTGAATATGTTGCACTTCGCCTATATTTTAATCCAATTACCCGGCGCATGCAACTAATTCCGATGAAAATAATCGGAATTAGAATGGCTGAAAATGCACGTTTACAAACCTATCCTTTTGAAACAAAGGCGGATGCACGTTTCTTCGGCCTCGAAGATACACAACAACAATGCGATCGTAAGAAATGCTTGCGCTTCTGCGCCTTCGAGACGCTTTCCCCTCGTCAAGTATGTTAAAATCTTTTATGAAAAGGGAGGCGCTTTATGAGGAGGTTCGGGGGAGCGCGACGTGGACATGGCCCCGAAAAAAACAAGGGATCCGACCGAAGGGAAGCTCGCCTCCTGCGCGTTGGTTCGCCCTTAAAAGTGTCCTTCGGTACATGCCGGCTGTGGAAATTTCTGGAGGAATCTATGAAAAAGAAAAATGCGTCTTGGAAAGGGAAAACCTTGTTGCTCCTGCTCACTTTACTTTCGCTTGCTGTTGTTATTTCCGCTTGTGGAAAGAAGGGCGGTGAGGCCAATGGTCCATCCACGGACTCGACGATGGTCGCATCCGAAGAAAATGCCTCATCGGGAAATCAGAAAGCGTCTACAAGCGAGGAGGCACCGCAGATTGTGCCATTGGATCCTGCTGTAGCGGAGGCAATACAGAAAGGGCTTGCCGAGCATGCCCAGATTTTGCCCGGTACGGTGCGCATATATTCTTCCGGAAAAGAGATGGCGGATGCGATGATGCGCTATAGCAAAGAGCAAGGAGATATTGGTCTTGTGAAGCGCATTCAATTTGGGGTGAAAAGAACCTCGGATCCGAATGAACCATTTCATAGCGAACTGGAGGAGCCCTTTGTTTTACTCGAGTTGGACGGAGAGCGCAATGTGACGGCATCCAACGCAGCAACGGAGCCGAGACCGGTGCGCGTTCATTACATTAACCTTGCTCCCCATGCAAAGGAGGAGGATCTTGCCACATGGAAGGAATGGGAAAATAAAAAGGTTGTTTTTCTCGCTCCCTCGCCGCAGGATCTGTACTGGCGTGATGAGGGATTCTTTCCCTTCCATGCCCCGAATGTCTACAACAAGGCGTTGCGCCCCTATGCGATTTCGGACTTTCGCGCGTTAGAGGCTATTAAAGGCTTGGATGCACCCATTGCGCATACGTGGTCCTTTGCGGATTTTTGTGGCGATTATGCCTATTACAGCGGAGCCGGCGCTTGGGGAATCCTCTTTCATCTTGAAAAAGATGGCCGCTTTTCGCTTTCCTACCAAGATGTTGACAGAGACGAGATTCTTCAATCCGAGTTGACCGGTCAGCTGTCGAATTTTGCTGTCACCGACGATGGCTACACCTTTACCATCGCCTCTCTTCAGTCCTCCGTTGCGCAGGGCGAAGAAAAGGTAACGGAGAAGGATGGGCGTAAGCTTAAAACTGTTTATGAAGATTTTGGTATGAAAGTGGGCGGTACAGGAACCATTTATCCGTCGAACACGCCTCGAGAATTGTTCCGGGAGGAAGTGGTGAACCTGATGGATTTTGCCCGGGTCAGCAGTGAGGTGTTGGGAATCACCCTTAAACCGACGATCACGTTGAGCCCTGAACTCACGGTATGGTGGGCCCAGGAAAACCAATAATCCCAAGCTTCTTTCCCGGACATGCCCGGAAAGCCGAAGATCGGTCAACAGGCTTTGCAGGGATGCATCTTGCGACGGGAAATTCTTTTTCGGGCTTGCGGTTTTCAACCTCCATAGGGAAGGAATCGGAATGCAAGCGATGCGAGCAAATTGACATCTTTGTTCGTGTTCAATATAATGTCCTTCACGTATTTAGGCTAAAATTCGGCATTTGCGAGGGTATCATCCATATGAATAACACACTGACCTTACTTTTGGGGAAAGCGATAAAAAAAGCGGCAAACCTTGCCGGGAAAGAGGGATCCGATTTTACCGGCCGGCTGATTGCCCGGTTGGAGCCGGATGCCAAATACAAAATTTCCAAACCGGAAAAAAACATATGTGTATCCGGCACGAATGGAAAAACAACGACGGTCAATATTTTAGCGGATAGCGTCCGTCTCATGGAAGGCAAAGTTTGCTCCAATTTTCATGGCGCCAATTTGGAACATGGTGTTTTAGGGGCCTTGCTGGATTCCGCTTCTTTGAAGAATACACAGCCGAAGGTCGGCGTATTTGAGGTGGATGAATTAAGCACCTATCGCATTTGCGATTTCCTAAAGCCGAGCACCTTCACTATTACCAATCTCTTTCAGGACTCGTTTGAACGGAACGCAAATACCGGATACATCAAAAAACGGTTATCCTTCGGCATTCCGAAAGATGTCAAGCTCATTTTAAATGCCTCCGATGCGATTTCGGCGTACATTCGTCCCGACAATGAACGCGTGTATTTTGATGTTTTACCGCTATCGTTTGAAACGCAATGTCTGGATTCCAAAATTCAGGATTTAATCTATTGCCCGCATTGCGGCGAAAAAGTGCACTGGACATTCAAGCGCTATCATCATCTGGGCCATTATCACTGCGATTGCGGAAACTTTTCCAATCCGGAGGCGACCTACTTCGTCTATGATGCGGATCGGGAAAAACGCATCCTGTATGTGCAGGATCATGACCAAAAGGTTACGCTTCATGCGCTCGGAAGCTCGATCGAGAGCATGTATAACCAAATTGCGGCCTATGCAACCTTGCGGGAAAATGGTTATTCCTATGAACAGATTTCTTCCGCCATGGCGCAAATTGAATTGACGAAGGAACGCCATCAGGAATCCCATCATGCAGACTTGCATTTTTACAGCATCGTCACGAAGGGCTATAACCCGATCGCCGTCACGAGAAACCTGGATGCCATTCGCAAGAATCCGAACCGCAAGGAAATCATCTGGATTATTGAGGATTATTGGGAAAAGAAGACGCCCATGCGCACGCCGGGTTGGCTTTTTGCCGTCGATTTTGACTATCTGGATGAGACGGTATCGCATTTTATCATTCTGCGCTCTCGCAATACCTATGAGATCAAACTCAGCTGTTTATTGGATGGGGTACCGCCGGAGAAGATTGTGGTTGTTGATCGTGTAGAGGACATCAATTCTATTTTGGATCCGAGTGTAAAAGATATTTACCTCTTGCATGATTTTGGTCCGCCTTGGACGACGATTGCTCAAAAGTTTGAGAAGACGATCCTGAAGGAACGAATGGAGCGGTCATGAAAATTGAAGTGCTATATGATGAATTCTATATTTTCGGCGAAAAGGCGAATGTGGAGTATTTGAAACGGATGTTTTCGGAAGAGGCCATCCACGAAACGTCCTTCGGTGAGGTGCCGTATTTTACGACAAGCCCGGTAGATGCGATTCTGCTTGGCCCCATGCAGGAGTCCAATTTAGCGCGGGTGACAAAGGAGCTGATGCCCTACCGCGACAAGCTCAAAGAGCGTATTGAAGAGGGTGTCCTTTTTGTGTCCATTAATAATGCGCTGGATATTCTTGGTCGCTCGCTTGAGGTCGTCGAGGAGGGGGAGGAACCGACGCTTTCCCTGTTCAGCTATACCGCTGTGCGAGATTACACGAAGCGCTATTCAGAGCTGTTCGTTGCCGATTGGGCTGGACAGGAAGTGATTGGCGAGCGCATGGGGTTCAGTCAATATTATGGTAATGAATCCTGCGCAATCTATACGTCCAAGACCGGAAAAGGCTTCAATCAGGATACGAATTTGGGTGGCTATCGCTATAAGAATGCGTTTTTAATTGATGCGCTGGGCGTGATGCTGGTGACGAATCCTCCTCTTGCCCGGCGTTTGTTCTCGTATTTCGGCATGGACAAGCCCCTTCCATTCGAAAAGGAAGCGGAAGAGGCGTACAAGAATAAATTGAATTTGTTGAAGACTGATTTTAAATTATCCTAACGAATCGATCCACACCGGACTTGCGGTTCTTTGCCGCTTCGTGTAGAATTGTCAGGTACCGATTGTGCGGAGAAGTATCGAAGTGGTCATAACGGGGCTGACTCGAAATCAGTTTGTCCTTCGGGACACGTGGGTTCGAATCCCACCTTCTCCGTAATAAAAAAGAAGGGCCGAAGTGCCCTTCTTTTTTATTCTTGAAAACGGCAGGGATTCGAACCCGGGTAAGATCGCCAGGGCCCCCAAGAGCGGCGCAGCCGCGATCCCACGATGTTTTTTCTACGCTTCGTGACGTGCGTGCAGATATCCATTGTCCAGAATATCCTGCTCATAGCCGGCATGCAAAAGCGCAAAGGCAATGACATCCGTACGAACCATTCCATGCTACAATGGGAAAAGATTGGAAAATGGTTAGAGAACAGGGAAAAGAACGAAATGGAGAAGACCATGGTGGAAAATAACAAGGCGAAGTCCATCGCCATTCAGGACACGTACGGCAAGCGCTTCCAGCATTGCTGGGGATGCGGGCCGAAAAATGAAGAAGGGATGCACTTAAAATCCTATCCGAGCGAGGACGGCGAGCAGTGCGTGTGTCACGTGACGCCCTCCAAACAGTTTACCGGCGGCGTACCGGCCAATCTTTTCGGCGGGATGATTGCGATGATTTTCGACTGTCACGGCACAGCCTCGGCGGCGTGGTTTGCGCATCGCAAGAAGGGACTTACCTTGACGGCGGATACCGTGATCGGCCGGTTTATTACCGCGCATCTAGAAGTGGATTTTAAGAAGCCGGTGCCGATGGAAGAGGAAGTCACGGTCACCGCTATGGTGGAGGAAATCGGCGAGCGCAAAGTGATCGTGGCGATGGAAATGGAAGCGGGCGGCGTGGTGCGTGCCAAAGCGCGCATGGTGGCCGTCGGCGTCAAGGACAATATGTAAGTTTCGCTTGCGTACGTTTTTACTTTGCAGTAGAGTACAAGAGGAAAGTGTTAGCTATAACTAACTACTGCACCTTCATGGAGGAAAAAATGATTACGATACGCAATTTACATAAGTTTTATGGAGAAGGGGAAAACCGGGTGGAGGTCCTAAAAAACATCGACTTAACCATTGCGGACGGAGAAGTCGTATGTGTGGTGGGACCGTCCGGGTCGGGAAAGTCGACATTGCTGAATATTCTCGGCGGCATTGAGGATATTGATGAGGGAGAGGTGACGGTTTCCGACGTTGCCCTGCATAAGGCAGGGAAAAAGGAATTGGAACAGTATCGCCGTCATCACGTCGGCTTTGTTTTCCAATTTTATAATTTGATCAGCAATTTGAATGTAAAGGAGAACATCGAGGTAGGCGCGTATCTGTCCACCAATCCGCTAAACGTCGACGAGACCATCGACACGCTGGGGCTGCGCGACCAGACGCATAAATATCCCAATCAGATTTCCGGAGGACAGGCGCAGAGAACCTCCATCGGACGCGCCATTGTCAAGAATCCTTCGCTTTTGCTGTGCGACGAACCCACCGGTGCCTTGGATTACGAAAGTGCAAAAGACGTGTTGCGCCTCATTGAAACGCTGAAAGAGAAGTATCATCCCATTATTATTATTGCCACGCATAATACGCAGATCGCCCGGATGTGTGACACCACCATTCGCCTGCATAACGGCGCGGTGCTGGAAGTAGCACCGAATCTGCAGCCGATTACGGCGGAGGAGGTGAGCTGGTAATGCGAAATCCGATGAACAAGCGCATCCCTCGGATGCTGCTTCATCAGCCGGCCCATTATGTGCCGCTTTTTCTGCTGCTGTTGATCACGATTATTTTTTGCTCCGCGTTTTTCCTGGTGCAGGGATCGGTGGAACGTCTCTATTATGATTTTATGGATCGCTCCCACGTGGAGGACGGCCGCTTTACGACGCTTTCGCCGCTGAGCGATGCGACGTGGAAACGTGTGGAAGAAAAGGGCGTACAGCTAGAGAAAAACTACTATATTGAGGCAAAGGACGGGGACGCGGATTTGCAACTTTATGCCGTACGCCGGAAAAGCAACGTTCCCGATGTGATTGCGGGGCGTTTGCCCGAAAAAGAGGACGAAGTGGCGCTCGACGTTAACTATGTGCGGGAACATGCCTATGCCCTGGGCCGGGACATCACCATCAGCGGACGTTCCATGCGCTTGGTGGGCACGGTGGTGCTTCCCGATTATATTGCCATGTTGCATACTCGATCCGACTTGGTAATGGATACAAAAAATTTCGGCGTCGGCATCGTCAGCGAAGACGGCCTTTTGCGTTTTCCGCAGCAGAGCTTGCAGTACAATTATTCCTATCGTGAAAACAAGACTTCCGCCACGAAGAAAGAAGCCAATGACACACTCAAAGAGCTCACGAAAACCGTTTATGAAGACAACATCTTGACGGAAGCCATGACCCAAGCGCAAAACAAGCGCATCTCCTATATGATGGACGACATGGGAGGCGATGTCCCCATGATGCGTATGGTTCTGATCTTAGCCGTGGCGTCCATTGCCTTTGTGTTCACCATGCAGACACGCAATCAGATACTATCGGAAGCAAGCGCCATCGGAACTCTGATGGCATCGGGCTATACCCGTCGGGAGTTGATTGTCCATTATATGCTATTGCCGACCGTTGCCGTACTTTCGGCTGCTGTTCTGGGCAATCTCATCACATATACGGTAGGCTATAAACTGTATATGAATCTGTACTATGATTCGTTTTCGCTTCCCGTGTTTCATCCGCTGTTTAACGCACGCGCGTTTCTATTGACAACGGTGATTCCGGCCGTCATCGTCACGCTCATCCAATTTCTGATGTTAATGACCAAGCTGCGCCTGCGTCCGCTCCGTTTTCTGCGCCATGAATTGGGACGCAAACCGCGCGTTTCCAAGATGCGCTTGTCCCGCTTCGCCTTCTTTTCCAGGCTGCGTTTTCTTTCCCGGTATCGTCTGAAGGTGCTGTTTAACAACAAGCTGAATGTCCTGGTTCTGCTTTTCGGCGTTACGCTTTCCAGCATTTTTCTCTGTTACGGACTCGGCATGCGTCCCATTTTTGAACGCCATGCCGATCTGATGCAAAAGGAGTTTCCAGCAAAAGTGCAGACATTTGTCCGTCCGGGAACGGTTCTTGACGCAGCGGATGAAGAGGCGGAAAAATTCGGCTATGCCGCCTTTGATCTTTCCATCAACGGCGACGTGCATCCCTTTGCCCTTTATGGTGTGGCGCCCGATAGCCGTTACTTCGATGCGCAGGCGATTGATCCGCTTCGGGACAAAGAAATTCAGGCTTCGGAGGGGTTGATGAAGCGCTTCGGCCTTGTGGAAGGGGACAACATCACGGTGGTGAATCCCTACACGGGAAAAACCTATACGTTCTGCATTCGTGCCATGCGCCGGCAGGCGGTGACGCTCTCGGCCTATATGCCGCTTGCCGCCTTCAATGCCGTCATGGGCTATGATAAGGACGCCTTTTCCGGTTACTATTCGGAACATAAGCTGTCCCTGGATCCGGCCTCGGTGGTTTCCTGTATCGACCTGGATACCGTGGGAAAAGCGTCGGATCATTTTCTGGATACGTTCGGACAGATCATCGGTCCCATCGTGATCATCGCGGTTCTGTTCTACTTTATCTTCATCGACTTCCTGTCCAAAGCTATTGTGGACAAGGCGAAGACAGAGATTGCGTATCTTAAAATCTTCGGCTATACCGATGCCGAAACGACCGGTATTTATCTGCGCGCCACCGGCATTCTTCTTGGGCTCTTTCTTTTGGTGCTGCCCTTCCTTTTACGTTTCCTATTGGCGATCTTGTTGACTGCCGCTCTCGCTAAGCTCGATTCGTACATGGATCCGCATGTGCCCATGCAAATCTATTTTCTGGTGAGTGTTACCGGAGCCGTGCTTTTCTTCCTGGTGCAGGCCTTGCAGAAGCGAAAGATTGCGAAAATCAGCATGACGGAGACTTTAAAGGAGGTGTAGTTCGGATAAAGTAATTCGGCGGGAGGGATGCCCCGGTGAAGAAGGAAACCACCGGGAAACGTTGCACCGTCAGACAGGCAGTGGATGACATAACAGCGCCAAGCACACTCTTTACCAGTTTTTACGCCCTTTTTATGGAAATGCACAGTAATTGCTCCAGATCTGTAGTAAAATGCCTTCAGGCACTTCCATATTGTTGATCGATAGACTGCCGGTTAGCAAACCGATGATCGGAAAGCGCAGGGATGATCGGAAGATACCCAGACGGCAGGAAAGTTCAGGAAAGGGGAACGTAATGACACTGTTTTTGAATGAAGAGGATATGCACAAAAACCTTGCGGAACTGTTGCCGGAAGGGGAGACCTATCAGGTACAGATATGGGGCCTGCTTCTTGGTGGTTCGAGCCTGGAACGTTTCATTCTCGGCAAAATGGCCACGCTAAATAATGTATGCACGTACCTTGGCGTAACGGAAAAACATTTGGTGATGGCTCTGATGGGAACCGTGTCCATTTCCCAACGGCAGGGCGAGTTGGCGCTCCCTTTAGATGAAATTGACCAGGTACAGGTCAAGCACTCCTTCCTTCCCGGAAAATCGACAGTTATTTTGCAGGTCGGCCAAGAAAAAATAAAACTGTCCCTGATGTCCCGAAATCCCGTCACGGCAAGTATAAAAAATCAAAAGGAGGAGATTGCGACCTTCTGTTCGCTGCTCGCGAAGTGAGGCTTGAAGCAAAATATTTGTGCTGTGATGCGGTAAGGCAGGGTATCCGTCCCATCCGACACTTTTGCCTTTCCTTCTCTCTCTTAATCAGCTAAAGAGCAGTATCGCTTGCTTTGTTCGTTTGTGAAGGGAGAGAAGGATGCAACAATATTTTGAATATTTACGGGATATCGGAGATGATCAACATTCCTTTTTGGAAAAAATAGCAGTCTCAGTGTTGATTTTTTTGGCCATCTTTGTGGTGCGGCTTTTGGTGGCAAAATGTCTCGATGGAGTAGTAAAAGACGAGAAGCGCCGGCACCGGATTCTCTCGGCGACACGTTTCTTTACCGTGCTTTTGACGATTTACTTGGTGCTTTATGTTTGGTTTTCCCGCGCAAAATCCGTCGGCCTCATCGTGGGCATCGGACTGGCACTACTCGTTCTCGCGTTGAAAGACCTCATCATGGATATTTTTGCCTTTATTTATATTTTTCTGCGCCGTCCATTTGCCGTGGGGGATCTGGTGGAAATTCAGGGAATTTAAGGCGAAGTGATTGATATTGATTTTATTCAATTCAATATGGCGGAAATGGGCGCCTTGGTGGATTGCATGACGCCAACGGGCCGTTATGTGTCGTTTCCAAACCGCTTCATTTTTCAAGAGGCAGTATTTAACTACAACCGGGATGATCCGTTTGTGATGCAGGACGTCTTTGTTCTCATTGACGGGAAAGAGGATCGTCAAAAAGCCTTGGAAATTGCCGGGAAAGTCGCCTATGAGAAATATCAGAATATCATCGCCGACTACGACGAAGAGGAAATGCAGCATTTTGAAAATGCAGTCGGCGCCATGAGCGGGGATGCCAAGCCCAAAATCCGCGCAACCCTTGATCCCAACGGTGTTCGCATCTATATTCAATTCTTTACCGCTTATGATGAAATTGGCAAAAACAAAATGATCATGGAAAATGCCCTGTACGATGCGCTACTCGCCAATGGCTTCACGTTCCCTTCGCCGCAGTACATTCGTCTGCTGAAGTAGGCTGCTGGCAAGGCATTTCCTCTAAAACCGCGCCGCCAACGGCAGTTCCAGCGGCGCACCGCTGGGGTGACCCTGTCTGATGTGCATTTTTGCGGTGTGCTAGGGATGTTCGGCGTGTGTTGGATACTGGGATTTACGCGAATTGACCCTTCGTCAGGGGCGCCTGCCCTGATAAGATCTCGATTTAGCAATTTGTCAGGGCGCGCCGGGCCCTGTTTTAACGCGATATTTCCCCTTCGCCAGGGGTGCGAGCCCTGACAACTTCTCGTTTCAGCAATTTGTCAGGGTACATCGGACCCTGTTTTAACGCGATATTTCCCTTTCGTCAGGGGCGCGGACCCTGATAACTTCTCGTTTCAGCCCTTTCGTCAGGGGCACGTACCCTGACAATCTCTCAATTTAGCAAGGCGTCAGGGTACGTCGGACCCTGGCATTTATGCGAATTGACTCTTCGTCAGGGGTGCCGGCCCTGACAACAGCGTAATTTAGCAATTCATCAGGGTACGTTAGCCACTGACATTTACGCAAATTGATCCTTCGTCAGGGGAGTGAACCCTGACAACTTCTCAATTTAGCCCTTCGTCAGGGACGCCAACCCTGACAATCTCTTAATTCAGCCATTCGTCAGGGTGCGTCGGTTCTTGGTATCAACATAATATTGACATCTCGCCCATCCGAAGCGACTCCGCCTGCAATCAAAACTCCGCCTGCAATCAAAAAGGAAGCGACGGGCATGCCCGTCGCTTCGTCGTAACTGTTGTTCGGTACCCCGAGAGTCAAGGTGCCTTTACTTTTTCGTGTTCTCCTTATACGCGGCGTCTTTATTTGCATCGTTTTTCAAAGCCTGCTCAATGCGCTCTTCCAAGGCTTTTTTGCCGCTTCCTTCGGCAACGGAGCCGAGGATGGGATCGCCGACGATGTTTCCGTCGCGGTCCACCACGACGGTGGTCGGGAACGCCATGATGTTCTTCACAAACTTGCCGGCCTCGCTGTCCGAAGCAAAGGTGATATTCGGATACGTGGCGTTTTTCTTTTGCAAAATGGATTTGGCTTCCGCAATGGCATCTTTGTTACCATCCAGCGTGAAAGAGTTTACGCCGACGACAATGCCGTCTTTGTCCTTCAATTGTTTATGCAGCGCATCCAAATCGCCCAGTTCGCCGACGCAGGGATTGCAGGTGCTAAACCAGAAATTGATGACGGTGACGGCATGCTGGCGGAAGATGCCGGAATCGACGTTGTTGCCGTCGAGATCCTTGCCGGTGAAGTCGGGGAACGGCGTTGCGGCGCCCTGCTTTGCACCGCTGTTGCCGCCCTTTTTGTCCTTCGGCGCTTCTTTTTCCAGGGCGAGAATCTTTTCCTCGA
This sequence comes from Murdochiella vaginalis, assembly GCF_902381775.1. Lineage (NCBI taxonomy): Bacteria > Bacillati > Bacillota > Tissierellia > Tissierellales > Peptoniphilaceae > Murdochiella > Murdochiella vaginalis. The sequence continues at coordinate 647,701 of NZ_LR698969.1, forward strand.
TGGCGCGAATTTCCTCCGCGCCGGCTTTCAAGGTTTTCAGCTCCGCCTCCGTGAACTTGTCCTTTGCGCTCTCAATGGTCTGCAACAGGAAATCGCCGTAGTTGGTACCATCCGAAATCATGCCGGAATTTTTGTTAGCGGATAAGAAGAGCTTATCCCACAGTTCCTGATCTTTGCTGAAAATGGCGTTTTCCTGATCGTGCAATTCCGCGAGTTTCGCATCGACCTCCGAGCCGCCTTTTTCGGAGGAAGGACTCGTTTTTCCGGCCTCCGCGGCGGGAACGCTCATGCCGCTTTCGGTTGTTTGACTGCTTTCTGCAGGTTTCTTACCGCCGCAGGCAGCCAAGCTGAGGGCAAGGCCGGTTGCTAACAAGAGTAAAGATGCTTTTTTCGTATTCATGTGATTCTCCTTTACTGGTATTCTTCCTAACGGATACTTTCTTCCATTCTTCGTATGCAATGCCGTGCCTGCTTTACACGACATTGTTTGCGCTTGCTGAAGGCGCGTGTTCACTGCGATTGACAATTGCGCTTGCTAAACGCACATGTTCACTGCGATTGACGTTTCGGCCCTGTCGGTAGTGGTTACTTTTCCGCAACGACCGGCTTTTCGGATTCTGCCGCTTCCGGAACCCTTTTTTTGCCACATCCCAGCCCGTAGCGGAAATGCAGGGCACCGGTGGGACAGGCGTTGATGCACATGCCGCAGCGGATGCATTCCGTGTGAGCCGGTGTTTTCAACACATCGACGTCCATCTTGCAGGCCTTTGCGCACTTGCCGCAGGAAATGCAACGGTGTTCTTCGACTTGAATTTGCAAGAGGGAGATCCGGTTAAAGAGGGCATAGAACGCGCCCAGCGGACAGATCCATTTGCAGAAGGGACGGAAGAACAGGATGCTCAGAACGACGACGGTCAACAGAATACCGAGCTTCCACGTGAACAGGGCGCCCAGCGCCGCCCGGATGCCGCTGTTCACCAGCGACAGGGGAATGGCACCTTCCAACACTCCCTGCGGACACAGGTACTTGCAGAAGAATGGCTCACCCAGTCCGATCTCGTTGACCACTAAAAGCGGCAACAGAAAGACCATGACCACCAGGATGATGTATTTCAGGAAGGTCAGGGGACGAAGGCGCTTTGTTGAGAACTTCTTCGTCGGAATTTTATGTAGCAATTCCTGAAACCATCCGAAGGGGCAAAGGAAACCGCAGATGAAGCGTCCGAGAAGCACGCCGAGCAAAATGAGAATGCCCGTGATGTAGTAGGAAAAGCGGAACTTCGAGGATCCGACGACGGCCTGAAACGACCCGATGGGACAAGCCCCGGATGCGGCCGGGCAGGAATAGCAGTTGAGCCCCGGCACACAGACCATTTTCCCGTTTCCCTGATAGAGCGTCCCGGTGAAAAAATTCGGCAGATGGATATTAGTCAGCAGCGTCGCGCCTGCCTGCCCCCATCCGCGAAAGCGGGAAAGTAACCGGGATTTGCTTTTCTTCGGATCAGCCAATGCCCACACACTCCATGCACAGACGGATGGCTTTGGCGAGAACGGTCTGTACCTCACCGCGCATAGCGCCCACGATGATCATGCCCACGGCGGCGACGAGCAGGGCGATCTGGGTGATGCTTCGTTTTTTTGTCTTCATGGCGACTCCTTTCTTGTTGACGAGAATCAGGATAGCAGAAGGGATATAAAGATGGTGTTAAGAAGAGATCGTATGCTATACTGCATCCGAAACGGAGGAAAGTATGCGTTTATTACTTGTGGAAGATGAGCCATTTTTAAGCGACAGCATTGCAAAAAGCCTGCGCCGGCAAGGATATAGCGTGGATATCTGTGCGGATGGGGAAGCGGCTATCGAGGCCGTTTCGCTGGATCCGTACGATTTAGTACTTTTGGATTTGAATTTGCCCAAGGTCGACGGCATGACCGTTTTGCGCACCATTCGTGCGGAAGATTTGCAAACACCGGTCTTGATTCTTTCCGCACGCAGTGAAATTGCGGATAAAGTGCACGGCTTGGATGCCGGAGCGAATGATTATTTGTCGAAGCCCTTTCATCTGGAGGAACTGGCAGCCCGCGTGCGCAGTCTCTTGCGCCGGGATTTTATTCAGCAGGAAGTCTGTCTGCGCTTTGGTGCACTGACTTTTGATACGCGCACGCGCACGACAACGGTCGGCGAGCAGGTGATCGCCCTCACGAAAAAGGAGAGCGGTATTTTGGAATATTTGTTAATGCATCCCGGTCGTCCGATCAGCCAGGAAGAGCTGATGGAGCATGTCTGGGATGGCAGCGTGGACAGCTTCAGTAATGCCATTCGTGTACATATCAGCGCCTTGCGCAAGAAGTTGCGCGCGGCGTTGGGCTATGATCCGGTGCGCAATCGCATTGGAGAAGGCTATCTTTTGGAGGAACCCACACCATGATTCGTCGTTCTTTACAGTGGCGCATCGCTTTGATGACGTCGCTTCTCATTGCCATAAGCTGCATAACCATGATGATCTTGCTGAGCGGTTCCGGCCTGCGCCGCATGGAAGAGATTGGGAAAAATATTGAAGCGTTTGAATTGCACCTGGATTCGGAAGATGTCGCGCCGGGCGATTCAGCGACGGAGACACCGGGTGTATCGCCAGACTCGTTGCCGGGTTCGGCATCGGATTCCATATCACGGGAAACACCGTCGGAATCCTTTCCTCCGCAGGACATGCGCCGCGAGCAAAATCTGACGATTATTATTGATGAAGCGCAGGCGCAGTTTACGCTCACGAGTTGGTATGTGACGGCCGGTGTGACCATTCTTAGCGGAATCATCGCCTACTTTGTGAGTGGGCATGCGCTGCGTCCGCTGGAAGACTTTTCTCGGCAAATTGAGAAGGTGCAGCTGACCAATCTCGAGAATATGCATGTCAGTACGGATACACTGGCCGAGTTTCGCTCCATTGCGGATTCGTTTAACGATATGTTGGACCGCCTGCATGTTGCCTTTGCGGCGCAGCGTCAGTTTACCGGCAACGCCGCGCATGAATTGCGCACCCCGCTTGCCCTTTTGCAAATGCGCTTGGACGCCTTTGCCGAAGAGCATCCAGATACAGACAAGGAGTTGACGCAGCTCATCACTTCTCTTCGCGAGCAGACAGAGCGTTTATCGGAAACAGTGACGATTCTGTTGGAAATGAGCAGCGCTCGCCATGTTCCGCGCACGGATCACGTTTCGATTTTGCCAATGTTGGAAGAAATTGTGGCGGATCTTACACCGCTTGCCGAACAGAAGCAAGTGTCGCTCTCTTTCGGTGGCGACGACGTTTCTCTTCTTGCCAGCGACCGTCTGCTGTCCCGTCTGTTTTTCAACCTTACGGAAAATGCCATCAAGTACAATCGTCCCGGCGGAAGCGTTTCGCTCTCGGTTGCTTCGCTGGATGGCAACGAAGGTGTTAGCGATTCTGCTGTGCGCAGCGTTGCTGTTTCGGCACCGGATAACGCCTCGAGACGCACCGATGGTGCACTCGAGTCAGGCGTTGTTGTTACTCTTACGGATACGGGCCTCGGCATTCCCGAAGAGGAATGGGAGACCATTTTTCAGCCATTTTACCGTTTGGATTCGTCCCGTAGCCGTCAGCAGGGAGGCGTCGGTTTAGGCCTCGCTCTTGCGGGTGAAATTGTGAAATTGCACAATGGCACTCTTCGTGTCGTCGAAAGTTCCTCGGCCGGAACGATTCTCCGCGTGACGTTGCCATTTTCGTCGTGAGATTTTTATTTCGGGCAGGCGATCTCCATCACCTGTTCAATCATCTGATGCAGCAGCTGACTTTGCGCATTATCGGCCGCCCGATAGTACACTTCTTTTCCTTCCCGGCGACTGACTACCAGATTGCTGTTGCGCAAGGGTCGCAAATGGTGCGAAATGGCGGGGCTGGACATTTCAAGCAGCGCGGAAATATCCTGCACACATTCCTCATGGTGGCATAAAAGCCAAAAAATGCGGATGCGCGTCGTGTCTCCCAGCTGCTTAAAAATATCCGACACAATTTGAAAATCGCTCACAATCTGCAGTTGACGCTTGATACGATCCGGCTCCGGCGGCGCCGGCGGATGCTTGGGCATGGTTTTGTTTTCCATAAAGACCTCTTTTCTGTCGCTTTATTTTACTCTTTATCGTTCTGTACGGCTTGTTGACGTTCTGTACGATTTGCTGAGGCCTTATTTGGCTTGCTGAGGTTTATTTTCGGCCTATTTGTTGTGAAATGGTACTTTTTGTGTCCGATCGTGTCCGAAAAAGTAGAAATGTGAGAACAGGGACACAGTTTTTGTAGTGCATTGGCGCCTTTTATGTCCGAAAAACGTAAAGTACGAAAATAGGGACACAGTTTCGCTGTACGGCAGCTGCATTTTGTGTCCGAGAAAACGCAAAATGCGAGAATAGGGACACAGTTTCGCTGTATAGCAGCTGCCTTTTGTGTCCGAAAAACGCAAAATGCGAGAATAGGGGCACAGTATTTGCCGCAAGTAGGCTTTATTTGTGTCCGAGAAAACGCAAAATGCGAGAATAGGGACACAATTTTCGCGCCAAGAGCCTCAAGTTGTGTCCGAAAAACACGAATTGTGTAACAAGGGACACACCTCGATCGTTCTTGCTGGCATAAGACGCTATTGACTTTTCGTTCACTGAAAATTATAATGTAGACATAACGATTAAACAAGTGCTTAATCGTCGAATCGTAAGGATGCTGATGAAGCACACCGCCAATCGGTAAGCGACATAATTCATCATAAAAAAAATGCATCAATAAACATTACAAAAGGAGAAAACCATGAAAAAAACGTATGCGATTGAAGTTGATTGCGCAAATTGCGCCAATTTAATGGAAGAAGCGGCGAACAAAACGTCGGGCGTGGAAAAAGCGAATGTGAATTTTATGATGCAAAAGATGACCGTGCATTTTGCAGACGGCGCCGATGCAAATGATGTAATGGACGAAGTGTACAAGGCGTGTAAAAAAATTGAGCCGGATTGCTCGATCGAGTATTGAGGCGAATCGGTAAACACGACCGATTTGCCGCGTGCTTTTTTGCGATCGGGCAGGAGCCACTTTTTTGGAGCCCAAAATGGGAAAAAACAAAAAAAGGCTCCTGCCCCGTTGTTGCAAAAACCGGTTTCAGGAGCCCAAAAAGACAAAACGCAAAATAAGGCCCCTGCTCTGTCGCTAACAAACTCAGTTTTAGGAGCCTAAAGAGGAAAAAAGCGAGAAAGGGCTCCTCAAGTGTAGCGAGATTGTGGCGATTAAGGCGTCCAAAATAGAAAAATGGGGAAAGGGGCTCCTTTTTTGTCGCTGCCAAGCCGGAAGAGAGGAGCCCAAAAAAGGCAAAAGGTAATTAGGGCTCCTTTTAAGGGCCAAAATCATGGCCGCCCGGGAGCCCAAACAAGGAAAAACGTAAAAAAGGCTCCTTTTGCGGGCAAAACGCATGGCCATCCGGGAGCCCAAAAGGACAAACCGCAAATAAGGGATCCTCAAGCGCAGGAAAATTACGAGACTACAGGAGCCCAAAATCACGAAACGTGGAAAACGGCACCTGTTGAAGCCGCCTGTTGCAGCCTCCTGTTGTCGCATAAAAAGAAGGAGCCGGCCTGCGGCCGGCGGATGGGAATCGCCGCCGGAGGCGGCGTTCCTTCTGGAAACTGCGCCGCCAACGGCATTTGAGCGGCGCACATTCTGTTTTGTGCGCCCGGCAATCCATTCCACCCCCCCCACTATAGAAAGGAAACAATATGGGAGAAATCATCACGAGCATTTTGCTCTTGGTCGTTATCATCATGGCGTGCGCCCTGCTCGTCCGGGCGAAAAGAAAGCCGGACGACATGCCGAAAAAGCAACGCATCATGCTCAAACGTATCCTGGCCAGCGCCGTGCTGCTTTTTGTGCTGGAGCTGCTGCCTGCTGAGACCTTTGCAACGCTCGATGCGTCTTTGTTTTCCGGTGCAGGCAGGGGCCTGCGCCTCGCCCTTTATGTGGTGGATTACGGCATCATCGGCTACGACATTTTGCAAAAAGCTTTGCAGGGTATGCGCAACAAACGCTTGTTTGACGAAAATTTCCTGATGGCGGTGGCAACCATCGGTGCGATGACCTTAGCCATAATCGAAGATGGCGATTATCTGGAAGCCATTGCCGTCATGCTGTTTTATCAGATCGGCGAATGGTTTCAGCGCTATGCTGTGGGAAAAAGCCGCCGCAACATCAGCGCCCTGATGGATATTCGTCCCGACTATGCCCGCATCGAGCGCGACGGCGAGTGGATCAAAGTGGATCCGGATGAGGTACCGGTAGGAAGTCACATTATGGTGCATCCGGGCGAAAAGATTCCTCTGGACGGTGTGGTTATGGAAGGCACGTCAAGCCTGAACACCGCTGCACTGACCGGCGAGAGCTTGCCCCGGGATGTGCACGAGGGAGAAGAAGTCCTCAGCGGTTGCCTCAGCATGACCGGCGTGCTTACGATTCGCACAACCAAGGAATTTGAACAATCCACCGTATCGAAAATTTTGGATCTGGTGGAAAACGCCAGTTCCCGCAAAGCGCAATCCGAAGAATTCATCTCGCGCTTTGCCCGCGTCTACACTCCGGCGGTGTGCGGCGCCGCCTTGGCGCTTGCCGTTCTGCCGCCGTTGGTGCGCCTGTTTTTCCTGCACCTTCCGGCCGCATGGATGGTGTGGATTTACCGTGCTTTGACTTTTCTTGTCATCAGCTGTCCCTGCGCACTGGTCATCAGCATTCCGCTGAGTTTCTTTGCCGGCATCGGCGGAGCAAGCCGCGCTGGGATACTCGTTAAAGGTTCCAATTACTTGGAAATGCTGTCCAAAACCGGCATTCTTGTAATGGATAAAACGGGAACGCTCACGCAGGGCGTCTTTGAAGTCAATGCACTGCATCATGCTATTTGTGAAGAGGAACGGCTCATTGAACTGGCCGCGCTTGCAGAGAGCGCTTCTTCGCATCCCATCAGCAAGAGCTTGTTGCGCGCCTACGGCAAGAAAATTGACACGGATCGTGTGACCAATATTCGGGAACTCAGCGGAAAAGGCGTTCTGGCGCGGGTCGACGGCATCGAAGTGGCCGCCGGCAACGATAAACTGATGGAGCATCTGGGCGTGGAGTATCAAAATTGCCACATGACAGGCACCATCATCCACATGGCGCTGGACGGCGAATATGCCGGGCATATCGTCATTTCCGATCGACTCAAGCCATCCGCACCGAAAGCCATCCGGGCGCTGAAATCCGTCGGCATCCATCATATGGTCATGCTCACGGGCGACAGCGATAAAGTGGCGCAGGAAATTGCGCAAAAACTTGGCATTGACGAGGTGGTGAGTGAACTTCTTCCGGACGGCAAGGTGGAAAATGTGGAGCGTCTTCTGCAAACGAAGCGAAAGGGCGAGCAGCTCGCCTTTGTCGGTGACGGCATCAACGATGCGCCGGTGCTGGCACTGGCGGACATCGGCATTGCCATGGGCGCGATGGGCTCCGATGCCGCCATCGAAGCGGCGGATGTCGTCCTAATGGATGACGATCCCATGAAAATTGCGCAGGCGATGCGCATTTCCCGCCATTGTTTGGGTATCGTAAAGCAGAACATCGTTTTCGCTCTGGCCGTTAAGTTCGTCTGTCTGTCGTTGGGCGCGCTCGGCCTTGCCGGCATGTATCTTGCCATTTTCGCGGACGTGGGCGTCATGATACTGGCAGTCCTCAATGCGATGCGGTGTCTGCGCGTTGGCGGGGACGATACGGTTTCAGCCCTGTCGGTGCGCTAAGGTTTGCGAAAAAGGCTGATGTAGAGATAGATTAGGAGGAAAGAATGACTCACCGAGTGGATAATCGAAAAGTCGCTGTTGTCGGGTGTGGCTTTGTCGGCTCGTCGTCCGCTTTTGCGTTGATGCAAAGCGGATTATTTTCGGAAATTGCGTTGGTGGACGTGAACCGGGAAAAGGCGGAAGGCGAGGCGCTGGACATTTCTCACGGTGTTCCTTTTGTCGGGCAGGTGAAGGTGTACGCTGCCGATTATGCGGATATCATGGATGCGGCCATTGTCGTGGTAACGGCAGGCGCTGCGCAAAAGCCGGGAGAGACACGTTTGGACTTGGTCAACAAGAACATCCGTATTTTTCAAAGCATTTTGCCGGAGTTTAAGAAACGCAACTATGGCGGTATTTTGCTGGTGGTGTCCAATCCCGTAGACATTCTGACGTTGGCAGCGTTGGAGCTGAGCGGTCTTCCCGAACAGCGTGTGATCGGATCCGGAACCGTGCTGGATACGGCGCGCTTAAAGACGGCACTTGGTGAACATCTCGACGTGGACAGCCGAAGCGTGCATTCCTTTATTATCGGTGAGCATGGGGATAGCGAAATGGTTGCATGGAGCAGTACCAACGTTTCCGGCATTCCCCTGAACGATTTTTGTGAGATGCGCGGTCATTTCTCGCATGATGAAGCGATGGAACGTATTGCCGATGAGGTGCGTAACAGCGCCTATGAAATTATTGCTAAAAAACACGCGACGTATTACGGCATTGCGATGTCGGTCGTTCGCATTTGCAAAGCCATCGTTATGAACGAGCGCTCCATTTTGCCGGTGTCCACGATGATGCACGGTGAATACGGCATTGACGGCATTTGTTTAAGCATGCCGGTCATAGTCGGAGAAGAGGGCGCAGGGGTTCATGTGCCCCTGGTTTTGAATGACGAAGAACAGGAAAAACTGCTTGCTTCGGCCAACGCATTGAAGGAAGTCGCACGCTCCGCCGGATTATAGTACGCAAGGGGTCGTTAGGAAACGCATGACCCGTCGAAAACAGTGACGGGTCGTGCATCTACCCCGAAAGGAGTCTTCTTGCTGCAACTTCTTCTGGTTCTTATTTACTTTGCTTTTATCAGTCTCGGCCTTCTGGATGCCTTGCTCGGCGCCGCCTGGCCGAGTCTGTATCCGAGCCTCGGCGTTCCGATTTCCTACGCCGGTGTGATCTCGATGATTATTTCCGCTGGGACCATTGTTTCCAGTCTGCTCAGCGACCGCTTACATCGTCGCTTCGGAACGGGGCGCATTACCGCGTTTAGCGTGTCCCTCACGGCCATTGCACTGTTCGGTTTTTCCTTTTCCACCTCTTTTATACAACTTTGTGTTTGGGCCATTCCCTACGGACTCGGCGCAGGCAGCGTGGATGCCGCTTTAAACAACTATGTCGCCCTGCATTACGAGAGTCGGCATATGAACTGGCTGCACTGCATGTGGGGCATTGGTGCGTCGCTCGGGCCGTACCTGATGGGCCTTTGCCTTACGCACGGATGGGGATGGGCAAGCGGCTATCGCAGTGTCGGTGCCATTCAGGTCGTTTTGAGCGCCGTTTTGCTTTTCACGTTGCCGTTGTGGAAAAAAGCGGAAGGACCGCGTGCGGCAGCTACGTCTGTGGGGGCCACATCGAAGGAAAAATCTGCACCGGCCTCCGGGCTTTCCGCCATTCTTTCTCTTCCGGGGGCCAAAGCGATTTTGCTGTGCTTCTTTTGCTATAGCGCGCTGGAAGCGACGGTTGGCCTTTGGGCGAGCAGCTTTCTTTCCTTGGCTATTGGCGTGGATCCCAAAGTAGCGGCCGGTTTCGCCGGATTGTTTTATCTCGGCATTACCGGCGGTCGTGCCGCTTCCGGCTTTCTTTCCCTGCGCTTTGATGACGACGCGCTCATTCGCGGTGGTCTTCTGACCATTGGCCTTGGCCTTGTCTTTCTGGGAATGAGCCTGTTTTGTGGTATGCTTTGGGCAAATCCTGCGGCATCGTTACCTCCGATGCTCGCGTTGATCGGGCTGATACTGATGGGACTGGGTTGTGCACCGATTTATCCGGGCATTATTCATTCTACACCGGCACATTTCGGAGAAGAGCGTTCCCAGGCCATGATCGGCATGCAAATGGCTTGCGCCTATGTGGGTTCCTGCTTTTTGCCGCCGCTATTCGGGATGCTTGCCCGGAGCGTATCTGTCGCACTGCTGCCGCTTTATGTGTTCCTTCTGTTGGCATTGATGGGATTTATGCATCGGCGCGTGGTGCGCGCAACCGCGGTGCGGTGAAGCCCGCTTGCCTCGGGGATGTTTGTCTGGGTGATGTCTGCCTCCACGATGCCCGTTCGCTTGGGCGATGTCCGTCCGCTTCGATTCCGGAAAGGAGATGCAATGCAGTATATTGGTGATGTTTATCGGCCTCCCTCGGAGGCGTCTTCGTTCATTTTGCAATGCACGGTGGGATGCGCACAAAATACCTGCCGTTTCTGTTCCATGTATAAAAAGGATTCGTTTTTCATGCGTCCCCAGGAGGATATTTTGGCGGACATTGCGGAAGTGGCGATGCATTGGCCGGCGCTTCGTCGCATTTTTCTTGCGGATGGCGATGCCTTAGTGATGCCCACGCCGCGCCTTGTCGAGATCCTGGAAACGGCGCACCGTCACTTTCCCTACCTCGAGCGAGCAACGGCCTATGCAACGGTCCGGGATGTGCTGGCCAAAAGCGATGCGGACTTGCAACAGCTGCGCGCACTGGGCTTGACGATGATTTATCTGGGTCTGGAAAGCGGATCTGATGAAATCCTGCAACGCATCGATAAAAGGCAGACGCAGGCAGATTATGTGGAGGCCGTTTTGAAGGCAAAGCGCAATGGCATCGACTCTTCCGTGACGCTCATTTTCGGATTGGGCGAACAGGAATTAAGCGAACTGCATATTAACGAAAGCGCAAAGGCAATCAGCCTGTCCAAGCCCGCCTATGCTTCCTTTTTGAGCTTACACCTGAGTCCAGGTGCTCCTCTCTACGATGACGTGAAAGAAGGTCGCTTTAAGCTTCTCAGCGATGAGGAGATTTTGGATGAAATGAAGCGTTTCATTGAAAAGGTGGATAGCGAAGGCACAATCTTTCGCTCCAATCATGCCTCCAACCCCGTGCCCGTCGGCGGCACTTTTAATCGGGATCGCGCCCACATGCTGCAGCAAATCGAAGAGGCACGTCGCTGGCAAGCCTACCGTCCGCGTGCTTGGCGGGACATTTAAAATCGGATTGTGCCAAGAGATGTGTAGGACTGCCGTCTGTGTGCTTGGCATGATATTTGGAGCACCGTTGGCGGCACAGTTTGCAGGAGGAGCGCCGCTTGAACCGCCATTGGCGGCGCGTTTACAAAAGTGGAGCCGCCTTCGGCGGCGTTTTTAAATCGCCGGCCGCAGGCCGGCTCCTTCCGATAATGCTTTGCCGCGATGGTGGCTAAACTGCGATTTCGGCGAACCGCCATCATCCCCGAGGACACAAATGATGGTGGCTAAACTGCGATTTCGGAGAACCGCCACCAACGCCGAGGACGCAAATGATGGTGGGGGAGACGCGATATCGGAGAACCGCCACCATCGCTAAGGATGCAAACGATGGTGGTGGAAGTGCGATTTCGGCGAACCGCCACCATCGCCGAGGACGCAAATGATGGTGGTGGAAGTGCGATTTCGGCCAACCACCACCATCACGGAGGGCGCTAGCGATGGTGGTGGCAGTGCGATTTCAGCCAACCGCCACCATCGCCGAGGACACAAATGATGGTGGTGGAAGTGCGATTTCGGCCAACCACCACCATCGATGAGGGTGCAAATGATGGTGGGGGAAACGTGATTTCGGCCAACCGCCACCATCCCAGAGGACACAAACGATGGTGGCTAAACTGCGATTTCGGCTAATTGCCACCATCTCGGAAACGCATAGCCTGTAAAATGGTGGAGCGCCGCCGGAACTGCCATTGGCAGCGCGTTTACAAAAGTGGAGCCGCCTTCGGCGGCGTTTTTAAATTGCCGGCCGCAGGCCGGCTCCTTATCTTGTAGAGTGGAGTGGCTGAAAAGGCAAAACCCCTCTACGCTTGGTCGCGCCTCTGTAGAGTGGAATTTCAAAAAAGACGAAACCACTCTACACTTGTTCGCACCTCTGTAGAGTTAAATTGCGGAAAAGTGGAAACAACTCTACAGCTGCTCGTCATCCGGTAGAGTGGAATTTCAAAAAAAGCGAAACCACTCTACATCCGCGTCTCATCTTGTAGAGTGGAATCGCTGAAATGACGAAACCACTCTACGCCCGCCTGTGATCCTGTAGAGTGAAATTGCTGAAAAGGCGAAACCACTCTACACTCGCCTGTGATCCTGTAGAGCGAAATTGCTGAAAAGGCGAAACCACTCTACATCCGCTCATCATCCGGTAGAGTGGTTTCGCATCAATCGCAAAACAAACACGACGACCAAGACACGTTAAGCGGACGCGGCAGTTTTGCTCTGTTCGGCACCACCTATGCTAAAATGGAAGGCAGGAGGCTGCTATGCAAAAAGCACTTTATCGCGCCTACCGTCCACAAACCTTTGATGAAGTGGTCGGCCAGGACGCCATCGTTACCGCATTGAAAAATCAGGTCACGACCGGACATGTCGGCCATGCCTATCTGTTTTCCGGCACGCGCGGCACGGGCAAAACGTCCTGCGCCAAAATTTTTGCGCGTGCAGTCAACTGTTTGGACTCGCAGGAAGGCAATCCCTGCAATACGTGCGCCCATTGTCGTGCCATCCTAGAGGAAACCACCATGGACGTCGTGGAGATGGACGCCGCCTCCAATCGTGGCATTGACGACATTCGGGAGCTTCGGGAAACCGTCATCTACCCGCCGGCGCAGGTGCGCTATAAGGTTTACATTATTGACGAAGCGCACATGATTACCAAGGAAGGCTTTAATGCGCTGCTGAAGATAATGGAAGAGCCGCCGGCACATCTGATCTTCATTCTGGCGACAACCGAGCCGGAAAAAATACCGGCCACCATTCTTTCGCGCCTCCAGCGATACGAATTTAAGCGCATCGATGTGGAAGTCATTACCCGGCGCCTTTCCTATATTGCGGAAAAACAGGGCATCACGATTACGCCGGAAGCCCTGACCGCCTTGGCACGTGCTGCGGACGGAGCCCTGCGTGATGCGCTCTCCCTGCTGGATCAGGTCATGGCAATGGGGGAGACCGATATCACGGAAGAACTTGTCGATCAAGTGCTTGGTACTGCCGGAAAGCTTTCGCTTGCACAGCTCACGCGGGATGTGCTAAACGATCGCATGACTGCTGCCATGACCCATGCTGCCTCTCTTCTGCAGGAAGGAAAAGAGGCTGCCGTACTCCTTCGGGAATGGATCGCCTATTTTCAGCAATTGCTGCTGATTAAAGGAGCCGGAAAGGAATGGAAGGCACCCATTTCCGAGATGGAACGTCAGGAGATGGAAAGTCTCGTTGCCGACGTACCTATGGCGCGCCTGCTGGATTCGGTCGATCATCTGGTGGAAACCGACGCACTTCTGCAGAAATCGGACCATGCGGATACACTGTTTCTGGCTGCCGTGGCCCGGCTGATCAATTATGCTTCGCCGCGCGTCTTGGAAAGTCGCATTGCTGCGTTGGAACAAAAGCTGTCCATGGTGGAGCGTTGGCAATCCCCTGAGAAAGCCATCCGGGATGCGATGGATCGCTTGCAGGCCGTTGCGCCCGTCGCACCGCAGGCTGTCGCGCCTGCGTCGAAAGAGCTGCCGGAAAAAGAGCCGTCGGCCTCCAAATCCGTCGCCCAGCCGGCGTTCAAACCCGTCGCACCGCCCAAACAAGCGACGCATCCGCAAGAAGCCGTACAGCCGGCTTCCAAACCTGTCGCACAACCGGAACAAAAGCCTGTCGCGCCGCCGCAACCAACGGATTTCACTGCGCCCTCCGCGTCATCCGACTCGTTTTCGGCGGATCCGGAAGCTTGGTATCGACGCAACGAGGATGCCTGGCGCAGTGCCGTGGAAAAAGAAAAAATCGTTCCCACGTTTTTTCTGGGGAGCTTTGATAGAATAGACGTACAGCAGGGCAATGCCTACATTACCTATGCTCGGGAAAACGAAGCGAAGGGAACGCTTCTCAAGGCAAAAGAAGCGGAGCTTTCCGCTGCGTTTTCGCGCTTTGCCGGGGAAACGATTCGGTTGCATTTTGGGGAGGAGGCGCCGGCAAGGCGACCATCGAGCGACACAACCGAGCCGACGCAATCCAAAGATAGGACGCAACCGGAGGACGGGAAGCAATCTAAGGACAGGATGAGCACGTCGACGAAACCGGTAACAGTACCAACGACTGCCGAGTCGATAACGCCTTCCGCGGAAATGGCGACAGACAAAGGGCACGCACCGACGAGCATGCCCGGCGATGAGCCCACTGAGCCGGAATCAGACTGGACATGGCAGGAATTACAACGCACCATCCCCAAAGAAATACTTAAGAAGATGGAATAAGGAGGAGACATGAAGGGATTCAAAGGACCGCGCAGCGGCAACAATATGAACAACATGATGAAGAAAATGCAGCGCCTGCAACGGCAGATGGAAGAGACGCAGCAGAAGATCGATGCCACGGAAATCGAGGCCAGCGCCGGCGGCGGAGTTGTAAAAGTGAAAATGAACGGGAAACATGAGCTGTTAGAGCTTGTGATTGACCCGGAAGTCGTGGATCCGGAAGATACGGAAATGTTGGCGGATCTCGTCATGGTCGCCGTGAACGACGCGATTCAGCAGGCATCCGCGCTTAACGAGTCGGAGATGGGACGCCTGACAGGCGGCATGAATATTCCGGGACTCTAATATTCCGAAAACAACTATTTCGGAAACTTACGATCCCGAACGCGAATAAAGGAGGGGACATGAACGAATTTCCGGCGTCCGTAGAGGTACTGATCGAACGCTTTCGTCAGCAGCCCACCATTGGAAAAAAGACAGCACAACGTCTGGCGTTGCATGCCCTGAAAGATCCGGCCGCAACGCGTGCCTTTGCCCGCGCCCTTTTGGACGTGACGGAGAAGGTCCACCGCTGCCGCATTTGTGGCAATATCACCGAAGAGACGATTTGCCCCATTTGCGCATCGGCAAAACGCGACCATTCTGTGATTACGGTTGTGGAAGATGTGACGAATTTGTTGGCCATTGAGCGCGGTGCCGCCTATTTCGGCACCTATCACGTGCTGGATGGCTTGTTGTCACCCATGGATCAGCGCGGCCCCGAAGATATCGGCGTGCACCGTTTGCTGCAGCGCATCAAGGACTCCATGAACAGCGAAACGCCGGTAAAAGAGGTCATTTTAGCGCTTTCGCCCACTGTAGAAGGCGAGACCACCATGCTCTTTCTGGCGGACCAGCTGGAAGCGTTTCCCGTGCGCGTCAGTCGCATTGCGAGCGGCATTCCCGTCGGCGGATCGCTGGAATACTACGACGAATTAACATTGGCTCGTGCCATGGAGGATCGTCGTGCGATGAACGAACGCTAAGGCCTTATTTCCGGCCGACAAATTCCCGGGCACACGTGACCAGCCAGGAGAAAATGGCCTGCTGGGCATCATTTTTGGCAGCCATCATTTCCGGATGCCATTGAACGGCGAGAAAAGCAGGCATTTCTGGACATTCCAGCGCCTCGATCACGCCGTCTTTTGTTTGCGCACAGGCGGAAAGGGACGGTGCCACGTCTTTCACAGCCTGATGATGAAACGAGTTGACCCAGGTGCTTTCACCGAGCAGATTTTCCAACAGCGAATGGGGACGAATTTCCAGCGCATGCACGCCATATTCGCGCGGCACGTTCTCGATGCTGTGATATAGTGTAGAAGGTTTTTGTGCCGGCAAATCCTGATACAGCGTTCCGCCGAAGGCAATGTTGAGAAGCTGCATTCCGCGGCAAACGCCTAAAATCGGAAGATGTCGTTTTTTTGCCAATCGGGCGAGGGACGCCTCATGGTGATCCTGCTCGGGCACAACCGGACCGCAGGTCTTTTCGGTACTCTCGCCATAGAGCGGGGTATACAGGTCTGCACCGCCGCAAAAAATAATGCCGTCGAGCACGTCGAGAAGCGCTTCGCGCTCTTCGTCCGTATCCACCGTCGGCAACAGGACAGGCGTTGCGCCGGCAACCGAAACCGCACGCACAAAATCATCCGTGCAGACATGATAGCTTTGGCCGGCAACGCCCATGTGCAACATGGGTCCGAGTTGATCATTATGAGTGTAGGTCGTACTAAGACCGATAATGGGCTTCATGGCAGACTCCTTTTCTGTTTTTTCCATTGTAGCCCGTTATAACCGACCCTCGCAAGCCTTGCGGAAAGCATGCCTGCGAAAACAGCAGGCTTGTCACACAAGCGGCGGGGAAAGCGGAAAAGGAGAAACCATGAAGGCGCAGTCGATACTGGAAGTGAATACGACGAAGATTCGCGAAAATCTGCTGGCCATGCGCAAAGGCCATCCCCAAGAGATCTTCGGCGTGGTCAAAGCTGATGCCTACGGGATGGGCGCGGTGCGCGTCGCGAACGCGCTTCGTGAGGATGTCGTCGGATTTTGTGTCGCCACCGTCTCGGAGGCGCTTACCTTGCGCCGGACCATTGCGGACAAGCCGATTCTTCTGTTCGGCTATACCGATCCGGATGATCGACCGGAACTGATTCGGCGGGGTATTCGTCCTGCCATTTCGACGTTGGCGGATGCCGAGGCGTGGAATCGCGAAGCAGAGAAGGTGGGCATTTGCGCCCCGATGCATATTGCGTTGGACACGGGCCACCGTCGCATCGGATTTGTGACCGAAAGCGAGGAAGCTTTTGCGGACATCTGTGCCGCAGTCAAGCTTTGGCATCTGCGCATCGAGGGACTCTTTTCCCACTTTGCGACCGCGGATGAAGCGCCGTTTCCGCATCCCTTTGCACAGGAGCAGCTTTCCCGGTTCCGGCGGATGGCCGAACGACTCGAAGCGGCCGGCATTTCGATTCCCTTTCGCCACATCGCTAATGACGCCGGTCTTCTCTTCTTTCCGGACGAAGAGCTCTTTGATGCGGCACGGCTAGGCATCTGTCTTTATGGACACTATCCCTCGAAGGAGAGCGAAGCGGCTTGTGACATCGATTTGCAAATTCCGTATCGCTGGACAGCACCCATTTCCCGCGTGAAATGGATGGACGAAAACGAGAGCGTGGGGTATGGACGGACGTGGTTCAGCAAGCGGAAAACCAAGGTGGCCACCGTGCAGGTCGGTTATGCGGACGGCTATCCGCGCATTCTTTCCGGTCGCGCGATGATGCTCGTAAAAGGCGTCGCATGTCCGGTCATCGGGCGCATATGTATGGATCAGCTGATGCTGGATGTGACCGACGCACCGCCGGTAGACGTGGGCGATCGCGTGCTTGTGATGGGGGCTGCCGATTGGGAGCATACCGATTCCCGCGCGATTCGCAAAGCAAGTGAGCGTGCGTTCGCTACGCTTTTTGGAGATGCAAGCGCCATGGCGGAGAAGGAAACGACAACCGTTGCGACACGTCACGACGGAGAAGGCCTTTCTTCGGGAAGAAAAAATCTCCCGGGCATTTCGGCAGATAGCCTTGCTGACCGCGCAGAAACCATTTCGTATGAATTATTGACTGCCATCGCTCCACGTGTGTATCGTGTGGAAGTGAAATAGAAATCTTACAGAAAGGAAGGAAAATGGAAGCTAAGTTTCTCACACCGAAACGAAAACTCGTCGTCACTATGCTTATGTTCAGCACTTTGGGGCTGTTTCGACACGGAATTCTTTTTCCTTCCAGCGTAGTGGTGCTGTTTCGTGCCATCATCGGCTTCCTTTTTCTGGCGGCGTTATTTGCCTTTGGACGGCTGTCTTTTTCGCCGGCGGCGGTTATGAAGTATAAAAAGCGTATCATCTTGGCCGGTATCATTACAGCAACGGACTGGATTTTGCTCTTTGAAGCCTATCGGTATACCACCGTGGCCATCGCGACCATGTGCTATTGCATGTCTTCGCTGATGTTTATGTTGGCTTCACCCTTTTTCTTCGGGGATAAGATCAGTTTGCGCAAAGGACTGGCCATGGGTGGCGCGATTTTTGGAATGCTCTTCGTCTCGGGCGTAATCAACGGGGAGTTAAAGGGCGGCTTCGGCATCGCGCTGGCTCTCCTGGGTGCCGTCTGCTACGCCACGGTCATGGGCATCAGCAAAACCATGAAGGAAGTGGATGGGGCCAGTTTAGCGCTCACGGAGCTGGGCGTTGCGGCCGTGGTCATGATTCCCTACGTGCTGCTAACCGAAGATGTGACACTTTTACAGGTGGATCTGCGTTCCGTCGTATATACCGTGATTTTAGGCGTGGTGCATACAGGCCTGGCCTACGCCATGTGGTTTAATGCCATTCAGCATTTGCCCGCACCGACGATTTCGCTGCTGAGCTATGTCGACCCGGTCTCGGCCGTTTTTGTATCGGCCATTCTGCTCAGCGAACCCTTGTCGCCGGTTACGGCAGTTGGATGTGTTATCGTCATCGCCTCAATGGTGTATAGTGAGTGGGGTGGTGTAGAAAGCCAACTGGAAGCTGTTTCGGCACAGACATCGGCCGGAACGGGAACGTTACACTCGTCAAACGAATGGAGGAAGTAATATGGCACATAGCGCCATTGTCGGCATTAACTGGGGAGACGAAGGCAAAGGCCGCATGGTCGACCTTTTAACGGAAGACTATGACGTGGTCGTTCGCTATCAGGGAGGCGGCAATGCCGGTCATACCGTGGTCAATGACCAGGGCACGTTTGCTTTGCATCTTTTGCCCTCCGGTATCTTTCGTCCGGAGGTGATCAACATTCTTGGCAATGGAGTTGCCGTGGATTGCGAAAACCTCTGGAAGGAAATGCAGGAAGTGGAGAAGAAGGGTGTTAAACTGTTGCCCCCGCATTTTCAGATTTCGGAACGGGCGTCTCTCGTTTTGCCTTGGCATCGTGAGTTGGACGCTCTGGAAGAGGCACGCCTTGCCGATCAGAAATTCGGCTCGACCAAACAGGGCATCGCGCCGTTCTATGCGGATAAAGCCGCCAAGAAGACCATTCTTGCCGGCGAACTTTTGCATCCCGCGCATCTGCGCGCCCATGTGGAACAGCTGGTGGAATGGAAAAATCTCACGCTGACGAAAGTGTACGGGGCGAAGCCAACCTCCACCGAGGAGGTTCTTGCCTGGCTGGATCAGTATGGAACGCCTCTAAAGCCCTATATCGGAAACACCGCGAAGGTGTTGCGCGAGGCCGATCGTGCCGGCAAGCACATCCTTTTTGAAGCGCAATTGGGTGCGCTTCGCGATCTGGACTTGGGCATCCATCCCTACACCACTTCTTCTAATGCCCTTGCCGCCTATGCGCCGGTTGGCTCCGGTTATCCGGCAGTGAGGCTGGACAATGTCATCGGCGTGGTGAAGGCGTATTCCAGCTGCGTCGGGGAAGGCCCCTTCACCTGTGAATGGTTTGGAGAAGAGGCCGAAACGCTTCGCAAGGCCGGCGGCGAATACGGCGCAAAAACCGGACGTCCCCGCCGCGTCGGTCCCATCGATCTCGTCGCCACCCGTTATGGCGTGCAGGCGCAGGGCGCAACCACCCTTGCTTTAACCAAACTGGATGTGCTCAGCTATCTTTCTGAAATTCCCGTCGTTGTGCGTTACACCGTAGAGGGGGAGGAGACCGACGAGTTCCCGTTCCCGGCATGCCTGGAGGACGCGAAGCCCGTTGAAATCACGCTTCCCGGCTGGAAAAAGGATATTTCCTCCTGCCGCACCTGGGATGACCTGCCCAAAGAAGCACAAGATTACGTTCTCTATTTGGAAAAAGCGCTCGACTGTCCGATTCATTATGTTTCCGTCGGCCCCGAGCGCGACGCGATTATTCTGCGGTAAGTGACTGGGCGCGGTGTTTTTACACTACGCAGCCGAACGCCGATTTTGACGTTCGGCTGCTTTTTATTTTTTATAGGCGCGTCCGTACCGTTTTGTTTTCCGTCGGATGAATTGTACATTTGTCTTGACAGTTATGCACATTTGTCTTGACAGTTATGCACATTTGTCTTGACAGTTAAGTCTTGACAAACGTTTTTTCTTGGGATAGAATTTCGTAGTGCGTTGAGGTAGACGTGTCAACGTGTGTTAGCATATACTAATAGAAAAGAGAACACTTGGTCGCCTTTCGAAGGCAGCTCTCATTGAGTTAGCTATGGCTAACTTTATTCTATTAGTAAGCCATGACTAACTAATAGAATATTACATACTTTTGGACACGTCGCTAAAAGATGTGTTTCTGCGGGGAGGAGAATATGGTTTTAGAAAAACATAAGCTACGTATTTTTTGGCAAACCGTAGCGATGGTTATGGCTTTCGCGTTACTTATAGCTTCTATCGGCACGGAAAAAGCTTTTGCTGCGGAGGAAAAGAATACTTTTGAAGTACCTGTTAAATTGATGCACGCCTATGAAAAAAGTCAACCCTCCATGGGCAATCCGGCGATGCATCAAACTGCCGTTATTACGGAAACCAAAGATGGAGCAGATATTGAACTGCAATTTACGGCTTTAGACTTTATGAATATGCATGGCCATTTATTGAAGCTCTATGCTTGGGATGGAGAACCGGCGCCCGAACGAAACGACACCTGTAAGGAAACCAAGGTGATAGCAGAGGAAAAAGATGCGGGGTTGGATGGAAAGCAGATGGTTTTCCCCTCGAAGATTGTCATTCATCGCTCATTGTTGCGAGAAAAAGAATTTTATGTGCGTGTGCGCGTGGATGCAATGGACAGTATCGCCGGTGGCGAAGGTATGGGTGAGCAAAACGCTCGTTTGGTCTTTGATTATTCCAAGGCCCCGGCTGCGCCGGCAGGAGCAAACATCGCTCCAGAAGCACCGGATGCAAAAACACCTCAGGAAGAAAAACATACGACGGTTAACAAAAACTATGATCTTTCCACGTTAAAAGATGGCAATTACACCGTAAAGATCGATTTATGGCATATGCATGAGGATCGCCCCTCCATGGGGAACGGCTCCATGAATCATCTGGCGTTATTAAAAGTCAAAAACGGAAAAGTTGAATGCCAATTCACTGTACATCCCATGGGCGTCAGCGGGATTGTTGCCTCTCTGATTACCTTTCAATATCCGGATGAACAGGGAAACTTAGCCCTTGCAGAGGCGGTCGAGAAAAAATTGGAGGGTGGGAAGGCCAGTAAATTCAGCTTTCCTCTCTATAAGGGTGAAGAATTCATGCACTGCATGGTTGATCCGAATGTTGCCGCCATGGGAAATAAACCGGTGGACGCGCGGCTCCGCTTCTATTGGGATACGCTGGAGAAAGTGAGTGACACCTTCGTTCTTGAAGGCAGCACAGAAACCTCTTATGGTGATGTCTACACTCCGCCGGTGGATCAAACGGACGAAGCGTCCGGTATCCGTCTCTTAGCCGACGAACGTGTGTTGGCAAGCGGCGCGGTTTTAAAAGTTGAGGAAGTAAAAGATGGTGCGCTATTCCAAAAGGCGGCAGATTTTGGCAAAAAGCATAGCCTCGATTTAAAACTGTACAAAATTGGTTTTGTAGACGACACAGGCAGTCCGTTAAAGCCAGTGCGCCAGATTCGCCTGCAGTTTCCGCTGCCGAAGAATGCGAAAGCAGAAAAATGCCAAATTATAAATTTTGCGGACGATGGCACGCCAAATCCTCTGCAAGCAAAGAATGTAGAAGGAAAAATGGAAATTGTTACGGCAGCCGATGGCTATTACGCGGTTGCTACGCCGCAATCTGCAGCGATTCCGGCATGGGCATTTCTTGGAGCGTCCATTGTATTCTTACTTGTTGTTATCGCTCTGATTATGCGACAGAAAAAACAAGGCAAGAAGAGTACAGCTGCGCTCGCACTGTGCCTTATCGTCGGGTTAAGCACACAACTGTTCTTTCTGCCTGTAACGGGTCATGCCGCTGCGGCAGCACCGGAAAACGGGGCGTACATTACGCGTATTTTCGGATCCTATCTCAACCCCGAAACGGGGAAGACGGAGGATGGCGGCACACAAAACGCCGCCATCGGTGAGGGAATGGTGGATGGCGTTGTTACACCGTCCGATCCTGCCGGCGGTTTTAACAGTGTATTTCAAAAACCGGCGCCGGGAGAGGAAAAATATGCCGACGCCCTGATCGAAAAACGCTTAGATGGCAAGATGTTTGCGACGATCCGCTTGTATCTCATGAACTTCATCAACTTCAGTGAAGAAGACGGCCCGTTTTTCAAAGTTCAACAAAAGGACGGTACATACCAAAAAACGCCATATCAAATCACCAAAAGTCAAATGCAAGGGGTCGATGGGATCAATTATAGCGATTTCCGCTTTGAGGTACCGGCTGAGAAATTCAACTGCTCCATTGAAATGTTTGTTAATCCCATGGGGCGCGCTGTGAAGTATTTTGTTATTTCGACGGGAGAACTCCAGAAAGGCAATAAGGACTTCAATGACTACTTCGTCCAAGATGACGCCTATTATTTAAAGAAAAAGCAACAAGAAAAGATGCTTTTGATTGGTGGGGGCGTGGCCGTAGTTGTCATTATTGCGGCAGTTTGGATCGTAAAAAAAAACAAAACTAAAAAACAGATCCTGAGCGCTTTTCTGCTTCTATTGCTGGCGACTTCTCTTAGCGCCTGCGCCGGCAAAGGTCCGGTTTATTCGGAACGTCAGCTTCCGGAAATCGGAAAAGGCATTAAAGTACCGGAAGAGTATTTAAAGGACGAAACCGACCTGAATGCCGTCAATAAAGATAAAAAATCAGAGCCCGAAGGGCAGGAACGCGTGGTTTGCACCTCGGTTGCTTTGTGCGAGATGATGAATCGCCTAGACATTCATTTGGTCGGCCGTCCGTCGACGAAATTGCATCGCATGCCGCCGCGCTACGACAATATCGTGCAGATCGGCATGCCTATGAATCCGAATATGGAAGTCATCTATTCGCTAAAACCCACGGTCGTCTATTGCCCGGATACCTTGCAGGACTGGTTGAAAGAAGGCTTTGAAAAGCATCATCTGCCCATCTCTTTTGTGGATCTTCGCAGCGTGGAAGGACTCTATCGCTCCGTGGAAACAATCGGCGAGCGCTTTGGGAAAAGCGAAAATGTGCAGAAATTGCTGAAAGAATACCATGATTTTTTAGCCGAGTATCAGGAAGCCACAAAGGGCATGAAAAAGCCTCGCGTTTTGCTTTTGATGGGATTACCCGGATCGTATGTTGTGGCAACCCCGCGTTCCTACGTGGGAAGCTTGTTAGCAATGTCCGGCGCCGAAAATATTTTTGAAGGCGATGGCAAATCCGAATTCATGAATTTAAGCACGGAAGAAATGTTGGCGCGGGATCCGGATATTATCTTGCGAACTGTCCATGCCATGCCGGAGGTGGTGAACGAAATGTTCCGCAAAGAGTTTGCGGAAAACACCATCTGGAAGAATTTCCGTGCGGTAAAAAACGGTAACGTCTATGACTTGGATGCAGGAAGTTTCGGCATGAGCGCTAACTTTGAATATCCGAAGGGGTTGGAACAATTGCGGGAAATTTATACGCAATATAACGAGAAAGGCGTTTCGCATGAAAATGACAGCAGCCATTGATGCGACTTCTCAACACGATGGCAGACGCAGCGCTTTTTTTATCAAACTGCTCGTATTGTCGGTTGCGTTTGTTGCCCTTTTAGTGTTTTCAGCGATTTTTGGAAGCCTGAAAGTGGGAGTCGTGCAGTTCCTTACCGGTCTTTTTAATGGCAAGGACGATCTCGTAAATGCCATCATCGATCTTCGCTTTCCGCGTATTTTGATCTCTGCCTTGGCAGGTGCGGCCTTAGCTTGCTCAGGATGTCTTTTACAGGCATGTCTTAAGAATCCCTTGGCAGATCCGGGCATTATCGGCGTTTCGGGTGGCGCCCAATTTATGGATCTTCTGGTCGGCATGCTATTGCCGCAGCTATTCTTTGCCAAGCCGCTGTTTTCGTTTTTAGGCGGTGCTTTAGGCTTCGGACTTGTCTACGTTTTATCGGTTCGGGATGGCTTGAAACCGCTTCGCATCATCTTAACGGGCATAGCGATCAATGCAATGTTTTTAGGCTTGGTATCAGGGTTGAAGTACTTTACGGGGCAATTGATGGGGGCGGCGCCTGGGTTAAGCCTTGTGAATATCAATATGAAGGGCTGGCAGGACGTTTGCTTTCTGCTGACCTATATTCCGGCGGGCCTTGTTGCGGCGATTCTTTGCGCGCGCTTGTGTGATCTCTTGTTGCTGGAGGAAAAAACCGTATCCGGCTTGGGAGTCCGTGTCGGCAGAATACGTTTTATTGTTTCCATAATCGCCGTATTTTTGGCTTCGATCGCCTCTTCTATTGTCGGGATTATTTCCTTCTTGGCCCTGATTGTGCCTCATTTGGCGCGGACACTCGTAGGAAACGCACATCGCAGGTTGTTGCCCTTTGCTTCCTTGCTGGGGGCTTTTATCTTCCTGTTTTTCGATACGCTGGGAAGAACGGCGTTCGCTCCGGTGGAAGTGCCGGCCTCCATCTTCATGATGGTGATTGGCGGCCCCGTTTTCATTCTGCTCTTTCGAAAGGGGGATCGCATTGGCTACGGGAAATAAGGATCTTCTTTTTGAAGTGCAGCATATAGATTTTGCCTATCCGGAAGCGCCTCCGCTTTTCGAGGATTTTTCTTTGGCGCTGCCGAAAGGCGAGGTGATCGCCATAGTTGGACAAAACGGATGCGGCAAGAGCAGCTTACTGAATCTTTTAGCGAAAAATCTGCACCCGAACAACGGAACCATAGTATTGGAAAATTGTTCATTGGACACCTTCAACAAACGAGAATTTGCGAAACAGGTGGGCATGGTGCATCAACAAAACCGTGCACCTTCGGATTTGACGGTGGAGGAATTGGTTTCCTATGGACGAACTCCCCATAAGTCACTCTTCACTTCTCGTCTGTCCTCGAAGGACTGGGAAGTTGTCGATCGCGTCCTGCAATGGACAGGTGTAGAGGAACTAAGAAAACGCCCGATCGGCACACTTTCGTATGGGCAACTGCAACGCGTCTGGATAGCCATGTCTTTGGCGCAAGAAACGAAGATTCTCTTCCTGGATGAACCGACAAATTTTTTGGATATTCGTTTTCAAATCGAAATTCTGAAACTGGTGCGTTGGCTCAATCGCGAACAGGGCATGAGCATCGTCATGGTGCTGCATGATATCAATCAGGCCACGGCCTTCAGCGACCGCATTGTGGCCTTGAAAACGGGAAAACTGCTCTTTAACGATGCGGTACAAGAGTTCTTACAACCCAGCATTTTACGTGAGGTTTATGACATAGACCTTGAGATAGTTCATACAGGTCAGGTCGATCTGGTCAAGACGGTCTGATAGGGCGAATCCATATGGATTCAATGTATTGAAAGGAGATCTTCGATGGATAAAAAACGCAAAGGCGCAAATATCCAAGCGTGGACGTCAAAGGGAATGAGCTTTTTCATGGCCCTTCTTCTTTGCGTAACGACGGTCTTCTCCGTACCGACGGTAAGTTTTGCCGCGGAGGGAGAGGAAACGGCGCAGACGGCAACCGAAGAACAAACTTTGTCGTCCGAAGGAACCTCTGTCGTTTTTAAGAGAGATTCGGAGGATAGTGAAAATCAGGAGTCTGCAACAGAGAATGAGGCGGAGGAGAACGAAGCAGAGATTAAGAACGCAGAAAATACGTTAAAGAATTCCGTCTCTGCTTTGCAGAATCCACAACCCGCCGGCTTAGCAGACGGCCTATACAAGGTGCCATTGAAACTGAAGCACGCATACGATGGAGAAAGACTTTCCATGGGTAACGGTGCTGTAATTCAGACGGCAACCGTGGATGTGAAAAACGGTAAAGCTACGCTGTATATGCAAATGCGCGGTTTACACTTCATGGGAATGTATGGTCATCTTTATAAGTTGTTCCAGTGGAAAAGTGACGAAAACGGCGCCGATCCGTACAGCTTTCAAGGCAAAAAAGAACCTGTGCAAGTGATTCGCACGGGCAAAGACAGCAGCCTTATGGGCGAATTAATGGAATTTCCGGAAATTCTTAAGCTCACGGACTGTGACGTGACAAAACCCTATGTACCGGTTTGTGTCTGGGTAGACGCTATGGACGCCATACAATCCGGGGGTGCCACCTCTTATGACCAGATCAGACAGGGCGCCGGCGAACAGAATGCGAAATTAACACCGGATTGGAGTAAGGCGGAAAAATTAGCAGCAGGAACCGATTTAGAAGCGGCGCTGTTGCAAGCCGGGATAAAGCAATATGTGCAAGATGCATCTCGTGATGCAGCGAAATACAGCGCAAAGAGCTATGCGCCGTACAAAAAGGCACTGGAAACTCTGGAGAGCCTAGCTTCCGGTGAACTCCAGGATGCGAACACACTGTTTAACGCACTGCAGGATTTTAAAGCAGCCCGACACAATTTAGTCGATGCCAAGAAGGCAGCTCTCAAAGATCTGTTGGATCAGGCGAAAGAATTGAAGGAGAAGGACTATACAAAGGAGAGCTGGGACGCCTTGCAAAAGGCGGTAAAGGATGCATCGAAGACCTTCAACAAAGCCATGGCGAACGAGACAGAGATTAAAAACGCAGAGAATGCGTTAAAGGATGCCATTGCCGCTTTAAAGAAGACGCAGCCTGCCGGCTTAGCAGACGGCCTATACAAGGTGCCATTGAAACTGAAGCACGCGTACGATGGAGAAAGACTTTCCATGGGCAACGGTGCTGTAATTCAGACGGCAACCATGGATGTGAAAAACGGTAAAGCTACGCTGTATATGCAAATGCGCGGTTTACACTTCATGGGAATGTATGGTCATCTTTATAAGTTGTTCCAGTGGAAAAGTGACGGAAACGGCGCCGATCCATATAGCTTTCAAGGCAAAAAAGAACCTGTGCAAGTGATTCGCACGGGCAAAGACAGCAACCTTATGGGCGAATTAATGGAATTTCCGGAAATTCTTAAGCTCACGGACTGTGACGTGACAAAACCCTATGTACCGGTTTGTGTCTGGGTAGACGCTATGGACGCCATACAATCCGGGGGTGCCACCTCTTATGACCAGATCAGACAGGGCGCCGGCGAACAGAATGCGAAATTAACACCGGATTGGAGTAAGGCGGAAAAATTAGCAGCAGGAACCGATTTAGAAGCGGCGCTGTTGCAAGCCGGGATAAAGCAATATGTGCAAGATGCATCTCGTGATGCAGCGAAATACAGCGCAAAGAGCTATGCGCCGTACAAAAAGGCACTGGATACTCTGGAGAGCCTAGCTTCCGGTGAACTCCAGGATGCGAACACACTGTTTAACGCACTGCAGGATTTTAAAGCAGCCCGACACAATTTAGTCGATGCCAAGAAGGCAGCTCTCAAAGATCTGTTGGATCAGGCGAAAGAATTGAAGGAGAAGGACTATACAAAGGAGAGCTGGGACGCCTTGCAAAAGGCGGTAAAGGATGCATCGAAGACCTTCAACAAAGCCATGGCGAACGAGGCAGAGATTAAAAACGCAGAGAATGCGTTAAAGGATGCCATTGCCGCTTTAAAGAAGACGCAGCCTGCCGGCTTAGCAGACGGCCTATACAAGGTGCCATTGAAACTGAAGCACGCGTACGATGGAGAAAGACTTTCCATGGGCAACGGTGCTGTAATTCAGACGGCAACCATGGATGTGAAAAACGGTAAAGCTACGCTGTATATGCAAATGCGCGGTTTACACTTCATGGGAATGTATGGTCATCTTTATAAGTTGTTCCAGTGGAAAAGTGACGAAAACGGCGCCGATCCGTACAGCTTTCAAGGCAAAAAAGAACCTGTGCAAGTGATTCGCACGGGCAAAGACAGCAGCCTTATGGGCGAATTAATGGAATTTCCGGAAATTCTTAAGCTCACGGACTGTGACGTGACAAAACCCTATGTACCGGTTTGTGTCTGGGTAGACGCTATGGACGCCATACAATCCGGGGGTGCCACCTCTTATGACCAGATCAGACAGGGCGCCGGCGAACAGAATGCGAAATTAACACCGGATTGGAGTAAGGCGGAAAAATTAGCAGCAGGAACCGATTTAGAAGCGGCGCTGTTGCAAGCCGGGATAAAGCAATATGTGCAAGATGCATCTCGTGATGCAGCGAAATACAGCGCAAAGAGCTATGCGCCGTACAAAAAGGCACTGGATACTCTGGAGAGCCTAGCTTCCGGTGAACTCCAGGATGCGAACACACTGTTTAACGCACTGCAGGATTTTAAAGCAGCCCGACACAATTTAGTCGATGCCAAGAAGGCAGCTCTCAAAGATCTGTTGGATCAGGCGAAAGAATTGAAGGAGAAGGACTATACAAAGGAGAGCTGGGACGCCTTGCAAAAGGCGGTAAAGGATGCATCGAAGACCTTCAACAAAGCCATGGCGAACGAGGCAGAGATTAAAAACGCAGAGAATGCGTTAAAGGATGCCATTGCCGCTTTAAAGAAGACGCAGCCTGCCGGCTTAGCAGACGGCCTATACAAGGTGCCATTGAAACTGAAGCACGCGTACGATGGAGAAAGACTTTCCATGGGTAACGGTGCTGTAATTCAGACGGCAACCATGGATGTGAAAAACGGTAAAGCTACGCTGTATATGCAAATGCGCGGTTTACACTTCATGGGAATGTATGGTCATCTTTATAAGTTGTTCCAGTGGAAAAGTGACGAAAACGGCGCCGATCCGTACAGCTTTCAAGGCAAAAAAGAACCTGTGCAAGTGATTCGCACGGGCAAAGACAGCAGCCTTATGGGCGAATTAATGGAATTTCCGGAAATTCTTAAGCTCACGGACTGTGACGTGACAAAACCCTATGTACCGGTTTGTGTCTGGGTAGACGCTATGGACGCCATACAATCCGGGGGTGCCACCTCTTATGACCAGATCAGACAGGGCGCCGGCGAACAGAATGCGAAATTAACACCGGATTGGAGTAAGGCGGAAAAATTAGCAGCAGGAACCGATTTAGAAGCGGCGCTGTTGCAAGCCGGGATAAAGCAATATGTGCAAGATGCATCTCGTGATGCAGCGAAATACAGCGCAAAGAGCTATGCGCCGTACAAAAAGGCACTGGATACTCTGGAGAGCCTAGCTTCCGGTGAACTCCAGGATGCGAACACACTGTTTAACGCACTGCAGGATTTTAAAGCAGCCCGACACAATTTAGTCGATGCCAAGAAGGCAGCTCTCAAAGATCTGTTGGATCAGGCGAAAGAATTGAAGGAGAAGGACTATACAAAGGAGAGCTGGGACGCCTTGCAAAAGGCGGTAAAGGATGCATCGAAGACCTTCAACAAAGCCATGGCGAACGAGGCAGAGATTAAAAACGCAGAGAATGCGTTAAAGGATGCCATTGCCGCTTTGCAGAAGAAAGAAGATCCACAAAAAGCACAAGCGTTAAAAGAGCTACAAGAACAATTGACGGCGATTCGCGTTTTAAAGGAATCCGACTATACGCCGGAGTCCTGGAAACCATTGGCGATGCAAAAAGAGGCAGCAGAAGCATTATTAAAGAAGCAAGATGCTACGACAGAAGAGTTGATTCTGCAGGTTAAAGCCCTAAAAGCTGCTCTTGCCGATTTAAAAAAAGCAACGCCGAAACCGAATCCGAATCCGAAGCCAAATCCGGGCGGGTCAAAGCCGCAGCCGACAGAAGTCTATTATGAGGTTCCTGTGCAGCTGATGCACGCATATGAGAAGAATAAGCATTCCATGGGAAACGCAGCTTTAGTGCACACGGCGAAAGTATTTGTAACCAAGAATGGTTTGTCCTATGAACTGGATTTTACCGGCATGTCGTTTATGGGCATGTACGGCCACCTATGGAATCTCTTCTATCGCAACGAACCGTGCGGCGCGGAAGCATGGACACCGGCAGTTGTCTTGGAACAGAAGAGCGACAGGGATTTGGAAAACAAGATGCGTAAATTCCCGTCCAAGTTCCGTTTAAATTGCACGGGAGAAGCGCAGAAGAACCTGCCGAATCTGAAAACAAAGAGCCGCATTCACGTAAAAGTTTGGGTGGACGCAATGGATGCGCTGAACAATGGCGCAAAGACCTATGACAAAATTGTTAAGGGCGCCGGAGCACAGAAAGCATATTTAGAATTTGACTGGAGCAGGGCGGTAAAACACGGATCGGCGCAACCGAATCCGAACCCGAATGAGCCGCAACCGAATCCGAACCCAAATGAACCGCAACCGAATCCGAACCCGGATCAGCCGAATCCGAATCCGAACGCGAATGAGACTCAGCCAGGCAATACGGAGCAGGGCAATACAGGAACCTCTCCTGACACGCAGTCAACACCTCAGGAGAACACTACGGAACAAAGCAACATTATAAGCAAGATCTATAATGTGCCTGTAAAACTTATGCATGCGTACGAAAATCGCCCATCCATGGGCAATCCGGCGTTGGTGAAAACGGCGCGTGTCATTTGTCAGTCGAACGGCAAAACGCAAGTGATTCTTACCATCAACGGTTTGGAGTTTATGAACATGTATGGACACGTCTGGAATCTGTTCCATTATGTCGGCGGCAACCCGGAGGCGGCACAAGTCTTGAAATGGCATAACGACAAGAACCTGGTCGGAAAACTGCAAAAATTCCCTTATCAGTTCAGTCTGCTGCGCAGCGGTAAAGAAAGTCGCATTAAAGTACGTGTGTGGGTGGATGCAATGGATGCGCTGAAAAACGGAGCAAAAACGTATGATAAAATCCAACCGGGCTCCGGCGCACAGGATGCGTATCTTGTTCTCGACTGGTCGAACGCCACGTTGATTGAAGAAACGCATGGCGCGCAGATTGCGGGAGGCAAAGGAAGTGCTAATCCGGAATCCCTGCGTCAGGAAGGTATCGTAGCGAATGCAAGCAATCCGGATGATGCAAACGCGCAAGCAAGCGATCAAAGTTTCGAGCAGAGCGAATCGCTCGAGACCGGTGCAAGCAACGTTTCTGTAGATGGCAGTAATAGCGCATCACAGGAGAGTTCTCAAGCGGATACCTCGGATTTCTCCTATATCACTATTGCAGCGGCGGTTCTCGTTTGCGGTGTTGGTATCGTGGGACTGATGTATTACTTCAAGAACAGAAAGAAAGCGTAACAGCCTGACGGGCTTATAGCGCTATATTATAGGAGGGAAGCCACGAAATGGCATGAAAAATGCGGATTCGCGGCTTCTTTTCCTATTTTTGGTATTATGAATGATGTTATTAGGAGGGGATGATGAAACGATTTCGCCTTTTTTGGTTGCTTCTGGGAATGATAACGCTCGTTTTGGGCACCATTGGTATTTTCCTGCCGTTATTGCCCACCGTTCCGTTTTATTTGGCAACGGTCTTTTGCTTTGCACGAAGCTCGGATCGACTTCATGATTGGTTTTTGCAGACTGGTTTATATGCGAGTACCGTCGGTACGTATAAAAAGCGGGGTGGAATGACACGCGGCATGAAAGCTCGCGTTCTGCTATTGGTCAGTGTGTTGTTTGGGATGGCCATCTTTTTCATGAGAAAACACTGGATTCCTTGCGGTATCGTTGCTGTGATTTGGCTGATGCACATCTACGTTTTTCTGTTTCACATCAAAACATTGAAACCGTCAGACTTGAAAAGGGAGGAGAAATGATAAAAAAAGAATTACTGGCTTTGGTGCCGCAGGCGAAGAGATATATCGCACTGACGATACTCTGCCAGTGGATCCAGTTAATATCGCAGATTGCAGTGGTGTTTTCTCTGTCCGCTTTTTTGCAAGCATGGCTCTTCGAACAGGATCCGAGCGTTCTGGCTATGTGTCTGCCGACGTTTGCTGTCGCCCTTGTATTGCGCTATTTCGGACAAAAAGGCCAGAGCCTTTTTTCCTATCGCGCCAGTGCGGATGTAAAAAAAGTATTGCGTAAAAAGTTATTTCAAAAATTGCTGCGTCTGGGGCCCACCTATACGGCGCAGGTGTCCACGGCAGAAGTAGTGCAGCTTTCAACCGAAGGCGTGGATCAGATGGAAAGCTATTTCGGCGGGTATTTGCCGCAGCTTTTTTATGCTCTTTTGGCACCGATAACGCTCTTTGCCGTACTGGCACCGCGTTATTTTAAAGCGAGTGTTGTCCTCTTGCTCTGCGTGCCTCTCATTCCGCTCTCTATCGTTGCCGTGCAGAAAATCGCCAAACGTATTTTGGCAAAATATTGGAATTCTTATACCGGCATGGGAGATCACTTTCTGGAAAATCTGGAAGGTATGACCACCTTGAAAGTGTACGGCGCGGATGCCGAAAAAGCTCAGGAAATGGATGTCGAAGCGGAAGACTTTCGCATCGCAACAATGCGCGTCCTTACGATGCAGCTTAACTCCATCAGCGTGATGGATCTTGTTGCGTACGGAGGAGCGGCCATCGGTATGTTTTTTACCTGCCATGCGTTTTTGAATCATACCATTAATTTTTCCACTGCATTGAGCGTGGTACTGCTTGCCAGCGAATTTTTCCTGCCTTTGCGCTTATTGGGTTCCTTTTTTCATATTGCAATGAATGGGATGGCAGCCGCCGATAAGGTTATGCGTATCTTATCGCTCGAAGAGCCGAAAGACGGAACCGAACCATTTCCGGAGGGGCCGGTGGATCTCTCCATCCAGAATCTGTGCTTTTCCTATCATGAAAATGAGCCGGTGCTGCAAAACATTCGTTTGACTTTTCCGAAGAAGGGACTGGTTGCTATCGTCGGGGAGTCCGGCTGCGGAAAATCAACGTTGGCCAATATTATAGCCGGTAAGTATCGCAACTATGCGGGAAACATTCTGTTTTCCGGAGAAGAAGCTAAGAACATCAAAGCGCACAGCTTGCATCAGGCGATCGTCCGTGTCGGCATGGACAGTCATCTTTTTAAAGGCACGGTAAAAGAGAATTTGCGTATGGGAAATTCGAAGGCATCCGAAGAAGATATGCGACAGGCCCTTGCGGCGGTGAAACTGCAAGAGGAAATGCAATCTTCCGGCGGACTCGATGCGGTTATTGCCGAACGCGGCAGCAATCTGTCCGGAGGGCAAAAGCAGCGTCTGGTATTGGCGCGTGCGCTTCTGAAGCCTGCGAAATTCTACATTTTTGATGAAGTGACCAGTAATATTGACATGGAAAGCGAAGCCGTCATCATGGAACAAATTTATGCGTTAGCCAAGGAAAAACCGGTGCTGTTAATTTCCCATCGCTTAGCCAATGTAGTTTCAGCGGAACAAATTTATTTGCTGATTCAAGGAGAAGTCGCACAACAGGGAACGCATGAGACGTTGATGCAAGAGAAAGGGCTGTATCGCGCCCTCTATGAAAAGCAGGAGAGCTTGGAGCAATTCGGATGGGAGGATCATGATGAAGACAGATAAAGCTATTCAGCGTCGCAGCAGCAAAGCGATCATGCGCCACATGGTCGGACTGATTCGTTCTCTTTTGCCCATCATGATTTTGGCCATTCTTTTTGGCGTAGCGGGTTTTCTCTGCGCGATATCCCTTACGGTTTTGGCGACACAAGCGCTTTTACGCGTCTTGATGGAAATGCATCTCGTGGAGGAAATATCGGGACTTCTTCTACCGCTGTCCTTTTCCACACTACTCGGCGTCATGCTTGTATTTGCAGTGTTACGTGGTATTTTGCACTATTTGGAGCAGTATTGCAATCATTTCATTGCCTTTAAAACTTTGGCGCTCATTCGCCACAAGGTTTTTGCCGCCTTGCGCCGTTTGTGTCCAGCAAAACTCGAAGGCAAAGAACGCGGTAACCTCATCTCTGTTTTGACCAACGATATCGAACTCTTGGAGGTGTTTTACGCCCATACGATTTCGCCCATTGCTATTTGCCTTGTCGTTTGCCTCTTTCTTTTGGCGTTTTTCTGGCAATACCATTGGTCTGTAGCCATGCTTGCCCTGATCGCTTATCTTGTCGTGGGGGCGTGGATTCCGCTAAAAAACGGCAAGAAAGGCGCCGAGGCGGGTCTTTCTTTCCGCCAAAAAGCTGGCGAGATGAATAGCTTGGTATTGGAATCCTTACGTGGGCTCGAAGATATTATCGCTTTTGATAAGGGGGAAGAACGCACAAAGCGAATCATTGAAGAATCGGATGCACTGTCGCGCGACGCTAAGAAACTGGCGGATAATGCCGGCACTCAGCGTGCCTTGACGTCTCTTATCATTCTTTTGGCGACTTTTGCGAACCTTCTTCTCACCACCTGGCTTTATCGCCATGGACAGGTTGGCGTCGGAACCATTGTAATTACTACAGTTGCTTTAATCGGCTCTTTCGGACCTACAGTAGCCTTATCGAACCTCTCCAATAATCTGACGCTAACACTGGCTTCCGGCGAGCGCGTGTTGCGGTTATTGGAAGAAGAACCGGAAGTGGAAGAAGTGACCGGCGGTTACGATGCAGACGTACCTTTTGAAGGCATGGCCGCGGAAGAGATCACCTTCGGCTACGGATCCCGTCTGATTCTGGAGGATTTTTCTCTGGCAATTCGTCCCAAGCAGATTTTGGGCATTCACGGACCGAGCGGATGCGGGAAATCGACATTGCTAAAGCTGTTGATGCGTTTCTGGGACGTACAAAATGGCCGTATCACTTTAAATGAAAAGGATCTAAGAAAGGTGCCCAGCGCATCGCTTCGAAAAACACAGAGTTACATCAGTCAGGATACACATCTCTTTAAAGCAACCATCGGTGAAAACATCGCTCTGGCAAAGCAAAACGCCACATCGGATGAGATTTCGGAAGCGTCAAAGAAGGCTTCTCTTCACGATTTCATCATGAGCCTGCCGAAAGGGTATGATACGCCTCTTGCCGAATTGGGAGAAGGACTCTCCGGCGGACAGCGGCAGCGCCTTGGCCTGGCGCGTGCCTTTTTGCAGGATGGGGATTTGATTCTTCTGGATGAACCGACTTCAAATCTGGATGCCTTAAATGAAGGATTGATTCTAAAAACACTCAAGGAAGAAACTACGTCAAAAACGCTGGTATTAGTTTCCCATCGAGAATCGACGTTGCGCATTGCCGATATGCGTGTGCAGATAAAACCGTAGCGAAGTGTAAGATCCATCTGTCTCATGAGAAACCTTATGTACATCTATAAAAGATGTCAGACCAGAAACAGGAAAAAATCTCTTGTATGCCGCCTTATTGCTGACGGGTTAACCCATCAGCAATAAGGTACTTTTTTTGATGGATGTTAATCCCCAAGGACTGCTTACGACAAGTTTTTTCAAGGGATCGTAAGGCTTAAGCACATAAACGTTTATTGCGCGGAAAGTGTTGGGGATTTGGCAAAAACGCATTTCCACCACCATCGTTTGCGCCCTCAGCGATGGTGGCAGTAAGGCGAAAACGCGCTTTCCCCACTATCGCCTCGTAGGGGGCAACTTGCAGTAGGCATTGAGACGGCACTTTTTACTACAGAGACGCCGGAAGAAGCCGGCCTCCGGCTGTCGCTATTGCAGAAACACCAAAAAAAAGTCGGCCTCCCGCTGGCGCTATTGCGACCTTCTCGCCAACAGCACTTTCCGCTGCATCTCTACACCGTTTTGATTTCTGTCGGATGAATTGTCTTGCGGCCAATGCATGCCCATGGTATAATATCCCCATTGTACGGATCATTAGCTCAGTTGGTTAGAGCGCCACGTTCACATCGTGGAGGTCGTCGGTTCGAGTCCAACATGGTCCAAAACCGCCTTTGCCCGCTTCGTTGAAACTCCAACGGAACGGGCATTTTTAAATGGATGATGAAAAGTATATTCTTGGGTATATAAGGAACGGCGATCAAAGCGGGAGGCATTGAGACCCGCAAAGGCGAAGAACGACGTAGTTCCTTTGATTACGTCAACCTCGTATCGCCGCAGAAATTTAAAATGTGGGAATTGAAACAGAAAGAGAGAAGACATGGCAAAAGATTTTTTACACGAAGCAAAAGAAAAGATGGGTGAAGCAGCGGAGCGTGCCGGTGAGTTAAAAGACGACGTTGAGAAAAAAGTCGGCGAAATGGGCGATCGCGTAGGCAAAGCGGGTAAAGAGGCCGGAAAGAAAGCGGAAAAAACGGCGGAAGAACTGAAGGACAAGGCCAAGGAAGGCGTGGAAAACGCCAAAGACTTTTTTGGCAAGCTCGGAAAATAATTGATTCTCATAGCGATGCATGTGTCGCAAAGAAATGAAGAGAGATTCAGGCTACAGAGGAGCGACGGATATTCTGCTGCTCCTCTGCTTTGTTCTGTCGATCCGTCGCCGATAAACGCTACCTTGACACACCCTTTTCCTTCTGTTACTATTTCCTGCGTACGGACCATTAGCTCAGTCGGTTAGAGCGCCACGTTGACATCGTGGAGGTCGCTGGTTCGATTCCAGTGTGGTCCATCAGCAAAGCCCGTTTCGTTGCACTTCAACGGAACGGGCTTTTTCAATTTTCGCAATCGCGCTGCTCGCCCCGCCACGGGCGGCGCAGTTTCAAAAACACTCCGGTTTTTAACATCGCTACTACAGAAGTCACATACGTGTCGCATCCCGTGCAAAGTCGCACCATCCGCGAGGCGCCTCTTCGACGAGTCACGACAAGACAAGTATAATGGAAAACGAAGTGACGAGGAGAAGCGAGCACCGAGAGGATGTGTACGCCTTTGCAGAGCGGAGCGCCGAGCAATCGACCGTTTTACGTCAATAGCATTGAGTCGATAGCAATTAGAAAAACTACCATAGTGAATCAGGAGAATACAGATGAAAACAAAGAAAAAATTGCTTGCCTTGGGTCTTGCCCTCAGCATGCTTGCCGGCTGCGGGAACGGAACCGTCGGCGACTCCCATAGTCGGGAAGCCCAAGCGTCCTCCGAGGCGGCCTCGTCTCAAGCGGAGAGCGGCCAAGGGACGCTGTCGAAAGAGGAACTGCAAAAGATGCCGTTTTTGGGCGAAGGAACGTGGATCACCGGTAGAGACGGCGAAAAATGGTATAAAAACAAAGGCACCTTTTATGATGCCTTTGATACGGTGATTCAGCTGACCGGCTACACCAAGGATGAAGAGACTTTTAAGCAGGCGTTTGCGCTCTGCCAAAGCGAATTTCAGCGTCTGCACAAGCTCTTTGACAATTATCACGAATATGACGGTGTGACCAATTTGATGACCCTGAATCGCACGGCTTCTAAAGCGCCGGTAAAGGTGGAAGATGAGCTGTTTTCTCTTCTTCGGTTCAGCAAGGATAATTACAACAAAACATTGGGCAAAGTCAATATCGCCATGGGCAAGACGCTCGCCATTTGGCATGAT
This sequence comes from Murdochiella vaginalis, assembly GCF_902381775.1. Classification (NCBI taxonomy): domain Bacteria; kingdom Bacillati; phylum Bacillota; class Tissierellia; order Tissierellales; family Peptoniphilaceae; genus Murdochiella; species Murdochiella vaginalis. The sequence goes on from NZ_LR698969.1 coordinate 684,977, forward strand.
CTGCGCGAAGCGGTCACTGCTGAAACGGAGCATACCACTACCGGAACGGGAAAAACGATCGCCCTTCCCACAGAAGCGGCCTTGAAAGAAGCCAACGCGCATAGCAATCTCGACGATCTCGTGTTGGACGAAGCCAATAAGACCGTGCAAATTCGGGATCCTGAATTGCAGTTGGATGCAGGCGCGGTCGCAAAGGGCTATGCAACGGAAATCGTGGCGAAGAAGTTGAAGGCCGCAGGTTTGGAGCATGGGATCATCAGCGCCGGCGGAAACATTAAGACAATCGGAAGCCCCGTCGACGATCGCGCACAATGGAAAGTGGGCATTATGCATCCGCGGCCGGAACATAAGGATGTTTTGGCGACCGTTCTTGTGTCGGGCGATACGGCGATGGTGACCTCCGGAGATTATCAACGCTACTTCGAACTGGACGGTGTGCGCTACGCCCATATTATTGATCCGGAAACGCTCTATCCTGCGAAACGGTATACGTCCGTCAGCATCCGCACGGCGGATTCCGGCTTGGCGGACTATCTTTCCACGGCCTTTTTCATTGCCGATGAGAAAGAAGCACAGCAGATTTTGGCAAATTATAAGGATGCGGGCGTCGACGTGATCTGGGTGGATCAACACATGAACGTGACCGCCACACCGGAAATTTTGCCCGATATTGAACTGGCTCCGTAAGCGGCCTGCGAAGCGCCGCTCGTAGTGTTACGACGAACTTAACATAACCTTAACAAAATGCATGGCATGGGCTTAACCTTCCCCTCTTATCCTATTGACGGTTCACAGAAATAGGAAAACGGAGAAAAAAAGAAGAGGTGGTAGACCATGAAATCGACCATGAAAAAAGTATTTGGCATCGTCTTGGCGCTGGCTTTAGTCGTCACGTTGGCGGCTTGCGGCGGCAATGACAAAAAGAATGACAGCTCGGCTCCTGCATCGGATAGCGCGGCAACGGAAAAATCAGAAGCATCTTCGCAAGCATCCGAAGCGGCCAAAGGTGGGGAAGTAGATCCCAGCTTAAAGGGACAGATCAGCGCGTCAGGCTCCTCGGCATTAAAGCCGTTGGCCGACAAAGCTGCGGAAGCCTTCATGGCGAAAGCGAGCGGCGTTGCCATTACCGTGAATGCCGGCGGTTCGGGCCAGGGTCTGAAAGACGTTGCAGCCGGCACCGTAACGCTGGGTATGTCCGACGTCTTTGCAGAGGACAAGCTGGAAGCCGATCAGGCGAAGGGCCTTGTGGATCATAAAGTTTGTATCATCACCATGGCTCCGATTGTCAACGAAAAGAACCAGGTAGCCGACTTGACACAACAGCAGATGATTGACATCTTCTCCGGCAAAGTCACGAACTGGAAAGATGTTGGCGGCGCTGACCTGCCCATCATGCTGATTACACGTCCGTCGTCGTCGGGTACCCGCGCCCTGTTTACGAAGTTCGCTCTCAAGGGCACCGAAGAGACCATGGGATCCATGGAAACAGATAACTCCGGTGAATTGCTCCAGAGTGTGAAACAAAACGAAGGCGCCATCGGCTATGTTGCTCTCTCCTACCTGGTAGGTGATCAGGGCAAAGGCGTGAAGGCGGTGAAACTGGACGGTTTGGAACCCAATCTTGAGAACACCTACAGCGGAAAATATCCGGTATGGGGCTTTGAACATGTCTACACGAAGGGCGAAGCCACAACCCCGGCGAAGGAATTCCTGGACTACTTCATGGGCGAAGAATTCGGAAAGAACATCGAAGAGATGGGCTACGGCGTATCTTCCAAGCTTGCTCCGGAAGCCATGACCGGCCATGATACTCCCTCAAAATAAGGCGCGTCTCCTTCCGGCATTCGCGTTGCGGATGGAAAACGGAAGGCAATAAGGAATGGAGGCATTGTGGAATGGACGTTTCGCAATGCCTTTTCCTTATGTTAGGAGGACATTCGGCTGTGCTTTGAATGAGATAGGACGTGCATATGACGACGAAACAACAAGAACAGGCGACGGCACCGGCGGCGCCGAAGAAAAAAAGGCTGCGCACGCCGGCAGGAGAAAAGTTCAGACGAGAAATTTTGGGGCGTGGATTCGTGACGTTTATGGGGCTTCTCATTATCATCATTACGATCTCCATCCTTGCATTTCTTCTGGTACGCGGGACAGCTTCCTTTACGCAGTTTCAACACAGCGTGACCGACTTTTTGATCAATGCGAAATGGGCTCCCACGGATTCGTTCGATAAGCCGGGAGAAGGCTCTATTGGCGCCGCGGTATTCATTTTCGGATCCATTCTCACGTGTGGATTGGCGATTTTGCTGGCCACTCCCTTTTCACTCGGCGCGGCGATTTTTATGACGGAAATTGCCCCCAAAGCAGGAAAAAGAATCTTTCAGCCGGCAGTGGAGATCTTTGTCGGCATTCCCTCCATCGTTTATGGCTGGGTGGGATTAACGGTGTTGGTGCCGTGGATCCGCGACACGTTTAAGGCGCCGGTGGGCGGCTATTCCGTCTTGGCCGCGGTTATTGTGTTAACGGTTATGATCTTTCCGACCATTACGACGTATATTACCGATACGATTCGCGGCGTGCCCGATAGCTATCGTCAAGCGGCTTACGGCATGGGTTCTACCCGCTGGCAAGTGATTAAGAACGTCGTCATTCCGGCATCGAGCACCGGAATCTATACGGGCATCATTTTGGGATTGGCGCGCGCCTTCGGAGAAGCGCTTGCGGTATCCATGGTCATCGGCCGCACGCGGCTGTTTCCGCAGAGTGTCCTGCACCCGACGGCCAACATAACGGGCATTCTGGCATCCGACATGGGCAATACCATTGACGGCAGTGAGGCGAACATGGCGTTATGGAGTCTGGCGCTGCTATTGATGCTCATCTCCATTTTATTCATCGTGCTCATCCATTTATTCTCCGCAAAACAGAAAAATAAGCTGGATCAAGAGCATAAAGCGATGAAAGCAACGGAGAAGAAAGAACCGTTGTTAGAAGAGGAGGTGGTCGGATGAAGGAGCGTATGCGCTCGCGTATTTCGCGCGCCAAGAAAATCGATCGCTTGATGACCTTGTTGTTTACGGCAATTGGCGGATTCTTCCTCGTATTCATCCTGTTTTTGGCGGGTTACATCATCGTCGGAGGCCTGATGAGCTATTTCCCGGGCGTGCTTTCGTTTTCGTCCAAGGGCATCGGCAACCAGCTGTTTAACACCATCTATCTTTTGTTCCTTTCGTTGCTGTTCAGCTGCTTCGTGGGCATTCCTGCGGGAATTTATATGGCGGAATACGCCGGAAAAGGCAAAGCCACCGAGTTTCTGCGCATGAGTATTGAATCGCTCTCGTCGTTACCGTCCATTGTTATCGGTTTGTTCGGCTATCTGGCTTTCGTGCTGAGCTTCGGCGCAAGTTGGAATTTGCTGGCCGGCTCCGTTACCGTATCCATCCTGAGCATTCCGCTCATTACCACGTCAACAGAGGATGCCATTCGCGCTCTTCCTCCCAGCTTTGTCGAGGGCAGTATGGCGCTTGGTTCCACGCATTGGTATGCCATCGTACACACGCTTTTACCGGCGGCTCTTCCACGCATCGGCTCAGGCATCATCCTGGCCGCCGGTCGTGTGTTCGGCGAGGCAACCGCTCTTATGTATACGTCCGGTATGTCGACACGCATCGACTGGGCGAACTGGGATTTGACCTCCCCCTTAAATGCACTCAACCCGTTCCGTACAGGGGAAACGCTCGCGCTGCACATCTGGGTTATGCGTTCCGAAGCGGTGGATCCGAACAGTGCAAAGATTGCCAGCTTCTCGGCTGCAATTTTAGTGATCGTCGTGCTGCTTTTCTCTCTTGCCGCGCGAAAAATTGTCAGCAACATGAACAAGAAACAAACGGGAAGCGAGAAGAAATAGCGCCTCGGAACAAGATGATGTCGCAAAGGAGAGTAGAGGACTACTATGGATAACACAAAACAGCCGCTCAAATTTGAAGTTTCCCATCTGGATTTTTACTACGGCGCATTCCAGGCGCTTAAGGGCATTGATATGGACGTGAAAGCCAATCAAATTACCGCGTTCATCGGTCCTTCCGGATGTGGAAAATCTACGTTTTTAAAGACCATCAACCGCATGAATGACCTTATTCCCGAAACGCGTGTGGAGGGAAACTTGTGCATGGATGGAAAAGATGTTTACCAGGAGATGGATGCGCTGGAACTGCGCAAGCGTGTCGGCATGGTGTTTCAACAGCCGAATCCTTTCCCGAAGAGCGTGTACGACAATGTGGCCTACGGTCCGCGCATCAACGGCATTAAGGACCGCAAGACGCTGGATGAAATTGTCGAGCGCAGCCTTAAAGAGGCGGCGATCTGGGATGAGTTGAAGGATCGTCTGCACAAAAGCGCGCTGGGCCTTTCCGGCGGACAGCAGCAGCGCCTTTGTATTGCCCGCACCCTTGCGGTGGAGCCGGAAGTCATTCTGATGGATGAGCCGACGTCCGCGTTAGATCCGATTTCGACGACGAAAATCGAAGACCTGATGTTTGAACTGAAAAAGGAATTCACGATTATTATCGTCACCCATAATATGCAGCAGGCGACCCGTATTGCCGATGAAACCGGCTTCTTCTATCTGGGAGAGCTCATCGAATTCGGAGATACCGTGCAAATATTTGAAAATCCGCGCTATGAACGCACGGAACGCTATGTTACCGGCCACTTCGGTTGATTAAGGCAGCCCACGGAGGAAAAACGATGCGCAACAATTTTGAAAACAAGCTGGAAGAGCTCAACACCAATCTGGTGGAAATGGGAGAGATGGTAAATCAATCGCTGTTTTATGCGTTGGGCGCACTGACCAGCAAAAACAAGGACCACATTGACTATGTGTTGCAACAGGAAGAAAAGATCAATCATTTTTCTTCGGAAATTGAACAGCAGGCCCTTTTGCTCCTACTCAAGGAACAGCCTTTGGCCCGAGACTTTCGATTCATATCTGCAGCGATTCGCATGAATACGGATCTGGAGCGCATCGGTGACCAGGCGGAAGACATTGCCGTGTTGGTTCAGCAGATGCTGTCGTTCGGATACCAAGAGGCGAATCTCGGAAGTCTCACGAAAATGTCAGAAATCACCCAAACAATGGTTTCCGATGCCGTGCGGGCTTTCGTCGAAGGAGACAGCGCCTTGGCCTATCAAGCTGCTGCGATGGACGATGAGGTAGATGCTCTCTTTATGCAGGTTCGTGAAGAGATAATTGCCGAAATTCGCGCCGAGACCATTGAGGCGAATTTGGTGATTGACCTGCTGATGATTTCCAAATATCTGGAACGAAGTGCCGATCATGCCCAAAATATCGCGGAAGCCGTGGTATACTCGATAACGGGGACAATGGAAAAATTTAACTGACCTTTTGCCGCCCGAATCCGTTCGGACGGCTTTTATGATCGTGAGGATGGCATGAAACAGGTTTATATAGTGGAAGACGATCAGAATATTCGCGAGCTGATCAGCTATGCATTGAACAACAACGGCTATAAGGCGCGCGGTTTCGCAGACGCGAAGGCGCTTTATGCGGCGCTGGACAGTGATGGCGCACCCATCCTGTTTTTGCTGGACATCATGCTGGAGGGGGAAGACGGGTATTCGATCTTAGCCACGATTCGCAATCGTGTCGATACCAAAGAAATTCCCGTCATCATGGTTACGGCGAAGACGAGTGAATTTGAAAAAGTGCGAGGTCTCGACATGGGCGCGGATGATTATGTCACCAAGCCCTTCGGCGTGCTGGAGCTACTGAGCCGAGTGAAGGCGGTGTTGCGACGCTACGGCGACAGCGAGGAACGCTCTGTTTTGGTGCTCCATGAAATAGAGATGAATCCGAAGAAGCGGGAAACGCTCGTCGGAGGTAATCCGATCGAGTTGACGTACAAAGAATTTGAGCTGCTTTACTACCTGATGAACAATTTGGATGTCGTTCTCTCGCGTGACCGCGTCATGAATGCCATTTGGGGCTATGATTATGCGGGAGAAACGCGTACCGTCGATGTGCATATTCGCGCCTTGCGACAAAAATTGGGCGACGCTGGAAAGTACATTAAGACCGTGCGCAATGTCGGCTATAAACTGAGCAAAGAGGCCTAAAGGGCAGGAGACAGCGTATGAAGCGCAATATATGGCGTCATTTTCTACTGGCCGGCATGATTTTTGCCGGAATTTCTTCTCTCATCTGCGTGGGCCTGTTGCGGGTGATTTTGCCGAAAAGCAGCGTGGGGCAGCGCATCCCGCTGATCATCGGGGTCGTGGTGGTGTTGTTCGTCACAGCCTTGGTGCTCTCTGCAATTTTTACACAGCGCATCTATAACGAGAGTCTTCGCCCTTTGCGTATGCTCGTGCATTATTGGAATGATCTGCTTTCCGGAAAGGTCACAGACAGCCTTCCCGCACCGGAAGCGGAGGAGATGTTGGCGAGCCTCTTGGATACGCAAGAGGAACGGGAGAATTTCTTTCAGCAGCTGGCGAATGTGCGCGAAAATGAAGCCATGCGACGCCAATTTTCCGCTAATGTGAGCCACGAGCTAAAAAGTCCGTTGACGTCCATCAACGGCTATGCCGAACTGATCGCTTCGGGAATGGTGAATCCGGATGACACGCGCCGTTTTGCCGACATTATTCATCGCGAAGGCGTTCGCCTTCTCAATATGATCAACGAAATCATTCAGCTTTCCAAATTTGATACGGGCTATTCCGATTTCGATCAACGAGAAGAGGTGGATCTTCACGAGATATTGCGCGAAGAAATGGAGTCCCTTTCGTCCATGGCTGCGGAACATCACGTACGCCTGGAGAGCGATGTGGTCGGAGAAGAGGAAACGAATCGTGTTGCGTTTTTCGGTAACCGCCGCTTATTGGCGGATGTGATGCGAAATCTGCTGAGCAATGCCATTAAATATTCGAAAGCCGACGGTGGATATGTCTTGACAAAGATACATCAAGATGAACACAATATAAGCATCATTGTCGAAGATGACGGCATCGGCATTGCACCGGAAAACCAAAAGCGTGTATTTGAGCGCTTTTTCACAGTGGATCCGGGCAGAACGCGCACAGATGGATCGGGAACGGGTTTGGGCCTGTCTCTGGTCAAACATATTGTTCAGGCACATGAGGGAATTTTGCGCCTGGATAGCGAATTGGGAAAAGGATCACGTTTTTCGATTCTCCTGCCGCGCGACGCGAAAGCGACCGCGTCCGTCACGAACGAAACGGCATCGCCAAAGCAGCAATAATCTTTGGCCGATGAAAAGGGCACAACGGCCTACCAAGGAGACGGAATGAAAACGATTCTCATCACAGGGGGCCTGGGGCAGATCGGCACGGAACTGTCAACCTATCTGCGTCGGGCATACGGAACGAATCACGTCATTGTTACAGATGTTGTGCGCAAGGATTCTCCCGTTGTGGAGGAGGGACCTTTTGAACAACTGGACGTGACCGATGGCAAGCGGCTGGCGGAATTGGTGGATCGCTATCATGTGGATACGGTCATGCATTTGGCGGCATTATTGTCCGCCGTGGCAGAAGCGCATCCGCAAGCGGCGTATCACATCAATCTCGACGGCCTTTTTCAAGTGTTGGAAGTCGCGCGCGAGAAGAAACTGGCGGTGTTTACGCCCAGCTCGATCGGCGCCTTTGGTGCGTCCACTCCGAAAGTGACGCCGCAGGATACCATTCAGCGCCCGAGCACGATGTACGGCGTAACCAAAGTGGCGGGCGAGCTTCTTTGTGATTACTATTTCCGCCGCTTCGGCGTGGATACGCGCGGCGTGCGTTTTCCGGGCCTGATTTCCTATGCGGCGCTTCCGGGTGGCGGTACGACGGATTATGCGGTGGACATTTATTATGCGGCGCTGAAAACGGGCCATTATGACTGCCCCATCGCGGCGGGAACGTTGATGGATATGATGTACATTCCCGATGCCCTTCGCGCCGTGCACGAGCTGATGGAGGCGGATCCGACGAGGTTAACGCATCGCAACGCCTTTAATATTGCGGCCATGAGCTTTGCACCGGAAGACATCGCGGCGGCCATCCAAAAGGAATTGCCCTCGTTCACTATGTCGTATCAGGTCAATCCCATTTTGCAGGCCATTGCCGATTCCTGGCCGGATAAACTGGACGATACGGCGGCTCGTGAGGAATGGGGCTGGAAGGCGCAGTACGATCTACAAACCATGACGAAAGATATGTTGCAGAATCTACGGCCGCGTTTGGTCGAGACAAAATAAATGGATCCCCGTTTACGAAAGGAGCTCACCATGAGCATTCATGACATGGAGTACTTGCAACAAAAAATTGATGGATTAAAGGCCGAGGGCCTGTATAAATCGTTCAAAGTGGTGGAAGGCCCGAACGAGGCGGAATGCGTGATCGACGGTAAAAAAGTGATCAACCTTTCGTCCAACAACTATCTGGGCTTTGCCAATCATCCGCGGCTCAAAGAGGCCGCCATCAAAGCGATTCGCGAATACGGTGTCGGTGCCGGCGCGGTGCGTCCCATCAACGGTAACCTGCTGTTGCATGAAGAATTGGAAAAATTGCTTGCCGAGTTCAAGGAAGAGGAAGCCGTCGTTGTCTATCAATCGGGATTTAACTGCAATGCCGGAACCATCCAGGCGGCAGTGGATGAAGGCGATCTCATCATTTCGGATGAACTCAACCATGCCTCGATTATTGACGGTTGCCGTCTGTCCAAGGCCAAGAAAACGGTGTTTCGCCACAGCGATATGGAGGACCTGGAGCGCGTGTTGAAAGAGCGCCGCGCAGATTACGACAAGGTGCTCATCATTACCGACGGTGTATTTTCCATGGACGGGGACATCGCGAATTTGCCGGGCATCGTCGCTCTGGCGGAAAAGTACGACTGCATGACCTATGTGGATGATGCCCATGCCTCCGGCGTACTCGGACGCAGCGGACGCGGCACGGTGGATCACTTCCATCTGCATGGCAAGGTGGATTTCATCATCGGAACATTGTCGAAAGCTATCGGCGTCATCGGCGGTTACGTGGCGGGAAAGAAGGCCACGATTGACTGGCTGAAGAACCGCAGCCGCCCGCTGCTCTTCTCCACCGGAAACACCCCGGCCGACACGGCGGCGATCATCGAAGCCATCAAAATGCTGATGGAAAGCGACGAATACACCGAAAAACTTTGGGCCAATGCGCGCCTGTTTAAAGAAAAGCTCAACACCTTAGGCTTTAATACAGGACACAGCGAAACTCCGATCACTCCGATTATTATCGGTGACGAAGCCAAGACAGGGGAATTTTCCGAAAAACTCTTTCAGGCGGGCGTCTTTACCAGCCCCATCGTCTTCCCGACGGTACCCAAGGGCACAGGTCGCGTGCGCTGCATGATTACGGCGGCCCATACGCCGGAGCAGATTACGCGTGCGGTGGAGATCATTGGCCGCGTGGGAAAGGAACTGGGCATTATCTAACGATGTTCCCGTCCCATGTCTCGGAATGGTTTCAAAGGGACGCGCGGGCTGTATGAAAACGCGCTGCCATATCACATAACATAAAGAAAGGCTGTACATCGAAAAACCGATGTACAGCCTTTTGCATCTGCCTAAAAATGGGAGAGCTTATTTCAGGTTTTTAACGAACATGCTGATGAAGGTGATCGTCTGCGGCTGATAGATGATATCCACCAGGAAGGCACCAACGATCGGAACAATCATCATGGCCTTACGTGAATAGCCGTAACGGTCGTTGACAGCGGTCATGTTGACGATCGCCGAAGGCGTTGCACCAAGGCCGTGTCCACAAAGACCGGCGCACATAACAGCAGCATCGTAGTCCGCACCAAGGATACGGAAGATGATGAAGTAGGAAGCCAAAGCGAGGAACAGCACCTGGCAAAGGACGACAAGGAGAACGCCGCCAACCAGATCCGCAATTTCCCAGAGCTTCAGCGTCATCAACGCCAAGGCTAGGAACAGGTTCAGCATTACCGTACCGATACCATCCACCAGCGCAAAATCGAAGGTGTAGAAGTGATACTTTTCGTTCAAGTTACGGACGATTACAGCGACGAACATGGCGCCAACGTAGGTCGGGAAGGAGAGGTGGATCAGTTTTCCGATCCAGCCGGCGATGAGCGTACCGGCGGCCATGCAGGCTATAATGACAACCACGTTCTGAATGAGCTCGAAGCTTGTGAGTTTGTGATCGCTTTCGGTGGCGTTGACGTTTTCCGCATCGGTCACAAAGTCTTCATTGGTCGGCTTCAGGTGATGACGCTCAATAAGTAGACGCCCGAGCGGGCCACCAATTAAAACGGCCGAAATCAGGCCGAATGTCGCGGCTGCCGCACCGACGGTTTTGGCGATGGGGTAGCCCATTTCCACGAAGCTGTTGCCATAGGAAAGCGCAGCACCGTGTCCGCCGATCATGGAGATAGCGCTCGCGAGAAGCGCATACGGCGGTTCCAGACCGGTGGCGGCGGAAATGCCCATACCGATGCAGTTTTGAATAATGGAAACAACACCGCAGACCAGCCAATAGATGATCAACAGTTTACCGCCGCTCTTCAGAAGCTTTAAGCTCGCGCCGAGACCGACGGTGGTAAAGAATGCCAACATAAAAACACTTTGGAAGGGATCATCGAATACAAAGGTAAAGCTTCCGGTGGTATGCCCGACCCAGGTGATGAGCATAAACAGAAAGCCGCCTACAACCGGCGCAGGAATACAGAATTTCGCGAGGAAATTGATCTTGCGCACCAGCAGGTATCCGATGAGAAGAAGGATGGCGGCTAACGCGAGCGTCAGCACGCTATTGAGATTGATCGTAAATAAACCATCGACAACTTCGAATTTCATAATGCCTCCTTTTCTCTTTCGTTTTTATCAAGCTTCTACAGATGCACCTATATTGTATCATTTCTTTTATATTTGGAGAACCTGGTTGCGAAACCTTTTCCCTAAAATTGCTGCAAATAGTTTTGGAGAAAAAGGGAGTCTTCCCGTGCTAAAACCGCATTTCCCGCCAGCTCCTCCACATGGTGCTCAAACTCATGACGCAGGGTTTCGCGAACGTGAACTTTCAGCTCTTCCCGATCACAAAACGGAAATTGTCTCTGGAAGGATCCATAATAGAGCTCGATCCGTCTTCCCAGCGTATCGCAAATATACCGTCCAAGCACCACCAGATCATCATGACGAGCCTGCGGATGGATTTCGACTTGAGGCTGAATTTGAATTTGTCCGTTTAATTCACGAAAGAGAAATTCCGGAAGCTCCTCGGCTAATTCCTGCACGATTTGCTGAAAATCGGCAATGGAAGGAAAGGCGGTTGGCGAAACGGTAGCTCCGTCCGGCACGTAATACGGCGCAATTGCGCGCCATAATGCGGAGACGGAAAAGCCGATCACCGTATACGGATCGCCTTTCACTTCGGCCAGAAAACCGGGCGGCATATCCTGCAGACCGTATGCGCCGGCGCGGTCTAATAGCTGCGGCGTGAGATAGGCTTGCAGCTGTGCTTCCATTTGCGGGGTGTAGGGTGAAAACGTTACTTCTGCGAAGGTCTCATACTGCAGCATGCCCTGCAGTGTGCGTAAACAGACCGCAGTCACCACCGTATGCGTCGTACCAAAATAGGAGCGCATCATCCACTCCGCTGCTGCCATGTCGCGGGGCTTATTGTAGATTTGTTCGTTATGGACCACGATGGTATCTGCCGCAATATAGAGGGTGTTGCCCAAAAGGGAAAAGCTTGGATTTTGGCAGCCGGCTTTCGCCATGGCAAGCGCGCGGGCGGCAATGGCTGCGCGTTCCACCATCGGTTTTCCGACGGTCTCGGACAGCGACGCCTGCCGTATGGTTTCCTCATCGCAAGGGACGTGTTCGCGTCTCGGATGCAGAAATGCCAACAAGGCGCGTCTTCTCGGCGATCCACTCATCAGCACAACGTGCTCAAAAGAACCGAGTGTTCCGTTTTGCTGCGCAACGGTCGAAAACATTTTTTCCTCCTTCCGGATCGGAATGGGCGAATCATCACAAAGACATCAAAATTCCACATCTCTCCCATGCTACAATAGCTATGGATAAATCATCCTTCATGCAATCGATCAGCTGAGAGTGAGCATTTCGTGTTCGCCTGTCCTGCTTTCAGGCGACGGACGAAAGCAAATCATCCGATGCCCTTTGGGACATCGGATTTTTGTTTTCTGTACACCAAAGCACAGTAGCGCAGAACAGCAGGCACGTTTATTCCAGCACGAAGTTGCCGTTGACAAAAACGGCTTTTTCTACCCCGTCCGCCGTGATGCCAACAATGGACAGGTCTCTTGTACCGACCATAAAATCTTCGTGAATTTGCGAAACATTGGCACCGTGCGCTTTTAATTCTTCTTCCGTCATATTTTCTCCACCCTCTATCGTTGTCGGGTAGCTTGCACCGAAAGCGAAATGGCAGGAAGCATTTTCGTCAAAGAGGGTTTCATAAAATAGTGTTTGGGAAAGCGAAATCGGCGAATCATAGGGAACCAGAGCAATTTCGCCAAGATGCACGGCGTTTTCATCCTCCGCCAGAAGCGCTTTCAGCTTTTCTTCTCCCTTTTTGGCGGAATAGGATGTCACAGCACCGTCCACAAAGTGCAGGGTGAAGTCCTCAATCAGACTGCCGTTATAGGCCAGCGGACGCGTGGCTACGAGGGTTCCGTCCACCCCTTCGCGATGGGGCATGGTGAACACTTCTTCGGTGGGCATATTGGGAACAAACGCCGTTCCGCGGTTATCGCTGGATGTCGCGGCACACCAGATATGACCTTCCGGAAGGCGCACGACAAGATCGGTGCCGTTTGCTGCCCGATAGTGCATCCGTTCAAAACGGTAGTGATTCAAACGATCGGCACGCTCTTGCAGACGCTGGAGATGCGCCTGCCAAGCAGCCACGGGATCTTCCTCATTGAGACGCATGACGGAAAAGATCTGTTCCCAAAGGCGTTCCACCGCTTCCTTGTCATTCGCTGCCTCGGGATAGACCTTTTTGGCCCAGGCGGTACAGGGAACCGCCACGATACACCAGGATACTTCATCATTCATGGTGTAATGCCGCAGGGGCTTAAATTTCTTATTGAGCGCCATCGAAGCGCGTTGCACACGGTCGTGATCCACGCCGGCAAGCGCTTCCGGGTCGGAGGAGATCAGATGAATCATGTGAACTCCTTTTTTTAAGTAGTATTCGCGTTTGTCGTAGAGGTACTGGGGAACATTGTCCAACACCTCTAACGACGCATGTTCGAGGCGCAGGCGGCCAAGTGCGTCATCCTGCCAATCCACGACGACTTCGCTGGCGCCGGCCTCATAGGCATACTTGGCCACGAGGCGCGCAAAATCCGCCGCTTCAATCGCGGCGCTGATGATGACCGGAACGCCGGGCTGAACGTTGGAGCCGACTTCCACGATGAGACGCGCGTAGGCGTCGAAACGTTGATCGTTGGTTTTCATGATTCCTCCTTGTGATGCGTCAAAGCGCAAATACTTTCTATTCTCTTCGCATGGAACGCCGCTTTCCGGCGAAGGCTCGTTTCAATGCGAGCGCATTTTCCGGTGCGGTTCCATTCCTTCCCGGTACAGCTCACCCTTTTCCGGTGCGTGGAAAAAGAAAATAGGGTAGCATAATAACGAAAATTGTCGATCGCTATCGTTATTATAACGGAATCCCGTTGGAAAGGAGAAACGATGGAAAAGAGTGTATCCCGCGCGGAGGTGCCGGTCCGGGAGACTTGGGATCTTCGTCCGATTTTTGAAACCGAAGAAGCCTTTGAGGCGGCGTTTACAAAGGTGGAAAAAGAGGCCGATGCGTTTGTGACCCGCTATGACGGCACATGGACGTCGGCAAAGCAAGTGAATGAAGCCTTGACGGCCTATGCGCTTCTGTTCGCAAAAGTGGAACGCCTGGAGGCATACGCCTCTTTGCAAGTGGAAGAGGATACTTCCAATAAGACCAATGCCCAACGGGAGGCCCGCACCGCGGCGCGTCTCGCCATCCTCGGCAAGAAGCTGGCGTTTGTGCCCATCACCCTTGCCCATGCGAAGGAGGCCATCCGAGAAGAATCGGCTCGCCTCATGCCGAAGCATGCGCGCTACCTTGCGCGCCTTGCCAAAGACAAGGCACATTTTCTCTCGCCGGAAACCGAAGCGACGCTTGCCGCCTTAGCACCCACCTTTTACGCACCGGAGCAAATCTATGCGGACAGCAAATTCGGCGATACGGTCTTTCCGCCGTTTACGGTGAACGGAAAAACCGTCCAGATGACCTACAATACCTTTGAAAATCGCTATGAAACGGAAACAGATCATGCGTTGCGCCATAAGGCGGCAGAAGTCTTTTACGGCGAGCTCTCCCGTCATCGTCATGTCACCGCTTCCGCGTATAATGCCCGTGTTCAGCAGGAGAAAATCGAAGCGGATCTGCGCGGTTATGATTCCGTGTTTTCCTTCCTTTTGGCCGACCAAGAGGTTCCGCGCGAACTGTATGACCGCCAGATTGACGTCATTATGCAGGATCTGGCGCCCATAATGCAGAAGTATGCGCGTCTGCTGCAGCGCGTCTACGATCTGCCTTCCATGACGAGCTATGATCTCAAGTTGGAGCTGGATCCCACGTTTGTTTCCCACGTCTCGTATGAGGAAGCGGCGACGTACATTAAAGACGGTCTTTCCATTCTGGGAGAAGATTATGTACAAATGCTTTCGCAGGCATTCAACGATCGGTGGATTGATTATGCCGAAAACCAGGGCAAGTGCACCGGTGCCTTCTGTGCCGACGTTTACGGCGTTCATCCCTATATTCTTACCAGTTTCAATTATCGTATGGATGAGGTGGCGACCCTGGCCCATGAACTGGGCCATGCCGGCCAAAGCGTTCTCACCTGTGCGGCGCAGCCCTATCTCAACAAGGAAATGTCACTTTACATGGTGGAGTCGCCCTCGACCACCAATGAGCTCATCATGGAAAACTATTTGCTCCAGAAAGCCGGCGACAACAAGCGCGAACGCCGTTGGGTGCTTTCGCAGATGCTTTCCAAGACCTACTACCACAACTTCGTGACGCATCTCTTGGAGGCAGCCTATCAGCGTGAAGTCTACCGTATCGTGGACGGTGGCGGCTCCGTGGATGCCGATGATCTTTCCGGCATTTATCGCGACGTCTTGACACGCTTCTGGGGCGATGCTGTAGAAATCAAGGACGGTTCCACGCTCACCTGGATGCGCCAGCCCCACTACTACAACGGCCTTTATTCCTATACCTATTCCGCCGGCCTTACCGTCGGAACCCAGATGGCGCTTCGCCTGATGGCGTCCTCGGGGGCGGATGGAAAAGGCGATGCCACGTCCGGAAAGGCCGGCAGCTCGGATCGAAACAAGGTTGGACGGAACGACCGTGCGGCGGGGGAGGCTCATGCCGGCGGATCGGATCGTCAAGCGGTCGTCAAGGCATGGCGTTCCTTCCTCTCGGCCGGCGGATCGCTGAATCCTATTGCCCAGGCCGCTCTTGTCGACGTGGACATTACCACCGACAAACCCCTGAAAGATACGATTCGCTATATCGGTTCGATTGTGGATGAACTGGTGGAATTAAGCTAAAAGCCCAAGCCGCCCCGCCCGCTCGCCGCTCGCTGGACCAAGCCGTCCCGCCCGCTCGCCGCTCGCTTCGCCTCGGCGCAGCATCTGCGGAAGATTTGCTTCCGGCTCGTCGAAGAGGCGGCTCGCGGACGGGGCGGCTTGGCGGGGAGAGCGGGCAAGGGTTGTTTTGGAGGCAGAATTGCTGAGGGGCTTGTGATTTACGTCTGTAGCGATGGTGGCGGATTGCTGAAATCGCGCTTCCGCCACCATCGTTTTCGGCTTGGGTGATGGTGGTGGTTTGCTGAAATCGCGCTTCCGCCACCATCGTTTTTATGGTCGGTGATGGTGGCGGTTTGCTGAAATCGCGCTTCCGCCACCATCGCTTGCGGCTTGAGTGATGGTGGCGGTTTGCTGAAAACGGGCTTCCGCCACCATCGTTTTCGGCTTGGGTGATGGTGGCAGTTGGGCCAAAACGGGCTTCCGCCACCATCAGTTGCGGCTGAGGCGATGGTGGCAGTTTGAGGGAAATGGGCTTCCGCCACCATCGTTTTCGGCTTTGGCGATGGTGGCTATTCGCGGAAATTGCGCTACCACCACCACTATTTGCGACTTCGACGATGGTGGCGGTTTGTCGAAATCGTGCTTCCGCCACCATCGTAGAAAGGCGGTGCCGACCTGCGGTCGGCGGTTTCGGCGTTATACGGCTTTATTTTTCGCTGCTTGCCGCAAGGATCGTGTTTATTTTGCAATTATCGCGTAACCACTCTACAAAATGACGAACGGACTTAGAGTGGTTTCGCTATTTCAGCAATTCCACTCTACAAGATGACGAACGAGTGTAGAGTGGTTTCGCTATTTTGGCAATTTCACTCTACAGGATGATGAACGAGTGTAGAGTGGGTTCACTATTTTGGCAATTTCACTCTACAGGATGAAGCACGGATGTAGAGTGGTTTCGCTATTTTGGCAATTTCACTCTACAAGATAAGGAGCCGGCCTGCGGCCGGCGGTTTGAAAACGCCGCCGAAGGCGGCTTCCTTCTGCAAATCGCGCCGCCAACATCGTTTCCGGCGGCGCACCTTTACAAAAAAGGAAGCGACGCGCCCGTCGCTTCCTTAATCTGTAATCCGTGTTCAAAGCCGCACGCAAAAATGCTTTGTTCTCCGCAATTTATTCGCCCGCACCATCCACCACCCCGGCATCCTTCCGCGCACCGCATCTTCGACGAACCGGAAGTTCGCCATCCACGAGTATATCGCCGAGGAGAAGCCGGCGGTGGAAGGAAGGGTGCTGGGGCGGACATGCCGGCGGTGGAAGGAAGGGTGCCGGGGTGGACATGCCGACGGCGCAAGGGAGGGCGCCGGGGAGGCCCTTCGCTTATCCTCCCAAATACGCCTTCTTGATTTCCGGCGCGTGCAATAATTCTTCGCCGGAGCCTTCCATCACAATGCGACCGGTTTCCATGACGTAACAGCGGTCGGCGACGGAGAGCGCGGCTTGCGCATTTTGTTCCACCAAGAGGATGGTGGTGCCGGCCTCATGCAGGCGGCGAATGATAGCAAAGATCTGCTCCACAATGAGCGGGGCCAAGCCCATGGAGGGCTCATCGAGCATGAGCATCTTCGGGTGCGACATCAGCGCGCGACCAATGGCGAGCATCTGCTGTTCACCGCCGGAGAGCGTGCCGGCAATCTGCTCGCGTCGTTCTTCCAGACGGGGGAAAAGCGTGTATACGCGTTCATAACCGGCTTGTACAACCGTTTCGTCTGCTTGAAGATACGCGCCCATGCGCAGATTTTCTTCCACCGTCATTTTGGTAAAAACGCGGCGGCCTTCCGGAGATTGGGCAATTCCGCGTCCGACGATTTTATGTGCCGGGACATGAACCAAATCCGCTCCTTCAAATGTGATGGTGCCGGATTTGATGGGCAGAAGTCCGGAAATGGACTGCAATGTGGTCGTTTTACCGGCGCCGTTGGCACCGATTAAGGTGACAATTTCGCCTTCATTCACATGAAAGGAAATGTCTTTGATGGCGTGAATGGCGCCATAGTACACGTTGAGACCTTCTACCTGCAGCAAGGTTTTCTCAGGCATGCGACGCCTCCTTTCCCAAATAGGCTTCAATCACCGACGGGTCGTTGGACACCTCCGAGGGCGTGCCTTTGGCGATGATGCGGCCGAAATTGAGCACCGCAATTCCTTCACAGATGCCCATGACAAGATTCATGTCGTGCTCAATGAGGAAAATCGCAATTTGGAACCGATCCCGAATGTAGACAATGTTATCCATCAGCTCCGCCGTTTCGGACGGGTTCATGCCGGCGGCCGGCTCATCCAACAGGAGAATCTTGGGATTGGTGGCCAGCGCGCGTACGATTTCCAAGCGCCGTTGGGCGCCATAGGGAAGAGAGTCCGACTCCTGATTCGCCAAGTCCTGAAGGTTGAAAATAGAAAGAAGGTCCAGCGCTTTTTCGCGGGCCTCTTTTTCCTGCTGCCAATATTTGGGCAGGCGCAGGAAGGTGTCGACCATGGAATAGGTCGAACGCTGATGCAGGGCAATCAGAATGTTTTCAAGGACGGTCAAATTCTTGAACAGACGAATGTTCTGGAAGGTGCGCGCAATGCCGGCCTGATTGAGCTGCGGCGTATTCATGCGAAGCGCATCACGGCCGTCCAGAAGAATCGTGCCGCGCGTAGGATCATAGACGCGCGTAAGCAAGTTAAAGATTGTGGTCTTTCCGGCACCGTTCGGGCCGATGAGGCCGGCGATTTCGGTGCGCCCGATGGCGATATCAAAATCACTGACGGCGGTCAGTCCGCCGAAATCAATGCCCAGATTGCGGCATTCGAGAATGGGCGCACTTTGGACATCGCGCTCCGGAATGCGGTTTCGACTCGGCACGGGCACCAGTTTTGTTTCCGGGCGATTGCGCCAATTCTGTCCTGTGGTCGGATGCGAAGGATTAGGCATGCTCTTCCTCCTTTCCCGTCTTCTTGCGCCGTGCCAGCACCTTTTCCACCCACCGGCTCAGCGAAAAGTCATAGTCGCCGAGGAGGCCCTTCGGACGGAAAATCATCATCAGAATGAGCAGCAAGGCGAAGGCGACCATGCGGTAGCTCTCAAAACCGCGGAGAAGCTCCTGCAAGGTCGTATACAGGGTGGCCGAAAGAACGGAGCCAAGCATGGAGCCCATGCCGCCAAGGACGACAATGACCAGCACCTCAATGGACTTCATGAAGGTGAAGCTCGTGGGATAGAGGGAGCCCAGATAGCCGGCATAAAGCGCTCCGGCCAGCCCTGCCAAGGC
Source organism: Murdochiella vaginalis (assembly GCF_902381775.1). NCBI lineage: Bacteria > Bacillati > Bacillota > Tissierellia > Tissierellales > Peptoniphilaceae > Murdochiella > Murdochiella vaginalis. The sequence continues at coordinate 703,920 of NZ_LR698969.1, forward strand.
CGCAGAAAAGGCGAACGCATAGGTTTTGTAATACGTTGTGGGAATACCTACACTTTCTGCAGCAATTTCATTTTCCCGAATGGAGAGAATCGCGCGTCCGTGACGGGATTTCATCAGCACGTGAATCAGAAAAAGACACAGCACGACGCAGATAAAAATCAGCAGCAGGCTGGTAAATTTCGGCAAACGCTTCAGCCCGGCGGCACCATACGTGAGCGTAACGCCGAAGGTCTGATCGATATTGGTCAGCACGACGCGAATAATCTCGCCGAAGCCGAGGGTGATAATGGCCAGATAGTCGCCGCGCAGACGAAGGGCCGGAATGCCGATCAGAAAGCCTAAAAAGCCGGAAACCAGCATAGCGATGAGAAGGCCTATGAGGATATAAAAGATCGCTTCCGGCGTCAGGTTGCCGCGCAGGAGCTTCGCCAGCGGCGTGGTTTTCAGATAGATGCCGGAGGCATAGGCGCCGATGGCCATAAAGCCGGCATGTCCCAAGGGCAGTTGGCCCAGATAGCCCACGGGAATATTCAATGATGCGGCCAGGATGATGTTGATGCCGACCATGATGAGGATGCCGTTCCAATATTCGGTGATGATGCCGGCGGAACGAAGCGCCATCAGCAAGACGCCACAGAGCACGATGAGCAGCGTATTTACAGCATAGCGCGCCGGCATGGGATAGGATCGTACCATAGCAACCTACACTTTCTCGCGCCGCGTTACGCCCATGATTCCGTCCGGTTTAAAGAGTAATACCAGAATGAGAATCGCGAAAACAACGGCATCTTTCCAAATCGACAGACCAACGGCCGATGCCAGCACCTCCAACACGCCGATGAGCAGCCCGCCCACCATCGCACCGGGAAGCGAACCGATTCCGCCGAGAACTGCTGCGACAAAAGCCTTTAAGCCGAGCATCGAGCCCATGGTGGGGGATACCTGCGGATAGGAGCTGACATAGAGCACGGCACCGATGCCGGCGAGAGCCGATCCGATCAGGAAGGTGAAGGCGATGGTGCGATTGACATCAATGCCCATGAGTCGTGCAGCGTCCATGTCTTCGGAAACGGCGCGCATGGCCTGTCCGCGCTTGGAACGCGAAACCAGAAGCGTCAGCCCCACCATGCTTAAGACGGAAACAAAGAGTGTGACAATGGCGGCATAACTAATGCTGGTGCTGCCCAAATGCAGGGCTCCGGGCACCAGCGGATCCAAACTCTTGGCGTCCGCTCCGAAGAGAATCTGTGCACCGTTTTGCAGCAAAAAGCTCATGCCGATGGCTGTGATTAACAGCGACAGGCGCGGCGCATTCAGAAGGGGACGGTACGCGATTTGTTGGATGAGAAGGCCGACAATCGTGGAAGCCAAAACGGCGATCATCGCCGCCAAAACGGGATGAAGATGAAATTGCACCAAGGCATAAAACAGACTGTAGGCACCGATCATGATAACGTCTCCGTGCGCAAAATTGAGCAGGAGAATAATGCCATAGACCATGGAATAGCCCAAAGCGACTAAGGCATAGATGGAGCCGGTCTGTAAGCCGTTGATGAATTGCGTAAAAAATAAAGATAAATTCATACGTTCCTCCGAAGGATTCCGAACAGCGCGGATAAAAAAGACGCCGACGATCGTCGGCGTCTTTTCCGGCGAAGCGAAAATCAATACATTTCTTTGAAGACTTCTTGTCCGTTCTTCAATTCGATAATCGCTGCCTCCTTAATCGGGTTGTTCTGTTCATCAAAGGAATAGGTGCCGGTGATGCCTTTCAGATTGGAAGCACCCTTGAGCGCTGCAATGACGGCTTCATAGTATTCCGGTGTTTGCGGGGCGAGCCCTTTCTCTTCCGCTGCTTTGAGCCCGTAGGTCATCAGCATGGCAGCATCGTAACCGAGTGGGGCAAACATATTCGGCACATCCGAAGAGAATGCCTTCTTGTAGTTGGCTTCAAAGTCTTTCACGCTCTCCGTTCCCGGCGCATATCCGGAGCAATAGACCAGACCTTCCAGGTGCTCAGGGCTGGCATAATCTTTAATGGATCCCATGCCGTCGCCACCAATGAATTTTCCTTGGAATCCGGCGTTGCGGGCCGCCGTAACGGCAAGGCCGGCCTCACTGTAATAGATCGGAAGCATGATGACGTCCGGCTTGGCTGCGCTCAGCTTTGTCATTTGCGCACGGAAGTCTTTATCGCCGGTGCCGAAGGCCTCTGTGCCGACGATGGTCATGCCAAGATCTTCCGCTGTTTTTACGAAAGAGTCTTTGATCCCTTCCGAATAGTCGCTTCCCGTTTCATAAAAGACGGCGACGGTCTTGGCACCCAGCTTCTCTTTGGCATATTTTGCCATCTTTTCGCCCTGATACGGATCGGTAAAGCAGGAACGGAAGACGTTGGTGCGTACTTCCGGTTTATCGGCGTCCGGATCGATCACCGTGACGCCTAGCGCCGTGCCGGAGGCGGTAATCTGCGGTACATTATCCTCAAACGTTTCATCTGCGAGCTGAATCGTGGGGCCGGTTAACACCGAACCGATAATCGCGGTGGCGCCTTCCTGTTTTGCCAGATGATACGCGTTGATCGCTTCTACGCCGTCGCCTTTGTCATCATATTCGAGAAGCTCGACGTTCTTTCCGTTAATTCCGCCGCTCTCGTTGAGCTGATCGAACCAAAGCTTGACCGCATTGCGCACGGGAATTCCATATTGTTGATAATCTCCGGTCGTGTTGCCGATAAAAGCAACTTTAATGGTTTTATCGGAAGCTTCTCCGCTTGCAGTCGGCTTCTTGCTGTCGTTTTCCGTGGCGTTGCCGGAACAGGCCGTCATAATAAACAACAACGTCAAAATCAAGGCACAAAATCGTTTCATACGCTGCTCCTTTGGTTCATACGCCTGCCTCTGTGGGAGATATCCGCAAGAGAAAAAAAGGCGTCGACAGTCTTGCATTTTCCGGGGGAAAGGCCCCGCGTAAGCGCAAGACAAAAAACGCATTACTTTGAAAAACAATAAAAAGTAATTTATAAAAATCTAACGCAAACGGGGGAAAATGTCAAACAAAACGATTGAAATTTGGTCATTTGTAAGGGAAAACGTTATGATGGAAAATGCGACGACATTCCATTAATTATGCAAGGAAAATGAAAACGAAAGGAAATAAAAAAAGCCCTCGGCGCCACCCGCTACGCGCAGTAGACGGAAGTGCTTTTCGCCGAGGACGAGAAGGAAAGCGATCAGGCTTCCCTTAACAAGGGTTCCACATGGGGGACCGCTACTTTTCCGACCACAAAGGCGATGCCGGCTTTGATCAGATCTCCGGGAATAAAGGGGATGAGCCCGGCTTCCAATATTGCCATCAGGTTCATGTCGGCGCCTTTGAGTACGTCGAGGACATAGTACATGTACGGAAGGCCGATGACATAGCAGCTGGCTGCTGTGACGAGCACGGCAACGGCCATGCCGGCGGTTGTTTTGCCGAATGCGGTGCGATGGGCTATGAGCGAGCCCAAAAATGCGGCCAAGATGAATCCGAACAGAAAGCCGGTCGAGGGGGAAACAAAAATCGCCGAGCCTTTCATGAACAGCATCAGCACAAAATGAACCCCCATGGCCAGCGCCGCATCAGCCGGCTGAAGAAGCAAAGCGGCTAAAATGACGAATACGGTTTGCAAGGTGATAGGAATGGGACCGATAGGAATTCGTATGAGCGATCCGATGAAGGTTAAGGCTGCCATGACAGCGATGCGGGTAATACGTCTTGCGTTCATTATGGTTCTCCTTTGATTTTTATGTTTTTCACGTGCCGTTTTTATTTCCGTTGCAATCGGCTTCATCGGTATCCGAAAACGAATTCGATTGACAACCAAATATAAAATATGGTTGACGCGATAAAGACAGTGTAGCATAGGACATAAAAACACCGCAAGGAAAAACAAATCAAAAAGGAATCGCTCGTTCTTCCGGCGCAGAAAATCAAAATTCGAACAAGCTCGGAATCCCCCTTTTCGGTGGACATTATGTGGAATATTCTGTAGAATGACTAGGAAGGCTTGCTACAAGGAAAAACCTTTGCAAAAGGAAGAAGGAGGAAATCATGACGGACAAAGTGATGTCCATGAAGGACGCCGTTGCCAAGTACGTTGAAGACGGCGATGTCCTGTGCTTCGGCGGTTTCACCACAAACCGCAAACCGTATGCCGCTGTTTTCGAGATTCTACGTCAGGGACAAAAAGATCTCGTCGGCTGGTCCAGCCCTGCGGGCGGCGACTGGGATCTTCTCATCGGCTCCGGACGCGTGAAAGCGTATATCAACTGCTATACGGCGAACTCCGGATTTACCAACGTTTCCCGTCGTTTCCGCGAAGCGATTGAAAAGGGCGAACTGTTATTTGAAGATTATTCGCAGGATGTGCTTATGCTGCAGCTGCATGCCGCGGCCCTCGGCTTGCCGTTTCTGCCGACACGCTTCATGGCTGCCAGTGGCCTGACAAAGTATTGGGGCATGTCCAAAGAGGTGCGCAAGACCCTTGAAAAAGTAGATGATTTAAAGCTCGTGGAGATGGACAATCCGTTCCATCCGGGCGAAAAATGTGTTGCTGTTCCGGTACCGAAGCTGGATACGGCGATCATTCATGTGCAGAAAGCCAGCCCCGACGGCACCGCGATCATTTATGGCGATGAATTCCACGACGTGGATATTGCCATGGCGGCGCGCAAAACCATCGTGACGTGCGAAGAATTGGTCAGCAACGAAGAAATCCGCAAAGATCCCGCTCTTCCCAATGTCTTCCAGGGATGCGTCGATGCGGTTGTCCATGCTCCCTACGGTGCATGGCCGGCACAGTGCTACGACTACTACGATGATGATCCGCAGGCGCTTCGCGAATACGACAGAGCCTCGAAATATCTGGACGACGAGGATGCCAAAGCGAAAATGGCGAAGAAAAACATTCCCTATGATCCCAAGAACAAGCCGGAGACCTTCAAAGACTACTGCGAAAAGTGGATCTATAGTGTGGAAAATCACGATCAGTTGCTGGACAAGATCGGCGGAAGCCGTTTGGCCAAGCTGAAAGTTGTGCCGGGTCTCGGTTACTCGACCTACGTGAAATAGCAGGAGGGGAATCGACATGTCAGATTACACAAAATATACCAAACAGGAAATGCAGGCGTATGCCATTGCCAAATCCATTAAACCGAATATGATCGTTACGATCGGCACGGGGCTGCCGCTGATTGGCGGATCCTTGGCCAAACGCGTGATCCAACCGAGCTGCATGCTCATCGTTGAGAGCGGCCTGATGGACTGCGCACCGGTTGAAGTACCAAGAAGCGTCGGCGATTGCCGCTTCATGGCACACTGCGCTGTACAATGGCCGAATGTGCGATTTGTTGGCTTTGAGACGAATATGTATCTGCACGGCTTCGATAATAACATCGCCTTTATCGGCGGTGCCGAAATCGATCCGTATGGAAACGTCAACTCGACTTCGATCGGCGACTACAATCACCCCAAGACACGCTTCACGGGTTCGGGCGGAGCAAACGGCATTGCAACGTATCAGAATACGGTACTGATGATGCAACATCAAAAACGCCGTTTCACCGAGAAGATTGACTACGTCACGAGCCCCGGATGGGTTACCGGACCGGGATCCCGTGCGGCAGCTGGCCTTCCCGAAGACCGCGGCCCGCAAATGGTCGTTACCGATTTGGGCATCATGAAATTTGACGAGAAGACTAAGAGAATGTATCTGGCGTATTACTATCCGTACTCGACGCCGGAAGAAATTCAGGAAAACACCGGCTTTGAAATCGATCTGAGCCGTGCGCAGCTGATGGAAGGACCGAGCCCTGAAATCATCCGCATCATCCGCGAAGAAATTGATCCGGGTCAGGTCTTTATCAAAGTACCGAAGGAAACGAAGTAGTCGTAGGTTCCGTGTACACAACTTCAAAAAATGAAAGTGGAGGAGTAATGAGCGATTACATGTATTCCATGCCCGGATACTTTCAGACGATGCCAACGGTCGGAAGACCGTTAAGCCGTCCGAATCCGGAAAATGAAAAAGAATTGAAAGATATTGAGGCGGATATTGCCCGTCGTGTGAAGGAAGCTGCCGATGCCGGAAAATCGGATGAAGGCATTCATCAATCAGGCCAGATGACGGCATGGGAGCGCATTCTGACATTGGTCGATGACGGTATGTTCCTGCCGCTGAACAGCCTCTATAATCCCATGAACAACAAAAACGGATCCACCGGCATCATCAAGGGACTGGGCAGAATTGCCGGCCGTTGGACGGTGATCGTGGCTTCCGACAACAAGAAATTAGCAGGCGCCTGGGTTCCGGGACAGTCCGAAAACCTCATCCGCGCATCCGATACGGCAAAGATGCTGCACATTCCACTGGTCTATGTGCTTAACTGCTCCGGGGTCAAGCTCGACGAGCAGGAATTGGTCTATGCCAACCGTCGTGGCGGCGGCGCACCGTTCTACCGTAACTCCGAATTGAACCAGCTTGGCGTTCCCGTCATCGTCGGCATCTTTGGTACGAACCCTGCCGGCGGTGGCTATCATTCCATCAGCCCGACGATCCTGATTGCACATCAGGATGCCAACATGGCAGTCGGCGGCGCCGGCATTTTGGGTGGCATGAACCCGAAGGGCTACATGGACCAAGAAAGCGCCGAGCAGCTGATTGAAGCGACCAAGCGCGACACCTCTACGCCTCCGGGAAGAGTAGCCGTTCATTATAACGAAACGGGATTCTTCCGCGAAGTCTATGCCGATGAGCAAGGCGTTTTGGCGGGCATCCGCAAGTATGTGGGATTCTTGCCGTGCTATGATCCCCAATTCTTCCGCGTGGACGATCCGAAGGAACCGCTATACTCCTCGGAAGATCTCTATTCCATCGTTCCGCTGAACAAGAAAAAACAGTACAAACCGGAAGACGTTCTGGGACGTTTGTTCGACGGTTCTGAATTCATGGAATACAAAAAAGGTTACGGTCCGGAAATCATCTGCGGTCTGGCTAAAGTCAACGGCTTACTGGTTGGCGTGGTAACCAATAATCAGGGTCTGTTGATGAACTATCCGGAATACAAAGAAGGATCCGTCGGTATCGGTGGAAAGCTCTATCGTCAGGGTCTGATCAAGATGAATGAATTCGTGACGCTATGTGCACGTGACCGTGTGCCTCTGGTTTGGATTCAGGACACGACCGGCATTGACGTCGGTGATCCGGCGGAGCGCGCGGAGCTGCTTGGCTTAGGTCAGTCGCTTATTTACTCCATCCAAGATACGCATATGGCTTCGTTGGAGATTACCCTGCGCAAGGGTACCGCTGCAGCCCATTATGTTATGGGTGGCCCGCAGGGACATACGTCCAACGTGTTCTCGCTGGGTACCGCCGCAACCGAAATGAACGTTATGACGGGTGAAACCGCCGCCGCGGCGATGTACAGCCGTCGCTTGGTAAAGGAACAAAAAGCGGGGAACTCGCTGGATCCGACGATCGAAAAGATGAACGCGTTGATCAATGACTACACCGAAAAGTCGACGCCGCAGTATTGCGCGAAGCTCGGTCTGGTGGACGAAGTGGTCAACATGGTTCATCTGCGCTCGTACATCCAAGCGTTTACGGAAAGCTATTATCAGAATCCGCAATCGATCGCTCCGGTGCATCAGATGATGACACCGCGCATCATTCGCGATTTTGACGCACTGCAAAAATAAAGGAAGCACTCGTTATGCCGGATCGGTTCCGGCATAACGACATTTCCAATGGAGGAAAGGAGATTACAGTGACGGATAATGAAAAAACGGTACAAGATACGGCCGTAACGGAAGCACCGAAGACGGAAGGTGCCCCGGCAGCTCCGAAAAAGAAAAAAGAGGTGTTGCCCGGAGTAAAAATGTTACAGGACATCGTGACGGATGTTTATCAGGCGGCGTGGGACGCGAAAAAAGCGGGCCGTCCGGTAGGCTGGTCCTCCTCGAAGTTCCCGTGCGAATTGGCCGAGGTTTTTGATCTCGCTGTTGTGTATCCTGAAAACCAGGCGGCCGGTATTGCTGCTCGTCATGATGGGGAACGCATGTGCCAAGAAGCGGAAAACATGGGCTTTGATAATGATATCTGCGGTTATGCACGTATCAGCTTGGCATATTCCGCCGGCATTGAGACGACGAATGAGAGTCGCCGTGTGCCGGAGCCGGATTTCGTGCTCTGCTGCAACAACATCTGCAACTGCATGACGAAATGGTATGAGAATATTGCGCGTATGCACAATATTCCGCTGATCATGATCGATATTCCATACCGTAACGAAGTCGGTGTTTCCCAGGACAATATTGATTACATCAAAGCGCAGTTCCAGGATGCGATTAAACAGTTGGAGAAAATCTCGGGCAAGAAATTTGATGAGAAGAAGTTTGAAGAAGTCTGTGCCAATGCCAACCGCACCTCCAAGGCTTGGCTGAAAGTCTGCGATTTCCAGAAATATGTGCCTTCGCCGATGTCCGGATTCGATCTGTTCAACCACATGGCGGATATCGTCACCGCGCGTGCCAAGAAGGCTACTGCGGAAGCGTTTAATCAATTGGCAGTCGATCTGGAACGCTATCGTCAGGAAGGAAAGTCCACGGCACCGTTTGAAGAACAATATCGTATTCTCTTTGAAGGTATTCCGTGCTGGCCTGCTCTTCGCGATCTCTTTAAGCCGTTAAAGAAAGACGGCCTGAATGTCACAGCCGTTGTGTATGCGCCGGCGTTCGGCTTTGTCTATGACGACTTGGACAGCATGTGTGCAGCGTATTGCAAGGCGCCGAACAGCGTTTGCTTGGAAGAAGGCGTGGAGTGGCGCGCCAAACTCTGCCGTGACAACAAGGTGGATGGTGCCCTCGTGCACTACAACCGCAGCTGCAAGCCGTGGTCGGGCTATATGCCGGAAATGCAGCGTCGTTGGACGGAACAGCTGGGCATTCCCTGCGTCGCATTTGATGGTGACCAGGCGGATCCGCGTAACTTCAATGCTGCCCAATATGAAACCCGCGTACAGGGCTTGGTGGAAGCCATGGCTGATCGTCGTGCGAAGATGAAGGAGAACTAAGATGAGCATGCAACAACATTTTGAAGCGTTTGCTAAGGCCGCCAATCATCCCGACGAGCAACTGAAGGCTTATAAAGCCCAAGGAAAAAAAGTGATCGGCGTAATGCCGTATTATGCACCGGAAGAACTGGTTTTCGCGGCTGGCATGGTCCCGATGGGCATGTGGGGAACCAACACGAAAAATATCAAAGAAGCTAAAGAATATTGCGCTTCCTTCTATTGCTCTCTTGCGCAATTGGATTTGGAAATGCTTTTGGACGGCACGCTGGATGATCTGGACGGCGTAATCATGACGACACTCTGTGATACCCTACGTCCGATGAGCCAGAACATTCGTGTTTCGATGGCGAAGCTTGGCAAGATGCCGACGATCTTCATGGCGCACCCGCAAAATCGTCGTCCCGAATACGGCATTCAATACACGATGTCCCAGTATCGCAACGTGAAAGAGAAGCTGGAAGCAATTGCCGGCACAGAAATCACCGATGAAGCGCTCATGAACGCGATCAAGGTCTATAACCAAAGTCGTGCCGAGCGTCGCCGTTTTGTGAAATTGGCAGGGGAACATCCCGAAGCCGTTTCGGCGGTGAATCGCAGCGCCGTATTGAAAGCATCCTATTTCATGCTGAAGGATGAATATACTAAAGCCTTAAAAGCTTTGAACGATGAATTGGAAGCTCTGCCGAAGTCCGAATGGAAGGGTGTACGCATTGTCACTTCCGGCATCATCTGTGACAACCCCGATTTGCTGCAGATTTTGGACGACAATAACATCGCAATTGCGATGGACGATGTGGCGCATGAAAGCCGCAGCTTCCGTACGGATGCTCCGGAAGAGGGAGACCCGATGCGCGCTCTGGCACAGCAGTTTGCGGATCTGGATTATTCAGTTTTGCTTTACGATGAGGCTTCGGCGGAAAATCGCCGCGCCGAGCATGTCGCCGAGTTGGTTCGCGAGTCTCATGCGCATGGCGTTGTGGTCTTTATGCAGAACTTCTGCGACCCGGAAGAAATGGAATATCCGTCACTGCGTCAGGAATTGGATAAACAGAATATTCGTCATATTCGTCTGGGCATTGATCATCAGATGCGTGACTTCGGTCAGGCAAAGACTGCATTACAGGCCTTTGCTGACGTAATTGCAGACGAAATGGCGTAAACTTCGCTTTAGGGACAGGCAAGAAACAGTAAGGAGATATCGTGACCTATACAATGGGAATCGACATCGGTTCTTCGGCCTGCAAAGCCGTTATCTTAAAGGATGCTGACGAAATTGTTGGCACCTTTAAGGTGGCGGTAGGCACAGGCACGTCGGGACCGGATCGCGCATTTGAAGGCGTTTTGGACGCTGCAAATCTTTCGGCGGATCAGCTCGATTACATCTTAGCAACCGGCTATGGCCGCAACACGTTTGCGCGCGCCGACGCGCAGATGAGTGAGCTGAGTTGTCATGCCAAGGGAGCATACTATCTGTTTCCGGACGTGCGCACAGTCATTGATATCGGCGGCCAAGACGTCAAGGTGATTCAAATTGACAATGGCGCCATGGTGAATTTTCAAATGAATGACAAGTGTGCTGCCGGCACCGGGCGATTTTTGGATGTCATGGCCGGGATCTTGGAGGTTGACGTGTCGGATTTGGCGGGCTTAGCGGCAAAATCCACAAAACGCATTGCCATCAGTTCCACCTGTACGGTTTTTGCCGAATCTGAGGTGATCAGTCAGCTGGCAACCGGCGAGAAGAAAGAAGATATCGTAAACGGCATTCACTATGCGATCACCGCCCGTGTTGTCGGGCTGGCGCGTCGTGTCGGAATTCGTGATCGCGTCGTCATGACCGGCGGCGTGGCACAGAACGAGGGGGTGGTCAAGGCTCTGCAGGATCAGCTGGAGCATGAGGTATTCACGTCTCCGTTGTCCCAATACGTGGGTGCGTTGGGCGCCGCGCTTTACGCGCATTCAAAAGCAAAGAGAAAATAGTTGCTGGACGATTTTTGCTTTTTGTTGGATAATGCCTTATAGGTACTATGGAAGGAGAAATTTATGCAGAAAACATATCATGTCACCGTTGAGGGAAAGACCTACGAAGTGACGCTGGAAGAAGTTGGTGCCGCCGGAAGCCCGGTTTATCGTGCTCCGCAGGCATTTGCCCCCGTTGCTCCCGTAGCACCCGCTGCTCCGGTTGCTCCGGCACCGGCCGCCGCTCCGGCACCGGCCGCAGAAGCCAAACCGGCTGCGGAAAAGAAACCGCATGTCGCTGGCGATGGTGAAGATCAGGAAGCTCCGTTGCAGGGCAACATTTGGAAGATCGTTGCCAACGAAGGCGATGAAGTTGCCGCCGGCGATACCGTAATTATTCTCGAAGCGATGAAGATGGAAAATGAAATTGTTGCGCCGCGTGACGGTGTAATCGGCACCATTTATGTCACTGAGGGACAAACGGTTGACACCGGTGAGGCACTCTACTCGTTGAAGTAAAGTAAGGAGATCACCTATGATCGATATGCTTGTATCTTTTTTCAACAGTAGCGGTTTTATGGCCCTCAATTTCGGCTCCCTCATCATGATTGGTGTGGCGTGCCTGTTCCTCTATTTGGCAATTGCCAAGGGCTACGAACCGTACCTGCTCATTCCGATTTCGTTCGGCATGCTGCTTTCCAACTTGCCGCTTGCCGGCCTGATGGATCAAGGCGGACTGTTGAATCTCCTTTATGAAGGCGTGCACTTGGGTATTTATCCACCGCTTATTTTCTTGGGCGTAGGCGCTTCTACGGACTTTTCACCGCTCATTGCCAACCCCAAAAGTTTACTTCTAGGTGCGGCAGCACAGCTGGGTATCTTCTTCGCCTTTACCGGAGCTATTCTTTTGGGCTTTAATCCACAGGAAGCGGGTTCCATCGGCATCATCGGCGGCGCAGACGGACCGACGGCCCTGTATTTAACCAGCCGCATGGCACCGCACCTGTTGGGCGCGATTGCTATTGCTGCGTATTCTTATATGGCGCTTGTTCCGGTCATTCAGCCGCCCATCATGAAGGCACTGACGACTAAGGAAGAACGTCGTATCAAAATGACCACGCTGCGTCCGGTATCCAAGCGGGAGAAGGTTCTCTTTCCGATTATCGTAACGATTGTCGTTACGCTCATTGTTCCTGCAGCGGGTCCGCTCATCGGTATGCTGATGCTCGGCAACCTGTTTAAGGAAGTCGGCGTCGTTCCGCATTTGGTTACGGCCGCGAAAGATACCATTATGTACACGGTTACCATTCTTTTGGGTACAACGGTCGGAGCAACCGCGCGTGCGGAGAATTTCCTTACGGCGCAGACGCTGGGCATTCTGGCGATGGGCCTCGTCGCTTTTGCCGTTGGTACGGCAGGAGGCGTTATTTTCGGTAAAATCATGTGCAAACTTTCGGGTGGAAAGATTAACCCGTTGATCGGTGCTGCGGGGGTATCCGCCGTTCCGATGGCGGCGCGTGTCGTACAAAAAGTGGGACAGAAAGAAGATCCCTCAAACTTCCTTCTCATGCATGCTATGGGACCGAACGTGGCCGGCGTTATCGGCTCGGCAGTAGCCGCGGGCTTATTGCTGAATATGTTCGGCTAAACGACAGTTTCCCCCTTTTCGTTCGAATGATTATGTTCGAAGCGAAGGGGGGAGATAGAGACGAACAACCGCATGGTTGTTCGTCTGGAAGGGAAAACGATATCCCTTCTGTTCCGAGTTCGCATTCGTCCATTTCTGATACAAAACCGTTCCTGCGGTACAGCTCAGCCGCGATGGAAAGATCTGTTGATCGGTAATGAATAAGGGAACAGGCGATGAAAGAGGACATTTGTCCTTAGCAGCTGTCTACGGTTCAGACAGCACCGAAAGGAGAACGAAATGAAAAAAGCACTTAGTGTGTTACTTGCCTTAGCCCTGGCTGTTTCGATGACCGCTTGTGGCGGTGGAGAAAAACCGGCAGAATCCAAACCGGCAGAATCCAAAGCAGCGGAATCGACAGCCCCTGCGTCGGAAGAAAAAAAGGCACCGACGGGCGAAGCTGTCAACTGGAACTTCGCGACGGGCGGATCCACGGGAACGTATTATGCCTACGGTGGCGTCATTGCCAACGTATTCAGCGAAAAAGTGCCGAATGTGAAATTGACCGTACAGTCAACCGGTGCATCCAAGGCAAACATCTTCTCATTAGATGACAATGAAGCCCAAATTGGTTTTGTACAAAACGATGTTATGGATTACGCCATGAAGGGCGAGAGCCTCTTCAAAGAAGATGGCGCAATCACGAGCTTCGCGGCCGTTGCTGCGCTGTATCCGGAAACCTGCCAGATCGTCGGCGCCAAGGGCTTGACCTCGGTTGCAGACCTCAAAGGCAAGAACGTCTCTGTCGGCGATGCCGGATCGGGTGTTGAATTCAATGCGACACAGATTCTTGCTGCATACGGCATTGACATCAATAAAGACATCACGAAGCACAACCTTTCCTTTGGCGATTCGGCCGAAGCGTTAAAGGATGGCAAAATCGATGCATTCTTCTGCGTTGCCGGTGCTCCTACCACTGCCATTACGGAATTGGCTACGACGAACGATATCTCGATCATTTCAGTGGATAAAGAACATGCGGATCAGTTAAAGAAAGACTATCCGTTCTATTCGGATATCACCATTCCGGCAAACACCTACAAGGGCGTGGATGCGGACGTTCAGACGGTTGCTGTTAAAGCCACCATCATCTGCCGCAAAGATCTTCCGGAAGATGCTGTTTACAACCTGGTTAAGGGCATTTTCGACAACAAAGATATGATTGCCGAATCCCATGCAAAGGGCAAAATGCTGGATCCGAAGTACGCCATTGAAGCCATCTCCGTACCGTTCCATCCGGGTGCTGAGAAGTACTTCAAAGAAATCGGAGTCATGAAATAATCTATGACACCACGTCATAAAACGGTTTTTTGGGTGGCGGCTCTCGCGCTTATCGCTGCCGTTACCTTCCTTCTCGTCGGGTTTTTCGCTTCCGCAGGGCATGAGCTGGTCCTGCGGAGCGGAAAGACGGGTGACGTGTTCGCTCGTTACCCGATGTCGGAAGGAGACACGTTTTGTGTCACCTTTATTCATTCGGTCAATCAAAAACCGTACACCGATATGTACCGCATTGAAGATGGTAAAATTTACGCCGAAGAGACGCGTTTCGCGGAGTTCGGCGCAGGGGTAGAAACAGAATTAAATAAAGGAGAAACGCTCTCCACCGGAAAAAACGGGGAAATCGTCATCTCCAATATCCATACGGAAATGAAACATCTGTCTTACATCGTCGGCACCGTTTCCGACCATGTCCTAGCGGTCGGAGGAAAAGAGATCAGCTTGCGAAATCTGTGCGGACGAAATGCGACGGTTGTTTTTACTTACGAAAAAAAATAGAAGGGACAGCCTGAGAAGGGGGAAGACGGAAATACTCCGTCAGCATAAGGAAAACGTTATTTCCTTAAAACGAATGTCTGTGGACACAACAGAAAGGAGATGGCAATGACGGACGAAATCAAAAAAACGTCTGATCCGGCGCCTGAGGTAGAAGATACCGGTACCGGTACGATGGCGGACGTGGAAGAGATCATGAAAAAGTATGATCGCGAATCCAACACCCGCATCTGGACCGGAACGCCGGCCATGATTATTAAATTTACGATGGCGGCTTTTGCCCTTTTCATGATCTGGCTGAACTTATTTGCTAACTGGGATGAACGCATTCGCCGTTGTATGTTTCTCGGCACCATCATCGTGTTTGCCTTCGTGATGTACCCCTTGCGAAAAGGGGATACTTCGCGTGTCAACCATATGCCATTTTATGACATTATTTTGATGCTCTTAGGAGCGGGCAGCTTTTTCTATTTCATTGTCAATTTCAAGGGAATCATCGATCAGGCGACTCGTATTCACCAGACCGAAATTATTCTGGGCATCATCGGCATTATTATTTTAGCGGAAGCCTGCCGACGCGTTGTAGGTCTGCCAATTCTCTTTGTCGCCGGCTTCTTTGTCATTTACTCGTTTGCACAGGGCAAAGCGTTGCGCGTCATTATTTACAACCTGTTCTACACTACGACAGGCGTCATTGGCACCCCGATTGGTGTTTGCTCCACCTACATTGTGCTTTTCATCATCTTTGGTGCGTTTCTCGAAGGCACGGGCATATCCGACTTCTTTATTCAGGTCGCTAACTCCGTAGCCGGTGCGTCCAAAGGCGGTCCGGCAAAGGTCGCCGTTATCTCCTCCGCTCTTTGCGGCATGGTTTCCGGTTCCTCCGTAGCCAACACCGTGACAACCGGATCCGTTACCATTCCGTTGATGAAGAAGACCGGTTACCGCAGTGAGTTTGCGGGCGCCGTGGAAGCGTCGGCCTCTACCGGCGGACAGATCATGCCGCCGATCATGGGCGCGGCCGCCTTCCTCATGTCGGAAATGGTTGGCGTTCCCTATGCGGAAATCGCGGTAAAGGCGATTCTTCCGGCGCTCCTGTACTTTCTCGGGATCTTCATTGCCGTTCATCTGGAAGCGCTTCGCACCGGCCTTATGGGCTTGAAAAAAGAAGACCTTCCGCATTTCGGGAAACTGGTTCTCAAACAAGGTTACCTGCTGTTGCCATTAATCATCCTCGTATGGATGGTCATGAATGGCTTTACAATGGCTCGTTCGGCCGTTATCGCTACGCTCGTGGCCATTGTGGTCAGTATGTTCCGTAAAGAGACGCGCATGACGCCGATGGGCTTTGTCAATGTGCTGGAAAATGGAACGAAAAATACCATCTCTGTAGCCATCGCCTGTGGCGTTGCCGGTATCATCGCCGGTGTTGTCACCATGACAGGTCTTGGTCAGGTGCTGATTTCCGCCATTGTCGGCTTGGCCAACGGAAAGCTTATCATCGCGTTAATGCTGACCATGGTCACTTGCATCGTCCTCGGCATGGGTGTTCCAACTACTGCGAACTACATAATTATGGCGACAACCTGCGCACCGATTCTGGTTTCCGGCATGGGCGTCAACGCGATTGCTGCCAATATGTTCGTTTTCTACTTCGGCATCATCGCCGACATCACGCCGCCGGTTGCACTTGCTGCATACGCCGGCAGTGCAATTGCCCGCTCCAATCCGATGAAGACGGCATTAACCGCGACGCGTCTGGCCATTGCAGCCTTTATCGTGCCGTATATCTTTGTGATGAGTCCGGCCTTGCTCTTTATCGATACACAGCTGGTTGATATTATTCTGATCGTTATCACATCGATCATCGGACTCTTCGGTGTATCGGCCGGTCTTGCCGGTTTTGTTTACACCAAGATGCCGATTTGGCAGCGGGTGCTTTCCGTCATTGGCGGACTACTCCTTATTTATCCGGGCATCGTCACCGATATCGCCGGTGTGGCGTTGGTTGGTACCGTACTGGCGTTGCAGTATCTCAATGGAAAGAAGCAAAAGGAGCAGGCAACAGCCTAAAGAAAGCGTTTTTACCACGTTCTTTTGTTCCTAAAAACACAAAAAGCGGGATCGTCAGTTTTTCGACGATTCCGCTTTCGTTTTTCACATACTTGATGAAAAGGATTTCGAGATGTTATACTAGGATGGTAGCGAACAGCAAGGGAAAACATGTCCTGTAAGACACAAAAACAGGACCCCTGCAAGAAGAATCATTGTTGATCGTCACTCGTTTTTACAATGGAAGGAGTAAACTATGACACTATGGGATGTCGTAACTGACGTTGCCCTATTAGGCGCATTGATGCTGATCGGGCAATTCTTACGTGCAAAAGTGAAATTATTCCAATCTCTGCTTTTGCCGGCTTCCTTAATTGGCGGCTTTATCGGCTTGGCACTAGGGCCGAGCGGGGCGAACGTTTTACCGTTCTCAAAAAGCTTGAGCGGCTACGCAGGCATTCTGATTGCTGTTGTCTTTGGTTGCACGCCGATTGGAGATAAGCCGTTATCGAAAAAAGAGCTTAAAGGCGTTGGTGGATTTTTCTATCAGAACACAGGTATTTTAATTTTTCAATATGCGATTGGTATGGCCCTGTCATTATTTGTTTTGAATAAGTTTTGGCCAGACCTGCATAACAGCTTCGGCTTGATTTATGCAACCGGCTTCTACGGTGGTCACGGAACTGCTGCTGCTGTCGGTTCTGCGTTTAAAGATCTGGGTTATCCGGAATTCTTCGACCTAGGCAATGCCTCCGCAACGGTTGGTATTGTTGTTGGTATTATCTTTGGTATGGCACTCATCAACTGGGGCACGCGAAAAGGATATACCAATTATGTTGCTTCGCCGAAACAGCTTCCTGCCGATATGCGTACCGGTTTAATCGCTCCGGAAAATCAGAAACCCTCGACCAAGGGGACGATCAACAACATGTCCCTTGATTCGTTAGCTTTCCACGTCGGCATCGCGATCTTCGTCACCTTTGTTGCGAAGAGACTGTCCGGAGTGATTGCAAAAGCCGTTCCTGGCTTATCGATTCCGGTTTTCGTACTGGCTTTGGCCGTCGGTTATGTGGCACAGTTCTTCCTGCGTGCAACCAAAGCGGACAAATACGTTGACCGCAGCACGCTGCAGCGTATCAGCGGAACCTCGACAGACTTTCTGGTTTGCTCGGCGGTTGCTTCGTTGAAATTAAGCACGATTGCATCGTACGCTGGTCCGTTGATGATCACCTTCGTCATCGGTATCATCATCAACATCTTATGGTTCCTCTGGGTCAGCAAGTATTCTTCTGAGAGAGACTGGTTTGAGCGCGGCATTATGAACTATGGCCGTTCCAATGGCGTCGTCGCGACGGGCGTTCTCTTGAACCGTGTTGTCGACCCGGATGCGAAATCGCGTGGCTTGGAAGACACCGGCATCACCGACCTTCTGAATCGTCCGATTGCCATTGCTCTTCAGGTGCTTCCGCCGGCAATTTGTATGAGCACGCTCTCCAGCGTGTATGCGATGACAGGCGTAATGTGGCTCGGCTTCATCGTATTGACCGTTATCGCCTTGGCGTTAAAATGGTGGACTCCGGGCAAAATGCAGGGAGGCCAGAAGAAATAAGTTCGCTACCATTTGCCTACAAAACTTTTGCAGGGGTTTTGTAGAAAGGAGGATTGATGAAGTACGATATCATGCATTTTGAAGCTCTTGGAGAAGAAGCGGAGCACTTACAAGAAGAGACGGACCGCTTGGTTGCGGAGGGAAAACTGAAAAAAGACTTCTCTTCGGTGATTACGCCGTTAACGCTACAAGAGTATCTCAAGCAGGAGAATTTGAGCGGAAAAGACCTTCCCAACATCGTCACCACCAAAACGCATTCGGTATTACCGGAGGAGTGGGTGAACAGCGAACCGAAGAAGAGCGTCATTACGCGAAGCGCCGGCTATGATCATTTTGAGCATCTTCAGAACAAACTGAACATCGCCAGCTTGCGCGTGTACTGCGTGAAGGCTGTCGCACAAACAGCAATCAAGTTTTTGTATGCTGCAGCAGGCTATCTGAATGAGTATTCCAAAAACACGCTGCTCTTCGAACGCAATAAGACGCACTCATTCCATGAGCTGGGGCCGGATATGGTTGCCACGGTGTTCGGTGTAGGAAACATCGGCGCGGAAACCTATCGGATGTTAGTACAAAACGGGCTGACCGTTCAGGCTGTTGACGTACGCGCCGAAGAACTGAAAGGCCTTGACGCATATAAGGACTTCCACTTTGTCGACAAAGAGACCGCCATTAAAAATTCCGACGTGATCCTTAACGTCATGAATTTGACCAAATCCAAAGAAAGCCGTTTCTATAACGTCAACTACTTTGATCAAGAGACGCTCTCCAAAGCGAAAAAGGGAATCATCCTCATCAATGTCACCCGAGGAGAAATCATGCCGGAACATGTGGTTTTAGAAGGCATGGAAAAGGGGCAGATCATAGGCTTCGGTACCGATGTGTTCAGTTATGAAGAGCGCATTACGCAGGCTTTGCGCAATGGCGAAACCAAGTCGGATGATCCGGATATTGACGCTGCCTTGACATTGATTCATCGTGCGCTCAACCGCGAGGCCAACGTATACGTACAGCCCCATCAGGGCTTTAACTCCGATGTTGCCGCCGTGGATAAGGCAAAAGAAGCCATGGCCCACGTCGCCTTCTTCTTCAACGAGGGGAAGGGAACGTTCAGAGAGCAGTTGCCGTATTACGAAAGCTAAGGCACAAAACGCAACAAATCAGACCGTTTGTATCATACGGAATGGAAGAAATAGCGAGATCGGGCAAACGCCCCTCTCGCTATTTTTTATTCGGAATCGCTTGTCGAAAGTTAAAAAAATGATAAGTTTCAGAGAACTTTTTGTTCACTTCATGTACAATAGAAAAGTGGGTTTGACCGAAAGGCGGCCGCCCGAACCAATTCATCCCGAACAGTCGACAGGAATCACGAGAGGAACAACGAGACCATGACGCTATTTGATTACTTAGAATTGTTGGGCGGCTTGAGCATGCTGCTCTACGGCATGTCGATATTGGGCGACGGATTAAACGTCGTTTCCGGTGGAAAAATGGAAAGCCTGTTGAAAAGACTGGTATCCACCAAGTTTAAAGGCGTGTTGCTCGGCGCAGCCGTAACGGCTGTGATTCAATCCTCGTCCGCTACGACCGTCATGGTAGTCGCGCTGGTAAACTCCGGCGTATTAAAGCTGATGCAGGCGGTTTCCATCATTATGGGTGCGAACATCGGAACGACCATGACGGCCTGGATTCTTAGCTTGAGCGGTCTCAACGGCGAAAGCTTTTTGATTCAGATGCTCAAACCGAGTTCCTTTTCGCCCATTCTGGCTATGATCGGCGTGATCATTCTTTTTACCGCCAAAAACGAAACGAAAAAGGGCAAGGCCAGTGTTTTTCTGGGCTTTGCTGTGTTGATGTTCGGCATGGAAACCATGATGCGGGCTATGACGCCTTTGCAAAGTTCTACCGAATTTTTTGAAGTGGTCTCGCTCTTTTCCAACCCGATTCTCGGGCTGCTACTGGGTATCGGCATTACCGCGCTGATTCAATCTTCTTCCGCCTTTACAGGTATTCTACAGGCACTTTCCTCCACCGGAGCCATTACCTTTGGCACGGCCATTCCCGTCATCATGGGACAGAACATCGGCACCTGTGTTACGGCTCTGCTGTCGAGTATCGGAGCAGAAGTCAACGCCAAGCGCGCGGCCATTATTCACTTGATTTTTAACGTCATCGGAACCGGACTGTTTCTTTGTGTGTTCTATCTGGGCAATGCATTTCTACACTATACATTTCTCAACGATACAGTGAATGCCGTGAATATTGCGATCATTCATACCACCTTTAATATCGGGACAACGGTGGTACTCTATCCTTTTGCAGGGCAGCTGGTAAAGCTGTCACAGAAATTGATTGTGGACAAAAAAGCGCCGGTGGAGATGGATGCCATCGAGCAGGATCTGCGTCTTTTGGAACCGCGCCTTCTGGATCGGCCGGACTTTGCTGTGCAGCAGGCCTATACCGTGCTGTGTCAAATGATGAAGCTGACCAGTCAGGAATTTGAAGAGACGGCGCAATTGATGCAGGGGTATACACCCGAGCGGCATGAGAAAATTGAATGGATGGAGCGGCAGGTGGATCGCTATGAAGATGCGCTGCAGGACTATAGTGTGCGCATTTCGAAGGCCTCTCTTTCTGATACGGATGCGCATAAGTTGACGGTGCTTATGTATTCGGTGAACGATATTGAGCGCGTGAGCGACTATGGCATTAATTTGGCGGATCAGGTGCTGCGAAGCGTGGAATCGCCGCAAAAGTTTTCGCGATTGGCGATGCGCGAGTTGAAGATCTACTCCGATGCCGTGAAAGAGATTGTACAAAACAGCTATTATGCGCTGGAAAGCCTCTCGTACGAGAAGGCCATTCAAATTGAGCCACTGGAGGAGTGCATCGACGATATCAACCAGACGCTTTCCCGCCGTCACATTGCCCGCTTGCAGAATGGATCGTGCAGCGCCGTCAACGGACCGATTATCATTGAAATGTTTAACAGCTTAGAGCGCATTGCCGATCATTGTTCGAACATCGGCATCAGCGTCATTCAATATACGACGCAAAAATATCTTGCCCATGAGTACCAGTCGCATATCGATAAGACAAGCGATGCGTTCCGTGCAACCTTTGAAGCATATTGCGATAAGTATCAGTTACCGGCCGCTTCAGACCGCTAAGTGCAAACCAAAGAAAAGCCGCTCCCTATCCTCTTGCTTCGATCGACAGAAAATCGATCGATTTCTCGTCCATGCAAAGGGGTCGGGAACGGCTTTTTATTTTGTCTAATTGCCGCTATTACACCGGCTTGTCTTCCTGCGGAATATTTGTATTATCCCAGGGCGACTCGAAGGCTGACTCGGCCGAGAACTGTGCATTGGCCTTGCGCGCGCGATGCCGTGGAACAACCACGCCCGGGCCGCCGATGCAACCGGCTTCACAGGCCATTCCTTCCAACAGCATGCCATTTTTCCGTCCGGCTTTCGCCATGCGCATCAGCATGACGCAATTCGCCAAGCCTTCCACAGCTTCCACCTCAATTTCGCGATCCGGATCGATTTCCTTGGCGCGGGCGACAACCGCTTTAGCGACACCGCCGCCCACCGCATAACCGCGTCCTGTTTTGGACGCGTCATGAAACACCTCATCGGTTTCAATCGAGGAAGGCTCGATTTCTTTGGCCACAAACATGCCCATGAGCTCTTCAAAGGTAATGACAAAATCGACCTGATCGTGCACGGCAGGTTGTAAACCTTCCAATTTCTTGGATAGACAGGGGCCGATAAATACGACGATGCAGCCGGGATGCGCTTTTTTAATCTGTTGTGCCGTATACATCATCGGCGTCGAGGTATCGGAAATATAGGCATCCAGTTGCGGGAAGTTTTTGCGCACCATCAGCTTCCAGGAATAGCAGCAGCTGGTTCCCATAAAGGGTTGTTCGTCCGGCACGCTGTGTAAAAACTCTTTTGCCTCATTCATGGTCGTTAGATCCGCGCCCAGGCCGACTTCGACGACATCCGCAAAGCCTAATTGGCGAATGGCTTCCCGCACTTGCGCAGGGCTGGTGAGCGAACCGAATTGGCCCGTAAACGACGGCGCAATAATGCCATATACCGGCGCATCTTTTTTCATGGCCTTGATGACCTGATAGATCTGCGATTTATCCGCAATGGCGCCAAACGGGCAGGAAGCGATGCATGCTCCGCAGCTGACGCATTTTTCGTCGTCAATTTCCGCGCGGCCGAGGTAATCCGAACCGATGGCCTTCACGCCGCAGGCTTCCGCACAGGGACGTCCCGTCTCCAAAACGGCATTATAGGGGCATTCTTTGATACATTTTTTACATTTGATGCACTTATCCTGGTCAATGAGCATTTTCGTTTTTCCCGGAGAGATGGCATTCTTCGGGCACGCATTTTCACAGGGATGCGCCAGGCATTTCCGGCAGTTGTCGGAAATGAAAATATGGCGTTCCGGACACGCTTCACAGGCGATCTTAATGACGGAAACCAGCGGTGGATGATGCACCCG
Source organism: Murdochiella vaginalis (assembly GCF_902381775.1). Taxonomy (NCBI): domain Bacteria; kingdom Bacillati; phylum Bacillota; class Tissierellia; order Tissierellales; family Peptoniphilaceae; genus Murdochiella; species Murdochiella vaginalis. The sequence continues at coordinate 726,634 of NZ_LR698969.1, forward strand.
CGTATCCACATCGACCGTTTCGATTCCCTCCGTAATGGAACCCGTGACATCCGCCGCGCGGGCATCAAGTCCCAGCGCCATGCGCAGACGTTCGCCATACACGGCACGTTCACGGAAGATATTCTCTCGGAAATGCGCAACCTCGCCGGGAAGCGCCCTGAAGGTTTCATTATAAAGATTCTTCAGATCCTCATCGTTATAGGCCATGCGGGCGATGCTGGCAAAGGCCATGCGTCGTAGCCGGATGACGTCAACGTAACTGTACTTCATTCTTCCTCCTGTAAACCGTCCAAAATACGCTCCATCACTTGCGGACTGGTCGCTTTGAGTATTTTCTCATCATCAATCGTCACGACGGGAGCGATCCGTTTTTCGGATGTTTTGCAGGTGCCGTCACAAGAGCAAAGCTCAATATCAAAATCTGCCCCTTCACGGATCGGATATTCCGACAGACTCTCTTTCAAATCAATCACGTTGTCCATGATGTTGTCGGCACCGTAAAAAATACAGCGTGTGCCGGTACAAATTTTAACCTTCATTGTTCCTCCTCGACGATAGGGTGCGCTCGTTTTGCAACGAACTGCCAGGAATGACCTTACCGAGACGTTTTCCCACAAAAAAAATAAACGGTGTAATCGGTAGGCGGGATGGACGATATTCTTTGGGAATATGTTATCACAGCGCGCATAAAAACGACAGTCGCCGGCAGCACGAAAAAACTGCTACAATAAGAACCGGAAATACCCTTCCCCTGCGAGAGGCCATTGCGAGCGTCGATTTTGAATGCGTTCGCAACACATTCTTGACAGGTGAGGAAGAAATAGAAAAGGAGAAAACATGAAAAACGGAAATGAAAAAAGGTGGAGACGAGCAAGCGGTTTTGTAGCGGTCTTGCTTGCCCTTGTGTTATTACTGAGTGCTTGCGGGGCACCGAAAGATAAGGGAACGGCAAACAGCAGGGAAGAGGAAAGTGTAACGGAAACGTTCTCTTCCGAAACCTCCTCCCAGGCAGAAAAGAAAGACCAAACGCCGCTTCGCATCGGCGCACTGAAAGGCCCCACATCGATGGGGATGGCCTATGTCTTTGCCGCGGCGGATGCCAAAGAAAATGCACTGCAGTATCGCATTTTGGGTTCTCCCGAAGAGCTCATTCCGCTTCTGGCGAAAAAAGAGCTGGATGTGGCCGCGGTGCCGTCCAATCTGGCCGCCGTTCTCTACGCCAAGACAAAAGGTGACATTCAAGTGCTCAATATTAATACGCTTGGGGTGCTGTATCTTGTCGGACGGGGAGAAAGAGTGCAGTCGATCGCCGATCTGAAGGGAAAAACGTTGCTGGCATCCGGAAAAGGCGCGACGCCGGAATATGCGCTGCACTATCTTCTGCAAGCCAATGGCCTTGCCTGGGAGGATGTTCGAGTGGAATGGAAGAGCGAACATGCCGAGGTGGTGGCGGCCCTAGCGGAAGATAAGGACGCGTTAGCGTTATTGCCGGAACCCTTTGTTTCTTCCGCCGAGGCGAAAATTGCCGATCTTCATCGGGCCGTAGATCTTACCGCTGCCTGGGACGAAGCGCAAAAAGGCGGGGAGGCGCCTTCTGCACTGGTGATGGGGGTGTTGATTGCAAGACGAGAAGTGGTGAAGGAGCATCCCGAGGCGATTGCACAGTTGCTTTCGGCGATCTCACAATCGGTGGATCAGGTGAAACAGGATCCGGCGGCAGCAGCGAAAGTGATCGGCGCCTTAGGTATTGTGCCGGAAGCCGTCGCACAGAAAGCCATACCGCACGCCAACCTTGTTTCCATTACGGGTGCAGAAATGAAAGAAAAGCTGAGCGGCTATCTACGCGTTCTGGAGAAACAGAATGCAGAGGCGATTGGCGGCGCTTTGCCGGCGGATGATTTCTATTACCTACCGGAAGGGCAACAGTAGAATGCGCGAAGTCATCCGACGAATTGCTGTCGGGGCCTTTTGGCTTGCTGCATGGGCTCTTTTGGCGAAGGGTATCGGCAACTCTCTCATTCTGCCTTCCCCGACGCAAACGCTGGCGGCTTTCGCCGTCCTGCTCGGTGATGCGACGTTTGTTCCACGCCTTTTAAGCTCGCAGCTGCATGTGATGGGAGGCTTTTTTCTCGGCGCTGTGTCGGGTGTGCTTTTTGGCTGGTTGGCCGCGACAAACGATATGCTTTCGCGGCTGATGGCTTTGCCCGTGCAAGTGATGCGAGCCATTCCGGTCGCTTCTTTTGTTGTTTTTGCGCTGTTTATTTTGCCTTCCGCGCACCTCTCTCTTTTCATTGTATTTGTGCTCGTTTCTCCATTGGTTTACCAAAACGCTCTGGATGGACGACGGACCGTAGATGCTTCGCTTTTGGAAATGGCGCGTACGTTTCGCGTGCCGCTGTCGCGTCGCCTGCGCGGCGTGCTGTTGCCCTCCGTCCTTCCCTTTCTGAGCGCCGCCTTTCAAACCGCCTCGGGTCTTGCTTGGAAGGGCGGTGTGGCGGCCGAAATGATAGCCCTTGCCGGAAACAGTGTGGGTGAGGCGCTCTTTCAATCCAAAATTACGCTGGACATGCCCGCCCTTTTTGCTTGGACGGGTGTCATTCTCATGATCAGCTTGCTTAACACCAAGCTGGTGCTTTTCCTGTGGAATGGCGCGGCACATCGCCTGATGCGGATTCATCCAATTCGTCAGAAACCGAATTTGGAAGGCACAAAAACGGCTCCGCTTGCCGAGCATAGCCGAAACTCCTTCGCACAGAAAGAAAAAACGCCCCTTATGCAGTTACGGGACGTGTCCGTTTCCTTTTCGCAAAAGCCGGTGTTACAGGACATTACAGCCACGCTTTTTGCGCAGGATCGCGTGCACCTAAGCGGCCCGTCCGGTGTCGGCAAAACGACACTTTTGCGCGTGATCGCTGCGGAAAAAACGCCGGATGGGGGCAGCATACTGTATGCGACCTTTACCAAACCGCGCTGCAATATCCTGTTTCAGGAGAACCGTCTGTTGGAAAGCCACAGCGTGCGTGAAAACCTGCGCTTTGTCGGCCTCGATGAAGAGACAATTGCGGACGGACTTTCTTCCCTTTCACTTCTGGATGTAGCGGATCAAGTAGTTTTCACGCTTTCCGGCGGCATGAAACGGCGCTTGGCGCTGTTGCGTGCTCTGTTGTCACCGGGAGATCTGCTCTTGCTGGATGAGCCGTTTGTCGGTTTGGATGAAGCGCTGCGCAAAAAAACCGCGGATGCTATTGTGAAGCGAAGCAAAGGCTTTTCAGCTCTTGTCGTCTGTGACCATGTTCTGGAAGGAGACGATCTTGTTGAGCAGATGCTTGCCCCTACGGCGGTTTGGCATCTTAACGATGATGGGCGCCTATGGTACGACGTTCGCCAAGTATGATAAAATGCAAGCGAAGGTGCTAACCACCTTTTTCAGGAGGAAACTATGTGTGGCATTGTAGGATATATTGGAAAAGAATCAGCCGTCGAGGTGTTGCTGGACGGATTGAAAAAATTGGAATACCGCGGATATGACTCGGCCGGCGTCGCTGTACGAAATTCCGACGGCACTTTTGATGTGCTGAAAGAGAAAGGCCGTCTGGTCAATTTGGAGAAGCGTATCGCGGAGGAAAAGCCTTCGGGAACGGAAGGCATCGGCCATACGCGTTGGGCAACGCACGGAGAATCCACGCGTATCAATGCCCATCCGCACTATTCCGCCGATGACCGTGTCGTCGGAGTGCATAACGGCATTATTGAGAATTTCAAGGAAATCAAAAAAGAGTTAACCGAGAAGGGATATACCTTCTATTCCGAGACGGATACCGAGGTCTGCATCAAGCTCATCGACTATTATTACGGCGAAAAAGCGGATCCTTTGGAGGCCTTGAAAGCCGCTAAGGCGCACATTCACGGCTCCTATGCGTTGGCGATTCTTTTTCAGGATCGTCCGGGCGAGATTTGGGTCATGCGCAAAAATTCGCCTATGATTTTGGGAGTTAAAGAAGGCGCGAGCTTTTTGGCATCCGACGTGCCGGCCATTTTGAAACACACCCGTGACGTATATTACATGGAAGATGATCAGATTGCCGAATTGACCCGTGCGGGTATCACGTTTTTTGATGCCGAGGGAAACATCATTACCATGCCGAAACAGCACATTGATTGGGATGTGGCGGCCGCGGAAAAGGGCGGCTATGCCCATTTCATGTTGAAAGAGATTCACGAGCAGCCGGTGGTGATCGCCAATGCGCTTCGCCATTTTGTAGACCTGAACGGCTGGATTCGCTTTGAAGGTGCAAACCTGACGCCCGATTTTTATGATTCCTTCAACCGTATCCATATTGTGGCCTGCGGTTCGGCGTATCACGTGGCCTGTGTGTCCAAGTACGTGGTGGAGTCGCTTGCTCGCATTCCGGTGGAAACGGATATTGCCTCGGAATTTCGGTATCGTCATCCCATTCTGTCCGAGAAGGATCTTGTGATTATCATTTCGCAATCGGGGGAAACCGCCGATTCGCTGGCGGCGTTGCGTGAGGCACAGAAGCTGGGTGCTTCCACATTGGCCATCGTCAATGTGGTCGGTTCGTCGATCGCCCGTGAGGCACAGCGTGTTATCTATACGGTGGCCGGCCCGGAGATTGCGGTGGCTACGACAAAAGCATACAGTTGTCAGCTGTTGGTTATGGATCTTTTCGCGCTGGATCTGGCACTGCATCACAAGCGCATCACCGAAGAAAAGGCGCAGGAGCTGATCGCTGAACTCAAGACGCTTCCTCGTAAAATGAATGCGATTTTGCGCGAAGAAAAAACGTATTGTAAGGCGGCGGAGCGTTTCTTGGACAAAGAGCATATGTTCTTTGTCGGTCGCGGCATGGATTATGCCGGCTGTCTGGAAGCGAGCCTCAAGCTTAAAGAAGTGTCGTATCTGCATTCCGAAGCGTATGCTGCCGGAGAACTGAAGCACGGCACCATCAGCCTCATTGAAGAGGGTACGCCCGTGATCGGCATTGCCACGCAGACAGACTTGATGGAAAAGACGCGCTCCAACCTGTTGGAGGTTAAGACGCGCGGCGGAGACGTCACCACGCTTATCATGAAAGGCATGGAAGGCTTTGAGGATGTCGGTCACGTCATGACTATTCCGGCCATTCATCCGCTTTGGGCGAACAGTCTCTCGGTCTTGCCGATGCAGCTTTTGGCGTATTATGAATCCACGCTGCGCGGACTGGATGTCGATAAGCCGCGCAACTTGGCCAAGAGTGTGACGGTTGAATAAGATTTCTACGCATTAGGCGTCGGTGGACTACGGCGGTGGGCCTGTCGAAGCGAAAGAAGAATCCCTCCATGCATTCCCTGAACAGAAGGAGCGAACGTTGATTACCTATACTTTTCCCCAATTAATCCATGATGCCTGTGTTCTCGCTGTGCAGCCGGTGCTGAGTCGCGCTTTGAGCGGTGCCATCGGGGACGATATGGATGACCAAGAGGCGGAGCACTACATTCTTTCCATTCTCAAAGAAGAACAGGACGCGAAAGATGTGCAGCTTTTGCCGGGAGAAGAAGGCCCGGATCTTTCCAGCCTCGGTTTTCGAGCGCTTTTCTATCTGGTGTTTCGCCAGCCCTATACCGGCTTAGAACGCGATCCGAGCATCCGCGGGGCACTGTCCCATTTAACCGAGCATTATGATATGACGGAAGAGCAGATCGATATGCTGTGGATGACGCAACATATTTATCAGACGGCGTGCGAGCAGCTGCTGTCGGCAGATCCGGCTTCGCCCGAGGTGGACTTTTCCACATGGACCGATGAACGCGCCTTGGACATTATAAAAGTGGCCATTTCTCCTTTCGGGGAAGATGTCGACGCCTTTATTGCACCGCTCATGACCGCTCTGGAAGTACAAACCGATATGAAGCGTGCGGACAACGGCGATCCCAATGCGATGATGGAAGTGGCCTATGATTTGATCGAGGGTCGTGGTGTGGCGACGGATTTCAAGCAGGCCGAACGGTGGGCAAAAGAGGCGCTCGCGCAACAAACGTCCCGTGCGGAAGAAGCGCAGAAAATGGTGGCGTTTTTAGAACTGCTGAATGAACGGGAATAAGAAGAGCGAAAAAACGATGAGGATAGGGCTGGAGCAATACAACGCTTCGGCCTTTTTGTTTGAATAAGCAGAGCGATTGAAAAGTGACCAGTGAAACGACTGAAAAGTGACCAGTGAAACGACTGAAAAGTGACCAGTTAAACGACTGAAAAGTGACCAGCAAAACGATTGAAAAGTGACCAGTGAAGTGATACGCTGATGACAAAGGGGGTGATCGCGTGACGTTGACAAAAGAAAACTACATTCCGCGTTTAATCGATAAGAAGATCGAAAAATATTTGCGGGTGTTCGGTGCTATCTGTCTGGAAGGACCGAAATGGTGCGGAAAAACGTGGACCGGTCTACATCATGCACAAAGCGTCACCTATATGACGGAAAAAAGCCAGCGCAATTTGGCAAAGGTGGATCCAAAATACATTTTCACGGGACAATTTCCGCAATTGATTGATGAATGGCAAGTGGTTCCGTCGATTTGGGATGCTGTACGACATGAATGCGATAGCGACCATGGAAAAGGAAAATTTATTTTAACCGGTTCGACGACACTGCATACAGATGAGGGGGAAGAAGAGGTTTTTCATTCCGGAACCGGAAGGATTGCCTCGCTTCGTATGGAACCGATGAGTCTTTATGAGTCCGGAGAATCAACGGGAGAAGCTTCCCTTTCTGAAATGTTGGAAGGACGCTTGAAAGAGGGTTATGTACGTAAGGTTGAGCTGGACGAATTGGCGCATTACATTGTTCGTGGAGGCTGGCCGGAAAATTTAACGGTAGCGAAAGAAGACATCGGGATCATTCCGGAAAGCTATCTTTCCGCAATTCTCGAAACAGACATGCATGAGCGTCAAACGAAAGAGAGAAGTCCGGAGAAGATGCGTATGTTACTTCGTTCCCTTTCGCGAAATGAATCCACCATTGCGGGTATAAATACACTCATCAAAGATATTGAAGAAGTCGAAAATCAGGAAACACTGATTGAAAGCAGAACGACGCTATCGGATTATTTGGGCGTTTTAGACAGCCTTTATCTTATCGCAAATCAGGAGGCTTTTTCCGTCAACTATCGATCCTCTGCAAGAGTCGGGAAAACAGCGAAGCGGCACTTGGTTGATCCCTCGTTATGCTGTGCAAGTTTGCACTTGACGGTAGAGAAATTACTGTATGACCATGAAACCTTCGGGTTACTTTTTGAAGCCTTGGTGGAAAGAGACTTGCGAATCTATGCCCAGTATTTAGATGGGCGGTTGTATCATTTTCGGGATAACACTTCCGGCGATGAAGTAGATGCGATTATTGAATTTAAAGACGGTCGTTATGCCGCCTTTGAAATTAAGCTTAGCGATGGCAGCATGCAGGAGGCGATAGAAAGCCTTTGTCGCTTTCAAGAGAATGTCAAGAAAAAGCCGGCATACTTATGCGTTCTTGTCGGTCATGGCGAAGCGGTAATCAAAGATCCCAAAACGGGGGTCTATGTTGTACCGATTACTTCGTTACAGCCATAACAAAAGAGGAAGATAGCAATCTTTGGGGAATGTCGTTCAGACAAAGAAAGAGAAAGAATTTTTGAAGAGAGGGGGCGGATAGAAGAATGAAGAGTGAAAAAAATTTCCAATACGGTATCTTTTTCTCGTCGTCGTAGTCGTTCTTGTCGGTGCTTTCCTTGCAAAAGGATTGTTATCGAAAACCGAAAAACGTCAGAATGAAGACAACACATCGCAGGCGATTGCTTCTGCGGAGGCGAAGTCGGAGGAGACATTCGAAGAAGCTGTGACGGCGTCCTCTTCCGTACCTAAACAGCAAGAGTCGGAGCAAATGATGACGTTGTCAGCAAGAGCGGTTCTCTCCACAATAAACCTCTTGGAAGTGCATTATGATCAAGAAGGAAAAAATTTCCTGGTCAAAGTGGAGACTGTCCCTAAACCCGAAATGCTCGGTATGATCGCAAAAAAGCAGGCAAATGGCACGCTGAAATGTAAAGTGGACGGTACGATCAACACGGAAGGCGGACCGCAAGTTCGTCTAGTCGACAAAGAAGAGAATAGGGAGATCACGTTCTATGGGAACAGAACGTATGAGATTGCATTGAAAAATCCAACCGCACCGTTTCCTGTAGAGGAGCTCTTTTCGATTAATATCAGTTTTCATTTTAAACAAGACTTGGTTCAGCCAATCGCAGATTCCTATACTTTTGTGACATCTTTGATTCGTCAGCCGGACGATCCCCTATTCTTTAAAGATTTATAATCCAGTAAAAGGCATAAAGCAAGCACCCGATGTATTCTCGCCGGGTGCTTTGTTTTATTTTACTTTCTCTCCAGATTCAAATGCTTTTCTGCAATGCGCCGATCGGTGTAATCCATCAAAATGGTATGCACGGTAGAGAACAGCGGCACAAAGAGGAACATGCCGACAAAACCGAAGCTGGCCGCGCCGACAAGAACGGCGAGAAGTACGAGAATGCCCGGAAGACCCGTTTGCTGGCCGACAACACGCGGATAAATGACATTGCCTTCCAGCTGTTGTAAGCAGATGAGATAGACGAGATAGGTCGCCGCATGCAAAGGCGAAATGGTCAGCAACATGAAGGCGCCAAGAAGGCCGGCCAAAAAGGCACCGACGAGCGGAATCAGGGCTCCCATCATCACCATCAGCGAGATCATCAGCGAATATTCCAAACCCAGCAAGTTCATGCCCACGTAGTTCATGGTGCCAAGCAGGATGGCTTCCAGGAACTGACCCGTAAAGAAATTATAGAAACTGTCAAATGCCGTATAGGAGACGTACATAACGGTATCGGCATGGCGCTCACTGAGAAAGGTGTAGATAATGCGCTTCGCAGCACGACTCAATTTTTCCTTGCTGAGAAGGGCATAGATGGAAAAAATGAAAGAGACCAGAGACGACATGGTAATGTTCAGCACGGATCCGAGTTGCGTAAGGATATTCTGTGCAAACTGTGAAATCAGCGTCTGCAGATCCACACCCTTAAAATACGTATTAATGAACTCCTGCAGAGTTAGATTATTTACATTATTAATCACCTGATTGATGGCGTCATTGATGCTTTCTTTCAACGACCCGAGCCAATCAGCGTTTTGCACAAAGGAACGCGCCGCCCGCAATACGTCCGGAATGGCGCGAATGAAAAGCTGCATAGACGTAATGACATTCGGAATGATGACTGCGAAGGTGAGAAATACGAACGCAAAAATGATGGCATACGCGAGTAGCATGGCAAGCGCACGCGTGAGGGTCGGTCCAAAGGGAAGACGACTGATGAGCGATTCGATGCGCCGCATCGGGATGTTTACAACAAAGGCGATGGACAGACCGATGAGGAAAGGCTGAATCATGCCAAGAATGGTTAAAAACATACTCCAAAGCACGGGTACGTTGAAAAACAGGAAAGCCAAAGCAATGGCAAAGGCTGCAATCTGCATTCCGATGATGACGATTTTTTTCTGTTCCTGCGTAAGCTTCATGTCGACTTCCTTTCTGCCTGACTGTTTCATTCTACCATAGCTTCGAGGCTTTCGTCTGCGTTAAATTGCCATTTTGTGCTATTATGAAAAGCGTAGAAAAATCAAAGGACAATGGAGCATAAGGGGGAAACATGAACAACAAACCGATACTATTGGTGCTTGCCGCCGGCATGGGATCACGCTACGGCGGATTGAAACAGATCGACCCTTTGGGCCCGACGGGCGAAATCATCATCGACTACTCGATTTTTGATGCGGTTGAGGCCGGCTTCGAGCGTTTTATTTTTGTCATTAAAGAGGAAAATCGCGAGGCATTTGATGAAGTGCTGACCAATCATTTGCCGAAAGATCTGGAAATTAACATCGTGTATCAGGACCTCGAGGACGTGCCCGACGGCTTTACCATTCCGGAAGGACGCGAAAAGCCGTGGGGAACAACGCATGCGATCTGTGCCGCCAAGGATGTTATTGATGCGCCGTTCGCCGTCATCAATGCGGATGACTACTACGGAAAAGAAGCCTACAAGAAAATTTATGCGTTCCTGACATCCGACAAGATCAAAGAAAACCATCATGCCATGGTGGGCTTCAAGATCAAGAATACGCTCACCGAGCACGGCTCGGTTTCGCGCGGTGTTTGCGAAGTCGAAAACGGCAGGCTGGTGCAAATCGTGGAACGCACCAAACTCTTCAAGGAAGGCGACGGCGCACGCTTTGTCGACGAAAACGGCAACGAGCAGCACCTTGCTGGCGAGAATGTCGTTTCGATGAATTTCTGGGGCTTCCATCCCGCATTTCTGCCGTTCTTACAAAAGGATTTAGAGCGCTTTTTCCGCGAGGATGTTCCGAAGAATCCGTTGAAATCCGAAGCCCTGTTGCCAACGGCTGTTGGAACGGGACTATCCGAGGGAAAATTGTCTGTTGAGGTCTTAACGACGAATGATACCTGGATGGGCGTAACCTATCATGAGGACAAAGAACCGGTGATGGCTGGCTTTAAAGCGTTGGTGGATCGCGGGGTGTATCCGTCCCCACTTTGGAAGTAACATTTCGCGGTAAAGCTGTCGCAAACGTAAATGGCACGCCTGCGGCAAGCTCATTTCGGCAAAAAAAAGACAGCCTGCCTGCGGCGCACTCGTCGCGGTAAAAAAAACAGAGGAGAAGAGAATGAAAATTTTAGTGATCAATTGCGGCAGTTCATCGCTTAAATATCAACTGTTTAACATGGATAACGAAGAAGTGATGGCGAAGGGACTGGTTGAGCGCATCGGCATTGAGGGCTCCCGCCTGGTGCAGGAAGTGGGCGAGGAGGAATGGACGAATGAGACGGCCATTTCCGACCACAACAAAGCGGTGCATCTTGTGTTCGAGGCCCTCACGGATTCGAAACATGGCGTCATCAAGGATATGCAGGAAATTGATGCGGTGGGCCATCGCGTGGTTCATGGCGGAGAAAACTTCACGGAGTCCACACTGGTGGATGACGATGTGATTGCGGCCATTGAGCAGGTGATTCCCTTCAGCCCCTTGCATAATCCCGCCAACCTGCAAGGTATTAAAGCGGCACAGGAAGCCCTTCCCGGAAAGCCGAACGTCGCGGTGTTTGATACGGCGTTTCATCAGAGCATGCCGAAGGAAAATTACATGTATGCTCTTCCGTATGACCTCTACGCCGATCACGGCATTCGCCGTTACGGATTCCACGGAACTAGCCATTATTTTGTGACGCTGCGCGCATCGGAATTGCTGCATATCCCCGTGGAGAAGCTCAACATCATCTCTTGCCACCTGGGCAACGGTTCGTCGGTTACGGCGGTCAAAAACGGAAAGAGTTACATCACCTCGATGGGCCAGACGCCGCTTGCCGGTGTACCCATGGGAACGCGCTGCGGCGACATTGACCCTGCCATTGTGACCTTCCTGCAGACTCGCTTAGGTAAGTCGGCGGAAGAAGTGGATGCCATTCTGAACAAGCAATCCGGCGTGGCCGGGGTTTCCGGCGTTTCCAGCGACTTCCGTGATCTGGAGAACGCAGCGGAAGAGGGCAATGAACGTGCCCGCCTGGCACTGGACATGTTCCATGCGCGGGTGCGGGAAACCGTGGCCGGCTATGCGGCGGATCTCGGTCGCGTGGATGCCATCACCTTTACCGGAGGCATCGGCGAAAACGGCGCACACGATCGCGCTGCCATCTGCAAAGGCTTGGAAATTATGGGCGTCAAGCTGGATGAAGAAATCAATGGTCAGCGCAAACCCAAGGAAAAGAAAATTTCCGCCGCTGACTCGTCCATTGCGGTCTGGGTCATTCCGACCAACGAAGAACTGATGATTGCACGGGACACCATGCGTCTGTCTCGATAAAAACACAACTTTCTGTCATGCTGCATACAACAGGAACGACGGGCTCTTGTGTATTTTTGCTATTTGCATACAATGACAGTGGACGATTTTTGGATCTATCAAGACTTGCAGCTGCACTTGTCGGCTAGAGAAGGATAGAAGAAAGAACAAACGAGGTGCTTTGATGAAGAATGTGTTTCAACGTTTTTTAACATTTCTGCTTGCATTGGTCTTGATGGTTCCTATGCCGTCGACGGCCTTTGCCGCGGAAACCAGTAAATATCAGAACTCCATGGACTTGCAACCGGTGAAGCTTCCGGAAGGAAAAACGACTGCCGAGTTTATCGAGAATCCGAAGCAACCGGACCTTTATACGCTGCGAAGTGACTTCAAGGTGGAACGAGATGGCGAGCATGTCATCAACTACCAGCCCTATGTGGCAACCGTAGGGGCAGCGGCTACCGATGAGGAAAAAGCAAAGGTAAAAAAGACTATTAAGCTGCCGGATTTCCCGGGCTATGATATGCCAAAAAAGAACAGCGCTCCACTAGACGATTTTCATATCAACTACGACACAGTGGTGAACGAAGCCAAATCCAATCCCCAGCTCAGTGGAAATGACGAGTATGGAAAGACCTACCAGAAAACCCAAGACTTTAACTATAACGCGGAAAAGCAAACCATTAACGTCAAGCATGTTTTCCAGGACATCAACGATTTTGATAAATATGGCAACAAACCTGGGGAGACAGAAGAGACGATAACTCAAGAAGAGGGTAGCGTAGGATCGAAGCTGAAAATCGAACCTTTAGATGCGGATGAAATAAAGGGTTTTGTTCCGGAAACTAAGTTTATCGAGGTGCAAGTTCCTTTAAACACCAAGGATTTTACCGTAGAATATCGTTACAACCGTAACCACTTTGACGCTACTTTCGACACCAATGGGGGTACGGAAGTTCCTTCTCACACTCTGTACTACGGACAGACCATCCCCACTCTCGAGCAAAAAGATATCCCCACGAAAGTGGGAGCCACCTTCCAAGGCTGGAAGCCTTCGGTGGATCTAACAGATGAAGCGGGAAAGACCTTTAAAAAGGATGAAGTCATTACAGATGCTTCCGGAAAAGCGATTGAAAATCTAAAAGCGCAGCTAACCATGCCCGCTGAAAACGTCAAATTTACCGCGGTGTGGAAAGATGACCCCACGGCAGATTATGTGGTTCAGTTTTGGACGGAAAAGGCAGACTACCCCAAGGGAGCTTCCCTTTTAGAAAAGTACGACTTCGTGGGAACCCATGTGTATAAAGATAAGCCCACCGGTACTCGTCCGGACCTCGCGACAGAGCCGGTAAAAGGGGTGGAGTTTCCGGATCTGGATCAGGCACGATTAAATAAAATAGGGAACAACGATAGATTTTACCGCAACTACTTCCTTTACCTTAATAAATTTTATAAATACAATAAAGATTTAACCGATACAGAAAACGCGGATCCTAACGATTCCAGCTTAGTAAAGGCGGTTTCTTCCAACGGCAAGACGGTCTATAACATCTATTACGACCGCCAGGTCTATGACCTGTACTTTACGAAGTCAAATGATAGATCAGAGGGAGCTACTTTCTATCCCGAAATTTGGAGACACGGTAAAAAGTTAGGCGAGCCGGGAAATCCATACCACTTTAAGGCCCGGTTTAACCAGTTGATGACGGAGTGGCCGGATGACGCCCAGGAAACCAAGGGCTTTTCTGATGGGAAACAAAGTTTTGGGTGGGGACCAAACTTCGCTGTGAAACAGTGGCAGTACCGCGACACGCCTCCCTACCGGCTATCGGCTGACGAGTTTCTAGATATGAAAGACTACGAAGACCGAGGCGGTTACACTAACGATCTTGACGCCGGAAATGGCGTCACTCTGCCCGTCAACTGGAAGGCTAACCCGAGAACTTTCACTACTCTTTCCTTTGGTATCGAACAACGGGGTCGCGACTCACAAGGAAACCAGCCAATGCCTCACCACATGGACTTTTGGATGGATGGGTTTGAGCCCGGAGAGACCATCATTGACTACAATCTTTACCGAACCAAGTCGGACACCTCCTCGACAACCTACGGGCACAAATATCCGGTAGTCCAAGGGTTTACCAAAAAGCGTAATGTGGAAACATCAGAAAAGCTTACCGCGGATGAGATTGACGCCAAGAACGATGAGCGGGAGGCGACAACCCCGTTTCCGAATACAAAAGTAACCGACGCCTATGGTAACAAAAAAACCCAGGGTAAAATGAGCTTTATGTCCACTTTCTTTAACCGAGCCGATGAATTCGGCGACCCGGACGATGGCAGTGATGCATTTAAGACAAACGGATATATCAAATTCGAATACGAACGCAATAAATACAAGTTGCGGTTCAACAATGATCCCGCAAAACTCAAGGACGACAGTGAGTACAACAACACCAATCAGACAGACGTCTTCTACCAAAAACCCTTAAAGGATCTCAATTTAGATAACCCGCAGACCTTAATTGATCTAGGTTTGACGGATCTGGTGGAGAAAGATGACAAGGGAAAGGATCGGATTAAGAGACCAGCGGGACTGGCGCCACAAATGGTTTTCAAAGGTTGGGCTCTGGACCCGGCCGGGCAGAAACTGGTTTGGGAAAACAAGGAAACCATGCCTGCTCACAGCCTGGTCCTCTACGCTAAGTGGGGGGAGCCGGACTATAAGTGGAAGGTTACCTTCGACCCCAATGGGGGCAAGTTAGATCCCATTGCAGAGGAGAAGATTACCACCGCCCGCAAGACCATTCGGGAAGGCGATATCGCCGACCAAAAAGAAGTCACCTACGCGGTAAAGGGTGAAAACGAAGGGGACAAGCAGGTATTTACTGTTGTGCAGCGGCAAAAACTGGTACAACCGGAGAAACCAACCCGGAATGGCTATAGCTTCATGGGGTGGGAGGTCCTGCGCTATAAGAAGGATGCCAACACCGGCAACTACACCGAGGAAGTAGACACTTCTTATCGCGACACCTATGGGGTTCCGGAGCTGTACTCCTACGGTAATGACGTAGTCAGCCCTATCTACCTGAAAGCCGTTTGGGTCAAAAATGATATGGTGGATGTGCAGGTTTACCATCACTTCTTGGACAACGCTTTAGCGATTGATAAGACCGTGACGGAGAATCCTGCTAAAGCAACTATAGGAAATCAGCGTGCCGATAAATATGTGGCTGCCATTGGTTCTAAGCAAGACGCCAATTGGGTTTTGGCTACCGATGAAGAATTGACAAAGAATACAGACGCAGAAACAAAAAAACTCTATGAGGATTATCAAGAACTAGCTAAACAGCTTGGTAACCGGGCAACGCAAGGAAACACCTATTTCCAGACGCTTAGGGTAGAACCGAAACAGATTTTAGAAGACGGGAAGTTAGTTGATAATCCGAAATTCAAGTACAATGAGTTCCATTTCTTCTATCGTCCATTCCGGACCCGCAATTATAAGGTCAACTATGTGGATGAAAGAGCGAAGGCAGAGTTGGAGAAGCCGGGCCTTACTGACGCCCAGAAGAAGGACATTATCGACAAATACCGCATCCTCGACCAGGAAGCGGTGACGAGCCTCTGTCGTCATTATGACGCGCGCAACTACAAGCCGATCAAGGGGTGGAAGCTGACGTCTGCTCCGCAACAGCAGCTTTTCTACGATGTAGAAGAAGATACGAACAAGTTCTTAGGAATCAATGGTACCGGTTCTGATGAGATTACCTTCTACTATAAGGATATCCGGGTTATTGAGGTACCGTCAGGCAGTCCTACTCCTCCGGAGGGATACGTCCGTGTAACCTTTAAGGCCAGTGAGGGTGGATCCTTTGGTAAAGATAAAAGCGGAAAACCGATCAAAGAAATCCATTACGATGTACTGAAGGGACTTAAGTCGGATCTGCTTCCGGTTCCTCAGGAATTGAAAAAGGGCGAAGAGCCTGATGAAAATAAACACTATATTACACCGGAAGCAGACAACAATTTTCTAAAGTGGGATGACAAGCCGTTATTAGCTAAGGATACAGAACTGAACGATAATTATGTCTTTACCGCAAAGTTTGTACCGTATGTAGTCGAGCAGAAAGACCCGAGCAAGAAACCGGATGTACCAAAGAATTATATCCAGGTAATTGTAAAGACTACCGACAAGGCAACGGATGCAACAAAGTTTGACAAGACATTCTGGGTAAATCCGAAAAAGGAAGTAGCAATACCTGTTACAAATCCGGAAGGCAAGAAACCGGATGGCAAAGACTATACCTGGCAGTTTGATAGCTGGAAGAACAACACAACCTCTAAGGAGTACAAGACAGAGATCAAGGACACCTTTACGGATGGCGTTACAATCGAGGCACATTACGTAGTAAAACCTAAGACTCTGATAGCTGGAGCAAAGACAGTAGGTGAAAAAGTCGTTGCAAAAGGTACCCCAATAACGCCGGAGGAACTCGTTACCAACAAATACGACAGTGCTGATCCGAACAACCAGGATAATCTTCCCGATGGTACAACGTTTAAGTTTGTAGGAACAGTCGATACCAGTACAGCAGGAGAAATCACTGCGAAGGTAGAGATCACGTATCCTAGTGGCGATAAAGTAACGAAAGAAGTGAAGATTGTCGTCGTAGACGATGTCGTCGAGCAGAAAGACCCGAACAAGAAACCGGATGTACCAAAGAATTATATTAAGGTATTTGTAAAGACTACCGATAAGGCAACGGATGCCACTGCTTTTGACAAGACCTTCTGGGTAAATCCGGATAAGGAAGTCACAATATCTGTTACAAATCCGGAAGGCAAGAAACCGGATGGCAAAGACTATACCTGGCAGTTTGATAGCTGGAAGAACAACACAACCTCTAAGGAGTACAGGACAGAGATCAAGGACACCTTTACGGATGGCGTTACAATCGAGGCACATTACGTAGTAAAGCCTAAGACTCTGATAGCTGGAGCAAAGACAGTAGGTGAAAAAGTCGTTGCAAAAGGTACCCCAATAACGCCGGAGGAACTCGTTACCAACAAATACGACAGTGCTGATCCAAACAACCAGGATAATCTTCCCGATGGTACAACGTTTAAGTTTGTAGGAACCGTCGATACCAGTACAGCAGGAGAAATCACTGCGAAGGTAGAGATCACGTATCCAAATGGCGACAAAGTAACGAAAGAAGTGAAGATTGTCGTAGTAGAGGATGTCGTCGAGCAGAAAGAACCGAACAAGAAGCCGGATGTACCGGAGAATTATATTAAGGTATTTGTAAAGACTACAGACAAGGCAACAGATGCAACAAAGTTTGACAAGACCTTCTGGGTAAATCCGGATAAGGAAGTCACAATATCTGTTGCAAATCCGGAAGGCAAGAAAGAGGCTGGCAAAGATTATACCTGGAAGTTTGATCACTGGAAGAACAAGACAACCTCTAAGGATTACACGACAGAGATCAAGGATACCTTTACGGATGGCGTTACCATTGAGGCACACTACGTAGTCGAGATTGCAAAGATAGTGGAACCTTTAAAGACGACGCAGATCGATATCCCGAAAGGCAAGACCATAACAAAAGAGGATCTGAGTAAGCGGATCACTCCGCAGGAGGGAAAAGAAATTGCTTCCATCGAGGTTGTGGAAGAGCCCGATGTGAAAAACGTCGGCAATACAAGCGCCAAAGTCATTGTCACGTACACGGACGGCACGACCCAAGGCACCGCAGAGGCGCCGGTTGTCATTCCGGTTGTTGTGCACGAGCCGATTCTTCCTGCGGCTGAAAACGGAGCAAAACCGGAAGGTGCGCTTGACAACTATGTCAAAGTCGCATTTGAGGCCGGGGAAGGTGGAACAGTAGCAGGAACGTTGCTCTACTAT
This sequence comes from Murdochiella vaginalis, assembly GCF_902381775.1. NCBI lineage: Bacteria > Bacillati > Bacillota > Tissierellia > Tissierellales > Peptoniphilaceae > Murdochiella > Murdochiella vaginalis. The sequence goes on from NZ_LR698969.1 coordinate 744,471, forward strand.
GTCAGCCCGGAAGTCGAAGTGGATATGACGGAAGTAGCAGCGAAGGTCACCAAAACACCGGCCGTCGGTTACCATACCAATGGGGAACAATGGACAAATGAGAATGAAAAGACGCTGAAAGCGACATTCACCGATTCCCTAACGACATTTGTCTTCCAGTTTGACAAATCGCCGGATATCGTGGAGAAAACGGATGCTTCTCCGGATAAGCCGGAGGGCTATGTCACCGTCACGTTTACCACAGACGGCAATGGGAAGGTGGCCGGCGCAGACGAAAAAGTGTATTATGTCAATCCGAATGCCGGAATTAAGTTGGTAACCACCAATAACGGAGAGGAAAAAACGTTAGCCGTGCCTGCGGCAACCCCCAATGCACATTATTTCTTTTCCGTGTGGGATCCACAGATTGACACGGTCAATGCGATTGACAAAGATCTTACGTATCAAGCGTGTTTTAAGAAAAAGCCAAAGGTGACCATCATCGTGGATCCGAATGGCGGAAACTGGAATGGCGATGGCGCAGTAAGAACCTATGTATTCGACAAGGGCCATATGTTCTATCTCGATGACGCGCCGGTTCGGGAAGGATACACGTTCCAGTATTATCAAGGCTCCATGTATCAGCCGGGAGATGCGTACCAGGCCAACCAGGATCATAGGTTTACGGCCATGTGGAAACCGAATCCGGTTGTTCCGCCGGTCAATCCGGCGGAGGATCCGAACAAGCCGAATGTCAATACGCCGGGCAAGGAGAATGCAGGGGAAAAACCACAAGGGATGCCCAATAAAGATACGGTTGCTCCGAAGACGAGCGATACAGGGCTGTTCTTGCGTTGGCAATTCGCTCTTCTCACGATGGCCGGTGCAGTATGGACGTGGAGCAGAAAAAGAATGAACAAGCAGTAGCAAACGCTTGAAAGAGAAACAAAGAAGCGGCTCGTTATCATACGAGCCGCTTCTTTTCTTGATAAAACGTAAGGAGAAGCGTATAAAAAGCGTTGATCTTGGTGAAATGGCGGATGTGGTTTATTTGCACGAAACAATCCGCCCATTTTCAATGCGGATTACATGTTGATAATTCTCGTCTTTTTCCTCGCTACGATGGGAGACGACGATAACGGTCACATCTTGTAGGGAAAAAATACACTGTTCAATCTTTTCTAATGCGTGTTTGTCTAAATTCGAGGTGTATTCATCCAAAAGAATAAATGGCGTTTTTCGAAGTAAGGCACGTGCCAGTGCTAAGCGTTGCTTCTCACCGCCTGATAGATTTCTACCGTTTTCAAAGAGGACGGTTTGCAGACCATCTTCTAAGCGCAGAACATATTCTAACAATCCAACTTGGGCTAACACCTGCTTGACTTCCTCTGTATCGAAAGGTTCGAACAATGTTATATTGTTCAAGATCGTATCATTAAAGAGAAAGGGCGTCTGCTCGATAAGGCATATATTTTTCGCTATATTTTTGCTGCTGATTTGTTTACGTTCCACATTGTTATATAGAATTTTTCCTGTATATTTTTTCTCCAAACCGGAGAGTAAATTGAGCAACGTAGTTTTTCCTGCACCGCTTTTTCCAACGATAAGATATTTTTGATTGCGATCAAACTGGTAAGAGACCGCTTTTAGTATGCTCTTCTTCTCGTACGCAAAGGAAACATCGACCAGTTGAATCGTGTGTAAGGCTATTAGTGGATCATCCGTAGGCTCTTTCGTTATTTCCTGGTTTAGGATTTTTTCTATGCGAAGAAGTGCAGTTTGCGCTGCCTTTATCTTTGCTAAGTCATCAACTAAATACAAAGAAGGACCACTAATATAGGAAACGACATTCGTAATCGCCACGATAATGGATAAACGTATGCTTCCTATCATCAACAAATAGCCCCCGACGAGAAAAATGCCTAAATACGCAATTTTATTGAAAACATAAGAAAAGGAATTGACGAAAGAGTTTAAAAACTCCTTTTCCTTCCATTTTGTTTCCACCTCGCGTACGGTTTTTCCATAATTTCTTGTCAACATGGTTTCAACATGAAATATTTTAGCCGTCATATGGGAAGAGAGGTAGTCCTTTAGGGTCGCAATATGCTTCTCTTGTCCCACGGTATATTCTGCTCCGCTGCGTTCTAATTTATTACCAAAAGCAATAGGAATAAATGCCTGCAAAAAAGAAGTGAGCAGAACAAACAAACCTATCTGCCAACTGTAGTAAAACATGATAAGAGTCGCAAAAAACATTCGCATAAAATCTTCCATCATATCCATAATCGTATAAAGCACTTCGCGCAGAATTTCCACATCATTTTCGATAACGGAAAGATAGGTTGATGATTTATCATGAAAAACATCTTTGTCTTGCCACATCATTTTTTGAAAGAGGCGCTGTTTCAAGCTGGAGATGCTCTTTTGAATCAACGTAAAATGTATTTTTGCGTCAAAAACATTAATGAGGAAATCGACGAGAATGTAAACGCCGAAATACATGAAATATTTTGGCAGTTGCGTTAATGATCCGTTCATCGCAAAATCAATGATACTGGCAATAATCGTCATGACCGCAACAGAGCTCAGGGCACGCAAAGGCATTAAAACCAGAAAAAGAAAAAATTCTTTTTTTTCGTTGATGATAAAGCGTAGCATAGCCATTCACCTTCATGTGTATTTATGGATACTATTTTACAAGATTCCACAGCATCCTAAGTAACAAAAGATAACAAAGCAAAGTTGCCAGCAGAGTCGGTAGAAGATAGAGCCACTGTATCGAGACGCCAAAGGTAAAAGGCATGGACGTGTCGCCCACTATAGAAAGTTTTTCAAGATACAGGCTCGCACGTTGTAAAGCCAGCGCGGAAATCGCGAACGGGAAGGCGGAGAGCAATAGACCGGTGGAAAACGGCTTGAAGAAAAGGCCGATCAGACGCCATAGAGAAATTGCCCAGAGCGCGATCGTAGCGATCCGCAAAAAAAAGAACAGTGGGCCGGCGTCTTCAAAAAGAAGCGGATACGCGGCAAGCAATAGGCTGACCGGTGCAAGAAGCGTGGCCTCCAACTGCGCGGAAGCATAGGCTGAGCGTTTCCGGACTAGGCTGTTGCTTGCCGTAACGCTCGTGTTTGTCACGGTGCTTGCATCCGCTGAAGCACCACTGATTGTCGTATCGTCCGCGCCAGTGACCGATGCGCTTGCCGGTTTCTGCCCTTTCAGGCGACACCACAACAGAAGGGCATAGAGAGGAAAAGCGGCGACCAGGCCGATGAGAAAGAAAACGCGGCCGAAGGCGATCAGGTTGAAGGTAGCTGCCGCTTCGCCAATAACGGCAATGCCGACAAAAAAGAGCAGGGACGTTGGCTGCACGGCTTCGACGCGACGATCCCGAACGAGACGATAGAGATAGAAAAGCGTCAGAATCAGATGCGCAACCAAGCCGACCCAAAATAGCTTTTTCGCACTTTCGCCAATGAAATAGTCGCGCGCATAGGGTGAAAGATAGAGGAGCGCCAGCGGAAAATAGGCAAAAAGCGAAAAGCCGACAGGGTCCTGCATCTCGTTTGCCAGATGCATGGGGTCGGAAAAGGACTGGATAATAAAGGCGATGCCGACAATCATGGCAATAGCGCCGCAAAGTGTGCGCAATTCAGGACGGTAGTGTCCCAGCGCGTCACCTAAAACGGCAAAGCCGGTAACCAAACTCAATACGGCAAGGGGAAGACGACGTTTCATCTTTTGCTCTTTCTCTCTTTTCTCTATATCGTTTACGGCGCGCTGGATGTCATTTCCGCGCGCCGTTTTTTCTTTTCGATTCGTTTGTTTATTTCTCATCCACAAGCACGCGCAGATAGACTTTTTTGCCCTTTTTGACGGTAATGCCGTCGCGCAGAGCCGCGCGGGAGATTTCAGTCGCAATATCCGTTACTTTCGTGTCGTCCACCGCGATGCCGCCTTGCTGGACCAAGCGGCGCGCTTCGCCGTTGGACTTGGTCAGCTCGGCAAGCGTTAATAAATTCAGAATGCCGATGGTTTCTCCCTCGAAAGCGATGCACTTTTCGGGCATGTGTTCATGATCTTCGCCGGCACTAAACAGCGCCTTGGAGGCGGCAAGCGCTTCGTCCGCTTTTTCTTTGCCGTGCACGATGCGCGTCACTTCGTAGGCCAGGCGTTCCTTGCCCTGATTGATGCGTTCATCCGCATAGCTGCCCAGCTCCACGCATTCCGCCTTGGGAAGGAAGGTCAGTTGCAACAGGAATTTCGTCACATCGCGATCATCCACATTGCGCATATATTGGAAAAGCTCATAGGGAGAGGTCTTTTCCTCGTCAAGCCAGACGGCACCCTTCATGGATTTGCCCATTTTTACGCCGTCCGCCGTGGTTAGGAGCTTGAAGGTCATGCCATAAACGTTGGCATTCTCCGCTTTTCGTACCAGGTCCACACCGCCGATGATGTTGGCCCATTGATCCGAACCGCCGAATTGCAGACGGCATCCCTCACGACGATACAGTTCCAAAAAGTCGTAGCTTTGCAAAAGCATATAGGCAAACTCAAAGAAGGTGAGGCCACCGGTCGCGAGACGATTTTTATACGCATCTTTTTTAATCATTTCACCGACGTTGAAGTGTACGCCAACGTCGCGCATAAAGCCGAGGAAATTCAGATCCAATAACCAGTCGCGGTTATTGACCACCATCGCGTTGCCGCCGTTGAAATCGATGAAGCGCGAAAGCTGCTTATAGAAGCAGTCCGCATTGTGATTGATTTTCTCCGGCGTCATGACGGTACGCATATCGCTGCGTCCGGAGGGATCGCCGATCATTGTGGTTCCGCCGCCGAGAAGGGCAATGGGAATGTGCCCGTAGGCCTGCATACGCATCAGCACCATGATCTGAATGAAATGTCCCACCGTCAGGGAATCCGCCGTGGCATCAAAGCCGATGTAGAATTTGACGGGGCCTTCCTCCAGAAGCTTGCGCAGGGATGCCTCATCCGTGGCGTTGTCAAAGTATCCGCGATCTTTCAGCTCATCCAGAACGTTATCGTATTCCTTTTTATACTCGAACATGGCTCTCTCCTTTTTCTTATTCTTTTATCATACGCCGGAAGACTCAATTTGTCTGCTCTTTCGGAAAATGTGTTTCCTTTTTGCTCAAATTCTGCTTCGTCTTGCTCCATATGCCCGCCTGCCGGATGCCGGAAAGCGCGATCACGCTGCCGGCAAGGCTGATGCCGACGGTGGCCAATAGCGCCGAGGGGACACTGAGAAAATTCAGAACAATGCCGCCAAGAAGCGAACCCACCGCGCCGCCCAAAGACATGATGATGGTCACCACATTTTGTCCCTTCACGAGATCCTTTTTTTCCACAATTGCCGCGGAAAAGTAGCTGATGCCGGCAGTGAAAAAGGGAAAGGTGGCAAACTGGAACAACTGCGAAATGTAGACCACAAAAACATTGGTCGCAAAAAACAAAATAATGGCTTTTATGGTAAAGATCAGCGCAGCAATGCCCATCAGAAAGCGATCCGAAACATGCCGGCGAAGATGCCCATAGCTGAAAAGGGAAGTAACCTCCATCACAATGGCACAAATGACCGCGATGCCCGCTTCCGTTGCGCCGCCGCCCACATGTCTCACGAGCAGCGCCAGATAGGTGTTGATGACCATATGGCCGGAAAAGAGCAGTGTAAAGCCGATCACCAGAGGAATAAAAAGAGGATACTTACGATAAAAATGCTGGGTCGGCGGATCCACCACGCCCACAGCCTTCACGCCGGGATGACGCTGGCCAACCGGCACCGGCGGCAAAAGAAAAATCACCAGACCGAAAAGCGTCATGCTGACGAAAAGCAGAAGCGGAAGCTGTGTCAGCGGGTTGCGATCAAAATACATGCCTGCTAAAAGCGAGGTCAGACCGTAGCTGGCGGAGCCGATGCCGCGAATGACGCTGAACTGAATGGGGTAGCCGGCTTGTTCAAAAGCGACGGACACCGCATTGATGGGCCCCTGTACCGCCTGTGCCAACAAACTGAACACAAAAAAGGACGCCAAAACGACGAATCCGCTTGCCGAGAAAAAAGCCAAGGGAACCATGGCGAGCGCCGCGATGCCGGCATGCGCCAGCAACACTTCTTTAATCGTCACAACCTTGGAAGAATCCGCCATCTGTCCGGTGAGCATTTGCAACCAGGCGCCGAAGAAGTTGGCCAGTCCGAAGATGATACCTGTATGCAGGGTCGTAAAACCGAGCGATTGCATGTACAACACGGTGAATACCGTCATCATGCAAAAGCTGATGAAAAACGTAAACTGCAAAAGGGCGTTTTGGACAAAAAGCAACCGCCGGCGCATGGGCTCTCCTTTCCGGGCACTTCGAAAAATACCGTTTCATTATAGCATGAATGGAGGATGTGGCTGTGGGAACGGCTATGCTATAATGTGTCCAGCCGTTTCAAACGAAAGGAGCCACTATGTGTGATCATCACGAGAACGGAAAGAAGCCGTTCTACATTACCGCGCCGATTTACTATCCCAGCGCAAACTTACATTTGGGCAACACCTATACGTCTATTATTGCCGACGCCGTCAAGCGCTATAAAAGGGAACAGGGCTATGACGTCTATTATGTGACGGGATCCGATGAGCATGGCGAAAAGCTCGCGCGCATCGCGGAAGAAAAGAACATGGCGCCGCTGGACTACATTGACCCCATCGTCGATTCGATTAAGGAATTGTGGGCGCTTTTGGATGTCGAGCCGGATACATTTGTCCGTTCGTCCTCCGCGCAACACGAAAAAGACGTCCAGGAACTTTTCCAACGTCTCTATGATAAAGGTGCCATCTACAAGGGAAGGTATTCGGGATATTATTGCACGCCATGTGAGGAATTTTGGACCGAAGCGCAGCTAGAGGATGGGAAATGTCCCAGTTGCGGACGTCCGGTGGAACATCGTGAAGAAGAAAGCTATTTCTTCCGCCTTTCCGACTATCAGGATCGGCTGTTGCAATACTATAAAGACCATCCGGAATTCATGCAGCCGGAGAATCGCCAGAAAGAGATGATCGGTTCCTTTTTTAAGGACGGTCTCGAAGATCTTTCCGTATCCCGCAAACGCTTGAAATGGGGCGTGCCGGTGCCCTTTGATCCGGAACACGTCATTTACGTCTGGGTGGATGCGCTCATCTGCTATCTGACCGGCATCGGCTTTGGCGATGATCCGGAAAAATTTCAACAGTATTGGCCGGCAGCCGTACATTTTGTGGGGCGCGACATTATGCGCTTCCATTCCATCATCTGGCCGGCGGTGCTGATGGCCCTTGATATGCCCCTTCCGGACACCATTTTCGGGCATGGCTGGATTCTCTTTGAGGATGACAAGATGTCCAAGTCCAAAGGCAACGTGATCTATCCGGAACCCTTGATTGCCGAATACGGCCGCGATGCGCTGAAATACTTTGTGCTTCGGGAATTCAACTTCGGTGCGGACGGCAATTTCTCCATGCGCAAATTCCTGACACGTCTCAATGCCGATCTGGCCAACGATTTAGGAAACCTGCTTTCGCGCAGCGTGGCCATGGTCGAAAAATATAACGACGGAATCGTACCGGAACCGACGGCTCCGCAGTCACCGGATGAGGAATTGACGGCGCTACAGGAAGAGACGCCGAAGGTCTTGGAAGAGGCCATGGAGCATTATGATTTCCAGCGCGGTCTGGAAGCTATCTGGACGCTCATTCGTCGCACCAATAAATATATCGATGAGACTGAACCTTGGGCACTGGCCAAGGATCCTGCAAAGAAGGAACGCCTGAACACCGTATTGTATCGTCTGCTTGACAGCTTAACGACGGTGGCCTCGCTTTTGATTCCCTTCATGCCGGAGACGGCACCCAAAATGTTTGCGCAGTTGGGCTATGCCGGCAAAGGCTTTTTGCATGCCGGGGAAGTCAATCAGCTGCCGGCGGGGACGCACGTACAAAAAGGCGAACCCCTCTTTCCGCGTCTTAAGATTGACGAGGCGATGGAAAAAATTGCCGACGCCAACAATCAGTTGATGGCAAGCCGTTTGGGCATTACCGTCGAGGAGCTGCTCCACCGTCAGCACGAAAAGGCGGGGGATCGTGACTAAGCGCCCGGATCCATCGGCTACGACCGAGCGGCCGTTGTCAAACGCCGAACCCATCGGTGGGAACCCTGCGTCGGAGAATAAACTGTGGCTCATCGATGCGCACTGTCATCTCGATGATGACGCCTATGACGGAACACGGGAGGATATTCTCGCCTCGTTGGAAGACGAAGGTGTGGAGGCGGTGGTCAACCCCGGTTGCGACGAAGCCAGTTCCTTACAGGCCGTCGCGCTGGCGCTCCGATACGAGCGTGTATTTGCTTGCATCGGAACGCATCCGCATGAAGCCTCGGGCTATACATCCGAATGGGAAGCGCGGATGCGCTCGCTTGCGAACGAAAAAAAAGTCGTCGCGATCGGGGAAATCGGCTTGGATTATCATTACGATTTTTCGCCGCGCAAAACGCAGCGAGACGTGTTTGAGTGTCAATTGGCGCTTGCGAAGGAACTGGATTTGCCCGTGGTCATCCACAGCCGCGAAGCGTGCGAGGATACCTTGGCCATCTTGAAAAATTTCGGTTCCTCGATTCGCGCGCTGATGCATTCCTTTAATGAAAATCCCAAAATCTGGCAAGAATTGGCGGATTTCGGCTATTTCCTTTCCCTCGGCGGCATGGTGACGTTCAAAAATGCTCGTTGGCCGAAGGAGTTGGCTCAAAGCGTGGCGGGCGACCGCCTGCTCATCGAGACGGACGGACCGTATCTTGCACCGGTACCGTACCGGGGCCGATTGAATCTGCCATGGTATGCCGCGAGGACGTTAGAAACCATTGCCGAATTGCGGCAGGAATCGCTGCCGACACTGGCAAAACAGGTACGACAAAACACCATTGCCTTTTTCGCGCTTCCTTTGGGAGCGAGCGCGGCGGATAGCGCCTGTTGTTCGACGAAGAGCGGGAAAGACGGCGCTTCATCCGCAAGCCGAAGAGGGGAGAAATCCTGATGCGCATCCAAGAAGTCATTGTCGTCGAAGGCAAAGATGACGTTGCTGCTGTAAAAGCAGCGGTGGATGCCCAGTGTCTGACGACACATGGTCACGGCTTAAACGCGCGTCTCCTGCAGGATATCGAAGAGGCGGCCGAACGTTGCGGCATCATCATCCTGACGGATCCGGATTATGCCGGAAAGCGCATTCGCCGTATTCTTACCGAGCATGTCCCGCAGGCAAAACAGGCGTATATTACCCGCGTCTCGGCGACGAAAGGCGATGACATCGGTGTGGAAAATGCCTCACCGGAAGCGATTCGCGAAGCACTCCAACGCGCACGGGCGACGCTTTGTGAAGAACGGCATGAATTTGATGCCGCGGATCTCTTCGCGCACGGACTGGACGGCGCCGCAGGGGCGAAGGAGCGGCGCATCGCTTTGGCCGCCGCACTTGGCATCAGCTACGGCAATGCCAAACAGATGCTGGCACGCCTCAACGATTTCGGTATTACCCGAGAAGAATTTGAAACGGCTATGCAGGCCGTCCATTGCGAACGGGGAGAGGTTTCGGATAACCGGGAAACGGTGTATAACGGGGAAACGGTTCCGCATTCGCCCTCGGAGAGCCGGCAATAGCGAGCAAGGGGAAGCCAATGATATGTGAACGTCTCTATATGCCTTCCGTTCTTCGTACGGTGATGAAGCGCCATCATCTGCGCTTTACGAAGTCGCTGGGTCAAAATTTTCTCATTGACGGCAATGCTGTGCGTAAAATTGTCGAAACCGCCGCGATTGCTGCTGACGATACGGTTCTCGAGGTCGGCCCGGGCATCGGCACCCTGACGCAAGCCCTTCTGGAAACCGGCGCGCACGTGATTACAGTGGAATTGGATCGCACCTTTTATCCGGTGCTAGAAGAAGCCTTTGGCGATAATCCGCGTTTTTCGCTGTTGAAGGGGGATGCGCTGAAGCTTCCTCTGGAAGAGGAACTTAAACGGCTGGCTCCCGGAGCTGCCGTACACGTGGTCGCCAATGTGCCGTATTACATTACGACGCCGCTTCTGCGTCGTTTTCTGGATGATGCGCTTCCAATTGAAACCATCACGGTGCTGGTGCAGAACGAAGTGGCGGATCGCATGACGGCTGCGCCGGGAACCAAAACGTATGGAGCGCTTTCGCTTTTGCTTGCCCTGTACGGAAAAGCAACCAAGGCGTTTACGGTTCCGCGTACGTCATTTTTGCCGCCGCCCAAAGTGGATTCGGCGGTCGTACATTTGAAAAAAGATCCTCTGGGCAATCTCAGTGCAACGCAGCGCGATGAGGTGAATGCCATCGTCCGGCAGGCGTTTTTGGAACGGCGAAAAATGGTGAAAAAATCGCTCATGCAATCCACGGGAGCGGATGCCTCGGCCATCGAATCGTTTCTGGTTTCACGTGGTCTGCCGAAGACGGCGCGGGCGGAGAATCTTTCGCCGGAGGATTTCGTGGCGCTTTGGCAAACATTTGGGTATAAGGACGAGCGAAAGTAGAACACCGAAAAAGAAAGGATGACCCCATGGCAGAAGTAACAATTTATACCTCACCGACCTGCGTACACTGCAAGGCGGCAAAGGCATTTATGGCGGATAATAACATTGCGTATACCGAAAAGGATGTGGTAGCGGATGCCGACGCGCGCAAATGGATGCTGGATCGCGGCTATCGCGGCGTTCCCGTCATCGTGGTAGACGGGGAAGAGATCATCGGCTTCGATCAGAAGAAGCTGAGCGAATTGCTGAAGAAATAGGATAACTAAGCAAAAAAAAAGACGTAGGAGAAGCTTCTCTCCTGCGTCTTGTTTTTGTTAGCACTCGTTCAGCTTTTCCACCAGCATGTCCGGGTCAATGCCGTGCACCCAGGCGGCCTGCTCCACGCTTTCCATGAGAGAGCTGGGGCAACCGATGCAGCCCATGCCGATGAGCATCAAGGTTTGGATGGTGCGCGGCTTGCGCTGAATTACTTCGGAAATGAGCATCTCCTTGGTGATCAGCACCTCTTTCTTTTCGTGTTTTTCGTTTTCGCTTTCCGGCGAAGTGGTTACTTTATTCTGCGGGGTATTTTCCTCCGCGGTCGATTGATGTTGAAACAGATTCATTGTGCCTCCTTACTACGGATATAACCTTATCACTCTTTTATCCAAAAAAAACAAAATGAAACAAAAGACGATTTATTTTGTCGGGATTATTATCGGACACGTTCAGTGTAGCAAAAGGAGCCTACTGAATCAATGTGATGTGTGGGGAAGTATGTTACTATAAAGAAGATAAGAACAACCACGGCGAAAGTCGGGCTTTAACGCTTCGGCAGGTGTAGAAAGAAATTGCGTTTCGCGCCGGCCTGTCGGAAGCCATTTGAATAACGAAATTCGTAAAGAACTGTTTTTTGGAAGGGGAAAGTATGAAATACGAGAGAACAAATGTGTGGGAAACCCTCACCGATGCGGAATGCAAGGAAATGGAAGCGTATAGTCAGGAATACATCACGTTTTTATCCCAGGCAAAAACGGAGCGTTTAGCGCATGATTATATTGTCAAGGCCGCAAAAGAAGCAGGCTTTCTGCCGCTTGATGAAGCACTGAAAAAGGGTGTCAAGGCGGGCGATAAGATCGTCGCTTCCAACCGCGGCAAAAGCGCAGCCCTTTTTGTCATCGGCCAAGATTTATGCGAGGGCATGGATATTGTCGGTTCGCATATTGATGCGCCCAGACTCGACATCAAAGCCAATCCGCTGCATGAAGACGGCAACATGGCGTATCTTCGCACGCACTATTATGGCGGCGTGAAAAAATATCACTGGGTGAATACGCCGTTGGCCCTGCACGGCGTGCTGTTCACGAAAGATGGAAAGCGTGTCGAGGTGCACATCGGTGAGGAACCGACCGACCCGGTGTTCTACATCAACGATTTGCTGATTCATCTGTCTCACAATCCCAACCAGAAAACCTCTGCCGAAAACATCACCGGCGAGCGGCTTCAAATTGTAGTTGGCCATAGCAGCCGCGGCAAGCAGGAAGAGGATAAGGATCCGATTCTGACAAACATTCTGTCGATTTTGCATGAAAAATATGGCATTGAAGAAGAGGATTTTCAGGTGGCGGAGCTGGAAGCTGTTCCGGCCGGTCCGGCGCGGGAAGTCGGCTTTGACCGCTCGCTCATTGCGGGACACGGTCATGACGATCGCATCTGCTCCTTTGCCAATCTGAAAGCGATTTTAGAAACGGAAAAGCCGGAGCGCACAGCGGTCGGCCTTTTCGTGGACAAAGAAGAGGTCGGCTCCATCGGCAATACCGGCATGAAGTCTCATTTCTTCGTGAATGCGGTCGCAGAGCTGATCGCTTCGGAGAAGGGCGAGTACAGTGAGCTCTATCTCAAGCGTTCGATGGCTCGTTCCCGTGTGCTCTCCGCAGACGTTACTGCCGCGTTTGATCCGCAATACGAAGGCACGCAAGTCTTTGAAAAGCAGAACACCGCGCGCATCGGTTGCGGCGTAGCCATTGCCAAATATACGGGATCCGGCGGAAAAGGCGGCTCCAACGATGCCAATGCCGAATTCTTAAATGATGTTCGTCAGATTTTCAAGGCCAACGGCGTGATCTATCAAACCGCTGAGCTCGGCGCCGTGGATGCCGGTGGCGGCGGCACGATCGCTTACATTCTTGCCGAATACGGTGCGGATGTCGTCGATTGCGGCACGGCCATGCTCTCCATGCATGCACCGATCGAACTGGCCTCCAAGGCTGACGCCTATGAAACCTATCGCGCCTATCGCGCGTTCTTGAAATAGACACCGAGGAGATACTGTTCACGCGAAATATTCACGCAAAAGGGGAGGAAAATGAAACGCCATAAGATACCCGTAGTCCTTGCAGGCATATTGATGTTGTTGACCCTGCTTTGGACAAGACCGGCCTTTGCCGCCGATGTTGATGTTTCTACGATGCAAGGCCTCAAACAAGCGATTGTGGATAAAAACTCGATTACCCTGACAGCAGATATCGAGGTAAAAGAAGAGTTAACGATTCCCGCTGATTATAACGGTACGATTAAATCGGAGGGGAAAACACTAAGCTTGGCTTCCGGTGTTAATAATATGTTTGTCATTGCAAAGGGTGCCAACGTGACGTTTGACAACATCGTTTTCGACGGAAAAGAAAAGGGTCGTATTATCGATGCCGGCGAAGCGACTGTGACGATTAAAAATTCTACACTACAGAATGCGACAACGGATACGTTTGGGCAGAAGATTGTCGACAACAAAGATACGCAACGCTATGAAGGCGGCGCGATTTATGCTGCTCATACGACGTTAAATTTGGAAAATACAAATTTTGAAAACAACCATACTAAGGCCACAGTGCCAAGCCCGGGCGCACCGCATGGTGGCGCCATCGTTTCCTATTCGGCAAAAATCAAAATAACCGGCGGCTCATTTATAAACAACCATACCGGAAAAGTGGATAAGGAATATTCTTCTCATGGTGAAGGCGGAGCGATCAAATTGCATCCGGGTTCGACGTTAACGATAAACGATCCCTCTGTGACCAAAAAAGATACTACCGTTTTCGATAGAAATCATTTAGACAGTCTTGAAGACAAAGGCGGAAGACAAGGCGGCGCGATCGAAGCAACGCAGTCTAAAGTGTACATTTATGGTGCTACATTTAAGATTCCCGGACCCTTTAATACAGGCGGAGCCATCAAATTTGAAGGATGTGATGAAGCAGTTGTTAAAAATGCTCATTTTGAAACCGTAGCAAAAAAGGGGACTATCGGTGTCGCCGGGGGAGCAATCACATCGGAAAACTCCAATCTTTCCATTGATAGTTCTTCATTTAAAGCTAATGAAGGTTCCAGAGTTTCTGAGGCCGGTGGGCTGATACAAGTCGTGGCCGGAGGAGAATTTAATCTTACCAACTCATCTCTTGAAGGCGCCGGTGCATGGTGGAATGGCGGTAGATATACTGCCAATACCGGTGGAGCAATTAACTTCTATGATGCCTGCTCTGTCATGGCGAATATCGAAAATACGACAATTCAAAATTTCATGGCGGATGGCGCAGGTGCTGGAATATCTTTGGCGAAGTATGCGGGCCATACAGCTGGTGTTCATCTTACGATGAAAGACACCACCATCATCAATACGGCGACCTATGTCTTTCAGGGGACGGGACTTGGCGGTGCGATGTTTGTCGGAAGCGGCAACACCGTTACGATCGAAGGCGGAACAATTTCTTCTCAGACTGCATCAAATAATGCCGGAGCGATCTTCAACGAAGGCTCTGTAACGATTACAGGCGGCGCTGCCTTAAAGGATAATTTTGCCTACAACATGGTTGGCGGCATCTATAATGACGGCTATCTCAAGATTGATGACGCGACCATTACAGGCAACAAAAAAGGGGACTGGTCTACAGGAGATGGGCACGTTCTCACTAAGGATGAAATGGGCGGCATCAACATCTATGCGGACAAGGATGTCATCATTACTCCGAAGGCAAAATTTGACGGGAATGATATTCGCGTGCTGGATGGGCAGTCCAAGATTTTGCTCACGGGGGCTTTGACGAATCAACTCAATGTGTCCGTCAGTGAGAAGGCAAAAAAGCATAGTGATCCAAAGAGCATTTTCGACCGCTATTCCGAAACACAGGAAAGATACATCGGCTATACGGTGGCAGGCGGAACGGATAATTACACGCCAACGCCTGAAGATGCTAAGAAAATTCATTATGTGTCAAAAGATGCAAGTCAAGCCATAGCAGCTGTCGATGATCATACGTCAATTGGCAAGTGGGATTATGTATTTAATCCAGACAATAACACGGTTGTCTTGGGCCAACGTGCCAAGATGACGTATCATGCGAATTATGACGAGAAGAGTGCAAGATTTATAGATAATTCGAAGGAAAAAGAACAGATCTACACCTTCTATGGTTCGGGTGGCGGAGAGCCCAAGGTTTCCATCAATGACGTTGCCGTTACCTATTTGACCGAACTAAAAGAGAAGCCGGTTTCAAAGTGGATTTTTGACGGATGGTATAACCATACGCCACAACAGCCACCTGTTGATGCTGCTTGCGCTGCTTTCCGCAACACGAAGAAAAATACTGTTTCTGCTTCAAAAGTTAAATTTGCGGATGCCTATTTTGTTGATACCACAGACAAGATTACAAAAATTGTGGATCCCAATGAGCTGCACGTCTATGCCGGTTGGAAGCCCTTGGATATTACGCTATCTAAAGTGTGGGATGACGAGAATGCAACAGAAAAAGCAAAAAGTGCAGTTTTGACACTTACTCCTGGTAAAGACGGTAATAATCAAGAAACCTTTACTGCAAGTAGAACCGAGACAAGCAAAACCTTTGAGGACTTGGATAAGTTTCAAGAAGACGGTACTACTCCGTTGGAATACAAAGTTGATGAACCTACCGTACCGGAAGAATATACTAAAACAATTGAACAACTGGATAACAGTAAGTCTGAAGAAGATAAAATCTCAGCAAAGGTTACGAACAGCAAGGCGGATAAAGGAAGCGTGTATGTAAAATACATTACGGAAGACGGCGCTATCTTGGAAGCTGAAAGCGCAGTCAAACAAGATGCGCCGGTAGGCGAAGAATATACAACAGAACAAAAAGCCTTCGAAGGGTATGCATTTTCAACAATGGGAGAAGGCTCAGCAGCTGCTAGTGGAAAGGTTGTAAAGGGAGATCTTCACGTAGTATATGTGTACAAAAAGGCAGAAAAAGGAAATGTCTATGTAAAATATATTACGGAAGATGGAACCGTCTTGGAGGCGGAAAGTGCAGTCAAAAAAGATGCACCGGTAGGCGAAGCATACACAACAGAACAAAAGGCCTTCGACGGGTATGCATTTTCAAAAATGGGCGAAGGTTCAGCAGCTGCCAGTGGAACGGTTGTAAAGGGAGATCTTCACGTAGTATATGTTTACAAAAAGGCGGAAAAAGGAAGCGTGTATGTAAAATATATTGCAGAAGATGGAACCGTATTGGAAGCTGAAAGCGCAGTCAAACAAGATGCGCCGGTAGGCGAAGAATATACAACAGAACAAAAAGCCTTCGAAGGGTATGCATTTTCAACAATGGGAGAAGGCTCGGCAGCTGCTAGTGGAAAGGTTGTTATTGGGGATCTTCACGTAGTTTATGTGTACAAAAAGGCAGATACTCCAACCCCGGACCCCAATCCAAATCCAACCCCGGATCCTAAACCAGACCCGACTCCGACTCCGGAACCGACTCCGACTCCGACGCCAACGCCAACTCCGACTCCGGAACCGACGCCAGCACCCCAGCCACAGCCTCAACCGGCTCCTGAGCAGAAGAAAACAGTTGCTCCGAAGACAGGAGAAGAACTCCAGTTGGTGATGGCCACCTCCATGACGTTGCTGTCCGCCGGTGCATATTTGGGAATGAAAAAGAAAAAGTAAAACTCTATTCTTCACTACGTAAGTGAAGTGACGAAAGCTCCGGGCTACGCAGAAAAGCGTAGCTCGGAGCTTTTTTGGATTAAATATTTCGCTGTAAGAGGGGAGAAGGAGCCCAAAAAGGAAAAGCAGAAAAAAAAGGCTCCTATGATGTTCGACTTTAACGCAAAAAAAAGGAGCCCAAAATGCAGAAAGAAAAATTGAGGCTCCTATATGCTTGTGATATGACACCCAAAAAGGGGCCTCAATTTGCGAAAGCGAAAAAAAGGCTCCTTTTTCTGCCAAATCTGGAGCTTGTTTTGGAGCCTAAAAGATGAAAAATCAAATTTGGTCTCCTTTTCGCTTGTAATAGTAAGAAAAGAGAGGAGCCCAAAACGTACAATACAAAAAAGAGGCTCCTTTTTTCGCGAAAAATGAGGTTTGGTAAGGAGCCCAAATTGGATAACGATAAAATGAGGTCCTTTTTTGCCAAAAATGAGGCTTGATAAGGAGCTTCAATTCACGATAACGGAAAAAGCTCTTTTTTCTGAGAGGAAGCACGCCAAGAACCCCAAATGAAATTTGCATAATTCACAATTTTCCTGTATAATATAAAAGCTATTTGTACCCAGAGAGGGAAGGCGGGTGTGGTATGCAAGAAAACAGCTTAATTCAGGCCATCCGCAGTGAAGTCGAGCAAAACATAGGACGTACTGTGGTTGTGCGCGCGGACAAAGGGCGAAAGCGGATCGTCACAAAAGAAGGCATCATTGAGAATGCATTTGAGGACGTCTTTACCGTGCGCATTTCGAATGCCTTTGAAATGGAACGCACCGTATCGTATACGTATACGGATGTTCTGACTTCTACCGTAAAGCTGACGGTATATTGATCGAAAAAGGGCTCAGTAGAGCCCTTTTTTCATGAGAAAAATCATGACGGAGGACGGCATGGAATTGGAAGTACAGGCCAATGCAAAGGTGAATCTGGCATTGGATATTCTCGGTGTGCGTGAGGATGGCTATCACGATCTGGACGGCGTGATGCAGGAGATTGCGCTGCATGATACGCTGACGATCGAAAATGGACGTGGCGGATTTGTGCTGTTCTGTGATCATCCGCATCTTAAGCTCGACGAAAACAATTTAATTTATAAGGCGTGGAACGCGCTGCGCGATCGGACTGCGGACGATTCCGTCATTATCGAACTGGAAAAGCGCATTCCTCTTTCCGCCGGTTTAGGCGGAGGAAGTGCGGATGCTGCAGCCACTTTGGTGGGGCTCAATCGTCTATGGAATTTGGGACTCGGTGATGAGGAACTGATTAAAATAGCTGGTGGCATTGACTCGGATACCGCCTTTTTCATTCGTGGTGGCACCCAGCGTGCGCAGGGAAGGGGAAATATCTTGACGCCGTTGCCACGGTTTTCTCAAAAGCCGCTGCTTTTGATCAACACGGGCGATACCATCAGCTCACGTTATGTGTACGATCGCGTAGAACCGAATGGGACAGTGCCGGTATCCAAAATGATTGATTTGCTGCAGTACGATAACCTTAAGGCCTATCCGCTGATGCGAAATCACATGGAAAGCGTGTCTTTCGACTCCATTCCCAAACTGGCGAAGATTAAGAAAGAGTTGGAAGAATCTGGCGCTTTAGCGGCTCTCATGAGCGGCAGCGGACCGACCATGTTCGGAATTTATGAAACCATGGAACAAGCGGAAGAGGCCTACGAGCGCTTCCGAGATCAATATTCCTTTGTTTTGCTGACACGCACCGTGTGACCATGGAAAAAATATAAATAAATATTTAAAAATGGAAAAAGAAAAGGTTTGCAAACGAAAACTTATCCATAAATATGGATTATTTGAACGCGTCGGGCTTTTTCTCGATTCCACAACATGTGGTGGAGTCATTTAAACGAAACACATTGCTTAGCAGAAATTTCGATAATTTACGTGATATTTTTTCGTTTAATGGGTTGAACAATGACGGGGCGTTCGTTATAATACAAATAGTATTACAGGAATGCCACAGGGATACCGTTTTCATACGATTTCATCTCAAAATAATGGGAAATCACGATGAAAAACGGAAACACATAGAGGTGCGTCGATGAGAAAAGAGCAGTCAATCGAGAAACGCTTTAGAGAGCGCCGCAAACGTCGCGCAGCTCTCCATCGTCGTCGTCACAAAACGAATGTGTTTCTCGGTATTTTTGCCGGCGTCTTTATTTTGTTATCTGGCAGTTTTGTTCTCCGTTATTTTATGAACAGCTCCAGCGCTGTCGATACGCATGCCGCGTTAGCAACTTCTGCACAACTCGTTTCCGATGCTCCGGTCTCTTCCAGCGAAAGCGCATCCGTTTCCGTAGAATACAAGACGCGTGCTGAAATTGAAGAACAGAAGCAGGAACGGCCGCAGAATAAAGAACAGCACGATGGCTATATCGATCGGTTGGATACCTTTTTACAGGTCAGCCGCGACACGACGATGTTCACGCGTGACTCCACAAAGTCTCATGTTGTAGCGCCGCTGGCGGCGGGAACGACAGTGGAGACCTACGGAACAAACGGCGAATGGACGAAAGTAGTCAGCAAAGGCCGCAGCGGCTATGTACGAAATGTCGATCTGGCGATGATCACAGATGCGACACTTTGCAAAACGGTGGAAGGCAAGGTAATTGTCAACGCGACCTATCGGCTTCCCGAAGAGTACGAAACGGTGTTTCATCCGGATGCTGAAGCGGGCCTGAAGGTGATGCTGGAGGCGATGCAGCGTGACGGTTTACAAGTGGAAGTAGCAACCACCTATCGCGGCGCGGCCGAAGAAAAGAAGGAACTCATTCTTCGCGGCAACCCTGCCAATGTTCCGCAACCGGGGCATACCGTATTTCAGACGGGTTACGGCGTACAGTTCAACGCGCCAAACACCGATCCGCGCATTGAAAATCATTTCGAAAACACCAAGCAATTTCAATGGCTGAAAGCTCATGCACAGGAGTACGGTTTTGTGTTGCGCTATCCGAAAGGAAGCGAGTCCATCACGGGGTATCGTGCCGATCCGACTATTTTCTACTATGTCGGGGTGGAAGATGCTTCTTTGATCAGCAATGAAGGATTGACCATGGAAGTCTTCTACGGCGTCAACTAAATTCGGTAAGGTAGAGCCCGCGGGTAACGACGTTGCCGGCGGGCTTTTTTTGCCAACGAGAATGTTTTTACCAATGCGAATAGAAGGAGGAAGAATGAACGTCTTAGTGAGTGGCGGTTTGGGCTACATCGGATCCCATACCGTTGTGGAACTGATGAAGCGCAAGCATAACGTGATCGTGGTCGACAACTTGTATAATGCGGACGCGGACGTGCAGTTGCGCATCGAAAAAATCACCGGCAAGAAGCTGACGACATACGTTGCGGACTGCACCGATGCCGAGGCGATGGAAAAGATCTTTTCCTCGCATCCTGTCGATTGCGTGATCCACTTTGCCGGCTATAAGGCGGTAGGGGAGTCGGTCGCGAAACCGCTCATGTATTATCACAACAATCTGCTGAGTACCATCGTCCTGTTGGAGGCCATGAAAAAACATCACGTGCGCCGCATGGTCTTCAGCTCATCGGCAACGGTCTATTCTTCCGAAAATCATAGTCCGTTTCGGGAGGAAATGGCTCTCGCGGCCACGAATCCCTATGGATGGACCAAATTGATGATTGAGCGCATTCTGATGGACATGGCCAAGGCGGATCCGGAATTTTCAGCTATTCTGCTGCGCTATTTTAATCCC
Source organism: Murdochiella vaginalis (assembly GCF_902381775.1). Classification (NCBI taxonomy): domain Bacteria; kingdom Bacillati; phylum Bacillota; class Tissierellia; order Tissierellales; family Peptoniphilaceae; genus Murdochiella; species Murdochiella vaginalis. Next base: position 764,757 of record NZ_LR698969.1, read on the forward strand.
ATCGGTGCGCATGATTCCGGTCTGCTCGGAGAACGTCCGGTGGGCATTCCGAATAACCTTTTGCCCTACATTTGCCAGGTGGCGGACGGCACGCGTGAGAAATTGAGCGTTTTCGGGGATGATTACGATACGCCCGACGGCACCGGGGTGCGCGACTACTTGCATGTTGTGGACCTGGCTTTGGGCCATGTGGCGGCATTGGAAAAAATGGCGGATCGTCCCGGCGCCCATGCATTCAATTTAGGGACCGGCAAGGGCACGAGCGTATTAGAATTGGTTCATGCCTTTGAGAAGGCAAATCATCTCACCATTCCCTACAGCATCGTGGGACGGCGAGCGGGCGACATCGACACCGTGGTGGCGGACCCGTCCAAGGCAGAGCGCAAACTGGACTGGAAGGCGACGCACAGCATCGAAGAGGCGTGTGCATCGGCTTGGTATTTCCAGCAACACGTAAAGGACAGTCTGTAGCTGCGGCAGAGTCTCAAGCCTCTGCGCCGAAAAACAAAGGAAATCAAAAAAGGAACTTCGCTTTTTCGGCGAGGTTCCTTTTTCGTTGGAGATGGTCATTTTCGTTGGAGAATGTCAGTGACGACCAAGCGCTCTGCGTCGATGCAGCCGATGGTAAATCTGATTAACCAACTGGCGTACTTCAGGAATCTGTGCGAAGAGGATACAGATGAGATACACCATAGCTCCCACGAGAATGGTTAGCAGAAGTCGAAGCGTTTCGCTTCCCAACGGAAGACCGTGAAAGACAAACAAGGCAACCACTCCCATCAAAGCGGAAGCAACCGTAATTTTGGACACCGATTTGAAAAGGGAGCGGAACGCAAGACGTCCGGACTTTTTGCGCAGAACGGTTCCCAATATCACGGCACCGACAAGATTGCCGACCATGGTGGACGCGGCGAGCCCGTTTAAGCCAAAGAAATAGGACAAGATAAAGTTCAAGGTAATGTCCACAGCCACCTGTACGGTGGAAATGAGAAGCGGCGTTTTCGTATCGTGTAAAGCATAAAAAGCACGAATAAAAATCTGGGAGCATAACAGCCCGATGAGCCCGGGCGTATACCAGAAGAGCGCGCCGGTGGTCAATAACGTCGAGGCGGCAGTGAATTGATCACGCTCATAGAAGAGGCGCACAATGGGTTGGGCGAAGAGCATCATGCCCACGACGGCGGGAAGGATCAATACCATGCCATGCACGAGAGAATGGTGAATGACGCGCTTGAACGGCTGTAGATTCTCCTTTTGGGCAGCGCGTGACATGCCGGGATACGAGGCCGTTACGATGGAGACGATGACCACGCCTTGGACCATCATAAAGATCATGTTGGCGTAATTGAGCGCCGATGCGCCGCCGTTTGGAACAATCGACGTAGCGATGGCTTTGTCCACGATGATGGAAATATCATTGACCAGGATGGAAAACATGGCCGGAACGGCGATGGAGAGCGATTCACGAATGGCAGGGGAATTGGGCTTGAGCAATAGACGGTGCCGGTATCCGGCGTGGCGCAGCGCACGCGGGAAAAAGCTGTACTGTATGGCGACAGCAAAAATACTGCCGACGGCAAGAAGCAGGAGATTTCCGGTTTTTGCCGTCAAATACGAAAAGAAGATCATCACAACATTCATGATGATACCGGTCGTCGCAGGCGTTAAAAAGTTGTTGTAATTGTTCAAATAGCTGATGAAGGCGCCGTTAAACGCCGAAAAAAGAATACGAAACAGCACGATACGCGTAAAGAGCACCGCTTGATTCAACTTTTCGCCTTCGAAGCCGGCGGCAACGAGATGCATAATTTGGGGCATGAACACGAATCCGACGCCGGAAATGATGGCCGCGATGAGCACAAGTGTATTCGCCAGATTGGCCGTGAAGTAATCTGCCTCTTGCCGTCCACGTTTTGTCAGCACCTTGTTATACATGGGGATGAAGGTGGTCTGAATGGACATAAAGAGAAAGCTGAAGGCCATTGCCGTGATACTTTCGGAGACAACGTAAATATCCGTTACCATCCCGGTACCAAAAAATTTCGCGAAGCTCACTTCGCGAATGAGACCTGTCAATTTTGAGATGATGGTAATGACCATCAGTTGAAAGGTTACCGAACCCATATCGCTCCTCCTGTAATCGGATTCAGTCTACCATATTTTTTCTTTTCGTATCACTGCTCCCTCGCAATTCGTGTTTTCTTTCTCTCGGCGTACGTTTTCGCGCTACGGACAATTTCCTGCCCATGACTATACAGAAAGCGGTCGATCGTTTATAATAGCAGAGGTTGTTAAACCGATATCATTCTTTTCGCGGACAGAAGCCCTTACATAGTCCCTAATTATAGAAAGGAATGAATATGCAATCACAACATACGACTGTGGATCAAAGAAATGGATGGGCGGTGCAGAGTACATTGTTACAGCAACTTAAGGATGCAACGCGTATCCGCAACATTGTAAAAATTGGCGCATTGGGCGCTTTGGGTTTTGTTCTTATGGAGCTGTTTCAGCTTCCGATGCCCTTCGCCCCGGCTTTTATGAAAGTGGATTTCGGAGACGTTCCCGGCTTGATCGGCGGTTTCGCTATGGGACCGGTGGCGGGCTTCCTCATTCAGCTCATTAAAAATATTTTGAAATTATTTACGTCTGAGACCGTCGGCGTCGGCGAATTATCCAACCTGATCGTGGGCACCACCTTTGTGCTGGTTTCCTCCATCATCTATCGTCGTTCGCATACCAAAAAAGGCGCCATCATCAGTTTGATCGCCGGATCCTTAGCGATGAGCTGTGTGGCCGTTCTCTCCAATACGTTTTTTATCTTTCCGGCGTATGCTGCGGCGATTCAGTTAGATTTGGATGTGCTGGCCACCCAGATTGGGGCAGCTAACGGGTTGGTGTCAAATTATATGACCTTGATGCTCTTTTCGGTCTTCCCGTTCAATCTGGTGAAGACGTTCCTCGAGAGTGTCGTGACGTTCTTGCTCTATAAGCGCATTTCACCGATTCTCAAGCGCTGGTCATAGTCGCTTCGACGCGTCAACATACAGGGGATTGTGTGATCGAGAGCGCCTTTGCTTCGGAAAAAAGATAGACCTCTCGCAGCAAGTGCATTACAATAATGGTACAAGAAAAGAGGTTGCCCTGCGGGGCACCTTCTTTTTATTGCTTAAGAATGGCATCGAAAACAGACTGAATTTCGGCCAAGCAGAATGCTAAAAATGCGCAAAAAAGAAACGCGCAGAAGAAGGAGTAAGCTCGTGTATATGGCTTCCAAACAAGCGATGCAGGAATGGAGTGAACGCTTTGCGCACACGCTGCGTCCGGGCGATGTCGTCTCTTTAGAGGGCACGTTGGGCGCGGGGAAAACGCAGCTGGTGCAGTGGATGGCGCAAGCGCTTGGTGCGGATCGTCCGGCCTCGTCTCCAACCTTCTCGCTGGTGAATCACTACCGAACGTCGAAGGGAAGCCTCTATCATCTGGATCTCTACCGATTGGAGACCCCGCAGGAGCTGGAAGATATCGATTACGAGACGTATTTCTATCCGGAAGAGGCCATCACGTTTTTGGAATGGGCTGAAAAGGCGGAGGAGTATCTTCCGCACGGTTTGATCCATGTGCAGATCATAGTGAAAGAGGGGGAAGCAAGGGAGGTGAACGTATGGCGAGACTGATTGGAGCCGATACCTCCACGCGTGCAACGGGAGTAGCCATTGCCGAGACCGGCAAGCCGCTACGCACGACGGTGGTGGAACAGGATCGCTTGCGAGCAGAGGAGCTCTTAAGCGTTATGGACGCCCTTTGTCGTGAAAGCGGATTGCAGGCAGCCGACGCCGATGCGTTTGTTGTAGGCATCGGACCCGGATCTTTCACCGGTCTTCGCATCGGCGTGACGATGATGAAGACCATGGCACAATTTACGAACCGCCCGATTTTAGGCGTATCCACCTTGCAGGCGCTTGCGCATGCAGCCCATGTGCAACATCATGCCCATCTTTTTGTTCCCGTCATCGACGCGCGGGCCAACCGCCTCTTTGCGTCGGTTTATCGCACCGAACCGGACGGATCGCTGCAAAGCATCTTACCGGAAGGTTTATACACCGAAGAACAGCTGCAGAACTTTTTGCATCGCGAGCAAGAGCTTTTTGAAAAGGGACAAGAGGAAATTCCCTTTATTTGCTGGGCGGGAGCAGGTATCGCACGCCATTCGGCGCTTTCGGATGCCTTTTCTTCGCAAAAGTGCGTGGTGCTTTCCGATCCGGCAGCCTCATCGCCCATTGCAGCCATGATGGATATTGCTGCGGCCCGTTTTGCGAGGGGAGAAAGCGATGATGTCTTGCGCCTGGTGCCGAATTATCAACGCAAATCGCAGGCGGAATTGGATCGAGAGCGTCATGAGGATCCGGAACGTAAGAAGGCCCGCTGCAATGAACAAACGCTGCGCCTTCGCTGCATGACGGAAGAGGATCTGCCTATGATCCACCAGCTGGAACGGGAAGCGTTTCAAAAGGCCTGGTCTGCAAAACAGTTGAAGGACGAACTGACGCATCCATGCAATACGGCATTGGTTGCGGAAACGGATCGCGGCATTCTGGGATACTCTTTTTCGTCCGATATTGCCGGAGAGGCCAGTCTCAACCGCATTGCCGTGGCAAAGGAATATCGTCAATGCGGTATAGCCAAGCGCTTGATGGAGCGCTTTCTGGCCGATATTCAACAGGAAGGCGCCGAGGAGGCGTTTTTGGAAGTCAACGAGCGCAATGCTGCAGCCAAGGCCTTATATCAGTCATTCGGATTTGTCGTCGTAGGAAAACGCCATCAGTATTATGCAGAAGAAATGGCAGATGCGCTGATTATGCGTTGCGTATTGCCGAAAAAGAAGGAAGGCGGGGAGGAATGCCATGCGGATTTTAGCCATTGAATCTTCCTGTGACGAGACCAGCGTTGCCGTGCTGCGCGACGGACGAGAGATATGCAGTCAGATTATTTCTTCGCAGATCAAGGATCATGCGATCTTTGGCGGCGTGGTACCGGAAATTGCCTCACGCAAACACCTGGAGGCCATCAATCCGCTCTTGGAGGCGGTGCTTCGGGAAGCCCATGTGCGGGCGGAGGAGTTAGATCTCATTGCGGTCACGCGGGGGCCGGGGCTTGTGGGAGCACTTTTAGTCGGCATTTCCGCTGCCAAGGCGATGGCCTATGTGCGCAACATTCCCATCGTCGGCGTGAATCATATGGAAGGCCATCTTTGTGCCAATTATTTGGCGCATCCGGAACTGGAGCCACCCTTTCTCGGGCTGGTCGTCTCGGGCGGACACACCTATCTTTGTGTCGTAGAGGATTATGCGCATTATGAAGTCGTCGGCTCGACGGTGGACGATGCGGCAGGGGAAAGCTTCGATAAAGTCTCCCGCGTTTTGGGACTGGGCTATCCCGGCGGACCGAAAATTCAACGCATCGCGGCACAGGGAAATCCGCAAGCCTTTGCCTTTCCCCGTGCGATGTCTTCGAAAGAAGACGGCTATGCATTCAGCTTTAGCGGATTGAAGACGGCGGTTATCAATGAAGTGCATCATCGCGAGCAGCAGAATCTGCCCATTCCGGTGGCGGATATTGCGGCCTCGTTTCAACAGGCGGTGATTGACGTGCTGGTTCAAAAAGCAGAGCATCTGTTGGAAGCCATGCCGAAGTACAAGACCTTTTGTCTGGCCGGTGGCGTTGCGGCGAATCGTCCGCTGCAGGAGGCACTTTCCGCCATGTGCGCGAAACACGATACGCGCTTTTTCGTCCCGCCGGCGGTGCTTTGCACGGATAACGCGGCCATGATCGGCTGCGCCGGCTATTATCAATATCAGCAACGGGGCGCATCATCACTGGATTTTGCAGCCGATCCCGACTTAGGACTGTAGGAAAGAGAGGAGAAATCATGCACGCCTTAATGGATTTACATACGCATACGCTGGCCAGCGTTCATGCCTATTCTACATTGACGGAAAATGCCCGCGAGGCGAAGAAGAACGGCCTGGAAATACTGGGTATGTCCGATCACGGCTACGGAATGCCCAACACAACGTTGCCGGTATATTGGATGAATCTGTCGGTTATTCCGCCATATCTGGAAGGGGTGCGCATTTTACGCGGCATTGAAATGAATATCTGCGATATGCAGGGCTCTCTTTTCGAGGAAGATGTCATCGGCAAAACGGATTACATCATCGCTTCCCTTCATGGCAATATTTTTGATTTTGGAAAAACGCGTGCTACGGATTTTACGTCGGTGTATGTAAAGGCGATGGAGCGCTATCCGGAAATCAATATTCTCGGGCATCCGGACGATGCGCGCTATCCCATAGATTACGAAGTGTTGGTGAAAGCCTGCAAGGAACACAATGTTGCCATGGAAGTCAATTGCTCTTCTTTGGATCCCAACAGCTTTCGCAAGAATGCAGAGGAGAATCAGCGTTGCTACATTCCTCTTTGCAAGGCTTATGAAGTACCCATTATCATCGACAGCGATGCGCATATGAGTACAGCGGTCGGCGATTTTACGGCGGCGGAAGAGCTGTTAAAAGAGTTGGATTTTCCGGAGGAGCTCATCATCAACACATCCTGGGATAAGCTGGAGAATCTTCTGGGCTACACCATTTAGGAGAAGGTATGGAATACGAAAACCTTAACCGCGCGCAGCGAGAAGTTGTATTGGCGGAGGATCGCGCCTTACTGGTATTGGCCGGCGCGGGCTCCGGAAAAACGCGGGTGCTGACGACAAAAATTGTGCGTCTGTTGGAAGAGAAGGATGTCGCGCCTTGGCACGTACTGGCGTTTACCTTTACGAATAAAGCGGCGCAGGAGATGCGCGATCGTGTGGAACACGCTTTGGGGCGCAGCACGAGCGGCATGTGGATGGGCACCTTTCACTCGATCTGTGCGCGCCTATTGCGGCAGGAGATAGGCATCCTCGGCTACGGCTCGGATTTTACGATCTATGATACGGCGGATCAGCGCACGTTGATCAAACAGTTGTTGAAAGAACAACAGGCAAACCAGGAGCTTCGCCCGCAGACGGTGCTTTCCCGTATTTCGGATTATAAAAATCGCGGCGTGAGCGTGGACGAGGTTTTAGAAAATGCCACGATGGATCGCGAGAAGGTGATTGCTCGCATTTTTAAGCGCTACGAGGCGGAGAAAAAGAAAAACAATGCCCTGGATTTTGACGATCTGATTTTGAAAGCCATTGCGGTTTTGCAAAACGAGGAGGTGCGTCAACGGTATCAGGAAAAATTTACGCATATTTTTGTAGATGAATATCAGGATACCAATCATCCGCAGTACGAATTAATTCATTTGTTGACCGGTAAAGACGCGTGCATCTGCGTGGTGGGCGATGCGGATCAGTCCATCTACGGCTGGCGCGGCGCGGATATCCGCAACATTCTGTCGTTCGAACGCGATTTTCCGGGGGCGCGTACCATTTTATTGGAACAGAACTACCGTTCCACCTCGCATATTTTGGATGCCGCAAACCAGCTGATTGCCCATAATAAGGAGCGCAAGGCCAAAAATCTCTGGACAGCGAATGGTGAAGGGGAAGTGGTGCAATTTCGCTGCGTGCAAAGTGAAAACGAGGAAGCTGCCCTGGTTGCCTCAAAAATGCGCGAGGAGGAACAGCACGGCGTGGCATGGGAAAACATGGCGATCCTATATCGCACCAATGCCCAGTCGCGTCCGTTTGAAGATGCATTATTGCGGGAAGGCATTCCTTATCGCGTGATCGGAGGGCTTAAATTCTACGATCGCGCGGAAATCAAGGATCTGGTCGCGTACATGAATTTGCTCATCAATCCGTTGGATGATGTTGCGTTCGCGCGCGTCGTCAACCAGCCCAAGCGCGGCATCGGGGAGGCGACGATACAGAAGCTGCGTGAAGAAGCGCTCACCATGGGTATGTCGCTTTTACAGGCGCTACAGGAGCAAGAGACGCTCGGTTCGCTCACTCCTGCACAGCGCAATAAACTTCTGGCCTTTTCCGATCTTCTTGCCGACCTCAATGAAAAGCGGGAGGAGCTGACGCTCACCAAATGGACAGAATACCTCTATGAGAAAACGGGGTATCGTGCGATGTTGGAATCCGGCGCAACACTGGAAGATCGCACACGTATGGAGAATGTCGGGGCCTTTTTGGATGCGGTTTCGCTCTATGAAGAGGAAGAGGAAGAACCCTCTTTAGTGGCGTATTTACAAAGCCTTTCGCTTCTTTCCGACTTGGATAAAACCGAGGAAAAAGAGAAGGGTGCGAATCTGCTGACCATTCATTCCGCGAAGGGGCTGGAATTTGAGGTGGTCTTTGTAGTCGGATTGGAAGAAGGCCTTTTTCCCAGTCGCCGTTCCATGGAAGAAGGCAATCTGGAGGAGGAACGCCGACTGCTGTATGTGGCGATGACGCGCGCCATGCGGCGTCTCTATTTGTCGCAAGCCCAGAGCCGCCGCGTTTTCGGCACGCCCATGGCGGCCATGCCGTCTTCTTTTCTGAAAGAATTGGAAGGCAAGATCGAGGCGGAGGATATTCCGTCGGTACTGGATCGCGCGAACGTCTATGATCGTAATTATGCGCGGCGCAGCAATACGGCGGATCCGAAGCTGCGGGAAGAGTATGATCGCAAACGCGAAGCGTTTCGGGAAAAGATTCGCGAGCAGCAGAAATTGCGCGACAAGGAGTTGACGAGTGTCTTTCGTGTGGGGGATGCGGTACAGCATCGAAAATTTGGCCACGGCACGGTCATTTCCGTGGTGCCGCAACCGAACGGCGACGAAGTGACGGTCGCATTTGAAGGCAAAGGTATCAAGAGGCTGAATGCGGCGCTTGCGCCCATGCAAAAGAAGTAGGAGGAAACCATGGATTCCAAGATTGCCAAACGGATGCAGGAGTTGGTGGAAACCCTCAATCGGCTGAACGTGCAGTATTATACTCTCGACGATCCGCTTGTTAGCGACGCGGAATATGATGCACTTTATGATGAGTTGCTTGCCTTGGAAAAAGAAACGGGCGTGGTGCTTCCTGCATCGCCGACTCAGCGTGTGGGCGGCGAAATTTTACAGAAATTTACCAAGCACCGTCACCTGGCGCCTTTGTTTTCGTTGGGCAAGACCCGAACCGAGGAAGAGGTTCGAAAGTGGATGGCCGACGTGGAAACGGCGGTGGAACGCTATAATGCGGAGCATCCTGGGAAGCCGCTTCCGAAGCCGGAATATTTTGCCGAGCTTAAATTCGACGGACTGACGGTCAATCTCACGTATCGTAACGGAATTCTTGTCATGGCTTCTTCCCGGGGGAACGGGATCATCGGTGAGGAAATTCTCGCGCAGGTGCGCACCATCCCCACGATTCCGCTGCAGATTCCGTTTCGGGGAACCTTGGAGGTGCAGGGAGAAGGCATTATGCCGCGTTCCGCTCTGCGCCGCTACAACGAAACGGCGGACGAGCCGCTGAAAAATGAACGCAATGCGGCCGCCGGCGCGCTGCGCTCGTTGGATCCTTCCGTTGCCGCTTCTCGCCGACTGGACGCGTTTTTCTATCAGGTGGGCTATTGGGAAAATGCGGATGGCACGGAAGAAACGGACGACGCGGCGAAACACGCTGCATCCGGCACAGACGATCGGTTTGCCGAAGCGCCATTCACCACAGAAGAGGAAATGTTTCATTTCTTGCGCGCCAATCATTTTCAGGTGCATCCCTTTTTGCGCCGTTGCCACAATGCGGAAGAAGTGTTGTCCGCGATTCGCGAGGTGAAAACGCTGCGCGAGGAAATCGATGTGGAAACGGATGGAGTCGTTATTAAGGTGAATGATCTGCGCACGCGTGAATACATGGGATTTACGGCGAAATTTCCACGCTGGGCGATTGCTTTTAAATTTCCGCCCCAAGAAGTGACGACGACGTTGGAGGCGGTGGAATGGAATGTGGGGCGCACGGGAAAAGTTACGCCTACTGCCGTTTTGGATCCCGTGGACATTGGCGGGGCCAAGGTGTCGCGCGCGACGCTCAATAACTACGATGATATTTTGCGCAAAGGGGTACGATTGCATGCAAAGGTCAAGCTTCGCCGTTCCAACGAGGTGATTCCGGAGATTTTGGAAACCATAGAAACACCGGGTGTTCAGACCGAGGCGATTGCAAAGCCGACCCATTGTCCGGCATGCGGCGCGGAGCTTATTTATGATCGTGTGCATATCTATTGTCCCAATTCCCTTTCCTGCCGTCCGCAGCTGATCTCGCGCCTGGTGCATTTTGCATCCCGCAATGCGATGAATATCGAGGGGCTTTCGGAGAAAACGCTGGAGAAGCTCTTGGATTCCGGCTTCCACGAGATGGCGGATCTGTACCGCATTACGGCGGCGGATCTTTTGCAGTTGGAAAATTTTAAGGAAAAGAAAACACAAAATCTGCTTGCGGCGATTGAAGCCTCTAAACATCCGCACTTTGCGGCTTTTCTCTTTGCTCTCGGCATTCCCGAGGTGGGAGAGCGTACCGCCGGCGATCTGGCCTCCCATTTTGCATCGTTTGACGCCTTGCGTCACGCTTCGGTAGAGGAGTTGATGACTATTCCGGATATCGGAGAGACGACGGCATCCAATATCGTGGAATTTTTCCATGACGCCCATATTGCCGATGCGATCGATGCGCTGCTTGCGCAGGGCATTGTGTTGGATTATCCTGAAAAAAAGGCTGCAAGTGCGCTATGGTTGGCGAATCAGAAAATTGTCGTCACCGGAACGATCGAAGGTTGGACGCGCAGCGCTTTGGAGAAAGCGATTCAAGCGGCGGGCGGACGAGCACAGGGCTCGGTTTCAGCTAAAACGGACTTGGTGTTGGCCGGTGAAGCAGCCGGCTCGAAGCGCCAGAAAGCGCTGGATCTTTCCATTCCTCTTTTGGAAGGAGAGGAATTGAAACAGTGGTTGCAGAAATTGAAATAATCGAAGGCATAACGGCGTAAATAGGGCACTCGCCCGGCGGACAGGATGAACCGGACGGCTATTTTTGGATGCGGTATGGACGCGGAACCGTAGAGCCTTGGGTGAAACTGTCGACGTAGAAAAAGGAGCAGCGATGAACGAGAAAATTACAATTCTTCTTTCCACCGGAAATCCGGATAAAGCGAAGGAGCTTCGCGCGCTTCTGGGAGATCGCTTTTTGGTGAAAACGAAGACGGAAGCAGGCTTTGCCGATTTGGACATTGATGAAACGGGAAGCACATTGGCGGAAAACGCGCGTCTGAAAGTGAGCGGTCTCTATCATGCGCTGCTTTTGGCGGGCGAAAATCCGGATACCTACTGGCTTTTGGCGGATGACACCGGTCTTTTCGTGGATGCTCTCAAGGGACGTCCGGGCATTTATGCGGCGCGCTATGCCGGCCCGCACGCCACATATCAGGACAATGTTGATAAGCTGCTGGGTGAAATGCAGGGCGTGGCATGGGCACATCGCGGCGCACACTTTAAGACGGTCATTGCGCTTTGCCGCAACGGCATCACCGAGACGGTGGAAGGCGTTTTGGACGGCCGCATTCTGGAAATGCCGCGCGGAGCCAACGGCTTCGGGTACGACCCGGTGTTCTATATTCCGGAAGAGGGACGCACCTTGGCGGAAATGACGGACGAAGAGAAGAACCACGTTTCTCATCGCTCGCGTGCCTATCGGGCGCTTCTTGCGCAGTTGGCGCAGGAAGAGAAGGGGGAGCGCCTATGACGGAACGCCTTTTGCTGGTTTCCGATACGCATGGCGATCTGGGAACGATCGTTCCCTATATTCGAAGGACGATGGGCCTTGATCGGATTCTCCATCTCGGTGATCATGCCTGGGATGCGGAGGAAATGCAACAGATGCTCGGCCGTGTGGTTCTCGGTGTACGCGGCAACAACGACTGGGGCTCGCCGGCACCATGGGAATACGCACTTTTTGTGGAAGGCTTTTCGCTGTTGCTCACACATGGCCATCGCTATGGCATGCATTTTGATCGAGTTCCGCTCGTTCAGCATGCGCGCGAACAGCTGGCGGATATTGTGCTTTATGGGCACACGCATCGCTTTGCTGTCGAAAAAATTAACAACATCTGGGCGATCAATCCGGGATCGCCGAGTCGACCCTATGACGGAAAACCCGGCTGCGCGATCCTCACATTGACAAAGGGCGAGGAACCGCAAGTGGAGCATGTGGTGTTCGATGAAAAGTAGGCGCTCCGACGGGGCAGAGACACTTTGGGAAGGAGAAAACAATGAAACATTGGAATAAAATTATCGCGATTGCCTTTTGTGCCATTTTAGCGTTTGTCTGTTTCTCATTGCCGATTCCACCGCTTCTCGCCTGCATTTTGCTGGTCATTACCCTTGTCGCCACGTATGCTTCGTATTTTGTAATCGAAGAGGACCCGGGCGAAGCGAAAAAAGGGTTTTTTATCTATCTTGGCGTTGCTGTCGCATTCTTGCTTTTTATGTATTTCCGCAACCCTGATTCTTTTGCGCGTTCTTGCATCGTTCTTCTCGCACCGGGTGCATCCACGATTGTCCGGGCAGCCTGGAAGCTGGATGCGCGCAAGTAAACGCGAATGTCTCCTGCCTTGCAAAGACGCCCCTTGCGTTGCAAAATCGGCCGGCTTCGATTAGAATGGGACGACAGGCGAGGATGTGCCTTGTTTGTTCTCGTGTGCCATTAGCGCAGTGGAAGCGCGCCACTCTCCGGAAGTGGAGGCCCGGGGTTCGAATCCCCGATGGCACGAAATGTGAAGCCCGTTGGAATTACTTGATTCCAACGGGCTTTTTTTGTGAATGGATCCGCTTTCCTCTTTTTATACGACCCCTAGCTACAGAAATCCGTGCGCGCCAGCCAGGGTCGGTCAAGCGGAGCGCCGCTCAGAATGCTGTTGGCGGCGCGGTTGCAGAGTGGAGCCGTCGGCCGTAGGCCGGCTCCTTATGCGTGGTTAGGCTCCTGACGAAGTTCGATATTACGCTTTTGTCAGGAGTAGCGCCCCTGACAACGTTCGAAATTATGGATTTATCAGGGTCGTCGCCCCTGACGAAGTTCCATTTTCGTCATTTGTCAGGGGTGATCTAGCCCTGACAAAACTCGATATTTTGCTTCTATCAGGGTCGCCGCCCCTGATGAAGTTCCATTTTCGTCGTTTGTCAGGGTTAATCGGCCCCTGATGAAGTTCGATATTACACTTATCTCAGGGGTAGCGCCCCTGATAACGTTCGAAATTATGGATTTATCAGGGTCGCAGCCCCTGACGAAGTTCCATTTTCGTCGTTTGTCAGGGTTGATCTAGCCCTGACAAAATTCAATATTTTGCTTTTATCAGGGCGCTCGCCCCTGACGAAGTTCCATTTTCGTCATTTGTCAGGGCTAATTCGCCCCTGACAACGTTCGATATTACACTTATGTCAGGGGTAGCGCCCCTGACAACGTTCGAAATTATGGTTTTATCAGGGTCGCCGCCCCTGATGAAGTTCCATTTTCGTCGTTTGTCAGGGTTGATCTAGCCCTGACAAAATTCAATATTTTGCTTTTATCAGGGCCGCCGCCCCTGACGAAGTTCCATTTTCGTCATTTATCAGGGTTGATCTAGCCCTGACAAAACACGATATTTTGCTTCTATCAGGGTCGTCACCCCTGACGAAGTTCGATTTTCGTCGTTTGTCAGGGTTGACCGGCCCCTGACAACGTTCGATATTACACTTATCTCAGGGGTAGCGCCCCTGACAACGTTCGAAATTATGGTTTTATCAGGGTCGCGTCCCCTGACAACGTTCGACATTACGCTTTTATCAGGGCCGCCTTCGTCGACCCTATTGCACCGTTTCCACGATTTGCTGAATATCCGCAAGCAGCTGGTCCAAGTCGGCCTTTTCTGTAGCCCAGCTGGTACAGAAGCGAATGGCGATACGTCCATCCGGCAGCTCGGACCAGCGTTCAAAAACGTGAAGCTGTTCCAACGCCTCTACTTGCGATCGTGTAAAGATCGGAAAAATCTGATTGGTCGGTGAAGAGGAAAAGAAGGATATGCCCATCTCCTGGAGAGAATCCCGCAGAAAATCGGCCAAGGTGATGGCATTCGCTGCGATGGTAGTATAGAGGTCATCCGTAAAGAGCGTATCGAATTGCAGGCCGAGATAGCGGCCTTTCGCCAGCATGCCTTCATTTTGCTTGATGGAGTAGCGAAATTGCGGCTTGATCTCCTCATTTTGAATGACAATGGCTTCGCCAAACATGGCGCCGACCTTGGTTCCGCCGATGTAAAAAACATCGGTAAGACGCGCTAAATCGGTAAGCGTCACATCGTTAGATGGCGTCGCCAGCGCATAACCCAGGCGAGCCCCATCAATAAAAAGATAGAGCCCATAGCGATCACAGACAGAACGGAAGGCTTCCAACTCCGCTAACGAGTACAGGGTTCCCTGCTCGGTAGGCTGCGAAAGATAAACCATTTTCGGTTCCACTTCATGTTCGGGATGTTCCATGCTGCGGTAATGGCAAAGATAGGCATCTACTTGATCCGCCGTGATTTTGGCGTCCTTTTCCGGCAAGGGGAGGACTTTGTGGCCGCGTGCCTCCGTGGCGCCGGTTTCGTGGCCGTTGATATGACCTGTTACAGCACATAGGACGCCCTGATACGGACGCAGGGCATGTGAAATTACGGTGACATTAGCCTGCGTTCCACCGGTCACGAAATGAACATCGCTATTGGGTGCGTGGCAAGCCTTTTGAATGCGCTCTCTTGCCGATGCACAGTATTCATCCAGGCCGTAGCCTTGTTGTTTGCAGTAATTGGTTTCGGTTAAACGCTGTAGAATAGCCGGATGACAACCTTCAATATAATCTGTATCAAATCGCATAATTTCTCCTTTCGCACTGTCCCATCTGCGCTCATTATAACGCAGCAACGATGGGCTGGTATGGTACAGCCGGGATTGCCGCGTATCGGGCGCGGGTGTTTGACAGGCGGCGAATCGTCCATTATAATGAAACAACCGTGAATGTGGTGGGTGTGGCCTAGCTGGTTAGGGCGCCAGATTGTGGCTCTGGAGATCGAGGGTTCGAATCCCTTCACCCACCCTTTTTTTATGCCAAAATGCCTGAAGAAGGTGGGCAGATGGACAATAACAAGCGGGAATGGCGGAATTGGCAGACGCGCCAGACTTAGGATCTGGTGTCCTTGACGTGGGGGTTCGAGTCCCTTTTCCCGCATGGAAAGCGATAAAACGATGCGTTTTATCGCTTTTTTTTATTTCAGATTGCCCACGATGATTTGTCGTTGTAAATGGGAGTGTGCGGTTTCTCCGAGCAATAAAAAGGATAAAATCGGCGAAAGATAAAACGAGCCGGCACGAAAAGAAACAGGGAGGAATCGTCGTGCGTTCCGGGTTCGCCAGTACGGGACACAGTGAAAAAATAAACCTTGCATAATGAGTTCAGTGAAGGAAATGCGCCTTCTCGAATAAACAGAAAGTGAGGTTTTATCAAGATGAAAAAGCTAAGAAAGTACGCACTGCGCCGGTGGTGGATGTGGGTGATGATCATCCTCCTGTCCCTTTTTGGAGGAGGCGACAGAGCAAAAGCAGATCTGGTCAAAGGGGAACAATACCACGTTGTCATGGTTTATCCGGAGAATGAGGAGTTGGAGATGCGATACAGTTTGCGTGGAGTGTACCGGGACGCATCCAGAAACGGAGTACCGTTAGGAATGAGGAGTCCGTTCCATCTTTACGCTGCGCCGGTAACCACCATAGATTATGAGCCCTCCAGGCCCTATTGGAAGCCGGAAAATCGGCTCTATTGTGTAGAAGGAACCGGTTCTCCGCGTTTCATTATTGATCTGTTGCAAGGAAGAGAGACAGCGATCTATTCCGCGCATGATGGAGTGATCGCAGCGGTGAGCAAGCTCTTTGGCACCACAGAGGAAGAGTGGGCGCTGAGCGCACATGCGTTGGCCTACAATGGATATGCCGGTCTTCCTACCGGGCTGAATCAAACCTTGCTTTATCTTGGCCTCAATCAGGCTGAAATTTCCCGTAAGGTATATATGCCAAAGGCTGCCACCGAGACGCTTTCCACCATCACGGGAAACAATAAGGGGGTGCATACCACCTATCCGTATTTTAATTTGGCCACGGATATGCTTTCGGAAACGCGGTTGATGGAAAAGCGTTCGGCGGTAGAGGTTCCAAAAAAAAATAAAACCAAAACCGTCACGGCGGCAGGAACCTATCAATTTGATGCCATTCCCGGCTATGCAATGCCTGGAATGGTGGCAAAGGCTTCTCCGGGTCTGCAATTGGCGAAAACGTTGACCTCTCCCTTGAAGAGAGAAACGCTTCTCAAAGAGGATAAGGGCTATACGCTCTCCTTTACTGTCCCGAAGGGAACAAAGAACGGAAACTATACCATTACGGTTTCGCGTCCGGATTTCTCCCATATCGCACAGTGGCAGGGATATGCCAGCGACCCCGATTTGGAAAAGAGCTATCAATGGTGCGCAACGATAGAGGATACCTTGCCCATGAAAGATGAGCAATTTACGGTTACGGTAGCGATGGAGACGAAAACGGATCCGACAACAGAAAAGCCGAAAGAGTCATCCTCGCAAGCAGCTTCTTCACAGCAACCGCAAGCGTCATCCTCGGATGCAGCATCTTCACAACAACCGCAGGTTTCGTCCTCCGACGCGGCTTCTTCGAAAGACTCCCATTCGTCCGCTTCTGCGTCCTCTTCGACGACGACAAATTCGGCGGGAACGTCGAGCCCTTCCGCGATGTCGACCTCTTCCTCCGACCGTTCTTCCGGGACGCTTGCGCCCGTGGCCGATAATTCGTTGAAGTCGGAAGAGCCACCGGAAGAAAGCTCAAACACTCCGCATCAACAGACACCGCTCGGTGCGTATTCGTTGGCTGCCGGAAAAGAGGAATCGCCACAAACGGCAAGTGGTAAAGGACAAAATCAATCGAGCGCTTCCGGACGTCTCTTTACTTTGCCGCCCATTACCGGGGATAATTTACGGGTGTTTCTTTGGGCCACGGTAGCCATTGTAGCGGGCATCGGATTGATTGTGATGGAAGTGATCCGGCGTCGTGAAGAACAAAAAAACGGAGATGCTTGAAAATCGGGTATGTGACTGAGACGCTTCTTTTCATTCATTTTGTCTTCCGCTATAATACAGGCAGAACGACAGAAAGAGGAGTTTATGGAGAATTTTATTCAGCATGCCATGATTTCCTGGGCAACAACCGATGAAGCGATTTCGGCGCTGTTCATAACGGGAACACGCGTCAATCCTGCTGCGGTCAAGCGGGAAACCGACCCGTATGACTTTCTCTTGGTCACCCGGAATAACGGAGATCCCCTTTTGCAGGAAGACTGGAGTGCACAATTTTCGGAAACAGTCCTTCAGGTCGGCT
This sequence comes from Murdochiella vaginalis, assembly GCF_902381775.1. Lineage (NCBI taxonomy): Bacteria > Bacillati > Bacillota > Tissierellia > Tissierellales > Peptoniphilaceae > Murdochiella > Murdochiella vaginalis. Next base: position 782,202 of record NZ_LR698969.1, read on the forward strand.
GCGTGCAGGAAGGCCGGGCGCCCCGTTATCGCATTTTGCTGGGCAATAATACGCGCATCAATATCACCGTTCTACATCCGCAGGATGTGCCGGACGTGCTTGAGAAGGACAGTCTGGCAAAAGTGATTTATGATCCGGAAGAGCAATACGCCAATCGTGAAAACCCGAATGATCTTTCCTTGCGAGTGACAAAACCGACTGTTGAAGAGTATGATCTCTGGTGTCAGCAGTTTTTTGCCAACATTACGGACGTCGCTCTTGCGTTAGTGGAAGAGGAAGAAATGGTCGCGCAGTCGGCGTTAAACCGCGCGCGGGGAGCCTTGCTTTCCATGAATCGGGCGGCCGTGGCCTCGGATTCGTCCTTCCACATAAATGTGGGCACAGAGGGGGAGAATTTAAAGGCTTACATGAGTGAAGTGGAGTATGATCATCTGGCGCGCTCCTATGCGCCAACAGAAAAGAAGCATCTATGGGATGCCCTGTTTCAAGCCTGTATGCTTTTCCGCAAAGCGGGGTTGAAGCTCAATGAATTGGATGAATTTACGTATCCAAAGAGATTGGATGTGGAAATGCTGCGCTATTTGCGTCGGCTTTGGGAGGAAACGCGATGAAACAAAAGAAAAGGCAGATGCGGCTCATCGGATTCGTGATGGCGTTGTTGCTGATACTGACTTCATCGCCGGTTTATGCAAAGGGCGACGAGAAAACTGTAACGATTTCGCCTTATCAGGGAGATACCGCCGCCACATTTCGCTCGATGTTTTCCTATTACGATGAAGTTGACGCTATGTTAATCGGGGAACCGACATCAGGGAAAATTCTGATCGAGAAAAACAGCGACAAACCCTTGGGCATCGCCTCCATGACAAAACTGATGACCTATTATATGGTGAAAAAGGGCATTGCCGAAGGGACAATTGATCCGAAGAAGAGTGTTACGATTTCTCCTTCCGCCGCGGCCTTTAATTTTTCCGCTTCTTCCAATTACGGTCTGGTCGCGGGAGAAAAACGAACGATCGATCAGCTGCTGATGGGCATGATGGTCGTTTCCGGCAATGATGCCGCAGCAATGCTCGGAGAGATTCTTGCCGGTGATGAACGAACCTGTGCAGAACGAATGAATCAACAAGCCAAGGCGCTGGGCATGCGCAACACACACTTTGTGAATGCCAGCGGCTTTACCGTCAATGGGAAATATAACACGGCAAGTGCGCGCGACATGTTTATTTTGGCCTCCGCCTTGCTCAAAGAATTTCCGGAGGTGCGCGAGCTCGCAAAGATAAAAACCATCAATGAGCCCGAACGAAAATTTGTCGGCCGGTCGACCTTATCCGCAACTACGGTGCAGATTCCGGGATTGGAGGGATTAAAGACCGGAATGACAGATGAAGCCGGGTATTGCTTCACCGGTGCGCTATCCTTGACATCCAGTTCCGACGGCAGTGCGTTCGATGCCATTACCGTAGTAATGGGAGCAAGAACAAATGATGCCCGCTGGCGTACCACGAAAGAACTGGCAGATTTGGCTGCCGGATCGTTCTCACATGTTTCGCTCGTCGATGCGGAAAAGCCCATTCAGCGCTACGACGTCCCTTCATCCAAAGAAGAATCGGTCATTCTTTATCCGGCAAGTTCCTATTCCGTTTTCACCTATTCCAACCAGACGTTCGACATTCGCTATCAGATTGATAAGAATAAGAAAGCACCGACCGCCGAGGAGGAAAAATTCGGGGAAATTTTGATTTATCAGAATGGGGAAATGGTGAAAATGATCGACATCGTTTCGCATAAACCGACGACTCAAGCGGGAATATTCACACGCATGAAACGCGCAGCAACGGATTTTGCCCACTTTGTCTTGAACTTGCTGTGACGATCAAAGCGACCTGTTTGCACCGGTTGAAAGAACAAAAAAGCCCGGAAGCAAAAGCGACCGGGCGAAAAGCGCAGTATGAAGGATTTGAACCCTCGGCCTTCCCCTTAGGAGGGGGACGCTCTATCCAGCTGAGCTAATACTGCATTCGCTCTATTCTACCACAGAAGCCGAAACAGACGGAAGATGAACAACCCTCTTTCTCGAAAGAGAAGCCGAAACAAGCGAAGCCGAAACCGTTGTCTTTTTGACAACGGTTTTTGTTTTTTGCGGTGACGGGTCATTCCGTTCAGATTGCGTAGAGTCCGGTTGTCAGAGGGGAAATATCTTTGCTATAATGAAAGAAGCAATTGGAAAACGATTGGAAAACGGTATCCACCCTCACCGGGGGATAAGGAGGAAGGAATGAAAAAATATACTACGCAACAGATTCGCAATCTCGCCTTTGTCGGCCACAGCGGCGCCGGCAAGACTACTCTTGCTGAGGCGCTTCTCTACTTGACACATGCGACGGACCGCATGGGCCGCATTGAGGATAAAAACACGGTTTCCGACTTTGATCCGGAAGAACAGGCGCGCGGCATTTCGATCGGTCTGAGCGTGCTGCCGGTGGAGTGGAAAGAACATAAAATCAATCTTCTCGATGCGCCGGGCTATTTCGACTTTGAAAATGAAGTTTTCACCGCTCTGCGTGCGTCCGAGGCGGCATTGATGGTGCTTGACGCTTCGGCAGGCATTGAAGTCGGCTCCGAAATTTATTGGAAATATACCGAAAAAATTCACCTTCCCCGCATCATTTTCCTGAATAAAATGGACAAGCCGCATGTAGACTTTAACGTGCAGGTGTCCAATTTGCATCAGCAGTTCGGTAAAAAAGTGATTCCTCTCACGCTGACGCTTGGCGCCGGTGAGGATTTTGAAGGTATTATCGATATTATCGATAAAAAAGCGTTTCGTTATGACGGCTTTAAGGCCACCGAAGTGCCAATTCCGGAAATTCGTCAGGCCGAAGTGGATGCTGCCTATGATGAAATCGTGGAATTGATCGCGATGACGGACGATTCGCTGATGAATAAATTTTTCGAAGGGGAAACTTTTACGCACGAGGAGATTGCCAAGGGCATGACCAGTGCGATGCTCGATGGCTCCGCCGTGCCGCTGATCGCCGGATGTGCGACAACCGGGGCGGGTCTCGACTTGCTGCTGGATGCCGTCGTCAAATACATGCCGGCACCGAATGATCCGCGCGCTCATTCCGGATTCCGTCCGGAAGAAGGCGATCCGGTCGTGGCGGATGCGAATGCGCCGCTGCGCGCCGCCGTCTTTAAAACCATTGTGGATCCCTTCGTCGGAAAAGTTTCGCTGTTTAAAGTTGTTAGCGGCACCGTCAAGAAGGGGAGCGACCTTTTCCGCGTCAGTACGGGTGATAGCTTGAAGCCGGCCGGGATGTTCTATGAACGCGGCAAGAATCATATTGATACCGATGAAATTACTGCGGGCGATATCGGTGCTTTCTCGAAGTTGGATAAGTTGGTGACGGGAGACACCATCGCATCGGAGCGCGATGCCGTTGCGTTCAAGCCGATTCGTCATACAGAGCCGACTCTGACGTTTGCCATCCAGGCGGATACGAAAAATGACGACGATAAACTTTCGCCCTCTCTGTCCAAATTGCAGGAAGAGGATCCCAGCTTCTTGGTGGAGCGCAATAAAGAAACCAATCAGTTGTTGCTTCGCGGCATAGGGAATGTACAGCTGGAAGCCATGATGAATAAACTGAAAACCAAGTACAGCGTAAACGTCCATCGCGTACCGCTGGTCATTCCGTATCGGGAGACCATCCGCGGCAAGAGCGACGTGCAGGGGCGTCATAAGAAACAATCCGGCGGCGCCGGTCAGTTTGGCGACGTGTTCATTCGCTTCGAGCCGATTGCGGAAGGCTTTGAGTTTGCGGAAGAGGTCTTCGGTGGATCCGTTCCGAAGAATTATTTCCCGGCGGTTGAAAAAGGCTTGGAAGAGTCCCTGGCGAAGGGGCCGTTGGCCGGCTACCCTGTTACGGGCATCAAAGCCACGCTGTATGACGGCTCGTATCACCCGGTGGATTCCAATGAAATGGCATTTAAGATTGCGGCGTCCATTGCCTTTAAGAAAGGCGTAGAAGCAGCGAATCCTGTGCTGCTTGAGCCGATCATGACCATGAAAATCACCATTCCCGATGAGTATCTCGGCGACGTAATGGGCGACATGAACAAACGTCGCGGTCGTATTCTGGGAATGGAGCAGGATGAGGACGGCAACCAAGTCGTCAACGCCGAGGCGCCGTATGCGGAAGTGCAGGAGTATGCCATCGACTTGCGCAGTATGACGCAGGGCCGCGGATGGTTTACGTCCGTCTTCAAGAATTATGAGCAGGTGCCGCATGAAATTGCCGAAAAGGTGATTGAAGAAGCCAAACAGGAAGAGGCATAGATCTTCTTCTGACGCTATCAACATGGCGATCACCGAATCAGGGCATCGTGTCGGAGCGTTACAATAAAGTAGGTTTTCATATGCGTCCCTCTTCGGGCTTCGAAGAGGGACGTTTTGGTGGATGGAAAACAGAGCGGAGCGAGAAGAGAAGAAAAAAACGGTTTTTATGGCGATCAACGGCCCCTGATTAGAAAGCGCGAAACTTTGACCATCCTTGACAAAAGGAATCGTTTCTTTTATGCTAAAAATGACTCGAAGAGCGGCTTCGAATCACCTGAAAGGTCAGGGTAGGTCAATAAATATGTCTGATCCTCACGGGAAACTCATATCTTTCGCGTAGAATACACCATCGTAATGGACGAGCGGAGGGAATGAACCGGCCGATCAGAAACGCCGATCCGGTGAGAGCGAACCGCTCGGCTTAAAAAACACAGAAGGAAATGTTATGGCGGGATTAACCAATCGCATTGAACAATTTCTCCTACAATTGTTGGAAGAGGGAGACGAAGGGATGATTGAAATCGGTCGCAATGATCTTGCGCAACGCTTCGCCTGCGCACCATCCCAGATCAACTACGTTCTGACCACGCGTTTTACGCCGTACCACGGGTATTATACGGAATCCAGGCGAGGTGGCTCCGGCTATATTCGCATCATTCGCTTGGAGCGTTCACCCGAAGAATTGGTTGCGGAGGTGCTGGATGATGTCGTGCAGGACAGCGTAACGATCGATAAAGCACGTCATATTTTAAAATCCTTTTTGGATCAGAAACTTTTAACCGGCAGGGAATGTCAACTGATGATGCTGGCCTTGGACGACCATGCGCTCGCCGATGTGCCCTTTGCCGTGCGAAATCGCGTGCGCGCGCGCATCATGCGCAACATGCTGATCATACTGCTCAGATAGGGGGAAATGATGAAATGCGATTTTTGTGATCACGATGCCAGTATTGAAATCGTGGCTTTTGTGAATGGAAAAGCGCAGAAGGTGCGTTTGTGTGCCTCCTGCTATAAGGAAAAATTGGCCGAAATGATGGGGCAGATTCCGAAAGAATGGGGCGGAAAGGAATTAACCGATCAGCTTAAGGAAATGCTGGAAAAGGCGCAGGAAAGCGGGATGATGCCCGGCGTCGAGGTCTCGTTTCTGCAACAGGACGGCCCCACGGTTCCGCCCATGAGCGACGAAGAAGAGGGCGAGGAGGAAGCGCTCGCCGAGGATGCGTCGCAGGAGGTAGATGACTCTTCGCAGGAAGAGGAAGAGAATCCGTTCCGTTTCAATCCATTTCAGACACTTTTTGCTACGGAGCGCAATGACAGCTTGGATAAAAGCGAAGAAAAATCGACCAATGCAAGAGACCTTGCCCTGGCACGCACCCGTCGTGCGCTGCGCAAGCGTCGTCGCACGCTGCTGGACAAAATGCAACTGGCGCTGCAAGAAGAAAAGTATGAGCTCTGCGCGCAGTATCGTGACGAGCTGAATAAAATCGGGGATGATCTTCTGCTTTTAAATGAAGAAAGGAAGGACCCCTATGGAGTATAAAAGGACTTCCGTCCAACAATTGTTACAAGCGGCTGCAGCAGAAAGCTATTCGTTTCATCACAGCGTAATCGATACAGAGCATGTTCTTTTGGCCATGCTGAAAACGGGCGGTATGGAAACGCAGGCTCTGTTGCACGCCGGTGCAAACTACAATACGCTGCGCAAAATCGTGCTCAATAACAATGAGCCGGGAACGGATGAAAACCCGTCCATGCAAACCTCGGCGGCGGTGCGCCGCCTTCTGGAGCAGGCGCGGCAGATCGCTCTGCAAAACAACGAACAGGAAATTTTTGCGGAATACGTGCTTTTTGCCATTTTGAACGACAAATCGGGAATGGCCTCCGTCATGCTCACCATTGCGGATGTCGATAAACGCATGGTCTATCAGAATCTGGTCGGCATGCTGCGAGAAAACCATAAGCAGGATCGGGAATCCAATCTCAGCGAATACGGCAAAAACCTGAATGAAGAAGCGCAGGCGGGCAAGATCGACCCGGTTATCGGCCGTGATCGCGAGGTGAATCGCGTCATTCAAATTCTGTCTCGACGAACCAAGAATAATCCGGTTCTCATCGGCGATCCGGGTGTCGGAAAGACAGCGATTGCAGAAGGACTTGCCCAGCGCATTGTTTCCGGCGATGTGCCGGATATCATCCGTGATAAGGTGGTTTTTTCCATCGACATGGCGACCATGGTGGCCGGAACGAAGTATCGCGGCGATTTTGAACAGCGCCTGTCGGACACCATCGACGAGCTGATGGCGCGAAAAGATGCGCTGGTGTTTATCGATGAATTGCATACCATTATCGGCGCAGGAAGCTCAGAAGGTTCCTTGGATGCCTCGAATATTTTAAAGCCGGCCCTGTCCAAGGGAAGCCTGCAGATTATCGGTGCGACGACGATTGATGAATATCATAAGCGCCTCGAAAAAGATGCGGCGTTGGAACGACGCTTTCAACCGGTCATGGTGGAAGAACCTACCAAAGAGGAGACGGAAGCAATCATTCGCGGCTTGAAGCCGCGGTATGAAGAGTTCCATCATGTGAGCCTGACCGAGGATGCCATCGTTGCGGCGACGGAGCTGACCGATCGCTACCTGACGAACCGTTTTTTGCCGGACAAAGCCATTGACGTCATCGACGAGGCTCTTGCCCGTGTTCATGTCGAAGCCTTCCATATTCCGCAGGAAGAGATGCGCTATCGCGAGGAACGCGAACGCCTGGAAGAAGAAAAGCAAAAAGCGGCCCTTACCCAAAATTTTGAAGAGGCGGCGAAGCTGCGGGATGCGTTAGCTGCGCTGGAAAAAGAACATGAAGCGTTTTTGCAGCAACAAAAACAAAAAGAAGAACAATGGCCCACCATCGGCTTTGACCAGATTGCAGCCATTGTTTCCCAGTGGGCGAATGTTCCGGTTACGCGCATGACGGAAAAAGAAGCCGATAAGTATCTCCACCTGGATGAAGCTTTAAAAAAGACGGTGATCGGCCAGGATCATGCTGTCGACACCGTTTCTTCGGCGTTAAAGCGTGCTCGCGTAGGGCTAAAATCGGCGAACCGGCCCATCGGTACGTTCATTTTTGTCGGCCCGACAGGTGTCGGAAAAACGTATTTGGCAAAAGAAATTGCCCGTCAGCTCTTCGGGTCGGCGGATAGCGTGATTCGCATCGACATGTCGGAATATATGGAGAAATATGCCGTTTCCAGACTGGTGGGCGCCGCTCCGGGCTATGTGGGTTATGAAGAGGGCGGCCAACTGACACAGATGGTGCGTAAAAAGCCGTATTCGGTGCTGCTCTTTGACGAGATGGAAAAAGCGCATCCCGACGTATTCAATCTGCTCTTACAAATTTTGGACGAAGGGCGTCTGACGGACAGCCAGGGCCGCTTGGTTGACTTTCGCAATACGGTCATCATTATGACCTCTAACGTGGGCGCCTCACAGCTGGCCACGGAAAAGCGGTTGGGCTTCGGCATGGAAGAAACCGTGGAAGCCGACGAATACGATCGCATGAAAGAAGTGGTGCATGAGGAACTCAAGCAAACCTTCCGTCCCGAATTTCTGAACCGCGTGGATGACATTATTGTCTTCCACCGTTTGAGTGAAAAGAGCATCTTGCACATTGCGGACTTGCTGATGCAGGACTTGATGGCGCGCGTGGAATCGTTAGGCTATCACATGACCTATACCGATCCGGTGCTTCGTCATCTGACGAAAATTTCGGTGCAGCCGGAATTTGGCGCCCGTCCGCTGGAACGCTCCATTCGTACAAAGGTGGAGGATGTATTGGCGGAAAAAATGTTAAGCGGTACGCTTGAAAAAGGACAGGCATACACGCTGCGCATGGAAAAAAATGAGGTCGTAGTGACCCCGGCGGAGGAAGAATGACGATCCGAACGCGCTATCAATGTAGCAGCTGCGGTCATCTTGCGGTGGGCTGGAGCGGAAAGTGCCCGGCTTGCGGGGAATGGGGCACGATGGAAGAAGTGGCGGTGGAAACCGGACGCACCGTGGCGAAACGGATGCGGGATGTGGCGGAAGAACAGGCCATGCCGTTGCCGGAAGTGCCGCTGTCGCAATCCGATCGCGTCGACACAGGCCTTCCGGAGCTTAACCGCGTATTGGGAGGCGGTTTGGTGCCAGATGCGGTGACCATGCTGACCGCCAAACCGGGAGCGGGAAAATCCACTCTTCTGTTGCAGGTGGCGGGAAAACTTGCTGCGCGCGGCGTACGGGTGCTGTATGCCTCCGGCGAGGAAAGTGCCCCGCAGATTCGCATGCGTGCGGAACGTATTTTGCATACGTGTTCCGATAAGGTATTTATCCTTTCCACAAGCTACTTGGATGCGGTGCTCTCGGAAAGCCAACGGCTTAAACCCGCCATCCTCATCGTGGACAGCATTCAAACCATGGCACTGGCAGAATTTGCACAGCGCCCGGGAACCCCGACACAAACGGTGCAATGTTGTGCGGCCATCGTTTCGGCATGCAAACAGGGCGAGCGTCCCATGGCAGCGTTTGTGGTCGGCCATGTCACAAAAGACGAGACCATGGCTGGCCTGCGCACGTTGGAGCATCAGGTGGATACGGTGTTATACCTGGAAAGCGGCTATTCGGATGAATTGCGCTTGTTGCGCTCCACCAAAAACCGCTTTGGATATACCGATGAAGTGGGCCTGTTTCAGATGAGCGCAGAGGGCCTTTCCGATGTCACCAATCCCTATGACCTCTTTTTGACGCGGCGTGATCACCCCATTTCCGGTGCAGCGGTATCGTTGCAGAAAGAGGGCTCCCGTCTCATTCCTATTGAGATCGAAGCGCTGGTTTCGCCAGCTTATGACGCCTATCCGACCCGCATCGGAGATTCTCTTCGACGTGATGACCTGAATACGCTGGTGTCCATTCTTTCGCAGCGAGCGCATCAGCCCTTACACGACAAGAGCGTGGTGCTCAAAGCGACCGGCGGGCTTGCTCTGCGGGAAAAAGTCTGCGATTTGGCTATTTTGGTCTCCATCGCCTCCGCTTCCGGCGGCTGGAGCATCGACGGCAAAGACGCCTTCTGTGCGGAGGTCGGTCTCACCGGCGAGCTGAAACGGGCCACGGAAATGGAGCGACGTCTACGCGAGCTGGATCGTCTCGGATTTCGCCGCGTGTTTATTGCAGAAGAACATGCTGGCCTTGCGAAACGATTGATGAAATCACTGCAGCTGCAGATCATTTGCGCAAAAACGCTGATGGATGTTCTTCGGTCGCTTACGCGAGCTGAAAAATATCGGGTTCCGTGTCTTGACAAGGCTGAGGGAGTTCGATAAAATATTAAAATTTTACGATCCTCTCGCGAAATCCAGTATTTTTCGTTATAATTGAAGCAAGGGGGTGAGGCCATGTATAAAATCGGAGACCGTGTCGTGTATCCGATGCAGGGTGCCGGGACCATCATCAACAAAGAAACCAAAGAGTTGTTGGGCATGAAGCAGGAATTTTTTATTCTGCAAATGCCGATTGCCAACATTCGCATCTCCATCCCGGTGGACCAGATGGAAAAGATCGGCATTCGTCCCGTGATGAGCCATGAAGACGGGGAACGTGTGATGGAAATTCTGCGTCAGGATTCAACAAAAATGGCAGAAAACTGGAGCCAACGCTATCGGGAAAACCTTGAAAACCTGAAGACAGGAGATCCTTTTGAGATGGCGGATGTCGTGCGCAATTTACAAATTCGAGATATGGAGAAAGGCCTTTCCACATCCGAGAAGAAAATGCTGAACAAGACGAAGAAAATGCTGATTTCGGAGCTTATTATTGTCGGCTCGCTGTCAGTAGAGGAAGCCGGAGACATGATTGACGAAGCTATCACTCTGGATGAAGACGTAGCGCCGGAGGACGGCGCGGAAGAGGAGTAATCGGTGAAACAGATTATGCGGGCCGTATTCGGCTTAATCGGCGCCGCGTTGGGAGCATTGCTGGCCTACCTTGTCTTTGATCTGCAATGGATTCGGGGCTGGGGCATGGTGGAGCGTATCGTGAGTTACTTTGTTGGTGCCGGCGTTGGATTTGCCGTATTTTTCGCCATGGCCGGCAAGTGGGCGACAGCTCTTCGCAATGTCGTGGATGCCATGTCTCGGCAGATCCGTCAGGTGCCGTTAAGCGAGATTGTGCTACGCACCATCGGATTGATCGTGGGCTTGCTTATTGCCGGCATTATCAGCAATCCGGTATTGCAGCTGAGCATCAGCCATGTGGGCAATGTGATCGGAGTACTCATTTCCGTCGCGCTTTATGCTCTTTTGGGCTTATTGGGCGTGCGCTTGGCCACCATGTACTACGATGACATTATGAAGACCGTGCACCAGCTGAGAGACGCTCTGACACGCTTGGACGAGGAACGCATTCAACGCAGCAACGAAAAAAAGAGAAAGAAACGACTGGCTAAGGTGTCCGAGATGGATGACGAGCAAGAAGACGAGGAGTTTTTGGAAGCGTGTCCGAAAATTCTGGACACGTCGGTCATTATCGACGGGCGCATTTTCGAGGTGATGAAGGCGGGTTTTTTGGAAGGACCCATCGTCATTTCCCATTATGTCCTTGAGGAGCTGCAGCATATTTCCGATTCTTCGGATGCGCTACGGCGTGAGCGGGGCCGAAAAGGCTTGGATCACATCCACGAAATGCAGACGCGCTCTGTGCAGGATATTCACATTGATAACAGTGAGATTGCCAAGCCCAAAGAGGTGGATCTGAAATTGCTGGTGCTGACACGACGCTATCAGGGACGACTGGTGACCAATGATTTCAACTTGAACAAAGTGGCCACGGTACAGAATATTCCGGTATTGAACGTGAACGAGCTTGCCAACGCGTTAAAGCCCATTGTCATTCCGGGAGAACATATGCGCGTGAATATCATCAAACCGGGAAAAGAGCCGGGGCAAGGGCTGGGTTACTTGGATGATGGCACCATGATTGTTGTGGAGAACGGCTACGAGGAAATCGGCAACACGGTCGATACGGTCGTAACGTCAGTCTTGCAAACCTCCGCAGGAAAGATGATTTTTACACGTCTTCCGAATTAATTTATACGCATTTATTGTGGGAAACCACCACCGCAGCGGAAAGCCGCTGCGGTTTTTTTTGTGAAGGGGCGGGTGCTTTTGCAGGAAGCTCACTTTTGGCGCAGATGGTCCAAAGCAAACGATACAAGGTCCGCCGCTTGCGTTTCTATATCCGGCTTTACGCGGTTCTTTGCCTGCAGGACTTCTGTATCCGGCGCAAGGGCAATGACAGGATCCAATAAAGCGAGATAACCGGAATGCAGCAGTTTGACCGGAAAGGCGGGAATTTTCCACGCGCTTCCGGAAGTGGTGGTACCGATTAGCTCTGCACTTTGCAAGCGGTGGCAAAAATCAGCGAACGTTTCTGCCGCACCGCCTGTTGTCTTATCTACGAGAAGCACGAGATTCGCCGGAGCGACGGCCTCTGTATTCCCTTTGGCCGTCACCGTGATGGTTTTCGCATAGGCGGTGTCGTTTACAGCATTTTGTGTCTCTGCATTGTGAAGCCCCGTCATCGGGCGCAGTTCATCTTCCAAATCCATACTTTCCATTCGCTCTTTAAGCGACAGATAGTCCACATAGGGTTCAAAACCTTTCGGAAAATAGAGACTCGTTTCTACGCCGTAGGTGGCGGTCATGAGGTATGGCAAAATGCCTTGGGCCCAGTATTCAACAGAAGTACCGCTCGTATTTCGCAAATCGAAAAGCACATATTTATGGGTGCGAGCCTCCGTCAGCAACTGCGCCAGCGTCTCTTTTTGCGTGCGATACGCTCCATCTTCAAAAGCAAGGTTGGAAAGAATGGCCGTATCGGACGACGCATCCACGCGTAGTGTCGGCAGAGGAAAATCCTCCGCCTTTGCGGCGACATTTTTATAGGAGGCGTCTTCTCGCATTCGCGCATAGCGTGATACCACCCGTTCATCGGTAAGCGCTTCGGCGTAGGGAGAATCAGTCGCATAAAAGCCGCTTCCCACATTGCGATAGAGTTTCGCATACGCATCGGGAAGAAGCATCATCGAGGTGGGCGTTCCGGCCGCCTTGACCATTTCCTGCAAGACACTGAAAAACTCGTTGTCGGATGCGGTTTTCCCTGCATGATCCACCAGATTGTCCAAGGTAACCTTGACCGCATCCGGATCAGAGGGGCCAATGCTTTTTGGAGTGCTTTTGAGCAACGCTTGCAACTGCCGGGCATCCGCAATTTTTTCCCCTTGCGTCAGGGGCCTTCCGGTCGTATCAGAAGGCAATAACTCCTCGACTACCGCTTGATTGGCCTGTTTCCGTACGGTCGGCAGCTCCTCAAAACGGGCATTTAGAAACGTCCGCCGAACGAAGGTGTAGAGGCCGTACCCCGTGGCAAGAAGAAGCAGGAGGAATAAAAGCGCAAAAAGTCGTCTGCGACGCCGACGACGCTGAAGATTGCGCTTGATCACCTGCTTGCGATCATGACGACGTTGACTTTCCAGAACACGTTGCTCCAATGCCGTTCTTTTTTTTGGGTTTTGCCTCATAGTTTCCTCCGTGACAATTTGATTCCATTTTAACAGATTCCCACCGACGAAAACGAGGCCGTGTTAGTAGGAGATAATAACGGGTACAGTAAAGTTGTAATGGTTTCGGAAGAGAAAAGAAAAACATAGAGGAGGACTACATGAAAATTTTAGAAGCCTTAAATGAACAGGCAAATTTTGAACTGGAATCCGCATATATTTACCGGACGATGTCCGCTTATTTAGCAGAAGAGGATATGGCGGGAATGAAGCACTTCATGGATATGCAGGTGAAAGAAGAAGTGGAACATGCCGAGAAAATGATTGGTTTTCTTCAGGAAGTCGGTTATCCGGTACACTATCGCCCGATCAATCCGGGAGACGGAAAATTCGACAGTCTGTTGGATGTTTTCAAAAAGGCGCTGGCGCATGAACAGGTGGTGACAGCGAACATCTATAAGCTCATCGACTTGGCACAAAAAGAAGATCATAAGCCGGCGGAAATCTTTCTGCACTGGTATGTCAAAGAGCAAGTGGAAGAAGAAGCAACGTTCCAGACGCTGGTAAAGCAATTGGATCGTGCCGGATCGAACTGGGGTGCGCTGTATCAGATCGATCGCTATTTGGGTCAGAGAGAATAACTTCTCAAGAGAATAACGAAATCCGTGCACGGGCCGGGGTAATATGCCTTTGCCCGTGTACTTTTATTACAAGGAAACGATTGCCCTTTTACTTTACTTTTTGATGAAAATCCTTTACTATAACAGTAGTTTCCTTCAAATAGTAAAAGGGAAAAGTTTGGGAAAGCGTCTCTCTTTTGAAGAGGCGATTGTGAAAAGAATCAAGGAGGCGTCTATGCATAAAATGACACAGGCAAACCTGCGATCCGCATTTGGTGGAGAATCCATGGCTCGTAATCGCTACAACATCTGGGGCCAGGTGGCGGACAAGGAAGGCTTCCCGAATGTAAAACGCTTATTCGATGCAACGGCAGAAGCAGAAAAAATTCACGCCGGACTGCATTTTAAAGCTATGAAAGAGATCCATGGTGACTTTGATGTTACAGCGGGCGGCGGCTTCGGCATCGGGACGACAGCAGAAAATCTGCAAGGCGCGATTGATGGCGAAACGTTTGAATTTACCGAAATGTATCCGGCGTATATTCAGGTAGCGGAAATGCAAGAAGAGCAAGCCGCGGTTCGCGCGATGCGTTTTGCGATCGAGGCGGAAAAAGTGCATGCGAAGATGTTCGGCATTGCGAAAGATGCCGTTGCACAGGGAAAAGATTTGACAGTGGAAGATGCCGTTTATCTCTGCCCTGTTTGTGGATTTGTTGCCCTTTCGAAGGAAGAAAATTGTCCGATTTGCGGCTGCGCTGCGGCGAAATTCATCGCCTATTGATGACGGATAGCGGCCGCACGAGGTGAAGTGGAGAACAGTACATGGTCGAAAAAAAAGTGGTGTTGGATAACGAAATCGGTTTGATGGGCCGTCCGGCTGCCAATTTCATTCAGACGGCAAAGAAATTTCTGGCAGATGTGTACCTGGAGCGTGATCATAAAGTTTTCAATGGCAAGTCGATTATGAGTGTGCTCAGTATGGGGGCCGGAAAAGGGGCGAAGTTTATTTTGCGCACAGACGGACCGGATGAAGAAGAGGCGCTCGAAACACTCTTGGCTTATTTGAACCACGATATTACCATGTATTGACCACGCGATTCGGCTGTGCATACGGGCGCGCCTGACAACGTCATGAAAATAGATGCGGATGTTTTTCGCGTTCGATACAAAAAGAAAAAAGCCGCCGCTGCTTAGACAGTGGCAGCTTTTTTTTGCCTGCTCTTTGATTTTTTTTGGTGTCGATAAAGCTCCAGTGCAGGGCTTGCATAAAAAGGAAAAAGGGGAAGGGGAGTCTGTCCGGCTGCGATGCATGTGCTAAAATAGAACGGTAGAGAGGGGGCGCGCATGAACTACTTTCGAAATCTTCGCGAATTGCTGGTGACATTCTCGGTCACGGACGTGATCGATATTCTGGTGATTGCGGTCATCGTTTATTATTTGATTTTACTGGTTCGTGAGACCCGCGCAGAACAACTCATCAAGGGCTTCATCGCCATTCTGATTTTTGCGCAGATCAGCGACGGGCTGAAATTGTATACGGTGAACTGGTTGTTGTCCAATATTCTGACTGCCGGCTTTTTGTTGACGATCGTGGTATTTCAACCGGAAATACGGCGTGCCTTCGAGCGCTTGGGTCGATCACAAGGGTGGCTGAGCAATTTGGTCAACAGTGGAGGCGACCGCGTGCAAAGTGCGGGACGCGTAGAGGAGATCGTTCGTGCGGCGACTTCGCTTTCCCGACAAAAAATTGGTGCTCTCATCGTTCTCGAAGGCGGTACGGGACTCAAGGAAATTGCGGAATCCGGCACCGAGGTGGATGCCTTGGTGACAGCCGAATTGCTGATCAATATTTTTATTCCCAACACACCGCTTCATGACGGAGCTGTGGTGATTCGCGGGGATCGCGTATTGGCGGCGGGTGCTTTTTTACCGTTGTCCCAGAACCGTAATTTGGATAAAGAACTCGGCACACGCCATCGCGCGGCCTTGGGCATTTCCGAGCGTTCCGATGCACTTGTGGTGGTGGTCTCCGAAGAGACCGGTACGATTTCCCTCTGTTCCAACGGACAAATTTCGCGTCACATGGATGAAGCGACGTTGCGGGAAAATCTGCGGGCGTTTTATGAAAATGGCTCAACGACCCAACGCATGTCGGGCATCAGCCGGCTTATTTCGTTTTTGAATGCAAAAAAAACAAGCCAAAAGGAGTCAAACGAAGAGCAGAAGGATGTGACGGATAGCGAAGAGTCGGCTTCCACGCTGAAACAAGAAAAAGACGATATACAAGCCGGATCCGGATCGGAATCGAATGGGAAAGGAGACCGGGATGAAATTGCTTAAACACAATTGGCAATGGAAATTGACATCGCTCATCATCGGCATTCTCATGTGGAGTTATATTACGGCTGGCGTCAATCCAACCCAGTCGGCAACTTTGTCGGACATTCCTATTCGCATTATCAACCAGGACGTTCTGGATGAAAAACAGTTAAAAATTACCGAAATGGAATTTGCGCAGACCTCCTTGCGCATTTTAGGTAAGCGTAACGATATAGGCAGTCTGGACCGCAACTATGTCACGGCTTCTATTGATGCGGGCACTTTAAAAGAAGGGACACAGAGCGTTTCCATTCGCTATACCGTTCCGGCCAATATGGTTATTAACGAGGCAGCCAACGATCGCATGCAGGTGCATGTCGAAAAAGTAATTACCAAAAGTCGTAACGTGACCATCAAGGAAACGGGCGCGTTGGCGGATAAGTATGTGCTGCGCGGTTTGGCGGCAACGCCGCAAACGATCGAAGTCACGGGTCCTCGTTCTTTGGTGGAACGTGTGGCGAATGTCAACGTCGTTATCAATCTGAACGGATTGACAGCGGATACCTCGGCAAACCTGCAGGTACATCCGGTCGATCAGAACGGAAACGCTGTGGACGGAATTGATCTCTCCCTGTCCTCCGTCAATGTGAGCGCGACGATTTCCAAGCAAAAAGAAGTTCCCGTACAGCTGCAATGGGCAGCGGCCAAAGGTCAGGAACCGAAGGTGCGCCTGCGACAAGCGACCATTACGCCCAACACGGTGTTGGTCATGGGAAAAACGGCGGATATTGATAAGCTTAATGCGATTTCTACACAACCGTTGGATCTGAATAAAATGACCAAAGACGGCCCTATTCCCGTGACGCTCCAATATCCGGACGGCATTACGCCGGTAAATGATAAGCTGGAATATAAAGCGCAGATTACCCTCGATGTGCGAGAAGAGCGCACCTTTTCCGTGAATGTGGATCGCATTCAATCTAAAAATGGAGGCGCTTTAAAAGCACGCCCTGCGGGCGATGTGAGGGCCATCTCCCTGCGTCTTGAAGGCTACAAAAACGATTTGGATGCGCTGCACGAGTCGGACCTGGTGATCAGCGCCGATCTCGGCGGCGCCGGCACAGGCTTGCAGACCTTGCCGTTGGAAGTAAGTCTGCCCAAAGACATTGTGCTCAAGGAAATTAAGCCGGCACAATTGTTGATGACGGTGGAATAAAATATGCGAATTAGAGGATCTTGAGCGTACCGGCAAAGACTTCGCTGTCGACATAGAGGGTGGTTGCCATCTCGCTATTTTCCGAGCGCTCCTGTGAGGAATAGTAATGTTTGCCGTTGACGATGACATGCCAATCGGCGGGAACCTGCAGCGTCAATTCCCCAAACTGTACGTTTGCGTTGATCCGGACGTTATTATCGAGGGAAAGTACGTTTTTCAGGTCAATGGTCACCGAAGAAAAGACCACCTCGATATCTCCACCGGAAAAGGAATCGGAACGGTATACGCGATGGGCATCGGCAAAAAGAAAGCGATCGTTGAGAACATCGCGTTCTTCATAGCCGTACGTTGCATTTCCCCGTACGTTCTCTTCCGAAAAAACGGTTTCGCCATAGACCATTTTTTTCTGCGAAAAACGGTTGACAATGCGGCGTAAGCCTAACAGAATCAAGCCGATGGCAATGAGAATGAGCAAGATATCGCCACGGAAGAGGCCGAGATGGTATCCTTGTAAAATCGCACCGAGTGCAATCAAAAACAGCGGAAAATTGTGCCATTGTTTATCGTTTAGCAGGCGCAATACACCATAGAGAATGAGAAGGGTTGGCCAATAGAGACCAAACAGCGAGAAGAAGCTTCCGCCGAACAGCTGCGTCAGCAGGATGAGCGTGCCGATGCCGAATAGTAAAATACCTAGAATCATAATTGCCCTTTCTGTATTGCATTTCCCGGAAGAGGCGAAAATGTCATAACCGGAAAGTAGGAGTCCTTTCCGTAACAGAATAGAGATCGAATTTGTCGGCATTGTGAAGGCGTTCATGCGCCGGTCACAGGGGATCGAAGCGGGTTCAAACCCGGGCGGTAAGAGCCCGCCGAAAAACAGGAGGAAAGCATGTCCCAGGTTCATGTACGATTTGCACCGAGCCCTACAGGCTATTTACACATCGGAGGGCTTCGCACGGCTTTATTTAATTATCTGTATGCCCGCCACCACGGCGGCCGTTTTATTCTGCGTATCGAGGATACGGATCGCACCCGTTTCGTGCCGGATGCGTTAGAGAATCTTCTGCGGGTGTTGCATTGGGCAGGCTTGGAAAATGACGAAGGTCCCTTCTTAGATGGCGACCATATTTCCGAAAAAGGAGAGCATGGCCCCTATATTCAATCGCATCGTCATGAACAGGGTCTGTACCGCCGCTATGCGGAACAGTTGATCGAAAAGGGACAAGCTTACTACTGTTTCTGCTCCAAAGAGCGTCTGGATGCGGTTCGCGACGCCATGAAGGAAAGAGGAGAGACGCCGCGCTATGACGGACATTGCCGCGATCTTTCCCCGGAAGAAGTGCAAAAGCATCTGGATGCAGGCGAAGAATACGTCATTCGTATGAAGCTGCCGCGCAACCGGGACATCACGTTTCATGATGCCATCAAAGGAGATATCACCTTTAATACAGATGAATTGGATGACCAGGTACTGATTAAGTCGGACGGCTTTCCGACCTATCATTTTGCGGTCGTGCTGGATGACCATCTGATGGGCGTGACGCATATTGTTCGCGGGGAAGAGTGGATTTCCTCCACACCGAAGCATGTTCTGCTGTATCAGAACTTCGGATGGGAGGAACCCACGTATGTGCATTTGCCGACGGTGCTCGGGGAAGACCACAAGAAACTCTCCAAACGAAACGGTGATGCGGCAGTCGAGCAGTATATTGCAAAGGGTTATCTGCCGGAGGCACTCATTAACTACATTGCGCTTTTGGGGTGGTCGCCGAAGGGCAACGAGGAAATTCTTTCCCGTGAGGAGCTCATTCAGGAATTCGACTTTGATCGCATTTCTTCGACCGGCGGCATTTTCGACGTAAAAAAGCTAAACTGGATGAACGGCGAGTACATCAAGGCCATGCCTGTGGATAAGGTCGTTCAAGCCATGCGGCCTTTTTTGGAAAAAGAGGGGCTTATTGACGAGCATACCGATGACGAGAAGCTATACCGGGTTGCTGCCTTGTATCAGAACCGCGTGGAGTATTTTCAGCAGTTTCCGGATCTGACGCGCCATCTCTTTGTGACGGCGGATGCGTTGGTTTATGAAGAGGACGCGAAAGCCGTTCTTTCTACTCCGGAGGCGAAGGCCCTGGTTACTCTTTTTGCAGATAAGGTACGCGCCGAATCGAGCATGACCGAAGAATTTGCGAACAGCGTGGTCAAGACCATCCAAACCGAAACGGGAATCAAAGGGAAAAACTTATGGTTTCCGATTCGCGCGGCGGTCGTTGGAGCCACCTCCGGACCGGATTTTGGCCAGACCCTCCTCATTTTGGGTCGCGATGAAGTGCTTGCACGTCTGGAACGTACGCTTGCGGGAAAGGAAAACGCATGAAAATTTATAATACGCTGACGAGACGAAAAGAGGAATTTGTTCCTCTGGAAAAGGGCAAGGTACGCATGTATGTTTGCGGGCCGACCGTTTATGATTTTATTCACATTGGAAATGCGCGGCCGCTCGTCGTCTTCGATACGCTGCATCGTTTTTTGTGCTGGCAAGGCTATGACGTGCAGTACGTGGTGAATTTTACGGACATCGACGACAAGATCATCAATCGGGCCAACGACGAAGGCGTGCCCTTTACCGACATTACCGCGAAATACATTGCGGCTTTTATGGAGCAGGCGCAGCAGCTGAATTTACTGGAGGAAGAAACCATTCATCCGCGCGCCACGGAGATGATTGAACCCATCATCGCCTTTGTGCAGGGACTCATTGACAAGGGCGCCGCCTACGATGCTGAGGATGCCGTGTATTTTGATGTATCTAAAGCCAGAGACTATGGTAAACTTTCCGGCAAAAAAATCGAGGATCTGGTTGCTGGCGCGCGCATTCGCGTAAACGAAGCCAAGCGTGATCCGCTGGATTTTGCCTTGTGGAAAAAGCAGAAAGACAGCAAGGAACCGGCATGGGAAAGCCCCTGGGGGCCGGGACGTCCGGGCTGGCATATCGAGTGTTCCACGATGTCCAAGACGTTATTGGGCGAAACCATCGACATTCATGCCGGCGGCAGCGATCTGGAATTTCCGCATCATGAAAATGAAATTGCGCAAACCGAGACGCTGACGGATCATCCCTTTGCCCGCTATTGGATGCATAATGAAATGATTACCGTATCCGCTGCGGACGGAGCGCATGAAAAAATGTCCAAATCCAAAGGCAACTTTTTCATGCTCAAGGACATTGCCGAAACCTATGACCTCATATTGGTGCGGCTGTGGTTACTTTCGGCCCATTACCGCTCACCCATTAACTTCTCGCGTGAGGTCATGGAAGCCACGAAAAACGGCTATGAGCGCCTGATGAACGGCAAACACAATTTAGAGCGGCTGTTGGCGCACAACAGCGAGGCGGAACCGACCGAAGCGGAGCGGAAGCTTCTTGTAGCGGTGATCGAAGAGGAAGATGCCTTCACAAATGCGTTGGCGGATGATCTCAATACGGCGGATGCGCTGACTGCAATTTATGAGATTGTTCGGATGGCCAACAGTACGCTGAACGAAGAAAGCGCGAAGGGGACGGTGGAACGGGTCTATCGGAAGCTTCTCGAGCTTTTGAACGTGCTTGGCATTGCGGATCACAGCGCTATGGATGTTTTGGATGAAGAGGTGGAACGCAAGATTGCGGAGCGAGAGGAAGCGCGAAAGGCGAAAGACTTTGCAAAGGCGGATGCGATTCGCGATGAACTTGCAGCAAAGGGTATTTTACTGAAAGATACGCGAACGGGCGTGACTTGGACCAGGGAATAGAGGGAACATGAGCGATTATATTTTTGGCCGCAATGCGGTATTGGAACACTTAAAAAGCGGCAATGAGGCTGAAAAACTGTATGTCCAAAAGGGCAAGCTACAGGGCGTGGTGCATCGCATCATTGCCATGGCCAAAGACGCCAAACTTCCGGTTATTGAAGTGGATCAGAATAAGCTGGATCGCATGACGGAAGGTGGCAATCACCAGGGTGTGGCTCTTCTGGCGACAGATTTTGCGTATGCCGAAGTGGAGGATATTTTACAGTCGGCTGCGAATGCGGGCCATGCGCCCTTCGTGATTTTGCTGGATGAGCTGACCGATCCGCATAATGTGGGCGCCATCATCCGCAGTGCGGCCTGTTTCGGGGCGGACGGGGTGCTTTTGCCGAAGCGCCGTGCAGCGACGGTGACATCCATCGTGCAGAAGGTTGCCTCGGGGGCCACCAACTACGTGAAGATTGCCAAGATCAATAACGTGAATCAAACGATTGATGAGCTGAAGAAAGCTAATATCTGGGTGTATGGTGCGGCGGCGGAAGCCCAGCAAACGATATGGAAAACCGATTTTTCTGGCGGTGTCTGTCTGGTGATCGGCAACGAAGGCAAGGGCCTTAGTGAATTGACGCGCAAGAAATGCGACGTGCTGGTATCCATTCCGATGGTCGGTCCCATGGACAGCTTGAATGCCTCCTGTGCGGCGACGGTGCTCATGGCGGAAGTGCTGCGCGGTCGTGCGAATAGTAATACGCAAGGTGATCAGGCATGAGTGCGTTGCTGACGGCCGATCCTCTGGTGGAGGAGCGCCCGTTTACCATTCCTTTTCATGATCCGGTGCATATCCGCCTGGCCATCCATGCTCGCGGAGCAGCCTGCAAGACGCCGGATGCGTATTATCTGGTTTTAATCGGCCTATTCAAGCTACTCCGGGATCTTTCGGTGCTCTCCTTTCGACACAGTCTCGAAAAGGACGGGTTGGTGTTCTCGCTCTCGGTACGCGAAAGCCGTAGCGTCGTGCGTAGCTACTTGGCGGAGACCAAAAAGTTTCACGTCCTGGGGGATGCCTGGGATCTCGTATTGATTGACGGTGCTCGGGTTTCAACTGTACCGGGAAATGGGCGAACAACGCCTCCTCTATCAGCGGAAATGTTACACCTTTTAGCTTCGCAACATCGCGGCATGGGATCTCGTCCGCTGCGCTTTTCCCGTTATTTCCTATCGTCCGCCCTGTTACCGTATACACGTCGCTGCACCTATGGCTGTGCATGCATGGATGCGGAGGACAGTCGCGGCAAGGTGAATTTTTATCATGTTGTGCAGGGGTTGGAATTGCTGCAGCGTAGCTTTTCAAGCCTTGATTTTTCCAATATTTCTTCCACCCATGAGTTGCACATCGTTGCCGATCCGCTGGCAAAAGCGTTGCAACAAATCGGCAGAACGCCCGACTTTTTTGCCGAAGAGCTGTTTCCGGCGTTGCTATTAGCATGCCTTTATGAACAAAAAGTGCCTCTTTCCGCTATGGAAGAGGCACTGATGCGTTTATCGCCGGCTTCTACGGAAGAAGGCTCGCATGGCCAACGCCTGTTGTGGCTACGCGATTTGCTTGGTACCGATCCGGATGCACTCTCCGATCCGGATGCGTTCAGCCTTTTCTTGCTGGCCCACATAGTGGATGCCACCACGAGACGAGAGATGAGCGAAGAGCAGTATCGCGAAGTACAGCAGCTTGCCGATCTGGCCTATCAAGAGAAAGGTGTGGATGCCGAAGCGCTGAATGCCCTCTTCTTTGCGAATCATCTGGTCACAGAAGGTGTGCAGGCAGCAATTACGTGTTTTTCGTTGCTCTCGTATATGCAGGAAGAGGAACAAGCCTGATCACCTCGAGGGCATGTGTTGGGAATATTGGCTGGGCAATGCAATCCAATCCCGCGCGTCGTGTGGTTTTTCGCTTATCGAGCGGCCGATAGAAAGGGAGAAGCTCATGGAAACGTTGCGAAATATAGAAGAAAAAAATCGTACTCTGTTTTTCGCGGTGTGCGCGCTGGATTGCGTCGTGGTTCTGTTGGATCTTTGGGCCATCTACGAGCTCGGCAGATTTTTTGATGGCCTCTCTTTCTCGCATACCATGCCCTTTTCCTTGCCAGCGATGCTTATTGTCTTTCCCTTTGCGCGTCTTCTGCTGTGTCTGGCAGAATCTCGTATGCGCGAGCGTTATTATACGCAGTGCCAGATTCAACTGAAAGAACGCTTGCTGTTGGTGCTCAGTGCTATGGAATTGCCGGAACAGCAGGCCGAGGAAACAGCGCGGTTTTCCGCTTTTTTGCAGGAGGAGATTGTTCGGCTGCGAAAAGGCTACTGGCCGATCCGCCTGATGCGCATCGGAAGAATACTTTCGGCGGTTATCACGTCGGTCTTTCTTGTAGTCCTTTCGCCGTATCTGGTGATTGCGGTTCTCCCGACGCTGCTGGACGAGCTTTGGCAGCAATTCTTTGGCCCGAGGGCTACCGGATTCCGATGCTCCGAGGAGGGGAAAAATGCTTTCGCGATGAACCCATTCGAAAAAGGACAACCCGGAAAGAGGAAGGCGATTCGACAGGGAGAGCCAAGCACGGTATTGTCCCCAGATGATGCTTCCTCGAACAAGGATGTTCTTTCCGTCATGGAAAGTTATAAACTTCTCGGCTTAAATGAGCTGTTTTTTGCACAGGCAAAGAAAGAAGAGGAAAAGCGTTCGCAGGAAGAGGAAAGCCGGTGCGTTCGTCGAGAGCAGAGACGCTTGCTGGAAAATCACGGTTTTTTCTTATTGCAGTTGTTTAGCCTTTTTGCTGGCCTTTTTGTGCTGGCACAGGGAAAGCTCACGGCAGGTGGCGTGCTGATCCTGGCCCTCGTTCTTGTCAAAGGCGACCGGAGGCGGGAACGCACGCGTGCCATGCTTCATCGTGCGCAAGAGAATTACCCGGTTATGGAACGTGTGAGTACCTTTCTTTTACGTTCTCCTCTGAACAAGGAGAATTATCCGGGCGGGACGCGGACGATTTCTTTTCGGGATTTGACGGTGTCCTTGGATCCTTCCTTTTCCACGCCGCTTTTTGATCGATTTAATCGCAACATTCGTCAGGGCAGTATGGTGGCGGTCATCGGCCCTCCCGGATCGGGAAAGCGCACCCTTATGCAGACCATGATCGGTGCCCTTCGTCCGCAATCGGGACTGGTGACTTTTGATGGTCATGATGTGCGAGAGTATGAACAGGCATCCTTTTTACGAAAAGTGCGCTACGTACCGGAGAAGACGGTTTTCTTTGACGGTACGGTGGAAGAAAATATTCTTCTTGGCCGTTCGCTCTCCGACTCCGAGTGGAAAGAATGGAGAACATTTTTCGGCTTCACCGAGGTGGAGCTTCATCAGGAGTTGTCCCCCAAGTCGCCGCTCTCAACAAAAGAGCGTATGCGCATTGGCCTTTGCCGCGTAGTGGTGGATCACCCGGAAATTCTCATTTTTACGGATCCCTTCAGCGATCTCGATGCACAGACCACGGATGCGCTTCGCACGCGAATTCGTCGTCTTCCGGCAACAAAAATAATCCTCCTCCATGACGATACGGAGGAGGATCTCACCCTTTACGATCAGATTATTCGCCTTTCATGAGCTTCATTATGGACGATCGTCTTCCTCGGCAAAACGGCGTGCGATTTCCACGATCAGTTTGACCGCTTTTTCCATCCATCCCACGACGGCGAACTCATAGGGCCCATGGAAATTCATGCCGCCGACAAAGAGGTTGGGTGTCGGTAAACCCATGAACGATAACTGCGCGCCGTCGGTTCCGCCGCGGGTCACCTCCACTTTTGCCGGGATGCCTAAGGCTTCCATCGAGGCAAGGGCAATGTCGACCAGTTCCGGATGCTGGTCAATTACCTCGCGCATATTGTAATAGGAATCCTCCATCGTCAGCACAATGCGTTCACCGTATCGCTCGTTGAGATAGGCAACAATCTGACGCAACAGCTCTTTTTTCGCTTCAAATTTCTTTTTGTCATGATCACGAATAATATATTCCATCTCTGCATGGGCCAAATTGCCATTCAGTGCCTCCAGCATGAAGAACCCGTCACGTCCTTCCGTGTGTTCCGGACGCATATGTGCCGGGAGCATGGCATTTAATTCCATTGCCACCAGCAACGCATTGATCATGATGTCCTTTGCCGATCCGGGATGGATGCTTTCGCCATCGATCACGATTTTCGCGGAGGCCGCATTAAAGGTTTCCGCACTGAATTCACCGAGCACGCCGCCATCCATGGTATAGGCGACGTCCGCGCCGAACGCTTTGACGTCAAAGCGATGCGGCCCGCGCCCGATTTCCTCATCCGGAGTAAAGCCCACACGAATTTTTCCATGCGGAATGTCGGGATGCGCCAAAAGAAATTCCATCGCAGATAGAATTTCGGCGATACCTGCCTTGTCGTCCGCACCGAGTAGGGTAGAGCCATCCGTTACCAGCAATTCTTCTCCGGCAAGCGAAGGCAGCATCGGGCAGATTTCTTTTGTCAGGATGCGGCCGTTTCCCAGCGGGATGGCGTTGCCGTCCGCTTTCACGATGCGCGTATTCTTGGCACCGCCGCGAAAATCCGGCGCCGTATCCATGTGGGAAAGAAAGCCGAGCACCGGCACCGTTTTCGCCTGTTCTTCCGGCAGGGTAGACGGCAGCGTGCCGAAGAGATATCCGTTTTCATCCAGCGTGATATCCACAAGCCCCATGTCTTCCATTTCCTGTTTCAGCATCCTCGCCAGTACCCATTGTCCTTCCGTGCTGGGACAACTTTCCGAATCCGCATCCGATTGGGTATCCAACGCCGCATAGCGCTTCAGTTTTTCTACGACCGGTTCCATTTTTTCTCCTTTTTATTCCAATTGTTTTCACCCGTTGTTTTTCCGAATTGTTTTCACCCGTTGTTTTTCCAAATGGTTTTTACACGTTTTTTTTCCAAACTGTTTTTACACGTTCCGGGTCTGCTGCAAAGATCTTTTTCACATAGGAACAAACGGGACGCACGTGGATTTCCTGCCGCTTTGCTTCCTCGATGAGTGCATTCACCAGTTTTTTCGCCAATCCACGGCCCCCATAGGCTTCATCCACAACGGTATGCTCCGCAATCCAATCGCCATTCTCTTCGACATCATAAGACAGATGGCCGATTTCCTTTTCTCCATCGTAAAGAACGAAACGATGGTCATTTTCTTTTTTCCGTATTTCCATGGTGCACCTTCCCTTTCGTTCGGCATGGTTATACCCAAAACGATCCGGTTTGCGCAAGGTGCTCGGGTGCATAGTCTGCCGGCCCTGGTAAACGGTGGATTTCGGCTTTCGTCAGGGTTCGCCGGCTTTGATAAACGCCGAATTTTGGCTTCCGTCAGGGTGCATCGCCCCTGATAAATGACGGATTTCGGATTTCGTCAGGGTTCGCCGACCCTGATAAACAACGAATTTTGGCTTCCGTCAGGGTGCATCGCCCCTGATAAATGACGGATTTCGGATTCCGTCAGGGTTCGCCGACCCTGATAAACGATAGATTTCCAATTTCGTCAGGGCCCGTCGCCCCTGATAAACAACGAAATTCGGCCTTCGTCAGGGTGGACCGCCCTGATAAACAACAGATTTCGGCTTTCGTCAGGGTTCAGCGCCCCTGACAAATGGCGAATTAAGGCTTTCGCCAGGGCCTATAGACCCTGTTAAACGCCGAATTTCGGATTTCGTCAGGGCCCACCGCCCCTGTTAAACATCAAATTTTGGCTCCAGACAGGGTTCATCGCCCCTGACAAATGGCGGATTTCGACTTCCGTCAGGGTTCATCGGCCCTGTTAAACATCAAATTTTCGCTTCCGTCAGGGTCCGTCGACCCTGACAAACAAAGAATTTCGGCTTCCGTCAGGGTCTGTCGGCCCTGTTAAACATCAAATTTCCGCTTCCGTCAGGGTCCGTCGCCCCTGATAAACGACGGATTTAGGCTTCCGTCAGGGGCCGTCGCCCCTGATAAACGCCGGATTTCGGGCTCTATCAGGGTCCACCGCCCCTGAAAAACGACAGATTTCGGCTTCCGTCAGGGTGCATCGCCCCTGATAAATGACGGATTCCGGCTTCCGTCAGGGTCCGCCGCCCCTGTTAAACATCAAATTTTCGCTCCAGACAGGGCCCACCGCCCCTGATAAACGCCGAATATCAGCTCCAGCCAGAGCCCGCCGCCTTCGATCCATTTTGCACAACACCCTTGACAGTCATTAACTGTACATATACAATATAAACACACAACGTTGTAGGAGGAAAAAGTGAATATTCAGATTAAAAATGCAAGCAATGAACCGATTTACTTGCAGATTAAAAAGCAACTTAAAGACGCCATCATCAGCGGAGAGCTGGAGGAAGATGCGCAGCTTCCTTCCATTCGCTTTTTGGCGAAGGAGCTTCGCGTAAGCGTCATTACGACCAAGCGGGCCTATGATGAGCTGGAGCGGGAAGGGTTTCTGCATTCCGTTCAGGGTAAGGGCAGCTTTGTCGCGGCGCAGAATCGGGCGTTGATGAAGGAAAACCTGTTACGAAAAATGGAAGCTTGTTTTGCGGAAGCATTGCACTATGCAGATCTTGCGGATGTTTCCCGAGAGGAAGTCCATGAATTGTTGCGATTAGTGGAGGAAGACCATGACGGAAGCGATTTGTCTTCAGGACGTGGAAAAGAAATTTGAAGGATTTCATTTTGGACCGATCACGTTTTCGGTTCCGAAGGGATGTATCGTCGGTTATATCGGCGAAAACGGGGCGGGAAAGAGCACGACGATCAAGCTGTTGCTGGGAATGATTCGAGCGGATGCCGGGAAAATCCGTCTTTTGGGCCGGGAAACGGCGCAAATGCTGAAAGAAGAAAAACAGCAGATTGGCTGTGTATTTGATGATCTCTACCTTCCCGGGGAAATGACATTAAAAAATGCCGAAGTATTTCATCGCGGTCTCTATGGAGAAGCGTGGCAGAAAGATACCTTTTATGCATTGGTGAAGCGCTTTCATTTGCCGGAAAATCGTACCATTCGGCAATACTCGCGCGGTATGCGGATGCAGCTCGGCATGGCACTTGCTCTTTCTCACGGAGCAAAACTGCTTCTCCTGGACGAAGCGACAAGCGGCTTGGATCCGGTGATTCGGGATGATGTTCTGGATCTCTTGTTGGATTTCATGCAACAGGAAGACCATACCGTGCTCATCTCCTCACACATTCTTTCCGACATTGAAAAAGTGGCAGATTATATTGCGTTCATTCACGAGGGAAGATTATTGTTTATGGAAGCAAAGGATGAACTGGAACAGCGTTACGGTGTGGCGACCGTCAGTTTGGAACAATTGGCGGGGCTGGACCCGGCTGCCATTGTCGGAAAGCGCATCCATGCCTTCGGTGCGGATGTGTTGGTTGAGCGTGCGAGGGTGCCAAAGGATCTCGATGTGCAAAAGGCAAGCATTGAGGATATTATGGTGTACTGGATTAAGGGGGCGCGGTCATGAAAGCGTTGCTGTATAAGGATTTTCTCACGGTAAAAAGGGGAATGCTTCTCGTATCCTTTCTTGTCGCCATCATCGGCGGCTATTCGTTCATCGAGAAGAAACTGTTGACATTTCCCATGGTATTCGTACTACTTCCGATGATTCTGATTGGTATGCTCTTTGGAAACGATCGTCTCAACAAAATGGACGCGTATTTGGTTCCTACGCCGGTCTCTCGTAAGGTAATAGTGCTCAGTCGCTTTGCCTTTGTTTGGATGATCGCCGGCATCGGCGCGATTATTTCGATTCTTCTTTCGATCTTCGCTCCGGAGCAGATGTTTTCGCTGCCGTGGCATCTGATTGTATCGATACTCCTTTTTCTGATTACGATCATTACCGCGATTCAGTTGCCCCTTATGTATCGCTTTGATGAGGACAAAGCGCGCATTGTGTTTGTGATCCTCTATTTTCTGCTCTTCGCTTTCTTTTCCAGGGCAGGCCCAAAGATCCGCCCCTTCGCGTTATCCGAGCGCTTACAATCCATTCCTATCGCATGGATCAGCTTGGGCCTCTTTTTGGTGACCTTGCTATGCAATGCGCTTTCTTTTGGCATTTCGTATCGAATTTATGCACGTAGGGAATTTTAAGGCTTCCATTAATGGCTTCATTAACGTTCCCACATATGAGAATCGCAACGGAAAGAGGAATTGTAATCCGGATGCATCCGGAAGAAACGGGAGAAAACGATGGATCATCAACAGAAAATCATTGCCTATTTGAAAGAAAACTATGATCCGCTGACTATAGCAGTCTATGGCTCTTATGCAGACGGAACAAACGATTCATACAGTGATTTCGATTGTCTTCTGATCGTCAAGAGCAAGGACAGAATGCATGATGATATGATTATAGATGGCGTTTTGCTGGATTGCTTTCTTTATAGTGAACAAGAGATGGAGCAAGAAAATATTGAAACCTTTCTCCCGCTATATGAGGCAAAGCTGGTCTATGACACCGGCATGGGGCAGGCGGTTCAGTCAAGGGTTCGAAACTATGTACAGTCTCATACCGTGCATGATCCCGAAGAAAAGCGCTTTCTTGTTTCCTGGATAAGGAAAACTATGAAGCGAATGGAAAAAACGGATGAGGAAGGTCACTTTCGAGCGATTGCGTTTCTTGCGGAGAGCCTGGAGGATTACTGTATTCTGCGTGATCGCTTCTATTTCGGCAGCAAAAAGACAATTCGTTATCTTAAAGATAAAGATGAACAGGGCTTTCGTTTTTTTCAGAAAGCCATTACGGCTCGCTCGAATGAAACCATCAGGGAATGGGCGAAGTATATTCTACAGGTGCACCGGCTGAGTGCATCGGCAAAATGAAAAACGTGTCAGGAGGACATATGCCGTTTGGAACATTGACTGAAGAATTTGATTCCTTGCAGTATCTTCCGGCGATACAGAGAATGTATGCGCAAAACAGCATAGAAGAAATAAAGGAATATGCCAGCTTTTCACAAGTGGAGCGTTTTCGCTGCGAGCTGGAAACCCTCCGGAAATTCGGCTTACACAAGGAGCTTGAGATTCGGTTGGACGGAAGAGAGGATGCGCGTCCATCCGGCCGCAAAATTTCCGACGGTAAAGTGGATACCATCTTTTCGGTAACCAAGGCGGCTGTTCGGGAGACCTATCGGGATTCAACCAATAGAAAATATTATTGCCGTAAAATTAGAAATGCTTTTCTTGATAGCGCGGCGTGCAAAAGCAACGAACCGTTATCCTATGACGGGAACAATCCGCCACACTGTTTAAATTGCGGCGGGCAACTCGAAATGGAAAGCGAAACCTATTTTTGTCCGTATTGCCGAAGCCGCTATAAAGCGGAAGCATACAGTTACCTTTTGACCCGGTTCATCATTGAAGGCGCCCTGCGCAATCTGCCCTATCTCTTTTTTCTCTTTCTTCCCGCTCTGTTTCTTGCCATTTTGCAGGTCAAAGGTGTGATCCATGAGGAACAAATGGAGACAATTGCGTATATCGGTGGTATTCTTTTGTCCTTTCTCCTTCTGTACGCCTTTGTTTTCGGTTGCTATATTTCGTTTCGTCATTGGAAGGTACTCAAGAATATTCGGGCTCACGATCCTCATTTTTCCGGCGAAATCTTCACTCAACGCCTGAATGATCTGCTAGTCATGTATCCTGAAGTTCTTATGCCGGATCAAAAATCCAAAGGCGGATACTGCGGCGTTATTTGCCGCAATGTTCTGCATCTGGTGTTTCATGATTATGAACGCATAGACGATGTAGAGATCATCGAATGTCGCGGGCAGGCAGATACGTTATGGCTACAGGGAAAACCGCATCATGTTCGCCTGCGGGATAAGCGTAAAAAATTCACGGTTCGCCTGGCCAGAGTGTACGGCACATTAACGCCGCTTCATTATCTGCCCGATCAGTTTACCTGTCCGCATTGCGGAAGTCATCAAATGGTGGAACAGGTTGATAAGCAAGTCTGTGCGTTTTGCCACACCGAACGTCCCATGGAAAGCGTAGATTGGGTGCTCTATGAAAATAGGAATTGACATGATTATCGTAAAGTTCCCACGAATCCTTTTCGGGATGAAAAGTGGCGCTATCTGCATCCTTGAGCTTTGCGGTCGACAATTTGCAGAGGGACAGTTGACAAGCTTGCTCTACTTGACTAAAATAACTGTGTTACGCAAATGAAGCTATGGACGCAAGTGCTGTCTTAGCTCAGCAGGTAGAGCGCAGCCATGGTAAGGCTGAGGTCACCGGTTCAATCCCGGTAGACAGCTTTCTATGCACGCAACCCCTTGCGTGCACTGACTACCCTTAGCTCAGTTGGTAGAGCACCTGACTCTTAATCAGGGTGTCCAGGGTTCGAGTCCCTGAGGGTGGATAGCCTTGAAACCGTTGGAATCACTTGATTTCAACGGTTTTTATTTTTCTCAAAATTCTCATTTTTTGCATTGTATGGTGGTTTGCGTGCTGAACTTTTGTAATTCTGGCGAGGAAAATGTGCCCGAAAATCGAATAGTTGAAAAAAAGGACACAGGTTTCAGTCGTTTGGAGCGGAAAAGTGTGTCCAAAAAAAGAAAACGCGAGAACGGGACACAAAATTCGGCTGTTTTGTGGAGTCAAGCGTGTCCGGAAAAGAGAAGTGCAAAAAAAAGGACACGATATAGTAAAAAAGGAGCCTAATTCGTTGATTTTGCAATGTTGACGCTCCTTTGCGCGCACCGGGACGGTCGCTGCCACACGTTTTTCCACTGCTTCTATGTGCCAAAACCGTCGTCTTCTGTGTCATGCTCCATGCCACCTCTTGTCCGGCAAGCGTTTTTTTTTACGCATTTTTCGTTATAATAGGGTATGACTGTAAAGACTATTGTGAACGGGAAGGAGGGAAAATGGCGAAAGAAGCGATTCAACAGATATTGGCTGCGGAAGAGGAAGCAGCGCGCCTCGTCGCGGAAGCGAAAAACGAGGCAAAAGTCATGCTGGATGAGGGACGCAGTGCCTATCGAGAAGAAGCCGAATCCCTGGTTGCTGAGGCAAAAGAACAGGCCGCTTCGTTGAAGAGGATGTATGAACAGGATGCGAGAGCTGCTTTGACAACAACGGCAGAACAAAATCACGCGCATTTGGAAGATATGCGGCGCAAAGATGCTGACTGGATCAATCGTATGGCAGATCATATGGTAGAAGAGGTGTTGCGTTATGGCCATCGTTAAAATGTCCGCCTTTCAGCTCATCTTTTTTGCGTCCGAGCAGGATGCCTTGCTACAGCGTTTGCAAACGTTTGACAGGGTACATATCGTCGAGCAGGGCGAACCGACCGTCGAAGGCATTCATGCCCTTCCCCTGGCGAAAGAACATAATGCCCTGCAAAGCCAGATTTCCCGCCTTGAGGAAGCTATAGAAACGTTGCGCTCCTATGTTCCTGTGCCGACTCGCTGGACGGAAAAGCTCGGCAATGCTCTTCCCCAAGCAACAGCGAACGTGGATATTCCCGTCGAAGAGGTGATCGACGAGGTTCACGACGAAACAGAAACTATGCATCGCGCTATCGAAAAGATCAAAGCCAATGCTGAAAAAAAGCAGGAGCTTTCTCACTGGACAGCACTGGATGTTTCCAAAGAGCAACTTTCTTCCATGCGCAGTATCCAGGCAATGGTGGGCACGATCCCGCAACGGTGGGCAGATGATGTGCGAAAATTCATTGCCGTCGAAGCAAAGGGGACGACAGTTGAATTTCTGGACGCGGATGCCAAGGTATACTATGTTCTTCTTCTTACCAACGGAAAGGACGAGGGCCTGAACGCAGTCCTCCGCGATGCGAGTTTCCAGCCGTTTCCGCTCGAAGAGGGCGGTACGATTGCGGAACAACTGCAAGCACTGGATAAAGATACTATGGCGCAGGAAAAGACCATTGCAGATGGCAAAGTGCACCTGAAACGCCTGTGTGACAAATGGCTAACTTCTCTGGAAGTGGTGTATGAAGAAAAAGCCGAGCAATTTGCCCTTCTGAATGCGGAAGATCGCTTGCTGTATTCTAAAATGCTCAGCTTTATGAAGGGCTATGTCCCGACAGAAGAAGTGGACGCTTTTACGGAGGCCGTCGCCGGAAATATGGATCCGTCACGCTATCTGTTGGATATTGCGCCGGCGGCTCTGAACGACCCGGATGTGCCCATTCTTCTGCAGAACAACGCCATCGCAAAACCGTTTGAAAACATTGTTAAGACCTATTCGCTACCGCTTTATAAAGAGATGGATCCCACCGGGCTGATCACGCCCTGGTATATTCTTTTTTTCAGCATCATGCTTGGCGATCTGGGCTATGGGGCGCTGCTTTTCCTGGGAACGACGCTTGCGTTACACTTTTTCGACTGGAAGCCCAATACGGCTATGTCGCTGCGTTTTTTTCAGGTGTTAAGCATTCCGACGATGGTGGTCGGTCTTTGCTTTGGCTCCCTGTTTGGCGGACTGATTCCTATTCCGGCGTTGGTGCTCGATCCCATGAAGGACTTTATGACCATGATCGTTGCATCCGTTGCCCTCGGTTTTATCCATTTGATGGTTGGCCTCGGATTAAAGGGTGTACAGCTGATGCGGGAAGGCAATCCCAAAGGGGTGGTCTATGACGTGTTTTCCTGGATGTTCATTCTCGTCGGTTTACTGATGGTCGCCCTAACGACGATTCTGAACGGCAATCCCTTGTTCAAAACCGTCGGGTTTGTTATGGCGATTGTCGGTGCCGCATTGGTGCTGCTGTTTTCCGCACGAGACGAGAAAGGTATCGGCCGCTTTACGTGGGGCCTTTATAATCTCTATGGTGCCACGAGTTATATCGGCGACTTGGTCAGCTACACGCGTCTTACCGCAATCATGCTTGCTGGCGCATACATTGGCTATGCCATGAATATGATTGGGGGAATGCTCACCGGTCTCGGCGTACCGGGCTTTGTGCTCGCTGCCCTCATCATTGTGGGCGCGCATCTGTTCAATTTGTTCTTGAGCTCGCTGTCGTCGTATGTCCATGCGATGCGCCTGATTTATGTGGAATTTTTTGGAAAGTTTTTTGAAGGGGGAGGCAAGCCGTTCCGCGGCATGCGCCCCGAACCCAAATATGTTGATTTGCAGTCGCCGCGTGAGCGTTAATCCACGGCAAAGACAAAAATGGAGGAGGATGAAATGACGGAGTTTTTCTTACAAAACGGGGGAATGATTTTTAGCTTTCTGGGCATTGCCATTGCGGTGATTTTTTCCGGAGCCGGGTCGGCCAAAGGCGTCGGTCATGTCGGGGAAGCGGCAGCGGCGGTTGTCATTGATGAACCGGAGAAATTCGGTAAATCCATGGTTCTGCAGCTTCTTCCGGGAACGCAGGGCCTTTACGGCTTTGTTATCGGCCTGGTCGTTTTGCTTCTGGGCGTTTCGCAGGGCATGAGTCTAGAAAAGGGACTGCATCTTCTGTTTGCGTGCATGCCGGTCGGTTTTGTCGGTTATTTTTCGGCCATTGCGCAGGGCAACGTTGCCTATTCCGGCATTGAAATTCTGGCGAAAAATGACGAACAGTTCACCAAGGGCATTGTTTACGCCGTCATGGTCGAAACCTACGCGATTCTGGCATTCATTATCTCGCTGATTTTAGTGTTGCAGGCGTGATTTCTCCACAAAGAAAGGAGGAAGACATGGCCCAACTGGAACAACTGATTGAACAAATTCGCATGGATGCGAACGAACAGAAAACAAAATTGCTTGATGAAGCAAAGAAGCAGGTGCAAGAAGAAAGAGGCCGTGCACTTCAGGAAGCGCGTCTTGCGGCAGAGAATATTCTTGCTCATGCCGAACGTGAAAAAGCGGCGATCGTCGATCGCGTGCAGGCGGAAGAGGAACGTGACGATCGCAATGCGCGCCTGAGCGCGAAGCAGGAACTCGTGCAAAATGTTTTTGCCCTTGCGGAAGAGAAGCTGCGGCACTTGGATCCGGCACGTTTGCAACAAGCATTGGATGCATATCTTGTAGCCCATCCTTTGGCAAAAGAGGCGGTTTTGGAATTGCCGCAGGAAAGTAGCCTACAAACGCCACCGGGCGTAAAGGTGGAACGATCCGATTCCTTCGTGAGCGGCTTTCGTGTTCGTCGTGCAGGCATGCGCGAAAATTTTGATTACATCGAGATCCTGCAGTATATGCGGCATGATCTGGAGCAGGAGGTCATTCGCGCAATGGCGGAAGGAGAGGAATGATGGATAATCAAGCCTTTGCTTCCATGCGCATTCACATGGCCGAAAAGGATCTGATCACGCCCGGACAATGGGATCGTATGCGGGAAGCGCCTGACTATGACGCTGCGATACAAGTGTTGAAAGAAACACGATATGGAGCGCTCTTCGCGGAAGGGGAGTCTCCCGTGCTTTCCGACGTGCTTAAAATCGAATTGCAGAAACAGGCGGATTTTATCCTTGATCTCGTGCGGGAGCCGGAACTCAGGCGTTTGCTGTTTCTGCGCTACGATTACCACAATCTGAAGATTCTGGTCAAAGCATCAACCGAGCTCGAGCGTTTTGAGCCCTTACTGTTTCCATTCGGCACGCTTTTTATACCGCGGATCAAGAAGCAGATCGCCGAGAAAAAAACCTTCGGCGTCGCCAACTTGGCGGAACAGACGGCGGTTGAGGCGGCCAAGGTTTGGGCAGAAACAGGCGATGCGCAGGAGGTGGATTTCCTGCTGGATCGTGCCTATTTTGCAGAATTGCATGCGTTAAGCAAGCAAACGAAGAGTGCGTTCTTTGCGCGTTATGCGCGAGAGATGACGGATTTTACCAATCTGCTTTCCTTTTTCCGTGCCCGCGTACAACAGCAACCCAAATCGTTTTTAACGCATGTATTTTTACCGGGTGGCACCATTCGTATGGAAGATCTGCTGTCGCCGAAAGTATCCTCACCGGTGGTAGAAGACGGATCCAATGCCTTAAGCGGCGTGGATCGCGAAAAACTCTGTGCGATGTTACATCGCGCCGGTGCATCCAACGAGACGGTAAACGCCTGGGAAGCCTTTGCGCAAACAGGAGATATGAACGAGGTGGAAAGGGTGCGCGACCATGTATCGCTCCTTTTGGCGGTAGAAGGCGGAAGAAAAGAATCCGGCTTGGCGTTACTCTTTTCCTATTTAGTCCGCGTGCGAACGGAAATACAGGATGTGAACATCGTTCTGGGCGCAAAGCGCGTTGGCATTCCTGCGGAACAAATTGCGTCCTACATGCGTACGATAACGTCAGGAACGCAGGTGGAAAGGAGCCGTCATGCATAAAGTAGCAGTGATTGGCGATCGCCATTCGGTGCTGGCCTTTGAGGCGCTCGGTGTAGAAGTGTTTACGCCGACAGAGGACCATGAAATTCGCAATACCGTGGAACGTCTTGCCCGCGATGATTACGCCGTCATCTTTATGACGGAAGAGCTGGCGGAACGGGCGGAGGAGACGCTTTCCCATTACCAAAATGCGGCCGTTCCGGCCATTATTATGATTCCGAACAGCAGCGGCTCACAAGGCATCGGCATGCGAGAAATTGCAGCTAATGTTGAAAAAGCCGTGGGCATGAATATCTTTTAGACGGGAGGGCACATTGAAAGAAGGAACGATCATTAAAGTATCCGGACCGCTGGTTGAGGCCGGCGGAATGGAAGATGCCAATATTCAGGATGTGGTGGAAGTCTCGGATAAAGGGCTGATTGGCGAAATCATCGAGATGAAGGGCGACGTCGCCTTTATACAGGTCTATGAAGAGACCACGGGTATCGGACCGGGAGAACCCGTTACTTCGTTGGGGGCGCCGCTAAGCGTGGAGTTGGGGCCGGGATTGGTCGGTCAGATCTATGACGGTATCCAGCGTCCACTCGATGATTTGGCGGAAAAAGCGGGCGACTTTTTGGAGCGTGGTGTTTCCGCGCCGGCCATTTCGCACGAAAAGAAATGGGACTTCGTTGCGACCGCAAAGGTTGGGGAGTTCGTTTCGGCAGGGGATGTTTTAGGCATCGTGCAGGAAACGGAAGTGCTCGAACATAAAATCATGGTTCCACCGAGACAAAAGGGAAAGATTACCGCATTGGCCTCCGGCGCATACACGGTAGAAGACGTGATCGGTACATTAGAAGACGAAAACGGAGAGAAACAGGAGCTGCGTCTGGCGCAGAAATGGCCGGTTCGCCAGGCACGCCCGGTGGCACGAAAGATGGATCCGACGGTGCCACTCGTTACCGGACAGCGCGTCATTGATACGTTCTTCCCGGTGGCAAAAGGCGGAACAGCCGCTATCCCTGGCCCGTTCGGTTCCGGAAAAACGGTCATTCAGCATCAGCTGGCCAAGTGGGCGGATGCCGAGGTCATTGTCTACGTCGGTTGCGGTGAACGCGGCAACGAGATGACCGACGTCTTGAATGAATTTCCGGAAATTATGGACCCGAACACGGGCAAGAGCCTGATGCAGAAGGTCATTTTGATCGCGAACACCTCTAACATGCCGGTGGCGGCACGTGAGGCGTCTATTTATACCGGCATGACCATTGCGGAATACTATCGCGACATGGGCTATTCCGTGGCGCTCATGGCCGACTCCACTTCGCGCTGGGCAGAGGCTCTGCGTGAGATGTCCGGTCGTCTGGAAGAAATGCCGGGCGATGAAGGTTATCCTGCCTATTTGGCGTCGCGCATCGCGAGCTTTTATGAGCGCACCGGGATTGTGAAGTGCCTCGGCAGCGAGGATCGCGAAGGATCCCTTACCGCTATCGGTGCAGTCTCTCCTCCGGGTGGCGACCTTTCCGAGCCGGTTACACAGTCGACTCTGCGTATTGTTAAAGTCTTCTGGGGACTGGATTACGATTTGTCCTATGCGCGTCATTTCCCGGCTATCAACTGGTTGAAGAGCTATTCCCTCTACCAAGATAAAATGGATGATTATTTCTGCGAAGCGGTGCATCCGCAATTTGCTGCGCATCGTCAACAGGCGATGGCACTTCTTACCGAAGAGCAGAGTTTGCAGGAGATCGTTCGTCTGGTCGGCAAAGATGCTCTTTCCCCGGAAGATCAGTTGAAACTTTTTACGGCAAAATCGTTGCGCGAAGATTTTCTGCAGCAGAACGCTTTCGATGATGTGGATACGTACTGTTCGGCGAAGAAACAATACGAGATGTTGACCATCATTCTTGCTTTCCACGAAAAAGCGCAGGAAGCGCTGGCACATGGCGTGTATCTGCGAGAGATCGAGAGTATGCCCATCCGTCAACGCATTGTGCGTATGCGTCAGATTCCCGAAGAGCAGTTGAATGAAATGGATTCCCTCCGTCAGGAGATGACAGCGGCATTCCAAACGCTGATGCAGGAGCAGGAGGTCGTCAATGATTAAGGATTATCAAACCGTTCGTGAGATTTCCGGCCCGATCATGCTGGTAACCGGCGTGGAGGGCGTGAAATACGAGGAACTGGTGGAAGTGCAGCTTCAGGATGGAACCACGCGACGCGGAAAGGTGTTGGAAGTCAGCGAAAAAGCAACCTTAGTGCAGCTTTTTGAAGGCTCTGCCGGCATCAACATGCGCGATACCTCGGTGCGCTTTTTAGGGCATCCGCAAGAGATTGGCGTATCCACCGATATGATCGGACGCGTTTTTAACGGCATGGGCGAGCCCATCGATGACGGCCCGAAGCTGTTGCCGGAAAAACGACTGGACATCAACGGTTCCGCCATCAATCCCTATTCGCGCCTCTATCCGTCCGAATTCATTCAAACAGGCGTTTCGGCCATTGACGGCCTGAATACACTCGTTCGTGGACAAAAGCTGCCGATTTTCTCCGGCAACGGTCTTCCGCACAATCAGCTGGCGGCGCAAATTGCTCGTCAGGCGACCGTGCGCGGTACGGATGAAAAATTTGCCGTGGTGTTTGCTGCCATGGGCATTACGTTTGAAGAAGCGCAGTTTTTTATTAAAGATTTTCAGAAGACGGGCGCCATCAACCGTGCGGTGCTGTTTATGAACTTGGCGGACGATCCGACGATTGAGCGCATTTCCACACCGCGTATCGCCTTGACGGCAGCGGAGTATCTCGCCTTTGAGCAGGGAATGCACGTTTTGGTCATCATGACCGATATGACCAACTATGCCGAGGCCTTGCGTGAAGTTTCCGCTGCCCGAAAAGAAGTGCCGGGACGCCGTGGCTTCCCCGGTTATCTCTATACCGACCTTTCGCAGCTGTACGAGCGCGCCGGAAGAATTAAGGGACGTGAAGGCTCCATCACGCAGCTTCCGATTCTTTCCATGCCGGAGGACGATATCACCCATCCGATTCCGGATTTGACCGGCTACATCACCGAAGGACAGATCATTCTGAACCGAAGCCTTTATAATCGCGGTATTTTCCCGCCCATCGATATTTTGCCATCCCTTTCACGTTTGAAGGATAAGGGGATTGGCGAAGGTAAGACGCGCAAAGACCATGCGGCTACCATGAACCAGATTTATGCCGCCGTTGCGCGGGGACGTAACGCCAAGGAGCTTTCCACCATCCTCGGCGAAGCGGCTCTTTCCGATGCGGATATCGCTTTTGCGCATTTTTCGGATGCGTTTGATCAGGAATACGTGAATCAGGGCTTTACTACCAACAGAACGATTGAGGAAACCTTGGATCTGGGCTGGAAACTGTTGCGCATGCTGCCGCGTGAGGAACTCAAGCGTATCAAGGATGACATGATTAATGAGCACTTTGGTCCGGAGGGAACGGGGGCTGAGTCGGATGCTATTGCACGCGTGGCGATGATGAAGCAGAAACAGTTCCATCAGGAACAATCTGCACATGAAGAAAATCGTGGAAAGGGACAGGAGGAAGCGCAATGACGCGCCTGAATGTCAACCCGACGCGAATGGTGATGACGGGCCTGAAAGATCGCCTGAAAACCGCCAAGCGCGGTCATAAGCTGCTAAAAGACAAACAGGATGAGCTCATGCGCCGCTTTATCGCGTTGGCGAAGGAAAACCGCACGCTGCGCGAAGAGGTGGAAAAGGAGCTGCAAGAAGCTTTTCGCGCCTTTTCCATGGCCAGCGCTGTCATGTCCGACCCGATGCTTGAAAATGCGCTGTTAAGCTCTAAACAGCGCATGGGCGTGGACGTGCACGTAGAAAATATCATGAGCGTGCGCATTCCGGCGTTTACTTTTGTGCGCAGCGGTGTCGAGGAGGGGAAAGAAGCGAATATCTATCCCTATGGCTTCGCACAAACCTCGGTTGAATTGGATGTGGCATTGAAAAAACTAAATGGCGCTATGGATCGTCTGTTGAAACTGGCCAAGCTGGAAAAAAGCTGTCAGCTGATGGCCAAGGAGATCGAATCCACACGGCGGCGCGTCAATGCACTGGAGTATCGGACGATTCCGGATCTCGAGGAAACCATCACCTATATCCGCATGAAATTGGAAGAAGAAGATCGGGCGACGATCACCCGCCTGTTAAAGATCAAGGATCTTATCTCCCAGGCGCGGGAAGAAGGCCGCCACGATATTGAAGTGCTTTTACAAACCAATCAGTAGCGCAGAGTGAAAAAGGCAATTCTCCTTCATGCACCCTTCATAATTCCGTGGTATAGTATGGACGATTCGGCAGAGCCTCTGCCGACATTGGAAAGGACAGAAGATGAGAATTGCCTGCATCGGTGATGTGCACTATACCTCCATGCTCCTGCATGGATCCGCCAAACGAAACTTGAATCGACAATTTTATACCAACTTCTTTCGTACCTTCTTTTCCATCGAGGCGGATCGCTATGTCTGCTTGGGAGACTTGACCCACTTTGGTACAAAACGACAGCTTCGCGAGATCTTTTCGATTATCAACGAAACGAAACGAGAAGATCAGCGTTTTGAGCCGGTTATTGGCAACCACGATATCCTTTTTGGCGGAAAAGAAACCTTCCGGGAAATTAGCGGTTTGCGCTGGCTCTATCGTGCAGACGATCAGGAAGATGTGCGTTTGCTGTATTTGGACACCGCACGCGTTGCGGCCTTTCGCAAGAATTCATCCTACATGGGAATCGAACAGTCCCGTTGGATTTGCGACCAACTGCTCAGTGCCGGTTCAAAACCGGTGGTGGTGTTCGCGCATCATCCATGTAATCATGTTCGTATGACGGACAGTCAAGGTCGTTATCTCACACACATGTCACTGGACGATGTGCTGGAACTCAAGAGCGGTACGGCGATTTATATTAATGGCCACAAGCATAAAGACTGCTACCATGTGGATAAGAACTGGGCGTTTTTGCAATTCAGCGATATTTTGGATGAGCCCGTGATTCGTGTGCTCACGCTGGAAGAAGGCAATCTCAGCATGGAATCTGTGGCGATCACCGATCCGGAGATGCTGCATTCCGCAAAAGTGATTATTCGTTCGGTAGGCACTTTTATGCGCAAGAAGAATGACCAACAATTTGCTGAGGTGGAGGATTTAACTCTGCAGCAAAATGCGGATGAAAGCAGTTTTCAACTGGAATTTTCACCGCGTCCGGCCGCGAGAGCATAAGGCCTGGAGGAGACAAAAACAATTCGCGCGTCGGCGCGATTTTTTTCAGGTTGCAAGAAAACGTTATCCGACCATCCGTTTCGGGGTATATGGATAGCGGTAGTCAAGGAGAGACGAACGGCCCGGAGAAAGGAGCCGATCGGACAGAAAAAACAACTTTCATGAAACGGCATCATTTTTGTGATACAAGGAGAGAAGATGAAACAGAAAGATATAAACGTTTCGGAGCAGGCGCAGCAAATCGATGTGTTGGCGTTTCAGCGGCAACATCGTACCATTCGCCAATTTACCGACGAGCCGATCACGGAAGCACAGCTTGCAAAAATTAAGGAGATAGCCGATCGCACCGCAAGCGCCATGGGCCTGCAGACGGCTTCCGTGCTTCGTGTCACAGAAGATTCTTTGCGAAAAGTCTTCGGTGAGGTGACAGGGCAACCCTATGTTGCCGATGCTCCGGAGCTTTGGGTGTTCGTTGCCGATCTGCATCGCAACGCAACCATCGTGGAACAAAAAACGGGTGAGAAGCCCGTCATCGGCATGGGGAAATTTATGTCCGCCTACGCGGATGCGCTGCTCATGGCGCAAAATGTCATGAACGCCGTGGAAGCGTTGGGGCTTGGAGGCGCCTTCATCGGCAGCATCGCGAATGATCCGCCGCATATTCGCCAGGCGCTTCATTTACCGACCGGCACGTATGCGGCAATCGCAGTGATTTTTGGCCATCCGGGCGAAACGCCGCAACAAAAACCGCGAATGCCACAGACGATGCGCTTTTTCGAAAACACGTATCCCACGGATAACGCGTATTTGGATCCGTTGGATGCCTATGATGCGCAAATGCAAACCTATACGGATCTTCGTCATCCGGACAAAACGCTTCCCTCGTTCACGGAGCAGGTTCTTCGAAGCTTTTCAGGCGCGGCGGACGGCCGTGATCACTTGATTTCATTTTTATCCGATTCCGGATTTCATGTATCGCCGGAAGAAAATCGATGATTCGAATTGTAGGGCAGTGCAGGCACAGCCGATACGGAAGGGCTGTGGAGGACAAAGGAGAATTTCGTGAAAATACCTCTTTTTTCTTATATTGATGAAGCGATTGACCTCAAACATTCGTTGCGTTTTGAAATTGAGGAAGCGCAGCAGGCCATTGACTCGTTTTTTGAGCAGAGCTTTGGTCATTTAGACAGCTTTGTCAATTACACCTCGCGCGTGAAGGCGGATGACAGCTTAAAAGAAAAGATTATTCGTCAAAATTTGTTACATACCGTTTCCGCCGAGCAGCTGTTCGGCCATATTTCCGATCTGATCGGCAGCCGCATCGAATGCCGATTTATCCGCGACGAAGAACAGATTTACCGTGCCTTGTTCAAGCTCTTTCCCACAAAGCGTTCGGATGGCTTTTATCAATGTGATCGCGATCCGCGCATCGAATTGCGCTTAGATGAACCACAGCCTAAAAATCAGAAAAACGGGTATCGTTCTTATCGCATCGACGGCCATTTTTTGGGCCAACAAGTGCTGAATTTTGAGCTGCAGATCAAGAGCATTGTCAACGTTTTTTGGAATGAAATTGACCATAAAATCCTGTATAAAAATTACAATTATGTGCTGACAGAAAAATTTGTGCATGACATCATGGACTCCATCATGGGCGACCTGATTATTATCGACCGGCAAATGGAGATGCTCTACGATCAGCTCGGTACACTCGATGCGCCGGACCAGTTTCAGGCGCGTGAGCAGCTGAAAACCATGATCGGTCGTTTGGTGCAGGACGCGTATCTCCTGCCCTTACGGGAACAGTTTCACGTCAGCTTTGATTTTCGTTTGGCGATTGATCTGATTACCGACTTTCTTTTTGCGCGGGTGGAGTACGAATCACGCGAACAGTACGCGACGGAGTTTTTGCGCATCATGGATGATGCGTTCAGCGGGCAACGGGTGCTGGAGCTTTTCGGAGAGCGCATTGTCTTTGATCCGCCGATTCATTACCATGATCCTATGACCGCTTCCTTTGGCGTACGGCTGGAAAAAATTGCGAACGAAGATATTCTCTGGAACCTTCTGGTGCATATTCTTTTCGACCTTAATACGCACATGAAACCGCGCAACTTGTTTCGCACCTTTGTAGACTATCTGTATTTTCGTGTGATTAACGCCATTCGCGAGGCCTATCGTGAAGAAGGCCGGGATTGGGAGGACGCCGAAGATCTGATTGATGCCATGACCGAGGGGTATTTGCAGCATGCAACGATGACTCGACTTCTTCCAAAGGATTTTATTCGCTCCGGGACCGCTTCGCTGAAGCGTAACGTCTCGGTGACACTGCGAACGG
Source organism: Murdochiella vaginalis (assembly GCF_902381775.1). Classification (NCBI taxonomy): domain Bacteria; kingdom Bacillati; phylum Bacillota; class Tissierellia; order Tissierellales; family Peptoniphilaceae; genus Murdochiella; species Murdochiella vaginalis. Next base: position 826,015 of record NZ_LR698969.1, read on the forward strand.
AGGATCCACACGATAAAGAAGCGATCATGGCACATTTTCGGCGTTTTTATCCGTTGCGTGCGCCGGAATCGTTCGAATCGGAAGCGTTAGAAAATGAGGAAAAACATGCGAACGGTGATTAAAAATGCAACCGTCGTGACCATGAACGATGCGCGAGATATTCTTCGCGAGGCCACGGTATGTATCGAAGACGGGCGCATTGTCGATATCTTCTCGACGTGTTCCCCTGGCCGTGCGTTGCAGCGTGACGGCGAACCAAACGATCACACTGTCGAAGAGAACGTGATCGATGCCCAAGGGGATGTGCTTCTTCCGGGCCTGATCAATGCCCATACGCACCTGGCCATGAGCCTTTTTCGCAACTACGGAAACGACGTAGCCTTAAAAGAATGGCTTGAGGACTATATTTGGCCGCTCGAGGCGCATCTGACGCGTGAAGAGATTGTTGCCGGAGCAAAGCTGAGTATTCTGGAAATGCTGCGCGGAGGAACCACGACATTTGCGGACATGTACATGGAGGAAGATGCCATTGCCGAGGCCGTCACGCAAATGGGGATACGTGCGCTGCTGTGTTCCGCCTTTACGGATGGTAGCGTCGCCACGCGGCCGGGAGAGGTTCGACGCCTTGCAGCATATCAAACGGCTAATGGGCGCATTCGCATGCGCTTGGCGCCTCATGCGGTTTACACCTGCTCGCCGGAGACCTTGCAAAAAGTAAAAGCGCTGGGCGAAAAGTGGGGAATCGGCTTTCACCTGCACCTTGCGGAAACGCGCGAAGAAGACGAACAGTGTCGAAAAACCTATGGCATATCACCTACGATGCTGTTGGATCGTGCCGGCCTTTTGGGGCCGAATACGATGCTGGCGCATGCGGTTTGGCTGGATGACGACGATATTGCCTGTATTGCGGCGCGCGGCGCCAGTTGCGTCTATAATCCGGTGAGCAATATGAAGCTGGCAAGCGGCTTTATGCCATTGGGAAAATTACGTCAGGCGGGCGTGCCGATTGCGCTCGGTACGGATGGCCCCAGCTCCAACAACGCGCAGGACATGTTTCGCGAAATGCTCGTGGGCTCGCTCATCCAAAAAGGACATAGCCTCGATCCGACGGCTGCCAATGCGCATACCATGCTGTGGATGGCCACACGTGGCGGTGCACGAGCCATCGGACAGGAGAAAGAGCTGGGTAGTATTGAAATCGGGAAGAAAGCGGATCTGATCCTGGTGGACTTCCGTCACGTTCGGCATACGCCGAAACCCGAGGATATCGAAGCGGCGCTGGTCTATGCGACGTCTTCGGACGACGTGCGGCTGACCATGATAGACGGCATAATTCGGATGCAGGACGGTCGCTTTCCGGGACAAAACGAAGAAGCCATTTGTCAGGAGGCGGAGCGCGCCTGGCGTACGCTTCACAAACAGAAGGGACAACGCGCATGATAGGCATCGATGTCGTGGAGATTGCACGTTTCGCCACCGGAAAACAAGGGCCTTCCTTTATGCGTCGCGTTTTTACCGAAGAGGAGCGCCGTTATTTGGAAAACAGTCCGCATCCCGTGGAAACCATGGCAGGACTGTACGCGGCAAAAGAAGCCGTTTTTAAGGCTTTGGGAGTGGGCATCGGAAGGATTCCGTTTCAATCCGTGGAAATCACGCATGAGGCGTCCGGACGTCCGGAGGTGCAGCTTTACGAGGAAGCGTTGGTGTTGCTGCAACATCTTTCTGCGAATCGTGCCGAAATCAGCATCACGCACGATGCCGGTGTCGCTGTAGCCGTATGCGTTTTCCTGCCAGATCCAATCGCAGATTTATCTTTAGCCGTGGAATCGTCCCTTTCTGCAAACCGGTTGTCGTCTTCATCCGCATGGCCTTCGGCGCGTGCTTTGGCGTTGCTACAGGAGTCGGGAAGACAGCATCGCGAGCTTGCCGACTCTCTGTTGCGGCGTGATCGGGCGGGCTATAAAACGCAATACGGAAAGGTTGCCATCGTCGGTGGATCTCAGGGGATGGTCGGTTCGGTGTGCCTTGCAGCACAAGCAGCGCTTCGCAGCGGTGCCGGGCTCGTTTATGCCGTCGTGCCGGAAAGTATCGCTTCGGCGGTGCAGAATAAGTTGTTGGAAGCCATCGTTCGTCCGATACCGGATGATGGATGCGGCCACTTTACGATGGCACGTTTGCCGGAGGTGATGGACGCGGTCTCGGATTGTTCCTGCATGGCCATCGGTCCGGGTATGGGCCGTTTTTCCGAAGCGGCGTCTTTTGTATCCGGCGTGTTGGAACGCCTTTCCCTTCCCTGTATCATCGATGCGGACGCCATCAATGCGCTCGCTTCTTGTCCCGAGCGTTTAAAAACGCTTCAACAGGATGTGATTCTCACGCCTCATGAAATGGAAATGAGCCGACTCAGCGCCACCCCGTTGGAGGTCGTTCGCGCGCATCGTAAAGAAACGGCGGAGCGATTTGCATTGGACCATCGTGCTCTTGTAGTATTGAAAGGTGCGGATACCGTCATCACGGACGGAAGAAACACAACCTGTAATCCCAGCGGAACGCCGGGCATGGCGACGGCCGGATCGGGTGACGTCCTGACAGGCATGGTTGCCGCATTCTTAGCGGCAGGCTATCCGGCGCGAATGGCAGCACGTCTGGCCTGCGATCTACATGGTCTGGCAGGCGAATTCGCCTGCGAAGCGTTGGAAGAAGAGTGCATGATTGCTTCCGATTTGCTAATGTATTTACCGAAGGCATTTCGGCTGTTCCATGTTTTGCGCGAGCAGGAAGAGGACGAGCAAGGAGAGAGGGGAAACGCATGCAAAAGGTGACCAGGGGCGATCTTTTTTTTGCCGACTTGGATCCGGTACAGGGGTCCGAACAGGGCGGCGTGCGTCCCGTGGTCGTTTTACAAAACAATGTCGGCAACAAATACAGTCCGACCATTATTGTTGCAGCCATCACTTCCCGACGGAGCAAGAACCAAATGCCCACCCATGTTCCCGTTTCGCACCGGAGCGATCTCCCCAAAGATTCCATGGTGCTGCTGGAGCAGCTGCGAACGATTGATAAAAAGCGCCTGCAAATGAAAATTGGCGCTCTCGACGAGGAGATCATGGCGCGTATTGATGAAGCGCTAGGTATTTCCGTCGGTCTCCTGTCGATACGGAAAAAGAAAAGAGAAAACGAATGATTACGATTAAAACGGAAGAACAAATTCAAGGCATGAAGGCAGCCGGCGAGATTCTATGTAAAACGCATCTGGCGATCCGTCGCATCCTTCGCCCCGGCCTCACGACGTTATCGGTCGATGCTTTTGCCGAAGCGTTCATGCACTATAAGGATGCGACGCCGGAACAGAAGGGCTATCAGGGCTTTCCGTTCGCCTTGTGCATGAGCGTGAACGACGAAGTTTGTCACGGTTTTCCCGGCGAGCGGAAATTGGAAGAAGGGGATATTCTGTCGATTGATAATGTTGTACGTTATCATGATTATTTGGCGGATTCCTGTTGGAGCTATGCCATCGGCACGCTGTCGCCGGAGGATCAGAAGCTGATGGACGTGACGAAGGAGGCGCTCTATCGGGGCGTGGATGCTGTGCGTGTGGGAAATCGTCTGGTAGCCATCGGAGAGGCAATCCAGCCCTTCGTCGAGGCGCAGGGGTTCTCGGTGGTACGCGACTTTATCGGACACGGCATCGGCAAGGAAATGCACGAGGATCCGCAAGTTTTACACTATGTCACCAAGCAGCGTGGCATTCGATTGCGTGAAAACATGGTACTTACCGTTGAGCCCATGATCAATGCGGGAGACTGGCCGGTTGTGCTGGATTCTAACGGTTGGACAGCCCGCACAAGGGATGGCAAGAAGTCCTGCCAATATGAGCATACGATCGCCGTGCGCCCGGATGGCCCGGAAGTGTTGACGGAACAGAAGAATACGTCCCTGACGAATGAGGAGATCGCTTGGATCGACTCCTATGTTTTTTAAGAGCAGCAAAAGCCCATCCGCAGCAGTGCGAGGATGGGCTTTTTTAAAGGTTGATTGACGAAATCGAAGGAGAGATTAAAACAAGAGTTTTTTTCTTCCGGAACAAAGCGAAAGACTTTTCTCCGCACCTTGAAATCCACAGAACATATTTAGGAAGGTGTCAATATTGACCGTCAGTTCATTTTTCTCATCATAGATCGCTTGGATCATGTCGCCGATTTCAAAGAGCGCATTACTGCTTAGAAAACTATCCCGAACGCGGAGAATCTGCCCGACCTCATCTCCATCCAAGTTGGGCGTGAGAAGATTCGTGATGAGCAAATGAATCGGTTCCATGGGCGTTTTCGCGGTTTTCGCTTCCGTATGGGAAGTAAAGCTGGCGAAGACATTAAAAATGGAGGAGAGCATTTCCTTCATGAAGGCTTCATGGGATGGGCCGAAATGACTTTCCACTTTTATATTCAAGCGCGCGTATTGTCGGCGAAGGCTGTTCAATAATCCCGTCCAATATTGGTGAAGGATATAAAAGAGATGGATGGTATTTGCAAAAGTGGCTGTTCCGCAAATATTCTTTTGCATGCTATGCAGTTCCTTCATGGCATCAACGGTGAAGTCGTAGTGATTGATGTATGCACTCATGCAGAGAATGGCGGCGGAGTTGAAGATGATCATGGGGTGAAAACAGTCGCGTCGAGCTAAGAAAAACGCATTGTTCAGATGGAATGCAAGGCGCAGACTATCATCCAGCTCAATGGTATGGCGCTTGGCCAATGCTGTAAGCGATTTTTCCACGATGCGATCTTCTTCAGTCGCCTTTTCCGGTGAAAAGGATAAACGATATCCTTGTTCGGGAAGAGGGTAGAGCAGATCAAAGAGAGCATCTTGATCCAGAGGAAAACCGAAGACTTCACTATAGTATTCACAATTTTTGATAAAACTATTTTCTTTTGCACATTGTTCATAAAGAGCGCAAAAGTCTTCCGAAAAGGCAAAGTTTTCTTTGCGGTGCCCCTGACGATACCGGGTGGCCCCAATGGCGATGAGCAACACAAAAGTCTCCAATGGGAAAAGCGTCGTCATTTGGTTGAAAAACGGGGCAAAATCACGCACAAAGTTTCGACAATTTTGCATGAAATCCGCAGAAAACGGCTGATATTTTCCGGGATACAGTTCCAGGAAAAAATCTCGATAGAATGCTCGAACGGCTTCTTCTTTCCCAACGATGTGGCAGGGGCTGCTTTCGATTTGCAAGTGATATTGCTCTTTGGCAATGGCATTGAATTCATGCACCAGTCGATACGCGGAGGAAACGGAAGCATGTTCCTGTGCCGCCAAGGTGGTCAATGCCAGATCCTCTTCAAAAAAGATGCGGCGCACAAGGCGGAAAATTAACTTATTGTGCGTAATCGGCACATAGATTTCAGCCGGTTGAAACGTGGGGGAAAACGAGGCATTTAAATAGCCGTCGGAAATACGCAGGCTTAACCCCGGATACATTGCTTTCATCTTTTCCACATCAGCAATCAGGGTGCTATCTGTCATATGCAGTGTTTTCTTGAGATCGTCCAGTGATACACGGGGATTACCGTAGATAAAATATTCTAAAATGAACAGCCGCCGATTTTCGGCATTGGAAATAAGTTCGCGCATGGCTTTCCTCTTTCTATTCTCCTTTTCAGGTAGAGAACTTCTTTCGTTAACGTATTATATTATATTACAAATTTCTTGTCTTTAGCGCATTCTTTTTTTGTAGTCAAGGAAAAGTGTGCTTTGACATGTGCCTTGACATATGAAAACATTTCCTTGACGTGTATCGAAACCGTGTTTATAATAAATTTAATTCATAGGAGTGGCAAACGTTACGTAAACGTTTACGTAACGAAAAACGAGATAACTTCTCTACTCGCAACCGAAATATAGGCGCAAAATCCTTAGCGTATCGGGAAAGTAGAAAACGAGGCAGGCGTGCAACCAACCATAAAGGATATTGCAAATAAGGCAAACGTTTCGATTGCCACCGTTTCGCGTGTGCTCAATCAAAAAGGAGGATATTCACAAGAGACCTATCGTCATGTGCAACACGTGATTGAAGAAACGGGGTTTTCCAGCAATTCGCTGGCAAGAGCGTTTCGCACCGGCCAAACCCGCACTGTCGGCTTGCTCGTCCCGGATATCTGTAACGAGTTCTTTGCGCGCATTGCGCGACAAATTAGCCTCTGGTTTTTGGAGCGAAACTATGTCACGTTGATTTGCGCATCGGATGAGAGCCAAAAGATCGAAGGCGGATATTTGCGGGAGCTGCAAAACCGAAGTGTGGATGGCCTGCTTTATATACAGGGACGAAAGCAGGGCGTCAAAACGGCTTTTGAAAAGAACGTGCCCATCGTCTATATTGACCGCTATTCCGAGGAAAGTGGACCCTGTGTTGTTTCCGACAATACAAGCGGCGGGAAAATAGCAGCCGAAGCGCTACTCCATAGGGGCCGAAGTCAACCGCTCCTTATTCGTGATGTTTGTGAGACGAGTGCCGTAAAAGGGAGATGCACCGGTTTTCTGGAAACGATGTTCAAAAACAATGTAACCGTGTTGGTGCATTCGGTGGCATCTCCGATCAGTTCGGCCGGCTATCAATGTATGAAAGAGGTGTTGCAGAAAAAAGAAGAATTTGACAGCGTATTTTGTACCAATGATCCATTGGCGATGGGCGTGAGTCAAGCTCTGCTTTCCGCGGGACGACGCATACCGCAGGATGTCACTGTCATCGGCTTTGATGGCAACGCCAGTATTCGTCAAGCCTTTCCATTTGTTTTGACCATTCGTCAGGACACAACACAACTGGTGAACATTGCATGTTCCACGCTTTTGCGCATGATGGAAGGAAAAAGCATTGCTTGGGCAAGCAAAATTGTTCCGGTTCAACTGGTGGACTATGGAAAAGAGGGAGACAATGAACGCAATTATTCAGACTAAGAATATCGTGAAAAAATTTCCCGGCGTGGTCGCATTATCCAATATCAATTTGTCGTTTTATCCAGGCGAAGTGCACATTTTGCTTGGCGAAAACGGTGCGGGAAAGTCCACGCTAATGAAAATTCTAAGCGGGGTTTATCAGCCAACCGAAGGCGAGCTGATCATTCGCGGGAAGACGTATTCGGCGATGACGCCGAATGAGTCAAAAGCAAACGGTATCGCCATTATCTATCAGGAACTCAGTGTCATCAATGAATTGTCCATCTTGGAAAATCTGTATCTCGGGCGCTTGAAGACGAAGAATAGAATGGGCCTTTCCGTAGTCGATTATGCTGCGATGCGCAAAGAAGCAGAGGAACTTTTAAAACGAGTCGGGGTTCGTCGCTCTCTAGACACTCCCGTAGAAGATTTGAGCATCGGAGAAAAACAGTTGGTGGAAATTTCTCGTGCGCTGTTAACCAATGCGGACGTCATCATCATGGACGAGCCGACAACGTCGCTGACTGAAAACGAGGTGGATACCTTATTCACCTTGGTAGAGCAGCTGAAAAAAGAGGGGAAAGCGATTGTCTACATCACGCATAAAATGCGTGAAATTAAGATGATTGGCGATAGGGTTTCTGTACTGAAGGATGGCACCTTTGTGGGGACCAAGATGGTTAAGGACGTGGAAATCGCAGACCTCATCTCGATGATGGTGGGTCGCGAGTTGGATGAAACCCATCGAGCGAATCGCAAACACGATTTTTCCGATGCCGAAATCATGCTGGAGGCAAAGAACCTTTCTCGTACGGATGGCATGGTTAAAAACGTATCGTTCAAATTACGCCGTGGCGAAGTACTTGGCTTTTCGGGCTTGGTCGGTGCCGGACGAACGGAGTTGATGAATCTTATTTTCGGCATTGACAAACCGAGTGAAGGCAGCCTGCTGTATAAAGGAAGACCCATCCAGAACAGCGATAGCTATTTGGCGATCAAGAATGGCTTTGCCATGGTGACGGAAGATCGTCGAAAGCTGGGCTTTTTAGACAACTTTGATTTAAAACAAAATATTTCCATTGCGTCATTCATCAAAAATTCGCGCGGCAAAGGGGTTCTCGGAAAACTGAACTTTGCCGAGGAACGCAAATGGGCTGAGGAACAATTAACCGGTTTGCGAGTCAAATGTCGTTCGATGGATCAAAATATCACCGAATTATCCGGCGGAAACCAGCAGAAGGTTATTTTAGGGAAGTGGCTAGCCGCGGACTCGGAACTGATCATTTTTGATGAGCCGACCAAGGGAATCGATGTGGGGTCAAAAGCGGAGATCTACCAATTAATATTTGCATTAGCGGATAGTGGCAAAGGTGTTTTGGTGGTCTCCTCCGAATTGCCGGAATTGCTGTCGGTATGTGATCGCATTATTGTCATGCATGAAGGCAAGGCGGAAGCAGAATTTACCATTGAAGAAGCCACGGAAGAAAAAATTATCAAAGCTGCCACGGGGGCATAAGAGGGAGGAAACTATGAAGGAACGTCGCTCGTTTCAAACGATGTGGAGCAAGTACGGGACGATAGGTATTTTCTGCATCCTATTGTTGATTCTTATGATCTTGCGTCCGAGTGCTATTTTTAATCCATCCAGTATTCCGCAGATTTTGGCGCAAAGCTCCGTCAACATTCTGCTGGCCGTGGGCGAGTTTTTTGCGATTTTAATCGCCGGCATTGACTTGTCCATCGGATCCATTGCCGCGTTTACCGGCTTTGTCGTGGCAAAGCTCATGATCATGGAAGTTCCTATTGTACTAGCGGTTTTTCTCGGCATCCTTATCGCTACGTTACTTGGTGCGATGAATGGCTTTTTAGTGAACAAAACCGGGCTGCATCCCTTTATCATTACATTGGGCACACAAACGATCTTTCGAGGCATCACCTTGATCGGCACTAATGCTCGTTCGGTATTTGGGTTTTCCGGTGCTTTTTCAAGCTTTATGTCCGCTCGCATCTTTGTCATTCCGGTGACCGCCATTATTGCGCTTCTTGTTGCCGGATTTTTCTGGTACTTCACGACGCGTCTGAAAGTGGGCCGCAACATCTATGCCGTAGGTGGCAACAAAGAGGCGGCTTGGTATTCCGGCATTAACGTTTCCTTGCATACCCTGATCGTGTTTATTATCTCCGGCTTTTGTGCCGGTGTGGCAGGCATCGTTCTTCTTGGCCGTGTTGGCGCTGCAGAGCCAGCGGCTGCAAGCGGCTTTGAAACATATGCCATTGCAGCGGCTATCATTGGCGGAACCAGTTTCTTCGGTGGCAAGGGCAAAATTCCCGGTGTCGTCGTCGGTGGTCTTATTATCGGATTAATCAACTATGCCATGACCGTCATGACCGTTCCCAGCAGCTATCAACAGATTGTCATGGGCTCGCTCATCATTATTTCGGTTACGCTGGACCGTATCATCGGAACGAAAAAAGCATAATAAGCTAAGGGCAGAACACCGTGTGTCGTAGAAAAAATTTCGTAACCCTTGCATTTCCGAACGGAATGGGAATGCGTAGAAAGGCAAAACCATGAAAGTACAATTTTCTCCTTCCTTGATGTGCATGGATTTTTTGCATCTGCAGGAGCAAATCACCTGTCTCAACACTCGTGCGGATTATTTTCACATTGATATTATGGATGGCCATTTCGTCAAAAACCTTGCCCTATCAACGGACTTCGTGAAGGCCATTGCACCTGTTGCGAAACTCCCCTTGGACTGCCACTTGATGGTCACCGATCCGGCAGACTATGTCGATACTCTCATCGATGCGGGAGTGGAATGGATTTGTATGCAATCGGAAACCATTGTTGCGCAAGCGTTTCGTCTCATTGATCATATTCATTCTCGTGGAAAAAAAGCGGGGGTTGTGCTCAGTCCGGAAACGCCTTTTGATGCGATCCGTCACTACGTGAATAAGGTGGACAAAATCACCGTCATGACGGTCGATCCCGGCTTTGCAGGCCAAAAATTTATAGAAGAAATGTTGGATAAGATTGCCGAAATTCGTGCATATAAAGAAAAAACAGGGGCCAAGTTTCTCATTGAAGTGGACGGATCCTGTAATAAAAACACCTATCAGCGTCTCCGTACTGCCGGAGCGGAAATTCTCATTGTTGGCAGCAGCGGCCTGTTCGGTCTCGACCAAGACTTGGAAAAAGCCTGGGAGAAGATGGAACGGATCTATGAGGAAGAAACGGGTGAATCATTATGCGTAAAGTAATCGGAATCGATATCGGGGGCACGAATATTCGCCTGGGTGTCGTGGACGAGAAATTGCATCTTTCGCATTTCGAGAAGTCTTCCAGTGCCTTTCTTCGTGAGCCGGATTCCTCAGAAAAACTGGTGGATTTTCTTCGGAACTATATGGAACGGTATGCTCTTACCGATATCGAGGCAATTCGTATTGGCGTTCCTTCCATGGTGGACCGTGATCGCGATTATGTGTATCGTGCACCAAACCTGGGTGGTTTAGTGGAGTTGAAATTGGCTACCTTGCTTCGTGAAGCGCTGCATTTACCGGTTGCCGTCGATCGTGATGTCAACCACCTCCTGCTTTATGATATTCACGAATTGGGGCTGGATCCGAAGAGAACGAAAACGATTCTGGGGTTTTATATTGGCACGGGTTTAGGAAATCCTATTTGGCTCAACGGAGAAATTTTCCGCGGGAAACATGGGGTCGCCGGAGAATTGGCACATATTCCGCTTTACGGGGAAGACATTGCCTGCCCGTGCGGAGGAAAGGGGTGCGTGGAAATGCTTGCCTCCGGTCGTGCACTGGAGCGTATCCAGCAACGGTATTTTCCGGACACGTCCATTGGCGACGTTTTTACCCTTCACAGAGACACCGAGCCGATACGGCACTTTATCGAGACATTGAGTTATCCACTGGCTACGGAAATTACGCTTTTGGATCCGGATTTGATTGTTTTATCCAGTGGTGTAGTGGGCATGAACGATTTTCCAAAAGAGCAGCTTATAAAGGAGGTGACGAAGCGTGTAAAGCATCCTGTTCCCGCAGAGGACTTGGAATATATTTTCCCGGAAACAGGACATGAAAATGGGGTTATCGGTGCAGCAATTGCAAGATTCTTTTATGATGAGGAAAGTGAAAAATAGTCTGTAATGGAAAAGGAGAAGATCATGAAAAAACGTGTATTGTTGATGCTACTTTGTCTCGTTACGGTCTTTGGACTGGCCGCTTGCGGTAAGAGCAACGAGGGCAAAGAACCTGCTTCGTCCGCCGAGGAATCACAAAGTGCGCAAGCCACGGACTCGAAAGAGAGTGGAAATGCGGAGTATGCGGTGATCTTGAAAACCCAGGCTTCCGACTTTTGGGTCAAGATGAAGGAAGGCGTGGAAGAGGAAGCGAAAGAACTGGGAATTAAAGTCGATATTTTCTCCGCGCAGAGTGAAGAAAATACGGAAGAGCAGCTGAACATTTTACAGAATGCGGTGAACAAGGGCTATAAAGCGATCGGAATTGCACCGCTTTCACCGGTTAACGCCGTATCGGCCGTTGCCGAAGCGTATAAGAAGGGCATCTATGTCATGAACATCGACGAGAAGTTGGACATGGATCAACTGAAACAACAGGGTGGCGCGGTTATCGGCTTTGCGACGACGGACAACGTGGCCGTTGGTAAAAAAGCGGCGGACTTCATCATTGGAAAAATCCAAAAAGGCGACAAGGTTGCCATTGTGGAAGGAAAAGCGGGCAATGTTTCCGGAGAAGATCGTAAAAATGGTGCACAAAAAGCGTTTGAAGAGGCCGGAATGACAGTGGTCGGCTCTCTTCCTGCCGACTGGGATCGTCAAAAAGCATTGGACGTTGCGAACAGCTTTATTCAACAGAATGCGGACCTAAAAGCGATCTATTGCTGCAACGACGGCATGGCCTTAGGTGCTTTGCAGGCGGTTATGAATGCGAATAAATTAGGGGAAATCCTGGTTGTTGGTACGGACGGCGATGCGGAAGCCGTTGCTTCTATTGAAAAAGGCGAATTGTCCGCTACCGTTGCACAGGATCCCGCGGGGATCGGCCGCACCTCTCTGCGTGAGATGGTAGAGGCTGTGAAGAACAAGATCACGGTTGACCCGAATGCAGAAGCGAAGGTATTGCCGGTTGAATCCAAGCTGATCACGAAGTAAACTATTTCCGAAGGGCGTTTCGGTACGGAAAGAAGGAACAGAATGAAAATTGGATTTGGCTGTGATCACGTCGGCGTGGACTTAAAACACGCGCTGATGGCACACTTGGAAGAAAAAGGCTACGAGTGCATTGACTATGGAACGGATGAGGGCGTACGTGTAGATTATCCGGATTATGGTCATATTGTCGCCCATAAAGTGGCGGAAGGCGAAGTGGATAAAGGCGTGCTCATTTGCGGTACGGGTATTGGCATTTCGCTGGCAGCCAATAAAGTTCCGGGCATTCGTGCCGCAGTATGTTCCGAGCCGTATTCGGCCGCGATGGCAGTACGGCATAATAACGCGCAAATTATCGCCATGGGCGCGCGCGTCGTAGGCGAGGAATTGGCAAAATGCATCGTGGACGCCTTCTTTGATGCGGAATTTGAAGGTGGAAGACATGCGCGTCGCGTCGAGAAGATTGAGGAAGTCTGCTAGACGAATGCGATGATGCCTGCAAGCTCGGAAAAGCCTGAGGGAAGAGGAATCTGCTCTCAGGCTTTTGCTCTTGCAGAGAGGACGGGAGGAACCATGTATAAAAATTTGGGCGTAAAGCCCTATCTCATGCCCATGCCGGTGCTGATTATCGGCACATACAATGAAGACGGAACACCCAATGCGATGAATGCCGCGTATGGATGCATGCGGGATAGCGAAACGGTTTCGCTGTATCTGAGCAGCGAACATAAAACGGTGGAGAATCTTTTGCGGACGAAAGCATTTACGATCCATCTGGCGGATGCAGAACATCGACTGGAAGCGGATTTCGTCGGCTGCGTTTCCGGCAAGACGGTTGCGGATAAAGTGGAGCAAACCGGTTGGTCGGTTACCAAAAGCGAGCACGTGGATGCCCCGGTGTTTGCCGGCTTTCCCTTGGTCATGGCATGCACACTGCTCACCTATGATGCGGCCGATGGGCATTTGGTGGGCGAGGTGCAAAATATGGCGGCCGAGGAAACCTTTCTGGATTCCTCCGGGCAACTGCACGTAGAGGAAATGGAGTTACTCACCTATAATCCCATCGAAAACGCCTATCATATTGTGGACGATCGTGTCGGAGAAGCCTTTGCGACCGGCCCAAACGAGGAGGAAGATTCCGAAGAGCCGGAGGAGTCTTCGGAGTCGATGGAGGAAGAGAAAAGGGAGATTCTTTCTCAAAACCGTGCGGAGCGCATCGCCCGTGTCCAACGGATGGAAAAGGTCATGAACGAACTGGCCTCCCTGCAGGCAGAGCTCAATCAGGCGCTGGATCATTTCGAAGCCTTTAAAGAGCAGAGCGACGCATTTGATGCATATTACTCTTCGCGAGACTGGATGGATGACTATGAGGCTTCCTCACTCGGCATCATTCCGGAAGAGATCGACCAAGGTGTGCTGACGGAAGATTTGCCCTATGATGTGCTTTGTGAAAAGGATGCGCTGGCAAGACGCATGCGTGCTTTGGCCCGTGCCTTGCTGATCCGGTAACGCTCCGCTTTTTTCATCGTGTAACGCTGTGTTTCTCTTGTTCTCTTGACAAGCATATCGATAGGATCTAAAATGACACCGTGTCATAAATGACACGGTGTCATTTTTTGTGTTGTTTCATGAAAGCCATATGTTCCGTGTTTCGAATAGGGAAAAAGGCGTTTTTTCGAAGCCGTGCGGGTGATCAAAAAGGAGAGAGTATGCCGACAGGAACCTATTTTCGCTTGGGGGATGACAAGCGTAAGGCAATTTACTGTGTGCTGGTTGATGAATTTAAGTCCCTTCCGTTAGAGGAGATTACGGTAAAGAGAATTGTGGAACGCTTGCATCTTCCGCGCGGCAGTTTCTATCAATATTTTTCCTCGTTAAATGATTGCTACTTCTACGTATTGGATCAGGAGCTGACAGAGGTGCATTCCCTCTTTGCCCGCCTCATTGCCGAGACAAAGGGCAACCTTTTTGCGGCCCTGGATGCTTTCGGCGATGCGGCGGCGGAGCTTTTGTACGATCCCGAGCACTATGGTCTGTATCGGCAACGCTATCTGTTTATGAACGCCGCCTTGGAGCGTGAATGGCGCCGTTACCGTGAAGAGAGCGAGGACTATACCCGCGACATCGAACAGTGGGTGGATCCGGAGAAAGTGGATTATCTGCGCGCCGTGGTGCATCACCTGATTCGGCGTTTATTTTCCGAAGAGTGGAGCCGGGAGGAATTCCTTTCGCAGTATCGTCGTTATCTTGGTTGGCTGAAGGGAGGCTTGCAAAATGATGAATCTGATGGAACCGTTCTTTGATATTGCCTACTTGGGCGTGGTCCTCAGCATGGGGATTCGCCTTTTAATGGAAGATGGAAGAGACGCTAAAACATTCGGGCTGATGGCTGTTTTGCTCGGCCTCGGGGACGCTTTTCACCTGCTTCCGCGCGTGATGAGCAATCTTACACAGGATGGCTTCCATCGCTATATTCCTCTGCTTTCCTGGGGAGAATTTGTTACCAGTATCACGATGACCATCTTTTATCTCCTCTTTTATCGCTACTATCAGAGCATGAGCGGCGACAACGATAAACGAAAGACCAACTTGGTGTATATTCTCGTCGCACTTCGACTTCTTCTTGTCCTTCTGCCGCAAAACGAGTGGGGAACGGAAGGCAATTATTTCTTCGGCCTTCTTCGTAACGTTCCCTTCGCTCTTCTCGGCCTGGCGCTCGTGGTCTGGACGGCTAAGGCGAACGAGAAACCGGGTCTGAAGCATACCGCTCTTTTGATTGCCGCCAGTTTTTTGTTCTATGCGCCCGTTGTCATCGGGGCCCGCTTTGCTCCCCTTCTTGGCCTTCTGATGATTCCGAAAACCGTTGCCTATGTGCTTTTGGTTCGCGTAGGGTATCGTCACTTTATTCCGACGTTTCATCCGACAGCACTTCTCAAGCAGGCCATCACGTTTTTAATGCTTGGCCTTTGCGGAGGTGTCTTTTATCGTGAATTTACTAAGGCTTTTGGATGGACGATGTATTCCGCGCTGCGCGTCGTGCATGTCCATCTCTTGGTCTTAGGATTCCTGTTTTTCCTGTTGTTTTTTGCCCTCTTGCAGCAGGAGAAGGCGCTGAAAAGCTATGCTCGGCCGCTTGGAGTCTACGTCATTGGCCTCACCTGGACGGTCGTTGCCTTTATGGTACGCGGCATATATACTATTACGGCGGAAGGAGCGGTTCTCTTTCCGGACGCTATGCTTTCCGGCATGGCCGGAATCGGTCATATTCTCTTAGGCATCGGCGTGGTTTGGACGATGCTTTCTCTGTTGAAAGAGAAAACGCATAAATTGCCACAGGAGGAATCAATTTGAAAGACTTCTTCGGACGCGTACGTGTCCGTTTGCAACGTGCCCTGATCGGACGAAATGGGCTCGACATGCTAGCCCGTGTACTGTATTTTTTCGGGTTGGGACTGCTCATCGTGCAATGGTTCGTCCCTCGCCGAGCGCTGTATTATCTTGGTCTGCTATTGCTCGCTTACAGTCTGTTTCGTGTATTTTCACGCAATGTTGCCGCAAGACAGCGCGAAAATGCTGCCTTTTTGCGCGCAACCGCCGGGATTCGCTCCCGCCTTCGTCTCTTCGGGCGCAAATGGCGTGACCGTAAAACACACCGCTACTTCCGCTGCCCGCAATGTCGAAAAACCGTGCGCATTCCCAAAACGGTCGGCAAGGTGAAGATTCATTGTCCGAGCTGTGGGCATTCCTTTATTGTACGCATGTGAGACAAAACCCCGGCCTTGCCCCGTCGCTCGCTTCTCCTCGTCCCTTCGCTGCTTTCTTTTCAGCGGTCGGGACTCGTCGAAGAGGCGACGGGGCAAGGCCGGGGTTTTGTGGTGCGTAAAGGCCAAGAAAACGATGAAGCCTAAGGTGGCGCTTAGCGCGGGGGAGTCAGGTGGTGCGCCGCTGGAAATGTTTTAGCAACGCAGTTGCGAGAGGAGCGCCGTTGGAAATAATGTTGACCGCTCGTTCATAGTTTGAACAATCTGTAAGGCGCTGGCTGAGTGCAAGATAGTGCATTTGTCAGGGCCGATTTTTGTACAGACCTTGCAAGAGAGATAAAAACTTGCTAGTTAGGGCTTTATTTTTTGGCTATCTGCAGATACGTAAGTTAGCCAGATTTCAGCCACTATTTATAAAATAAACTATTAAGAAAGACATTTGTGCGTTAAGATAAAGGGGAAATCGGGGAAGAGAATGTGACGTCCATTATGGCCGCTATATAAAGGTTATGATTGTGCAGTTGAATCTCCTTTTGCTACTTTTCGACTTGGAATGGAAAGAGATTGTATGATGAACAGTTTGACTGTGAAAGAAAAGATTAGCCTCCAATATCGCTCATTGACGCGTACAGAACAAAAACTGGCTAAGTTTGTTCTCGAAAATGCGGATATGATCTTGAAATCAAGCATTTCGGAATGCGCGACAATGTCTGGTGTTTCCGAAGCCAGCATTGTTCGTTTTTCTAAAAGTCTCGGTTACAAAGGCTTTTTGGATATGAAAATCAACTTAGCAAAGGAAGTTTCGCCAAAGAGCCTAGATATCTCTCCAATTATCGAGCGCGATGATTCAAATCAAACGATATTTGAAAAAATATTCACGTCGAACATGACCGTTTTGAAGTCGACGTTTTTACACCTGCAATATGAGACGATTCAGGAAGTTATCAATCTCCTCGTCTCGGCCAAACGTATTTTTCTTTTTGGCACTGGTGGGAGTCAAAAGGTCGTGAGTGATGCGCAGCACAAATTCCTCAAAGTCGGAATCCATGCGATTGCATACGATGATATCGATCTTCAATTTATGGCATCTTCACTAACGACAACGCAAGATTTGGTTATTGCGGTTTCCTTTTCTGGTGCAAACTATAATACGATGAAATGCTTGGAAATCGCGAAGGCGAATGGAACGAAAATCGTGTCAATTACGAGTAACGAGAGTTCACCCATTCAAAAAATTTCGGATTATACCATTTTTTCGGCTTCGGATGAAACAGCGTTTCAATCGGACTCCGTTAGTACTCGAATAGTTCAATTGACTATATTGGATTGTTTGGTTACTTGTATGGCTATGCATAAGAATAATTATATGGCTTCGAAAGAAGCGATTATGCGAACGCGAGAGGCAACATCGAACAACAAATATTAAAGTCGTTTGCATGCGAGCAACTCCTTATTCTTGAATAAGGAGTTTTTTCTATCCTAAAAATGAAGGAAAATTTTATATTTTGATAAATAATAACAAATACTTGAAACAAATTTTCATAAATGGTATGATCAAGTAAATCGATTTCACGTGTAATGAAGGGAGGATGAATGAAAGCGGTAGTTTTACATGGCCCTAAGAATTATCCAAACAACTATGAGGTAATGGAGGTTGAAAAACCAACTTGTGGCCCGGGCGATATTTTACTTCTGATGAAAGCGGCGGCTTTATGTGGTACGGATAAACGCATCTTCACCGGTGCTAAAACCAAGGGGGTTCGCAAGGATTCTATTGTCGGGCATGAGATCAGTGGTCGAATTGTTGAAACTGGGAATCAGGTGACTTCTTTTTCCGTAGGGGATCGTGTAGCGGTTGCAAATGTAATTCCTTGTGGCAATTGTCCAGCATGCTTAGATGGCCGAGAAAATGCGTGTCTGAACCGTCAAGCGATCGGCTACGAATTTAACGGAGGATTTGCGGAGTACATTTTAATTCCTGAGATTGCTATTGAACGAGGTAATGTCGTGAAACTTCCGGATGACGTCACCTATGCCTCAGGCGCATTGATTGAGCCACTTGCCTGCTGTATCAGAGGACTTAAAAATGTCGGCACGCAGTTTGCAGATACGGTTGTCATTATCGGGGCAGGCCCGATAGGGCTGATGCATGTGCAACTATCTAAAGCGGTTGGTGCCAGCCGGATCATCGTCAGCGAGTTTGACGCTGATAAACGCAAGAGAGCTTTAGAGGTCGGCGCAACAGCGGTAATCAATCCACAAGACGAAAATTTGGTTGATCGTGTTCTTGCTGAGACGAATGGTTTAGGTGCTGATCGTGTGATTATGGCCATAGGCGTGAACCAGCTGGTTCAGGATGCTCTGCGCATAACAAGGAAAGGTGGAACCCTGAATTTATTTGCCGGTTTCGCCAAAGGTGCTCTGGCCGAAATTGATCCGAGCATTATCCATTATAACGAGATTACGGTTACGGGCAGTACTGCTTATACACGTAAAGACTACCATGAGTCGGCGGAAATGGTTTTTTCCAAGCGCATTGATCTGGACGCTTTAGTTTCCAAGACCTATACGTTGGATGACTTTCGTCAAGCCTTAGAAGATCACATGTCAGGGAAATATTTGAAAATCGTTATTTTGAATGAGAAGGAGGAGTAGAAATGGGAAATGAAGCTTTAGCGTTGGGAAAAAGGGTCCGTCTTTCACGAATGGTTAATCCGGAAAGCAATAAGATGATGGCCATTACCGTGGATCATGCGATTTCTCGTGGGATTGCGCAGCTTACCGGAATTCATGATATTCAAGGAACGATTGACAAAATTGTTGCTGGTCATCCGGATGCTATCACGATGACCGGGGGAATTCAAAAGCGCTGTTGGGGAAAACATGCAGGAAGCGGCATTTCCATTTTGCATAAAATTTCCAATTATGCTCCTACTTCTCCAACGAATGACATTGTTTTTGGAAGCGTAAATGCCGCCATTCGCATGGGTGCCGATGCGGTATCCCTTGGTGCCATGACACTTGGGGATTTTCAGAATGAGCAGTTTAAAGAAATTGGGGAAATTTCGGAAGTTTGCGATGTTTTAGGTATGCCTTTGATTGGTCACATCTACCCGAAGGGGGAGAGTGTGCCGGCTGATAAGAGAACGGCATGGGAGAATATTGCATATTGTGTTCGTAGCGCTTGCGAGTTGGGATTAGATGTCATCAAAACAACCTATACAGGCGATCCGGAGAGTATGGCGAAGGTGATTTCGGTTGTTCCCTCCTCGTTCCGTGTGGTCATTCAAGGTGGTGACCCGCCGGCGGAACTTACCGGTGAAAAGAGACTGGAATATTACCTCACGATGACGCGAGAAGCGTTGGATAGCGGTGTCGGCGGCGTCACGATGGGACGTTGGGTGTGGGAATACCAAGATGTGACGGCCCTTGTTATTGCCCTTCGTCGCTTGATTCACAAAAATTATTCCGTAAAGGAAACCATGGAATTGTTAAAACAGGTGGAGCACGATAAGAACTACGAAGACTATCAAAGTTTAACGTGAACTAAAGGAGGACAAAATGAGGACGCTTATCGGTATTGATGTGGGAACAAGCGGCCTTAAAGTCATTATTCTTGAAGATTCCGGAACGATTAAGGCCGCACAAAAAGCATCATACCGCATGGTAGTCAACAATGAAAAAGAAGCGCAAATTAATGGATCGAGTTTATGGGAAGCGTTACAAAAGGCCCTGTATCAAATTGGAAAAAAAGATCGCACCTTGCTAGAAAGTGTTAAGGGAATTGGCATTTCCACACTTTGTCCGGGGCTGGTTGCTTTTGACCAAGAAGATAACCTTTTGATTGATCCAATTATCTATTCCGATCGTCGAAGCATGAAGGAAGCGCAGGAGATTTTGGACGCGGTAGGAAAAGAAAAGCTTTTCCAATGGACGGCAAACGGATCGATGGCCGGTTCTTACTCCGGCTCAACGATGCTCTGGATTCGAAAGAATTGGCCTGAAAAATATGACCGAATTAAGTACTTCGGACACATCAATACGTTTCTTGCCCATGCCATGACCGGAGAATACGCCATCGATTATTCCAATGCATCCTACACAAACCTATTTAATACCACGGGCGTTGCCGGTGAAAAAACATGGAATGTTGAACTTTGCGAGAAATTGGGTTTGGACAGAGAAAAGCTTCCTCCACTTAGAGAATCGTCTTCTGTTGTGGGGCCGCTACGGGCAAAAGACTTAATTGACTTGGGCATTCCTAAGGGCACACCTGTAGTCATTGGTGGTGCGGATACGCCCTGCTCAGCCCTAGCAACACGAACGATTCATCACGGTGACTTATGTGAATCGGCAGGAACGACAAATGTTCTGAATGTTTGTGTAGAAAAACCGATTTTCGATCCTCGCTTCATCAATCGGTATCATGTTGTTCCGAACCGCTGGATATGGCAGGGGGCGATGTCTTTCACGGGCGTAGCAAATGAGTGGTTTATTCGTCATTTCGTCATAGGGCAAACGAACCAGGAATTAACGAGTGAAGAAGCGCTGTTGGCCTTCAATGCGGAGGCCGCAGGCTCACTCCCTGGAAGCAACGGTGTGATTTTTTTACCGTATTTGCTAGGCGAACGCAGCCCTATTTGGGATGCCTACGCGAGGAGCGTGTTTTTTGGTATGTCCATTACGACAGAAAGAAAAGATCTTGCGCGAGCTATCCTAGAAGCATGCGGCTATGGCCTTCGTCAACTGATCGAAATCGCAGAGCAAACGCTTCAGCAACGTTATACGCATTTTATTTCTATCGGTGGGGGTTCACAAAGCGACCTGTGGTCACAGATTAAGTCAGATATTACAGGAAAGGAGATTCGTATTCCAAAAGTGCATGACTTTGCACCGATCGGTGCAGCCTTATTGGCAGGAATAGGAGCTTCTGTTTATGCAGATGAAAACGTTGCCGCAAATACGATCAGTATTGAGGCAAGCAGGCGCTTTATTCCCAATGAAGGCAATGCACCAATCTATTCGAAGCGGTTTGAGGTATATCGCAAACTGTATCCGGCTTTACGCGAACTGTACAGAGAGAACTTTGATCATTAATAAAAACGAGAAGGAGTCGATCATGAAAAAAAGAGCATTACTTTTCCTACTGACTTTGTGCATTACGGTTTTAACCGCCTGTGGCGGAAAAGGTGCAAATACACCGGATGCCAGTAACGCAGAAAAACCGACAGGTGAAACAACAAAAATCACGGTAGCGATCCCGGATCCGCAAAATTCGTATATTGCAGCGGCGGCCGAAGAATTCAAAAAGCGTGCTGAGGAATATTCGAACGGAAGCCTTAGTATTTCTATTGCACCGAACGGATCTTTGTATGGAGGTGATACAGCCGCCGGAATTAAGCAATTGTCTGCTGGTTCTTTAGATATGCTGATTTTAGCCACTTCTGTTTATTCAAACTTTGAGCCGGGCTTTAATGTTATATCGGTTCCCTATATGTTTGATGATCAAAAGCAACTGCTTTCTTTCTTAAATTCGAACATTGCAGACGGACTGTTTAGTCGCTTAGAAAATATGAATATTAAATCGGTTGGACGATGGACACGTTCTTTCCGCCAGATTACCAACTCGAAGCGCCCGATTACCTGTGCTAAAGATTTGGAAGGGTTGGTATTACGTGTTCCGAATAACTCACTTTACGTAGAATTCTTTAGCTCGTTAGGGACAGTCACCACCCCGATGAATTTTTCAGAAGTGTACAATGCTCTTCAATTGCAGACGTTGGATGGACAAGAGAATCCTGTGGATGTTCCTCTGTCCAATAACTTTTATGAAGTGCAGAAATACATTTCCTTTACAAACCATATGGCAGATGCCTGGGTAGTTGGCATCAACTTGGATTTTTACAACAAGCTTACGAAAGAACAACAGGATGCCATCGCCAAGGCCGGAGATGAAGTACAACAATGGAATGTTGATATGATGGCAGAACGTGATGGAAACGCTTTGAAACAGCTGGAAGAAAAAGGAATGAAATCTAACGTGCTGACCAGCGAAGCGGCCCAAGAATTAGTTGATGCTTCAAAGAAGCTATTCCCGAAATTTAAAGAATTGATCAAAGATGACAAACTGTTTGAAGAAACCATCCAGTTTACAGGACGAAACGAATAGGTGGCAAACGATGAAATCCAAAAACACGTTGAAGAAATTTTTCTACGCCGTCAATAAAGTAGAAGATTTCCTGCTCGTTGTCTTTGTTGTGGGGATGATATTGACGATTTTGATTCAAATCATCGGTCGAGCGGTGGGGAAGCCGTTTCCATGGACGGAAGAGGTAAGTCGTTACCTCTTCCTATGGATGATGTTTATTGCTCTAGCTGCCGGTTTCAATCGAGTGGAATCCTCACGAGTGACGATTTTTATAAAAAAGCTTCCTTTCGCCATTCGTCATTTCATTCCTTGGATCTACGGACTTTTTGTTACCGGCATTTTTGCCTTTATGGTAATTTACGGTAGTCAAGTAGTTATGCAACAGGTTCAATTGAATGAAATGGGGACCGCAGTTCAGATTCCTATGGCTCTTATCGGCATTTGTCAGCCTGTGGCGGGAGTTTTAGGAATCATCGGCGTCGTACAAAGTTTCCTTGAATATCCGGAACGAGTGGCAGCTATTGACGATCGGGATCAAGAGCTACGTGAGTTGGAAGAAACTAATGAAGGAGGGAACCAATGAGTATTGCAATCATGTTACTCTTTTTGCTTCTCATGTTTTTAGGTGTACCCATCGCTGTAGCCCTCGGCGCTTCTTCTATCGGTGTCATGGCAACTATGAGCAATCTGCCCTTGAATATGGCTGCACAATCCATGTTTACTGCGATGAATTCCTTTATCATGGTGGCGGTTCCATTATTCATTCTATGTGGCTCATTAATGGACGAAGGAGGAATTGCTGATCGTATTTATGAATTGGCGGAAGCCTTGGTCGGATGGATTTATGGTGGGCTAGGGCACGTTTCGGTTGTTGTAAACATGATCTTTGCAGGTATGTCCGGCTCATCGGTAGCTGCGATTGCCTCTATTGGGAAAATGTCCATCAATGCGTTAGAGAAAAAAAACTATCCAAAAGATTATGCGACAGCGATCAATCTAGCTGGCTCTATGTTGGCCTCGGTTATTCCGCCCAGTGTATTGATGATTAATGCGGCGGCAATTGGCGGCGTTTCCATTGGTCAGGCGCTATTGGCAGGATTTATTCCGGGGATTATCATCGGAATCATCTTCATGATCTACAACTATTATTATTGTAAAAAGCATGGGATCGGTGATAGAGTCAAGTTTCAGCCGAAAAAGCTGGGAACTGCTTTTGTGCGTGCTATCCCTGCTTTGTTAACGCCGGTAATTCTTCTCGGCGGCGTGTACACAGGAATTTATACGCCGACAGAAGGTGCTGCCATTGCTGTTGTGTATACCATTTTGGTATCCATTTATTTGTACAAAAACTTGACATGGAAGGATATTCCACGAATCATTGCCAAGAATGCTCGTTCTACAGGAGTTATTCTATTCGTTGCGATTGCAGCGAAGCCGGCATCTCTTCTTTTTGAAATCGATGGGTTACCGATGACTGTGGCAAATTTAATTGCCGGTATTTCCAGTAGCCGAATCATTATCCTACTGGTTCTATATGCCTTTCTGATTCTTGTTGGCATGTTCATGGATGCCACAGCAGCCATATTCATCTTAGTACCGATTTTGTTGCCGGCCGTGACAAAGGTAGGAGTATCACCTCTATTCTTTGTTGTGTTCTTGGTTATTACGCTATCCTTCGGTCTCATTACGCCACCCGTCGGAGTATGCCTTTATGCAGCAGAGAGTGTAACGAAGTTGCCGATAGAGAAGATTATTAAAGCGTCCATTCCATGGATCCTTTTGATTGCGGCAAGCCTGTTGATTTTCATCCTTCTCCCTCAAATTATTGAAGCACCGGTTTCCTGGGTATTTCCCGAAATTGCAGGTTAATCGTAATATGTTTGCAACGCTACGCTTTTCACTGATTTCAACGTAGCGTTGCAACAATTATATAGAGGTATCGGCCACAAATAGAAAGGACTTACTATGGAAGAACTACAGAGAAGTGCAGTTGTTCTGGATGGATATACGCTTAATCCGGGAGACCTTTCCTGGAAAAATTTAGAAGACGTAGCTATAACAAAAGTATTTGAACGTACTCCAAAAGAAGAGACTTCTCGGCGGATGCAAGGTGCAACGGCTGTCTTTACAAATAAAACCGAGATCACACGTCAATGTATGGAAGAAAATCCACAACTTCAATATATCGGTGTGCTGGCGACAGGATATGATGTTGTTGATATAAAAGCAGCAAAAGAGCGGGGAATCGTGGTAACGAATATTCCTAGTTATGGAACAGAATCTGTGGCACAACATGCTATAGCTCTCCTTTTGGAGCTGACGAATCGTGTCGGGCATCACGATTGTGCTGTAAAAAGAGGAAAATGGAGCAACAATCCGGATTGGACATTCTGGGACTTTCCATTGACAGAGTTAGCCGGTAAAACCATGGGAATTATCGGATTTGGTCGGATTGGACAACAAACAGGGAATATAGCACGTGCTTTACAAATGAAGGTCATTGTCAATGATCCATACAAAAATCCTTCAATGATGGAACAAGGCTATGAATACGTTGAACTGGAAGAATTGTATGCTTCTAGTGATGTTATTGTTCTTCATTGCAATTTGACGCCGGAAAATCATGGTTTAATCAATGAAGCCTCTATTGAAAAAATGGCAAAGAAGCCATTCATAATTAATAACAGTCGTGGGGGGCTTATAGAGGAAAAGGCATTGGTCAAAGCGTTGAAAAATGGACAATTGCGTGGTGCCGGTCTTGATGTCTTGGAAATAGAACCACCAGTGGAAAAGAATCCGCTGTTTTCTATGAATAAATGCATCATTACACCACATTTGAGCTGGGCGCCCATGGAATCCCGAAAGAGGTTGTTAGATCAAGCGATTTTGAATTATCAAGCTTTTTTAAAGGACGACATAATTAACGCAGTATACGAAATCAAATAAGCGTTTTTAATAGCGGATAAAATGGGCTCTATGCTAGGGCGCTGGATACAGATCAGGAGGAATGATGACGTTACGCATTGATGCAGAGACGATTATCCATGAGGCAATCGCATCACAGCGACCGGAAGAATCTGTAAAAAACGAACTCTACAAAATTATTGAGAAGATGCGTTCGGTATTTATTGTTGCTGTAGGTAAGGCGGCTTGGTCTATGGCCAGCTCTGCGGCAGAAGTTATTGGAGATCGCCTTATAGCGGGAATCGTTATCACTAAATATGGTCATATTGAAGGTCAAATCCCAAAGATTACATGCTATGAAGCTGGACATCCCATACTTGATCAGAATGGCTTATATGCTACACAGAAAGCCATCAATCTAGTAAGTGATCTTCACGAGGAGGATCATGTTGTCTTCCTGCTTTCAGGAGGAGCATCAGCATTATTTGAAAAGCCCCTCATATCCCTTGAAGAATTGAACGAAGTTAACAGACAGCTTTTAGCTTCCGGCGCAAGCATTCAAGAAATAAATACGATTCGCAAGCGTCTTTCCGGCGTGAAAGGCGGACGGTTTGCCAAATTGTGTGAACCTGCGAAAGTGACATCCATCATTTTGAGTGATGTTCTCGGTGATCGACCGGATATGATTGGATCAGGTCCTACAATCCAGGACGAATCAACTTCGGATGAGGCGAAGAAAATTGCAGATCGCCTCCACTTGAACTTATCTTTGGAGGCCCGCCAATTGCTTGAATGCGAAATACCAAAACAATTTTCGAATGTATCTAATATTGTCATCGGCTCGGTATCTTCTCTTGTAAACAAAGCGATTACAGTCGCTTCAAATCTTGGGTATGAGCTCGTCCTACTTTCGGATTGTTTTGATGTGGAAGCTAAGGAATTGGGGAGAGTACTTGGCTGTATTGCTCGAAGCAATCAGAAGAAATCCAACGTTGCATTTATATCCGGTGGAGAAACGATTGTTCATCTTACGGGTAACGGAAAAGGTGGACGAAACCAAGAAGTAGCACTTAGTGCAGCGCAAAAGATTGCTGGCATGAAAAATGTTCTCATATTTAGTGTCGGATCCGACGGAACCGATGGCCCTACCGATGCAGCCGGCGGAATGGTTGACGGTACAACAGCCCTAATGCTTCACAAAAAAGGAATTTCAATTTCGGATAGTTTAGAAAATAATGATGCATATCATGCTTTGAAAGCAGTAAATGGACTCATTATGACTGGTCCCACAGGAACCAATGTGAATGATCTAGCAGTAATTTTGATGGGATAGGATGGAAGTTGGTTAATGGAGCTATTGCCCCGGTCCACCCTCTTTCCACAACAAAGCCACCCCATCCGCTAGCCGCCTCTTCGACGAGCCACTACCACACTATCAGAACCGTAGCGACGAGGAGAAGCGAGCGGATGGGGTTGCTTTGTCTGGACGAGGAGAAGTAAGCGGCAAGCTAACGGGGTGGCTTTGCCTATCGAATGTCAGGAACGTCCTTTATTAGGGCAAGATTTTTCCGGAGGCTAAATACAGTTCGTACCACTCCTGATGCGTGAGGCGGATGTTCATGGCCTCTGCGGATTCTTTGAGGTGTTCGGGATTCATGGTGCCAACGATGACTTGCATATTTGCGGGATGGCGTAAAATCCAGGCGAGGGCAATGGCGGCTTTGGTAACGTGATAGCGGTCCGCCAGCTTCGCAAGGGCGGCATTGAGTTCCGGATAATCGGGATGATCCAGGAAGCATCCGCCGATCATACCGTATTGCAGGGGCGACCATGCCTGAATGGTGATGTCGTGCAGGCGGCAATAATCCAACAGACCGTTATCGCGATCGATGGAACGATCCGTGGAAAGATTGTTGAGATAAAGCGACTGGTCGATGAGCTGCGATTGCTCCAGCGATAATTGCAGCTGGTTAATAATCAGCGGTTGACGGACTGTTTTACGAAGCACTTCCAGCGTCATCGGCGGGACATTGCTCACACCGAAATGGCGCACTTTGCCGGATTCCGATAGAAGATCAAAGGCTTCAGCGATTTCTTCGGGATCATAGAGCAGATCCGGGCGATGCAGAAGCAAAATGTCCAGATAGTCCAGCTGCATGCGACGCAGACTGTCCTCCACGCTTTCCAGAATGTTCTCCTTCGTCCAGTCGAATTCATTGCGCTCGAAGCAGAGTCCACATTTAGTCTGAATCAAGAGCTCTTCCCGAGAAAGACCGGAAGCCTTTAAAGCCTCGCCGAAGCGCGTTTCGGCAACTCCCTGGGTATAGCAGGTGGCGTTGTCGAAGAAGTTGATACCTAGGTCCACAGCCGTTTGTAGCATCGTCGCTGCCTTTTGTACGGACAGATCCGGCATGCGCATACAGCCGAGAATCATGCGAACGGCATTTTGCGGGCCATTTTTAATTTGGATGGTACGCATCGTTTTCTTCCTTTCTTTTTCGCACAGTAAGCGGGCTTTCCGCTTTGTGCTGACGACTGTCTATTACCCTATTTTCCGAGCATGCGCACTCTCCTTTCGGCAAGGATGCGAGAGAAGTTGAACCAACCGCAGCCGTACCATGGTCAAATTGCGGAGAATAGGGGATAATAGTAAAAAACCACCTAGAAGCTCGATGAAGGAAATGACGGAGGCAGTCGTGAAAAAATATATTTTAGCGTTCGATGCCGGAACTACGAGCCAGCGTTGTCTGCTTTTTGATCATAGCGGAAAGATAGTCAGTGTTGCGCAGAGAGAGATCAAACAGTACTATCCCCATCCCGGATGGGTGGAACATGATGCGGCGGAAATTTGGGCGACACAGATGGGCGTGGCGATTGAAGCGATGCAGCGTGTCAGCGTTTCGGCAGAGGAAATTGCCGCCATCGGAATCACGAATCAGCGGGAAACCACAATTGTCTGGGACAAAAACACGGGCGAACCGGTCATGCATGCCATTGTATGGCAGTGCCGTCGAACGGCGGAACAATGCGATGCGCTTCGGGCGGAGGGATATACCGATAGAATACGAGAAAAGACGGGACTGGAGCTGGATGCCTATTTCTCAGCTTCCAAGATTCGGTGGATTCTGGATCATGTGCCGGGCGCGCGGGAAAAAGCGGAGCGGGGTGAGCTGCTCTTTGGCACCGTAGACAGCTGGCTCATTTGGAAACTGACGCAGGGACGCTGTCATGTAACGGACGTTTCCAATGCCTCGCGTACGATGCTGTTTAATATTCATACCATGGATTGGGATGATGAGCTGTTGGAGCTTTTTCAGGTGCCGAAGGTCATGCTTCCGCGTGTCTGCGCTTCCAGTGAAGTATATGGTGAAAGCGAATTGTCCTTTTTCGGTTCGCCCATTTCCATTGCCGGCGTAGCGGGCGACCAGCAGGCGGCATTGTTCGGCCAGACATGCTTTGCGGCAGGAGACGTGAAAAACACGTATGGTACCGGCTGTTTCATGCTGATGAATACGGGTGAGAAACCGGTGATGTCTCGTCACGGTTTGGTGACGACCGTCGCCTGGAAACGCAACAACACGGTCTCCTATGCGTTGGAGGGCTCGATATTCGTCGCAGGAGCGGCAGTGCAGTGGCTGCGCGATGAACTGCGCGTGATTGATACCGCCCCACAGTCGGAAGAACTGGCGCTGGCCGTACCGGACACGAACGGATGCTATGTCGTGCCGGCCTTTACCGGCCTCGGCGCTCCGTTTTGGGATCCCTATGCGCGTGGTACCATTGTGGGACTGACCCGCGGCGTGAATCGGAATCATTTGGTGCGCGCCATGCTGGAATCCATGGCATACCAGTCGTTGGATGTCCTCGAAGCCATGCAGGAAGATGCCGGTTTGTCTCTTTCCGCTTTGCGCGTGGATGGAGGAGCCACCGAAAACAACTTCTTGATGCAGTTTCAGGCGGATATGATCAACACACCGGTAATCCGTCCGAAAATCGTGGAAACGACAGCCAAAGGGGCGGCCTTCCTTGCCGGCCTTGCCGTTGGGTTCTGGAAGAATACAGAGGAACTGCGCGTTCTGCAGGCGGATGCGAAGACATTTGTGCCGACCATGTGCGCAGAAGAACGCGACCGGAAGCAGCGTGGCTGGCATCACGCCGTACGCTGTGCGATGAATTGGGCGAAGGAGGAATCATGACGACACTCAATACCCTGGTACAGATGCTCTCCGATAAAATCTGGTTTGTGCTGATGATCTTATTGGTAGGAAGCGGACTGTTCTTCTCCGTACGCACGCGCTTTATTCAGGTGCGTCGATTCAGAAAAGCTTGGAAGCACGTATTCGGAAACTTGACGCTGTTCGGCGACAAGGCGGAAAAAGGCGGGATCAGCTCGTTTCAAGCGTTAGCTACAGCCATTGCGGCGCAGGTTGGTACCGGTAATATCGCCGGTTGCGCATCCGCCTTGGTTTCCGGTGGGCCGGGAGCCATTTTCTGGATGTGGTTAGCCGCTTTTTTCGGCATGGCCACCATTTATTCCGAGGCAGTCATGGCACAGGTGACGCGAACAAAAGACGAGGATGGGCATGTGATCGGCGGTCCTGTCTACTATATTCAGCAGGCCTTTCACGGGAAATTCGGTCGTTTTTTAGCGGCATTCTTTTCCGTCTCCATTATTTTGGCTTTGGGGCTGATGGGAAATATGGTGCAATCCAACTCGATCAGCGATGCGTTTTTCTCGGCATTCGGTTGGAACCGTTTAGCGGTTGGCATAGCGATTGCTGTGGTGGCGGGATTTATTTTCATCGGCGGCATTTCGCGCATCGCGCACGTGACGGAAAAAATTGTACCGGTCATGGCCGCTCTGTATTTGGTGGGCGGGTTTGTCTGCCTTTTCATCAATCGTGCCAATCTCCTTCCGGCCATCACCTCCATTTTTGTCGGGGCATTTCAGCCGCAAGCGGTGCTCGGCGCCGGCATCGGCATTACGGTTCGCCAGGCGATGCGCTACGGCGTAGCGCGCGGTCTATTCTCCAACGAAGCCGGCATGGGCTCAACTCCGCATGCCCACGCCTTGGCTAAAGTGGATAAGCCGCAGCAACAGGGCGAGGTGGCCATGATCGGTGTTTTCTTTGATACCTTTATCGTGCTCACCATGACCGCTCTGATCGTGCTCTCATCCGGAAAACTGGGAGAGATGATTCGCGCCGGTATGACCGGTACGCCTGTGGTACAGCAGGCCGTCGGCATGGCCTTCGGCAAGAACTGGGGCGCGGCGTTTATTGCGATCGCTCTTCTATTTTTCGCTTTCTCCACCATCATCAGCTGGTTTTTCTTCGCGAAACAAAATATGCTGTATCTCTTTGGAAAACACGCCGTAAAGCCCTTTGCGATTGTGGTCGTGTTGATGATTATCTTGGGAGCCACGCTCAAGGTGGAATTGGTTTGGAACCTGGCGGATCTTTTTAATGCCATCATGGTGTTTCCCAACTTGCTTGCTCTATTGGTTCTTTCCGGGCGGGTTGCCAAAATCAGCAACGAAAGCCAATGAAATAGCGCTTTTCATGTTCCCTTATGCGTCGAATGGGTAAGAGTACACTGCAAATGAATTGGCAGAAGAAGGTCGATGGGAAAAGGAAATTTTTGCAGAGTCTCTTTTTGGATGAGATGTATCGTTTCCAATAAATGGAAGAAAGGAACCATCATGAAAGCAGAAGACTATATTATTGAGCAAGTACCAAAGCTGTATACCATTATTGCCTTAAAGGTTTTTCGTCATACCCCGAATGTTGTGTTTGACGTGATGCCGACGAAGCTCATTCCACGCGTTGACGGCTTGGATCGTGTGATTCACACGGGGCCGGCGATCAGTCCGGGATCGGTCGGCGATGTTAAGCGTCCGTGGTATATGCATCCGGCGCAGTGGGACAACCTCTTTGTTCTCTATGGAGAGCGTCATGTGGAGTTATATACGCCGGAACATGGTAAGGTGGAAGACTTCATTGTCACGCCGGACTATATTGAGCATAACGGTAAGCGCGTGCTGGATGGCGGCGGCATCCTGATCTGGCCGACCTATGTATTTCACCGTGTTCAATCCGGACCGGAAGGCTCACGCTCGATCAACCTCGCCACGCGCGAAGAGGGAATCGATATGCGCAATAATTTCGATATTTACGATCTGAACGTGGAGACAGGCGAGTACCGTGTCATTCGGGAAGGATACAAAGATCAGAACATGGATGGCGTGCAGTAGTAAGCGGCAATCTTTAAAAACGCATTGTGCGCGAAAAGGATATGGTAAAAGCAGCTCCACAGAAATGTTACAGAGGGGGCTGCTTTTTTCATAGAAAGTTTTATACTGTCCTACAGGAGGATTGTATCGTGAAGAAAAATTGGTTTGTTGTGTTGCTCATCGCGGGATTATCCATGCTGGCCGTTCGCATGGTCGGTGAGCCGGTAGTGTACACGGGCCTGATTGCAGCATATTTTGGCGTCCTGTTAAGCGGCATGCTGTCCAACCGCTTCATTGGCGCAATAACCGGGGGCGCAACCATTGGACTCGGCCTTCTCGTCCGTCGATTTTGGCAAGAAATTCCCACGTTCAAGCCAAAGAAAATGGCCACTTGGACAGCGAATAATGAACAGTTCACGGCATTCATCGGCCAGTATTGGTGGGTGCTCCTACTTGGCGGTTTCGCCTTGGGCTTTCTGGCGGGATTCTTGGGTGAAGCGCTGGAGCGGCGGGGAAGGATGCCGCAGCATAAGGATGAGGACGAAATTACAAAGCCTCTTTCTGCGGCGCAGTATTTTACTCCGAAGCACATTGCGCAAATGTCCATTTTTATCGCCATCGGCGTCGTCATCAATTCCATGCGTGTCGGCTTTTTGAGCTTTGGCGGATTGCCGATTGTACTTTCGGGCTATATTTTTGGCCCTGTCGGCGGCTTTATCATTGGCGGAGTCACGGATTTGGTGGCCTTTTTGGTTCGCCCCTCTTCCTACGGCTTTAATTTAGCTTTTACGCTGACCTCAGCGCTGACCGGTGCGATTCCGGTACTGGTGACGGACGCATTGGGCGGAAAAAAGGTCCTTACGTTCTGGCGCGTGCTGGTTGGCGTCGTGATTGGTCAGTTCCTGACCTCTGTTATTTTGGTGCCTCTTTTCATGTCCCTTTTCATAGGAGAAGCGGCGGCCAAGGCGACTTTCTTCCGTGCGCTTGTCAAGCAGACATTCAGCGCACCGGTCTATGCGGTATTGGTTTTGTCGTTGATGCAGGCGCTCGCTAAATCCGGCCGAATGCGTACCTATTCGTCGCGACTGGCGCCATTACGGAAGAACATATAGGAGAAAATATTGAAAGAAATGCAGATGTCCGAATCCATGCGCGCGGGGTTGCTGTTGGCGCTTGCCGGCGGAGCCATGGATGCCCATTCGTATCTGTTTCGCGGCAATGTGTTTTCCAATGCACAGACGGGCAATGTCCTTCTGTTTGGCGTGCATGCGGCGCAAGGAGAATTTTCGCTTGCATTGGCACATCTTTGGCCCATCTTAGCTTTTGTGACGGGGATTTTTTTGGCGGATCACATTCGCCATCGTTGGTCATTTTCCCGTCTCCATTGGCGACAGTGGGCGTTGACGGTTGAAATAGTGTTGCTTTTTATCGTAAGCAATATGTCCAACGCCTGGGATTCGCTTGCCAATGCCTTGTTATCGCTAGCATGCGGCATTCAGGTGGAAAGCTTCCGCTCGATCCATGGCCGTTCGGTCGCGACTACCATGCTCATTGGCAATCTTCGCAGCTTTACCGCTGCACTCGAGACGTTTTTTCGCGAGCGCTCGCAAGACGCGTTACGGCACATGGGACTCTATAGTGGCTTAATTATCAGCTTTGTGTTGGGTGCCATTATCGAAAGCCGACTCATTGACAGGCTCGGTGCGCCATCCATCCTTTTTTGCGTCATTCTTTTGGGCATTGTTTTCCGCTTGTTGTCGGATAAGCGGGAACAAGAAACCTTTGCGGAGGAGAATCGCAAATGAGCGAAGCATAACGCACGACGTATTGAAAACGAAAACGATAGAAAATAGAAAGAGAAACCATGACAGAACAAGTGCTTTTAGGAATTTTGATTCCTTTTATAGGAACCACGCTCGGCTCCGCATGTGTCTATTTTATGCGAGGAGAAATGAACCGAAAGGTAGAGCGCGCGCTGCAGGGCTTTGCTGCCGGCATCATGATCGCCGCTTCGGTTTGGAGCCTGCTCATTCCGGCGATGGAGCAATCGGAGGCCCTTGGAAAATGGGCTTTTGTTCCGGCCGTCGTCGGGCTGATGGCGGGCGTGTTGTTCCTTCTTCTATTGGATCACGTTATTCCGCATCAACACTTAAACAGCGATGCGCCGGAAGGCCCCAATGTCCCCTTGGCCAAAAACAAAAAAATGTTCTTAGCCGTTACCTTGCATAATATTCCGGAAGGAATGGCGGTAGGCGTTGTATTGGCAGGTTTGCTGGCGGGCGTGGAAGGTATTACTGCGAGTGGGGCATTGGCGCTGGCACTTGGCATCGCGATTCAGAATTTTCCCGAAGGCGCCATCATCTCGATGCCGCTGCATGCCGGGGGCATGAAACGCCATCATGCGTTTTGGTACGGTACACTTTCCGGCGCCGTTGAGCCGCTGGGCGCGGCATTGACCCTTTTTGCCACCGGGCTGGTCGTACCCATTTTGCCTTATCTGTTAAGCTTTGCGGCCGGAGCGATGCTCTATGTGGTCGTCGAAGAATTGATTCCGGAAATGAGCGAAGGGGAACATTCCAACATCGGCCCCATCGCCTTCGCCGTGGGCTTTGCCGTGATGATGGCCTTGGATGTGGCACTCGGGTAAAACGAAAAACGAGAGGAACAGAATAACATTGAAAAAGGCGACATCGAAATTTCCACTTCGATGTCGCCTTTTGTAATCGAGTGAAAGGAGAGGGTGGCAATTACTGCGAAACGGGATTTGTTAACGGGAGAAGAAACGCCAGCGCCGCCGCGTTGCTCTTTGCGACGACTTCCTTGTAGGGTGCCGTATCCAAGAAACCGTCGAGCATCTTGGTGCCGATAGGGGACACGTTGCGAAGATCGGAAAGCCCCAGATGGCCGGCACCTTCGATGTGCACCGAAACCCACTTTTCTGAGGGATGGTTGAGCATTTTAACATTCGTATCGTATTCTGTTCCGGCCATGTTGGGAAGCCGCGGCCAAAGGGCATCCGAGTAAATATTTAAGACCGGGAGGGGATAGTCCTCTTGCACATAGCGGAATTGATTGTCATTGACGTCCAGGATATCGCAGAAATAGGGCGATTCCAGAGCGATGACGCCTTTCAAATCGGAAGCACGCTTGCGTCCGATTTCCAGCGCTGCTGCCCCGCCAAGGGAATGGCCGCTAAGAAAAATCTGCCGGGCATCGATATTTTTTTGCACCGCTTCCGGTAAGGCTCCGTTCTGTAGAGCATCGAGTAGAAACGTCATGTCCCCAACCTGCATCCCGACCCAGGTGCGAAAGCGAGACAACTGGGCGGAACGCGGAAGGTCATGGGGATTGGTCATCACGTCTTTCATAAAGGTGAGATCGATAGGGATGGATCGACCATCGGAGAGTTTGGTGGAAATACTGTGATAGGGATGGGACATCGCCAAGACCATATAACCATTAGAGGCTATGGTTTCGCACAGAATCGTATTGGCATTTTCACCGCCAAAGGCGCCGGGAGAATAGAGCACGACGGGCAGGGGAGTTGAAGGGAGTGTTTTCGGCATCCACACGCAAACCGGAAATTCGCGAAGGCCGGATTCGGTTTGTTCCGCCGGTTCCGTACAGGGGCGCTTCAAAAAGAAGCGTGTGGTTTGCACTTGGTCTTCAACGCCGGAGGAAATTTGCCCA
This sequence comes from Murdochiella vaginalis, assembly GCF_902381775.1. Classification (NCBI taxonomy): domain Bacteria; kingdom Bacillati; phylum Bacillota; class Tissierellia; order Tissierellales; family Peptoniphilaceae; genus Murdochiella; species Murdochiella vaginalis. The sequence goes on from NZ_LR698969.1 coordinate 860,872, forward strand.
AACGGGGGAAAGAGAAATAGACCCAAGAAGATCATTTGTAAAAAGATTGTACCGAGAAGGAGCACAAGTTTCTTCAGCCATGGTCGGATTCGCTTCCGGATGACGACGACCATGGCTACTAACGCAAGAAGCAAAAAGATGAAAAAAAAGATGAGCATACAAATCTCCTTATGATTCCTGTTTTCTAGCGTCAGTCTATCTTTTTCGTAGCCGAAGCAACCGTCCATGGCAGGTTGTCTTTATTGCAACGCATTAAGGGCGAAAAGTCTCCTTTGTGCGAGGCAGGCTCTCTTTCATTTCCCCGCGCTTGTACGCACGAATGAGTTCATGCAGATGGTCGATCAACTTCTGGTCGGCTTTTCCCTTGTCCGTATCACCGATGAGGAAACGGCGCTCATAGCGATCGACGGTTTCCACATGGGGAGAATAGGTTTCCAAGCCATTGGTCAGCCCGTCGAAATCCTGATGTTCGGCTAAGGCAATATGGTGCGAGTTGAAGATTAGTGTATAGCCGGCGATGCCGGTTTTGGAATGATACGATTTCGCAATGCCACCGTCGATTACAAAGAGCTTGTTATTAGCTTTTTTCGGGCTCTGGCCCTCTTTGCTTTTAACCGGCACGTGGCCGTTGATGATATGCGCATGCGGATGGCTCATATCGAACGCCTCCAACAGATAGTCCGCAACGTCTTCATTATCGCAGAGGGAATAGTACGGATTCATCTTTTCTTTGCCCAGCGTTTTGTCTCCGACAAAGTAGTTTTCGAAGGTGGCCATTTTGCTTTTACCGAACATGGGACTTTTCGGACCGCACCAGAGATACCAAGTAAAATCGATGGCACTTTTCGTCTTTTCCTTGTCCCGTTCGCCGTAATACGCGGTGGTCATCATGTAGTCCACGTAATCCATCAGCTCTTTGCCGGCATAAGGATGTTCATCAATGACGAGCGAATCGAAGGTGGCATCTTCTTTTAAAGGCAAGCATCCATGGTAGAGTAAATTTCCGTTGTAACAGAGGTAACTCGACCCCTTTTGGAAGAGAAAACCGATATGGCGCGCCAAGCGCTCGCTGTGCATGAAGGAAGCGCGTAAATTGAAAACCAGATCCTCTTCTTCTTTGGTCAGTTTGAGGGGGTCTTCAGGATCTACGGTGGGGAAGTTCGTGTCGCGCAGAGGATAGCGCGTGCCATCCGTATCGACGTATTCCATCGTTTTCCAGTCCACTTTTTTTAATACAATACGCTCATTCATAGCATACTCGGGATGGCGCTCTAAAAGCTGTCCTTCCAGCTTGTTTTCCAATATGGCCACCGCTTTGTGCATTTGCGCCGCGCGTTCGATGGACCAGATATTATACACGTTCTCATCAAAAATCTTCGGCTGGAAATAGGTGCAGGGATCATCGCCATATACCGTCATCGCAAAATCGTTCAAAGCGCGAAGGTGAATGCCGTACCCGTCTTCCAGTACGTCAAACGTGTTGTAGCGGATGGCATTGCGCAGAACCGCCATCATGCAGGCTTCGTTACCCAGTTGGGCACCCATCCAGACCACGTCATGGTTTCCCCACTGAATATCGACATTACGAAAAGCTATGAGTTCCTCGATAATTTTATCCGGGCCCGGTCCGCGATCAAAAATGTCACCGACGACGTGGATGTGGTTCACGCAGATGCGCTGAATGGTGTAGGAAAGGGCGCAGAGAAAATCATAGGCATCTTGTTCTTCGATGATCGCATCGATGAGGGAGTAGTAATAGCTGCGGCGATCAATTTCCCCGTCGTTAATTTCGAGAAGTTCTTCGATAAGTGTCTTGTACTCGTCCGGAAGCTTTTGACGAATTTGTTCTCGCGGATATTTTGAGGCGATAAAGCGCGCCACTTCAATCAGTTCCAAAATGATTTTTCGCACCCAACGCTCGTCATCCAGACGATCGATCTTTTTTTGTAGCGTTAATTCCGGATAATAAATCATTTCCGCAATTTCATTTTGATCGTCTTCGGAAAGGCGTGTCCGATAGACATCCCGTATCTTTCGGCGAATATTGCCGGATGCGGAACGCAACAAATGAATAAAGGCGCGATCTTCCCCGTGCACGTCGCTGAAAAAGTATTCCGTTCCTTTCGGCAACAGCATTTCTGTCTTGAGCCGAACAATCTCCCCCATTGCTGCCCGCCGATTCGGAAACTGTTTGGCCAGCATTCGCATCAGCATATTCTGCTTCACCACAAGACTCCTTTCACTGCGACAGCTTTTCGGGCTTTTGAAATCCCATCCCGAAAAGCAAGCGCATTCTTCTCCTATCCAAAGTATAGCAAAAGCGAGCGTATCTGCGCAGAAAATGCCGAAACGAGATACTGAAAGAGGATCGTAACCAACGGAAAAGTCGAGAGCGTAGATAGAGAGTTATAAGCACAGAGAAAAAAACGGATTTTGCAATGAAAAACAATAAATTTGACAAACACAACACGTCCCGCTATACTGATACGAAATTGAACTCCTTAATAATAAAAGGGGTAGAGGCGCGGGAGCGATGAGTATTTTCCGGAGGCGGTAGCCCGGGAAGGAAGAGAAAGGCAATCTCGCCGAAACGATGAAGCGGACACGTGACATTGTTGGGGCGGCATCAAACAGGTGTCGCACTGTCACCGAACAACGGTGGTGCGCTATCGGATTCGAGAGGGATGAGAAGGCGCAGCCTTCTCTTTTTTCTTTTCGGGTCCTAATGGCTGTCGAATGGGAGAAAGAAACGACAGAAGGAGGAGATCATGAAAACAGGAAAAAAACTGGGCTTATTGCTATTGGTACTCTGTTTGCTCTTGCCCCTTCCGGTGGAGGCAAGCGGAGAAACCGAAACCTTTATCGTGGGCATGGAGGTAAACTATGCGCCGTTTAACTGGTCGCAGACGACCGATGCCGATGGGGCGGTTCCGGTGGAAAACAGTCCGGGCGAGTATGCAAACGGCTATGACGTGTGGATGGCAAAACGCCTTGCGGAAGGCTTGGGCAAAACGCTGGTCATCCGCAAGATTGAATGGGATGGCCTGCCTCCTGCTTTAACGTCAGGAAAGATTGATGCCATTATCGCCGGCATGAGCCCGACGCCCGAACGCAAGAAAGAAGTCGATTTTACCGAGCAATACTATGCTTCGGATTTGGTGATGGTGGTTCGAAAAGACGGGAAATATGCAAATGCGAAAGCACTTGCCGATTTTCGTGGCGCTAAAATTACCGGACAGCTCAACACCTTTCATTATGAGGTGATCGATCAGATTGAAGGCGTAGCGAAACAGGCGCCGCTTGATACATTTTCCACGATGATTACGGCATTGAATGCCGGATCCATTGACGGCTATGTTTCAGAACGGCCGGGCGCGTTAGCGGCGGTTATGGCGAATCCGAATTTAGCCATGGTCGTTTTTGCTCCGGGGAAGGGCTTCGTCGCAGATCCCGAAAATACCACCATTGCAGTGGGCGTACGCAAAGGCGACGCTTTAAAAGAACAAATCAACCATATTCTTGCGGAAATACCGGAGGAAGAACGCCAACAGGCCATGGATGCCATGGTCACCCTGCAGAATCGCGGCGAAAGCGGAAGTACCTCTTTTCTCGATGAGGTGCGCGCTATTTGGGATACCTATTCTTCTCTTTTCCTGCGCGGCACGGGCGTAACGCTTCTGATCTCGTTTCTGGGAACGGCATTCGGTCTCGGCATCGGCTTTGTTGTCCAGGTCATCCGCACCATTCCGACCAAAAAGAAAAGAGGCGTGAACAAAGTGCTGATTCGCCTGCTGCAGCTTTTGGGTACGGCGTATGTCGAGGTGTTTCGTTCGACACCCATGATTGTACAGGCCATGCTCATTTTCTACGGTAGCAAACAGTTTTTCCACGTAGATATGGACCCGCTCTTTGCAGCTTGCCTGATCGTATCGATTAATACAGGCGCCTATCTTGCGGAAACCATTCGCGGAGGCATTGATTCCGTGGATGTCGGGCAATTTGAAGCGGCGCGGGCCATTGGCCTCGGCCATGGACAGATGATGATCCATGTGATTTTGCCACAAGCCATGCGTGCGATTTTACCGTCCATCGGCAATGAGCTGGTTGTAAACATTAAAGACACATCCGTCTTAAACGTCATTTCCGTAACGGAACTCTTCTTTGTGACCAAGAGCGTTGCGGGATCCACGTTCCAGATTTTTCAGGCGTATTTTATCGTAGCCCTCATCTACTTTGTGTTGACGCGCCTGGCCAACTTTATCATTCGGACCCTCAGCCGGAAATTCAGTCCGGATGTGCCTTTTACCATCAAGAGTGCAACGGAGGCGTAATATGGAAAAGCAAGCTATTCTTACGATTGAACACCTGCAAAAATCCTTTGGGGAAGAAGTGGTTTTAAAAGATCTTTCGCTTTCTCTGTATGCCGGGGAAGTCGTATCGCTTATCGGCCCGTCCGGCGCGGGGAAATCAACCTTTCTACGTTGCGTGAATCTGTTGGAAGAACCGACGGCCGGGCAAATTCTATTTCACGGCTGCTCCATTCTGGATCCGACCTTTGATCTGCTTCGCTATCATGCCAAGGTGGGCATGGTCTTTCAACAGTTTAATCTGTTTCGAAATTTGAGCGTGATGGAAAACTGCACGCTTGCGCAGATGAAAGTATTGCATCGCGCAAAAAAACAAGCGCAGGACGTGGCCATGAAAAACCTGCAACGCGTGGGCATGGCAGAGTATGTGCAAGCGAAGCCCGCACAATTATCCGGCGGGCAGCAGCAGCGTGTTGCGATTGCACGTGCTCTTTCGATGGATCCGGAAGTGCTTCTGTTTGATGAACCGACATCCGCCTTAGATCCGCAAAATGTGGGGGAGGTGCTCAGCATTATTGAGGATTTAGCAAAGGGCGGTATGACCATGATGGTTGTTTCCCATGACATCTCTTTTGCGCGCCGGATCGCCCATCGCATAGCCTTTTTACGCGATGGCTATATTGAAGAAATCGGAAGCCCGGAAGAAATTTTTACGCATCCCAAGAGCGAAGCGTTGAAGCAGTTTGTGCAGCAACAGGAATGATCGGAAATTCTCACGTGGCCTTTGTGGTTTTCCATGCATCGGTTTTGTCTTTCTATTCTTTGAAGAAAAAAATTCTGATCCCAAGATCGGAATTTTTTTTGCATTTTGACTTGCCAAAGGGATAAATGTTGTGTAGAATAATCGAGTGTCCAGAAATACGGGCGATGAAGCGAGAGGTTGCTCGAACGTCCAAGGACCTCTAAAGGCGTTGCAATACAGCGTACTAGAGGAAAAGACGTAGGTCGAGGGAATTTTCGTGGAGCAGTTCGATACCATTCGAACGACGGAAAACCGGTATTTCTTTTTTTAGGCGGGCATAGGACACGCCCGGCTCAGTGTATCGGCGAACCGGCGTAAACCTTCCTTAATAAAGGACAGAGCAATAGAATTCCTTGGAAATCCATCGAAATCCTGTTCTGCCGGAAGGAGCGCAAAACCAAGGAGGAAAAATGGCGAATCAGAAGATCAGAATCCGGCTTCGTGCGTATGATCATGAAGTCATCGACGCGTCAGCGGCGAAAATTGTCGAAGCGTGCAAGCGTTCCGGTGCAGACGTATCCGGACCGATTCCACTGCCGACGGACAAAGAAGTCATCACCATTCTGCGCGCTGTCCATAAATATAAGGACTCGCGTGAACAGTTCGAGCAAAGAACGCATAAGCGCTTAATCGATATCGTTAATCCCAATGTCAAGACATTGGAAGCACTTAAAAAGCTGAACTTGCCGGCTGGTGTGGACATCGAGATCAAACTGTAACCCCATTAGAATGATCGCGAAAGCGATCCGCTGTAAAGGAGGAACTCGTGAAGAGTATATTGGGCAAGAAGATCGGGATGACCCAGATCTTCGACGAAGACGGCATTGTCACGCCGGTGACGGTCGTGCAGGCCGGACCCCTGGTGGTAACCCAGGTCAAAACGACGGAAAAAGATGGCTACAACGCCATTCAGGTCGGCTACGGCGAAGAGAAAGAAAAGCATCTTACGAAGCCGCTGAAGGGACATTTTCATAAAGCGAATGTCGCCTATAAAAAGACGCTGCGCGAAATTCGCGTAGACGAGGGCGAAACATTCGAACCGGGTCAGGAAATTACCGTTTCCCTGTTCGCAGCCGGTGATGTGGTCGATGTGATCGGCACATCCAAAGGGAAGGGCACACAAGGCGCCATCCGCCGCTGGAATTATGGTCGCGGCCCGATGGGACACGGCTCCAAGTCCCACCGCGTTGGCGGAGCACGTGCGGCTGGATCGTATCCGGCGCGTGTTTTCCCGGGAACAAAGGGATCCGGAAAAATGGGACATGATCGGGTAACGGTACAGAATTTGACTGTAGTGCGCGTTGACGAGGAAAACAACATGATCCTCATCAAAGGTGCACTGCCTGGCCCCAAGGGCAGTCTGGTCACAATTCGTGCGGCCAAGAAAGCCCGGACCAAGTAAGGAGGACGGAAATGCCAAAAGTGAATGTAGTAAAGCAGACCGGTGAAGTCGTCGGCGAACTGGAGCTGGCTCCGGAGCTGTTTGATGTTGACGTCAACGAGCATACCGTCTACACCGTCGTGAAGAATTTGCTGGCGAACAGACGCCAGGGAACACAGTCGGCCAAAACGCGCGCCGAAGTTCGTGGCGGTGGCCGCAAGCCATATCGCCAAAAGGGAACCGGACGTGCCCGTGCCGGCTCGAGAACCCAGCCGAACTGGCGTGGCGGCGGCATGGTCTTCGCCGTCAAACCGCGCAGCTATCGTTATACGACGCCGAAGAAGATTCGTCGCATAGCGCTGAAATCGGTATTGACAGCCAAGGTTCGTGCAGACGAGCTCATCGTGTTGGATGCTCTAAAGCTGGATGCGTTCAGTACGAAACAGGCCGCAGCGGTACTTCAAGCGATCCATGCCGACAAAAAAGCCTACATCGTTGTTCATGAGGCGGATGAGCAGTTGATCCGCTCTTTCCGCAACATCCCGACGGTGGAAACCGTTGAGGTGGACAGCATCAACGTTTACGATCTCATGCGTTTCAACTCGCTGATCATGACGAAAGATGCCGTGAAAAAGGCAGAGGAGGTCTTTCAATAATGAAAACTCCATTTGATATCATCATCGCTCCGGTCATCACGGAGAAATCCATGGCGGATATGGCGGAACATAAATACACCTTCCGCGTCGATGCTAAGAGCAACAAAGCGGAAATTCGCCATGCTGTCGAAGAAGCCTTTGATGGCGTCACGGTTAAGCGTGTCAACACGATTACCATGAAAGGCAAAACCAAGCGCGTGGGGAACCACAAGACGAAGAGCTCCGATTGGAAAAAAGCCATCGTCACCCTCACGGAAGACTCGAAGGAAATCGAGTTCTTCGAAGGAATGTAATCGAGGAGGGATGCAATGGGAATCAGAAGATATAAACCAACCTCGGCAGGCCGTCGCGTTATGCGCGTACTGACCTTTGAGGAAATTACGAAATCCACCCCGGAAAAATCGCTGACGGTCAACCTGAAGCGTTCGGGCGGGCGCACGAATAACGGGCGCACAACGCTGCGTTTCCGTGGAGGCGGCGCAAAGCGCCGTTATCGCATCATCGACTTTAAGCGCAACAAGGACAACATCCCGGCGACCGTTTCGTCGATCGAATACGATCCGAACCGTTCCGCCAACATTGCGCTCTTGGTCTATGCCGACGGTGAAAAGCGCTACATTTTAGCACCGCGCGGACTGCAAGTCGGTCAGCACGTGGAATCCGGCGATAACGTGGATATTACGGTCGGCAATGCTTTACCGCTTCGTTTCATCCCGGTTGGCCAGACGATTCACAATATCGAGATGAAGCCGGGCAAAGGTGCACAGCTGGTTCGTACGGCCGGTGCCGAAGCTCAGTTAATGGCGAAGGAAGGCAAGTATGCACAGCTTCGCATGCCCTCCGGCGAGTATCGCTTGATTTCGCTGGACTGCAAAGCGACGATCGGCGCGGTCGGGAACCCGGATCACGGCCTGGTACGTCTTGGTAAAGCCGGTAAAAAACGCTATCTCGGCCGCAAGCCTCATGTTCGCGGTTCGGCGATGAACCCGGTAGACCATCCGCACGGCGGTGGTGAGGGACGCGCTCCGGTAGGCCGTCCGGCACCGATGACCCCGTGGGGCAAAAAATCACGTGGCGTGAAGACCCGCACAGCGAAACAATCCGACAAGATGATTGTTCGCCGTCGCACGAAGTAACAGGAGGATGGCATGAGCAGATCTTTGAAGAAAGGGCCTTTTGTAGATGACCACCTGATGAAAAAGGTGGAGGCTCTTAATGAATCCAATAAGAAAATGGTGATCAAGACGTGGTCCCGTCGCTCGACGATCTTCCCGCAATTTGTGGGCCACACGATCGCTGTGCACGATGGAAGAAAACACGTACCCATCTATATCACAGAAGATATGGTCGGACATAAACTCGGCGAGTTTGTCCCCACCCGTACATTCAGAGGACATGCCGGGAAAGCGGATAAGCAGAGTGGCGTACGCTAGGAGGTAGGACATGGAAGCAAGAGCAGAAGCAAAATATGTTCGCGTCTCTCCCCGCAAGGTGAACTACATCTGCAAAGAGATTCGCGGCAAACAAGTGGATGAAGCGCTGACCATTCTGCATTTCACCCCGAAAAAAGGCGCGGAAGTGCTGGAAAAAGTTCTGCGTTCGGCCATTGCCAATGCGGAAAACAACCTGAGCCTGGATCGCGAAGGGCTGGTGGTTCGTCAGGCATGGGCCAATGACGGCCCGACCATGAAGCGTTGGCATCCGAAAGCGAAAGGTGCAGCATATCCGATTCTCAAGAGAACGTCGCACATCGGCGTTGTGGTCAGTGAAAAAGAGGAGGAAGAGCGCTAATGGGTCAAAAGGTACATCCGAAGGGAATGCGCGTCGGCGTCATCAAGGATTGGGATTCCAATTGGTTTGCCGGCAGCGCACAGTTTCCGAAGTTGATTAAAGAGGATCATGAGATCCGCAAGATGGTCAAGAAAGAGTTGTTCGAGGCTGGCATCTCCGATATAAAAATCGAACGCACCATGGGTCGTGTACGCGTCACCATCAACACCGCAAAGCCGGGCATTGTCATCGGTAAAGGCGGTACGGCGGTGGAAGAGCTCAAGAAGCGCATGGAAAAACTGACCAAGAAGACGGTTCTCATCAATGTCGAAGAAATTCGCAATCCGGATTTAGATGCACAGCTGCAGGCAGAGCGCATCGCCGCTGACCTGGAAAACCGCGTGACCTTCCGTCGTGCGATGAAGCAGGCAATTCAGCGCAGCATGCGTGCCGGTGCCAAGGGAATTAAAACATTGGCTGCCGGTCGTTTGGGCGGCGCCGATATGGCCCGTACCGAGCATTATTCCGAGGGAACCATTCCCCTGCAAACGCTGCGTGCCGACATCCGTTACGGACAGGCAGTGGCCCGCACAACGGCAGGTGCCGTGGGCATCAAGGTATGGATTTACATCGGCGAAGTGCTTCCGGGCATGAAAGAGGCGGAGATGCCGAAGCCGCCGCGCCGTGAGCCGCGTCGTGGACGCCGCGATCGTCGGGATGACAATCGCCAGGATCGCCGTGACAATCGTCGTGGCGGAGAGCGTCGCGGAAACCGCCGCGAAGGAAATGGTCGTGGCGAGCGTCCCCAGCGCGAGCAATAAGACCGGGTGAGGAGGTAGCACTATGTTAATGCCAAAAAGAGTTAAACGCCGTCGCGTCCACCGTGGTCGAATGAAGGGGATGGCACTGCGTGGAAATACCGTCACATACGGAGAATATGGCCTGCAGGCTGTTGAACCGGCATGGATGACGGCCAATCAAATTGAAGCGGCTCGACGTGCCATGACGCGCTACATCAAGCGTGGCGGAAACGTCTGGATTAAAGTTTTCCCGGATAAACCGGTTTCCAAAAAACCTGCCGAAGTCCGTATGGGTTCCGGTAAAGGTGCTCCGGAGTATTGGGTCGCTGTTATCAAACCCGGTCGCGTGCTGTTTGAGATGTCGGGCGTGCCGCACGATGTGGCAAAAGAAGCGATGCGTCTTGCTGCTGCGAAGTTGCCGATGAAGACCAAGTTCGTCGTGCGTGAACAAGCGGGACAGGAAGGTGAAGAATAATGAAAGCTACGGAAATTCGCAATCTCTCCGATCAGGATCTCAGCCAGAAGTTGCAGGATCTGAAGCAGGAGTTGTTCAACCTTCGCTTCCAGATTGCAGCCGGCCAGCTGGAGAATCCCAACGCTATCGGAACGGTAAAGAAAGATATCGCGCGTGTACGCACGATTCAACAGGAACGTGCCATTGCGGCAAGAAAGGAGGCGTAACCGATGGAAAATCGTACATCGAAACGTCCACAGAAGATCGGTATGGTCGTCTCCAACAGTATGGATAAGACGATCGTGGTGGAAATCTCGACATTGGTCAAGCATCCCGAATACCACAAGATGATGAAACGCACGATCCGTATTAAAGCGCATGACGAGAATAATCAGGCGAAAATCGGCGACCGCGTTCTGGTAATGCAGACGCGTCCACTGTCGAAGACAAAACGATATCGCCTCGTTGAAATCCTCGAAGAAGCGAAGTAAGAGAGGGGGCTTCAATGTTACAGAATGAAAGTCGTTTGAAAGTCGCCGACAACTCCGGCGCAAAAGAACTCTTGGTCATTCACGTCATCGGCAGTACCGGTCGTAAATACGCGCATATCGGCGATCAAATTCGCTGCACGGTCAAAAATGCGACGCCAGGCGGCACGGTGAAGAAGGGCGACGTTGTCACCGCTGTTGTTGTTCGCAGCAAAGACGGTGTTTCGCGTCCGGACGGCAGTGTGATCCGCTTCGACGATAACGCGGCGGTCATTGTCAAAGATGATAAAAACCCGGTGGGCACACGTATCTTCGGGCCGGTTACGCGCGAGCTTCGTCAGAATGGCTACATGAAGATCATTTCGCTCGCACCGGAAGTACTGTAAGGAGTGGACTATGCACATTAAAAAAGGTGATCAGGTCCAGGTGATCTCCGGCAAATATAAAGGAAAAGTCGGTGAGGTATTACAGGTTTTTCCGAAAGCGAACCGGGTCATCGTTAAGGACGTCAATATGCAGGTGAAGCACAAAAAACCGCGCAGCATGCAAGAGCCGGGTGGAATCCTCCATCGCGAAGGCCCCATTCATGCCTCGAATGTGCTGCTTTATGATGAAGCGGCAAAACGCGGCGTGCGCACACACACAGAAATCAAGGACGGGAAAAAAGTTCGTGTTTCCACGAAGAGCGACACCCGTTTTGATCAGTAAGGGGGACGACCATGGACAATACTTTATATACACTCTATAAAAATGAGGTCGTGCCCGCTTTAATGAAGGAATTCTCCTACGACAACATCATGCAGGTGCCGAAGCTGGAGAAAATCGTCATCAACTGCTCCATGGGCGAAGCAAAGGACAACCCGAAGGTGTTGGAATCGGCAGCGCATGAATTGCAGGTCATCACGGGTCAAAAGCCGGTGATCGTCAAAGCTAAGCGCTCGGTGGCGAACTTCAAACTGAGGGAAGGACAGGCCATTGCGACCAAAGTCACCCTTCGCCATAAGAAAATGTATGATTTCCTTGAAAAGCTGATTGCGATCGCGCTTCCGCGTGTTCGCGACTTCCGTGGCGTTTCCGCTACGTCGTTTGACGGCCGTGGCAACTACGCTATGGGCGTGAAAGAACAGCTGATCTTCCCGGAAATCAATTATGACGATGTGGACACGATTCACGGTATGGACATTATCATTGTCACATCCGCTCAGACGGATGAGGAAGCCAAATCGTTCCTCAGCCACATGGGCATGCCGTTCGCAAAGTAAGAGGAGGAGAAATGGCAAAAAAATCATTGATTGCGAAACAGCAGAGAAAACCGAAGTTCTCGACGCGCGCCTATACTCGCTGCAGCATCTGTGGCCGTCCGCACGCTGTTCTCAAGAAGTACGGTATTTGCCGCATCTGCTTCCGCGAACTGGCTTATCGCGGGGAAATCCCCGGCGTGAAAAAGGCCAGCTGGTAAGCTGAGGAGGAGGTAGAAACATGATGACAGATCCGATCGCGGATATGCTCACGCGCATCCGCAATGGCAATATGAAAAAACACGAATCCGTCGTAGTTCCGGCATCCAACATGAAGAAGAATCTGGCACAGATTCTTTTGGACGAAGGCTACATCAAAGGATTCAACGTCGTGGAAGATAACAAACAGGGCATGATCACCATCGATTTAAAATACGTGGATGATCAGCGCGTCCTCTCCGGCCTCAAGCGCATTTCCAAACCCGGTCGTCGCGTCTATGTACGCGCTAACGAGGTTCCTCGCGTATTGGACGGTCTGGGCATGGCGATTCTCTCGACTTCCCGCGGCGTTTTGACCGACAAGCAGGCACGTGAACAAGGTGTCGGCGGCGAAGTGATCTGCTACATTTGGTAAGGGGAGGTAATTATGTCAAGAATTGGATTGAAGCCGATTGACATCCCCGAGAAAGTGGACGTTTCAGTCGACAACACCAACACGGTTAAGGTCAAAGGCCCCAACGGCGAACTTGCGCAACAGATTCCCTCTGCGTTTAAAATTGAGCAGGATGGCAAGGTGATGCATGTGGTTCGTCCGGATGATGAAAAGAAAACTCGCTCGCTGCACGGTCTTTATCGTACACTGATTGCCAATATGCTCGAAGGCGTAACCAACGGTTATACGAAAAAGATGCACATTGAAGGCAGCGGTTACCGCGCACAGAAGCAGGGCAAAATGCTGGTCATGAACCTCGGCTTCTCGCATCCGGTTCAGATGCAGGATCCGGATGGAATCACGACCGAAGTGCCGGATGATCGTACGATCATCGTGAAGGGCGCGGATAAACAGCAAGTTGGAAACTATGCGGCCAACATTCGTAAATGGCGCTTGCCGGAACCGTATAAGGGCAAGGGTATTCTTTACGAAGGAGAACAGGTACGTCGCAAAGAAGGTAAAACAGGCAAGTAAGGAGGCGCTTAGATGGCACAGTCTACAAAAAATGCAAATCGGTTGGCGCGTCATGCCCGTGTTCGCAAAAAGATTTCGGGCACTGCGGATCGTCCGCGCCTGAACGTCTACAAGAGCAATATGAACATGTATGCGCAGATTATCGATGATGAAGCCGGCGTAACGCTTGTTTCGGCATCGACGCTCGACAAAGATGTAGAAGTCAAAGGTTCCACAGTGGAGTCCGCCAAGGCGGTGGGCGAAGCGGTTGGAAAGAAGGCTCTGGAAAAGGGCATCGAGACGGTCGTCTTCGACCGCTCCGGCTACATCTATCATGGCAAGGTGAAGGCGGTCGCCGAAGGCGCTCGTGAAGCCGGCCTCAAGCTGTAACCGGGGAGGAGGAATCATGTATAAAGAAGACAACAAGCAAGAGCTTGAAGAAAAAGTCGTCTCGATTAACCGCGTCTCCAAGACGGCCAAGGGTGGACGCACGGGCCGTTTTTCCGCCATCGTTGTTGTTGGCGATAAAAAAGGCCGTGTCGGTATTGGAACGGGCAAGTCGCTGGAAGTTCCTGACGCCATCCGTAAAGGTTCCGAAGAAGCCAAGCGTTCTATGGTGAATGTTCCGCTGGTCGGAACCACCATTCCGCATACGATTATCGGTCGTGACGGTGCAGGACGCGTTCTGTTGATGCCGGCAAAAGAAGGTACCGGTATCATCGCCGGCGGTCCGGTGCGTGCGGTTTGTGAAATGGCGGGCATTACCGATATTCGCGCGAAGTCGTTGGGCTCTTCCAATGCGCGCAGCATTGTCAATGCTACCATGAACGGCCTACTCACTATGAGAACGGCGGATCAGGTTGCTCGTCTACGCGGCAAGAGCGTAGAAGAAATTCTGAAGTAGGAGGCCGAGCATGAGTATGTTACGAATTACATTAAAGAAAAGCTTCATCGGCCGCCAGGATAAACAGATTAAAACGGCGAAAGCGCTGGGCTTGACGAAAGTCGGGCACACGGTTGAGCATGAGGATACTCCGTCCGTTCGCGGTGCGATCCGTAAGATTGATTTCATGCTTGATGTCGAGGAAGTACAATAGGAGGTTGATCATGAAATTACATGAATTAAAGCCTGCACGTGGCGGCGAAACCAAAGAGCGTAAGCGCGTCGGCCGTGGTCATTCCTCCGGTTGGGGAAAATTTGCCGGGCGCGGCCGCGACGGACAGAATTCGCGAACCGGCGGCGGTGTTCGTCCGGGCTTCGAGGGCGGTCAGATGCCGTTGTTCCGTACGCTGCCAAAACGCGGATTCCACAATCCGTTTTCCAAGCAGTACGCGGTGGTCAATTTAGACGATCTGAACGGCTTTGAAGAGGGTGCCGTGATTACGGCACAGACTCTTGTCGAAGCAGGTATTATTCGCCAAAATGAGCTGGTGGACGGATTAAAGGTTCTCGGCAATGGCGAATTGGATAAAAAGCTCACCGTGCAAGCCACGAAATTTTCCAAATCTGCTGAAGAAAAAATTCAGGCAGCCGGTGGAAAGGCTGAGGTGATCTGATGCTTTCGACACTCAAGAATGCGTGGGCAACGGAACAGACGAAAAAGCGCATCATCTTTACGGTGTTGATGCTGATCATTCTTAGACTCGGCAATGCACTGCCTATTCCGTTTGCCAACTTGCAGCTCATCAACCAGATTTATAATTCGGTGGAGGGAAGCCTTCTCGGCATCATGAATATGATCAGTGGTGGCGGATTGGCGAACTTGAGTGTTTTGGCTTTGGGCGTCGGCCCCTATATTACGTCTTCCATTGTTATTCAGCTGTTGACATTCGCTATTCCGCAGCTGGAAGAAATTTCCAAAGAGGGTGAGGAAGGCCGCAAAAAGATCCAGCAGTATACGAAGTATCTGGGCGTTGCCTTGGCAGTTGTGCAGGCGTTCGCATTGGTACAGGGCATTTTCTCTGGCGCCTTCGGCAATGGCGGCGCCTTGGAAAAGGCAATTGCGGTTCTTGTCATGGTTGCCGGTGCATCCTTCGTGGTGTGGATCGGTGACCTGATTACAGAACATGGGGTCGGAAACGGCGTTTCCTTCATCATTTTCTTAGGCATCGTTGTGCAGATGCCGGGAAGACTGTATGCCATGATTCAAGCCGTTCTTCATGGACAAATGAATCCTCTGGTTCTGCTGCTCATCATTGCCATCACGATTGCGATCACGGTCGTTGTGGTGTTGCTCAATGAAGGGGAGCGTAAGGTACCGGTGCAATATGCCAAGCGCGTGGTCGGCCGCAAGATGTATGGCGGTCAGGCGACGCACATTCCCATCAAAGTCAACATGGCAGGCGTGATGCCCATTATTTTCGCATCCGCTTTGCTGGCCATCCCGCAGACGTTGGCTTTACTTTTCGGCGGCGGTGTACAGCGCTTTGTTGCACAGTATTTGACACCGCAGGGATGGATCGGATTCATCGTGCAGCATGCGTTCCAGGTGCTGCTGATCATCCTATTCGCCTATTTTTACAACTCCATCCAGTTTAATGCTTATGAGTACTCGCGCAATCTGCAGCAATCCGGCGGATTTTTGCCGGGCATCCGACCGGGAAAACCGACGACGGATTATCTGCAGCGCATTGTCGGACGCATTACACTGGTTGGCGCTATCGTGTTGGCGGTTCTTTCGGTCATTCCGGGTCTGGTGAACAAAGTATTCTCCGTGAGTCTGGGATTCGGCGGAACGTCCATCATCATTGTGGTCGGTGTCGTGCTGGAAATGGTGCGCACGTTGGAAGCGCAGTTACAAATGCGTCATTATCGCGGCTTCTTAAAGCGATAAGAAAGGAAGGCTACGATGAGGCTCGTATTACTTGGCCCTCCGGGAGCCGGAAAGGGCACACAGGCAAAAATGCTGGAAGAACGCTATCATCTGTCGCATATCTCCACGGGCGACATCTTCCGTGCAAACATCAAGAACCAAACCGAGTTGGGCAAAAAGGTGGAAAGCTATCTTTCCTCCGGCCAATTGGTACCGGATGAGCTGACCATCGCGATGCTCTGGGACCGCTTGGATCGCGAGGGCGATAAGGGCTTTTTGCTGGACGGCTTTCCGCGTACGCTGGAACAGGCGGACGCTTTAAAAGCCGGTCTCGCGAAACGGGCATGTCCATTGGACGCCGTCATCTCCATCGAAGTCGAGGAAAAGGTGCTGGTCAAGCGGCTGGCGGGCAGAAGAACCTGTCCGCAATGCGGCGCCTCCTTCCACATTACGGATCAACCGCCCCAAAAAGAGGGAATCTGCGATGTATGCGGCACGAGCCTTATTCAGCGTACGGACGACACCGAAGAGACGGTGCAAAATCGCATTGCTGTCTACCGAAAACAAACGGAACCGCTTGTCGCATATTACGACAAGGAAGGGATTCTCGTTCATATCAACGGCGATCAGCCGGTAGAATCGGTTTTTCACGCCATTGAAGAGGCGTTAACGGTATGACGTTAGAAGCGAATATGGATCAGCCGTGTCCTTACGTTCCCGGTCAGGTTGTGCGATCGAAGGCCGGACACGACAAGGGCAAGGTCTTTCTCGTACTGGATCGTTGTGATGCGAAACATGTTCACGTGGTGGACGGGCGAACGAGAACGCTCGCTCATCCCAAGAAAAAGCGCGTCATTCATTTACAGCCCTATCGGGCCATCGTGTCCGATTTACAGACGATGAAAGGGGATGCGGCGTTGGACGACGCTACCATCCGCAAATGGTTGGCTCCCTATCGGGAGGCACAAACGAAGGAGGAAAGCTGATGTCATCAAAAGACGTGATTGAAGTCGAAGGCGTCGTCAAAGAGCGACTTCCAAACGCCATCTTCATCGTCGAGCTGGAGAACGGACATGATGTCATGGCCCATATTTCCGGAAAACTACGCATGAATTACATTCGCATTCTGGAAGGGGATCGCGTGACCGTGGAGCTGTCTCCCTATGATTTAACCAAGGGACGTATCACGTGGAGAAAGAAATAGGAGGAAGCAATGAAAGTCAGACCATCAGTAAGAAAGATGTGTGATAAATGCAAGATCATCAAGCGCAAGGGTCGCGTGATGGTGATCTGTGAAAACCCGAAGCACAAACAGCGTCAAGGCTAAGGAGGTGCGACTTTGGCTCGAATTTCCGGGGTGGATCTACCCAAAGAAAAGCGTGTAGAGATCGGTTTAACGTATATTTACGGCATCGGTCGTTCACGTTCCAATGAAGTTTTGAAAAATGCGGATGTGAATCCGGACACGCGCGTGCGCGATCTTTCCGAATCGGAAGTACAGCGCATTCGTGAACAAATTGCGGAGTATCACGTGGAAGGCGACCTTCGCCGTGACGTTTCCATGAACATTAAACGTCTCCGTGAAATCAACAGTTATCGTGGCAACCGTCATCGTCGCAACCTTCCGGTTCGCGGGCAGAACACGAAAAACAATGCCCGTACACGTAAGGGTCATAAGAGATAAGGGGGGATGTTATGGTAGCGCAAAAGAAAGTCACCAGACGTGGCGGGAAACGCCGCGTAAAAAAGAATATTACGAACGGTCAGGCTCATATCATCTCGACCTTCAACAATACGATCGTGACCCTTTCCGATTTAAATGGAAACGTGATTTCATGGGCTTCCTCCGGACAGCTGGGTTTCCGCGGTTCGCGTAAATCGACGCCGTATGCGGCGCAGCAGTGTGCGGAAGAAGCAGCACAAAAAGCGATGGAACAGGGCCTTAAGACCGTTGAAGTGTATGTAAAAGGACCGGGCTCAGGTCGTGAATCCGCCATTCGTGCATTGGAGACGGCGGGACTTAGCGTGACGCTGATTAAAGATGTTACGCCCATTCCGCACAACGGCTGCAGACCGCCGAAGAGAAGAAGAGTTTAACGGAGGCAATCATGGCAAGATATACCGGACCGATTTTAAAACGTTGCCGTGCCTTGGGAATTGAGCCCCAGGTCGTCGGCATCGATAAGAAAAGCCGCCGCAATCCGAAGCGCAACACACGCAAGTTGAGCGACTACGGTATGCAGCTTCGCGAAAAGCAAAAAGCGAAATTCATTTACGGCGTCTCAGAAAAAGCATTTCGTAACCTGTTTGGTCGTGCTACTCGCATGAGCGGACAGGCCGGCTGGAACCTTTTGAAGTTATTGGAGCTTCGCTTCGATAACGTCGTGTATCGCATGGGCTTTGCTTCGACGCGTGCACAGGCACGTCAGTTGATTGTTCATGGTCATTTTGATCTGAACGGCCACAAGGCGACTGTGCCTTCCATGACGCTGGAAGTTGGCGACGTCATCAGCGTTCGTGAGCGTTCACGTAAGAATGCATTTTTCAAGAGCACCGAAGAGAACATCTGGAACCAGATGCCTTGGGTTTCGGTGGACGAAGAAAAATTGCAGGGTCGTATTCTCTCCGAGCCGATGCGTGACAACATCGATTATCCGATTGAAGAGACACAGATTGTCGAGTTGTACTCGAAGTAATTCCGCCCCGCAGCGCGACATGGAAATCGAGTTCGACAGAACAGAAGGGGAGGCTGATCCGTGGTAGATCGACTCAATACAAAAGTTGAAATCCTGGAATTGGATGAACACAAGAACTATGGACGCTTTAGTATGTCTCCGTTAGAGCGCGGATACGGGACCACAATCGGCAATTCGCTTCGCCGTGTGTTACTCTCTTCGCTGCCGGGTACAGCGGTATCCAACATCAAGTTTGATGAAGGGGTTCCGCATGAATTTACGACCATTCCCGGCGTTCTGGAAGATGTGCCGGAAATCGTCCTGAACATGAAGGGACTTGCCGTGCGCCGTTTACAGGGGCATGGAGAAGAAGTCACATTGCGCCTGGATGTGGAAGGGCCGAAGATCGTAACGGCTCGTGATATTCAAGAGAGCACTGAGGTGGAGATTGTCAATGACGATCATTATCTCTGCACGTTGAATACGGACGGCAAAATTCATATGGAATTGACCGTCATCGACGGCGAAGGGTACGCGCTCGCTGACCAGAACAAAGATGCGGATGATCCGATCGGCACCATCGCGATTGATTCCTCCTTCACACCAGTGAAGAAAGTCAATTTCGAGGTGCAGAATACGCGTGTACAGCAGATCACCGACTATGACAAGCTCATCCTCGAAGTATGGACCGACGGCACGGTAACGCCGCAGGAAGCCATTTCACAAGGAGCAACGATTCTTATGGATCACTTGCGCCTGTTTACGGAGCTGCCCGCGTTTGTCATGGAAGAAAAGGATGAGGCTTTGGAAACGCATGCGGAAGAAGATGCGCTTTTACAGAAGCCCATTGAAGATCTGGATCTTACACTGCGCAGCTATAATTGCCTGAAGCGTTCGGATATTCATACGCTGGGTGACATTGTTCGCATTTCCGCAAACGAGCTGGCTAAGATTCGCAATTTTGGCAAGAAGTCCTATGCCGAGGTAGAAGAAAAAGTGCAATCCTTCGGCCTGGAACTCAATCATTCACAAGAGTAACATTAAGGAGGAGACATTGGCGAACTTACGAAAACTGGGAAGAAGAACCGATCATCGCACAGCCATGCTGCGCAATCTGGTCTCATCCCTTTTCCTGAACGGTCGGATTACGACCACCGTCACCCGCGCCAAAGAAGCACAGAGGATGGCGGACAAGCTGATTACCGAAGGCAAAAAGGGTACATTAGCCGGAAATCGTGCGATTTCTTCAGAATTGTACAGCAATGAGGTGGCCCGCAAAGTGGTTGAGGAAATTGCTCCGTCCATGAAAAATCGCAACGGCGGCTATACGCGTGTGCTGAAAGTCGGCATGCGTCGCGGCGATTCGGCGGACATGGCGATTCTGGAGCTTGTCACCGAAACGGCAACAAAAAAGACCAAGAAGAGCACGGAAAAAGCGGCCGTAAAAGAGACAAAAAAAGTCGAACCGACGGCTGAGCCGAGCGAAAGCGAAGTATCCACTGCAGAAGAAACCGGCGAAGAAGCGAAAGCAGAAGAGCCGAAAGAAGCTTCCGAAGAACAGGAAACAGCTGAGGAAGAAAAAGCGGAAACAAAAGAAGACACCGAGGCGTAATTTTATTCCTCTCTACAGCTTGTCGGCGCGGAACGATATCGTTCCGCGCCGTTTCTTTTGTTTGATTTTTCCTCTTGCCCAAAGCCGAGGGACGAAGGTCGCTTGCTTCTTGACAGCCTCCTTGCCCTTTTCTATCATAAAGGTGCTAAAAATTTTCATGGAAAAGCCAAAAGCGTGATGGAACGCAAGAGGAGGAAAAGGGAAGATGCTTACGGAAAAAATGCCCAGCAGTCGCGAAGACTTGCATGTCGTATGTCTCGAATCCGACCGTTTACGCGTCATACTGCTGCCCGAAATCGGCTGTAAGATTGCTTCCATTATTTATAAGGCCAATCAGTTTGAAGCACTTGCTCGGCCGCTGGGGCATGAGACCGCGACAGAGCAGGCGAAGCTCTATGCTCGTGCCTATCCCGGCGCTCCCTTTGATCAGTTCGATTTGTCCGGCATAGATGATTGCATTCCGACGATTGACGCTTGCAGAGTTGAAAAACTGGGGCGCTTTGCCGACCATGGCGATGCTTGGAGCCGACCGTGGAATGTGTTTGAGGAAGATCGATCTGTGTGCTCTGTCAAAGCTTTCTTTCGGCTGTCTTCGATACCCCTCTATTTTGAGCGGCATGTTCGTTTGGAAGGAAGCACCCTTTTTCTTTCGTATCGTCTTCTGAATGAATCCATCGACGAGCGTCCTTGGCTTTGGGCTTTGCACGGCCTCTGCCATTATGAACCGGATGCGATCCTTTCTTGGCCGGAGCCGTATACGCTGTTCAATGCTCATGGCGAAGAGCCGTTTTCCTTTGACCCGCGAAAGCTTTCCGAAGTACCACAGCAAGAGGCCTATAAATTCTATTTAACAGATCCGGTTCCCACAGGAAAAGCGTCCATTTTTTATCCTTCCCAACACATGCGAACAACACTGCAATGGGATGCAGAACAGTTTCCATACCTTGGCGGGTGGATTAATACGGGGGGAAGCCCCGGCTCGCGTTGCATTGCTTTAGAGCCCACCAACGGTTTTTATGACCGATTGGATCGTGCCATTGCCAATGACAAAGTGGGGCGCATCGCTCCGGGTGCGGAGATTTTTTGGCAGGTGCAAATAACCATAGAAGAGGTGCAATAGTCGCGCTCTCTCAAATAATGAGGAATACTATGCAGGATCAACAGGAGAAACGAATCAGCAAAGAAAGTCGCCAAAGCGCGGGACGAAAGGGCAGCGTGTTGGGCATTGTAGCGAATGCTTCTCTTGCCGCAACAAAAATCCTGATCGGCCTTCTCAGCGGCGCCTTGTCCATCTTCGGTGACGGCATCAACAATCTCTTCGATGCGCTGTCGGCGTTTGTTTCGTTGTTTTCCTTCTATCTTGCCGGAAAACCGGAGGATCGTGAACATCCCTTCGGCCACGCACGGGTGGAGTACATGGGCTCTTTTTTCATCGCCATAATGATTCTGTACGTTGCAGTGAGCCTGTTCTGGGAAGGCATCAAGCATACCATGACGCCGGTCGACGTACATTTTTCCGTTTTACAGATGAGCCTTCTTCTGCTGTCGATTGCCGTCAAGGTGATCA
Source organism: Murdochiella vaginalis (assembly GCF_902381775.1). Lineage (NCBI taxonomy): Bacteria > Bacillati > Bacillota > Tissierellia > Tissierellales > Peptoniphilaceae > Murdochiella > Murdochiella vaginalis. The sequence goes on from NZ_LR698969.1 coordinate 882,600, forward strand.
TGGCAATCCTGTATACGCGTTGGGGGAAGAAACTATCTTCAAACGTGTTTTTGGCGACGGCGGCCGATGCCAAATCCGATATACTTGCCACGTCGGCAATTCTCCTCGCCCTTATCTTGTCGCCGATTATCGGCATTCCGCTGGACGGACCGTTCACGGTGGTGGTGGCGATTCTCATCGGCAAAAACGGCGTTGATATTTTGCGCACGAATTACGATGCTCTGCTGGGGAAAGCACTGGATGGCAAGCTTGTGTCGGCCCTCACCAAATCCTTACTCGCTTTTCCCGGTGTGTTGGGCATTCATGATATGATTATCCATGATTACGGTCCGGGAAGCCGTTTTGTTACGGTTCATGTAGAAGTGGATGGCCGAAAAAGCGCGATGGAAAGTCATGAATTGGTGGACCGCATTGAACGCAGCATTGCGGAAACGTATCAGGTTGAAATCACGATTCATATGGATCCCTTGCAGCCGCGCACAAAGGAAGTGGTTGCCATGGAAAGACGGATCACGGAGTGGGTGAAGGAACAAGATCCGCGCTTTACCATCCATGATTTCCGACTGATTACGCAATCGAAGGGAAGGAACATCCTTTTTGATGTGCTGATTCCCTGGGATAAAGCAATTCATACCGAAGAATTGAAACAGGCATTGGAACAACGCGTACACACACACTATCCGGACGATGAGGTGCTCATTACGATCGACCGGGATCTTGTAATGCATAGAGAGTAACGAAAGGAGAAGATATGGACGATAGAGAGAAAAAGAGCGCCGCAACATCAGCTCCTCCTTCCGGAGTTTCTGCGGCTGCTTATAAAGAGAACGATTCGATGAACGATGAACCGTATCCGTCGGGAAGGCGGAAGTGGCGTGTTTTTGCTGGGCTTTTCTTTCTTTTGGCAGTAGCCTATCTTCTCGGCGTATTTTATTTCTCGCGCTACAGCTATCCTAAGACCAGTGTAAATGGCTATTTTGTGGGCCGCCGCCCCGTATCCGCTTTAACAGATATCCTACCCGAAGGAAACGCGCATCATTACGTCGGTCGCGATGCGGAAATCACTTTGGATCCCCAGAGTATACATCTGCGCTATCAGCGGCAGGACGGAACCTTCCGTCAGCCCTCTTCTTGGAAGTGGCCGCTGGAATACTTTTTAGCGCACGATTATTCTCTTGCCGGATATAATGTCGAATACGATGAAGAGCGCTTAGTCTACCTGCTCAAAGAAGCCGGATTCGATCCGGATGGAGAGCCACCAAAGGATGCTACCCTCGAAGCGTCGGGAGACGTCGTACGCATCAAGCCGGAAGAACCGGGCAAGCGCGTAGATATGGACGCTTTAAAGGCCATCATCTTTCAGACCATCTCCGGCAAGGAGGAGACAGTGCATGTGGAGGACGCATATGAAAAACCGAAGGTGACGAAAGACGATCCCCGATTAGCGGCCGATAAGGAAAAGGTCGAAAAACTTTTGGCCACCACCATTACCTATGTTTTGGGCGATAAAACCTATGTCTTCGGTCCACAGGAGATTTTTCCGCTTCTCGAACGTGATGCCGCAGGAGAATACACCTTGCCGGATTCCAGCATTCAATCCTTTGTTGTCAAGATGGCCAAAGAAACGGACACTTACGGAACCTCACGGCAATTTGAATCCACCGGTGCGGGAACGGTGACCGTTCCGCCGGGCATTTACGGCTGGCAAATCAATGTGAAGAAGACGGTTGCAAGCATAAAAGAAATGCTCGCAAAAGGCGAGACGGTACCGGATGCCAAACCGGTCTATAATCACACCGGCCTTGCGCGCGGAACGGAAAATGACATCGGCAATACGTACATTGAGATTGATCTCTCCCGTCAACATCTTTGGGCGTATCGGGATGGAAATTTGCTTATCGATAGTGATATTCGCACCGGAAAAGTGAATCACTTCAACGAAACGCCGCGAGGCGTACACATGATCTGGAGTCGGGAAAAGGGGAGACAGCTGCAAGGACAATTCAAAGACGGTACGCCGTATAATTCCAAAGTCGACTATTGGATGCCTATCAATTATGGTGGCGTAGGTATGCACGATGCATCCTGGGTAACGGCTTTTGGCGGGCAGTATTATATTTATTCCGGATCGAATGGATGTATTAATTTGAATTTGGAAACCGCCAAGACCATATATGACAACTTTACAAACGGTACGCCGGTGGTAATATACGAAAGCTCGACGAACTACTCGCCGGCGGATCACAGCTTCTAAGATAGAAGACAGGAGAAATGCATGACAACAGCGAACCGGTTGCTTGAAGAGGCACAAGCCGAAGAGACGACCGAATCGAAAAAATCGCCGCATTCCACACGGGAGAAAGCGGTCATTGCCGTAGACGACGTCACGTTTCGCTATCCCCAATACGAGGATAACGGACGGGAAGCGCCTACTTTGGATGCCATTAATCTGCACGTAAAAAAAGGGGAATTCATCGCACTGCTCGGCCATAATGGATCTGGTAAATCGACGCTTGCCCGCTTACTCAATGCCCAGATGTTACCGGAGGAAGGCGAGATTACGATACTGGGCATGAACACGAGAAGACAAGAAAAAGTCTGGTCTATTCGCTCCCAGTGTGGGATGGTCTTTCAAAATCCGGATAATCAGATTGTAGCCTCCATCGTGGAAGAGGATGTCGCGTTCGGCCCGGAGAATCTGGGCATACCGAATCCAGAGCTGCGCCGTCGCGTGGATGCCGCATTAGAAGCAACGGGGATGATGCCCTATAAGCGTCGTGAACCGTACAAGCTTTCCGGTGGACAAAAGCAGCGCGTGGCGATTGCCGGCGTTTTAGCGATGCTTCCCGAATGCATTATCTTGGATGAACCGACCGCCATGCTGGATCCGGTGGGCCGCCGGGAAATCATGGATACGATCCATATGCTCCATCGGGAACAGCATAAAACGATTATTCTCATTACGCACAATATGGAAGAAGCGGTCGAAGCGGATCGCATTGTTGTGCTGTCCGAAGGGGAGATTGTCTTGGAGGGAACGCCGCGCGAGGTGTTTTCCGATGTGGAGACCATGCGTCGTTTGGAATTGGATGTTCCGCAGGTGACCGAGGTCGGGTACCGGCTACGGAAAGCGGGATTTGACGTGCCCTCGGATTGTCTGCGCATTGAGGAGCTGGTGCAGACGCTGGTGGCTAACCAAAGAAAAACAGAAGAAGCCACCGCGCAAAAGGTCATCGGCCCCCAAGAGGATTCTTCCACCTCGACCTTCTCAGCAAACGGAGAGGAGGGTGTGCAATGAGCATGATTTTTGATCACCTTTCTTTTTATTACAATCGCGGTCAAAAGGATGAAGTAAAAGCGCTGGATGATATCACCATGACCATTGATCGACATGAATATGTCGGCATCATCGGGCATACGGGCTCCGGAAAATCCACTTTGGTGCAGCATATGAACGGGTTGAATATTCCGCAGGAAGGATCCTTAACCGTGGACGGCATTACCACCGGCGATTCCAAGGCTTCGCTGACCACCTTGCGTCAGCGTGTGGGATTGGTGTTTCAGTATCCCGAAGATCAGCTGTTCGAAGAAACGATCTATCAGGATGTGGCCTATGGTCCGAAAAATCTGAAACTACCGCCCGAAGAAATTGATGCGCGTGTGCGCTGGGCGCTGCAGGCGGTTGGTCTTGATGCCGATACCATCGGTAAGGAATCGCCTTTTGAGGTTTCCGGAGGACAAAAGCGTCGTGTGGCCATCGCCGGCGTTATGGCCCTTCGTCCCTCCTATCTCATTTTGGATGAACCGACGGCCGGCTTGGATCCGCATGGACGCGATGAGATTCTTTCGACCATTCATCGTCTGTATGAGGAGAATCCGGAGATGACCATTATCTTGGTCACGCATTCCATGGAAGATATTGCGGAACACGCCAAGCGCATCATCGTTGTGGACCAGGGAAAGCTGGTCATGGACGGTACGCCGCATGCTGTCTTTGCGCGGCGTGCGGAGCTGGAGGCCATTGGTCTGTCCGTGCCGCAGGTGACGCAGCTGATGCAGCGCCTGAAAGAAGAAGGGCTGGATGTGGATTCTTCAGCCATTACCGTAGACGAAGCGGTGGCGGCGCTTTCCGCATTCCTGCAGGGAAAGGAGGCGTAGCATGGGCAATCAGATTACCATTGGTCAATATATGCCCGGTGATTCCTCCATCCATCGGCTGGATCCGCGTGTGAAGCTGGTTCTCATACTCATTTTTATGGTTACCGCCTTCTTGGTAGAAACTTTTACGGGCTATGCCCTGTACTTCGCTTTGATCGTTCTGGTGACTTTCCTGGCAGAAGTGCCCATGGGGCGGTTATGGAAGGGACTGAAACCGATCTTTCTGATTTTGGTTTTCACCTTTGTGATCAATGTCGCCTTTACACCGGGAAAAACGATTTGGACCTTCGGACCGCTTTCGATCAGTGAGGAAGGCCTTGTTCGAGCCACCTTTATCGCGATTCGCCTGATGCTGCTGGTGATGGGCACGAGTCTTCTGACGCTTACAACGAGCCCACTGGAGCTTACGGACGCCATTGCCTGGCTGTTGAAGCCGCTGGACTGGACGGGCTTTCCATCGCATGTCATCGCAATGATGATTTCCATCGCACTGCGCTTTATCCCCACGCTTTTTGACGAAACAAATAAAATCATGAAAGCGCAGAAAGCGCGTGGCGCCGATTTTGAGTCCGGTAATATTCTGCAGCGTGCGAAAGCCATGATACCGCTTTTCGTCCCGTTGTTTCTCAATGCCATCAATCGTGCGGATGAGCTGGGCATTGCGATGGAGGCGCGTTGTTACACCGGAAGTAACATTCGCACGCGATTGAATCCATTGAAGATGACTACCCGGGACGGGATCGTCTTTGTATTGTGCTTCGGCATATTTATTGCCATCAGTATTTTCTTTTGATCGAAGGGGGAGGTCATGCAAAACATCCTCTTACGCATAGCCTATGACGGCACAGATTTCTCCGGCTATCAGGAACAGATCGGAAAACGTACGGTTGCCGGCATATTACGGGAGGCGGTGGAGGCGGTCACCTTGCGATCGACACGCCTTCTGGCTGCGGGGCGCACCGATCGTGGTGTACATGCCGAAGAGCAAGCCGTGAATTTTTTGACCTCTCTCGATTGGCCGGAGGAAGCTTTTTTTCATGCGATTCAAAATCGATTGCCGGAGGATGTGCTGCTCTTGTCGGCGCAAAAAATGGCACCGACGTTTCATGCGCGCTTTTCTCCCCATGTGACGACATATCGATTCACGGTGGAGAATGCGGCTCTTTTATTGCCCACCGAAAGGCGGAACATTTTTTTGTATACCTTTCCGCTGGATTATGAACGTATGCAGGCTGCAGTGCAGTGTTTTGAAGGAGAACACGATTTTTCCGCTTTTTCTTCCGCTGCACCATATCGAAATGCCTATCGAAAAGTGCTTCATGCGGAAGTGACCAAAAGCGGCAATCGTTACTGTTTCCGATTTTCCGCAGAAAGCTTCTTACAATACCAGGTTCGAAGGATGGTGGGGGCAAGCCTGCTCGTCGGAAGAGGCGCGCTGACGCTGCAAAAGATGCAGGATGCTCTCTTGTCCCATTACGACGAATCCTTCGGCTTTTGTGCCGATGCGCAGGGGCTGGTATTGGAATCCGTCCGCTACATAAAAAAACCTCGGTAGGAAAATGTTCTACTTGTTGAAAGTCGGTCATTTGTTGCCTGTAATATTTTTGTAATAACTATTGACAAAACGTTGCAATCCCGTTACGATGACTGTAGCAAATAGCCATTTAACTCGCCATAGGCAGTTTACATATAAGGAGGATGACGTGGACAAGAAACGAGTAGGTGCAATCGTCGGTGTAGCAGGCGTTGCCGGTGTTATTGCCGCAACACAGTTCATGAATATTGATGCGTCAAATGCGGACTATGTGACGAAGAATCTCGAAGCGCAGTATAAAGAGTCGCTGAAAGTCATGGACCAGGCCAGCTCCTCCGATGCCGTAAGTACGACGGACCAGCAGTCGAAAGAGGCTGTTGCCGACAAGGTTTTTGATCCGGTACAGAAGGTGGAATACCGTATTTCGACCGATAAGCCGTCCGAAGAAGCGGTAGACGAAGAGGCACGCACGAAGCCTGCGGAAAAGAACCAACCTTCCAAAGATACCACACAGGCCGGTGATCGTCTTTCCTTCCTCGAAGTGAAGCCTAAAGCGGAAAGCAGTACCGAGAAGAAAGAAGAACGCGTCTTTACAGAAGAAGAAATCGCAAAAACCATTCCGGAAGAGCAAAATGAGCAGAATCCGGAGTTTTCACCGGAGACCAGTAAGCCGTATCTGGGCGTGGTCATTACGGATGCGCTGAATGTGCGTCAGAAGCCGACGCTCAATGCGGATGTTGTTACGCTCTTTCTGCGTGGCGAAGTGGTTCGCGGTTCCATTGACAGCGACTGGATCGCTGTAGAAAGCTCCGGCGCCCTGGTTGGTTATGTTAACCGCCACTTTGTCCAGCCGGTGACCGAAGAACAAGCGGAAGCGCAAGAAGAAGCAAATCGTATTGCTGCCGAAAAGAAGGCAGAAGAAGCGCGTATCGCCGCGGAAAAGCAAGCCGAAGAAGAGCGTATCGCGAAAGAAAAAGAGGAAGAAGCCAAAGCATCTTCCGAGAAAGCGGAGCAGGAACAGCGCGAGGCGGAACAAAAAGCGGCAGAAGAAAAGGCAAGGAAAGAAGAGCAAGAGAAGCAGGAACAAGCAGCCGTTTCCGGGTACGTGAATTGCGATGTCATCAACGTGCGTTCCCAGGCGGACTTAAAATCGCCCGTAATCGGTTCCTTGTATGCGAACTCGGCTATTGAAGGAACCCGCGAAGGCGACTGGATTCGCTTTGATTTTTACGGTCAGACGGGTTATGTCTATGCGAATCTGATCGGTAGCGCAAAGATCACCATTTCGCCGGAGAACACGCCAAAAAGCGCAGAAAAGGCGCGTCAGGAAGAAGAGGCCAAGAAGCCCAAAGAACGGGCAGGTTACGTGCGTGTTGCCGCCAATGTTCGTAAGGGACCGGGCACGAACTACGAAATCCTTACCACGTTCGGCGTCAATCGCTATGTAGAAGGCGTCGAATCCGATGGTTGGGTCAAGTTTGACTATGACGGACAGGAAGCCTATATTTCTTCGGTATTATTAGCAGATGAAAAGATCGCGGTACCGGAACCCAAGCCGGCGGAAGAGAATCCGAAGCAACCGGACGAAAAGGAGGAAAGCGGAAGCTATTCTTCCATCGCTGAATTTGCACGCGCGCAGGTCGGTAAGCCCTATGTATATTGCGCCAGCGGCCCGGGAGCGTATGATTGTTCCGGCTTGGTCATGAGAGCCTATAGCAACATCGGCATATCCCTGCCGCATTCGGCTATGCGCCAAGCCAATTATGGTTATTCCGTATCGAGGGAGAACCTCCAGCCGGGCGATCTCGTCTTCTTCACAACGGATGGAACCGGTGAGATCAGTCACGTCGGCATTTATGTTGGCGACGGCATGATGGTTCATGCTTCGTCACCGCGCGTCGGCGTCATCCTTTCCAACATCTACGACAATTGGTATCGGAACCGCTTTATGGGCGCGCGTCGTCTGGTCAACTGATTTCCCGTAGATGAAGTTTCAGTAATAACAGCGCTGTACTTCGGTACAGCGCTTTTCTTATGACTTTCGAAATTTCGGGTATTATCCATACGCAAGGAGGATAGGATGAACGAAAAAGATAGAAAAAGCTCTTTTCCGCAGGGAGAACGGGCAGAAAGAAAAGTAGCATTCAGTTTGATTCAGCCTTCCGGCGATTTAACCATCGGTAACTATTTGGGAGCGATTAAAAATTTTGTCCGCATGCAGGATGAATATGATTGCATTTTTGGCGTCGCCAATTTACATGCCATTACCGTCACACAGGTGGCGGCAGACCTGCGGCGTCGTTCCTTGGAGGTCATCGCCTACATTGTGGCCAGTGGTGTAGATCCGGCGAAAGCGACACTGTTCATCCAATCGCAGGTGCCGGAACATGCGGAGCTGGCCTGGGTGCTTAATTCCATCAGCTCCATCGGTCAATTGCAGCGCATGACGCAATTTAAGGATAAGGCCCAAAAACACGCCGACAACCTCAATGCGGCACTGCTCACGTATCCGGTGCTGATGGCCGCAGATATCCTTCTCTATCAGAGTCATGTCGTACCGGTGGGGGCGGATCAGAAGCAGCATTTGGAATTTACGCGCGACTTGGCGGAGCGTTTTAACTCTCGCTACTCACCGACCTTCACTGTGCCGGAGCCCTTGAGCGATGAAAATGCAACGCGCATCATGAGCCTGAAGGATCCGTATTCGAAGATGAGCAAATCCGATCCGGATGAAAATGCCTATATTTTAATGAAAGACGATCCGGCGGCCATTCGCCGTAAAATCGCTCGGGCGGTGACGGATTCCGAAGCGCATTTCTGCTATCGTCCGGAGCAGGCGGGATTGATGAATCTTATCAATCTCTATGCGGCCTATGCGGAATGCACGCCGAATGAAGTGGTGGAACGTTTCCATGACAGCGATTATGCGTCTTTTAAGAGAGCCTTAGCGGACCTGGTAGTGGGTGTAATGGATCCCATTCGCACGCGTTTCCTATCCTTGATGGAGGATAAAAAAGAGTTAGAGGAGATCAGCCATGATGGCGCGTTGGCCGCGCAACGCGTGGCCCGTCGAACGCTCTCCAAGGTGTATCGAAAAGTGGGGCTGCTGTAAGAGATATAAAAAGCAATAAAAAGGGAGGTGCCACGTTGGCACCTCCCTTTTTATGCGCTACAAAAATTGCAGTGCATTGCGATGTTAGTTTTTCTTTGCTTCCACAACCGCCTGTGCCGCCGCTAAGCGAGCGATGGGCACGCGGTACGGTGAGCAGGATACATAATCCAGACCGACACCATCCAAGAACTTCACCGTTGCCGGATCGCCGCCGTGTTCGCCGCAGATACCCAAGTGCAGATCCGGGTTTGCTGCGCGGCCGTTCTTCACAGCCATCTTGACGAGTTGACCGACGCCCTTCTGATCCAAGGAGACGAACGGATCACGCTCGAAGATCTTCTTTTCGGTGTATTCCGGCAGGAAGGAACCGGCGTCATCACGGGAGAAGCCGAAGCTCATCTGCGTTAAGTCGTTGGTACCGAAGGAGAAGAACTGTGCGGTTTCGGCAATTTCACCAGCCAAGAGAGCGGCACGCGGCGTTTCAATCATGGTGCCGACGAGGTAGTCAAGCTTGCGTCCCTGCTCTTCAAAGACCTTCTCGACTTCGTCGCGTACGACCTTCTCGACATAGCGATACTCTTTATCATCCACGGTGAGCGGAATCATGATTTCCGGAACGATGTTCTTCACGCCGTCATCCGTTGCGCGCAGTGCAGCTTGCACAATGGCGCGGGAGATAGAGGCGTAGATGGACGGCCAGGTGATCGCCAGACGCAGACCGCGGTGACCAAGCATCGGGTTGGCTTCTGCTAATGCATTGACGCGCGCTTTAACTTCGTCCAGAGAGATGTTCATCAGGTCGGCAACATGTTGCTGTTCGGCATCCGTGTGCGGCACAAATTCATGCAGCGGTGGATCGAGCAGACGTACGGTCATGGGACGTTCGCCGACGATCTTGTACATCTGATAGAAATCTTCTTCCAGCATCGGACGAGTTTCATCCAGTGCCTTCTGACGGGTTTCTTCATCCTTCGCAAGGATCATTTCGCGCACCACGTTGATGCGGTCGCCTTCGAAGAACATATGCTCGGTACGGCAAAGGCCGATACCTTCCGCACCAAATTCAATGGCCTGCTTCGCGTCACGCGGTGTATCCGCATTGGTACGCACCTGCAGACGTTTGATCTCATTGACCCAGCCCATAAATTCACCGAAATCGCCGGTGAGCGCCGGCGCTTCTGTCGGCAATTCTCCTTCATAAACAGCACCCGTGGAGCCATCCAGCGACAGCGTGTCGTTGGTGGTGTAGACCTTGCCGTTAATGGTGAGCGTCTGGGCATCATAGTCAATGCGCAGATCATGTGCGCCGGAAACACAGCATTTGCCCATGCCGCGAGCGACGACAGCCGCATGGGAGGTCATACCGCCGCGTGCCGTGACGATACCCTGTGCGGAAACCATGCCGCGCAAATCTTCCGGCGAGGTTTCATTACGAACCAACAGAACCGCTTCGCCATTCTGCGTACGCTTTTCCGCATCATCCGCACTGAAGGAGATTTTGCCTGAAGCTGCGCCCGGAGAAGCTGCAAGGCCCTTGGTCAGCATGATCGCATTTTTCAGCGATGCTGCTGTGAAGGTGGGATGTAGCAGTTGATCCAAAGACTTGGGGTCGACGCGCGTAATGGCGGTTTCCTTGTCGATTTTTCCTTCATGCACCAGGTCGACCGCAACTTTCAAGGCAGCCTGTGCGGTGCGCTTGCCGTTACGAGTCTGCAGCAGGAAGAGCTGTTCATCCTGAATCGTGAATTCCATATCCTGCATATCAGCATAGTGATCTTCCAGAAGGTGTGCCGTCTTCACGAATTCTTCATAGACATGCGGCATTTCTTCTTCCAGATGAGCGATGGTGGACGGAGTACGGATACCGGCCACGACGTCTTCGCCCTGCGCATTGATGAGGTATTCGCCGAAGATTGCATTTTCGCCGGTTGCCGGATTACGCGTAAAGGCAACACCTGTACCGGAGGTATCGGACATATTACCGAAGACCATCTGCTGCACGTTAACGGCGGTGCCCAGATCGTCGGAAATTTCATTCATCTTGCGGTACAGGATGGCGCGTTCATTGTTCCAGCTTTCGAAAACGGCTGTAATGGCTTTTTCAAGCTGTTTACGCGGATCCTGCGGGAATTCTTCGCCGGTCAGTTCCTTATACAGAACCTTGTACTCTTCGGCGATTTCCTTTAACTGTTCCGCGCTGAGCTGATAGTCCTGCTCCACGTTCGCTTTTTCTTTTTCTTTTTCCAAAATCGCTTCAAACTTGTTTCGATCCAGACCGATGGCAACATCGGAGAACATCGTAATGAAGCGACGATAGGAGTCATACGCCCAGTGCGGATTGCCGGATTTTTCGGCAACGGCTTTGACGGAAACATCGTTCAAACCGAGGTTCAGAATGGTATCCATCATGCCCGGCATAGAAATGGGGGCACCGGAGCGCACCGAAACGAGCAGGGGATCGGACTCGTCGCCAAATTTCTTTCCTGTGGTCTCTTCGAGATGCTTCATATGCTCACGGATCTCTTCCTGCAATTCCGGCCAGAGCTTTTGCTCTTTTTGGAATTCGGTGCAGGCTTCTGTCGTGACGATAAAGCCTTGCGGCACACGAATGCCCAAGTTGGTCATCTCGGCAAGGTTCGCGCCCTTTCCACCGAGAAGAAGGCGCTGGTCGCGATTGCCTTCCTTAAAGTCATAAACAAATTTCTTTCCCATCGTACGTTGTTCTCCTTTCTTCGGATCGCTCCCGAAAACGGGCGATATCCGCAGCCATCGGGCAAAGCCCGAATCACAAAACCACGCTCTTACTATACCCTCAAAGAGAAATTCTCTTCGATGTGGAATAGAGAAAATGTCATGCGCACGGCGAAAGTTCTCGCACTCGATACGATCGCATGCACTAAAAATTTTATCACACAATGGGATAAAAAGGAGAAAATTCAGAAGCGAAGCTCCATCTCCTGCGCAACTTTATCCGTATAATTGGGGAGTATGGTAAGATATAGAGAATAAACGAAGGAGGAACGCATGAAAGCAGTAAACAAAAAAGAAAAAAATAAGGCTTCGGAACGAAATCGCAATGGCCGTGCGATGTGGATTCGTGTTCTTGCCCTTATTTTGGCCATCTCCATGGTGCTTGGCGTATTGATCGTCGGCGTCGGTTCATTCGGCTTTTAAGGAGGGATCATGAAAAATCTGGAAAAAACCTATGATCCGAAGGCGTTTGAGAAACGCATCTATGACTCCTGGCTTGCCGACGGCGATTTTACGGCCGATGCGAAAAGCGAGAAACCGGCCTATTCCATTGTTATGCCTCCTCCGAACGTAACGGGTCAGTTACACATGGGTCATGCTCTTAACAATACGCTGCAGGATATTCTCATTCGCTGGAAGCGTATGTCCGGTTACGAAACACTCTGGGTGCCGGGAACGGATCATGCGTCCATTTCTACCGAAAGCAAAGTGGTACAGAAACTGGAGGCCGAGGGAAAAACCAAGCAAGACATCGGCCGTAAAAAATTCCTGGAAGAGGCTTGGGCATGGTCGGAAAAGTATGGCGGACGCATTCGTGAGCAGCTAAAAAAATTGGGCGTTTCCTGTGACTGGAGCCGCGAACGGTTTACGCTGGACGAAGGACTCTCCCATGCGGTGTATCACGTTTTTGAGACACTCTACAACGAAGGACATATCTATCGCGGCGATCGCATCGTGAACTGGTGTCCGAACTGTGGAACGGCCATTTCCGACGCCGAAGTGGATCATGCGGATGATGAAGGACATCTCTGGCATATTCGCTATCCGTTTGCGGAAGGCGACGGGTATCTGACCGTCGCAACGACGCGTCCGGAGACGATGCTCGGCGACTTGGCCGTGGCGGTCAATCCGGAAGATGAACGCTACACGGCTCTACTTGGTAAGAAGCTCATCTTGCCTTTAGTGGGCCGTGAAATTCCGGTCATTGCCGATGACTATGTCGATAAAGAATACGGCACCGGCTGTGTAAAAATTACACCGAGCCATGATCCGAACGACTTTGCAGTAGGAGAGCGCCATCATCTGGGACAATGTGTGGTCATCAATACCGATGCCACCATTGCCAAAGGCTATGAACCCTATTCCGGCCTGGATCGTTTCACCGCACGCAAGCGCATGGTGGCGGATCTGGAGGAACAAGGCTTACTGGATCATGTTGAGGATCTCACCCATGCTGTGGGTCATTGCGAACGCTGCGGAACCGTTATTGAGCCGTTACTTTCCAAACAGTGGTTCGTTGCCATGAAGGACTACATCCAAGGCGCGAAGAAAGCGCTGAATGACGGGGAGTTGCAGCTTGTTCCCGCTCGTTTTTCGAGCATCTATAACAACTGGGTCGACAATATTCACGACTGGACAATTTCTCGTCAGCTCTGGTGGGGACATCGCCTGCCGGTCTATTATTGTGATCATTGCGGTGAAGTGGTCGTTTCCGAATCGACACCGGACGTTTGCCCGAAATGCGGCGAAACGGCCTTTACACAGGATCCGGATACCTTGGACACTTGGTTTTCCTCTGCTCTTTGGCCATTCTCGACACTTGGTTGGCCGGAAAAAACGGAAGATCTTGAAAAATTCTTCCCAACCGACACGCTCGTTACCGGTTATGACATTATCTTTTTCTGGGTTATTCGCATGGTATTCAGCGCCGAGCATTTTCTCGGCAAGTCGCCATTTTCCCATGTCTATTTCAACGGTCTCGTACGCGATGAACAGGGAAGAAAGATGTCTAAGTCGTTAGGAAACGGCGTCGATCCCTTGGAAATCATCGATCAATACGGCGCAGATGCGCTGCGTTATACGCTGGTAACCGGCAATACGCCGGGAAATGATACGCGTTTTTCCGAAAAGCGCGTCGAGGCCAGCCGCAACTTTGCCAATAAGCTCTGGAATGCGACCCGTTTTGTATTGATGAATGTCGAAGAAGATCTCGTGGAGGATCTTTCGCCGGAGGAGTGGACGGTTGAAGATCGTTGGATCCTTTCGTCGTTGAATACCCTGGAAGAGACCGTGGATCAGAATCTCCATCGTTTTGAAATCGGCTTGGCGACCCAAGCAATTTACGATTTTACGTGGTTCTCTTTCTGCGATTGGTACATTGAAATGGTAAAAGAGCGACTCTACGGTGCGGATCCGAAAGCCAAACGCTGTGCCTTGTCGGTGCTTTTACATGTGTTGCGTGCGGTGGTACGCCTGCTGCATCCCGTGATGCCTTTTATCACAGAAGAAATTTGGGCTGCGCTTCCGGGCACGACCGGAAAGATTCTTCACGCGCCGTATCCGACGGCAGATGCATCCTTCCATTTTCCTCGTGAAGAGGCGGCCATGGATCGTATTTTGCGCGCGGTAACCGCCATCCGCAACGAACGGCAATCGCGCAATATTTCTCTCTCCAAAAAAGGAAAAGTAGTCTTTTATGCTGCGGAGAAAGAAACTCGCGCGATGCTGGAAGAAATGAAGAGCCGTATCATGACTCTTGCCGGTGCCAACGAGGTGGAGATTCTTGCACAGGATCCACAGCTGGAAGGTGCGGCAACTATTGTTCAGGAACAGCTGAAAATTTATGTTCCGCTTGCCGGCCTTATGGATTATGAGGCGGAGCTGGAAAAACTGACGAAAGAAAAACAGCGTATCGAGGGCGAAATTGCCCGTTTGACGAAAAAGCTGAGTAATGCCGGCTTTGTCAACAAAGCCCCTGCAGCGGTGGTCGAGAAAGAGCGCGAAAAGTTAGCATCGTATGAAAGCCTTTTGCCGGAGGTGTTGCAAGCGTTGGCGGACACCGAAGCCCTAGCTAACGCGGAACATTGACGAGCAGGGTGATTCGTGTTACCATCTTACTCAGGTCGTATTGACCGAAGTAAAAATTTTGGAGGAATTAGTAACATGGTTAAAGGCACGGTTAAATGGTTTAGCGCAACAAAGGGCTATGGATTCATCTCGACGGAAGATGGCAACGATGTGTTCGTTCACTTCTCCGCTCTTCCGGATACGGGTGAATTCCGCACCTTGGATGAAGGCCAGAGCGTCCAGTTCGACATCGTCGACGGCGAAAAGGGCCCGCAAGCAGCAAACGTTCAGAAATTATAATCGGCAACGATTTTTATAGATGGATGAAATGCTACGCGAAGAATCGGTGTCGTATGACACCGGTTCTTTTTTTGTCCGTTTTTGAGAAAATGCTCGAAATGCGGAAAAAGGGGGACGGTATGACCGAATGGAAAAAGACTGTATCGGGAAACAGAAAAGCGGGGGATCATGCCGCCGGTTTTCCGGCGTTCTTCTTTCTTCTCAGTCTGCTCCTTGTGCTGTTGACCTCCTGCAAGCCGGCGGGAGACGTGGTTGCCACGCTTGGCGGCAAGGTGATCCTTACGCGGGAGGAGCTGATGCAGCAAGCCCAAATTCTGGATCGCGCTCTGCACAAAGGAAAAGATACCTTGCCGGAAAAAACAGAGAAAGAGCGTAATAAAGTACTGCTCGACCTGGCGCATCAGTTGACCTTGGAAAAGGTCATTGAAGCGGATAAGACACTTTCTGTGGACAGCTCCACGCTGTCTGCTGCGGCGTGGCAGCAAGCCCTGCAACGTTTCGGTGATGAGCAGGGGTTGATGACGCAGCTGCAGAATCTTCACCTGACAAAAGATGCGTATTTGGAGTCTCTGCGTTGTGAAGCAAGCGAAAAAGCGCATCGTGCAGCGTATTTTGCAGCACATCCCGTTACGGAAGAAGAGCTTTTAGATTTCTATAAAAAGAATCCGTTATCCTGTACACTTCTCACGTACAGTCAAGTCACCGTGCCGACCCGTGCAGAGGCGACCGATATGGTGGAAAAATTAAAATCTGCTCCTCGTGATATCGGCGAATACGAAAGTGTAGTAAATAATGATCTCTTTGATAAGACCTCTTTTTCGCGATTTATTGATGTTGCCTTGGATGATGAGCGCGTTCGCAATACCGCGATTTTCGAGCAGACGTTGGGAACGGTGAATTTTTATTACGATCAAAAGGCGGAGCTCTATCTCGTGGTGTATGTCGAAGGACGAAAAGACCAGATGAAGGATGTGCGGCCCTTAGTGGTGGAACAGGTGGAAAACCGGCGCTATCTGGACTATCTCAATCAGTTGTCCAAAGCGGAGGACTTGCGTTTTTATCCGCATGCGGCATTTTGTGAGGTTTCACAAGATGTTTCGCAATAAAAACCGTTTAGGAAAAGGGATAAACGGTAAAAATGCCCATTTTGCCTTGCAGTATACATAAGTTTTGGTATAATCTAACTACAGTATTGCACTGAAGTTGAATTTAGGGAGGATAGTATGAATAAATCGGAATTGATCGCACAAATCGCAGAAAAAAGCAAGTTGACCAAAGCGGAAGCAACCCGCGCCCTGGATGCTTTCACCTCGTCTGTAACGGAAGCTCTCATCGATGGTGAAAAGATTCAGTTAGTTGGTTTCGGCACGTTTGAAACTCGTCAGCGCAAGGCTCGCTCGGGCCGTAACCCCCGCAACCCCAAGGAAACCATTGACATTCCGGCATCGGTCGCACCGGTGTTCAAGGCGGGCAAGAACTTGAAAGAAGCGGTCAACAAGTAACGATCTTTCCAGGAAGCGCATGCTGCGGCATGCGCTTTTTTTGTGCTTTTTCGTATAGGGTTTTTACGGACAAAAAGAACGCATAAGCGGCGGAAGAAGGGTATAAGGACGGCGAAGAAAAAGAGCAAAGCGAAAAAACTTTGTCGAATCAGAAATGCGATTGCATGCTAAAGGAGGATAGGATGAAAGTTGGAGTAATTGGCGCGGGAACAATGGGAAGCGGTATTGCACAAGCCTTTGCACAGGCTGGCCACGAGGTGATGCTCTCAGATATTAAAAAAGAATTTTCCGAAGGCGGAAAAGAAAAAATCCATAAAAATTTGTCTCGCTTGGTGACAAAGGGAAAGATGGAACAAGCGGACGCTGATGCGATTCTTGCGCGCATTACCCCGTGCTTGAACGAGAATCTTGGCGATTGCGATCTCATTGAAGAAGCCGCCATTGAGAACATGGCCATTAAGCAAGAGACCTTTAAATATCTCGACTCCCTTTGCAAGCCGGAGACCATGTTTGCCTCGAATACGTCATCGTTGTCGATTACAGAGGTGGGAAAAGGGCTTTCCCGCCCTATCATCGGCATGCACTTCTTTAATCCGGCGCCGGTCATGAAGCTCATTGAGGTCATTCCCGGTCTCGATACGCCGGACGAGATGACCCAGAAGGTGGTTGCCTTGTCCGAAGAAATCGGAAAGACGCCGGTCGTCGTCAAGGAAGGTCCGGGATTTGTCGTCAACCGCATTTTAATTCCGATGATCAACGAAGGTATCGGCATTTATGCGGAAGGCTTAGCTACACCGGAAGGCATTGATACCGCTATGAAGCTTGGCGCAAATCATCCCATGGGCCCCTTGGAATTGGGGGATTTGGTCGGCCTGGATATCGTCCTTGCCATCATGGAGGTGCTATATCAGGAATTTGGCGATACGAAGTATCGTCCGCATCCGCTGCTTAAGAAAATGGTGCGTGCCGGCCGTCTCGGGCGTAAGACGGGCAAGGGCTTCTACGACTATACGAAGTAAATGAGGACGATATGAAAACCAATGTGATGCGTCGCCTCGAGCAAGCCAAGATTCCGTATGCGGATTTCGAATACGATACAGGGGAAGGTATTACGTACGGCGCACATATGATTGACAAAGATGGCAAGCAACGGGCACATTCCTACAAAACTCTTGTCACCAAAGGAAAAGAGCCGCACGTTTTTGTCGTTCCCTCTGAGCGTCATCTGGATCTGAAGAAAGCGGCGAAGGCAGCCGGGGAAAAGAAGATCGATATGCTCCCCCAAAAAGAATTGAAAGCCCTTACGGGCTATATCCATGGGGGTTGCTCGCCTATCGGCATGAAAAAAGCGTTCAGTACCTGGATCGATGAATCAGCGAAAGAACTTTCCGTCATGGCGATCAGTGCCGGTCAGGTTGGCGTGCAGGTGGAAGTAAATCCCCAAGCCCTGTCGACCATGATCGGTGCGCCTTTTGCCGACGTAACAACAGAAGAGGAGGAATAGAATGGAGTATCAAATCATCACGCCCGATCAATTTCAGGTTTCTACCTGGGCAGGCGGGACGACCACACAGCTATACATTGATCCGGCAGGGGAAGATTTCAAAAAACGCATGTTTGCCGTGCGCCTCTCTTCCGCCACCTTTACGGATACAAGTTCTACATTCAGCGAATTTACGGGTTATAATCGCATGATTTTTCCGCTCGTCGGCCACTTAAGCGTGGATCATTCCTGCAAGGGCGAAGCTCTCTATGAACGGATGCTTGCTCCGTATGAGATTGAAAACTTCTCCGGCTCCTGGACGACGGACTCCACAAATAGTGCGGACTGCGTCGACTTCAATCTCATTACACGAGAGGGCCTCTCCTCTCATACCGAAGTGCTGCGCGAGGAAAGAAGGTTATCTCCTCATGAGGATGGCACCATCCTACTGTATTCTCGTTCCGCTTTTTCCGTATGTGCCCAGGAAGGCAAACCATCTCAGGAAACGACGATTTCGGTGGATGCAGGGTGTCTGCTGGTGATCACCGCCTCTCCAAAGCTGGCCATTCTCAACGTCAAGCCGGGAAAAGAGCCCGTGGTTGTCGGAGAAGTCTGCGGACAATAAAGGCTAAGGAGAGGACATGCTTACATTTAAGGAAACCATGCTCAAGAGCATCGCCGCCGGCATTATGATCGGTTTCGGCGGAGCGGTCTTTTTGGTGCAGAAAAACCCGTTGGTTGGCGCCTTGTTTTTTACCGTGGGATTATTCACCATTGTAGAATTCGGATTTTTCCTTTTTACCGGAAAAGCCTGCTACCTTCTGCAAAGCGATAAGGCGGCCCTACGGCGCTTGCCCGTTATCTGGCTTGGGAACCTCCTTGGTACCGGTGCTGTCAGCCTGCTGTTACGTACAACGCGCCTTGCCGGGGCCGTAACCGAACGTGCGTCGACAATGGTCGCGGCCAAACTGGGAGATTCGTTGGTGAGCCTTTTTGTTCTGGGCTGCCTCTGCAACCTTCTCATCTATGTCGCCGTCGAGGGTTACAATAAGAGCCATTATGACTTGGGCCGCTATTTAGCGCTGTTCTTCGGCGTTATGGTATTCATTCTTTCCGGCTTTGAACACTCCATTGCCGATATGTTTTATTTTTGGACGGGTAACGGCTGGAATGCACAGGGAGTGGTTGCCATTCTCGTGATTACGGCAGGCAATGTCGTCGGCGGTGCGTTCCTTCCGACGTTGCGGCAGTGGGCGGAAGAAAAAACGAAAAGCGCGACAACGCAAGTGAAGGTGGAAAAGACGGAATAACAACCCGTCAAAGAACAAGGAAAGGGGCATCACGGCAGACGAGACCCCGGAATAGAAAAGAAAGGAGGCGGCTACGAGAAAATTATTGGCAAAAGAAGTAAATGCATCTATGGAAAGCGACATGCGTACCGTTCGCCGCCAACTCGAAGAGAAACATATATTGCCTACGCTGGCAGTGGTTCGGGTGGGAGCGAAGCCTGCGGATATCAGCTACGAAAATGGCATACGCAAGAAGATGGATGCGCTTTCCATTGCGGTCTGTTCTGTCGTGTTGGCGGAGGAGGCAAAAGAAAGCGAGACCATTGAGACCATTCGACAGCTTTCTGCCGACGCGGGAATTCATGGCATTCTTCTCATGCAGCCATTGCCTGCGCACATGAATGCTGCACGCGTGAAGGCAGCTATTGCGCCGGAAAAGGATGTGGACGGCGCGACTCTGATCAATTTAGGTCATGTACTGGCCGGAAATGCCGAAGGCTATTCCTATTGTGCTCCGGGCGCAGTCATGGCACTTTTGGATTACTATGATATTCCGCTCAAGGGCGCAAATGTAGTACTCATCGGAAGCGGTTTGGTAGTGGGAAGACCCTTGGCGATGCTTCTGGCAGACCGTTACGCGACGGTTACCATGACGAATATCTATTCCCGAGATGTTGCCGCTATTAGCAGAAAGGCGGACATCGTGATCTCGGCGGCCGGTGTGGCCGGATTGGTGGATGCTTCCTACGTTTCCGAGGGACAGATTGTGATTGACGTCGGCACGAGTCGTAAAGACGGAAAGATACACGGCGATTTGGATTGGGAGGCGGTTGCGCCGATCGTAAAGGCAGCAACGCCGACACCGGGCGGTATCGGCGCCATAACCACTACGGTTCTTGCAAAGCACGTGGTGGACGCCTGCGCGAAGGCCAACGGAATAAAAAATTGAACAGAAAGGAAGGACGCATGGCACAGGAGTTAAAATGCAGGGAACATGATGCGGTTCGCAAAGCGGTAGGAATTTATGATTTTACGCATCAATTGTTGGAAGTGACCGGAAAGGATGCGGGTGCGTTCTTAGACAAGGTTTTTGTGAACGGCTTCTCGCATGCTAAAGTCGGTCAGGCAAAATACACCACCATGCTGGACGAAAAGGGCATCATTCGTGATGACGTCATCATTTTCCGCATGGAAGAGGAATGTTATTGGATTTCGACGCTCTATATCGACAAGATGATCGCGCATTTTGATGCGGTCAAGAAGGGAGAGGATGTTTCGTATCGTGACCGCACGAGCGAGACGTCCATGATTGCCGTGCAGGGCCCGAAGGTACGCCAAGTTCTCAATGCCATCCTGGGCGAGTCGGTAGATGGAATTCGGCGCTTCCACATTGTTCCCAATACGCTTGGTGCACAAAAGATTTACGTAGCGCGCAGCGGCTTTACCGGTGAGCTTGGCTATGAACTGTATCTCGCGCCGGATACCGTGGAAGCGACCATGAAGGCACTCGAAGAAGCCGGCAAGAAGTGCGGCGTCGAGGTCACACGCATGACGACGGATGCCATTTTAACGAGTCTTCCGCTCGAAAAAGGCTACGTGCTCATGAGAGATTTGGAAGGAACCAATCCGTTGGAGGTCGGCTTTGACTGGACCGTCGATTGGAGCAAAGACTTTATTGGGAAAGAGGCGCTGGAAAAGGTCAAGAAAGAAGGGGCCAAGCGCGCGCTCCTCGGTTTCCGCACGGAAAAGGCGGATCTTCCCATCGCGCCGGGAGCAGAGGTGCTGGCCGGGGGAAAGACAGTCGGCAAGGTGACAATGTTCACCGAAAGCCTGACCTTGGGAGGCGGCATCGGCTATGCGCTGGTGAACCTTGCGGACGTGAAAGAAGGCGACACCATTACCATAGCAGGCGTAGAGACAACGCTTACGCCGCGCGTTTTCTATGACATCGACGATGCGCGGATTAAAGCATAAGCTTTGCGTGACATAAAAAGGCTGGAGCCAACTGCAATCGTTGGCTCCGGCCTTTTTCATATCCATAATGGAAATTTTTATAATGGAAAGACGGTGTCGAAAGCTTTAATCGGCCCGCACAACTCCCATTTTCACCGCGATGGCAGCGACCTCTTCGGCCACCGCATCGGCCACACCCGCTTCAAACGGACCCGGAATGACATATTCTTCCGACAGCTTTTCTTCCGGCACTAAGTTGGCCAGCGCATAGGCGGCTGCCAGCTTCATTTCTTCATTGATTTCTGTTGCATGCACCTGTAACGCGCCCTTGAAGAGGCCCGGGAATGCGAGTACGTTGTTGACCTGGTTGGGATAATCACTGCGACCCGTACCTACCACGCGGGCACCGGCTTCGCGCGCATCCTCGTAGGGAATTTCCGGATCCGGGTTGGCCATTGCCAAAACAATCGGATCGCGGCGCATCGAGCGCACCATGTCCTTGTCGATTTTGTTCGGAACGCTTACGCCAATGAAAATATCCGCCTTTTTCATGGCTTCCGCAATGGTAAGATCTTCCGCATCATTATTGGTGATCTGCGCGAGCTCGCGATAGAGAGGATTGGTATAGGAGTCCGCGTGCTTGCGGTTGAGAATGCCTTTGCTGTTGTAGCCATAGAAGTTTGCGATACCGATGCGCTTGAGCATGCGAATGATGGAAGAGCCGGCCGCACCGACACCGGAAATGACCACGTTGCACTCTTCCGCCTTCTTTCCGACCAGCTTCAAAGCATTGAGGACGGCCGCTGTGGTCACAATAGCGGTGCCGTGTTGATCATCATGGAAGATGGGAATGTTACATTCCTCAATCAGCGTCTGCTCAATAGTGATGCATTCCGGGGCCTTGATATCTTCCAAGTTGATGCCACCGTAGGTGGGGGAAATAGCTTTAACGATACGGATGATCTCTTCCGGATCTTTGGAATCGATGAGTACCGGAACGGCATTCACACCGCCAAAGCGCTTAAACAGCGCACATTTGCCTTCCATGACCGGAAGGGCCGCTTCGGGACCGAGATCCCCCAGGCCGAGAATGGCCGTTCCATTCGTTACAACCGCAACTGTATTGCCTTTCCAAGTGTAGTTGTATACCGATTTCGGATTCGCAGCGATTTCGCGACAGGGCTGTGCGACACCCGGCGAATACATTAGAGAAAGATCGTCCTGATTTTCCAGGGGCGCCTTTAACTCTGTGCTCATTTTTCCTTTTAATTCGGCATGTAGTGCCAAAGAACGTGCAAATACATCTTTCATGGACAACCTCCATTGCTCCGGTCGAACAGGACCGCCTTTTCTCTTCCCTTATAGAGTAGCGCATTTTCCTTGGGTTGCCAAACGCATTTTGTATGGAAAAAGGGTATGATAAAAGCGCAAGAAAAGGAGGAGAAATGGAGATTTCACGGGAACTATTTGACCGGCTGGTGGATCTGCGCCGCACGACCAACCGATTTATGATTGAGGCCGGTATCGAGATTACTGAAGCCGAGGAAGGCACGGCGACAACCAAGCTGGTGACGTCAGAGCAAAAACATCAGAATCCACAGGGCGTGGTGCAGGGCGGTGTGCTCATGACCATGGCGGATGCCGCGATGGCGACGGCGCTGGTATCGTTTAATGACGCGGTCGCGACAGTGGATATGAATTATCATTTTTTGGGCGCGGTGCATTCCGGTGATACGGTGATTTGTCGTGCGACGATCATCAAAGCGGGACGAAAAGTCGTGGTAACCGAAGCGATGCTTTATGTGGAGGAACGGCTTATCGGGCGTGCAACGGCGACATTCCTGCGTTCCGGACGAAAAATGATCGAGGAGTAAGCCCACGATCAAAAAAAGTGAGCAAAAAAGAGCTGCTCGGGGAAAATTTCCGGGCAGCTCTTTTGTTCTTTTCGGCTATGCAGGGCGGGAACCTTTTATTTTTACCGATCCGCCCGTGCAAACGCATTTTTCATCAAACGACTGGTCTCATTTAACACATTGGCCAGCGCTTTATCGGTTTCCTCGCGCAGCATTTTCGCCAACTCCTCGTTTGCTTCTTCCAGAAGAGCCGTGGCAGAGGAATAGCTATGCTTCTCTTCGACGATTTTTTCATCCCACTGATTCAGCAGCTGATGCCCGCGCCAGGCGACATTTTCCTGATAATGCTCAATGTGGGCGATGTTTTCCGAAAAATGCGGATCCGCTAAAGCACCGATGAGGCGGCTTGCCCAATAGAAGCTATCCGTCGAGACGTTCTCCGGCGTGAAGGTGAGATACGCCGGGGCACGATTGACGTTGACATAGAGGGGACAGAACGCATTAAAGACGTTGCTGGCAAACGCGACCCATTCTACGACGCGGCAGGCTTCCGGAAGCTCGGGGCGAATCTGCACACAGGCCAGATGCGCATTGCGATTGATGCCGATGGGGCGGAAGAGACCGCGCTCGGAAGGATCGCCTTTTTTGGCATAGGGATCATACGGCGTGCCCTGATAATGATTGGAGAGCACTTCCTTCACATCTTCCACCGTGATTTTTCGCTCCGGCACACGGCACCAGGGGATGTTGTTTGCCATGGGGGTGTAGTCTGCATCCGGACCGTCCCATTTTGTCTCGGTGGGGTTGAAGAAGCGCTGTACAATCCATGCGCGCGGGGTGTTATAGACATGGTCGGCATCCGAATGGCTGCCATAGGCATCGCGCGGATTAAAGGCATCTCCGTAGGAAAGATTCAGATGATGCTTTTCCGTAAATGCTTTGAGATCCGCTGAGCAGAGAAAGTCCTTCTGTTCGCCGTAGGCATCTGCAAAATCGAACGTATCCAGACCTAACTGATTCGGCATGACGACATAGCTGTCCTCCGGCACGCGGCGTGCCATCCAATGATGTCCGCCAATGGTTTCCAGCCACCAGATATCGTTCACATCCTGGAAGGCGATGCCGTTATTTTCGTAGGTACCGTAGGTTTCGAGCAACTCGCCCAGACGCAAAACGCCCTCGCGCGCACTGCGAATGTAGGGAAGGACGATCGTAACGAGATCCTCCTCGCCGATTCCACCCGGCACTTCCGCAACGTAATCGGGCTCACCCTCTTTTCCTTTCGCCGGAATGCGCTCCACCATGGGATCTGCGCCCTGCACGCGAGGATTGGTGGTGAGTGTTTCCGTTGCCGACATGGAAACATTTGCGGCATTTACCCCTGCTGCGGCCCACTGGCCATCCCGTAAACGAGCATCCGGCATCGCCGTATAGCGCAGGGGATTTTCCGGCAAGGGAATCTCTACATGCGAAATGACCGATTTATAGACCTTCGGTTGCTGCTCCGGCAGAACGACGTCAAGGCGTTTCTCCGTAAATCCGATACTTCCGCAATCCTCGTTGCGCGCGACGAGCGTGGAGCCATCATAGCTGGCCTTTTTTCCGACTAAAATGGTGGTACAAGCCATTTGTTTTCCTTTCTGTTTTTGTTCTTCTTGCTCCGTACTTTTCAATGGTCATCGGACAAAAAAAGAGACCGGATGACCGATCTCATTATAGCCGTCCTGCGTTTTCTTTGGCAAAGGAAGAAGAAAGCACGATTAACGAATTTCCTGCATGAGCGCCTGCATGACGGCATAGGAGGGCATGGGCATGACGCCGGTAATGTCCTTGGGCACGCCTTGAACCGCGAAAAGCGACGGATCTGCTGTTCCGGCGGCAATGGTCCGAAAGCCGTGATTTTTCCAGGCCATGGCTTGGACTTCTTTGGAAAGCAGCGCATCCAAGCCCAATTTTCCGTTTTCCGTCAAGGCAATATATACGTGATCCGACCAAACCGTCGGCGTCGGGTACAGAAGAATCAGATCATCACGCACCTGCCGGAAAAGATCCGGCTCCATGCGCGTCAGCTCAAGAATCTGATTTTCGTACCCGGCGACGATGGGGTAGGCGCCGACGCCTTGCTTGAGAAACTGATTAAACATGTCGGCAGACGAGGACTGCATATGTCCAATCTCCTGGTATATCCGGCGAAGGGGTTCCTTGACCCGGGCAAGTGTGTCCGGCGTGACCACTTTGCCGTCATTCAAGCTATTGGCCAGAAGGCCTAAAAACATATTCCCCGAATTGGAGGCGTTGGGGTCGGTGGTATCCACCAACACGTTGCCGTAGAGTTGCGGAAGACCGAGGCTTTCCCAGGAAGTGCCGTCGGCAATGAGCAGGGCCAATTTTTTCATATTGACGTAGTAGATGCCGTCCCGTGTGCTCACAATATCTTTTTTCTGCAGCGCATCGACGACCATTTTACGCGAATAGAGCACCAGAGGGGTGTTGAACACAATATCGCTTGCGACCGATTTTCCACCCTGCTCCTTATAGATTTCGGCCGCCATTTTACTTGCCGGAAACAGATAGTCGAACTGTTGGGCATTTTGATTTTGTGCTGTTTCAGTGACCATGGCGATGGATCCGGCTTTGCGATAATCCACCGAAAGGTGGCTTTTTTTCATGGTGTCTAGGAATTCCTGACTTTGGAACAGCCCGATTTTCTCGCCGCCCAAAAGGCCGTTAATCGCCACTTCCTTCGGCCGGTTGGCGACGAAAAACACGTAAATCGCCGCAAAGACGGCAACGACGCCCAATATGCCGACTCCGATCCATTTATTGCGATTCATTTTCGTCCTCCTCCCATAGTGATGGTTTTTTCTAACAGCTCCGATTCCTCTTCCAGATTCTGCATCGCATCGCGATGGTATCCATCACGCTGATTCACGAAGATGGTGTGCAGATAGTCGACGGATGTCGCCGTCTGTTCGCGAATGGAGAGAAATTTTTCCTCCGAAAGGTGTGCATTTTGCATTTCCACATAGTTTTGAAAAAT
The DNA here is from genome assembly GCF_902381775.1 of Murdochiella vaginalis. Lineage (NCBI taxonomy): Bacteria > Bacillati > Bacillota > Tissierellia > Tissierellales > Peptoniphilaceae > Murdochiella > Murdochiella vaginalis. The sequence continues at coordinate 908,641 of NZ_LR698969.1, forward strand.
GCGATTCGCCGTTTCCAAGTAGTAGGTTAAGAATTGGCGAGAGGGCAAAATTTTTTCGGGGTGACGGGTGAGGTAATAAAAAATATCTGCCCCTACACGAACCAGCTCATCCGCTTGCTTAAAGAGTTTTCCGTCGGTAATGCGATATTGCCATTGGCGCATTTCATCCATGGTCTTGCGTGTTGCACGATAGAGCAGAAGTGCTTCCTCGCCCTGCTCCAAACGATCAATCGGCGTGGTACCGATCCGTTCCACCGATTTCGTCAGAAATTGAAGAGCGACGGTAATGCCCAGCCCCAGAAGAAGGGCGACAGGGAAGGGCCAATGCAAGAGAAACAACAGGATGAGAAAGAGAAGCGAGCCGATCAGTCCGGCAAGCACGGTTTTTCCGGCACTGCCTTTTGGCGCAGCTCCTGTGGATTCCTCCTGCTCTTCCTGGCGGCGTTTTTCTTTTTCCGCAGAGAGATGCCGTTTCACGCGACCCCAGAACGTCATCAGTTGTACCCCTTTACCGTACGGAAGGCATGAACCAGATCTTCCCGCCCGTCAAAGACACGGGCGTTGGACATCTCGGCAAGGGCCTTCATCTCTTCTTCACTGGCCTCCCCAAACAGAATGGTAAAGATCGGAATATCAAGCCCCCGTTCTTCATAAGACGCGTTTAAATCGGAAGCACTCATCGTTCCATTGGCCATGCCGTCCGACATGACTACGATGGCGGGAATGTAGTTGTCAAGTTCCTTGCGACGCTCATCCAGGTAATGTAAGGCATAATCCACCGCTTCATAAAGAGAAGTGGCTCCTCGTGGCGAAAAACTTTGGGCAAAGGTGTACAGCTCACTTGGATCCTTTCCGACAACCTCTTTCGGCTGATATACCTCGGAAGAAAACGGTAGGAGCACCGTGCGGTCCTTAGTCGTCCCCTGTAAGAGATTTTTCTTCGCATTTTCCGGCACCAAAATTTCGCTTAGGGCATACATCATGGAATTGTATCCTTTTCCGCTCATGCTTCCCGAATAGTCCAACACATAGACCGTGTAGGCCGGCTTTTTGAAGCTGGATTGATAGAGGTCCAGCGCCTGCTCGATGACGGCATTTTGCGGTAAACGAATGGGTGAAAGAAGACGATCCGCCTGAATGTCCCATTCTTTTTTGTAGATCGATCGATTGGCTTCACTGTCTTTTCCAAAGGCGTTGCGCTTTCCGGTGCGTTCGATCTGCTGCTGCCCTTCTTCACTGAGCAGATACGCTTGAAAAGCAAGAAAGTCTTTTTCTTTCTCGGCATCGCCTTTATCCACATAGGCAAGAGGGGAATCCGAAAGCGAAATGCCGTCGGCGGGATAGACTGCCGTCAGCGTTTCCTGGCCGCGGCGCTCCAGCTCCTGATTGGCTTGGATGATGAGTTGCTCATAGTTCACCATGGCGTCATAGCCGCCTTGCAAAAACAGGTCGACGAGCCAGTTGGATGAGCCTGAAGAACGATTGACGCCGCTGAGAAAGGCGGTGATGCGCTCTTGGAGCTTGGAATCTTCCAGATCCTCTTTCGTAATGCCATCCTGAGGAGTAGCCGAGAGGGCGGTTAAAAAAGCCAGATAGGCGCTTGCGCCGGAATTGGATTGCGTAGCCGAGGTCATGGCGAACTTGAGCTTTCCGCTGGTGATGCTCTGTTCAATTTCAGCCATCGTCACATCTTTACGACCGGCAAAGCCGAGCTCTTTTGCAAGAGACTGGCGGATGCCGAAAATGACGGGCGTGACCGCAATGGTTTCCATGTGTTTCAAAGTATGGCGGGTGTCGCCCATATTGAGCCATAGAAGGGATGCCGGCCAAACGGCATCATACGGGTTTTCCTCCTGTCCGATAAGGCGCATGATGTCCAGTGATCCCAGGTAATCCATTTCGATGCGCTTTCCGCTCTTTTTTGCATATTCTTCAAAGATCGGTTCCAGCACTTTCATTTCGGAGCCGGCAACAATTTTCAGCGGCTCACCGGATCCTGCGTTTGTGATAAAATCGGCATCGTTCTTGTTTTCCGTATGGGATAATCCATCACTCGGAGCAAGTTCATCGCAGGACGTGAACAGCAAAACAAATGCCAAGAGAAGAACAAACCAGGACGATTTTTTCATCATTTTTCCTTTCACTTCGAGAAAAAAGAGCCAGCCACTCCGAGAAAAAAGAGCCGACATCGCTATGTAAGAAACCGAAAATCTGGCTTCATTATATCGAATAAATGGCGGAAAATAGCCATTAGAAGCGCATCCCATGTAAAGTTTCTGTGAGCTTTTCGTTATAAAATGGTAAGGGGAACGTGAAGTAGAAATTGGGGTAAGAATGCCGCGGAAGAGAAGGCATAGAGGTCAAAGAAGGAAGGGAGCCAAAATGGATTGTCTATTTTGTAAAATTGCACAGGGAGAAATTCCAACGGAGCTGGTATACGAAGATGAGAATGTGGTGGCGTTTCGTGATATTTCGCCCATGGCGCCGGTACATCTTCTCTTTGTGCCGAAAAAGCATATCGCCTCGGCAAATGCGTTCGCCGACGGGGAAGACGCCGCCATTGTCGCTCGCATTTTTGAGGCCATTGCCTCTGTTGCGAAACGCGACGGCTTTGCGGAAAGTGGGTATCGCGTGATCAGCAATTGCGGAAAAGACGGAGGACAGAGTATCGATCATTTGCATTTTCACGTCCTCGCGGGACAACCCATTCGCTTTCCGGGCTTTGATGCCTAGTCTCAAAAGGGAGTCAGAAGCCGGCGTCTGCCTAATATAGCTACTCGCTTTTTCACGGGTTGACTTTTCTAATGCTCATCGCATATAATTCAAGTTACGAATTTAACCCGAGGGGGGTGAAAAAATGCCGGAGATTCGCGTCGGAGACAATGAATCCATTGAAAGTGCTCTGAAGCGGTTTAAACGTTCCATCGCTCGCGCAGGCACATTAGCCGAGTATCGCAAGCGTGAACATTACGAAAAGCCGTCCATCAAGCGCAAAAAGAAGTCAGAAGCGGCTCGTCGTAAAAATCGTAAACGGTAAGTCTTGTAAAGATGGCATCTCACGGATGCCATCTTTTCGTTTTTGTACGAGCATTTTCGCTTTCTTCACGTCGATCGATTTTGCCTTTTCCCTTTCGCATCCACGGAGGAAGGTTCTCGTCTGCGAAACGAAGAAAAATGGCGGAAACGGGTACAAATAACACAAATTGAAACGATCTGGAAAGGACATTAAGGATGGATGACAATTTCGTTGCAATACCGGTTCTACTCATTGCGGTTTTTCTGCTCAGTATTTTCTTTGTATTTGTGCCGGTGGGGCTCTGGATTACGGCACGTTTTTCGGGCGTGCCTGTAAAAATCAGTGACTTGGTCGGCATGCGCCTGCGTCGCGTAACGCCGTCGCACATCGTCAATCCGTTGATTAAGGCCACCAAGGCCGGCCTCTCCCTGCAGTTAAATGAGCTGGAAGCGCATTATCTCGCCGGTGGTAACGTCAACCTCGTTGTGGACGCGCTCATCGCGGCGCAGCGCGCCAACATCGATTTAAGCTTTAAAGAAGCGACGGCCATTGATTTAGCCGGACGAAATGTGTTGGAAGCGGTGCAGGTATCGGTCAATCCCAAGGTGATTGAAACGCCGGAAATTGCCGCCGTCGCGAAGAACGGCATCGAGGTACAGGTGAAAGCCAAGGTTACGGTGCGCGCGAACATTCAGCGCTTAGTCGGCGGCGCCGGCGAAGCGACCATTATTGCGCGTGTCGGCGAAGGTATTGTCACTACGGTTGGTTCTTCCAAGACGCATTCCGCCGTGCTGGAAAACCCGGATTTGATTTCACAGACGGTGCTGAACAAAGGACTTGACTCCGGTACGGCATTTGAGATTCTTTCGATTGACATCGCCGACGTCGACATCGGGCGCAACGTCGGGGCGAAGTTGCAGATGGAACAGGCCGAGGCCGACAAGCGCATTTCCCAAGCTAAAGCCGAGGAACGCCGTGCGCAGGCGGTTGCTTCCGAGCAAGAGAACCTTGCCGAGATTCGCCGTCAACGCGCGAAGGTCGTGGAAGCCGAAGCCCTTGTGCCGGAAGCACTGGCCAAGGCCTTGAGCGAAGGCCGCATGGGAGTGATGGATTATTATGAAATGCAGAATATGATTTCCGACACCCGGATGCGCCAATCCCTCGCCGGTGAAGAGCAGAAGCCGGGGGATACCACGCAGAATGCTTGAGGCGGAATATGAACGGGATGAACCAAGGGGATTTTCTGCTGGATCTTTTTGAAAATCTATGGGACACCTATGCGGTGAAAAAGGAACGGAACATTTCTTCGAAGGCTACTCGCCCTCCCTCGACAAAGTCTCATTCCGTCCAGGAAGGCGAACGTGTCGTCGCACCGGTGATTTCCATGGAAGGCGAAGGCGTTGTACCGCCGGTCCGTACGATGGAAGGCGAAAGTGTCGTTCCGCCGGTGATCTCCATGGAAGGGGAAGGTGTCGTTCCGCCGGTGATCTCCATGGAAGGGGAAGGTGTTGTACCGTCGGTGATTTCCATGGAAGGTCCGCCCGAGGATAAGACGCCTGCGGATACGGAGCAAAAACAACAAAAACCGGCGTCGAAACAAACAGAAAAAGCAACTGATTCGACACCGTTATCCGAACTTGCCCGGGAATTATCGGCGCCGAATAGGATGAAACAAAAGGCATGGTTAACACAAGCCGTTGTGGCCAAAGAATTGCTCAGCACGCCGGCTGAGCGGCGAAAAGCTAGGCACGAAAGGATGCTAAGGCGTTTGCGCCGCCAAAGAGGGGAGTAAAAGGAACGCATGAAAAAATTGCTATGGACGGACAATGAACACTCTGCCAAGGACTGGGCAGCTCTTTTCGGTGAATTGAATGCCCACGCGAAGGCGATAGAGAATACCTTCGGCATTAAGATGAAGCTGGCCGATAACGCTCTGCAGCTCAGCGGAGAAGAATATGAAATGGAAGCGGCGCAGGCGGTCATGGAGCAGATGTTCGCAGTGATCGCCAGACAAGGTTACATCTCTTCCGAAGAGCTTGCCTATCTTCTGCAGATGCAGAAAGAACATGAAGATGTGCCGGTGGAAAAACTGCTGACCGACATTATTACGACAACAGCCCAGGGAAAACCCATTCGTGCGAAAACCATCGGACAAAAACAATATGTGGATGCGATTGCGCATAACGGTTTCACTTTCGGGATCGGTCCTGCCGGCACGGGAAAAACGTATTTGGCCGTTGCGATGGCCATCAAGGCATTTAAAAACAATGATGTCCAGCGCATCATCCTTACGCGCCCGGCGGTGGAAGCCGGCGAAAGTCTGGGCTTTTTGCCCGGCGATTTGCAGGAAAAAATCGATCCCTATCTTCGTCCGCTTTACGACTCGCTGTATGAAATTTTAGGCGCAGATGCGTATCTCAAGCTCAAGGAGCGCGGACAGATCGAGGTAGCTCCTCTTGCCTACATGCGTGGGCGCACGCTGGACAATTCCTTTATCATTCTGGATGAAGCGCAGAACACGACCAGCGCCCAGATGAAGATGTTTTTGACGCGCATGGGCTACGGCTCGCAGGCGGTCATCACAGGAGATGTCACGCAGGTGGATCTTCCCCAGGGAAAAACCTCCGGCTTGAAAACCATTCAGCGCATCTTGCAACACGTGGACGGTGTGGCGTTTTGCATGTTTCATCATGCCGACGTCGTGCGCCATCCGCTTGTACAGCGCGTGATTGAAGCGTTTGAACGCTATGAAGATGCGCAGGAAAATGGAAAATCACATGCATCGCCCCACGCAGGGGAAAGTCGGAACAACCGCAGCGAAGCGTCTGCAGAGAAAACGGATGCGAAGAGGAGAAACGCATGAATCTGCTCGTGGACAATCGAGATGAGACCCTCGTTTGGGACGAAACCAAGGCAAAGCCGCTGGAAAACGCCTTGCAGGTTGCCTTACATACGCAACATGTGCAGGACGACGTGGAAATTTCGCTTTCGTTCGTCACCGGGGAAGAAATTCGTGAGCTCAATGCGCAGTATCGCGGGAAAGACAGCGAGACGGATGTGCTGAGTTTTCCCGTCTATGAAGCGGAGCAAATTCCCATGCTCCGCAAGGAAGGAAACCTCGATGTTCTGGGCGACATTGTCATCAACATGGAACGGGTTCGGGCGCAGGCGGAAGAATTCGGCCACAGCGAAGAGCGTGAAACCGTCTATTTGGCGGTACATTCGCTGCTGCATTTGTTAGGCTATGATCACGAAGAAGAAGCCGATAAACGCCGGATGCGTCACGAAGAAAAACGAATTATGCGCGCACTCGGTTTTTTACAGCCCTTTCATTCCGGCTATGTAGCGGTGATCGGGCGTCCGAATGTCGGAAAATCGACGCTCATCAACCGCTTGTTGGGAGAAAAACTTTCCATCATTTCCAACAAGCCACAAACCACGCGACATAAATTACAGTTCATCTTGACCGATGATCGCATGCAGGCCATTTTTCTGGATACGCCGGGGGTGCAGATACCGAAAAATGCGCTGGGCGAAACGATGCTTAAGCTTTCGCGCGAGGCGCTGGACGGGGTGGATCTCTGCCTTTTTGTGACCGATGTGTCTTCCCGCATCGGTCCCCTGGATCGCCAGATCCTGGAACGCCTAAAAACGCTCGATACTCTTCCGCTGGTATTATTGCTCAATAAAACGGATCTTTCTCCGGCGGAAACGGTGGAAGCGGAAAAGCGCCGATACGAAGAACTGGATCTTTTTCGCGCCGTTTTGCCGATTTCCGCCAAGGAGCAGACGGATATGGACGAGCTGCTCGATCTTATCTACCGCCTTCTTCCCGAAGGCCCGCAGTATTTTCCGGACGATATGGTAACGGATCGATCCGAACGCTTTATCATTACAGAGATCATTCGTGAAAAGTGCCTCTATCACATGCAGGAAGAAATTCCGCATGGCATTCATGTGGGCATGGATGCCATGAAAAAGAGACCGGATCGTGAGCTCTATGATATTTACGCCACCATTTATTGCGAAAAACCTTCCCATAAGGGCATGGTGATTGGCAAAGGCGGAACGAAGCTTGGCCGAATCGGTCGCGAAGCGCGCAAGGATATTGAGGCGCTCTTGGACTGCCCGGTGAATTTGAAGCTTTGGGTCAAAGTGGACAAAAACTGGCGCAAAAACAAACAGAAGGTCGACCGCCTGGGCTTTGATTGAGAGGGACCGACCAAGAGGAGCGTATGGACGAGGATAAAAGCTTACAAGGAATTGTGCTGCAGGCCTACGATGTGCGCGAGTCGTCGCGCATGATTGACCTTTTTACACGGGAACGCGGCAAAGTCTCTGTTCTGGTGCGTGGGGCTAAACGCAATAAAAGCCGATTTTTAAATCTTTCCGCGCCCTATGTGGAAGGACAGTTTCACCTGATTTTCGGACGAACCACAAACTATCTGAAGGAAGGCGCCATTACCGATGCGCACCTGGGCTTGCGCCGTTCTCTTCCGCAGCTGACAACGGCGCGCTTCGGCACCGAGGCGCTGCTGGGCGTTTTGGTGGACGGGGAAGAAGAGAATTTGTTTTTACTGTACCAGGCCTTTCTCAAAGCGATCGAAGAGGGAAATCCGGCGCAGCTTTCGCATGGAATCGGCGCCTTTCTCTTAAAACTGTGTAGCTTTTCCGGCTTCCGGCCACGCGTGTCCACCTGTGTGTACGGTGGGGAAGCGCTTGTTGGTGACCGGTTCTTTTTCGATGCCGAAGCAGGCGGAATTGCATGCGCCCTGCATGCTCCGTCGGTGGGAGCGGACGTGCTCTCCGGAGAGGAATACGCCGCGATTGTCCATTATCTCCGCCTTCCGCTTCGTGTTATAATGGACGCGCATGATTTTTCGTCTGCGGATGCCCGGCGTTTGGCCAGGGTCTGTTTTCGTTACTATGCGACGCATACAGGCCGGCATACTCTGGGTACCTTATCGATGATGGAGGAACTCCATCTTCTGTAAAGAAATGATTCACGGCTACCTGTATTGGTCGGGAGCCGGTAGCTCATAACGAGCGGAGGAGGTTGAATGAATTTACAGGAAATGCTATCCACTCTGACGGCCTATTGGTCGCAGCAGGGATGCACCGTTTTGGAACCTTACGATACGGAAAAAGGGGCCGGAACCATGAATCCGAATACCTTTTTACGCGCCCTCGGTCCCGAGCCGTGGAAGGTTGTCTATGTGGAGCCGTCACGCCGTCCGGCCGACGGACGTTATGGCGAGAATCCGAATCGCCTGTATCAGCATCACCAACTGCAGATTATTCTGAAGCCCTCCCCGGACAATATTCAGGATCTGTATTTGGACAGCTTAAAAACTATCGGGATCGACCCGCTGCAGCATGACATCCGCTTTGTCGAGGACAACTGGGAATCCCCGACGCTCGGTGCGTGGGGCGTGGGCTGGGAAGTATGGCTCGACGGCATGGAAATCACGCAATTTACCTATTTTCAGCAGGTGGGCGGCGTGACACTGAACCCGGAAGCGGGGGAAATCACCATGGGTCTCGAACGCATTGCCATGTATATTCAAGGGGTGGACAACGTCTTTGATCTGCAGTGGAATGAACACTTGCGCTATGGTGATATTTTCCATCAGCAGGAATACGAAAACTCCAAATATTCCTTTGAAACGGCGGATGTCGCCATGCTGCATACGCTCTTTGATCTGTACGAAAAGGAATCGCAACGACAGATCGAGGAAAAGCTGGTATTCCCGGCGTATGATTATGCGCTGAAATGCTCGCATACCTTCAATCTTTTGGATGCGCGCGGCGCCATCGCCGTTTCCGAACGCAGTCACTATATTGCCCGCGTGCGTGATCTGGCGCGCGCTGTGGCCAAATGTTATCTGGAAAAACGCGAAGAGATGGGATTTCCGCTATTGCATGCCGAGGCGAACGAAGTGGATGCACAGCGCCCCTTGCAGAACGCGGCAGAGGAAGAGGAGAAGCGGGCATGACAACGTATCTATTGGAATTAGGCGTGGAAGAGTTTCCTTCGCGCTATATAGCCTCGACGAAACAACAGCTTAAGCAAAATGTTTTGGACGGCTTAGTTACTGCCGGACTTTCCGTTACGGACGCACGTGTACAATCCACACCGCGGCGTTTTGCCCTTTGGTTGGAGGATATTCAGGCCAAGGAAAGCGCAGCGGAAGAAGTGGTTCGCGGCCCCTCCAAACAGGCGGCATTTGACAACGAAGGACAGCCGACAAAGGCCTTGCTCGGCTTTCTACGCTCCAAGGGTCTTTCTCTTTCGGATACCTTTATCGAAAACAAAGGCAAAAGCGAGTATGTCTTTGCGCGCCTGAAAAAAGAAGCCATTTCCATTGAAAAAACATTGCCGACCATTATTGCGGAAGCGGTTCGGAAAATTTCCAATCCTCGCGCCATGCGTTGGGGCGGCAAGAATCTGCGTTTCCTGCGTCCTATCCGTTGGATTGTTTCGCTGTTGGAGGATCAGGTCTTGCCGATCGATCTGGAAGGCATTCCCGTGGGAAACCATACAAATGGCCATCGCTTCCTCGGACAAAAGAATTTCGTAATCGAGAGCGTGCATACGTATGAATCCCAACTGGAAGAAAATTATGTAATCATTGACGAAAGCAAGCGCCGTGATCGCATTTTACGCGGCTTGAATCGCCTCGCCCGCGAAAAAGGTGGCGTGCCCATGCAAAATGCCGAGCTGTTGGAAGAAGTGGTGAATATCGTCGAGTATCCGACGGTCTTCCGTGGAGACGTGCCGCGTGAATATTTGACGCTTCCGCCGGAAGTGATCATTACCCCGATGATGGATCATCAGCGCTATTTTCCGGTGGTGGATGACGAAAACCATCTGTTACCGTATTTTCTTTCCGTGCGCAATGGGAATGAAGTGGGATTGCAAAATGTCATTGAAGGCAATCAAAAAGTGCTCATTCCGCGCTTGGAAGATGCCAAGTTCTTTTATCAACAGGATCAGGCGCGTCCGCTCGAAGAGTTAGTTCCGAAGCTGGATGAATTGGTATTTCATGAACAGCTGGGAACCATGCGCGAGAAAACCGAACGCCTGGAATCGCTTGGCGTTTCTCTGGCGAAGCTATTGGTCTGCGGGCCGTCGATTCAGCAGAATATCGCGCGTGCGGCGCATCTGTGCAAGGCGGATTTAGTCACGAAGATGGTCGTGGAGTTTACGGAACTGCAGGGCACCATGGGGCGCATTTATGCCACCGAAAATGGCGAAGTACTCGCCGTTGCCAAAGCGATTGAAGAGCACTATTTGCCGCGACAGTCCGGCGGAGAACTTCCACAGACGACGGCGGGCATGGTGCTTTCCTTGGCCGACAAGCTGGATACGCTGGCCGGTCTCTTTGCGATCGACGTCAACGTGACGGGCTCACAGGATCCCTTCGGCTTGCGTCGTGCCGTCATCGGCATCCTGGATATTCTGCAGAAGAATTCGCTGCATCTGTCGATGACCGATGCTCTGCGTGATGCGCTGTTGCTCTATGTGGAACAAAAGGGGCTGGTTTTTGATTATGACGATGTGATTTCCCGCATCAGCGACTTTTTCCGCGGCCGTTTGCGCACGAAATTGCAAGAACAGGGCATACGCTACGATGTGGCGGATGCCGTGTTGGCCACCGAGGACAATGATTATCTGCGCTTAATGCAGAAGGCGGCGGCCGTACAGGCGCTAACGGAGAAAGACCCCGAAAATGAGCTCATCACCGGTTTTGTTCGCATCGAGAGCATGGCGGAGCATGCCGAATCGACCGCAGTGGATGCGGACTGTTTACAGGAGGAAGATCAGAAGCTGTTTGCCTCCTTGTATCGAGCGGAGGAAATTCGCGCGGAATTACAGAAAGACCACTATGAAGAGGCGTTGGCGCTTTTCCGGGAATGGATGCCGATCCTTCATGAGTATCTGGATGCGACCATGATTCTGGTGGATGATGCCAGGTTAAAAGCGTCGCGATTGGGCATGCTGGCACAGGTAAATGACCTGATTCATGAGATTCTGATTGCCCGTCGCATTGTGCGGGAAGATTGAGTAACGAAGTATCGGTTAGCATAGAGGACGACGCTTTGTCATCGAGGAACGTTTCCAACGCGAGGCGAAAGGAGGGGGCCATGTTTCGGGAACAGACGGAAAAATGGGAAAAGGAGTGGCTTTCTCCGTATGCGGCACACGTGGATGCCACGCGGGGCCGAGAGCGGCAGGAAGAAGAGGATCCCATCCGAACGGCCTATCAGCGTGATCGGGACCGGATATTGCATTCCAAGTGCTTTCGCCGCCTCAAACATAAAACGCAGGTATTTATCGCTCCGGAAGGAGACCATTACCGTACGCGGCTGACGCATACGCTGGAGGTCAGCCAGATCGCGCGAACCATGGCGCGGGCGCTTCGACTGAATGAAGATCTGATTGAGGCCATGGCCATGGGCCATGATGTGGGCCACACGCCGTTCGGCCATGCCGGCGAAAAGATTTTACAGATGCTGGATCCGGGCTTTCATCATGCGAAGCAATCGGTGCGCGTTTTGCGCTTATTGGAAAATCGACGCGATCATGTTATTCCGGGGCTCAATCTTACCTGGGAGGTGCTTGACGGCATCGAGCACCACAGCGGCGAACAGCTGGCGGCGACGCTGGAAGGTCGTTTGTTAAAATATGCCGATCGCATTGCCTATGTGAACCACGACATCGACGATTCTTTACGCGCCGGAGTTCTTTCGATGGCGGATTTGCCGAAGGAGAGCATTGCGGTGTTGGGCGAAACGCATTCGCAACGCATCAGCACCATGGTGACGGCCATTATCGAGGCAAGCCTCGACAAGCCCGATATTCTCATGGAAGAAACGGTCTATAAGGCATCCAAGAATTTGCGCACCTTCATGTTTCGTGAAGTGTATACCAACGAAATGGTCAAAGGCGAGAACGCAAAATTGGAGCACATTATGACGGATCTTTTGGCCTATCTCGTGGCCCATCCGAACGCCATGCCCGAAGACCATCGTCATCTTTACGAGAACACGGCCGATGAGGGGGATATTCGCCGTCAAGCCATCGACTATATCGCCGGCATGACGGATGATTTTCTCATTCGTACCTATCGCAATCTTTTTATTCCCAAGGCATGGTCCATTCTCTAATTTTTCGTACAACGTGCAGAGAACGATGAAGCGGACGCTCGAAAATCCTACGGTAGAAGAAACATAAGAAAAGGTAAACGGTATTGGGGAAGGGGGAGTTATGCGCATTTCCGATCAAACGATTCAGCAGGTGCGCGATGCGATCGACATCGAAGAGCTGGTCGCAAGCTATGTCACCCTGAAACCGGCCGGCAAACAGAAGAAGGCTTGTTGTCCGTTTCATCAGGAAAAAACGCCTTCTTTTTTTATCCGTCCCGAGAGGGGAACGTTCAAATGTTTCGGCTGCGGCGAATCCGGCGATGGCATCGCATTTTTGATGAAAATGGAGCATCTTGACTTCCAGGAAGCCGTTGTGGCGCTGGCGGAACGCTATCATATTCCCATAGAAGCGGATCATCCCGAGGATACAGAGAAACGGATGCGGCGCGATTTGTATTATCGCATCAATGAAGAAGCGGCACGTTTTTTTTATAAGCAGCTTCTAACCAGTGACGCGGCGCTCCAGTACTTAGCCCGTCGCGGGTTTAAAGCGCAGATCATCAATGATTTCTTTCTCGGCTATGCGGATGCGAAGGGAAATAGCCTACTGCGCCATTTAACGGAAAAAGGCTATCGCGAGGAGGATCTGCTGGCGCTCGGTCTCATTGCACGGTCTCATCGCGGCACAGGGTATTATGATAAATTTCGTGACCGGCTGATGTTTCCCATTGTTTCGGTCAAAGGAAAAATCATCGGTTTTGGAGGACGGGCGATTGGCGATGGCAAACCAAAATATTTGAATTCGCCGGACTCCGAAATCTTTCATAAAGGAGAGCATCTCTATCATCTGCATCAAGTGCGTAAAATTCCGAATTCACGCGAAGTGATCGTGGTGGAGGGCTATATGGATGTGGCAGCGCTGGCGTTTCACGGCGTGCCCAATGCCGTCGCTTCGTTGGGTACGTCTCTTACGGAAGAACAGGCGAAGCTCGTCAAACGCTATGCAGATCGTGTGTATCTTTGTTATGATGGCGACGCTGCCGGCATCCGAGCAGCGCGTCGTGCCATTGATGTGTTTCAACAGGCGGACGTTTCGCCGAAGCTGGTCGTCCTTCCCGAAGGAAAGGACCCGGACGATGTGGTGCGAACGAAAGGAGCAGAGGCGTTTCGGCACTATTTGTCCATTTCGATGGATCCGCTGGATTTTGAACTGAAATTGCTTACCGCCGGTTATGATCTGACGGAACCGGCCGGGCGCATGGATTTTCTGCCACGCGCACTGGATTTTTTAGCCGGCATTGAAAAGCAGACGCTCCGTGACGTGATGGCAGAGCAGGTGGCTACGCTGGCACAAGTTAGCTTGGAAAGCGTACAGCATGATACCGCGAAGCGCCGCGAAGAGCTTCTTGCCAAGCAGAGCGAAAAGAATCGGCACAGAGCGGAAAAAGGTCGTTATGCAGGAGAGGCATTCTCTTCTCGTCGCGATACGGAAGCGGATCGCCCCTCGTATTATTACGCGGAAGAAGAGGAACTGCCGCCGGAAGCCTTTGGGGATTATGCAGACCAAGATGAGAGCAGAAGCGACAGTTTGGGTATGTATGCCGACAGGAGCATGGCATCGGAACGTTTTCGACTCGAACGCGAAATGGTGCGGCTGATTCGAGGCGATCGCGCCTGTGAGGATGTGCTGTCGGCGGAGCAGGATTTTATTGAAAATCCGGGGCTACAACAATTGCTCTTGGCCGTGCATAATTTACGGGATGCGGGCATTTCACCGCAACAGGACTGGCTAAAAGAATCGGATTTATCCGACGAAGCAAGAGAGCTTGCGGAGTCGCTGGACCGGGAAAATTTGCCGGTTCATGTCGCTATGGCGAAAGAACTTCGAGAACGAATTCAACGTTTTCGTCTGCGAGAACGCAAGGCAGAGTTGCTTTATGCCATGCATCATCCGGATCAGATGGAAAATGTGTCGTCGCAAAGTGCTTTGTTGAAAGAACTGCAGGAGATTGAGCAACGCTTGCGTGCGCCTGGGGGAGGGCTTAGATGACGGATCGCAAAGATCGACTAAAAGACGATGTCCTGGACATCGAAGAGATAAAACAGGATATGGTGGAAGAGTTGCGCAAGATTGCCGTTGCGCATCATGATCGCTTTCAACGGGACGATTGGGAAAATCTGGAAGATATGGACCAACTCAGCGAGGAGGATCGTCGTGATATTTTGCAGATTTTGGCCGACGACGGCATCACTATGGCGGATGCCGTGCGCACAGAAGGCATAGAAGAGGATGAGGAAGAGGATGAGCTGCTTGACGAAGAAGAGGACGAGTCGACGCTAAGCGATCTGGATGCCTTATCCGAGTTAAGTGTCCATTTTGAAGAGGAAAAGGAAGAACCCGAGGCGGAGTTGAGCGATCAGGAAATGCTGCAAAACATCGCCGTGGATGATCCGGTAAAAATGTATCTCAAGGAGATCGGCCGCGTTTCTTTGCTTACCGCAGACGAAGAGGTGCTCCTCGCGCGTCGCATGGAGTTGGCGGAATCGGCAGCAAAAGTGCTTCGAGGCGAAAAAGCTTCTTTGCGGGAAGAGATTGAGATCGCGAAAGAGTCGCTCAATAATACGCAAGCCGCCATGCTGTTGGATTTGATGGCGACAAAAGACGCAAGGAAGCGTTTCCGCACGGCACAAACAAGACAGTACAGGGCGTTTCGTCGTTTACTGGCCATCGTCCTTTCTCCGGAGGATGTCGTCCTCAGCGAAGAGGATGAGGCGTATCGTGCGGTCAAAATCGCTGCCCATGTGGAACGCTACATCCGTCGCCGTTTGAGTCGGCTGGGTCTGACACAACAGGAAGCGTGTGAGCTGGCCTTCTGTGTGGAGGTTCAGCAAGCGCTGGTTACCTTCGTGCTGACGCCGAAGCTCTTAACGACAAAACAGAAAAGCTGGAAAGACCTTGCGCTGGAAAATGAGGAACGCATCCTTCGTGCGGTGGATCAGCTGTATAAAAAGAATGTGGAAAACGAGGAACCGTGTGGCACGTTGCTGGACCTGGCGCAGGAGTTTCAAGTCAAACCGTTTACGGAAGAAGAAACCATTCCGGGAGAGCTTCGCCGTGAACTTTTTGAACGCAATACCATTGTCGATAAGCTCAACATGACCTTGCGGAAGCGGCAACTGAAGGATGCCTTAACGGAACAGGAAGCCGAAAATTATGCAGTGCTGCTGGAAGCCCTGCAAACCATAAATAAGCGCATGGCGCATTATAAAAATGATTTCACTCCACAGCGCGAGGCTTTGCAAGAGCTTTTGGTCAAGACGGATCCGGCCGGACGTGTTCTGGTGGGGTTGCCGCTGTCGGAAGAAAATGAGAAACAACTGAAGCGGGCCATTCGCGTAGGCTCCGTTGCCAAACAGCGTCTGGCGGAAACCAACCTTCGTCTGGTTGTTTCCATTGCCAAGCGTTACGTCGGGCGCGGCATGAGCTTTTTGGATCTCATTCAGGAAGGTAACCTCGGTCTGATGAAGGCGGTGGAAAAATTCGATTACCATCGCGGTTTCAAGTTTTCTACTTACGCCACCTGGTGGATTCGCCAGGCCATCACCCGTGCCATTGCGGATCAGGCGCGCACCATCCGCATTCCGGTGCATATGGTGGAAACCATCAACAAACTCTCGCGCGCACAGCGTCAGCTGCTGCAGGAGCTGAACCGCGATCCGACCAACGAGGAAATTGCCGCCGAAATGAACATTGATGTCGAAAAAGTGCGCATTGTTCGCAAAATTGCACAGGAGCCGGTTTCCTTAGAGACGCCGATCGGCGAGGAAGAAGATTCGCATTTGGGCGATTTTATCGAGGATGATACGGTCATTTCTCCGGATGAGGCGGCGAACTTCATCATGCTCCGCGAGGAACTGGCTAATATTCTCGGTACGCTTTCCACAAGAGAGCGCAAGGTGCTGGAGCTGCGCTTCGGTTTAAATGACGGTACACCGCGTACACTCGAGGAAGTGGGCAAGGAATTCAACGTCACGCGGGAGCGCATTCGCCAGATTGAAGCGAAAGCCATCCGCAAGCTCAAGCATCCGACGCGAAGCCAAAAGGTACGCGATTTTCTCGAATAATCAAACACGGAAACAGGCGCCTTGGCCCGGCATGTGCGTATGCTCGGCAAAGGCGCCTTTCACATCTGTATGCGTTGGAAAAGCGCCACGTTTCCTGGCTCAGGAGGAAGTATGCAACGACTTCAAACCCTCATTCGTCTTGTTCCGCCGTCCAAGCGTGTGATCGACGTGGGGGCGGATCACGGACTGGTATCGCTCGGTCTCGCAGAACGGGAGGATATTCAACAGGTATTGGCAACGGACATTTCTTCCGCCTCTCTGTCTAAGTTGGAAGAAGCCTTGAAACGGACAAATCCGCCCATCCGAGAAAAAATTACGCTTTTTGTAACGGACGGTCTGCAAGACATTCCATGGTCATCTGCGGATGCCATCGTGATCGCCGGAATGGGAGGCCCGCTCATCACGCGTATTCTTCGCGATTCGTTCGCTTTTGCCAAAAATGCAAAAACATGGGTGCTTTCGCCGCAGAGCGGTATCGCGGCGTTTCGGCATTTTTTACAAACACTATCCTGTCGAATTGAAGAAGACCTCGTCGAAGAAGATGGAAAGTGGTATCCGCTTTTTCTGGTTTTTCCACAAGAGGCTTGTCCGGAAGGGAACGGCTATGCCTTTTCTCTCACAGAACAGGAAGCGGAGTACGGCCCGGAGCTTTTGCGTAAGAGACATCCCGTGTTGGAAAAACAGCTTATCCGGGACGAGAAGCATTGGCAAAGTCTCCTTATCCATTTAGAAGGAAAGTCTTCCCCTGCGGCTGCGAAACGTCGAGAAGAAGCGGAACGTGCGCTTCGGGCTCTGCAACGACTGCGGAAGCGATACGATGGCAACGAATGACGCCAACGGCCGTTTTAGAAAAGAGAAAGGATCTCGTATGCAGATACAGAAATGGGTAGAGGAATGGGAAAAGCGAGTACCGCTAACATTGCAGGAAGCATGGGACCATAGCGGCAAACAGTTCGGCCGCTTTGCGCAACCGCTTCGCGGCGTGGTTTTCGCTTTGGATTTTTCAGCGGGTGCACTGCAGAAGGCGGTGGAGATGGGCGCAAATTTGCTTGTTACGCATCATCCGGTACTTTTTGAGGGAGTACACACCTTGCACGAGGACGTGCCTTTGCAAAATCTCGTCATGCGGGCATTGGAGCAGGGGATTGCAGTCTATGCGACGCATACGCCGTGGGATTGGGTGGACGGAGGCGTCAACACCGAGATCGCGGAACGCATGGCGCTTCGAGAGTGCCGAGCGCTTCGACCGCGGGAAGAGATCGATCCGCAGCGAGCCTATTCCGCCGGATTCGGTGTCTATGGTAATATCGAACCCATGACGCTGGCGGCTTTTGCTCGCAACCTTTCCCAAGCATTTTCGACGCCGTCGGTGGTGTTTTACGGAGAAGGCGAACGAAATATTACAAGGGTCGGTCTTCTGGGCGGATCCGGCATGGACTTTATGCCCGATGCGCTGACCGCGGGCTGTGACGTTTTTGTCACCGCCGACATCAAATACCACGAGGCACAATCTGCCCTACAAAACGGATTGGCACTCATTGATCTTGGCCACTATGCGGCGGAATTTCCCTCCATGGCGCGTGCAATGCGTCTATCACAATCCTTTGCACCTAACGTCCCACAGGAAGTGTTTGATGAAAAAGAAAATAAGCGCCATTCCCTCAGCGGGGAATGACGCTTACCATTTCCATTTGCTTTTCACATGCGACGTTTTTCACCGTCGATCCGGAACACGCTCGAATCGCTCGATTCGGGCGTTTCTATTTGAGCAGATTGGAGAAAAAGTCGATAATGCCTTGGAAAAGATTGCCGAAGAAACCGCCTAATTCGGTTTTTGTTTCGGGGGATAGATGTGCCCAATCCGTCTGCACCTTTTCCATGAGATTTCCACCCTGCTTGAGCAAATTTTCTCCTAAATTGCGCAAGTTCGCGATTTGCTCGTCGGTGAGCCGGATTTTGGAGAAGTTCTCCATCAACCCCTGCAACGAGGAAATATTTTCGGCGCTGAGAACGCCATCCAGGTGGTAATTATTGACCACGGTATTGATGATGGTGGTAATGTCTCCTACGGAAATATTGCCGCCGTTTTTCTCCTTTTCTTTGGCGATTTGCGCCTTGATCTCCGCAATGGCGGCATTGAGCAGCTCGTCGGAATAGCCGTCTTTTCCTTTGTTTTCCTCATTAATTTTCGAGGTGATTTCCAGTTCTTCCTGTGCGGTCTTGACGTTCTCTTCCGGAAGCGTACCCGTCGTACCGCTGAATGCCTTATAGACGCCGGCCAGCGCCCCGGAGCCGTCCACCGCTTTCACCGAAGCCACACGAATGGTCATATTGGTTGCGCCGGCCGTGATGGCGGCATTGGCGTACTGCGTTGCCGTAATGGACGTAATGGTTTTCGGTGTCACGATTTCCACCTTCACCCCCGTATTTTTATCGGTAGGCTCCAGGTAGACCGAGGAATACACCTGATAATAATCATAGTGATCATGAAGCAAACTGTTCATTTCGTCGATATTGACTTGCATTTCCAACGCTTTATCGGATACACGGAGCAAACGCGCCGTTTCCTGTTTTTGTTCGGCGGTAAGACTCTGACCGTAAGAGTAAACCGATTGTTTTAAATTATCCGCTTTAGCCGGTTGCGCAAGGCTCGTCAGTGCAAAGAGCAAGGTCAACACGGTAGCGAAAAAGCGTTGACATAGCGTTTTTTTCTGTTTCATCATTTCTCCTTATCCCACAGGCTTTCGCCGAGTATCAAACGGCTTTATCCTATCCGTCCCTTTTGTTCGTAATATGAAGAGAATGCCTTTTTCGATCATGGCTACTGAGTGGGATCGTTCGTTTTTGCTTTTCAAATGTGCTATACTATAGGCACTGATCCCGCCACACCTCTCTACGATGTGCAAAACGGCGGGCCTTTTTATCGCAAAGGTGGTGAAACCTGATGTCCGTACAACTCATGCATTCCGATGCCAAGCTCTATGATATGGTGGTGAACGACAAGCTCATCATCCGGGATATGGATTATGCCCGAAAGGTTTTTCAGCGGGTCAGTCCTTTTCATCTGGAAAATTTCGGTTTGACTTGGAAAAAAGCGGACGGAACCTATCGCGAGGGAACCACGCTGGAAATGCTGGTAGACAGCTATCTTGCCGATCGTCGTATCAAAAACTTTTTATTCGACTATCTTTCCGACTATGAGGTGCAGCTTCGTCATGTCCTGGGTACCGTGCTTCTTGAAAGCTTTGGGGAGTATGGGTATTTGGATTCCGGTCATTTTCGCCAGGACGAGTACCACAAAAACTTTATTAATGACTTGGAAAATGAATTGACGCGAGCCAATGAACCTTTTGTGCGCCGTTTCTGTCCCGAAGAGGGAAAAACGCGTGAGGTTCCCGTATATGTGGCCATGGAAGTGATCACGTTGGGAACGCTTACGAAAATTTTTAACAATATGCGTCGTCCGGAACAAAAGCGAGTTTCCGCTTTTTATGGGGTGCTGTCTGAAAACGTCTTATATTCTTTCTTTACCTGCCTATCCAAATTGCGCAATACCTGTGCGCATCATGGCCGGTTATCCAATCGCCGTTTTTCGGAAGGCTGTGCGGTGCTGAAGGAAGACAAGTGCGTCATGGAAAAGCTTGCACCGACGTATCAGCCGGATGCCTTCCGCTTTTTTGCCATGATGCTTGCTCTCATGCACTTGATGGATGCGCAAAGCAACCGGGAAATTATCGTCCATTATCAGCGCACCTTTACGCTGCATCCGCACTTTTCGCCGCGCTTTTTGGATTTTCCGGAGGCATGGGAAGCGATTTTATGTGCAGCGGCAAATATAGATATCGCCTCTCTCCACTCAAAAGACATCAGTGAAGAGCCCATCGCTTCCGATCGCTGGGTGATGCCGCCGTCGAAGCGAAGCGAGCAATAACAGGAGGAAACCATGCGCCCTCAAAAGGAATGGAATGCGTTGCAGAAGGCCACCTACTGTTGGCTGGAAGCGTTCGATCATCCCGAAAAAAACAAGTGCATCATTCATCTCATCGGTACCAACGGAAAAGGTTCAACGGGGCGCACCCTTGCGCTGGCCTTAGAGAAGCTGTTGCCCGAAAAAGTGGGCCACTTCGTTTCGCCACATGTGCATCACTATGAAGAGCGTATCATGCTGCAATCCCAACCGATTACCCACGAGCGATCCGTGGCAATCCAACAGGCGATGGAAGAAAAAGGAAAGGCGGAAAATCTGCCGTACATCCCGTATTTCGCGCGCAGTATGGTGGAAGCTCTTCTCGCTTACCGGGAGGAGGCTCGTGTGCTGGTTATGGAAGCCGGAATCGGCGGTCTGGATGATTGTACCAATCTCCTTTCCACCGCTATGACGGTCTTTACCACGATTGACTTCGATCATCGTGATCGGCTCGGAAATACCATTCAGGAAATCGCCCGTGCGAAAGCCGGAGTGCTGCTGCCGGGTTCCTTTGCCGTATCGGCCGACCAGCGTCCCGAAGCGGAGACGGTCCTGCGAAATACCGCCGAAGCGAAGAACGCTTCGCTGGTATTCTATTCGCCGCAAACGATCACCGACGCTGCGCTGCGTTGGCAAAAGGGCGAGCGTCCGGCCTTGCACTTTACCTTTACGCGTGGCGCTTTAAGCGGCGCGTATGCAGCGCGGCTCATCGGACGCCATCAGCTGCAGAATTTCGGCACGGCCTTAACAGCCCTGGAGGAAATGCTTGCCCCCGATTCGCCGGTCGCGGCCGCGCTTTTTCCAACGGGACAACTTCCTCGTCCGGAGAAAATAGATGAGGCCGTCCATGCCGCCGTGGCGGAAGCGTATCTTCCCGGAAGGCTGGAAATGCTCTCGTACGATCCCATGGTCTTTATTGACGGTGCGCACAATCACCAGGCTGCTAAAATGCTGGTGGAGAATCTGGATGCCTTATCCTCCTGTTCTCCGGCAAAGGGCAAAGAACGCGTTCTCTTGTTTGGTATGCACGACGGAAAGCTGAGTGAAAAAGAGCAACAGGAGTTTTTTGCGGCATTTGATGCTGTGTATCGCATTCCCGTCCAAGATGAAGAAGACGATGCGGTCATCGAGGCGATGGGAAAGGCTTTGGATGCGGCGTATCTTGCCCATCCGAATGCACTGTTTGTGGCGGCCGGATCGCTGTATCTTTTGGATGGTGCGAGCCGTTGGCTGGAAAAGGCGCCCTCGCGAAAGAAATAAAAACAAAGCAAGAAAAAAGAGGAGCCGCGGCTCCTCTTTTTACGATCGATGTTTCATCCATATTTAATAGAGACGATAGAGCCCGCAGACAACGCCCAAAATGCGACATTCCTTTACAATAATGGGCTCTAAAGCGGCATTTTCAGGCCGCAGTTCCACATAGCCCGCACGTTGGAAAAACGTCTTTACCGTCGCCGAATCTTCGATGAGAGCGACAACCTGTTGTCCATTCCTGGCGGTTTGCTGACGGCGGACGATGACGTGGTCGCCGTCGAAGATGCCGGCTTCAATCATGGATTCGCCATGTATCTTCAAAATGAAGTAGTCGCTGCCATCCTGATGGAAAAACGCCGTCGGCAGGGGAATGGATTCCTCGGTATAGTCGTCTGCATAAATCGGCTGCCCGGCTGCCACGGCACCATAGACAGGGATATCCAAGACATCTTCCCGATAGGGCGTATCTTGTGTCTCTTGCACAGAAAGATCTTCCACCGGACGGATCGAGCGGTAGGAGCCTTTCGTCATGGTAATCTGTTCGGCATCGATCAGGGCGTGTAGGTCTTTGGAAACGGTCGAGGTCGAACGAATGCCCAAGGCCTCCTGAATTTCACGCACAGTCGGCGCAATGCCGTTTTCCATCCAGTAGGAAGAGATGTAGCGCACCATCGCGGAACGCCTTTTTTGTGCCGGGGATTGCATCGTCGCCTCCTTTTTTGGCCGACCGATGGATGGGGCAAAGGGCCTTGCCATCCTCGACCGTTATGGGAATCGATTTCGAAAACGAACAAACTTTCGCTTTCATTATAGCGTGCAAAAAGACGTGTGACAAGACCAATTTAGGGTATGAAAGCGGACGAAGGGCGAAAACGCCTGTTAGGGCTTTGCGATGTGGGAGAACGCATTTCGGAAGCCTTAGATGGTCTATAAAATGAAGGAGGAACTATGGATTTTTATTATTGTGAGCATTGTGGTGCGATGTACATCAAAGCCAATCAGGTGGGCAAGGTAACGCCGGTATGCTGTGGCGAGCCGGCAAAGAAGATGGAAGCCAACACAAAAGATGCGGCAGTGGAAAAGCATGTTCCGGCTGTTACGCGTGAGGGCAACAAGATTTCGGTTGTCGTAGGCGAAGTCGTTCATCCCATGGAAGAAGATCACTACATTACGATGATTGCCGTTGTACAGGGTGACAAGTTCCAAAGCGTCGCATTGAAGCCGGGTCAAGAGCCGAAGGCACAATTCCTGGTGGAAGATGGCCCTGTTACCGTTTATGAACATTGCAACAAGCACGGCCTCTGGAAGGCAGAAGCCTAAATTTTTCACCGGCTGGTCTAACAAGCTTTCCAGCGAATAGAACAAAGAAAAAGACGAGCTACACCTGTTGTGCAGCTCGTCTTTGTTTTTGCGAGGTTGTCGTCTTCCGCAACGCCGAAACGTCAGGCAGAGAGCATTCTCTCGGCAGTAGGCCTTTTAGAAGGCGATACGTCCTTTTTGTTCCTCGTCATTGATGCTGTAATAGGCGGCATATTCTTCCGGCTTGACATAAATATCCAGCGTTTTCAGCTCGCTTAATTTATGGCCGTCCTGTTTCCAGTACATTTTCGCCTGTTTTACCAGCTCTTCCATATCCACTTCACGACCTTGATACTGTACAATATATTTCGTTTTGAGCATAACATCCTCCCATTGGTTCAAAAAAATCGAAATTTCTCTTCTCTTTTTCCGATTTCCGCCATAGTTTATCAAAAACGAAAAAAAACAACAAGAAGAAGAGAATAATTCTAGGGAAAATGCGGGACATTTTGAAAAAATCTTCTATTTTGCAGAAAAAACATTTTATTATGGGTAAAAAAGCAACATATTGTAAAGAGTGAAATGGGATGGAAACGGTTTACGAAAAACCGGAAAGGATGACGATGACATTTTTCGAACTGTTACTGCTGGCGGTGGGCGTTTCGCTGGATGCCTTTTCGGTGGCGATCTGTAAAGGGCTGGCAGTACAAGAGCTCCACGTGCGTCACGGGCTTGTTGTAGGAGCCTATTTCGGCGGTTTTCAGGGCCTGATGCCGCTTTTGGGCTTCTTATTGGGGTCGTGGATTGCTCAGTCCATGCGGGCTATTGATCACTGGGTGATCCTGCTCATACTCGGCTATTTAGGCATCCAGATGGTACGAGAGGCGAGGAATCCGGAATCGTGCCCGACGGGAGATTTTTCCTGGTCCACCATGTTTCCGCTTGCTGTGGCGACCAGCATTGATGCCTTTGCGGTGGGCGTGACCTTTGCTATGATGGAGATAGATTTGTGGATGGCGATTCCGCTCATTGCCGTATGCACCGGGCTGTTCTCTTTTGCCGGTGTGTATATCGGTCACTATTTCGGACAGCGCTATCAAAAACCGGCAGGCATCGTTGGCGGAGCGATTTTGCTGTTCATCGGTCTCCGCGTATTCATTACGCACTGGATCCAAGGCATATAATGCATACCGGATCCAAGGCGTTACAGCGCGAGGCCTTCCACGAGGAATAGAAAATAAGGAGAAAGCATGAAAATCACGAAACAGGCACGTCAGCGTGCAAAAGAATTGTTGCAGTTCATTGATGGATCTCCGACCGCCTACCAGGCGACGGAACAAGAAAAAGCGCTTCTGGATAAAGCAGGATTTACGCCGCTTTCCCTGACTTCCCGCTGGAAATTGGAGCCGGAAAAAACGTACTACGTGGAAATTTCGGATGCCACGATTTTTGCTTTTCGCACGGCTAAACAGGCGGATGCCGGCTTTCATATCATCGGCGCGCACAATGACTCGCCCGGTTTTCAATTGAAACAGAACGTGAATATGCCGCGCAACGGATATGGCCAGCTGAATGTCGAGCCCTATGGCGGATTGATTTTGCGTACCTGGCTGGATCGTCCGCTCTCCGTGGCCGGCCGTTTGCTGGTAAAAGACGACTCTCCGCGCGGCTATTCCGTGAAGAAAATACACATTACCCGACCGCTTCTCATCATCCCCAGCCTCGCCATTCATATGGACCGTGAGGTGAACAAAAACGGCGAAATCAAGCCGCAGAATGGCATGGCACCGATTTGGTGCATGGCGGATGAACCGGATAAAAAAGGCGATTTTCTGGCCGTCGTGGCGCAAGAAGTCGGCATTGCCCGTGAATCGATTCTGGACGCGGATCTGTTCCTCTATGATGTGCAAAAAGGTATGTTCCTCGGGGAAAACGAAGAATTTCTTTCCGTCGGACGTCTGGACAACCTGGCCATGTGCCATGCTGCGACCACGGCGCTGACCAAGGCCAATCCCGCAGATGTCCATCAGGTGATTGCGTTGCATGACCACGAAGAAATCGGCTCGATGAGCCGGAAAGGGGCCGATTCGGCGACGCTTCGAGATGTCCTTTCGCGTATCGTCCGCAGCCTGGGAGGCGACGAGGAAGATTTCGCGGTTGCCTTAGCCAAGAGCTTCACCATTTCCTGCGACATGGCGCATGCCATACATCCCAATCATACGGACTGCGCGGATCCGACCAATCGTCCGCTCCTTAATCACGGCCCGGTTTTGAAATATGCGGCCTCCAAGAGCTACATTACCGACGGGGAAGGCGGCGCGCGCGTGCGTCTTTACGCGAAAAAAGCCGGCGTGACCTTCCAGACGTTCCACAATCATTCCGATAAGCGCGGCGGTGCTACGATTGGCGCGATGGATGAGCAGTGGACAACCATCTTAAACGCCGACGTCGGAAACCCCGTTCTCGGCATGCATTCCGTGCGCGAACTGGGCGGCGTGGCCGACCACGACGCCATGATTCGCACCTTAACCGCCTTTTTGAACGATGAAAAATAATCGCGCCGAAAGGGAATATTCCGCGACCATGACCGACCTTACGGTGGATGGTCGCGGCATTGGGCATCTGAAAGCGCAGGATGTCCTTTTTGCGCCGCATGGTACCGTTCCTCTTCCTGAAGAAGACGTCGGACGGACCGTGTTTGTCTACGGCGCGCTGCCGGGGGATGTCGTGCGCCTTCGTGTGCATAAACGGAAAAAGAATATCCTCGAGGCACAGGCGATGGAATTGCTTACGCCTTCGCCAGGACGGCGCCCAATTTCTTCGCATCCGCATGCCGAAAATAGCCATACAGGCTTTTTGCCGGACGAGCCGGAAGACGATGCGATGACCCCGCATGACGGATTCCCGCTTCTTGCCTGGGATCCGACGGAACAGAAGGCGTGGAAGATGCGCCGTGTGCGGGAGGCGCTGGTTCGTGTCGGCGGTTTTGCCGCCTCGGATTTGCCGGAAATGGACTGGATTGCTGCGGAAGAAACGCACTACCGCAATAAGATCAATCTTCGTCTGACGCCGGACGGACGTCTTGGCGATACCGCGCGAGACGGGAAGGTGCGTCCACTTTCTTCCTATGTCATTGCCGCGCCGATTTTGGAACAAAAACTACAGCAGTGGAATGTGCTGGCCTTGCAGACCCCGAACTGGGCCAAGACCTTCTCCGCCGTGCGTATGGTCGTTTTGCGTGCGAACGAGAAAGGGGAGACGCTCGCGGCTCTCATTACCGATCCGCTTTCCTCGGCACAACGCAAGGCTCTCTTTGCCCTTCTGCAACCTCTGTCGTTTACGGTGCTCTGCCAAGGACAGAATCATCGACCAGGCGACGTGCGCCTTCGCGAACCCCTCGTTTACGCCACCCCGCAGAAAACCCTGCAAACGACATTGAGCGGCCTCTCTTTTACCGTTTCTCCGCCTTCGTTCTTTCAAGTCAATCGCTTTCTGACACCCGCGTTGTATGCGAAGGCTCTTTCCTTCTTTTCCGATTTACCCGACGCCACCGTTCTCGACCTTTACTGCGGCACCGGCACTACCTCGCTGCTTCTTGCGCAGCAGGCAAAGCGCGTCATCGGCGTCGAGATGGTCGAGGCTGCCGTCGAGGATGCCCGTCAGAATGCTGCGCGAAACGCTCTAACCAATGTTTCCTTTATCGCAGCCAAAGCTGAAGAAATTCTTCCATCCCTGACAGCTGACTTCGCGGAGAAGAGCCTTTGCGTTCTCGTGGATCCGCCCCGCAAGGGTCTGGACGAAAGCGTGCGTCGCTCGCTTTTTTCCATCGAACTTCATGAGCTTGTCTATATTTCCTGCTATCCGGAAACCCTGGCCCGCGATCTTCGCGACTTTCGTCAACAAGGCTGGATGCTGGATCGCCTGTGTGTGGCGGACATGTTTCCCAACACGCCGGAGATTGAGACGGTGGTCAGGGTGAGGCGGAGATAATAACGAGGAAAAGGGTCTGTCTGTGTAAACAGAAACGGCATGGACTTGGTTTCCTTGGTACATCGACACCAAAGGCATTCGAGCGGCACACTTTTTGAAATACACCGCCGGATCGTGTTAATTTGGCAATTTTCGATAGAAGATAATGAAAAAAGGAGTTAGAATAGTCTCGAGGCTGTGTTTTGGATTGACAAGGGGGAAGACAAGATGGACACTCTCTTAGACAGACAGACAGACAGACCTATTTGCCGCCTGCTAATTTCGTTTGTTTTTTTATTTTATTTTCTATTTATGGAGGCATTTCGCTGATCGACGTTTTGATCCAAGCGGATAGTCTCCTTTTTCATTTTGATGCAAAAGTACATCCGATGTAGGCATGAGCACGAAAGAAGAAAGGATAAAAGCATGAAACACATACGCAATAGAGTATTGGCCGGTGCTGTCGCACTCGTCATGCTCGTCACCGCCGTCATTACAGATAGCCGCCCTGTTCTCGCAGAGGACAAGGCTTCTTCGCATGCCGTGGAGACAACGGATACGGCTATGCCAGTGGAGGAGACGGGCCAAAAGAGTCCGGGTGAGATAACAGAAGCCCCTGAGCCAACGGATACGGCCATGCCAGTGAAGGAGACGGGCGAAAAGAGTCTGGACGAGAGGAAAGAGCACCCCGAGGAAACAACAGAAGCTATTACAAAAGCGAAAACCGTGGAAGAGGGGAAGGAAACGGCGGATGCACAGGCGGCGCAGGCAAAACCAGAAAAAGCGTTGGCCTCGGCGAACCGTAGCGGCGTAAACTATACCTTTAACGCAAACTGGTCAACAAAGTCGACAGGAGATTACTCCTATCCGAACAATGATCCGACCTCCATTTCTGTTACCTCCTCAAACAATACACAAAAGACCGTCACTTGGGCGGTTCATCTGGGTGTTCCACAAGCGCAAGGAGCAAATTTTCCTAAAGGTACGGTGAAGATTACGGTTCCCAATTTCATCGTTGAAAATTGGGAACAAGACGGTGATACCAAAAGAGTCAATGTTGATAATAATGGCAATAAATTGCCTCATATGACTTGGCAGGTCGCAAAAGCACCGGAAGAAAGCACTTCTATTGATTTTAACTATAGCGATAATGGCGACGGTACCTATACGTTAACAAACTATAAGGATCTTAACGGCGGGTTCACCTTTGATTTTGAGCAGAAATTTTCGTTCAAACCGGCCTTTGTCAAAGTCGATCAGAATGGAAAACTCCAGAAGGACTATGCCATTACGCTTCAGATTGATGCGGATAGCAACGGCAAAAATGAAGTAGATGACACCAAAAAACTGAGCCTTCAGTTACAGAATCGGCTGAAGCCGGGCGACGTTAAGCTCAGTGTTGCCAGAAAGGATAACGCAAAGGGGGCCTACCTGACCTGGCAGAAGAGCTGGGGGCCGAAACCTACCGATGATGACGGAAAAACCTATTTTTATGTGATTTGGTTTGCCGATTATATGCGTGGTTCCGGGACATCCCTACCTTTCTCCGCAACGGTTACCGATACGGGAACCGATGGGAAAGTAGTTGGCACGGGATATTTTACCTGGCATGACAATACCTTCCAATATCCTCTAAATACGACCTATCCATCCATTGCGAAAATCACTGAAAGCCGGACGTATCGTCAATATCAGGGTAGCGAGACGAAAGCACTCCCGGGCATGCCCAATTATTTGAATGGCCATCTGGTTCTTCAAGATATGCGGCCTTGTCTTTCGCAGGCGATCTTAAAACGGTATCCTCTTTCTCTACTTGAAGGAAAATCAGCAAATGATCTGAGAAAGAAGGGGGTTGAACTGTCCAATTCCGTTCAGGTTGACGAAATTGCCGACAATGGGCAAAAGGATCAAGTGACCGCCCAAGCGACAGAAACGGTTTACTTCTATTTAGGGGAAGGGTCTTTTGGAAAATACAATGTAAACAATGCAGAGACATCCTTACCCATGGCGAGGACGTACCTTTTAGACGGGGAAACCATTCGACTGGCGGGTAATTGGAATGCCCGTGATCACAGCTGGCACACTTCATCGGTTACCAGACGACCGAATACGGCCAAAGATCAGAAATGGGAGATGAAGATCACCCAGTCTTCGCCCTATTACATTGAAGGGAAAGGAAACGATCTTACGAATTCCACTCTTAACGAACTCTTTGATCAAAAGAAAATGACCCAACTTAGCGATGCGGATTATTTTTATAAGGATTTTTACCTCACCTGGACAGAATATGATGCGGCACAGACGCATTTTGGCGAAGACACCGGAAACCCCATTCGCGATTATGCATCCTATCAGCCGGTTGAAGTTTGGATCCGAAAAAAGGAGCAGCCTGCCTTTGAAAAATATGCCCAGGTAAAACGAGGACAGGACGGCGCTTATATCGCGACAGATACAAATGAAAAACCGTTAGCCACCTCAAGAAGATTGAATCGAACTTTTTGGGCTCTGCCGAGCGATGTAGCGGAAATAGAATATCGCCACAAGAATGGGGAAAACACTTTTCAAACCGATATGACCACCTATGAAAATGTGGTGCTTCGGCCAACAGCTGCGGTAAAAACGCTTTTAGCAGCTTCTAAGACTGCAGGAAATAACAGCATGGTTACCGCTTTTGCTGAACGAACCGTAGGAACGATGACAGACAACACGAAGGGGCAACCTTTGGCAGTTACCGCGTATACGCTGCGAGACCTGTCCGTATCCTCTTCTGTTTTTAGTAAAGAAGGAAAATTAACCGACTATCCAGACGAAAGCAAACAGAAGAGACGGGTATTTGACTCGAATTATAACGGGGCATACGCTATTTTTATGGATATTACGGGTGGCGGAAAAAGTGACAAAGAGCTCGTCAAACGCTTCGCCTTTAATAAGGGGACATTCTATGATCTTCTGCCGAAAGACACCTATGTTGATCCGAAGACGACAGAGTTGAAGTTGAATTGGTCTTACTCTGATGGCGTGGGAAATGTCATTCCGAAAAAAAATTATTCCGTTTCTTTCGTGGATGATTATGAGCATTCCGGCAGAACGATGATGATCGTGAACTATACGATCCCTGACGATCTCTTGGAATTTGGAGGAGGCGATCCACGGGTTGTATTTTCCTATGATCTTTACAATACCTATGAAAACATCGTTGACCGCGGAACAGATGTGCTCCATTCGGTTGCGTTTGTGAACGGGAATGATAAGATTCCCTTCCATCCGGGAGATGCCGTTAAAATGCCGGATAAGCTTGCCGACAAGAATTTTTTCACCAATTTGGGAAAATCGAATGCTGGAAAGATAATGTTCAACCAGGCTACGGTTCATTATCAAATGGTTACGGTCAATCAGTCCGGATTGACAAAGAAGGTAAAAACGGCGAATCAGCCATTGTACGTGGAGAGCACAACCGTAGAAGGAAAGAAAGTTTATACCTACCGTCTGCGCTATCAGACCCAAAAGGGGACAAATGCGGATCAGCTCGTATTTTATGACGTTTTAGATAACGGTACAACCGCCAAACCTTCTGCATGGCAAGGAACATTACAATCCATTGACATTTCGGCAATCGAAGGGAAGCAAAGCGCTGGCAAAGACGGGGGAACACTTTCTCCGGTGGTCTACTATGCCACGACGATTCCAACGCAAGAGCAGTTCGACGTGGATAATGGATCCATTTGGTCTACGACCAAGCCCCAGGATATGAAGCAGGTAAAGGCCATTGCGATCGATTGCAGAAAGGCGATAAAAGGAACAACCGATACCAACTTCGTTTTGGAGAAGGGAGCAAGTCTCTCTGTGTTTGTCGATCTTGTCGCGCCGACAGATCCTGCGTTCAACGAAAAAAAAGCTGTTAATTCGTGCACAATCAAGACGAGAACGTTCTCCGGTACAGAGGCCACGGCCAGCGATACCGTACGAACGCTCACTGCAGAGGCGGCCAGCGATACCGTGCGGAGGCTCACTGCAGCCGCGGCCAGCGATACCGTGCGGACGCTCACTGCAGATGCGGAAGTTACCCTCAAGCTGGTTACCACAAGCCTCAGCGGACAAAAAGTATGGGATGATGGGGCTGACAAGGATGGCATTCGCCCCGATGCGGTGACCATTACCTTGTTTGCGAATGGTAAGGAAACCGGAAAAACGGCGAAGGCGACAAAAGAAAACCAATGGAAATACCAATTCGATAATCTTAACATATATGATGTGGATGGAAAGAAAATTGCTTATACCGTAAAAGAAGATCCAGTACCCGGTTACACGACAACCGTTAAAGACACGACCGTTACGAATACACATAATCCGGTTCCCAGAACAAGTCTCACCGTGCAGAAGGTTTGGAAACACGTGACGCCCAGCTTCTTGAAAACGGCTTCCGTAGAGGTCGTTCTGTACAAGAATGGACAACCGACTTCCACAAAGGTCACCTTAAATGAACAGAACAAGTTCACGTGGACGTTTACGGACTTGCTGACGGCCGATTTGTTAACAGGTCAGCCGAATCAGTACACGGTAAAAGAGCTCGATGACAAGGGCCAAGCGGCTGACGATGGCGCAAAGATCACGCTGTCGAATCGTCGCTTTACGGTAAAGTATGCGACGACGGGTAATCAGGTCACCATCACTAACACCCATCGGTTCACGCCGACGCCCAACCCGCCGACACCAGAGCCGCCAACACCAAATCCGCCGACGCCGAACCCACCGACGCCGACGCCGGTAGAACCAACACCGGCGCCCAAGCCTCAGCCGAAGCCGACGCCGACGTTGCCGGTGAAGCCGCAGCCAAAAACGGGCGATAGCAATCGTCTTCTGTTCTGGAGCGCGCTGCTTGGGATTTCTGTTCTGTCGCTGACGTATCTTTACGCGGCAAAGCAAAAAACAAAGCGTAAACCACGCTAAGGTGAAAGCCGGAAGCGATCGGTGAGATCGTACGATTTAACGCTATCCAAAAAGGGAAGCTCACAAGGTGAAGGCCAATGGGCTGTTACGGAAGCAAGAAAAGGGGCTGTGGCAGGACGATCCATATTCTGCCACAGCTTTTTTGTGTTAGGGAAAGCTTTCATTACTGCGATGAACGATGCTCGTTTTGAAGGGAAGAGGTGAGCATAGGGAGGAGATACGCCTTGTGTTTCTTCGTTTCAAATGGGAAGATAGAGTTGTTTGGAGGGGGGCTAAGTAGAGCGGAGTGTGCGGAAGGGAACATGATATGATAGTAGAAATTCCTTTGCGCACAGAAAGTGAGGCCAAGAAATGGTTGTAAAAAATACAGCAAACATCGGTTTTGAAAGACAAATCTGGGATGCAGCCTGTGTTCTGTGGGGGCATATACCAGCATCCGAATATCGAAATGTCATCATCGGATTGATTTTCTTGAAATATATTTCTACGGCATTCGACAAGAAATATAAACAGTTAATCGCTGATGGCGATGGATTTCGAAACTTTGCCTGAAGTTTTTACTAAAAACAAAGAAACAGAGGATTCAGTACAGATACTTGGCTGTCTTGGAAATGCTCGCACTTATAGATGGATTAAGAAATAATACTTAAAATGGCCGAAAAACTTTGAATACAACAAAGTTTTCTTGCCGATATCAAATGGATCAGGAGCAATTGGAGAAGTCTTGAGCACACTCCTGATCGGCCATACTCAGACATTTATGAGCATTGGAACTTTCAAAATCAAAGAGGAAGCTGAAGCTGAAGCTTTGTTAAAGTACATAAAAACAAAATTTGCAGGCACTATGCTTGGGATTTTAAAAGTTACCCAAGATAACAAAAAAAGCTGTATGGAAAAACGTACCTACTCAGGATTTTACTAGTATTTCAGATATCAATTGGTCTAAGACCATTCCAGAGATTGATCGCCAGCTCTATGCCAAGTATCATTTGAAAACAAGTGAAATCGAGTTTATCGAGAAAAATGTGCAAACCATGGATTAAGTAAAATGGAGGGCAAATATGTATACACCTATACATCGAGAGCTCGGCTTGCCGGCATCAATTCCCTTGGACTGGTCGCTAATGCAACGTGTTGTGGAAGCAAAAATGCACGAGCAACGAGACCTTGACTTTAAGATGATTGGATACAACTCGCAAGATCCACACTCAGCGTCTGAATTAGCAAAAGATTTATGTGCGATGGCAAACTCTGGGGGAGGATGGATCATCTGCGGCATAAGAACTGATCCTAAGAAAGACATTGCTGAAGAACTAACACCTTTTACTATTGATAAAAATACAGATCAAAATATCTACCGCATTGCTTGGACAAACGTTCAGCCCTCGCTGTCAGAAGTAAAAATTCATGCTATTTCATCTCCTGATGAGAAGTGGATTTATGCGATAGAAGTCCCTCCCTCCGAGTTGTTCCCACACTTATGTCTATATCAAAAAGGGAATGAGTCTTATCCGTTCTATGCGCCTATACGAAATGGTTCCTCAACCGTAGGTTTGACAGAACCAGAGCTTCGTCGCCTTTACAGAGAGTCTTATCAGTTAAAAAAAGACAAAGAGGCTAATGAGAAACAACTGTATGACGAATTTGCAGAATATGGGCAGATTTACGATGGCTTGACGTTTATCTTTATGGGGATTCCAGAGTATCTTGTAGAGAATCGCCTTGATCAGGTGACTATTAACCAATCATTAGATGGAATCAAAACAAATCAGTATCGCTATGACAATAACGGTCTGTGGCTTTTAAGAAATTTTGGCGATGAATTTGCAAGAAGCAGACGCGGATTACGTTCATGGGTTTTGCGTAATGAACGAGACATGGATCAACATCGCTTCTGGAGACTGGAATTAAAGGATAACGGCATTCTTCGCATTGCAATTCAATTAGGTGGCTGGATAGGCTGTGAAGACTGGTCTGAATACCCTGCAGGAACTAAGAACCAGGCATCTCAGCGTTTTATTGAGGATGCCTTAGTCGAGGCTTATGCTTTTTTGGTCAAATGCCAACAGAAATGGCACCCATATACCTACAAAATCACGGCTGGCTTATCTGGCCCTGCAGAGATGCCTCTAATTATTCGTGGAGTTGCATCGTGGTATGGCGGGGATAGAGCGTCATTAATGCCTGAGTCAACAAGTAAAAGAATCTATCATTTTAAGCCTATCACTTCATATTTAGACATCAATGCAGACGATAAAGAGAGGTTGCAAGTCCTCAACTCACTTGGTGAAGATATTATCAACCAAGGAGAAATTTCACACTTGCAAAGTATTATTGCTGAATGACTATAACCGCTCCATCTTGTTCTCAATGCCCGGCTCATACTTCCGCCGATATTGAATCAGTATCACAAAATGTGCCTTGTTGTCCTCATAACAGGACATCTGCACTGATCCCCTAAAGTTGGATTTTTTGGTCCAACTTTAGTGGGTCAGTGCACAAACGGCCGCTGCTTTTTTATTGGGAGGAATTCCATGTCCAAGCCTTATGACGTAAAACTGTGGGGAGTCGCGAAGGAGATTATAACTTTGAGAAACAAGGAGACAGAAATAACTGAGGAAACGAAACAAGTGGAAGAACAGGAAGAACCGACGCTGGCAGACGAGAAAAAAAGATGAGGTGAAAAATCGCATATCAGTAAACATATTGAAACGGTGCTTTGAAAAGATCGTTATCTACACCGGCTGCCGATTTTGTGGCTTTGACAAAAGAGCTTGAGTGGTCTTGTTTTTTCGCATACAGGAAAAAGTCTTGCAGATGGATATGTACGGATTACATGAAAGAGAGGTGCATCATGACTAAAGAAAATAAAATCGTCGAAAAAGCACCTTTCCAGGAGAGGTGGGAGGCCTTTAAAAAGGCATATTATGCATGGGCGAAGTATAATCCATATAAAGAGTATCCATATCCAAGATATGAAGACTTTCGCCAAGAGGAGTTTGATGTACAAAAGTTGCCGGAGCATTTTATCGAAAAGGTGCATTATTATGACGAAGTTTATAGAATAGCGACGATAAGGCATAGAGAAGCGCTACGGCGAAGAAAAATTAACATAAAAGCAAAAAAGATCAGGTTACGATATGAATTGAAACAAGCATTTTGCAATTTGTTTTGATACGAAGAAAAGCATCCTAACAATTAATGATGTGATCCCCAATCGTTAGATTTTGGTCTAACTTTTGGGGGTCGGTACATTCCGTAAAGATAAAACGAAAAAAGGAGCCCAAAATCCAAAATTGCAAGGAAGGGCTCCTTTTTCAATGTCCATAACTCGAAAAAAGGAGCCTAAAACACAACATAGCAAAAAAAGGCTCCCGCTTTTCGCAAAGAAAAGACGAAAAAAGGAGCCTAAAATGCGAAATTGCAAGAAAGGGCACTTATTTTCAACGACAAGGACTCTGAGGAGGGAGCCTAAAATTCGAAATAGTGGAAAAAGACTCCTTTTGGGGATGCCAAGTGTTATGCAAAGGAGCCTAAAAAGTAAAAAAGCGAATAAAGGCTCCTTTTTCTCAACGAAATGACCGGAAAGGAGAAGCCCAAATTGCAATATCGAAAATAAAGGCTCCTTCCTGCGCTCCTCTTTCATCTTGTGCACCCCACGCCCCCAACTCCGCCCCTCACCCGGCTATGATAAAATAACGCCAGACGGTGCATGGTTTGCCCATCCCAACCACCAAAAGGCCACCAAGACGCCAACCACAGATGATACAGAACGCGATGGCGGGCAAAACGCCATCCATTGCTTACAAACAAACATAACAGCATGATACGGAAACAGTAAGGTACGGAAGTAAACGAAAGGAGGCCACCGTGCGGATGTGTACGATGCGGCTCTATACGAGAAGAGAAGGGGAAGAGGTCGCGGTTTCGAAAGAGACGACGTTTGCGGAGTGCGCCCAAAAAATGGAAGAGCAAGCGCAGGGGCGCATTGTGTTGGCGCGGGTGAAGAATCACTTGTTTGAACTGGCGCAGCCGATTCCGGAGGAAGCGGAAGAGGTCGTGCTGATGGACACGACGGATTCGGACGGCTATCGGGTGTATATGCGCACGCTTTCGTTTGTTTTTCTGGAAGCGATTGAACGCCTTTTTCCGGATACGCATACGGTGATTGAACATTCGATTTCCGGCGGCCTGTATTGTGTGCTGCATCGCAAGGGACACGTCTTTATGCTGGATACGAGACAGCGCGACGAGCTGAAAGCGGAAATGCGCAAGATCATAGAGGCCGACATGCCGATTGTGCGCGAAAACATGACTTACGAAGAGGCGAAGCAGCTGTTTCGCACGCTGGGGCGTGCGGATAAAGTGGAGCTCTATGCGCAACAGACGGGAAACCATGTGGCGGTGTATCGCATGGGCAATGCGGTGGATTCTTTCTTTGGCTACATGGCGCCTTCGAGCGGCTATGTCACCGTCTTTGACCTGGAGCTATTTGACCATGGGCTTGTGCTGCTCGGCGTGGATCGGCAAGACAAGACACGGGTCAACAATTTTGTTCCAACGTATTTGCTCTCCGATACCTATAACGAAGCGGAGGACTGGGCGGATCGCCAGGGCATCTACACGGTGGCACAGCTCAATCGCAGCATTCAAAACGGAACCATTGGCGACGTCTGTCGTATGAATGAGGCGCTGCAGGATCATAAAATCATGCACATTGCGGAAAACATTGTGCTGAAAAACAAGCGCATTGTGCTCATCGCTGCACCGTCATCGTCCGGGAAAACCAGCTTTGCCTATAAGCTCATGACGTCGCTGCGTGTGCTGGGAAAACGGCCGGTGGCGATTTCGCTGGACGATTATTTTGTGGATCGCGAAAATACGCCGCTGGATGAACAGGGCGAGCCGGACTTTGAAGCGCTTGAAGCCATTGATTTACGAACTTTTAACGCGGATATGCGTGCTCTACTCACCGGCGAAGAAATTGAACGCATCCGCTTTGACTTTGTGGCCGGCAAGCGCGTGCATACCGAGGAGCGGATTCGCCTCGGGGCAGAGGAGCCGATTCTGCTGGAAGGCATCCATGCGCTCAACCCCAAGCTAAGTTCGGACGTGGACAATCGGTATAAATATCGCATTGCGCTCAGCGTCATTACGCAGATTAATCTGGATGCCCACAACCGCATTCCCACGACCGATCTGCGTCTCATGCGACGCATGGCGCGTGACTTGCAATTTCGCGGGCGGGACGTGCGCCAAACCATTCGCACATGGCCGGATGTGCGTCGCGGCGAGAATCGCAACATCTTCCCATATTCCGAGTTGGCCGATGTGATGTTTAGTTCTTCCTTTGTCTACGAAATCGCAGCGCTCAAGCCGATTTTGGAACCCCATCTTCGGGAAATTGGTGAGGACGAACCGGAACGCATTGAAGCGGTACGCATCCTCTCGTTATTGCAGTATTTTCTTGCGTTAACAGATACCTCCGATGTGGTGAACACATCGATTTTGCGCGAATTTATCGGGGGCAGCAAGTTGGTGCATTGATTCCTGAAAATGGGAGAAATCGCCAAAAGAAAATCCAAAGTACGACAGGAAAAAAGAGCATTATGGCACAGCGACGAGAGGTTGTGATCGCTACGTGACCCGTCACGAGAAAGGAAAGCTATGCAACAAAAAAAGAGCATGAAACAGCAACCACAAAAAAGTGCGCCCACCCCGCGTATCTTGACGATGCAGGATATCTCCTGCGTGGGGCAGTGTTCGCTGACCGTGGCATTGCCCATTCTTTCCGCCTGCGGGATGGAAACGTGCGTGCTGCCTTCCGCCGTCCTTTCCACACATACGGGTTTTTCCACCTTTACGTTTCGAGACCTGACCGAGGACATCCCTTCGATAATGGAAAACTGGAAACAGCAGGGGCTGCTGTTTGATGCTCTCTATACGGGCTATTTGGGCAATGTCCAACAAATCGAGCTGGTGAAGGAGCTCGCGCAGAACGTGCTTGTACCGGGCGCTAAAACGTATATCGATCCGGCCATGGCCGATCACGGAAAACTCTACGTCGGTTTTGATTCGGCTTTTGTGGACGCTATGAAAACCCTGTTGCCCATCGCGGATGTGCTTCTGCCCAATATCACCGAGGCATGTTTATTGACCGATACCCCGTATCGAGAAGAGGGGGACGCGGCATGGATGCATACATTGGCGGAAAAGCTGCTGGCGTTCGGCACGAAAAATGTGGTGTTAACTGGCGTCAGCACAAAGCCGGATACTACCGGTGTGCTCGTGATGGGCGAAGCCGGAGAAGAATGGTACACACATGCTCTTCTTACACCCGGCTCGCATGGCACGGGGGATATATTTGCATCCGTATTCGTTGGTGCGCATGTGCGCGGGAAATCGCTGGGCGAAGCGGCAAGGCTCGCCGCTGATTTCACTTGCCTCGCCCTGGAAGAAACGCATAAGGATCCCGACCACTGGTACGGTGCGCGCTTTGAACCCGTTCTGGGGCGTTTGGTAAAAATGCTGGAAGCGTAGAGAACTCTACGCCTGCGACTCCAGGACCTCGCGCCACTCCCCTAAACGGCTCTCCTCTTCCGGAGAAAGGCGGGGATACTGCGGATCCATCTGTTCCAAGGTTTCCCGTACGATTTGGGATACGAGAAGACGGGAGAACCACTTGTGATCCGCGGGGATGACATACCAGGGGCACGCTTTGGTCGAGGTTTTTTGCAATGCTTTTTCATAGAGCTTCTGGTATTCGTCCCAATGCTCTCGCTCGGCAATATCACCGGCGGAAAATTTCCAGTTTTTATCTTTTTCTTCAATGCGCGCGAGGAGACGCTGGCGCTGTTCTTCCTCTGAGATATGCAGGAAGAATTTTACGATGTGGTAGCCCTGCTCGTATAAATAGCGTTCCCAATCGCCGATTTGCCGATAGCGTTCTTTCCAGATCGGCTTTTCCAATACAAAATCGGGAAGCTGCTGGTTTTCGACCAGATTATGCAGCTGCGTGACCACCACTTCTTCGTAGTGCGAACGGTTAAAAATCCCGATCTCGCCACGTCGAGGAAGCGCGCGGTTGATGCGCCAAAGATAATCGCGATCCAACTCTTCGCTGGAGGGCTGCTTAAACGACACCACGTGGGTTCCTTGGGGATTCAAGCCGCGCATAACGTGCTTGATGCATCCGTCTTTTCCGGCGGCATCCATGGCTTGAAAGACCAGAATGAGCGCTTGTTTGTTCTCGGCATAGAGTTTTTGTTGTAAGATGAACATTTCTTCCTGATTGGCATGCAAGGCAGCTTGCCCTTCTTTTTTCTTCCATCCCTGTCGATCACCGGGATCGTGTTTGGCTAGAGAAAAAGTGTCTCCATCGACTAAATAGCGCTTCGTGTCCAACGTTTTCTGTTCACTCATCCTAATTTCCTTTCTTTTACTTCAGAATTCCTTTTCTTGTTATCAGCGCTCCTCTTCGCGTATGCGGATGGCATGCGAATGTTCTACGGCATGGCGGCGCACCAGCATGCCGATCAGGAGGGTAAAGAG
Organism: Murdochiella vaginalis; assembly: GCF_902381775.1. Classification (NCBI taxonomy): domain Bacteria; kingdom Bacillati; phylum Bacillota; class Tissierellia; order Tissierellales; family Peptoniphilaceae; genus Murdochiella; species Murdochiella vaginalis. The sequence continues at coordinate 947,919 of NZ_LR698969.1, forward strand.
AAAAGCCAGTGTATAAGATGCGCGGTAGCTTTCCGGATTTCCGAGCAGCGCGTCCAGTTGCAGTCCACCCTGCGCGTGCAAAATATAGGAGGTGGCAATGAAGCAGGTGGCCAACATAGGCAAAAAGGCCACCCAATAATTTTTATAGTGCGCATGGAGATATACACTCGCCATGGCGAGGCCAAACGTGGCCACCACCTGACTGAGAAAGCCGTAATAGCGCCATAAGCGAGAAAAACCGTAGATGTTAGTTTTGGCCAGAACGAGAAGAAAAAGAGCGGGCAGGAAAACGCAAACGGTCGTGACAAATCGCTTCCATGGGAGCCGCTGATTCACGTGAAACAATTCACCAAAGATCAGACGAATGGCACGAAATACGGTATCGCCCGTTGTGATGGGCAAAACGAAAAGGCAGAGGAGGGCGAAAAAATCGCCCCAGCCACCTAAAAATTCGCGGGAGACGGCACCGACAAGCGCGACCGGCTCCAGCGTGTTTACGAGATTCGGATGACGAGCCAAGAGGATCATGGCACCTCCCGCCCAACACATAGAAAGAAAGCCTTCGGCCAACATGGTGTAAAAAAAGACGGCGCGGCCATCCGATTCTTTACAAACCGTGCGAGCGACCAGTGTGCTTTGGCTCGCATGCAGACCCGAAAGAATGGCGTGCGCAAGCGTAATAAAAAAGACCGGAAGCACGCGCCCCTGTCCGAGAGAGGGAATCGCCGTCACTTTGGTGATTTCCGGAAGAGAACCGAGACCGTCCCGCAGAATGCCGAGGAAAAGCGCCAGGGTTGTCACAAAGAGAACCATGCTGAAGAGCGGATAGATGCGCCCGATGGTGCGATCAATGGGAAAGAGCGTTGTCACGATGAAGTAAACGAGGAGCCCTACATAAAGCAAGAGATAAAGTCCGGCTTCGCGTGATAGGGATGTGGGGAAGGATTGGCCGATGTAATCGCCGGTCGTGTAGAGCAGCACCACACCGGTTGAAAACAGAAGCGCCATCAGTAAAAAGAGAAAAATGCGGGAAACGCCGAGGCCGAGATATTTTTCCACCAGGCCGGGCATTTGCATCCCGCGATTGCGCATGGCAATCATACCGGTGAGATAGTTGTGTACGGCGCCACCGAAGATATTGGCCAGCGGAATGAGCAAAAAGGCAATGGGCCCGAACAGTACGGCTTGAATGGAACCCAAAATGACCCCGGTACCCGTGATGCTTAACAGTTCGATCAGTGCATTTTTCCACGTCGGCATACCGGTAAAATCAATGCCGTCCGCACGGGCAATCGCCGGCGTGAGTCGATCATCCGGAGAAAACAGGCGTTCGATAAAAAGTGCATATACGGCACCACCGAGGACAAGAATCAATAAGCCGCAAAGGAAGGTGATCATGGGCAATCTCCTTCCTCATGATCACGCTGTTCGAGAAGATCATGGTGTTGTGTATCACGGGACAGTTGAAGAATACCCTGTAGAAATGTGCCATAGCTTTCGCGTAACGAGACATCTTTTATCCATTGACGGTGGGATGCCAACATTTCCGCTTCCCGTTTTTCGTCGCGGACGGGTTTGCCCGTCGCCTTTTTCCACGCGCCGATGGTCCGTGAGAGCCGCATACGTTCTTCAAAAAGACGGGCCATTTGCCGATCGATCGCATCGATTTGACGACGCAGTGATTCCAGCGTATCCGAGGAAGATGACGCCAGCGCAGCGTTCGATTTCTGTTCGCTCGACTTTGTGCTCTTTTTGCTCGTCGCCATGTCGTCTCCTTTTTTCTTTCCGGGTTTTCGCTTATTATAGCATTGTTAACACAGAAAAAACGGGCGCGAACGCGATAGGCGGAAAGGGGAAAATCGATTATGCAAAACACTTCGTTACGAAGAAAATTTTGGATTGGATGTTCCCTCGCTCTAATGCTCTTATTTCATTTTCTTCCTCCGTTTTCGGGCATGTCCGAAAGCGCGATGACAGTGTTGGGGCTTTTTATCGGCGTTCTGCTGCTCTGGCTCTTTGTGGCCATCGACTGGCCATCTCTGGTTCTCCTTGCCGGCCTCATGACCGTGCCGGAATGGAAGACGGCGGATGTTTTTGCCGCCTCGTTCGGCAGTCCGACCGTTCTCTGTTTGCTCTTTACCTTTGTCTTGACGCACGCGCTGGCGGAAACCGGCGTTCTTCGTCGCATTGCCGTGGCGTTTATTACCTGTCGGCCGGCAAGGCGAGGGCCGTGGCATTTTGTAGCGCTCTACTTTGCAGGCATTCTCTTTCTCGGCTCTTTCATCTCTCCGACCGTGCTTTTCTTCTTATACCTGCCTATGTTGGAAGAAATGTATGCCGTATTGGGCTTAAAAAAGGGCGATCCCGCGGCAGCCCTGCTCATGATGGGCACCGTGATCATGACGGGCATTTCTTCCGGCATGACGCCGATTGCCCATGTGTTTCCGCTCATTGCCATGAATGCCTATGAAGTGTATGCCGGCGTGCCCGTCAGCGTGGGACGCTACCTTCTGCTTGCCGTTCCCGTCGGATTGGTGACGGCAGCCGGTATGCTTCTGCTCTTTCGTCTTCTATTGCACCCGGATCCAAACGCCTTTCATCCGGATCGGGCGGAACGCTTGAAGGAACGCCTTTTCCAAGAGAAAAATGCGGAGGAGGTTTCTACGGTTGATTCTTTGGACGAGCGTGCTTTGACATCGCAGTATACCGATGGCCAAATGCATCGTGCGCGTAAAGTTGTCGGCGTCTTTCTCTTTGTGCTCTTTTTGTGGATTGCGCCCGATCTCCTTGTTCGCCTGATCCCGCTCCAAGGCGTGCAGCAACTTTTTTCTACGTTGCATCGTCTCGGTCCTGCCTTTCCGCCGCTGATCGGGTGCGTGATGCTCGCGCTTTTCTCCGACGACGGCAAGCCTTTACTATACTTGGACAAAGCATTCCGGGAGGGCATCGCCTGGCCGGCGATTCTTATGTGTGCCGGAACGGGCGCATTGGGTTGGGCCCTGACACAGCCCACCATCGGGTGGAGCGATTGGCTTGCAGCCCATTTGTCGTCTCTTGCTTCTTCCTTTTCTCCCGCATTGCTCTTTTTCTTTTTCGCTCTCTGGGCCTCTTTGCAGACCAATCTTTCTTCCAACATGGTGACCGCAACCGTCGTCAGCGCTGCTGCGATCGGTGCGTTGCCTCAACTGTTAGGCATCTCCGGGGAATTGCTGCTTTCTATGATCGGGATGCTCAGCGCCTACGCCTTCGCCACTCCTCCCGCCATGCCCTGTGTCGCTATTGCGGGATCCAGCGGATGGACCACGACGCGTCAGATGATGCGCTATGGATTTTTGGCAATGCTTATAGGTGTTGTGGTCGCAAGCGCATGGGCCTGCTGCTTGAATGCGCTCTTTCTCGGTTAGGAATGGGCGTAACCGTGTGTCGGACGGGCCTGTGGGCGTCTTCGAAAAAAAACAGAAAAAAAAGCAGAATAGGCTTGACAAATGATTTTCCCTCGCGTATAGTATCCACAACTTCATAACAAACCAGCGGAAGAGAAGAGTACTTTCGAAAGAAGCGTTACAGAGAAGCCCGGTAGCTGAGAAGGGCGCGTGGGAGTCGAGAGGAACATGGCCTCGGATGGGACAATTCGATCTTAGGGTTGTACGGGAACTCCCGTTATAGAGTTAGAGCATGCTTGTGCTTGAAGGTGCGCATCGTTGGATGCGAAGTAAGGTGGTACCGCGGAATTTTTTTCGTCCTTTGTCATTGACAAGGGGCGTTTTTTATTGCTCTACGGACAATACCATATGGCTAAAAAAAAGAAGAAAGAGAGGAGGAATGAATGATTCGCGTAGAACACGTCAGTAAAGAATTTAGCGCTGACAACGGCGTATTGCATGCCGTTCGCGATGTTTCCTTTGAAGTAGGCGAAGGCGAAATTTTCGGCATCATCGGATTGAGCGGCGCCGGAAAATCTACATTGGTTCGACTATTGAATCGTTTGGAAGAACCGACATCCGGACACATTGCCATCGACGATGTGGAGGTAACCAAGTTAAATGCGCAGGAGCTGTTGCAGGCGCGAAAAGAGATCGGAATGATTTTTCAGTCATTCAATCTTTTCCGACAGAAAAGCATACGCAAGAACATCGCCTATCCCATGCAGATTGCAGGATGGAGCAAAGAGAAGACGAAGGCCAGAACGGACGAGCTGCTGCAGTTTATCGGCCTTGCCGATCGCGCAAACGCCTATCCGTCGGAGCTCTCCGGAGGGCAGCAACAGCGCGTGGCGATTGCCCGAGCGATGGCGCTGCAACCCAAGATCCTGCTTTCCGATGAAGGAACGTCCGCACTGGATCCGAAAAATACGGCATCCATTCTGGAGCTTTTGCGTGACTTGGCGCAGACCTACAAAACGACCATCGTCATGATTACGCATCAAATGGAAGTGGCAAAGGAAATTTGTGATCGTATCGCAGTTATGGCGGATGGAGAAATCGTCGAGATGGGCACCACACGGGATCTCTTCTTTCAACCGAAGCATTCGGTGACCAAGTCCTTCATTTCCAAATTGCAAGATGCCGACGAATTCGGCTTTTTGCGCAATCGAGAGTTTGCAGGGGACGTGGTGAAGCTCACATACCGGAAGGAAACCATTCAGCATTCGCTGATTGCCGATGTGTTGAAACAGTTTCCGGTCGGCATCTCTATTCTGTCGGCGAACATTGATACGTTCCGTCAGGGCGAGATCGGCTATACGATCATTGAATTGACGGGACAGGAGGCGGATCGAATGTGCGCCTTAGATGCCTTTCGAAAACAAGTGGATGTGGAGGTGATGAAATGATAACGGAAATTCTCACGCAGGCCACATTGGAGACGTTTTACATGGTCTTTTTCGGAGCCGCCTTTGCCTTTATCATAGGCACACCGATAGGCATTCTGCTCTATCTGACGCAAGAGGGCGGGCTGTCGGAAAAGCCGGTACTCTACCGTGTGGTGGATGTCATTGTCAACATCGCTCGCTCCATCCCATACGTTATTTTGATGATCCTGCTCATTCCTGTGACGCGCGCGATCATCGGCACGACCATCGGCTCGACAGCTACGATCTTTTCGCTGGCCGCCTCTGCGGCGCCGTTCTTCGCGCGGCTGGTGGAAACGGCATTAAACGGCGTGGAAGGCGGAATTGTGGAAGCGGCAAAGGCGATGGGTTCCACCAATCGACAGATTATCTTTCAGGTACTGCTTCCGGAGGCGCTTCCGAGCCTCATTCAAGCCATGACCACAACCATCATTAACCTTATCGGCTATACGGCTATGGCGGGTGCGCTCGGTGGCGGTGGCTTGGGTGCGGTAGCGCAACGCTACGGCTACTATCGACGTCAGGAAGATTTGCTTTGGGCTTCTGTCATTGTCATCGTGCTGCTCGTACAGATCATCCAACTCGCGGGCAACAAGCTTGCCCGGTCTATTGATAAACGGTAATTGTAGGAAAACAAAACGGAACGAAACAAAAGAGTGTCCGAGCGGCCTGGCCGCCGTTCGGCTGCTGAACAAAAAGGAGAACATCATGAAAAAATCACTTTTAGCACTGCTTTTTGCACTGGCCCTTATCTTTACGGCCTGCGGAAATTCCGCTCCGAAGAAGGACGACTCGAAAGAGGCGCAAAGCGCTGCACCGGAATCCTCCGTATCACAGGAAGCCTCGAGCGGCGCAGAACAACAGACCATTAAAATCGGCGTCAGCCCGGTTCCGCACGCAGAAATCGTGGAAGCGGTGAAAGACAATCTTGCCAAGCGCGGTATTAACCTGGAAATTGTCACGTTTGATGACTATGTGATTCCCAACCAGGCTCTTGCCAGTGGCGAAATCGACGCCAACTTCTTCCAACATCTGCCGTATCTGGATGCCTTCAAGAAAGAAAACAACCTGAAATTGGTCAGCATCGGCGCCGTCCATCTGGAACCGCTGGCTGCCTATTCCACCAAATACAAATCGTTGGAAGAGCTGCCGGAAGGCGCCAAGGTTCTTATTCCGAATGATGTTTCTAACGGTGCGCGTGCGCTGCTGCTGCTGGCGAAACACAATCTCATCAAATTGGATGACCCGACCAACATTAACGTGACCGAAGCCAATATCACGGAAAATCCCAAGAAATTGACCTTTGTTCCGATGGAAGCGGCTGCCTTGGCGCGCACCTATCAGGATGCTGATCTCGCGCTGATCAATTCCAATTTTGCGCTGGCAGAAAACCTCAATCCGATCAAAGACAATTTGGTCATCGAAGATAAAGACAGCCCCTATGCCAATATCGTTGCGGTGCGCGAAGGGGAAGAGAACGAAGAAAAATTCAAAATTCTGATGGAAGAACTGCAGTCCGAAACGGTGAAAAAATTCATCAACGACAAGTACCAGGGTGCTATCGTTCCGGCATTCTAAAGCAGTCGTTTCTATATGAATATCCAAAAAGCGGTCGCATGGGCGGCCGCTTTTTTTGTTTTTCGAGGGGCGAATTTTCCACGAGAAACTTTACAGAAAATTAAAAAGAGAAGGCGAAATTCTTAACAAGGAAAGACGACGATAACGATAGAATTTTCTAAACAAGGATAGACAGAAAATCCAAGGGCTTAGCAATGACGTTCCACGCGGAAGAAAGGGTGACGATCATGAAAAAAAAGCTTGTTTCCATCATAAGCATCTCGCTTGCTCTCTTGCTCCTGGCAAGTGGCTGCACAAATAAGAAGGAATCCCGCAGCGACGACGCGCAGAAGGCAGTTACGACAGAAAAAAAGGAGGACACTGCAAAATCTTCCTCTGACAAAGGCGAGCAGGAAACGGACTCTGCTCAACAAGGAAAATCGGAAGAGGATTACCAGCGAAAAGAAGGGGTCAATGGGCCCTTACCTGCGGTGAACTATACCTATGATGCCATTGTCGATGCGGCCGGTGGGATTTGCAGGTTTCCCAGCGTCTATGAAGAACACTACCAGGAAAATGTTAAAACCTGGAATCAGCAGGTGAAAGAAGAAGTCAAAAAGATTGCGCCGAAGCTGACCGAAGATGCAAGCGATAAAGAAATACAGCATCTTTTTCAACAGTTCCTCTATATTGCCGGCAATGATTATCCGGTTTTTGAACCGATTGAACGCTATTCCTACGTGGTGTTCAAGAAAGATGGGGAAGACCCTTTCACCCATAAAAAAATCAATGAAAATGTCAATGTCAATCTCGAAATCGCTCTGGATTGTTCCGGTTCCATGGCCAATACCATTGATGGAAAAACCATGATGGAGATTGCTAAGCAGTCCATTGGCGACGTGCTTTCCAAAATGCCGGAAAAGGCAAAAGTGGGGCTTCGCGTTTTCGGCCACAAGGGGAATAATGAGGAAAGCGGAAAACAGGAATCCTGTGCGGCGTGTGAGCTTCTTCATCCGATGGAAACGTTGGACAAGAAAAAATTGGAGACGTCGCTGAAACCGATCAACCCGACCGGATGGACCTGCATTGCCAAATCCATTGAAGAAGGGGTGAACGATCTATCTTCCTTTAAGGGAGAAAAAGATCTCAATATTCTTTTTATTGTCACGGATGGCATCGAAACGTGTGGCGGCGATCCGGTCGCCATGGCCAAGAAGTTGAAAGGAGATCACACCAATATCGTTCTCGGTATCATCGGCTTTAACGTCGATGCAAACCAAAATCTCGTACTAAAACAGATTGCGGATGCTGCCGGAGGATACTATGCCTCGGCAAATGACGCGGCAAGTCTGACCGGAGAATTGCAAACCATCCATGAGCTGGCCTATTCTACCTATAAATGGCAGGAGCTGGACACAGCGCTGTTGAATACGCTCAAGGGTTTTCATACGGGGTGCTTATCCCATAACAAAATTCACTTACAAAATGGACCCATTGCGGAGAAAAATTCTCTGACCACGCTACTTTCCTATGCCGGTGCGCCGGATGTGGGCCTTTTTCCCTCCGGAAGTCAGGTGGAAAAGAAACTGCGGACGCTGATTGAGGAGCGCTATCAAAAAATTACCGCTCTCTTTGAAGAAGAAGCTGCCAAGAGAGAGAAGGAATCCCAAGACTATTTTGCAGCCATTACCCCTCGCCTCGGAGAGACCGTTGCGGTGATTCCGATGACGAGTCGCGTCAATCCGAGCAGTGACTATTGGAAAGACTATTCCAACAAAGGGGGGAACAACCAATCGCAGCAAGAAGATACCAATCGTCTGGAAGAAAGCGTCCATCCGGACAGCAAGTAGAACGCTCTTTACATTCCATATCCTTCTCGTTATGCTGAAAGTGATCACGAATGTGTGAACGCACACAGAGAGGAGATTATGATGAAGGTTGTAGATACGAAAAAAGCGCCGGGAGCCATCGGCCCCTATGCGCAGGCACAAATTACCGGAAATCTGGTATATACTTCGGGACAGCTGCCGGTCAATCCGGAAACCGGCGAGATGCCCAAGACGATTGAAGAGCAGACAAAACAGAGCTGTGAGAACGTAAAAGCGATTTTGGAAGCGGCGGGAACGGATATGACGCACGTTGTAAAAACCCTTTGCTTCCTTGCCGACATCAACGATTTCGCCGCCTTTAATGCGGTGTATGCGGACTATTTCACGAACACGCCGGCCAGAAGTTGCATCGCGGTGAAGGATATTCCAAAAGGGGCCCTTTGCGAGATTGAGGTCATCGCGGAAATCGAAGCGTAATGTACAAGACGGCATAATACCGCAAAGCGGTCGAACACCTACCGGTGGTCGGCCGCTTCTTCGTTTTCGTCTTTCAGCTGTTCATACGGAATATGATTGCGCTCCAACAGTTCGATCGCATAGTCGTCCATGCGATAGCATTCCCGATAGTAGATTTTTTGAATTCCCGCCTGGATTAAGGATTTCGTACAGTTGAGACAGGGGAAATGGGTGACATAGCAGGTGCAGCCGTTGACCGAAATGCCCGACTTGGCGCAATAGAGCAGCGCGTTCATTTCAGCATGAATGGTGGCAATGCAATGACCGTCGCGCATGGTGTGACCGATTTCGTCACAGTGCGGATTGCCTGCAACAGAGCCGTTGTACCCCGTGGAGACGATACGATGCTCCGCGTTTACCAGCACACAGCCCACGTAAGCTCGGTCACAGGTGCCGCGTTCCGCAACGGTTCGTGCCATTTCCATAAAGTATTGGTTCCAGCTTTTGCGTGCCATAGAATCCTCCTTGCCGCTCGGTTGTGCTACCATTTTAACATGAGATGAACCATACTTCGGAAAAAAGGAGAAGCACATGAACGATATGCATTCCGCCCCTTCCCGGGCAAAAGAAGAAAAGAAGGCCTTTCGTCAGGAGATTAAGAATCGTTGGAAGGCTTTGGAAGAAACCTATCTGCAAGAAGCCAGTAAGACCATTTGCGACGCGATCCGGCAATTGCCGGAATATCAAAAGGCCAAAACCGTTTTTTGCTTTGTATCGATGGAACGGGAGTTGAATACGTCGACCTTGTTAGATGCCATTCTTGCGGATGGGAAGACCCTTGTGGTTCCGCGTGTTCTTGCGATGGGGAAGATGGCGCTTCATCCCATCACCTCGTTGGATACATTGAAGAAAAGCCGTTTCGGCATTCCGGAACCGCCGGAAGATGCTCCCACGGTATCGCCGCAGGACGTAGATTTTACCGTGGTACCCTGTCTCAGTGCAACGCTTGCGGGGGAACGTCTGGGGCGTGGCGGCGGCTTTTATGATCGCTTTTTAGCCGACTACACAGGCGATACGGCGTTGGTCTGTTTTCACAAACTGCTTTCGGAGAGCGTGCCCATGGATCCTTGGGATGTGCCGCTTCCCGTTGTGGTGACGGAAGAGGGGACTTGGCGCGCAAAATAAGTATTATGCGTTCGGCTTTTCGACGTGCCGTGCGCGGTAGGAAAAGAGACACCCGCAATAGTCCTGGCGATACATGCCGTATTGGGCGCTCAGCTCCGTGGAACGCTTGAAACCGTTTTTCTTTTTGAAGTCGGAAAAGAGATACGACACGCCATATTGTTCGGCTAAGGTGCCCCCGATTTCATTTAGCAATTCTGCATTTTTATGCGGCGAGAGCGAAAGCGTCGTGGTAAAGTAATCGAAACCTTGTTCTTTGGCGACCTTCGCCGTGGCTTCCAGACGCAGTGTGAAGCAGACACGGCAGCGGTCGCCTTTTTCCGGCAGGTCTTCCATGCCTTTTACAGCCGCAAAATAGTCCTCCGGATGATAGGCAGCCGGCAGAAAATGAAGGGGATGGGGAGAAGGCATGGCTGAAAGCAACCGTTTTTGCTCCTGTTCGCGGAACGCATATTCTTCCGGCGGATAGATATTCGGATTAAAATAATACACCGTGATTTCAAAATAGCGGGACAGATACTCGAGCACATAGCTGCTGCACGGTCCGCAACAGCTGTGCAAGAGGAGGCGTGGCACTTCTTGTGTGCGTTCCAGGGCTTCCAGGGTTTTCTCCAGCTTTTTTTGGTAATTCACCTTTTCCATTCGTTACTTTCCTTCTTTATGGCGTCCGTAGAGGCCTCTGTTACCTTGCATAAGATATAGGTGCGCTGAACCGTTTCGCGTAGGCCCGGCAATCCGTCTTGTCGCTATTCTACCGCAAAAAGCAGATTTGCCCAATGCGTAAGATGCAAGCCGGGTTCCAAGAGCAAATAATAGAATAAAAATCGGGGAAAGCGAATGAAAATCCATTGACGCCCCTACGAATAACCGATACACTGTAGGAATAGAAAAGGCGTCCTTGCTATGCGAGCGGATGCCTGCGCACGGAGAGTACTTTCCTATGGCAGATTGAATGCCGGAAAGCGGAATAAGTGTTTGCCGGCAATAAGGAGGATACATGAAGGTTGCAAAATTCGGCGGTTCGTCGTTGGCGGATGCTGCCCAGTTTCGAAAAGTAATGGACATTATCCGCGCAGAGAAGGAGCGAAGCGTGATCGTGGTTTCGGCTCCGGGGAAACGAACGCCGGGCGGACATAAAGTGACCGACATGCTCTATCTTACGCATCAGCTGGCAACTATTGATATGGGCGGCAACGAGGTGTTTTCCTCCATTGCGGAGCGCTATTTGACGATTCGGGATGCTTTGGGGTTGGCCTATCCGCTCGAAAGAGATTTGGAAGAAGTAAAGCGGCGTATCTTTGCCGGTGCGTCAGCGGATTATGCTGCCAGTCGCGGCGAATATCTTTCGGCCAAGCTCTTGGCTGCAGCCCTTAATTTTCATTTCGTGGATGCAGCGAAAATCATACGCTTCGATGAATCCGGCAGTCTGGACTTACCAACCAGCTTGGCACTGACCGCAGAAGTGTTAAAAGAGGGTCATTTTGTTGTGCCGGGATTTTACGGCGCCAAAGAGAATGGCGATATTGTCACCTTTTCGCGTGGCGGTTCCGATATTACGGGATCGATTTTGGCAGCCGCGCTGCATGCGCCGGTATATGAAAACTGGACGGATGTTTCCGGCTTCTTGGCGGCAGATCCGCGCATTGTAAACGATCCGAAACCCATCGAAGTCATCACCTACGAAGAATTGCATGAATTAAGTTATATGGGCGCGCAGGTTTTGCATGAAGATGCGGTCTATCCGGCGCATCATGCCGGGGTGCCGATTCATATTCGCAATACCAATGCACCGAATGAGCCGGGGACGCGCATTGTACCGAAAAAAGAGGATTCGCCGCGCATCGTGACCGGTATTTCCGGCAAAAACGGCTTCATGCTCGTGCATGTGGAAAAACGCCATGCGGCCGGCGATTCCGGCTTTTTACGTCGTCTGGTCTCCGTTTTTGAAGCGAACGGCTGTGCCGTGGAACACATGCCCTCTTCGATTGATACGGTGTCGGTCATCGTTCGAGAAGATCCCTTCCGCAGCAAGCAGAAAAAGATACTGGAAGAAATCTCAATTTTCTGTGAACCGGATGCCATCGCCGTGGAGGATTACATCACCTTATTGGCGGTGGTCGGCGAAGGCATGGCCAAGCGCGCGGGCGTTGCGGCTCGGCTTTTCACCGCTCTTGGCAAGGCAGGCATTTCGGTGCGCATGATTTTGCAGGGGGCCAGTGAGCTTAACATCATCATTGGCGTGGCCAAAGATGATTTTGCGAAGGCGATTGGTGCCTTGTATCGCGAATTTTTCAAGGAGGAACTATGAAACGCTATAACGTAGCGGTCGTCGGTGCGACGGGCTTAGTGGGACGAACGATGCTCAAGGTGTTGGAGGAACGTCATTTTCCCGTGCAAGAGCTATTTCCCTTGGCAACGAAAAAATCCGCCGGCAAGAAGCTTCCTTTTCAGGGGCAGGAATGGGTGGTGGAAGAGCTGACCGAATCCTCGTTTTCTCGGCCAATCGATTTTGCCCTCTTTTCCGCAGGAGCATCTACCAGCGCGCAATTTGCGCCCATCGCGGCAAAGCAGGGCGTGCTCGTGATTGACAACAGCTCGCAGTGGCGACAGGTGGAAGGCATTCCGCTGGTCGTTCCGGAAGTCAATCCCGAGGTGCTCGACGGCTATCACGGGATAATCGCCAACCCCAACTGTTCGACCATTCAGTGCATGGCCATATTGCGCGTGTTGCGGGATGCCTATGGATTAAAGCGCGTCGTGTATTCCACGTATCAGGCCGCTGCCGGTGCAGGTGTTAAGGGCTTGCACGATCTGGAAAATGGAACGACGACAACCTTTGATGTGCCGCTACTGAAGAATGTGATTCCCCGTATCGACGTCTTCCTTCCGGACGGATACACCAAAGAAGAATGGAAGATGATCCATGAAACGCAAAAGATTTTAGATCTTCCCGAGCTTCCCGTGACGGCGACGTGTGTGCGCGTGCCGGTAGATTACGGCCACAGTGTGGCCATGGACGTGGAGCTGGAGAAGGACTTTTTGGTGGAGGAAATTCGTCGGGCACTCGCTTCTGTGGAGGGTCTGGTCGTGAAAGACGATCCGTCGAATCTCGTGTATCCGACGCCGCTGGATTGCAAGCACCGCGATACCATTTTTGTCGGGCGTATTCGTCGGGACATTTCCCGTCCCAATACGGTTCATCTCTGGTGTGTGGCAGACAATATTCGAAAAGGCGCGGCGACCAATACGGTGCAGATTGCGGAAGCTTGGCTCTCGCGTAACGTCAAGGAGGCCTAAGATGCGCATCGGCATGATTGGCTACGGCACGGTTGGACAGGGTGTGTATGGCCTTTATACCGAACGACGCGAGGCGCTCGAACGTTCCGCGGGCGAAGGGATTACGTTTGGTGGCATTGCGGTTCGCTCCATTCGTCCGCGTGCGATCCCTGCGCCGGAAGAGCTTTATACCACGGATGCCATGCGTTTGGTGACCGACGATTCCATTGATACCATTGTGGAAGTTTCCAGTGACTCGAAAGAGTCCATTCAGTACATTTCCACGGCGCTTTCGGCGGGAAAGCGCGTGGTGACGGCCAATAAAGCGGCACTCGCGGACTCGCTTGCCGATCTTCTTTCCAAGGCGGAAAAAGGCGGCGGACGGTTGCGCTTTGAAGCGGCGGTTGCCGGCGGGATTCCGCTATTGGATCCGCTTACCTTGCAGGTGGCGGTGAATGATGTGATCGCGTTTCGCGGCATTATTAACGGCAGTTCCAACTATGTACTGACGGCCATGCAGAATGGGAAAACGCGCGAGGAGGCGATTCGAGAAGCGCAGACGCTGGGCGTTCTGGAAGAAGATCCCCGGGATGATTTGGAAGGGATCGACGCACAACGAAAACTCGCCATTGTCGCGAGCATGCTGTTGCATCGAAGCGTGACCACCAAAAATGTGTCTCGCATCGGCATGCTTTCGCTGGATGCGGAGGATTTTGCACTGGCTAAAAAGGCAGGGCGCGTGATCAAGCTGATGGCGGTGTGTGAACGAGGGAAAGCGGAACTGGTCTATGGCTCTACCGACAGCTTCTCGTCACCTGCACCGACGTTGACGGCGCTTCGCGTCATGCCGGAAGCCATTTCGTCCGATGATCCCTTTGCGCAGGTTGACGGCATTTACAATATGGCGCAATGGCAGGGCACTCACAGCGGCACACTGCGTTTTTCGGGATTGGGCGGCGGTCAGGAGGCAACTGCGAACGCGGTATGGACGGATCTCTTACGCATTACGCGTGAGACACCCGCTCTTTCTCTGGCTGGAGAAGGGGTAGCGGAGCGGGAAGAAGCCGCTCGGTATTTGGTGCGTGCAGGATCCGCACCGGATACGGGCCTTTTGCCGGAGGAAAAAGAGAGAAACGTGGATGCGCTTGTTCTTCCTTGCGGCGCGCAATGGGCGCACGTAACGGAAAAACGTGCCGTGGCGCTCGCAGAATCCGGAAGGATGGTATTGCGATGGGCATGAACTATCACTCCACACGAAACGAATCACTTGTCGTGAGCGATGCGCAGGCGATTTTACAGGGTCTTGCACCGGACGGCGGCTTATTTGTACCGGAAACAATCCCGACATGCGATTTTTCATCTTGGCAGGAGCTTTCGTTTGCCGACGTGGCGGAACGCATTTTTGCGCTGTATTTTCCTTCGCTGGGAAAAGAACGGATTGCACAGATTGTAAAAAACGCCTATGGGGATCGATTTCGTGACCCGGATGTTTGCCCTGTTCGGCTCCTGTCGGATCGTCGCGCGCTATTGGAGCTCTGGCACGGACCGACGCTGGCGTTTAAGGATGTGGCGCTTTCTGCCCTTCCGTACCTGATGCGCGCTGCACAGGAAGTGGTCGGAGACCAAGAGCGCGTGCTCATTTTGACGGCTACGTCCGGCGATACCGGCAAGGCCGCTATGGAAGGCTTCAGCGGCGTTCCCGGCTTCGGTGTACTGGTTTTTTATCCGGCGGATGGGGTCAGCGATGCGCAGGAAAGACAGATGTGCACGACGGAAGCGGACAATGTGTTCGCGTATGCCGTGGAAGGCGATTTTGATGATTGCCAGCGTGCTGTGAAGAGCCTTTTTCAGGATGCCGCACTTTCCAAGACGTTGAAAAGCAGCGGAATCCGTCTTTCTTCCGCCAACTCCATCAATATCGGGCGGCTGGTGCCGCAGATGATCTATTACATAACGGCCTATCATGCGCTGGTGAAAAAGGGAGAGATGGCATACGGGGATTTGTTGGATGTTTCCGTGCCGACCGGAAATTTCGGCGATTTGTTGGCGGGATATTACGTAAAACGCATGGGGCTGCCGCTGGGAACCCTCGTTGTCGCGTCCAACAGCAACCATGTGCTAAGCGATTTCGGAAAAACAGGTGTCTATGACAGCAATCGGCCGCTCGTTTTAACCACAAGTCCGTCCATGGATATTCTGGTTTCGAGTAATTTGGAACGCTTTCTCTATCATGAGCTGGGAAGTGCCGAAACCGTAAAAGGCCTGATGGAGGCGTTGCAAAAGGATCGGCGTTTTGTGCTTCCGACAAAAGAGCAATCACGGAAAAAACAAACCGAAGATTCGGTTTCGCAAGAAATGGCAGGGCTGTATTGGGAATTTGCGAACGAAGAAGAGGTGTTCCGAACGATTGCTGAGACGAAAAAACGGGATCACATCGTGATTGATCCGCATACGGCCTGCGGCGTGGCCGTTTATGATACCTATCGGCGCGAAAGCGAGGGGGACGGCTCGTCCTACGGGCTCATTCTCTCCACGGCAAGTCCCTACAAATTTACAAAAACCGTGCTTTCCGCGCTGGATCGGGAGGTGCCGAAAACATTGGAAGAGCAGTGGATGGCGCTTTCCCAAATTTCTGGCACTTCTATTCCCGCTCCGTTTTTGCATCTTGCCGAGTGTAAGGCGCGACAACCGCAACGTATTCGCCTGTGTGATGCAGCCGATGCCGTGTTGTCTTTTTCGAAAGGAGTCTGATATGTCGTTTACGGTGCGGGTGCCGGCAACGAGTGCCAATCTCGGGCCGGGTTTTGATTGCCTCGGTATCGCCTGGAATATCTATGCACGTTTTTCTTTTCATTTGCGCGGGGAAGGAAATCTCGAGCATCTTCCGCGGTATCACTCCGGCCAAGAGGCGGGATACGCTTCGGGAACTAACCTCGTGCTGGATGCCTACTGGGCTTATGGCAAGGCCTTGAAAGTGGCCCTGCCGGACACGGGCGTGTACATCGCATCCGACATTCCTTCGACACGGGGATTGGGTTCGTCCGCAGCCTGTATCGTTGCCGGAGCGGAAGCGGCGCGATTCCTTGCGCGCGTAGTGACGCCGAAAGAGCAGGCCGGTGGATTCAGCGATTCCTCGATTTTGCAGGTGGCGACCGAGGTGGAAGGGCATCCGGATAATGTTGCGCCGGCACTTCACGGCGGTCTGCAAATTTCCAAAAAGGAAGGCAGAACCGTTCGTGCCTGTTCCTGTCCGGTTTCGGATCGCCTTGCGTTTTATGTACTCATTCCGAATTTTTCATCCAGCACCAAAAAAGCGCGCACGCTCTTGCCGGAGGCGGTTTCTCGAGCGGATGCGGTAGCGAATCTGGCATCGCTTGGTTTTTTGCTTTCCGGCTTGCGTACAGGAGAGGGTCGCGTGTTGCGATCCGGGCTTGCGGATTGCCTGCATGAACCCTATCGACGCGTACAGATTCCGGGCTTTTCCGAACTGGAAAAGATAGCGCGGGATGCCGGTGCACTTGGCGTCGTGATCAGCGGCGCAGGGTCGACGCTCTTATGCCTGGCCGAGGCGCAAAAGACAGAGGCCTTGGATGCCGCGTTTGCGCGCGACTTGCCGGAAGGCTGGGAAGTGCGTCGTGTCCGCATGGATACCGAGGGAGCTTATATCGAAGACGGGAACATCCTTTGATGCTCCCGTTTCTTGCGTTACAATAGAGAAGACAATTATTGCGTCAGGCCGATATAACCCTGCTGGCGCAATACTTCATACAGCACAATGGCTGCGGAATTGGAGAGATTGAGCGAGCGTTGTCCGGGAAGCATCGGAATGCGCATAAGACGTTCCGGATGCGCCTCCATCATGGCGTGGGGAAGGCCGGACGATTCGCTGCCGAAAACCATCATGACCTCGTTCGCGGCGGTGAGATCTCCGAGAGAATGGGGCGTTCGCGTTTCTACATACAGCACCTGTGTGCCGGCGCGCTCTTTTTCGTCCGCAAAAGCGGCAAATTCCTGCCAGCTGTTCCAAATGGTTACGTCCACTTGGTCCCAATAGTCCATACCGGCGCGCTCGATTTGACGGCTGGTCAGACGAAAGCCGAAAGGCCGCACCAGGTGAAGCGCACTGCCGGTAACGACGCAGGTGCGTGCAATATTTCCCGTATTATACGGGATCTCCGGTTCGATGAGCACAAGATGATTTTTTGCCATAACATCCTCCCGCTCGTCATGGTAACGCATTTTGTTCCGGCTATCCAGATCCGGATACGAACAAAAAAGGAAAAGAACATGTCGACCTTACGTATTATGCATGCCGCCGATCTGCATCTCGGGGCGAAAATAACCGGGCTCGGTTCCCAAAGTGTCGCGCGCAGTGCGGAGATTTTACACACCTTTTCTCGCCTGCTTGCTCTTTGTGTGAAAGAACAGACGCAGCTACTATTGCTTGCTGGCGATTTTCTGGAGCTTTCCACCATCACTTCGCAACAGGTCCAAGCCGTCAAGGATGGCATTGCCGCCATGCCCGATCTACAAGTGGTTCTGGCGCCTGGTAATCACGATTATCTTTCGCCGGACAGTCCCTATGCCGGTGCGTGGCCATCCAATATGCATATTTTTACGGGCGAAATGGAACGCCTGGATTTTCCCCAGTGGAACACGGTTGTCTATGGCGCCGCCTTTACCGGCACCTATCAGCCTACTTCCCTTCTTTGCGCCGATTGGGAAAAAGAACGTAGGGAAACGACGGATTGTTTGCGCCTTCTCGTGATACACGGCGACTGGAATGTGCCGAAAAGCATGTACCATCCGCTGCTTGCCGAGGATCTTCCTGCGGATTTTTTCACGTACATTGCCATGGGACATGTGCATAAGCGCAGCCCCTTGATGACGCTGGGGAAAACCACCCTCGCTTACAGCGGATGCCCGGATGCCTCCGGCTTTGATGAGACCGGGATCAAAGGGGTCTATGGCGGAGAAGTTTCGCCTTTTTCCTGTGATCTTTCCTTTTATCCGCTTTCCTCAAGACTTTTTCAACATGCTAAGGTGGATTGCACCGGCATCGAGACGACAGCCGAAGCGGAAAAACATATTTTGGAAGCGCTTACGGAAACGATCGAGGGATTTGCCTTGTCGGATATCGCCTTGCGACTGACCTTAACGGGGTCGCTTGCCGAGCGGGATGCCGTGGATGTGGCCCTTTTAGAAGAAGCCCTGCGCGAAAAGCTGTATGCGCTCTCCCTTCGCGATGCTCGCCAGGCGGCGGTACGCTGGGACGTATTACGAAAAGAGGAGAGCCTGAAGGGCTATTTTGTGGAGGCACTGTATATGCGTCGCCAACAAGCCACCGACGAAGAGAAGCGTCGGATTGATCGGGCGTTGCGTTTGGGATTGGATGCCTTTGACGGAAAGGAGCTTCGCATTGCGCATTTTACAGATTGATTTGACCAATTTCGGGCGCTTTCAAGGCTTTTCCTGTCCGCTGCCGGAAGGCTTCACCGTGGTGTACGGTGAAAATGAGGCGGGTAAATCTACGATTATGGATTTTTTACAGCTTGTCTTTTACGGCTCATCCAAAAGGAGAGATGATCCTCGCGAATATATCCGTAAACGTTATATTGGAGATAATGATAAACGCCCTGTCGGAGTGTTGCATTTCGAGCAGGACGGGAAGCGCTATCGTCTTACGCGGCGCTTTGGAGCAACTAATGGAAAAGATGATATTCAATTAGCGGAAGAGGATACCGGAAAAGAGATTGCTCTGCCGCGCAAGCAATCGGTGGGCGAATGGGCCTTCGGCTTGGATATGGATGCCTTTAAGCGCAGCGTGTATATTGGCTCCACCGGCACCGTGTTGCCGCCGGTTACGGGAAACAACGGCGATCAGCTGATGAGTCGCCTGTTAAATCTGCAAACCACGGGGGAAGAGACGACCTCCGCCACAGCCGTTGCCAAAAAACTGCAGGATGTGGAACATCAATTTGTAAAAAGTCGTGGAAAGGGCGGTTTGCTTTTCGAGCAGGAAGAGCGCATTCGCGCTTTGCAAAATACACGCAACAGCGCTCTTTTGCAGGAAGAGGAAATGCGCCGGGAACGACGGGCACTGGAAGAGGAACAGCAATCCCTTGAGGCCTGTGATCGCGAGCTTACCCAACAGCGCGAGGAGCTAGCGCGTTTACAGAAAGAATGGGAAGCAGGCGATCTGCGCCGGGCGCAAAGCGAGCGAAAAAAACAACAGACGATGCGCGAAGCGCTGATTCGTGCAAAAGAAGCGCTCCAAATGCAGGAAGGCACCATGACCGAGGAGCGCTGGGAAGAGGCGAATGCCGCTTTTTCCTCCTGGCAGGCAGCCGCATCGTTGCAAGAAAAGAACGGCGAAGAGGACGAACCGGAAACGGAAAATCAAGAAACCTTGACGGTACGCCGTGATGCTCTTGTGCGCAAAGAAAACGCGTTGCAGGCAAAAAAAGCGGAGGGGCAGCAGAAAAAAGAGCAACTGGAGCGCGAGCGGATCATCTTGGAACAGCAGCGTCTGCTGGCAGAGGAGCGCCTGCAGCAAATCTTGGTGGAACGCACCAGGCTGGAGAAGGAAGAAGCGGAAGAGAAGGCGCATATGGTGGTCGCATCGGCCACTTCCTTTGGCAGAGGAGCTTTGCGCTTTCTGCCTCTTGTTTTGGCGTTGGTTTTTGCTGTACTCGGCTATACGGCATCCTCGCTGTTTTATGGCGCAGCGGCGATGATGGGTATTTTCGGCATTACATGGCTTTTGCAGGTTTCCCGGAAAAATCGAGAAGAGCAAGGAAAGAAAGCACTGTTCATGGAAAGATCGTCCCGTCGAAAACAGACCCTATCGGAATTAACGGAAAAAGAAGCGGCGCTGTCTCCGGAACACTTTCGCGAACAGGAAGCGGTCCGACAACAGTTCATGGAAGAGCTGGAAGGCGAACAAGCCGCTTGGATGCGTGAGGAAGAAGCACTTTCCCGTGCGCGTAGCGCTCTGGAGGAGGAAGAATCTCGCCTTCGTGCCTTGCAGGCCAAGCGCGAAGAGCGCAATAAGCAACGTGAGGAGTTGCAAGCGCGTTGCATAAAGGAACAGCAGAAGCTGACGACGCTATTAGAAAGCGCTGCGGAGGATCTGGATGCGACAGTTTCTCAGATTTCGCTCTGGCAAGAGCGTCTGAATGATAATAAGCAACTGGCATGGGCGCTTTCGCGCGAAGAAAAGCAATTTGCTGAAGCCTTTCCCCAATGGGCGGATTGGTCTCTTGCGGACTTGGATGCGGCCGTTTTGAAGGAAGGCCTTTCCACCGAATCCGATCCCCATTTGGCGGATCGTTTAAAGGAAGCGCAGCAGGAATATGCTGCCAAGCAAAAAATGCGTGAGGAGCTTGCTATTGCGTTAGCGGCAAAGCAGGCCAAGAGCAAGGAAAAATATAAATCCGTTCCGCTGGCGGACAGCCTCCTTCAAACGCTTCATCAGGAAGAAGAAAAAGAAGAGCAAATGAAAGAGGAATATCAGGCAGTGCAGCTGGCGCAAGAGGCGTTGCAGGAAGCAACCGAAAAGGCACGTCATCAATTCAGCCCGGTGCTCAACACGCGTGCATCGGCTATTTTTCAGGAGATAAGCGGCAAAGACGCCACCTTGCGTGTGGATACGGACATGGATATGCGCATGGAAGATGCGACTTTTCCGGGCTTTTTGGACTGGCGTGTGCTGTCGACGGGAACCATTGATCAGGCGTATTTCTCGCTGCGCATTGCGTTGGCGGAGGTAGCGGCTGAAAAACAGGATCTTCCGCTTTTCTTTGACGATGCCTTTGCGTATTATGATGAACGACGTGCCGAGAGGGCGATGGATTTTCTCGTCCATTATGCCAAAGCAAAACAGAAGCAGATTTTGCTGTTTACGGCGCATCGTCGCTTTCTGCGCTGGGCAAAAGATAAAGATATCCATTGTATTTCTCTGCATGACGGCAGGGCGGAAACAGAAGAAAACAAAACAGGACAGGGAGCTGAGGAATGACCGAAATCCACAATAAAAAATCCTATGAAAAAAAACGCCTGGTTTGGCGTTTAACCCTTTTTGGTTTGTTGGTGGGGCTTGCTTCGGGTTTCGTAGCGGTTTGCTATCGCGTTCTGCTCACGAAAGTCGACCAGCTGCGCACGGCTTGGATTGCCGACGCCGGCTTTTCCCGCGTGCTGTTTTTTTTCGGGTTGTTCTTGGTCTGTGCGTACCTTATGCACCGACTGCTCCTTTGGGCACCCTATAGCGGCGGCAGCGGGATTCCGCAAATTCGCGCGGAGCTTCTGGGAAAGATTCATATGGAGGTTGCGCCGACGATCACGTCGAAGTTCGTGGGCGGCATTTTAGGCAATGCCGGGGGATTGACGCTTGGACGTGAGGGCCCGTCCATTCAGCTCGGCGGCATGTGGGCGAAGCAGATCTCTAAGACCTTTCACGTGTCGGAAATGGAAGAGCGCTATCTCATTACCGCGGGTGCGGCGGCCGGTCTTGCCGCAGCCTTTAATGCGCCGCTTTCCGGTGCTCTTTTTGCGATGGAAGAAATTCATAAAAGCCTGTCGCATCTGTTTCTGCTGCCGTGTCTTGCGGCCTGCCTTGTGGCGAATTATTTCAGCTTCTCGGTACTCGGCTTGCAGACTGCTTTTGCCTTTAAGATTCATGAAACCCTTCCGGTGACGGCACTGTTCTTTGTGCTTCTCATCGGCGTTTTGGCCGGTCTGGTTGGCGTCGTGTTCAATCGCGGCCTGCTGTATGCCTGTAAGACGATGAAAAAAGTGCCGATTCCGCGTTACGTCGTTATTTTTATCATCATGGCGCTGCTTCTTCTGGTGGGGCGCAGGGAGCCTTTGCTTTTGGGCGGTGGACATTCCTTGATTGAGCAGCTTTCCCGGCATTCCATGGACGTGCTTCCGCTGATTGCCTTTTTCGGCCTTCGCTTGATGTTTGTCTGGCTCAGCTATGGAAGCGGAGCGCAGGGCGGCATTTTTCTTCCGGTTCTGGCCGTTGGAGCACTGGTCGGCGCGTTGTTTTTCACTGCGTTTTCAGGCCGGCTTGCCCCGGACTATTACACGAATTTTCTCTATCTTGGCATGGTTGGCGTGTTGACCGCGGTGGTGCAGGCGCCCCTAATGTCCATTATGCTCGTCATGGAGATGAGCGGTTCGATTAATATCATGTTGCCGATGACCACCTGTGCCATTGTGGCCTTTTTGGTCGCAAAAATCTGCCGCACCAATCCGGTGTATGAATCGTTATTCTCTATGAGTTTTGGCCGTCCTTCGCAGGAAGCCAGCGATCGCAAGAAAGAAAATATGACGATGCAATATTACTTGGTGCCCAACGAAGCACCGTATATCGGGCGCACGCTTTCCGACTGGGCGCTTCCGCCGTCGATGCTCATCGCCTCCATTTCGCGGGAAGGACATACCTTTACGCCGAACGGAAAAACCGCGCTAAAGGGTGGAGATGAAATTCTTGTGCTTTGTCCGGAAGAGGATCTGGAAACGGTAAACGAACTGTTTACGATTGGAACATAGCCATGAGCGCTTTAAAGACATCCTGTCCGTCCACAACGTGCTCAATGACGAAATCAATGGCCCGAAAGTGATTCACGGTTTCGATGATATCGTCAACGGAAACACTTCCTTCGACGGCAAGCGTTCTCGTTTCAAAAATGTAACGGGTCTGTTCTTCGCTGAGCTGACTTCCAACAATATGGTTTGAATTATACGTCATGCGCACTTGCAATTCATGATACAGGCCACCAGAAAGATGAATGGCCTTTTCATCGCGCAAGGCTTGTAAAAGTCCTTTTTAAGAAATCACGTTTGTGCCTACTCGGTTTTATCATAAACAGTATGGAATTATGAGATATGGTCGGATTCACAAATACCTGGTGCATGCAGTTATCGCTTGGCTTTTTTGAAGACGTAAAAAGGACAGGAAGACATCTTCCTGTCCTTTTAAACTTTTTATGTGTTCTAAAAGTTGTTATTCCTCACTCGTTTTTTTCTTCCGAAGCACCGGAATCCTCGTTGCCATTTGGCGCATCGCTTGAAGAATAGTAGGGCTTTCGCGCTTGTTCATCGCGCCCGGCATAGCGCGAATCGTAGCGTACCTGTTCTTCCGCTCGTCCTTCCGGACCGACCGGACGGCTAAAGAGATCCTCTGCGCGATAGGGGCTTTCCTCGTTCGCCCAGAGAGGCCAATCACCGTCAATGCCGCCGCGCCCGCTGTCCACCCGATCGCGGTTGGCGATGTACTGATAGCGGTTGCTGTAGGCCATCAGAAGCGCCGTAACAAGGGGAAGCACAAAGTAAAGCAGAGCGATGCTGTCTTTTCCGGAATACCGCTTCGCAAAATAAAAGCTGACATAGTAATGCTCGACGATGCTCAAACCGGGAATAAGGCTCACGATGAACCAACCGACGGAAGTTCGACCTAGAGCGATGCGTATGCGAACCCATTCGTTGTAAAAGGTAATCAAACATTTCCAGCCGGCTTCACCCGCTTTTTGATACAGCTTCCACTGGGCGATGATAGAGACAATCGCAAAGACCAGGAAAACAAGCGCAAAAATGAGGTAAAATGCGCCGATAAAGGCGAGGAATCCGGCGATGGAATCCGATGATTCTTCTAGGAAAGGATTCGTTGGAGAGGTCGTACCGAACGATCCGTAGAAATCTGTAGGCATAAAAGCTCCTTTCTGATGAGGACGCCGGCGGAAAGCCCGGTTCCGCAGGGGCCCACTGGTTAAACGGGACTGTTGTTAGCCGTTTTGAACCGTATCATTTCGCAGATTCACTATACCCGAAAATCGTCATTCCCGTGTTTATTTACGATAAATTTTTTGTTCTGTTTAGGGGTATCCATAGAGTGAAAGAAATAAAAAAGAAGGAGAAAAGCATGAACGACAACCATTCTCACGTTTTCAACTCTTCGCCGACGAAAAAAGGTGGGGAGGAACGGGAACAGCATAAAAACGAAAAGCAGAGTAAAGAGCATTTTGTTGTGGAGGGTATGACCTGCGCAGCTTGTCAGCACGCGGTGGAACGGGCAGTTTCCGCTATCGATGGTGTGGCGGATGTGAGGGTGAGCCTCATGACCAATGCCATGGAGGTCGCGTTCGACAAGGAATCGGTCAGTACGCAGACCATCGAAGAGGCGGTAGAAAAGGCGGGCTATCACGCGCATAAGAAACAAAGCACTTCGGCAAAGCAAGGAGAGTCGGCAAAGAATGCAGGTTCTGTGGACGGCCAGGCGCACGAAGAGAACCCCTTTGTCCTTCAGGCGAAGGACATGCGCAAGCGATTAATAATCTCCGCCCCCTTTCTTTTGGCGCTGATTACCATTGCCATGGGGCCGATGTTGGGGGTACCACTTCCGACCTTTTTTCTCGGTCTGCAAGGAAGCATGAACTTTGCCCTGGCACAGTTTCTGCTCGTCTTGCCCATTGTGTTTGTGAACCGTACGTATTTTACAAGCGGTTTCAAGAGCCTTCGTCACGGGCAGCCCAATATGGATTCGCTCATTGGCGTCGGCGCAGCGGCCGCGGTTCTGTACGGCGTGTTTGCGCTGTTTCAGATCAGCTACGGACTGGGCTTTGGCGAGGCCGAACGCGCACTACACTTTCGTCACGATCTCTATTTTGAAGGAGCGGGAACGATCTTATTCCTGATTACGCTGGGAAAGTATGGGGAAGTCCGGAGCAAACTCAAAACCACGCATTCCCTGCGCTCGCTGATTGCCTTACAACCGAAAACCGCGCGTATATGGCGAGACGGGGAAGAGGTGGTTGTTCCCATTGAAGAAGTGGAAAAAGGAGATATTCTCTGCGTGCGGCCGGGAGAGCGCATTGCACTCGACGGCGTTCTCGTCGAGGGGCAAAGCAGCGTGGATGAATCGGCGATTACCGGCGAGAGCATTCCGGTAGAAAAGCAGGTAGGGGATCGAGTGACCGGCGCCACCATGAATACCGTTGGCGCCTTCCGCTTCCGTGCGACGGCGGTGGGCGAGGAGACGACGCTGTCCAAAATCATTGCGCTGGTGGAAGAGGCGCAGGCGACAAAAGCGCCGATGCAGGCGTTGGCAGATAAAATTTCTGCTGTATTTGTTCCGACCGTGATCGGCCTTTCCCTTTTGACATTTGTGATCTGGCTTGCTATCGGAAAGCCGTTTACGTTCGCGTTCCGTCTTGCTATTTCAGTATTGGTCATTTCCTGTCCCTGTGCGCTCGGCTTAGCGACGCCCGTTGTGGTCATGGTTGCTACCGGAAAGGCGGCGGAGCACGGTTTATTAATTAAATCCGCGGAAGCTTTGGAACGTCTACATGAATTGCAGATTCTGGCATTGGATAAAACCGGCACCATTACCGAAGGACGTCCGCAAGTGACGGATATTCTTCTTTGTGAAGGGATGGATACCAAGACGCTTCTCCGACTTGCGGCATCCCTGGAAGCACAGTCGGAGCAACCGCTGGCACAGGCGGTCATGGAGGCTGCGGAAGCGTATGGGATATCCCCGGATCCCGTAGATGATTTTACAGCGGTTCCGGGCATGGGCGTCAGCGCTTCGATCACCCAAAAAGGAACGACATCTTCACTCATCGCCGGCAATGTGCGCATGATGCAGAAAGAAGGTATCGCGATTGCTGCGTATTCCGCCATGGCGGAAGGATTGGCAGAGAAAGGGAAAACGCCGATCTTTTTCGCTCTGAACGGAAAGCCGGCGGCGATTTTCGGCGTGGCGGACGTCATCAAGTCCACAAGTCGCATGGCGATACAGGAAATTACCGAACAGGGCATTACTCCCGTGATGCTCACAGGGGATAATCCTCGCACCGCGAAAGCGATTGCTGAGCAACTCGGGATCGAACGCTTTGTTGCGGGGCTTCTTCCGCAGGAAAAGGATCAGGTTTTACGTTCCTGGAAGGAAACACACGAAGGATATATGGGCATGGTCGGCGACGGCATCAATGATGCGCCTGCACTGGTGCGTGCCGACGTGGGCATTGCGATTGGTGCCGGAACGGATGTGGCGGTGGAGTCGGCCGATATTGTGCTGGTGCGTTCGGATTTACGGGATGTAGCAACGGCGATTGCGCTCTCCGCTCGTACAACGGCCAAAATTCGTCAGAACCTTTTTTGGGCATTTTTCTACAACGTGCTCTGCATTCCGGTGGCTGCCGGGGTGCTCTATCCCTTCTTTGGCATTACGCTCAATCCTATGATTGCCTCGGCTGCCATGGGGCTTTCCTCCGTTTTTGTGATGACCAATGCTCTCACCCTGCAACGCTTTCGCATTCAGCAGGATTCTGTTTTATCTTCGACGAAAGAGAAAAAACAGGCCATCAATATTCGCCCCTTGACGAAGAGGATTGGGTACAATGAGAACAGCGATGTGCAGGAGCAAAAAGAGGAGGAAGATTTTGCTCCGCATGGGAAGAATGCGCCAAGTTCCGAGGACGTTCCGGGAGACATAGCGCATTCTACAAGAAAGGAGAAGACCTTGAAAAAACAAATTCTTATCGAAGGCATGTCTTGTGCCCATTGCCAAAAACATGTGCAGGATGCTCTCAATGCGATAGACGGCGTACAAGCTACGGTCGACTTGGAAAAAGCGGTCGCACAGGTGACGGCAACGAAAGAAATTAGCGATACGCTTCTGAAGCAGGCCGTAGAGGACGCGGGGTATACGGTGCGTTCCATCGAGGAAAAAGCATGCTAAATTTATTTGCATTTGATCTGGACAATACGCTATTGGTGGAGGGCAGCATTCAGGGCCGCAATCGGAACGGTTTACGCTCTTTGCAAAATGCGGGAAAGACGATTGTGCTGGTAACCGGTCGTGTACTGCGTTCTCCGCAATTTCTGGCGGCCTAGGCGGGGCTGCGTGCGTATTGCATCGGATCGAATGGTGCCGTGGTGGCGACCCCCGAAGGGAAAGTGCTCTATAAAGAAGCGATTGATTCCCAGACGGCTGTGCAGCTGATTCAAATTGGAATTCGCCATCGAGTCTATTTTCACTTCTATTCCCAGGAGACGCTGTTCTCGCCCTATTGTTGGCCCGAACGCTTTGATCATTTGATCGCCTCAAAGACCAAGTATGGCACGCGCATGCAATGCAATATCCATATTCAAGAGCGCGCCGATCTGGAAATGGGTTCGCAAGAAATGTTAAAGATCCAATATTTTGCGGGAGAGGACATCGAATTGCAAAATGCACTTCTTCGTGAACTGCGGGGGCTTTCCCATGTCGCCGTGACCATGTCCGGTCAAGGAATGGTAGAGGTGATGGCGGAAGACGTCGACAAATGGAATGCCATCCTTGTGGTGGCGGATACACTGGGCATTTCTCCGAAAGAAATCTGTGCCATGGGGGATTACGACAATGACAGTCAGATGATTGCCCATGCTGGCATGGGTATCGCCATGGGCAATGCGCTTCCGGCTGTCAAAGAGGTCGCGGATCGCGTGACTGGTCTTTCCTCGGAGTACGGCGTAGCGCAGGCACTGGAAACGTTACAGGAAGAAGGATTCTGGTCATGACCGAAAAACGCGATAAAGCAAATAAAAGAGTGGATATCCTCATTATCGGTGGCGGCCCGGCCGGGCTCTCCGCTGCTCTTTATGCAGCGCGAAGCGGAAAATCGGTCGTGGTTTTAGAAAAAGAAACCATTGGCGGTCAAATGATGAGCACCGCTACCATTGAGAATGTGCCCGGCGGAGACAGCGATCCGAGCGTGCTGGCCACTCGTATGCAGGAGCAAGCGGAACGATTCGGCGCGCTATTTGCGCGCGGTGAAGTCATCCGAGTTTGTCTCGATACGACACCAAAGCGCATTGAGACAGAAGATACCATCTGGGATGCCGGTGCCGTTATTCTCGCGACGGGTGCGAATCCGCGCAAGCTCGGCCTCGACGGCGAAGATGCCTATGTCGGACGCGGATTGGGTTATTGCGCCACCTGTGACGGACCGTTCTTTACGGGTCTTCCCATCTATGTGGTGGGCGGCGGCGATGCCGCCTTTGACGAGAGTCTCTATTTGTCCACACTAAGCGATAACGTGACGATACTCTATCGCGGGCACACGCCCCGTGCTGCAAAATTATTGCAAGAGCGCGCACAAGCCTCCGGAAAAATTCATGTTGTGTTGAATACGGAAGTGGTGCGCCTGGGTGGCGATCCGATGTTGACGTCTTTTGTCATGCGCAACAACGTAACGGGAAAAGAAGAAACCGTGGAAGGCGATTTTGGTCTCTTTATTTACATCGGCATGATTCCCAATACAGCACTTTTCCGCGGACAGGTCAAGCTGGATGATGGCGGCTATATTGTCGCGGGAGAGGATACGACCACCGATGTAGCAGGCGTTTTCGCCGCGGGGGATGTGCGCACAAAAACCGTGCGTCAAATTGTCGGTGCTCTTTCGGACGGTGCGACTGCGGCAATTCACGCAGGGCGCTATTTGGATCAAAAATAAAAGAGAGGGAACAGAGCAAGCATGACCTCCCAGAGAAAACCAAAGAAGAAAAGCCTGTTCAGTGACCTGATGGTGAAATGGCATCGCGTGATCCTGCTCGTACTCAGCGCGCTCGTTATTTTGGGACTGCTTTTTTCTTTTTATCGGAGTAATATGACATTTAAAACGACGGAATATACGGTGGCAAGCCCATACTTGCCTAACGCTTTTAACAACTATCGCATTGCCCAGATTTCCGATTTGCACAATAACGTTTTTGGAAAAAATGGAAGCAAATTGCAGGAAGCGATTGAGGAAGCCAATCCTAATATTGTTGTGCTTACAGGCGATATCATTTCTCGCCGCACGCAAAATACGGATGCGGTGATCGAAGAACTCAAACCGATTGCGGAAAAGTATCCCACATACTATATCCGCGGCAATCACGAGCTCTACCGAGACCAAAATATGGAAAACGCCGAGGCATTCTATAAGGCACTGGACGCCATTGGCGTCGTTCGATTGGAGAACCGCACGGTCACGCTTTTGCATCGGGAAGCGACGATTCATCTTGCGGGTTTAACGGAACCCTTGGGATGCTATGAATACTCTTCGCCGCCGAAGATGGAAGAGTTGCTTGGAAAAAAAGGTGACGGCTACACCGTTCTTCTGGCGCATAATCCGTTGCCGTTTCAAACCTATGTGGATTGGGGCGCGGACCTGATTCTTTCCGGTCATGTGCATGGTGGCGTCATCCGCCTGCCTTTTATTGGCGGCGTATTATCGCCGGAGCGCAGCTTTTTTCCGGCTTACAGCAAGGGCGTTTATCAAAGCGGCAAACAAAGCATGGTGGTTTCAGTCGGAATGGGTGGGACGAAATTTCCATTTCGCCTTTTTAACGACCAAGAGCTGGTCATCATTACTCTGACATCACAGTCCATTCACTAATCAAGGAGGAAGCATGAATATTGTCGATATCATCCTGAAAAAACGTGACGGACAAGCCCTCACGGACGAAGAAATTCATTATTTTGTGGACGGGGTGAAAACCAAGACGCTGCCGGACTATCAGATTTCCGCATTGCTCATGGCAATCTATTTTTCCGGCATGAATGGTCATGAGGTCGCAAGTCTCACCCGTGAAATGGCGCTTTCCGGTGACTGCCTTTCGTTTCCGGCGCTTCGTCATCCCATTGTGGACAAACATTCCTCCGGCGGCGTGGGGGACAAAACCACATTGGTCATTGCCCCTGTGGTGGCAGCCTGCGGCTTGCCCATTGCCAAGCTTTCCGGACGTGGACTCGGCTTTACCGGTGGAACCATTGATAAATTGGAGAGTATTCCCGGTTTTCGCACGGAAATCAGCGAAGAAGAGTTTACACAATTTGTTTCGCAAGACGGGATCGCTATTATCGGCCAGAGTGCCGATATTGCCCCGGTAGATAAGGTGTTGTATGCCCTGCGCGATGTCACCGGTACCGTGGATTCCCTTCCGCTCATCGCCGCTTCCATCATGTCAAAAAAATTGGCAGATGGATCGGATGCCATTGTGCTGGATGTGAAGTTCGGCTCCGGAGCCTTCATGAAGACGCCGGAAGAGGC
Organism: Murdochiella vaginalis; assembly: GCF_902381775.1. Lineage (NCBI taxonomy): Bacteria > Bacillati > Bacillota > Tissierellia > Tissierellales > Peptoniphilaceae > Murdochiella > Murdochiella vaginalis. Next base: position 978,149 of record NZ_LR698969.1, read on the forward strand.
CATTGAGCTGGCAGAGATGATGGTAAGCATCGGTGAAGAGAACGGTAAGAAAACCATCGCCCTGGTGACGGATATGACACAGCCTTTGGGATGCGCCGTGGGCAATGCCATGGAGGTCAAAGAGGCGCTGGACACACTTAGAGGAGAAGGACCTGTCGATTTCCGTGCAGAGTGCTATGCACTGGCTGAAGCCATGCTGATGGCGGGAGAACGCGCTAAAAACGAGGAAGAAGCACAACGCCTTGTTCACGACGCGATCACGTCCGGAAAGGCACTGGCCAAAATGAAAGCCATGGTTATGAATCAGGGTGGCGACGTGTCCTACATCGAGGATCCTTCTTTGTTCCCGAAAGCGCAATATTCCCTGGCCGGTCGAGCGCAGCAGGATGGAGTGGTGTCCGCCATCAACGCGGAAACCATCGGCAAGAGCTCGCTCCTTTTAGGCGCGGGAAGACGGCGCACCGAAGATCGGATTGATCCCGCGGTGGGGCTGTACGTGCACAAAAAAGTAGGCGATACGGTCAAAAAGGGAGAGATACTCTTTACTGTCGAGGCCAATGACGAGTCGAGAGGAGCCGAGGCCGTAGCTCTTGCCCAATCGGCCTATACCCTCACAACGCAATCGGTTCAACGTGCACATACGCCGGTGTATGCCGTGGTGCGTAAAGATGGTGTGATACGTACCGAGAAAAACGCGTAAGGAGAAAAGCATGCAAAAATGGACTAGGCAAAATTGTCCCCAAAAAGCGCTTGTGGATGCCGCAGAGGATGCGCTGGAATATGCGTATTCACCGTATTCACACTTTCAGGTGGGTGCGGCACTTTTAGATGATCATGGGGTCATCTGGAGCGGATGCAACATTGAGAATGCTGCCTTTTCTCCCGGAACCTGCGCCGAACGAACGGCACTCTATAAGGCCGTTTCGGAAGGTGTTCGCTCGTTTCAAGCCATTGCCATTGTGGGCCGGCAGGAAGGCGAGCAGACCCTTACCGCATCGTTTACGACGCCGTGTGGAGTGTGCCGTCAGGTATTAAGCGAATTTTGCGCAAAAAAAATGCCGGTCTATGTAGCGAACGGCGCGGATGACGTCGTGGAATATACGTTGAATGAGCTCCTTCCGCATTCCTTTGGACCGGAGGATCTTTCGTAGCGAGTTAAAATAACGATAAAAAAGACTTCTTCCGAGCGTCGAAAGACGGGGAAGAAGTCTTTTTGTTTGTCAGAGTTGCAGAATGGCTTTGGCCAATAAGAAGAAGACCACTAATCCGCTGGCGTCGATGATGGTAGTGATGAGCGGCGCCGCCATCAAGGCCGGATCCACACCGAGGCGCTCCGCGAGAAGCGGCAGCATGCCGCCGAGAAGCTTGGAAAAAAGCACAATCACCATGACGGCTAAGCCGACGACGATGCCGACAATCGGATCATTCGGCGGGAAGAAGGCCACACGCAGGAAGGAAAGGAAACCCAATACAAAGCCGACACAGAGGGCGACGCGAAATTCTTTCCAGAGGACCTTGGGCGCATCTTTCATATCAATATCGCCAGTGGCTAATCCGCGAATGATGAGGGTGGAACTTTGCGCACCCGTGTTACCGCCAGTGTCCGTAAGCATTGGTATAAAGGTGACAAGGATGGGCAACGCCAGAAAGGCATGTTCAAACGAACCTAAAATCAAACCGTTCAGCATCCCGGAAAGCATGAGAAACAGCAGCCAAGGCAAGCGGCTTTTGGCCATATCCCATACGCTGGTATCAAAATATTCTTTGTCGTTGGGGCTAATCGCGGCCATGATCTGAAAGTCTTCGCTCGCAGCCTGTTCCGAAATATCCAACGCGTCGTCCGCGGTGATGATGCCGACAATGCGCGATTCCGAATCCGTCACCGGAAGAGCACTAAAATCGTAGCGTGAAATAATATCCAGCGCGTCCTCCTGATCGGTGTCTGTTGTAATGGAGATGATGTGATCGTGCATGACATCCACAATATTTTGGTCATCATCGGCGGAAAGAAGCTCCCGAACGGAGAGGACGCCTAAAAGCTTGAGATCTTTGCTGGTGACATAGACTTCTGAAAAGGAATCCAGAAGTTGCTTCTCATTGCGAATTTTATCGATAGCTTCTCGCACCGTCATGAAAGGATAAATCTGAATAAATTCCGCGCTCATGACGCTTCCGGCGGATTGATCGCTGTATTTCAAAAAGCGATTGAGCTGCTCGCGCTTTTTTGGCGTTGCATTTTGTAGAACGGCTCGCACGGCATTGGCCGGCATTTCCTCCAGAAGGTCAACCGCATCATCAACATATAGACCTTCAAAAATCGAGGCCGTCTGCGCCGTGGTGAACAGAGCAACCAGATCCAGTGCGCGGGGCAGACTTAAATAGGAGAAGACATGGGCCGCTTTGTCTTTCGTCATGAAACGAAAGAACATGGCAGCCTCTTCCGCCGGCTCCTCTTCCAAAATCGTCGCGATATCTGCCGCGTGCATATCTTCAATATGCTTGCGGACACCAACCACATCTTTTTTTTCAATTAATTCATTGAGTTTCTCTAAAAAAGTTTTATTTTCCATTTTGCACCTCCGTCATGGTTCGCACGGCAATGCAAACGTCTCCTACTAAACAGGAAAATGAGCGTTTCTCAGGCGAGAAAAACAGAACGAGAAAAAATGACATCCTCTCCCGAAAGGCGTTCATTCATCGAACTTCGAGGCTCAGTCGGTGGCGTTTCTGCATTGTCCGAATGGTTCACAGGTCCCATTTTGAACTCCTTTCTTCTTGAGAATTCATGGGTGCTCGGCACCCCGCTTTTCATTTTAGGCGCTAAACGGAAAAATGGCAAGAAAAAGAACGGCATTCCTCCGAAAGGAAGGAATGCCGCTTTTTTTCTATAGTGTATAGGATTATGGAGCATAGAATGGCATGCGAAGGAGACGATGCGCTTATTCCATCGCCGCGAGAGCCCGATCCGCCTGGATAGCAAGCGCACATTCCATGCGCTTGCGGAAAAGCGTGCAGCTGAAGGGTACAGTTCCCGTCAGCGAACCGGAAGCATGCAGGGCATTGGCCGCACAGCCACCGGAACAGTAGAGCTTGGCCCAACAGTCGGCACATTCCGGATGGGAATAGCAGTTGCATTCCTTAAACGGTTCGGTCACTTCCGGTTTTGTAATACCTTCCCATACATTTCCTACGACGAAGGCTTCCTCGCCGACAAATTGATGGCAGGGATACAGATCGCCCTGCGGCGTTACGGCCAGATATTCGACACCGCTTCCACATCCGGAAATCCGTTTATGGATGCAGGGGCCGCCCTCCAAATTCATCATGAAATGATAGAACACAAAGGGATGATCGGAAGAAGGAAGATCGTCGACGCTGCCGCCTTCTTGCGTGATCTTACGTGCCAGACGGTTTCGACGAATCATTTCCCCGGCGAGTGTATCGTACTCGCCAAGAAGCGTTGGTAAATCATCGGGACCGAGCATGTAGGGTTCTTTCGGGTCGCCGATGACCGGTTCCATGGAAAGACGATAGAAGCCAAGATTGGCCATATGCAGCACATCTTGAAAAAAGTCAACATTGTTCTTTGTGAAGGTGCCGCGCATGTAATATTCTTTGTCGCCGCGTTGTTTAACAAAGGCGCGAAAACGGGGAACGATGCGATCATAGCTGCCGCGACCGTCAATGGTGTGGCGAAGGCGATCATGTACTTCCTTTCGTCCATCCAAGGAGAGCACCACATTGTGCATCTCTCGATTCAGAAAGTCCGTCACCTCGTCATCCAGCAGCATTCCGTTTGTCGTGAAGGTGAAGCGCAAGTGTTTTCCGGTTTCGGCCTCTTTTGCCCGTGCGTAGGCAACAGTGTCCTTTACAAGAGACCAATTGAGCATGGGCTCTCCACCGAAGAAATCCACATCGATTTGCCGATGGGGGCCGGACGTGTCCAGCACAAAATCAATGGCGCGCTCCGCAACCTCTTGGGTCATTAACGCCCGCTCGCCGTGGTATTTTCCCTGGCTGGCAAAGCAATAGTCGCAATCCAGGTTGCAGGTATGGGCAACATTTAGGCAGAGGGCCTTAACATAGGTTTTGCGGTCGCGTAAGTTCAGCGCCAGCTCCGCATAGGGATCTTCCGTAAACAGGCGTTTTTGTGAAATAAGCGTGGCCAGATCCGTTAACGCTTCCTCCGCTTCTTCTGCGGAAAACGCAGGGGAGGAGGAAAGCACGCGAGCCTTTGCTTCTTTTCGCGTCACGTCGTCGATGCCCTTGCCGGGCTGGAACACTCCTTCCTTCTGCAATGCTGTCAACTCGGCCAACAGCGCGTAGGAAAGTTCGTCTAAAATATGAACCGCGCCGGAATACACATCCAGCGCGATTTTATGGCCTTGCGATTGAAAATAATGAATCATCAATACTCGTCGTTTCTTACTTTGACGCGTGTTCGCAGTCCTGGTTGGCAATACCGCAGGACGTTTTGCATGCCGACTGGCAGGATGTCTGGCATTCGCCGCAGCCGCCTTCTTGTGCGCTCTTTTGGAGATCACGGGTTTGCAAACTGATAATATGTTTCATCTTGTCCTCCTCAGGATTATGACCGATGGTCCTATAGTTTTCCCCTATGGGTTTCTTTCATTTTACGTGCGAGTGGGCGAAGCGTCAACTATTCTCGGATAAGGAAATGGATTCGGCCAGCTGCGCACCCACCACGTAGAGCGAGAGCTTTTGGAAGGGAACGCCCTCCGGGCGGCGGTCGGTACGCAATCGCACGCCGCGTGAAGCCATGCCTTCCAGGGCATCCAACGTATTCTGACGGATCTGTTCTCCGGGCATTAAAAGCGGAATGCCGGGCGGATAGGTCCATAGCGCTTCTGCCGCGACATAGCCTGCCGTATCCGACAGCAACACGTCCGATTTGGGGGCGCGTCTTGCCTGCGCAATCGAAAGCACCTGCACCGGCAAAGACGGGAGCGTAGCGACCGGACGCTTTTTCGGCGTTTTCGTCAACTGTGCATCAATCGCGAGGATTGCCTCAACGAGGGAAGGGAAAATGGCCGGATCATCGCCGATGGACAGCAACAAAAGCACGTGTTCGGCTTGTGCCATTTCCGGTTCAAAGCCTTTCTCTCGCAGGCGATTAGCAAGTTCCGGGCCGGAAATGGAGGCTTGTGCCGTGGAAAGAACGACACGAAACGGATCATCCGGTAGGGAAGAAGGTTCATCAAAATCCATCCATTCCAGAACCTGGAGCGCATCCAATCCTTTTGCCGAAGAAAGCCAGGCGTTCAGAACTTCCTGATGGCGGCTCACGCCTTCCTTTTCCATGAGACGAAGGCAATGATCGATCGAGGCCAAAAGGATGTGGGAGGGCGAACTGGTTTCAAAAATAGAAATCGCCCGCGCAAGCTCCGTGCAATCTACGGTTTTCGCCGCATGGACCAGTGCCGCCGGGGTTAATGCAGGCAAGGTTTTATGCAGGCTTTCCACAACGAGATCCGCTCCGTCTGCTACGGCATCCGAAAAGTGCGGCAAAAAGTCTGCCAGATAGCGAAGGTGCGCCCCGTGTGCCTGATCCACCATGAGTTTCGCTCCATGTGCATGGCAGAGCTCGGCAATCGCACGGATGTCGCAGCGTCGCCCCTCAAATGTGGGGGAGGTCAATAGAACCGCTTTAATACCGGGAAAAGCTTCTAGCGCCGCTTGCACCTGTTCCGGACGAATTGGCCCGGGAATGCCCGGCGGCACCAAATCCGGCATGAGATAGACCGGCTTGAGACGCAGCAGTTCCACTGCGTGATAGAGGCTTTGATGACTTCCACGGGAAAGCAGAACATAGGATCCGGGCGGGCAGAGGGTATACACTCCCGCCAGATTTCCACCGGTGGAGCCTTGTACCATATAAAACGATGTGGCGGCACCGACGGATTGGGCGACTTCTTGCAATCGTTCACGCAGGGCGCGATCGGGATGATGAAGATCCCAGGTGCCTTCAATTTCCGTGACATCCAATCCATAGGGCAACGCGTCGCCATAGTGGGGATTGCGCTTGTGGCCGGGCATGTGCAGGGGATAGAGACCGTTCTCGCGGACGCTCTGAAGCGTCTCCAGATAATCGGTCTTTTTCGAAAGCGAGTCGGACGGATTCATGTGCCCTCCTTTCCTTCACAGATGGTTCCTCTTTGTTTATAACATGCGGACTTTCCATACGTTTTCCCTTATAATAAGAGAAATGTATAATGAATAGGACGGTCGTACGAAATCCGTCCACAACATACGTAGCATTATATCGTTTATTCTCTACGTGTCGAACATTTTTGCTGAAAGGAGACGACATGCGCGAGTTCAAAACCATCCTTCCGTTCATAAAGGAAAATCGTCGTCACTATTTTTTTGGCATTCTGATGCTCATTTTGGTGGACGCTGCCAGTTTATATAGCCCGCAGGTGGTTCGCCGTTTTGCTGATCTGGCACAGACCGGCCAACTGACCGATCGACTGATTCTGGAGCTGGTGGCATGGATCTCCGGCTTGGGACTGTTTATGGCGGTGGGACGTTATTTCTGGCGCAATGCCATATTCGGCGCCGGCAGGCATCTGGAATACTGGTTGCGCGATAAGCTGTTTCGTCAGTATCTGCATCTGGATCAGCATTTTTTTACCACCCGTTCCACGGGGGATCTGATGGCACATGCCACCAATGATGTGATGATGGTGGCCCAAGCGATGGGCTTTGGCGTCATGATGCTGGTGGACAGCTTGTTTATGACTATTTTTACCGTCATTATGCTCCTTTCCACCATTGGCTTCGTGAATTCGTTGGTGGCGTTGATTTCCTTACCGATGCTTGCTTTTGTGATTGCCAAATTGATGGGGCCTATTCAGACCAGAAGCCGGGCACTCCAGAATGCCTTTTCCGATTTGACAAGCGAAACGCAGGAAAACTTATCCGGCATGCGTGTCATCAAGGCCTGTGCCATCGAGGACAACCGCAGCGCGTCCTTTCGGCAGGTCAACAACGACTATGCGCAAAAGTTCATCCGCTGGAGTTTGGTGGACATGCTTTTTGACCCTTCCGTTACGCTCATTTCGGGGTTGAGCTTTGTGGTGTTTATTCTTTACGGAGCCTTGCAGATTCGACGCGGTGCACTCACCATCGGCGCTTTTGTGGCAACGATGGAGTATCTCAATATGATCGTCTGGCCGCTCATCGCGATGGGCATGATTGTTTCGCAATTTCAGCGAGGGGTTTCGTCCATGGGGCGATTAAATGAAATTTTTCGTATGGAGCCTACGGTACAGGAAGTCAAGAATCCGGTGGATGACGGCGATTGGCAGGGTAAAGTGGAATTTCGCCACGTTTCCTTCCGTTATGGCCCGGATCTTCCCTGGGTTTTGCAGGACATCAGCTTTACTTTGCATCCGGGACATTCCCTGGCCATTTTGGGCAAAACCGGTGTCGGCAAATCAACCATCGTACAGCTTCTGCTTCGTCGCTATGACGTGACGGAAGGGCAAATTCTCGTGGACGGCGTGGATATTCGCCAGTGCTCGTTTGCGCGTCTGTATCAAACGTTTGGCGTGGTGGCGCAAGAGAGCTTTCTGTTTTCGCGCACCATTGCCGGCAATATCGCCTTCAGCGGGGACGAGAAAGATCGGGATGCTGTGGTGGAGGCGGCGCGTTTTGCGCAAGTGGACAAGGACATCGAAGCGATGAAAGAGGGCTATGACACCGTCGTGGGAGAGCGCGGCGTCACCCTTTCCGGCGGACAGAAGCAGCGTATTTCCATTGCGCGCGCGTATTATCGTAAAGCGCCGGTTTTGCTGTTGGACGATGCACTTTCGGCCGTTGACACGGAGACGGAGAGTCGCATCTTATCCGGCCTGAAGCAACATAATAAGGGCCTCATCATGATCAGTCAGCGCGTTTCGACCGTACAACATGCCGATGAAATTCTGGTTTTGGAAGAAGGAAAGATTACGCAGCGCGGAAATCATGAGCAGCTGGTGAACGAAGAGGGCTTCTATTGCGATCTCTATCATCGTCAGTTATTGGAAAGTCAGGTCAATAGCTCTGACGATGATTCCTATACATCCGTGGAACCCGTTTCCCCAGTACAGCCGATAGGAGGGAGAGCATGATGTCAAAAAAACAACGTCCCCTCCGTCGTTTGGCCGCCTATGCGATGCCGTATTGGCGTTGGTATGCCTTGATTTTTATTACGATGTTGTTAAGTACCGCCGTGGTGCTGCTGCGTCCGAAAATTATTCAGGTATTGATTGATGGACCGCTGTCTACCCTGCAGCAACGGGATCTTGCAAGCAGCGTTGCAGATACACAGATGGCGCATGCCCTGCAGCTTGGCTTGCTCTATTTGGTCACGATCGTGTTTCATTTTTTCGTGATGTATGCGGCCGAAATGCTGACGCAGCGAACCGGCGTGTATATTGTGACGGACATGCGCCAACAAATTTATGATCACGTGTTACGTTTGCCAATGACCTACTTTGACCACCATGCTATCGGCAGCATCGTGACGCGCGTGACGAATGATACCGAATCGGTGCTGGAGCTGTATACGTATGTTTTAACCAATCTGTTCCGCAATTTAGTGCTGTTTTTCGGCATTTTGGCGATGATGTTTTCGCTGGATGTGCGTCTGGCGGTTCTGGTTACACTACTGACGCCCTTTGTCATGTTGATCTCCGTCATTTTTCAGAAACAGATTCGCGTGGTGTACGATAAGCAACGGGCAATTCGCTCGGTCATTAATACAAAATTAGCGGAAAATATCAGCGGAATTAGCGTAATTCAGACGTTCTTCCGGGAGAAAAAAATCTACGGTGAATTTGATGAAACCAATCAATCGTACTATCGCGCATCGCGTCGTGAAGTGAAATACTACAGCATCTATCGCCCGGCAATTGAAATTGTGCGTACCGGCGGCTTAGCCATTCTCTTTTGGTTTGGCGGCGGAGCGCAGTTGCGTGGAGCGCTCACCTTCGGTGTGCTCTATGCCTTCATCAATTATCTGCAGCGCCTCTTCATGCCTATTCAGGAAATGGCGGAAATCTTCAATGTGATGCAGTCTGCGTTTTCCTCTTCCGACCGCCTATTTAAACTATTGGATGCGCCGGAAGAGCTCTATCAGGAAGGAAAAACGGTGGGGAAGAAGGGATTTATCGGAAAGATCGAGTTCCGTCACGTCTGGTTCCGATATCCCAAACCGGAACCGAAGGCGAAAGAAGAGGATTCGGAGGATGTTTTGCCGGTAGTGCTTTCGGAAAACGAAGAAATGCCATGGGTATTAAAAGACGTCTCCTTTACCATTGAACCGGGACAGTTTGTGGCGTTTGTCGGCGCAACCGGTGCCGGAAAGAGCACGATACTCAGCCTTCTTGCTCGCTTTTATACGGTGGAACGTGGTGAAATATTAATTGATGATGTGAACGTGAACGATTATGATCTGGTTTCTCTTCGTCGGGCGTTGGGTACGGTGCAGCAGGACGTATTCCTTTTTAAAGGCGATATTCTCAGCAATATTGCTGTTGGGCGTCCCCATGTGAGCCGTCGACAGGCGATCTGGGCCGCAGAGCTGGTCAATGCGACGAGCTTTATCGATCGTCTGCCCAAGACCTATGATGAGCCGGTGGTGGAACGAGGGGCGACCCTTTCCGCCGGACAGCGCCAATTGCTTTCCTTTGCACGCACCATCGCGGGGGATCCGTCGATTCTGATTTTGGACGAGGCCACTGCGAATATTGATACAGAAACGGAACAGCTGATTCAGGAGGCCATTCAGAACATGGCCAAGAACCGCACGATGCTGGCGGTTGCGCACCGCATCTCCACCATTGCCGGCGCCGATCACATTATCGTCATGCATCACGGACGCATAGCGGAACAGGGAACAAAAGATGAATTGATTGCCCGAAACGGCCTCTTCCGCGTGCTGTACGAGTTGCAATACGGACAGGAGGGATAAATGCCGAAAGAAAACGAAGCGGCTTCGCAGGCAGACTTGAAATTTTTCCAGCAACAAAAAAATCTGGCCTATCACATCGCCTATTCCTTTACGCAGGAGGAAGGTCGTGCAGAGGAAGTGGTGCGCCAGGTGATGAACATCCTTCACGAGTGCGGCGTCCTTGATGGCGATTGGACCAAGGAAGAAAAGAAGGCACTTTTGGTGTTGGTGACACGCCATCGCGCTTTGGTCGCTGCAAGATCCAATCGCCCCAATGTCCAAGCCGAACGCAATCAGGATGTTCCTATTCCTTCGTTGATGGGCGATGCGGAGGTGAGCGTTTTCGGCGAACAGATTGCCCGCATCCCTGAACGAGATCGCATTGTGTTACAGCTGAGCATTCTATTTTCCTTGCCGGATGAGCGCATTTCTTCGCTTTTGCGCATGAAGCGTAGCGCGGTCATTTCGCGCCGCACGCGCGCTTTAGCGTTTATCGGGGAGCAAAACGATCTTTCTCCCCAGCAAAGAAAGGAGCTTCCGCAACACCCCTCCTTTGTGACAGCATTGCATCTTTGGCTCAAGAGCCATATCAATTCCGTTGAGGCCGTGTCACACCTGGATACGCATATTTTCGCGCCGGAAATGGAGGAACAGATTGTTAATGATCTGCAGGGCAATGTGCTTTACCACCGCGCCATAAACAAAATTTCGCGTTTAAGCGAGTCACAAAATCGCATTCTGCTTCTTGTCGGCGCGCTCATGATTGGAGTGATCATCCTTTTGGTTCTGATGCAGCTGCTGGGTCACCCGGGCGGAAAACGTCGATTTGAAATCGAAGAATCCCTTCTTTCTTCCGACGAGACCTCTTCGAAGACATCGGAAGAAGTAAAGGAAATTCGTCAGGTAAAGCGTACCCATGCAGCATATTATAAAGATCGCATTCTTTTCCTGGATGAGAAGAGCGGCATTCTTTATGAAGCAAAACTGGGCTCTCCTGTTCGTGCACTGATTGATCTGAGTGAAGCCATTACGAAAACCTACGGCATTGAGCACATCGGTTATCGCGATGATCGCATCTATCTTGCCTTTGTAGACGGACAAGGCGGCCATGTTGCAGGGAATCCACCTCAACTGACCATGGAAGAATACTGGGCCGAAGTCTGGTTCGCCGGACAGGAGAAAAATCCGGCGACATCCAGTATTGTTGTGGACGGGATTGAGTACCAATTGGAAAGCGGTGAAGCATAAAAGCTCGTTTTGATCACAAAAAAAAGACCATCGGATCGTGTTCCGGTGGTCTTTTTTGTATTCTATGGGTCTTAATTTTCCTTGGATCCTCTGTCTGTGATTCCGGAGAAGTTCACGCCGGTATCCTGCGGTTCTTCAACCTTAAAGTCATAATCCTTGCCGGGAAGCAGCGCATTGAGAAGAATGCCGAGGAGGGCCGCTATTGCAAGACCGGAGAGGGAGATGGTTAATCCGCCGACCGTAAAGCTAATTCCAGAATGTTCTCCCGTAAAACCTAAAGCCGAAACGAAAATAGCCGCGGCGACGATCAGGTTTCGACTGTTGGTGAAATCCACATGATTTTCCACCAGGTTGCGAACACCAATGGCCGAAATCATACCGTACAGAATGAGGGAGACACCACCGATAATCGCTGTCGGAATGGAGCGGATAAAGCCGCTGACAACGGGGAAGAAGGAGAGAAGAATGGCGAAGACGGCGGTAATCTGCATTACTTTGGGGTCATAGACGCGTGTCAACGCCAGTACGCCGGTGTTTTCCCCGTAGGTTGTATTGGCGGGACCGCCGAATGCTGCCGCCAGCGACGTGGCAAGGCCATCGCCCAACAGCGTGCGGTGGAGCCCCGGTTCACGGATATAATTGTTTCCGACCGTGGCCCCGATCGCTGTAATATCGCCAATGTGCTCCATCATGGTCGCAAGAGAGATCGGCATAATGGTAATGATGGCGGAGAGATCAAATTTCATAAAGGCTTCAGGATGTAACGGCAGAGCAATGGGGGCCGCTTCTGCGATGGTCGAAAAATCCACGCGGTTTAGGAAAAGTGCACAAACATAGGAAACCAGAACGGCGAGGATGAGCGGAATGATGCGCAGCATGCCTTTGCCCCAGATGTTGAAAAAGATGATGGTGGCAATGGCAATAAGGGCCAAAGACCAGTCGGTGGACGCATTGCCTATGGCAGAAGGCGCTAAAGTCAGACCGATGGAAATGATAATGGGTCCGGTTACTACGGGCGGGAAAAATCGCATAACGCGTTCCACGCCGAAACGATAGATAAAGAACGCCAATACGACGTAGACCAGTCCCGCGGCGAATACGCCGCCCCCTGCATAGGGAAGCATTTCTGTATTCGGTTGCCCGTTAATGAGAGGAGCTACGGCCGCATAACCGCCTAAAAAAGCGAAAGAAGAGCCAAGAAAAGCCGGTACGCGTCCCTTTGTGATGAGGTGAAACAGAAGGGTACCGAGTCCGGCCATAAGTAGGGTTGTTGAGATGTCCAGTCCGGTGAGCAACGGCACTAAGATGGTTGCGCCGAACATCGCGAACAGATGTTGCAGACCGAGCAGAAGTCTTGTGGGCACCGCCATCGTGCGAATGTCCCAAATCGCGCTTTCTCCCGGTGTGACGTATTCTGTTCCCGCCTTTTCCGAAGGTTTCTTGCGTTCCATATTCTCTCCATTCTGTACGAACGCCCGGGTTTCCCCGAGCGCTCCTTAGCCCAAAATTGTAAGAATTATAGCAGAACTTTGAGCCCCCTGCAAGGCACTTTCTCTTATCTGGGTAACTTCGACAGAATCAAGGGCAAGAAACTTTTGTAATGAAAGATTTTCTCAAAATCAAAAAAGTTTTCAGTAGACATATCCCCCACAGGAAACAAGAATAAATGGGCTATGCATTATTTTCGCCCGGGATACACGGCTAAGCCCTTTTCAATGATGCGCAGCGCGCGCACCAGATCATCTTCTTCTACGCAATAGGAAATTCGAATTTCATCTTCACCGAGGCCCGGTGTGTAGTAAAAGTCGGCTGCCGGCGTGACCAAAACGGTTTCGCCGTCCACGGAAAAGTCGTTAAGTAGCCATTGGATGAAATTTTCAGCATTATCGACCGGCAATTTGACGAGAGAATAGAAGGCGCCTTCCGGCTCGGAATAGCGAATATCCTTCATCTTGGAAAAAGCGTGTAACATCGCTTCTCGGCGCGAGCGATAGATTTCGCGCACTCCTTCGTGGTAGCGCTCGTCAACGCGACTAAGAGCGGCAACAGCGCTCTGTTCGGTGGATGAGACACCCAGGTTCATTTGGCAGAGCTTCGTAAAGGCTTGTTTGAGTTCGGTATTGCTCGTTGCCGCGGTACCGATGCGGGTGCCGCAGGCGGCATATTTCTTGGAGGCGCTGTCTAACAAAACGAGGTTCTCGCGAATATCCTCCAGTTCGTAGAAGGAAATGAAGGGGTGCGGTGTAAAATTGAATTCCCGATATACTTCATCCGAAATAATGACCAAATCATGCTTCTTTGCGAAGCGCGCAATGGTTTCCAGTTCTTCCCGACGATAGACGCGCCCGTTTGGATTGCAGGGATTGGAAAGCAGAATCGCCTTCATCCTTTCGTCATACTGCGCTTCAAAGGTCGACTCGTCAGGAATTGCATAATGATCCTCGGCGCGCGTCGTGATCGCGCGCACGTCGACGCCGAACAGATGCGTGATCATGTTGTAATTCGTGTAGAACGGTTCGATCAGAAGCATGATGTCGCCGGGATTGCATACGGCGGTGATGGCAAAGCGAATGCCTTCCATCGCGCCGGCTGTGACAAAAATATCATCGGCGGAATAGTTTATTCCGTAGCGCGCATAATATGCTTGTTGCGCTGTACGCATTTCGTCGATGCCCGTCGCGTTGGGATAGCGTACGGTTCCTTCCGGAATCTGTTTTAGCGCCTCAAAATATTCGCGAGGTGTCGGCAAATCCGGCTGGCCGATGCTCAGCCGAATGACTTTCAGACCCCGTTTTTCTGCCGCTTTCGCCATGCCAAGATATCGCCGAGTCGGAGATACCGGTAGTTCCTTTACGCGTTTTGCTACGTTCATGGCCACCTCCTGTTTTCCTTGTTCTTGTAAAACAATTCATCTCTGTGTAATGATATACGAATTTAAGGCATGATGCACCCCTTCTTTTCAATGGAAAACGATTGTTGTATACTCAATTTTGAAGTGAAACGAATCAATGCTCTTCTTCACTATCCTGAAGAAAGGAGGAAGAACAATGGACATTCGAAGCGCACTGCAGGAAGCATATAAATATGGTTGCGAGTATACGGATCAGGGAAGCGTCGCGGATTACATTCCGGAGCTTGCGAAACAGAATCCGGATTTAGTTGGCGCCACACTCATCAGTCCCAATTTTGAGGTATGTTCCATCGGCGATGCTCGCTACAAGTTTTCTGCGCAGAGTATTGCAAAAATATTTATCTATCTTTGTGTGCTGGAAACGTATGATCTGGACTATGTCCGACAATTTATCGGAGTGACGCCGTCTTCCAAGCCGTTCAACAGCATTCTGGAACTGGAATTGAGCCATAAAAACATTCCGGTGAATCCGTTTATTAATGCTGGAGCAATTGTGGCGACGTCCCTGCTGATGCAGCACTACCATGAGAATACGTTCGAGAAAATTCGCGAACGTGCGCGGGAAGTAGTTAATCGCAGCGATCTCGATTACTGCCATGCCATTTACGTTTCGGAAAGTAACTCGGCCTATGCAAACCGCGCACTCACGTATATGTTGCTCAATGACGGAATTATATCCACGACGCAGAACGTGGAAGATCTCCTGAATTCCTATTTTCGCGCCTGTTCTCTTCTGGTCAATACGCTGGATCTTGCAACAATCGGTGCGGTCTTGTCACACAATGGGAAAAATGCGCAAGGAGAACAGGTGTTATCCACGGAAAATGCAGCCATCCTGCGCACGGTCATGGCGACCTGCGGTACGTATGATTATGCCGGCGAATTTGCTCTATTGGTAGGTATGCCGGCAAAGAGCGGTGTAGGCGGGGGAATTGTAGCGACCAATCGCTCCGGTTACGGCATCGGTGTGTTCAGTCCGAAACTGGATAAACACGGCAACTCCTACGTCGGCGTTCGTATGCTGGAAAGACTCTCCACGTTGCTCAATCTGCACATTTACTAACCTTAAGGAGAAAACTATGCTCAAAACTATGCTGGAAACCGTGTTTGGCGTTATCGGCAAAATTAACGGCGTTATCTACTATCCCGTGCTGATTATTTTGCTGCTCGGCATCGGTTTGTATTTTACGATTCGCACCGGCTTTCTACAGGGCAGATTATTTAAAGAATCCATCAATGTCGTCATGGAAAAACCGTCCGATAAGGAATCCGTCTCCTCCTTTCAGGCATTAATGGTTTCTACGGCGTCCCGCGTCGGCACCGGCAACATCGTCGGCGTGTCCAGTGCGCTCTGTTTGGGAGGTTACGGCGCCATCTTCTGGATGTGGATCGTCGCCATTATCGGGGGCGCGTCGGCCTTTATCGAATCCACCCTGGCGCAGATCTATAAACGCAAGGATCCGGACGGGGGCAGCTACGGTGGCCCGGCGTACTACATTGAATCTGCGCTCCACAGTCGTACACTCGGTATTATTTTCGCCATTTCTTTGATTGCCACCTATGCGGTCGGCTTCAATATGCTCGCTGCGTTCAACCTGCAGACGAGTTTTTCGGCGTACAGCTTTTATAATAAGCAGATCACCCCGTGGATTATCGGCGGCGTATTGGCCCTGATTACGGCATACTGCATCTTCGGCGGCGGTAAGCGTATCATTCAATTCACATCCACCTTGGTTCCGATCATGGGCATCGTCTTCGTCATCGTTTCGCTGATCATGATCATTAAAAACATCGGCTATATGCCCACCGTTTTCGGCCGTATCTTCTCGGATGCGTTCAATTTCAAGGCCATCTTCGGCGGCATTGCCGGTTCCAGCCTGATGTACGGCGTAAAACGCGGCTTGTATTCCAACGAAGCCGGTATCGGCTCCGCCCCGAATGCTGCTGCAGCAGCCAGCGTCAGCCATCCGGTGAAGCAGGGTCTGGTTCAGATGCTTTCCGTCTTCATCGACACGATTCTCATCTGCTCCGCCACCGCGTTTATGTGCTTGAGCTCGGGCGTTGAACCCGCGGAAGCGCTGGATGGTGCACCGTATGTACAAGAAGCGGTTGGTACATTCCTCGGTCGTTTCGGTGCGCCGTTTATCACCTTCTCGTTAGCGTTGTTCGCGTTTACGACCCTTATCGGCAACCTGTTCTATGTAGATAACAACCTAGCCTACATTAAGGGAAAGAAACCGAGCAAAGGCTTTATGATCGTGTATCGTATTCTCGCGGTTGCGGTTATCTTCCTCGGTGCGGCGCAGAAATCCACCTACGCTTGGAATCTGGGCGATCTGCTCATGGGGGTTATGGCGTTGATCAACTTGCCGGCCATTCTGATTCTCGGCAAAACCGCCATTGCTGCTCTGCGCGATTATGAAAAACAGAAGAAAGAGGGAAAAAATCCTATCTTCTTGGCGAAAAACATCGGTCTGGATGACAGCAAACTCGACTTTTGGAAATAAAAAACGAACCCCTCGTCCGTTTCTCGCGGGCGAGGGGAATCTTTTCTTGCAGGATACACCGAGGCATGATACAATCTTTTCCGCGCGATTCATTTTGTGGCGACATAGCCAAGTGGTAAGGCAGAGGTCTGCAACACCTTCACCCCCAGTTCAAATCTGGGTGTCGCCTTTTTCTAAGAGATCCGATTCCGGATCTCTTTTTTCTTGTATTGTTTTTCGTACAGGCAAAATATTTTTTGATATGATGATTAACATTGATAAGAAAGAGAGGTGTGGTATGGGACATCCTTTTGAAACCTTTGGAAAATACCAGTTTAATCGTAGCGTGATGCGTGATCGACTGCCGAAACCGGTTTATGAAAAATATAGAGGAGCGATGAAACATCAACAGTTTATCGATCAAAGCACAGCCGATGCGATTGCCCATGCGATGAAGACATGGGCAATGGAATTGGGCGCAACCCATTTTTGTCATTGGTTTCAGCCCTTAAATGGGAGAACGGCAGAAAAGCATGAATCCTTTATTCAACCCGATCACAACGGGATGCCCATAGCTCGCCTTTCCGGCAAGGCGCTCATGAAGGGGGAAACGGATGGCTCGTCTTTTCCAAATGGCGGTCTGCGCGATACGTTTGAAGCGCGGGGTTACACCTTTTGGGATACGAATTCTTATGCCTTTGTGCGGGGAACGACGCTTTACATTCCGAGCGTATTCATGAGCTATCGTGGCGATACGCTGGATCTCAAAATGCCGTTGATCAAAGCCTTGGATGCCCTCAGTGCGCAAGCGGTACGCGTGTTGCACGATCTGGGGAAAACCGATGTGAATTGGGTGGAGCCCACGCTGGGCCTCGAGCAGGAATTTTTCCTCGTGGATGCAAAGCAGGCGGAAAAACGTCCGGATATCAAGTTATGCGGGCGTGCGCTGTATGGGCGTGAAATGCTTCAAGGCGGCCATCTTCAGGATACGTATTTTCAGGGCATGAATGAACGTGTACAGCAATACATGAATGAAGTGAATCGAGCTTGTTGGAATTTAGGCATCTATGCCTCCATTGAACATAACGAGGTTTCGCCCGGACAATACGAATTTTCTTCTGTATTTGGCGATGCCATTACGACCGTGGATCAAAACATGGTTGTAATGGACATTTTAGAAAACGTGGCACCACATCATGGCTTCCAGTGCTTGTTGCATGAAAAACCATTTGACGGGCTGAACGGATCGGGCAAACACAGCAATTTTTCCCTGACCACATCGACGGGCGAGAACTTATTTGACCCCGGCGATGAACAGCCGCACGATCTGCGCTTTTTGCTGTTTGTGACAGCCTTTATCGTGGCGGTGGATCGCTATCAGACGTTGCTGCGTATGGCAGCATCCGACGAAGGAAATGATCATCGATTGGGTGGCCATGAAGCGCCGCCGGCCATTATTTCCATTAATTTGGGAGAAACACTGCATTCTCTGTTTATGGAGCTGGCCAAGACCACGAAAATTCCCAAGGTGAAGCTCACCTCGATTTTGGAACCGGTGGTGACCTTGGCGGATCTGTCCATTGAGACCACGGATCGCAATCGCACGTCTCCGGTCTCTTTCACCGGAAATCGCTTTGAATTGCGTATGTTGGGATCTTCG
The DNA here is from genome assembly GCF_902381775.1 of Murdochiella vaginalis. Classification (NCBI taxonomy): domain Bacteria; kingdom Bacillati; phylum Bacillota; class Tissierellia; order Tissierellales; family Peptoniphilaceae; genus Murdochiella; species Murdochiella vaginalis. The sequence goes on from NZ_LR698969.1 coordinate 996,412, forward strand.
CTGAATGCCTCCGCCATGAACACCTTCCTGTTTGCCGGCATGGCGGAATCGCTGGAAGAGATCGCGTTGCAATTGGAATCCTCTGACACCTCAACCCCGGAAGCATTACATGATACGACCATGCAGATCTGCCATCATGCTCTGCAGCAACATCAGCGCATTCTTTTTACAGGGGATGGCTATCTGCAGGAATGGGTGGAGGAATCCAAGCGCAGAGGCTTGGAACAGGTTTCAAGTTATCTGGAAAGCATTGATGCCGCCACGCGGGAAGAAACCGTGCGACTGTGTGAGCGCTTCGGAGTTTTGAGTCGTGAAGAGCTCGTTGCACGCCGCGAAATCCTTATCGAGCGATTCAACCATTCGGTGGACCTGCAGGGGCAGGTTTTGGCACGCATGGCGACAAAGGGGATATATCCGGCGCTTATGGAATATCAGATTCGTTTGCAAAAGGCTGCCGCCGGCGGTTTGAGCTCCTCGTTGGAGACAAAAGCGAAGGAAAACGCACGATTGATGGATGCTTTGGATGCGGCGAGCGTAACGCTTCAGGAATGCTTGGGAAAAGCCGAAACGGTAGAGGATCCGCATCGCCAGAGCTTCCTTTATCGTGATGACGTACGGGATGCCATGCGCGTTTTAGAGGAAATTTGTAACGAAACCGAGGCTTTTGTGCCGGAAGAGCTGCTTCCGTATCCCTCTTCCAGCGTTTTAGTTGTACAATAGAGGCAGTATCACTAAAGGAGGGACCAAAATGATTCAACCGAGTATTATGGCGGGATTTATGGAGCTTTTGCCCGAAGAACAGGTGCTGTTTGAGCATGTCAAGCAAGCCATCGAAAAAACGTATCAGCATTACGGATACTGGCCTTTGGATACACCGGCAATTGAAAAGAATGAGATTCTTTTTGCCAAAGGCGGCGGCGAGACAACAAAACAGATTTATCATATCGAAAAGGGAGAAAATTCGGTTGATCAGTCCTTGCGTTTCGACCTGACGGTTCCGCTGGCGCGCTATGTGGCGCAACATTCGTCGGAGCTGTCTTTCCCGTTTCGCCGCTATCACATCGGTAAAGTGTATCGCGGGGAGCGCAACCAAAAAGGTCGCTATCGCGAATTTTATCAGGCCGACGTCGATGTCATCGGGCTCGATGAGCTTTCGGTGATCAATGATGCCGAATGCCCAGCTGTCATCTATGAGGTTTTCCGCGCGCTGGAGATTCCGGGAGTGCATATCCATATCAATCACCGTGGCATGCTCAACGGCTTCTTTACTTCCATTGGCATTCGCGATGCCATGGAAGTGTTGCACGCGATTGACAAGCTCGCGAAAATCGGCCCGGATGCCGTAGCCGATCTGCTGGAGATGAGCGGAGTGAATAAACAGCAACAGGAAGAGATTTTCCGCTTCATCGGCTTAACCGACGATCGTCCGGCGGAAGAACGCCTCGAAGCCTATAATCAGGCGCTTGCTGCGGATGCGCCGGGTGCCGAGCAGTTCAAACAGGGCTGGGCGGATCTGCAGCTCATCATGAAGGGAATGCAGGGCTTCGGTATGCCGAAGGAAGCCATCGTTCTTGATTTGTCCATTACGCGCGGCCTTGATTACTATACAGGCGTGGTGTATGAGACCTTCATTGAAGGGTATGAATCCATCGGCTCCGTCGCTTCCGGCGGCCGTTACGATGACCTGGCGTCCAACTTTACGAAGCTCAAAATGCCGGGCGTCGGTATTTCCATCGGTGTGACGCGACTTTTCTATCAGTTGCGCGAGGCGAACCTCATTCAGCCCAAAAAAGGCGAGTACATCCAGGCGATGGTCTTGCCGATGAGCAACGCTGAATTGGATTTCTCGCTGGAATGCGTGCACGCGTTGCGTGATGCAAACGTTCGGGTGCAGCTATATACCGAATCGGGAAGAATGAAAAAGAAATTTTCTTATGCGGATGCCATCGGCGTACGTTACGTTCTGATTATCGGAGAGAGCGAGCGGGAAGCCGGTGTCGTAAGCCTTAAGGATATGCAAAGTGGCGAACAAACGACAATGACGCTTGCGGAAGCAATTGATCTCATGCGCGACGCGAGTGGAAGGAGGAACGAATGAAAGTTTACACGAAGGACGGCAGCGCCCTGGAATTACAGGAGCGTGCAAACGCATTAGATGCCGCCAAGGCCATCAGCCAGGGCTTGGCTCGCAATGCACTGGCGGCGGAGATTAACGGCGAGGGTGCGGATCTGCGCACCGTTTTGCACGAAGGCGATAAAATAGCCATTTGCACCTTTGATGACGAATACGGCCGTCTGGCCTTCCGTCATTCCACCTCGCATTTGATGGCACAAGCCGTGCAGCGTCTCTACCCCGAGGCACGTTTAGCCATCGGACCCGCTATTAAAGAAGGATTCTACTACGATATCGATTTTGGCGATACAGTGCTTACAGATGAAGATCTGCCGAAAATCGAAGCGGAAATGAAAAAAATTGTGAAGGAAAATCCGGACATCACACGCTTTACAAAATCGCATGAAGATGCTGTTGCTTTCTTCAAGGAAAAACAGGAACCGTACAAAGTGGAGCTGATCGAAGATCTGCCCGAGGATGCGGTCATCAGCTTTTATCAGCAGGGCGATTGGGTAGACCTGTGTGCCGGCCCGCATCTGATGAATTTCCACGGCATTAAGGCGATTAAGCTGACTAGCCTTGCTGGCGCGTATTGGCGTGGCGATGAGCATAATAAGATGCTCACCCGCATTTACGGTACCAGTTTCCCAAAGCAATCCATGCTGGATGACTATCTAGCACGCATTGAAGAGGCTAAAAAACGTGATCACCGTAAGATCGGTAAAGACATGGAGCTCTTTGCCTTCATGGAAGAAGGTCCCGGTTTTCCGTTCTTCCTGCCCAACGGCATGCGCCTGAAGAATGCCTTGCTGGATTACTGGCGTGAATTGCACAAAGAGGCAGGGTATCTGGAAATCTCTACACCGACGATTTTGAATCGCCAGCTGTGGGAAACCTCCGGTCACTGGGATCACTATCGTGAAAACATGTATACCACGAAGATCGATGGGGAAGATTATGCGATTAAGCCGATGAACTGCCCGGGCGCTATGCTCGTGTACAATTCGAAGCCGCGTTCCTATCGTGATCTGCCACTGCGTTTGGCGGAGCTGGGCAATGTCCATCGCCATGAGCTTTCAGGTGCTCTTCACGGGCTTTTCCGTGTGCGCAACTTTACGCAAGACGATGCGCATATTTTCTTAACGCCGGAAATGATCGAGGACGAGATTCGTAAGATTGTGGCCTTGATTGACCGTGTCTATTCGAAATTGGGCTTCAAGTATTCGATGGAAATCTCGACGCGCCCGGAGGATTCCATGGGCTCGGATGAGGATTGGGAAGTGGCTACCGCCGGTCTTAAGAATGCCTTGGATTCCATGGGCAAACCCTATGAGATCAATGAAGGCGACGGCGCCTTCTATGGCCCGAAGATTGACTTTCAGATTGAAGACGTGCTGGGTCGTACCCGGCAATGCGCGACCATTCAGCTGGACTTCCAGCTGCCGCAGCGATTCGGCGCGGAATACATTGGTAAGGATGGTGAAAAGCACCAGCCGGTTCTGATTCACCGCGTGATTTACGGATCCATTGAGCGCTTCATCGGTTATCTTATCGAACAGTTTGCGGGCAACTTCCCCCTGTGGTTGGCCCCGGTACAGGTCGAACTCATACCGGTGAACAATGCGGCGCATGGTGAATTTGCAAAACAGATGGCAAAGGAACTCGAAGATCTCGGTGTTCATGTCGACGTGGATCTGCGCGAAGAAACACTGGGCAAAAAGATCCGTGATGCCCAGATTAAAAAATCCTTCCTGCAAATCGTGGTTGGCGACAACGAAATGTCCGAGCATACCGTTAGCGTCCGCATCCATGGCGAAAAAGAAGCCAAGAGTTACGCTTGGGAAGACTTCAAGAACTGGATTACGGAGCAGATTAAAAAACGCGCTTAACGAGAAGCTGCTTGGAATTCGATAGGACGCAGTCAAAAGCTTTTTCGACAAACGATGCAACCTCTTAGGGGGTTGCATCGTTTTGTATACTGGAAATGAGCCGTCATGTTGAAGGCGGCAAATCAAAATATAGCCGGTTGTTCGTCGGCTGGTTATCGGATAAGGAGAAAACATGAACAGAAACAACGAAAAACAGAAGCGTCGCGCCATGCGCATCACGGCAATTTCTTTAAGCCTGCTGGTGGCACTCTCGGCCTGCAACAACACGTCGAAGGAAGAAAAGAAAGGAAACGATACGAGCGAGGGCATGGTCTCCACGATGTCGTCGGACAGTACGGAAAAAACGACAGCAGCGCTTCGCGTGATCGCATCGACGGATGCCATTTATGACTTTACGAAGCTCATCGGCCAAGATCGGGTGGAGGTCGTGGATCTCATAGAAGGTGATGCGGATGCGCACCACTGGGAGCCGACGCCGAAGCTGCTCATGCAGATTAATGAAGCGGATTTATTTCTGCTCAATGGCGCCGGGCTGGAAAGTTGGCTGCCGGATGTACAGGCATCCCTGACGGGAAAGGTCAAAAGCGTCGATCTTTCCGACGGGGTGGCATTGCGTAAAGGGGAAGAGGACCATGATCATGAGGATGCCGATCATGACGATTCCGATCAGGGCGACGCCGACCATGACGATGCCGACCATGACCATCATCACGGCGAATTCGATCCGCATTATTGGCTGAGCCCACAAGCGGCAGCAAGGCAGGCAAAGAATATTTATGATGCCTTAGTAGCGGCAGATCCGGATGGGAAAGAAGTCTACGACACCAATTACAAAGCACTGCAGGATAAGTTTGAGGCGCTGGAACGCGATTATGCGGAAAAGCTCAAACCGTATAGCGGACGGAGTGTTATCGTTCCGCACGAGGCCTTCGGCTATCTCTTTGACGCCTATGGACTCAAGCAAATCGGCCTAGAAGGAATGCTTGCCGATGGACAACCGAGTGCGAAAAAAATTGCAGAAATTGTGGATCTGGCAAAGAAGGAAGGCATTAAGACCGTATTCTATGAAGCATACGGTGATGATAAAGAAGCAGAATCCGTAGCCGCAGAGATCGGTGCGAAGACCGCGCCGTTATATACGTTGGAGGCGGAATCGAAAGATGATCGTGCGAAAGGCGAAAATTACTTCACGTTCATGCAAAAGAACTTGGAGGCCCTTGTCGATTCGTTCGGAGGAAACTAATGCAGGAAGTCTATCGACTGGAACACGTACAATTTGGCTATGAGCAGGAGAGAATCCTGGAAGATGTCACCTTTTGCGTGCATGCAGGGGATTTTGTCGGCATAGTCGGCGCGAACGGAGAAGGGAAGAGCACCCTTCTTCGACTGCTCACGGGCGAGCTTTCTCCCGATGCAGGAAACTTGTTCTTTTTCGGCGAAAAAGGCATACAGAGGAAAGCCATGCATCGCATTGCCTACGTGCCGCAAATGAACACGTCCGGCGGGATGACATTTCCGATCAGCTGTCAGGAGATGGTGTCGCTGGGTTTGACACGCTCCCTTGTACCGCGCTTTTTTTTGAAGGCCTCCGAACGGGAGAAAGTGGCTGCCTCTCTTCGTCATCTGGGGATGCTGGCGTTTACCGACCGTAATTTTCATGACCTTTCCGGAGGACAAAAACAGAGGGTGCTGATTGCCAAAGCGCTCGTGGATCAGCCGGACGTATTGCTTTTTGACGAACCGACAGCGGCCCTGGATCTAGAGAGCAAGGAACAGCTTTATCAAACCCTGGATCACATGAATCATGTACATGGGATTACGATTCTTCTCGTTACGCATGAAATGGATATCGGGAAGGGCTATTGGAATCGACTGGCGTGCGTTTCCCATCATCGGCTGGAGGAGGTGCCTTTATGCTGAACTATGCCTTCATGCAGCGTGCTATGATCATCGGTATTCTGCTCGGCTTTATCATTCCGCTCATGGGCGTGATTGTGGTCAATCGACGCACCTCTACGATCGGCGATGCCTTATCTCATTCGTCATTAGCAGGGATCGGCTTCGGGCTGTTATTGGGCTTATCTCCCTTAGTAGGCTCCATTGTGGTGACCATTCTTGGCGCGTTCGCGATTGAGCTGGTGCGTTATCGTTTCCCGAAAAGCGGGGATCTGGCGACGGCTATGGTCATGTCCATCGGCGTTGGCCTTGCTTCCGTGTTATCGGATGTGGTGCCCACGACGATGAAATTTGAAACGTATCTGTTCGGCTCGATTGTGACGATTCGTCCGGAAGAGATGTGGATCAGCGTCGCGATCAGCTTCGTGGTATTGGTGCTGTTTTTTACGCTGTACTATCCGTTGCTTTATGTAAGCGTAGATGCGCACGGCGCGCGTTTAACCGGTCTTCCCATACGGCGCATGGATAATCTGTTTACGGCTATCTTAGCCATTGCGATTGCGATGGCAGCGCGTACGATCGGGGCGTTAATGGTTTCCTCGCTCATGATTTTACCGGTTGCAACGGCGCTTCTTTTCGCGAAAAGCTATCGGCAGGCTGTGTTTTCCTCCATGGTAAGCGGTGTCATCATGGTAACGTGCGGCTTAACGGCATCCTATTATTTGGGATGGAAACCGGGCGGAACCATTGTTCTTCTCGGTATCGCCGGATTTCTTATCGCGCTCTTGATACAGCGAATGCTTCACTTGCGAGGTCGGGGGAGCCAAGCGATTTCGAAGAGCAATTCCATCGAAGAGGAAGCTTTTTCCTGCGAAGAAAGCCGGCTCTCGGAACACTAATGGAATGGAAAAAAAGTCAATCAAAAAGGCCTCCCCGAATTGGGGAGGCCTATTACATCGGAAAGGAAAAAACTTATTTCACTTGGCTGATCAACGCCTTGAAGTCTTCCGGTTGATGGATGGCCATCTCGGAAAGCATCTTGCGGTTGATGTTGATGTTCTGTTTTTTCAGTCCACTCATAAAGGTTGAATAGTTGGTGCCATTTTCGCGGCAGGCCGCATTAATACGGGCAATCCAGAGTTGGCGGAACTGGCGTTTACGCTGTTTGCGTCCGATGTAGGAATACTGCAGCGATTTGATAACGGCTTGTTTCGCCACGCGATAGAGCTTGGATTTTGCACCGAAATAGCCCTTCGCCTGTTTTAAGACCTTTTTATGTGTTTTCTTGGCGTTTACGCCACCTTTTACACGTGCCATGGTTTGCGCCTCCTTTAACGCGGCAGCATCTTGTCGATGCGCTTCATATCACTTTTGCTTACGACCGTCGACTGACGCAGATGACGGATGCGCTTGCCGGTGTACTTACCGGTCATATGGCTCTTTCCAGAGAAAAAGCGCTTGAGCTGACCGGATCCGGTGCGTTTGAAACGCTTGGCCGAACCGCGATGGGTTTTCATTTTTGCTTTCATGATCGCTCCTTAACTTTCTGTTTTCGGCCCCACCAGCATAACCATGCTGCGGCCTTCCATTTTCGGATTTTGATCCATCTGTCCAACATCCTGCACCAAAGCGAACAGGCGTTCAAGAACTTCACGTCCCTGCTCCGTATGCCCCAATTCGCGGCCGCGAAAGCGAACGCTGATCTTGACCTTATCTCCGGCGTCCAGAATTTCATAGATCTTCTTCGACTTGGTTTCCAGGTCATGATCATCAATACGCGGGCTCAGACGAATTTCTCTGGTTTCGCTGTTCTTCTGATTTTTGCGCTGTTCTTTTTGCTTTTTGAGCGTGTCGTAGCGAAATTTGCCATAGTCCATCAGACGACAGACGGGGGGATTCGCATTCGGCGAAATCAGCACCAAGTCCAAATGTTCTTCTTCCGCCCTTGCGTTGGCATCTTGAATCGATACAATGCCGAGTTGTTCGCCTTCGACGTCAATCAAACGAACCTCTTTTGCGCGTATTTGCTCGTTAATAGCCAGTTCCTTAATAGTGCACCTCCTGTTGAACATAAAAAAAGCGGGCAAAGCCCACTCCAACACGCAAATTCTGCTGAATTTGTCTTCAGAAATAACCGAACAACCGTTGTCGGTCGGTGAGAGTGGGAGCTCTTCTTGATCCGAAGGTAGTATAGCGCACATTCTTCCGTTGGTCAAGCGCTGAATCACGGAGTGCGTTATAATAAATAGCGTGTGTCGGCAAACGGAAAGAAAAACGCTGGCAACCAAGAAGGGAATTATTGTGGATCATTTACAACAGCCAAAAAAAACGATTTTGGATACGCTCAAAGGGAACACGCCGTTGTACTTTCTATTGGGCTATTTAGGGGTCATCTTTCTGGGCATGCTTTTGCTGATGTTGCCAATTTCGGCGCAGGATGGGCAGATCACCGGGATGCCGGACGCCTTGTTTACGGCCACATCCGCCGTGTGTGTGACGGGACTTTCTCCCATTGTTACAGCCGAGCATTGGACGCTGTTCGGACAGATCGTCATAATTCTGCTGATTCAGATCGGTGGACTCGGCATCATGACTTTTGTGGCCATTTTCGGCTTGCTCACCAATCAGCGGTTTTCCATCGCCGATCGCAAGCGATTCATGGAAGAGAAGAATCAGAACGAATTGACGGGCATGGTGCGTCTGATCAAATTTATCATTCTGGCGACCTTCGTCCTGGAAGGTGTGGGGGCGTTCTTTCTTGCCCTACGCTTCGTACCGCAATTTGGTGTAATAAAGGGCTTGTGGTTTTCCGTGTTCCATGCCATTTCTGCCTTCTGTAATGCCGGATTTGACCTCCTGGGGCCGGAGAGCCTCACAGCGTATCAACACGATCCGCTCGTCCTCTTGACGATTGCCACACTTATTATCCTTGCCGGCATCGGCTATACCGTCTATCTGGATTTATGGCGTATGCGCAAGGGAGACCGGTTACATCTGCATTCCAAAATCGTTTTGTCTTCCACGGCAATTTTATTGCTTGGCGGAACGGTTCTCATTTTTCTGATGGAAGCGAATAATCCACAAACGATTGGTGCCCTTTCCTTGCCGGAAAAAGGGTTGAACGCCTTTTTCCAGTCGGTAACGACACGAACAGCCGGATTTTGTACTTTTGCGCAGGATAAAATGACACAGGCAAGCGGATTGGGCAGTATCTTTTTGATGTTTATCGGGGGATCCCCGGCCGGAACAGCAGGAGGCCTCAAAACGACAACCATGGTTGCTTTGCTTTTAGGCTTGTCCAGTGCACTGCGTTCGTCGCGTGATGTGTCGGTTTTTCGAAGGACCATTGCACAGGAGGTGGTGCACAACGCGTTTGTACTCTTCGCATTGGCGACGATCTGGAACATTCTGGTTCTGTTTTTCCTTAGCATCACGGAGAAGGCGATTCCCTTGGGCGGCTTATTGTTTGAAACGATCTCTGCTTTCGGCACCGTCGGTTTGACCCAGAACGTCACTCCACAGCTGAGCGTAACGGGTAAGATGCTCATTGCTCTCACGATGCTGTACGGAAAGCTGGGCCCCTTAACGCTTCTGCACGCGTTGATCCCAAAAGCGCGCGTACAGAACAACCGTTTGGCGCAAGAACACCTTTTAGTAGGATAGGAGAAAAAGATGGAAGGAAAGAAAAAATCCTATGCGGTCATTGGCTGCGGGCGATTCGGCCGCAGCTTAGCGTTGGAATTAACAAAACAGGGCATGGAAGTTCTGGCTGTGGATGCTTCGGCGGAAGTGGTCAATGAACTTGCTGAAGACGTAACCGTCGCCGTTCAGGCGGATGTTACGCAGGACGGGGCGTTGGACGGGATCGGCCTAAAAGATGTGGACGTTGCCGTAATTGCCATGAGCGGCGATTTTGAATCCTCCATCATGGCGGCAACCATCTGTCGGGAAAAGAACATTCCCTTGGTGATTGCCAAAGCGAAGGATTCACGGCATGGCCGCATTTTACATCGCATAGGGGTCATGAAAGTGATCCTTCCGGAACGGGAAGAAGGCATACGTCTGGCGCATCTACTGACGGAAAGTTCCATTTATGAGCATCTGCGGATGTCGGAAGAATATTCGATTGAGGAGTTTCCGGTTCCCGAAACTTGGATCGGCTCCAATTTGAATGATCTGAACATTCGCCAATTGCTCAATATCAGCATTATCGCCATTAAGCGCAACGGAGAGGTGCAGATCAACCCCGGTCCGGAGGATGCCTTTCAACGCAATGATGTATTGTATGGGCTGGGATCAAACGAAGATTTTCAAGGATTGGATAGATGGGTCGCACAACGCCAAAACAAAATCGGTTAGAAAGCGCGCAAAATGCGCGTTATAAGTTTTGGCGATCGCTTCTTTCCACAAAAGGACGGAAAAAAGAACGGTGTTGTCTGGTGGAAAGTCGAAAGCTTGTCGCCGATGTCTTTGATGCGCGGGGGGAAGTCCTCGCGGTTCTGCTCTCCGAGGAGCACAAGGAAGCGTGGAATGCGATGCTTTCCTATCGACGAAAAGCGGAGGAAACGAACCCGGCGGAAATTGTGGAATTGCCTTTCCCCCTTTTCCGAAAGCTCTCCACAATGGAACATCCGGATGGCATTTTAGCGGTGGTTCGCATTCCTGAAGAAAGCCATACAGAGGATGTGGGCTTTCGATGGCTTTTGCTGGATCATCTGCAGGATCCGGGAAATGTGGGGACTCTTTTACGCAGTGCAGAAGCCTTCGGCTTTACGCATATTGCTACGCTTGCTTCGGCCGACGTTTTTAGTCCCAAGTGTCTTCGTGCCGCAATGGGTTCCACCTTTCGCCTGACGGTAACCAGCGTAAAGGAAGGCACTTTTTCCGCTTGGAAAGAGCAATTGGCTCTGCCGCTCTACGGAGCGGACCTGCAAGGCGAATCGGTCCATACTTGTCCTTGGCCGGCGCACTTTATTTTAGCGGTAGGAAATGAGGGAAACGGTATTTCCCGGGAAGTGCGAAAGGAGCTTGACCATCCCATCACGATTCCCATGCAGGGGGAGGGGGAATCGCTGAATGCCGCCGTTTCGGGATCGGTGATCATGGCGATGGCACAACCGAGGATGGCCAAAACAGCCGAAACAAACCCGCCAACAGGGCGTAATAAATAGAAACGTTCGACAGAGCGCAGAATAGGAAGTGAGGAAATGATGTTAGAAAAACTGGAGACCCTTCGTGAAGAAGCGCTACAGCGCATTCAAGAGGCTTCTTCCGCAGAAGAACTGGAACAACAACGCGTGGCATATTTGGGAAAGAAAAGCCCGCTTATGGAGTTGCTGAAGAATCTGCGCACCTTGGAACCGGAAGAGCGTCGCGCCGTCGGCCAACGTGCCAACGAGATCAAGCAGGAGTTTCATGAGGCGATTCGCGTACGAAAAGAAGATCTGATGGACGAAGCGAGCGTGGTGGAACATCCTCTGGACTTTACCCGTCCGGGAACGATTCCTTCTCTCGGTGGATTGCATCCGAGCATCCAGATGATGTACGACCTTAACGATGCCTTCCAGTCCATGGGGTTTGTGTTGTTTAGCGAAGACGAAATCTCCAGTGAAAAATACATCTTTGACAATCTGAATTTTCCGCCGAATCATCCGGCACGCGAATCCATGGATACCTATTGGCTCGCCGGAACGGAACAGAAGCACGGCGCGGAACGGCTGGCACTGCGCCCGCATTTGACCGGGGCTTCGGTGCGCTATTTGTTGAAACATGGTGCGCCGGCTCGTTTCATTTATCCCGGCAGCGTATTTCGCAACGAAACGACCGATGCCCGTCACGAACGTGCGTTCATGCAGTACGAGGCACTTATTGTCGAGAAGGACTTTTCCTTCGCGTCCGGAAAATTGCTCATTGATACCATTCTCGAAAAGGTCTTCGGCCATCCCGTGCGTACGAGAATGCGCGCCGGCTTTTTCCCTTTTGTGGAACCGGGCTTTGAAATCGATATGGAGTGTCAAGTTTGTCATGGAGAAGGCTGTCGGACGTGTCATCATTCGGGTTGGATTGAAGTCATGCCGGGTGGATCGCCGCATCCCAACGTGCTGAAGGCCGCGGGATTGGATCCCACGATCTGGTCGGGCTTCTACATTAATATCGGCCTAGACCGGCTTGTGATGATGCGCTATGCGGTGGACGATGTGCGCTTATTCCACAGCAATGATTTGCGTTTCTTGAAGCAGTTCCATTAAGGAGAAAGACATGAAACTTTCCTATAATTTACTGAAACAGTACGTCGCACTTCCGGAAGATCTTACCATGGAGCAGCTCGCCTATGATTTGACCATGCGCACCGTGGAGGTGGAGGGGACGACGGATTTGGCGAAGCGGTATGAACGCATCGTCGTGGGCAAAATTAAAACGGTCTCTCCGCACCCGGATGCGGATCGCCTGCGCGTGGTGCAGGTGGATCTCGGCGAAGAGGGCACTCGGCAGATCGTCTGTGGCGGCGACAACCTCATTGAAGAACACTACGTGATCGTTACGCTTCCCGGTTCTTTCGCCGTTTGGCATGGGGAAGGCGAGCCGGTCGAGATTAAAGAGGCAAAGCTGCGCGGCATGGATTCGTACGGCATGATCGCCGGCGCAGGGGAGATCGGTCTGGAAACTCTTTTTCCTACGAATGATGTGCATCATATCGTCGATCTGACGGAAGAAGGCATCGATAAGAAAGTTACGCTTGCGCCGGGCATGCCGATTGCCGAGGCCCTGGGCCTGAACGATCAGATTTTAGAGATTGAAAACAAATCCATCACCAATCGTCCCGATTTATGGGGACACTATGGCATTGCGCGTGAGCTTTCCGCCATTTATCATGCCGAACTGACGCCGATGGATGAAGTGGAGAAGGTCGATGTGCCGGCCTATCCGCTCCAATTGGTGAATCCCGAGCTTTGCGGACGCATGCTCGCCGCACAGTACACCGGGGTGGACAGTCGAAAAGCGCCGCTCTGGATGCGGGTATTGCTCATGAAATGCGAAATTCGCCCCATCAATGCGTTAGTCGATATGACCAATTACGTCATGATGGTCTACGGGCAGCCGACGCATGCCTACGATGCCGATCATATTGAGGGCGGACTGCTTGCCCGTCGTGCGGAAGAGGGGGAAGCGCTGGAGCTTCTGGATGGAAAACAGCTCACGCTCAGTACGGAAGATCTGGTCATTGCGGATCATAAGAAGGCCTTGGGGCTGGCAGGCGCCATGGGCGGTAAGCACGACTCCATTTCTACGCAAACGCGTGAAACGGTTTTGGAAATCGCAAATTTCAAGCCGGAAACCATACGAAAGACGGCGCAGAGGTTCGGTATTCGCACGGAAGCCTCATCGCGCAATGAAAAGGGCATTGATGCCCAACGCATGGATCCCACCTTCGGCCTTTGGCAGAAGCTCATGCGTGACATTTTCCCGGAGGCGCGTCTTGTTGCCTTTGCAGAGCAACAGAAACGAATGACGGAAAAAGCCGAAGTACACGTTACTTGCGAATGGCTTTCCCGACGGTTGGGTCGGTCGCTTTCCGTGGAAGAGATTACGAAAATGCTGGAACCGCTCGGTTTTACGGTTTCCTGCGTTGCTACAAAAAATGAAAAGGAGCAGGAGCTACTCGTGACCGCGCCGACATGGCGCTCAACCGGTGACATTTCTCTTCCGGATGACATTCTGGAAGAAGTGGCGCGCATGATCGGTTATGAAAACTTTACGCTGATTCCTCCCCAAGTGACACTCACGGGAGCGCTGCATCAGCCGCAAATGGACTTGGAGCGCAGGATTCGGGAAACGCTCGCATATTCTTTCGGCTTTCAGGAAATTCTTTCCTATCCCTGGGTAAAAGACGAATACGCCGAGCTTTGCGGTATTACGTCGCAGGAAATGCTTCGTCTGGAACAGCCGCCGGCGCCGAATCAGGCGACCTTACGCACGTCGCATGTGCCCAATGTTATCGAGGCGATAGTGAAGAACGTGCGCTTCTATGATGCGTTCCGTCTATTTGAACTGGGCCAAGTCTATACCGTCGGTGCCCAAAGTCCCTCCTCCCCGGATGAAGTGTTGCCGGCCATGCATCGCGAATTGGTCGGTGCCGTGGTGGGCAATAACCCGCAAGAACTGTTTTACACGGTAAAAGGGGTTCTGGAGGCACTCGGCCAAGCGGTGCAGACCGATACGTTCACCTTTACACGCGAAGAACGCCCTTATTGGGCGGATCGCGAAGCCTGGTTGACGATTATGGTTCGCGGAAAGGCCGTCGGTGTAATGGGGCTTCTTTCCACACGTACCAAGGCTCGCGCCGACATTAAATATCAGGATGCATGTCTCTTTGTCGTCAATATGGAAAAACTGAAGGCCTTTGATTCGCGCACCAATACGTTTACAGCGCTTCCGCAATATCCGCATGTTTTCCAGGATCTCTCGCTTCTGGTTCGTGAAGAGACCACATGGAAACAAATGGAAGAAGCCATCGGCGATCGCGCCGTGTCCATTGCCTTTGTGGATGAATATCGCGGAAAGCAGATTCCCGAAGGGCATAAATCGGTCACATTGCGTGTGGAATTAGCCTCGGATGCGGGTACGCTTACGGCAGAAGAGATCCATGCGCGCATGAAGGAAATCCGTGATGTGCTGGCCGATGCCGGCGCCACATTACGAGCACAGTAGGAAGAAGATTGGTATCGAGAGGAAAAGAGAAGGAGGTTGTCATGGCATCACGCAATCGAATGGAAGTCAAGATTTTCGGACAAAGTTATGTGTTACACAGTGCGCGCGACGAGGCGGAAATGCGTAAAGTGGTCTCTCTGGCAACCAAAGCGATCCAGGATTCCGCTTCTCCACAGACGCGTTACAACAATACGATGCAAGCGACCTTGGCCTGTATGAATTTAGCCGATGCCTGTCTGCAAGCGCAAGCGGAAGTGGAAGCGGCGCATGCCGAGGTGAAAAAGGCGCAGGAGCAAGCGGAAAAGGCACAAGCAGAAGCAAATCAATGCCTTGAAAAGAATCATGCTTTAATGGCGGAGATACAGCAGCTCAAAAAGACGATCGGCAGTCGTCCCACGCGACCCAAGGCAAAGGGAAGTGCCGGGATGGATCAATGAGCCGACCGGAAATTCTTGCCCCTGCGGGCAATCAGGAGATGGTTCGTGCCGCTTTTGCTGCCGGGTGCGATGCCATTTACGTGGGTGCAAAGCGCTTCGGTGCACGCGCCTATTCGGAAAATTTTGAAGTGGACGAACTGATTGCGCTCATCGCAGAAGCGCATCGCCGTGGTGTTCGCGTGTTTCTCACAGCCAATACGCTCATCATGGAACAAGAAATGGATGACGTACTTGCTTTATTGCATCCGCTTGCTGATGCCGGGCTGGATGCTGCCATTTTGCAGGATCTCGGTTTAATGTCCCGACTGAAACGGGAGATTCCGAATCTGGAACGCCACGCCTCGACGCAGATGTCCGTGACGTCATTGGATGGCGCATTGGCATTGCAAGGCCTTGGCTATACCCGTGTAGTTCTCGGTCGGGAGACAAGTATAGAGGAAGTGGAACGCATCGTGCAGCAAACCGATTTGGAAGTGGAAGTGTTTGCACATGGATCGCTTTGCATGTCGGTTTCGGGACAATGCTATTTGAGCGCCTTTTCCGGCGGGCGAAGTGGAAATCGCGGTGCTTGTGCGCAGCCCTGCCGAAAGACGTACACGTTGCAACGTCCGAATGGTCAAATCCTCGGTGCCGAAAACACCTATCTCAGTCCGCGCGATCTGATGACGCTTGACCGTGTAGCGGAATTTTCACGCATCGGCGTGCATTCGTTAAAAATCGAAGGACGCATGAAAAAGCCGGAGTATGTCTTTGCTGCGGTATCGGCCTATCGAAATGCTCTTCTAAAGCAACCCTATGATGCAAAAGGACTGCAACGGATGACGAACCGTCCGTTTACGGAGGGCCTGATGTTTCATGCCTTCGGAACGGACATGGCGTTTGATCGGAAACAATCCGGAGGCGAATGCATCGGAACCATTGATGTACAGGACGACGGTCAGCGCTATGTGTTTACGAAAGAATCTTTAGTAGCGGGGGATATGCTCATGCTGCAGGGGAAACGCGGCACGTTTCCCTATACGGTTTCCGAGGATTACCCGGCGGGAAGCAAGCTGCTGTTTCCGATGCGCGATATTCCCCGGAACTCGTCCGTTCTTCTGGTGTATACCGAAACGGTGCGAAAAAAATTGCAGGAAGCGTTAGCGGAGGAGAGGGAAAAGGATGAGCGAATGCCGCTTACGCTTTCGGTTTCGATTGCGCCGGAAAAGCCTCTTCACGTGATCGCCCGAAGCGGACGGGAAGAGATCGTATGGGAGGGGGCGGTGGTTTCGCCTGCACGTTCGCACGCTCTGGACCGCGAAACGGTGGAACGTGCCTTTCGCAAGGTGGGAAATACGGCGTTTAAGTTGGAGAAGCTCATGGTCTCGTTGGAAGACGGAGCCTTTGTACCGGTCAGCCAATTAAATGCGGCACGACGCGATGCATTGAATACCTTGTCCCATGCGTTGAGTCGTTCGACTTTACGCGAGAGGCCGACGACTGCAAATGGGACGCCTGCAAGCGACTTCTACTCGAAAGAAAACTCGCAACGCATGGAAGAGCAAACATCCGTCCTCGGTGCGTATCCTTCCCAAGAGAAAACCCGAGCGACTAAAATACCGCGCATTCTTTTGGAAACGGATCGCGATCCGGACGCTTTCTCCGGCGTGTTGGAGAACGTGGATCGCGTGTTGCTTTCGGATCTGACCCATGCCCGGGTTTGGCGAGATGTGGGAATTTCGGTCGATTGGGCATTTCCGCTTTTACAGGAGAGCGACGCGGCGCTTTGCTGCTGGGAAGAGGCCCGTGCTCTATCGCATCCTTTTGATGGTATTACCGTGCGCACCCTTAACGAATTGGGACATGTTTTGCGGGCCATGAAGAATTTGCCACATCCCATATCGATCGCCCTGGGGTTCGGTTTCAATTTACGCAATAGCGACGCGTTTTCAGAAGTCTCCCGGTGGGCAAGAGAGATTCCCATCGTTCGCACGGCGATCTCTGTCGAATGCACAAAAGAGGAAGCCTTTTCTTTTCCTTCCTCTGCATTGGAGGCGGAAATGCTCTATTTCGGCCCGGCCCCCGGCATGCTTTTGCGACAATGTCCCTGTGCTTTGCTGAAGGGATGTCATGATGAGCAGCATTGCAAAACCTGTACATTTCGGCAGGATGTGCTTCTTGTCGATTCGTATGGCAAACGGCCGATGGTGCGGAGAAAAGGGTATACAGAACTGCTTTCCCCGACACGAATCGATTTACGCAAGGATACGACGCTGCTTTCCCGGATCAAGCCTTCCTGGCTCCGCGTAGTGGATGTCGGGCAAGAGACCTACGAGGTACTAAAAACGGTAAGGAGAAGTCATGCAGGAGAGCGTATTAAAAACGCTGGAATACGATAAGATACTGACGCTTGTTGCGCAACATGCGCAATCCGCTGTTGGACGCGATCGCGTACTGGCTTTGCGTCCTTCGACAGAGCGCGAGACGGTATTGCGCACGCAGGAAGAAACGGCGGATGCCGTGCGGCTCTTGTTGGCCTTTGGCAATCCTCCGCTTTTCGGCATCTATCCGATTCGTGCTTCGCTCAAACGTGCCGCGCTGGGTGGCGTACTGTCTATGCGGGATTTGCTGCACATTGCCGATGCGCTTCGTGTTTCAAGGGAATTGCAACGCTATGTTTCGGAAGCGGAAGAAGGCGTCATCGTGCGCACCATTCAGAGCCTTTTCTTGCAGGATGGTCTCGAACGGGCGATTTCGGATGCCATCGTAACAGAGGACACGATGGCCGATACCGCTTCGCGTACGCTGTATACCATCCGGCAAAAATTGCGGACAAAAAATGACCAAATTAAGATACGTCTCAATGAGATTTTGGCGCACGCCGCACAGGCGGGATATCTCAATGAAAATTTAATTACGATGCGCGACGGACGGTATGTTTTGCCCGTAAAGGCGGCCAATCGCAATCAGGTGAAGGGCGTTGTCCACGATTCCTCCGGCAGCGGACAGACCGCATTTGTGGAACCGTTGGCCATCGTCGAGCTGAACAATGAAATTCGCTCGCTGGAAGGCGAGGAAGAGGAGGAAATTCAGCGCATCTTAGCGGATCTTTCGCAGGAGGTGGCCGAATTTCAAGAGGAATTGGGTGCAAACGAAGAGATCCTGATTCACATGGATTTCACCTTCGCCAAGGCGCAGTATGCACTGGCGACCGGCTGCTCCCAACCGACCTTTTCCACCGATCGCTCTCTTTCTCTGCAGCAGGCGCGACATCCCTTGCTTGGGAAAAATGTCGTGCCCATCGATATTCGCCTCGGCAAGGACTATACGACGCTCATCATTACCGGGCCGAATACGGGCGGCAAGACCGTTACGCTCAAAACCCTCGGTCTGTTACAGGCCATGGCGCAATCCGGCCTGCAAATACCGGCACGTGCGCCGTCTGTTGTAGGCATCTTTTCGTCCATTTATGCCGATATCGGCGACAAGCAGTCCATTGAGCAGAGCTTGTCTACGTTCTCGGCTTCGATGACCAATATTGTCCATATTTTAGCCTCCGCAGATCGTGATGCCCTCTTGCTGTTTGACGAGCTGGGCTCGGGAACGGATCCCACCGAAGGCGCGGCCATGGCTATGGCGATTCTCAAGCAACTGCGCGATCAGGATATTCGTACCGTGGCGACCACGCATTATGCGGAATTAAAATTGTTTGCCATCCAGGAAGAAGGCGTACAAAATGCGTCTGTGGAATTTGATGTCGAGACGCTTTCTCCGACGTATCGTTTGGTGATCGGCTTGCCGGGAAGATCTAATGCCTTTGAGATTTCCAGGCGCCTCGGCCTGTCGGAGAACATCCTTCGGGAAGCGGAGAGTTATTTGGATCATGGCACCATTCGCTTCGAGAATGTGTTGGCGGACATTGAAAAAAGTCGACAGGCCTCGGAAGAAGAGCGCCTGCAGATTCGCCGAGAACGGGAAGCCTATCAGCAAAAATTGCTTCATATGAAACAGGAGCTGGAACAGGCGCAGCAGACGTACGAGAGACAAATGCAAAATGCGGAACAAAAAGCGCACGATATCATAAACGAGGCGCGGGAAACGGCACAGAATATGCTCCGCGATGCCAAAGATGCGCTAAAAGGAGAGCGCCCGGCGCTGGATCGTGCGTATAATAAAGTACAGGAATCGGCCAAGGCATTTGAGAAGAAACATCAAAAGGTTAAAGCGGATGCCTATCGTCCGGGTCCTCAGAACCTGCAGATGGGCGAGAGCGTGAAGATTCTTTCGCTTAACCAAACCGGCATTCTGGTCGAGGGGCCGGATCGCAATGGCGATGTAAAAGTGCAGATGGGCATTCTTACTGTCAGCTCCAATGTACGAGATCTTGCGCGCGTATCGGAACCCGACCGGATTGTGGCGCCTAAAGCCCCGTCCTCTTTTGTCTCCGTCAATACGGCGAAGGATTCGTTACCGTATTTGGACCTGCGTGGCGAGCGGTTTGATGATGCCATGCATGCGGTGGATAAGTATTTAGATGATTGTGTGCTGGCGGGGTACAATAAAGTACGGATCATCCATGGAAAGGGAACCGGTGCCCTTCGCAAGGGCATTCAGGAACGATTAAAACGCGACCGTCGGGTCGTATCCTTCGCCTTTGCGGATGTCCGGGAAGGCGGTACGGGAGCCACGGATGTGGTATTGAAATAGGAGGAATGATGGAAGACATCAAAAACGTCTATTCGACATTTTGGGAAGATTTAAAGGTGCTAATTAAGGCTTTTCCGGTCTTGCTGTTGGCAGCTTTGGCGTATGCTGTGGCGCAAAAATTGCTTACGCCGGTCATGGCTGTTACCGGCGTTTTGGCCGGCGGATTTCTTGCCTGGCTTCTTGAAATGATCATAAGAACGCATTTGGCAACGATCATGACCACCCTTTTTGCACGTGAAACGTTGAGACCCAACGATCTTTTTCAGTTGGATGGGGCGTTTTTTCCGCCCTTGACACAGGCGTATTTCCTGCTCTTCGTGGTCGAGCTTTTCGCTTCCCGCGTGCTTTCTCCTCTTCTTCCTGCGCACTTGCTTTTACTTCTGGGCCTGGTTTGGAAAGTATTTACAGCGCCGCTTTTTGAAGTGGTTTATCTTGCCCATGAGCCCTCTGCACGCGTATTTTCCGCGATGCTGGAGTTTTGGCGGGATAACTGGCAACCGCTTTTTCTCTACAGCGTGGTATGCGCCGGGTTAACGCTGCTCTTCTATCCGGCGATGTTTTCCATGGCGGGTTTTACCTTCTACGGCATTGGAGCGGTCGTGTTACAGGCAGTTCTTTATTCATCCTATGCGCTGACAAAAGGAATCTTATTCCGTATCCTGTATTTTTCTACGCCGCGCTCCCGCGCGTTTCATCATCAATTTGACCGGAAGCGCTCCTAATGCATTCCATGCACTGATAGAAAAAGAGAGGGAAAAACGATGAGCCATCACGATTGCCAATGTAGACACGATCATCCGGACCATGCGGAACAGGACCATAACGGCCATGAAAATTGCTGTTGTCATGACCATGACACGGAACATCATCACGACTCGCAGGGAGCATGCTGCGATTCGCACAATACCGAAGAAACAACGGACATTGAGGCCTATTTTCGAGCGAAAAACACAAGAGTTGCCTTTATTGAATTAAAAGAACAGGCGTCCTCTGCTCCTTCATCGCTTCTGGGCGTGCCGATTCCCATTCGTCTGCGCGATTTTCTGGAAGGCGTAGAAGAAGCATTCGATCAGGAAATTCCCATGCGAGCGATTTTAAGCGGGATGGTGTGGATGCTCGCCATTGATCCCGAATTTCGCTATGTTTCCGTGTACCGCCAATTTTTGCAGGAAGCGCTCAAGGATCCCGTTGGGTATGCGCTCCATTTAGGAATGGGACACGTTAAACAGGCCTATGCCCTGAAGGACGAAATCGATCAGGATGCGCATTTCCACGAAAACGCACCGCACCCGGATGAGCGGGATCAAAAAGTGAACGAAGAATGGGAAGCAGCTCTTTTGTCTTTTCGTGGGGCGTATCTGCTCAATCCCGACGAACCGGTTGCCGCCGTGCAATATGCTCGACTGCTTTGGCAAAGTGCCCCGCAGTCCGCCTTTCTTGTCGAAGCCAATCATCTGCTCGAAGAGGTGCTTCGTAAAGAGGAAGACGATGTTGCTGCCAATACGGCCTTGGGCGAGTTACAGGAACATATGGGCCGCTATTTGAAAGCAACTGCCTACTATTCGCATGCGCTGGCGCACTGTGAGCACGAAACCATGAAAGAAGAATTGCGACAGAGCATCACGCGCATTGCACCCGATGCGGCGATGGAGAATGCCATCTACTATTTGCGCCGCGCCGATTACGATCGCGCCCGCGAAGCCCTGATGAAGGCGAAGGCCGAGAGCAAGCGATACGACGCAGATTACTATCTCGGCGTGGTGTATCAGAATACAGGCAATTTTGCAGCAGCCGAACAAGCCTTTCGTACGGCACTGGACGAAGGCGGGAATTTAGAAGATATCTATAACGGTCTGGTGTATGCGCTCAATGCACAAAATAAAGTGGAGGAAGCCATCGCTGCTGCGTCGGAAGGCTTAGAAGCCCATCCGGATGCGCTTCGCCTGCTGTTCAACCGTGCGGTGCTCTACGTAGATCAAGGAGAAAGGAAAAAAGCACAGGAAGATATCGATGAGATCCTTTCCTATGATGACCTTTCGGACGAATTATTCAATGAAGTGATGCGCCTGCGCGAACAGCTTTCCGCTCAGTAGCGAACCAGCATTTCCGCCAATTCGTCGACGTTTCCGCAACCGGTGGTCAGGATAATATCGTCTTTCGATACGCGATCCTTTAGATATTCGCATACATCGGAAAAGGTCTCTTGAAAAACAGCCTTATCGCCATGGGCATAAATGCGCTCCACAAGATCTTCCCCGGTGACTTCACCGGTATCTACCTCGCGTGCAACCTGAATGGCAGTAATGACGGATTCATCCGCATCCCCGAAGGCTTTTGCAAAATCATCCATAAGCGTCTTAGTGCGCGAAATGGTGTAGGGCTGGAAAACGCACCACAGCTTCTTCGTTTTATGCTCTGCCAACGCGTGCAGTGTCGCGCGAATTTCGACGGGATGATGGCCGTAATCGGTGAGCACCCGTGCGCCGCGAAAATCTCCCACGTATTCCATGCGGCGATGCAGCGGACGGTATTCTTCTATTCCTTGCTTGATAATGCGTCGATCCACGTGCGTCACGTCGCAGGCGATGATGGAAGCGACCGCGTTATAAATGTTGAAGCGCCCGATAATGCCCAGCTGATAGTGCTCGCTTGTGCCATCCGGAAAACGCAGCGTAAATGCCGGATGTCCGACGGGATCAAAGGTGACATCCGTCACATAATAATCCGCATCGGTTGTATTGATGCCATAAGTAATCGCTCTTCCATGAACATGAGAAGGAAGCGTGATGGAATGGGGATCGTCCGCGTTGATGATGGCTACGCCATCGGGGCGAATATTTTCCATATAGCCTTCAAAGGCATTGACGATATCATCCATATCCTTGTAATAATCCAGATGATCTTCATCCAAATTTAGAACAATAGCGATTTGCGGATAGTAATAGCGAATGTTGCCCTTATATTCACAGGCCTCGGCCAGGAAGAACGGGCCATCCCCGGAAAGAACATTTCCGCCGATATCATCCAATGTTCCGCCCAACAAAATGGTGGGCGATTCATCGGTGCGAATAAGGATGTCCGAAATCATGGACGTGGTGGTAGATTTGCCATGGGAACCGGAAACGGCGATGGAAGAAGGAAAATTTTGCATTAAAGCGCCTAAAAACTGTCCACGCGTCACACAGGGCTTGCGCGTCGCAATCGCGGCCTGCAGCTCCGGATTGGTGGGAAGGATGGCGTCCGTGTAGACAAAAAATTCTTGATTGGTGATATTTTCGGCTTTTTGTCCGATCATAACAGGGATGCCCACCGATTCCAGATGGCGGACATACTTGTTTTCGCGAATATCTGATCCGGTGACGGTGAACCCTTTGTCATGCAGAAGCTCCGCAATGCCGGACATGCTGACACCACCGATGCCGATAAAATGGACTTTTTTTATTTTTGTTGGCTGCAAAGTAAATTGAAACATGTTTCCTCCTCACGATCACTCAAGTCGGTATTATACCATAGAAGAGAACGCGAGAAGAGAACGCACGTCGGTTGGTTTCCGGGCGAGCTTTGTGTATAATAATTTTGATTTTACAGGGATCCATAAGGAGAAAACATGCCTTCTATTTTGATTTTATCTTCACCCTTTTTGAATGCGCATCGCGCGCAGGAAGAGGAAACGCGAATACTGGGTCATCCGATTCGCGAATTGGTTATGCAAGCTGCAGCAGGTCCGTCCTGGACGATTCTTCAGGACGGACTTGACGCGTGTCAGGGCGATCTCCTCGTCCTCCACGAAGCGGCAGCGGGACTGGATGAGACGATGCTGTATCGGTTCTACAGTGATGAACAGCGCGTGTTGACGGATTATGACGGACATCCGGCGGCGGTTACGGTGAGCGAGGAGGAACGCAAACTGCTGCAAGATGCCTTCGCTAACGACTTTGACACCTTTTTTGAGGAATGGATGGATGTTGCGAAGCCGGACGAGGCGGATCCCGTGGTGGATGAACTTTTCCTCGACATTCCGGTTGTGAATTCCTTTTTGACATTGCAGTTGGCCGAAAAGCATCTGGCGCAAAAGATTTGTTATGCCTGGATGGAAAAAGGCGTGCGCATTGATGAGCCAACCCTTACACGCATTTCCCCTGAGGCAGAGATCAGTAAGGGCACATGGATTCGCGGTACGGTTCGTATTATGGGCAAAACCGTTATCGGGGAGCATTGCCTCATCACGGAAGGATCGGAAATCATCGATTCCACAATTGGCGACGAAGTGACGATTCGTTCTTCCGTCATTGAGGAATCGGTTATGAAAAAAGGTTCCAATATCGGTCCGTTCTCGCATCTGCGCCCCCATGCGGTCATCGGGGAGCACGTGCACATCGGTAATTTCGTGGAGGTCAAGAAGGCTACCCTCGGTGAAGGCACGAAGGCGGGACATCTTGCCTATATCGGTGACGCCGAAGTCGGAAAAGACGTCAACATTTCCTGCGGAGTTATTTTCTGCAATTATGACGGAAAAAACAAACATAAAGCCATCGTCGGCGACCACGTTTTTATCGGCTCCAACGCGAATTTGGTTGCGCCGGTGGAATTGGAAGACGAAAGCTTTATCGCTGCCGGATCGACCATTACAAAGCCCGTGGACAAAGGCGCTTTGGCGGTGGAGAGGGCGGAACAGCGCAGTATTCCGGGCTATGTGGCCCGACGGAAAGAGAAAGGGCTGTTGTAAGATATTCGTATCGCGTGGGGGACTCGAAGCGGCTTCGATAAAACCGCGCAGGCCGGGCTTGTAGACACAAAAAGACAAAGGGGGATCTATGGAACGTGTGGGAATGAAGGTGTTTTCGGGAAATGCCAATCTGCCGTTGGCGCAGGCAATCTGTCGTGAATTGGACGTGCCGCTTGGCGACATGAAGGTCGGACATTTCGCGGATGGCGAGATTAGCGTCATAATTAATGAGACGGTTCGCGGGTACGATGTTTTTCTCATTCAACCTACTTCCGGTCCGGTCAATGATCATCTGATGGAAGCTCTTATCTGCACCGATGCTTTTAAACGCGCCTCCGTGAGCCATATCAATCTTGTGATTCCCTATTACGGCTATGCCCGCCAAGATCGTAAAACGAGTGGACGCGAACCGATTACGGCCAAGCTCGTTGCCGATCTGCTCGAAACCGCCGGCGTGGATCGCGTGATTACGGTCGATCTGCATGCCGGTCAAATTCAGGGCTATTTTGATGTTCCTGTCGATCATTTCCAGGGAGGACGTCTTTTAGCGGATTATTTCCGTCCGTTGATCAAGGATGCTCCGGAGGAGTGGATGGTAGTCTCCCCGGATCTGGGCGGAGCAACTCGCGCCCGTGCCTTCTCTCATCTTCTCGGCCTTCCCATTGCGATCATTGAAAAGCATCGCCCGGAAGCCAATGTCTCCGAAGTGGTGGACATTATAGGCGATGTAGAAGGCAAAAACTGCATCATCATTGACGATATCATTGATACCGCCGGTACCATTACGAACGCAGCCGACTATCTCACGAAACGCGGAGCGAAAGATGTCTACATCACCGCTTCCCATGCGCTTCTCTCCGGAAATGCCGCAGAAAAAATTATGCGCTCCACGGTCAAAAAATGCGTGGTTACCGATACGGTAAAGCTGGATGAAGAGAAAATGAATGAGAAGATTGAAATTGTTTCGATGGCGCCCTTGCTGGCAGAAGCCATTCGTCGCATTTACTCGTTCAAATCTGTCAGCGGGTTATTCACCCGATGAGCACGAAAATTATTGTTGGCCTGGGAAATCCGGGCGCGCGTTATGACGGAACGCGCCATAATATAGGCTTTACAGTGTTGGATCGCTTGGCGCAAAAATTGGGCATTGCCGTGGATCGTAACAAATGGGATGCATTGATCGGTGAAGGCCGCCACGCAGGTGAAAAGCTGGTGTTGGTGAAACCACAGACGTTTATGAATCTGTCCGGAAAAGCCGTCAAACAGGTGATGGATTTCTATCATGTACAACCGCAGGATGTTCTGGTTATCGTAGATGACATCGATATTCATCTGGGAACGGTTCGCATTCGGGAAAAGGGCTCGGCCGGCACACACAACGGACTGCGCTCCATCGTTTCGGAGATTGGCAGCGATGCCTTTGCGCGTGTTAAGGTTGCGACGGGACATCGCCCCGCCTCGTGGGATCTTGCAGATTTTGTTCTTGCCCGCTTCACCGAGGACGAGCGCAAAACGATTGATGAGGAAGTGGAGACGGCAACGCAGGCTGTACTCGACATTTTGAACCAGGGTGTTTCCACCGCGATGAACACCTGGAACGGGTGGATCGCCCCTTCCATTCAACAGCAAAGCGAGGAAGAGAAAAAGCAGCAGGCAAAGCAGGATCGGGAGCGCGAGGAACAGGATGCGTTCCGTAAAAGCGCGAAGCGTTGCGGAGATTGATGAATAGAGTAGAAGAACTGTTTTTATCGGAGCCCCGTTTTTCTCGCCTTTTGCAAACGTTGCAGGCGGGAAAACGGCGCATCCATCTTCACGGCTTGGTGGAGGAAAGCACAGGACCCTTTGTAGCCGCTCTGGCGGCGAAACGAAGCTGTCCTGTTTTTGTCGTGTTTGAATCGGCGGTAAAAGCTCGTTCCTTTACGGATGCCTTAGTATCCGCCGGAATGGAGAATGTCGTTACCTATCCGGAAGAGGAGTGGCGCTTTTTTAAAACCGATACCGTTGTTTCACCCGTTTCTCGCCAACGGTTAGCCGTTCTGCAACGGCTTTATAACGGTGGGAACCTCATCGTTTCCACTACGTTGACGGCTTTAAAACGCCGTGTCGTACCCCCAAGACGCTATGCGGAGAGTGTCGTTTCTCTCGCAGTGGAGAGTGAGGTGGAGCCGGAGACGGTGATACAAAAGCTCGTTGCGATGCGTTATGTGCGTACGACGTCCGTGGAACATGCCGGAGAATTTTCTGTGCGCGGTGACATTTTGGATGTATTTCCGCCCTCGGCGACGCAACCGTATCGCATTGAATTCTTTGATACGACAATCGACCGTATCCATACGTTCTCTGTGGAAACGCAGCGAAGCGATGAAGCGGTGGAGAAGGTTCTATTGACGCCTGCCGAAAACTTGCTCTTCAGCGATGCGGATTGTCAAGATGTGATTCGGCGTTTAAAAAAAGATATTGCGCAAGCCGAGCAAAGGGCAAAAAAAGAACATCGCTCATCACATTTGGAAAAATTTTATCGTCTCCTGGATACCTTGGAGACCGAGAATCATGTGGATAATCCCGACCTTGCACAGGCATATCTCAATGAGGATGCCCTAGCGGGGCTGATGGATTATCTTCCGGATCACGCGCTGGTGGTCTTTGACGACATCGCACGCATTATCGAAACCGAAAAACGGCGGGATGCCTTGGTTCTGGAGACAGTAACAACGTTAGCGGAACAATCGGAGCTCTTGCGGGAACATCTTCATCACCTGCTAACAGCGGAAGAGGTCGTCGAAAGCCTTTCCGCCTACGCCATGATCAATCTTACGCAAATTCTTAAAAAGGCGCATTCCTTCACGCCGGATGCACTGTTGCAGATACGGACGCGAGAATTGGAAAATTTCCATCATCGATGGACGGATTTTGTGGCCTATTTGCGCTGGATGCAGAAGCAAAAGAAAAAAGTGCTGCTTGCCTGCGGCTCGGCGGAAAAATCTCTTGCCGAGCGGCTTCAGGAATCGGATGTGCAATTTTTCCGAGAAGAGGCGGGAAATACGGAACAATCGCTTGGGGAAGGGAAGATTGTCCTGAGCCGTTTGTCACTTTTGCATGGCTTTCAGCTGGTGGATAGCAATGTCGTGATCTTCTCACGCACAGAGATTTTCGGACAGGAGAAAAAACGCAAAGCGGCGCATCGTCCACGGCGCAAGAGCGATCTGCTCAATTATCAGGATTTAACACCCGGCGATTATGTGGTACATGAGCTTTACGGCATCGGCGAATTTTTAGGCACAGAAACCATTGCGTACGATGGTTTGGTAAAAGATTTTATTAAGATCAGTTATAAGGGCGCGGATGCGCTCTATGTGCCGACCGATGAAATGGATCTGGTCACGAAATATATCGGCAGTGGCGGTCCGAAACCGCGCATCTCCTCGCTTGGCGGAAGCGAATGGAAGCGCTCCAAGGAAAAAGCAAAAAAAGCGGTGGATGCCATCGCGGAAGATTTATTGGATTTATACGCCAAGCGCACAAAAGTGAAGGGACATTCCTTTGCACCGGACTCACCCTGGCAAAGGGAATTTGAAGAGTCCTTTTCTTATGAAGAAACACCCTCCCAGCTTCGGGCAACCGAGGAAATCAAACAGGATATGGAACGCGATAAGCCAATGGACCGTCTTCTTTGCGGCGACGTCGGCTATGGCAAAACGGAAGTGGCGTTGCGCGCGGCTTTTAAGGCCGTAATGGACGGAAAACAGGTAGCATTTCTGGCGCCGACGACCATTCTTGTGCAGCAGCATTATCAGACCATGATGGATCGCTTTCTGTCTTTTCCTCTGCGAATTGAGTTTTTATCACGCTTTAAGAGCTCGGAAAAGCAGAAAGAGGTGGTAAAAAGTCTCGGCCAGGGCAGTGTTGATATTGTGGTAGGTACGCATCGCCTGCTTTCCAAGGATGTTCATTTCAAGGATTTGGGGTTACTTATCGTCGATGAAGAACAACGGTTTGGCGTGAAGGATAAGGAGAAGATGAAGAAGATCAAAGAGAATGTGGATGTGCTAACGCTGTCGGCCACACCCATTCCACGCACTCTTCAGCTTTCTCTTACCGGCATTCGCGATATGAGTTTGTTGGAAGAACCGCCGGAAGAACGCTATCCGACCATTTCCTATGTGTTGGAAGCCGATCCCCAGGTTCTTCGCGATGCCATTCGCCGCGAGCTGGATCGTAACGGTCAGATTTATGTCGTGCATAACCGTGTCCATGATATCCATTTTGCCTATGAACGCCTGCAAGCGCTCGTGCCGGAGGCACGCATTGCTGTAGCCCATGGGCAGATGAGTATACGCGAATTGGAAAACGTGATGGAAGACTTTATTTCCGGAAAAGCGGATATCCTGCTGTCCACCACCATCATTGAGACCGGGATGGACATCGCCAACGTGAACACGCTCATAGTGGAGCGAGCCGACCGTATGGGGCTTGCGCAGCTCTATCAGCTGAAGGGACGCATCGGTCGTTCCGATCGGCAGAGTTACGCATATTTTACGTATGAACGCGATCAGGTGCTTTCGGAAATTTCGGAGAAGCGACTAAAGGCCATTCGAGACTTCAGCGAATTCGGTTCCGGCTATAAGATTGCCATGCGCGATCTGGAGCTGCGAGGGGCGGGAAATCTGTTGGGCGAAAGCCAGTCCGGACACATTGAGTCCATCGGCTATGAGCTTTATGTGCGCATGTTGGAGGAGGCGGTCGCGCGTGCGAAAGGGGAAATCAAAAAGCCGCATCGGGAGGACATTACCGTCGATGTGCGGGTCAGCGCCTTCATTCCGGAGAGCTACATCCCTCAAAGTTCCGACAAAATCATGATGTATCGTCAGATCGCTGCGATTGAAAATATAGAAGATTACGGTAGAATTGTAGAGGAATTGATTGATCGCTTCGGAGATCCTCCGGAAAGCGTCGAAAACCTGCTTACCATCGCTCTCATTAAACGATGGGCAAGTGATTTGGGCTTTTCTCGTATTAAGGAGACGGAGGAAGCGATCGAATTGCGTTATGAACGTTTCGAACAATTTTCCGTGGAACAGCTAAAGGCAATTTCCGAAGGCTATACCGGTCCATTGACCTTCGATTTTCAGAAAGAGCCGCGCTTCAAAATTGCGGCAACGCCGAACAAGCTGAAGGATACGAAACGATTACTGTTACTTATGACGCAGTTGAAAAACAAGGAGGAAGATATTCATGAAAAGCAATAAAAAGGTAGTAGCGCTGGCTTTAGCCGGCATGTTGGCATTGGCCGGCTGTGGGAGCTCGCAAGAGACTTTTGCCACCGTCAACGGCGAGAAGATCACAAAGGCGAAGTTCGATTCCCAGCTGGATCTTTATAAAAGCATGATCGCTGCCCAATATCGTTTGCCGATGACCATTCGCGAGTCCCTTATTGCCGAACAAGTGATGCTCCAGGAGCTCAAAAAGAACAAGGTGGAAATCACCGATAAAGATTATGCGGTGGAATATGACAATGCGATCAAAGCCTACGGCGGCGCTGCCAATTACAGCAATACCATTAAATCGCTCGGCATCACGGATGAACAGTTGAAAGACAGCCTGCGCTACGAAACCATCTCGCGTAAGCACAAAGAATGGTTCAACCAGCAACATCAGCCTACGGACGCCGAAATCAAAGAGTATTTTGAGAAGCATAAAGAGGAACTGATCACCGTTGAGGCAAATCACATTCTCGTCAAGACGGAAGAAGAAGCCAATAAAGTCAAAGAGCGTCTGGGGAAGGGTGAGAAGTTTGAGGATATCGCCAAGGAGGTCTCTTTGGATACCGAGTCGGCGAAAAATGGCGGAAGTCTCGGACAAAGCTCTCCCTCCAAGTTTGTTCCGGAATTCAAGAAGGCCGTTATGGAGCAGAAGGTGGGAGAGATCGGTAATCCGGTCAAGAGCCAGTTCGGTTTCCACATCATTCAAGTTACGAAGCGTAACGATACCGTTGAAGCCTTGCATGATGCGATTGTAGAAAAGATCAACGCTGATAAATATACGCAGTATCTGCAGCAACAGATTGCGGCGGCAGACGTAAAAATTGAAGGCGAAAGCGCGTCCTCCGCGTCTTCTGCCGAAGCTTCCGAGCAGAGCTCAAAGGCAGATGCCTCCGCGGCTCCTGCAGAGAGCAGTGAGGCATCCAAAAATTAATACAGATTCTCCTATGATAAGGGACGATCTAAAAAGGGTATAGAACAACACGTAGGCTCGTCAGGACACCCATCGGGTAGAAACAGGAGGAAACATGGCTACAAAAGTTGCAATTAACGGCTTCGGGCGTATCGGTCGTCTTGCTTTGCGTGAGATGCTACGCAATGCACCGGAGTTGGAAGTAGTGGCAATCAACGATTTGACGGACAATGAGGATCTGCTTTATTTATTAAAGTATGATACAGCGCAGGGAGCTTTTCCGTATCACGTCGAATTAAAGGGCGACAGCCTCATCGTGGAAGGACATGAAATTCGTTGCTACGCTGAAAAGAATGCCGCCGACTTGCCATGGAAAGAACTGGGTGTTGATTTCGTTCTCGAGTGCACCGGCTTTTATACATCAAAAGAAAAATCACAGGCGCACATCGATGCCGGTGCAAAGCGCGTGCTGATCTCGGCCCCGGCGAAGGGCGAAGGCGTTAAGATGATTGTCTACGGGGTTAACCATAAGAGTCTCGACGATAATGATCTCATCGTATCGGCAGCGTCCTGCACGACAAACTGCCTGGCACCGATGGTGAACGCGCTGAATGAGGCCTTTGGTGTGGATCATTCCATTATGTCTACCATTCACGGCTACACCGCAACACAGCGTATGCAGGATGCTCCGGGCGGAAGAAAGAACCGTGCGGGTGCAGCCAACACCATTCCGGCAACGACGGGCGCGGCAAAAGCCATCGGAAAAGTCATTCCGGAATTAAGCGGCCGCATCGACGGAAGTGCATTGCGCGTTCCGGTTATCACCGGCTCCATCGTTGAGCTCTATTCGGTGCTGAACAAGAAGGTCACCGTGGAGGAAGTGAATGCGGCGATGAAAGAGCATGAAGCCGAATGGTTCCGCTACAATGAAGACGAGATTGTAAGCTCTGATATCATTGGGGTTCCGGTGCCTTCCATTTTCGACGCCACACTGACAAACGTGGTCGAGGGTCCGAACGGCGAACAAATCGTTAAGACCTGCTCGTGGTACGACAATGAAATGGGCTTTACCAGCAACATGGTGCGCACCCTCAAATACTTCGCGGAAGTCGCGAAATAAATGAACAAAAAGCGAGGAGTGAGCTCCTCGCTTTTTTTCGGTTCGTTCCTCTTTTCTTTTATTCTTTGGAACGCCGACTTAAAAAATGGATGAAAGGATGCAGAGCATGCCGAAAAAGACAATTGACGATTATGATTTGAACGGAAAAAAAGTCTTGGTGCGCGTGGACTTTAATGTGCCACAAGAAAAAAACGGATCGGGACGTATTACGGATGACAGCCGTATTGTTGCCGCGCTTCCGACGATCGAGGCCTTGCTAAAAAAGAATGCGACCGTCATTTTAATGAGCCATTTGGGACGCCCGAAGGGAGCGGACCCGGCACTCACTTTAAAACCGGTGGCCGAGCTTCTGGCGAAGCTGCTCAAGAAGCCCGTGGCGTTCTTCCCGTCTGCATCCGTCGTGGACGACGAGGTGAAGAAAAACGTCGCTGCCATGAAAAGTGGGGAAGTCTGCTTATTGGAAAATACGCGTTATGTTGCGGGTGAAACAAAGAATGATCCGGAATTTGCCGCGAAGCTTGCCTCGTTGGCCGACCTTTTTGTGAATGATGCGTTTGCCACCTGTCATCGTGCACACAGCTCCAATGTCGGCGTCGCCGCCTTGTTACCTTCCGCTCTGGGCTTTTTGGTGCAAAAAGAAGTGGAGATTATGGGCAAGGCGCTAAGCGATCCGAAACGTCCCTTTGTCGCCATCTTAGGCGGCGCAAAAGTTTCCGATAAAATCGGCGTCATTGAAAACTTGCTCAACAAGGTGGACACAATCCTTATTGGTGGCGGCATGGCCTATACCTTCCTCAAAGCGCTCGGAAAAGAGATTGGCACCTCGCTGTTGGAGGCTGACAAGATCGATTTAGCGAAGGAACTGCTCCATCGCGCCGAGGAAAAGGGAGTGCGCGTGGAATTGCCTGTGGACGGCGTTGTTGCTGATGCGGTGAAACCCGGTCAAACGACGGAAGTCGTTTCCATCGATGCCATTCCGAAGGATAAAATGTCCTTGGATATCGGCCCGAAAACAGCCGAGCGTTACGTGAAAATTATTGAATCAGCACAAACGGTGGTTTGGAACGGTCCCATGGGCGTTTTTGAGATTCCGGAATTTGCGAATGGTACCATTGCATTGGCCAAAGCCATGGCAAATTGCGCCGGCGTGACCATTATCGGCGGCGGCGATAGCGCAGCGGCCGTGGAGCAGGCCGGATTAAAAGACAAAATGACGCATGTTTCAACGGGCGGGGGCGCTTCCTTGGAATTTCTGGAAGGCAAAAAGCTTCCCGGTATTGCTGCCATCTCGGATCGATAATTTTCCTCGTGCCGCTTCCGAAAGAAGAACAAAGGCAGAGCTCACAGAATACAGGAAATAGCACGTCGTTAAAACGGAATGAAGAGAGAACAAAAGAACAGGAGGACGTTATGCGAAAACCGCTTATTGCCGGCAATTGGAAGATGAATAAAACGCCGTATCAGGCGCAGATGCTGGTGCGTCAAATAGATTCCATCGAACTGGATGTCGCCGTCGAGGCATTGGTCTGCGTACCGGCGGTAGATCTGCAGGCTGTCAATGAAGTGATGGACGATTCTCAGCTGCACCTCGGCGCACAGAATATGCACTATGCCGATCACGGCGCGTACACCGGTGAAATCTCCGCCGCCATGCTCAAGGATTTGCAGGTGGAATATGTTATTCTCGGGCATTCCGAGCGTCGCGAACTCTTTGGAGAATCCGATGCCCTGATTCAAAAAAAGGTCGATGCCGCTTTAGCGAAAGGGCTTCTTCCCATTCTCTGTGTAGGCGAGACGCTAGAAGAGAGAGAAGCCGGAAAACAGGAGCAAAAGGTACAAGGACAATTGCTGTCGGCCTTGCAGAATGTGAAGCCGGACGATTTCAAAAAGCTGGTCATCGCGTATGAACCCATTTGGGCGATCGGTACCGGAAAAACCGCTTCCGATTCGGATGCGGAAGAAATGGCGGCCTTTATTCGTCGTCAAGTGGCGACGATTGTTTCTCCCAACGCAGCGGAAAATGTACGCATTCTCTACGGCGGTTCTGTCAAGCCCGAGAATATCAAGAAGATTATGGAACAGGAAAATATAGACGGCGCACTCGTCGGCGGTGCAAGCTTAGAGGCGGCGAGTTTTATTAGTTTAGTCAATTATCGCATTGATTAAAATGGTGCAAAGCAAAGGAGAAGAATATGTCACAAATTATTGATCTTTATGCACGTCAGGTTTTGGATTCCCGCGGCAATCCGACAGTGGAAGTAGAAGTCACGACGGAGCTTGGCGGCTTCGGTCGTGCGATTGTGCCTTCCGGTGCATCGACAGGTGCTTTTGAAGCGGTAGAACTGCGCGACGGCGAGAAGGCGTTCGGCGGTAAAGGCGTTTTAAAGGCTGTTGATCATGTGAACAATGAGTTGGCAACGCTTTTGGAAGGTTGGGAAGTGACCGATCAGGTAGGCATTGATCATGCCATGATAGAAGCCGACGGAACACCGAACAAAGCCAATTTCGGCGCAAACGCTATTCTTGGCGTGTCCCTTGCCTGCGCACGCGCAGCGGCGGATGAGTATGGCATGCCGCTTTATAACTACATCGGAGGGGTCAATGCCAAAACCATGCCGGTACCGATGATGAACGTTATTAACGGCGGAAAACACGCGGACAACTCGGTGAATTTCCAGGAGTTCATGATTATGCCGGTGGGAGCCGGTTCCTGGTCGGAAGCGCTGGAACAGTGCGCAGAAGTATTCCATACGCTAAAAAGCGTATTGACCAAGGATGGACATCCGACGGCCGTAGGGGATGAGGGCGGCTTTGCTCCGAACTTTAAAAATGATGAAGAACCGCTGCAGTATCTTGTAAAAGCCATTGAAGCTGCCGGTTTTACGCCGGGAACAGATTTCATGATTGCGATGGATCCTGCTACGACAGAACTGTACGAAGAGGCCAAAAAAATCGGCAAGGAAGGTTATTACTTCTGGAAGACCGATGAATTTAAGACCACAGAGGAAATGATTGATTTATGGGAGTCGTGGATTGCCAAATATCCCATCATTTCCATTGAAGACGGCCTGGCAGAAGAAGATTGGACAGGCTGGCAGAAGATGACCGAACGCATTGGCCATAAGGTGCAGCTCGTCGGCGATGACCTTTTTGTCACCAATACGGAGCGCTTGACCAAAGGCATTTCCATGCATGTAGCGAATTCGATTTTGATTAAAGTCAATCAAATCGGCACGCTCACAGAAACGCTTGATGCCATTGAAATGGCGAAGCGTGCAGGCTACACGGCCATTGTTTCGCATCGTTCCGGCGAGAGCGAAGATACGACGATCGCCGATTTGGTGGTAGCGACCAATGCCGGTCAAATCAAAACGGGAGCCCCCAGCCGTACCGATCGCGTTGCCAAGTATAATCAGCTTTTGCGCATTGAAGACATGTTTGCCGATGAAGCGGTATATCCCGGCATGAATGCTTTTTACAACCTTCCCGAACAGGAATAAAGAACGATAGCTTTGAAACGTTTAAAAGTCGGAAAAGAAAGACGGTATCGAGAATTCGATGCCGTCTTTCTTTATGCATTCGTTTTCATCCCATCTTTCTGCAGGAAATGGTAAAATAAAACAAGAAGGATAACGTTTTGCCGCAAGGCGGTGATAGAGCAACGAACATAAAGGAGGGAGCACGAATGAGAAATCAAAGTGGCATGGTTTGCATGCTTCTGGCAGGCGGACAAGGCTCGCGTTTAAAAGCGCTGACGCGAGATACCGCAAAGCCGGCAGTGCCCTTTGGCGGGAAATATCGCATTATTGACTTTGCCCTGAGCAATGCGACCAACTCGGATATTCATGACATCGGTGTTTTGACTCAATATAAACCGTTTCGGCTCAATGAACATATCGGCATCGGCACCGCATGGGATTATGACCGCACATATGGCGGCCTGCGCTTGCTTTCTCCGTTCTATTCCGAAGAAGGCGGTCGCTGGTATGCCGGAACCGCCAATGCAATTTACGAGAATATGGCCTTTTTGGACAATCTGAATCCCAAATATGTGCTGATTCTATCGGGTGATCATATTTATAAAATGAACTACAACCACCTCTTGGATGTGCACGTTAACAAGGGCGCTGAAGCGACAATTGCGGTCATGGAAGTACCTTGGGACGAAGCTTCCCGATTCGGCATCATGAATACGGATGAGAACGATCGCATCGTGGAGTTTGAAGAAAAGCCCAAAAACCCGAAGAGCAATTTAGCCTCGATGGGCATTTACATTTTCAACTGGCCTACCCTGCGCAAAGCATTGGTCGAGGACTATAACGACAAGGATTCCACCTACGACTTTGGTCATGACATCATTCCTAAGATGCTCAAGGCCCAAATGCCGCTATATGTCTATCGGTTTAAGGGGTATTGGAAAGACGTCGGCACGATTAAAAGCTATTGGGAAGCCAATCTGGATATGATTGATCCTCATAATGGCTTGGATATTTATGAAAAAAACTGGCGCATTTACACGTCGGCGAAAAACCTTCCGCCGCATTATATCGGCGAAAAAGCAGAAGTCACGAACTCCCTGGTCAATGAGGCGTGCCGCATTTACGGCAAAGTGGAGCACTGTGTTTTGTTTACCAACGTTACCGTGGAAGAGGGGGCTGAGGTAAAAGACAGTGTTGTTCTTTCCGGCACTGTCATCCAAAAAGGCGCAAAAGTCTCCCATGCGGTCATCGGAGAACATGAGGTTATTAAAGCGGAGCAAACGATCGGGCAAGAGCAATCCGAAGCCATCTATTTGGTTGCCGGCGGAAAAATCACAAAGGAGTAGGCGATGAAAGATTGTCTTGGCATTATTTATTCTCGTTATGACGGCACACACGGCTACCGCGACTTCGGCCGGCTCTCCGAAAATCGTCCGGACTATATGATTCCCTTCGGCGGACGATATCGCATCATCGACTTTGCTCTTTCCAGCCTTTCCAACTACAGCTTATCCCGCGTCATCCTTTATGGCGGGAACAATATACGTTCCACGCTGGACCATGTTGGCGATGGCAAAAACTGGGAACTCAACCGACGCAACAACGGCTTGTTTATCAACCCGCCGAGTCGAAACTGGGACCAGCATCCGAGCATCATTCAGACGTATTATGATTCCATCACGTTTTTTGAGGAATCCACAGCGTCCAACATTCATGTTATGAATCCGATGATGATTACTAAAGCGGATCTGGACGAAGCGTATGATCGTTTTTTGGAAAGCGGCGACGATGTTTTGCTTTTCTACAAAAACATCGAAGATCGGGGCGGCGTCTACACCAACATGAGCAAGCTGATTTTAGATGATCAGGGAAATTTCGTGAACATGGGCATCAATCTGGGAACCAATGAAGCGTTTCCGCTTTATCTGGAGCGCATGTTTATTAAGCGCACGGTTTTTGTGGAGCTGGTGAAACGCTCGCTCGAGCGAGGGTCGGCCACGACGCTTGTCGAAGCCGTCGATAAGGAAAGAAAGCGGCTAAAAATTGGCGTGTATGAGGTGTCCGCTCCGGTTTTGGTGATCAACGACATCTATTCCTACTTTCAGGCCAGCATGAGCCTCTTGGACCAGGATCTCTACCAGGAAATTTTCTTCCGTGATAACATGGTCTACACCAAGTCCAAGGATGAACCGTCGACTATGTATGCTTCCAGCGCGAACGTGCGCAACAGTCTGGTGGCGAATGGCTGTATCGTCGAAGGACAAGTGGAAAATTCCATTCTTTCTCGCGGCGTGCATGTGCATAAGGATGCAATCGTACGCAATAGTATTTTGAATGAAAAAACCGTTGTCGGTCCCAATGCCGTTGTCGTCAATACGATTACGGATAAACAGGCGGTGATCGAAGAGGGCGTTACGCTTGCAGGCGCATATTCTCATCCGTTTGTGGTGGGAAAGAAAGAAGTGATTTCGAGGTAAGAAATGAATATTCTCTATGTAGCGGCGGAGGCAGCTCCTTTTATTAAGACCGGCGGATTGGCGGATGTGGCCGCCTCCTTGCCAAAGGCACTGAACCAAATAGGCTGCGATTGTCGTGTGGTTCTTCCTCTTTACTCACAAATAGAAGAATCCTATCGGCACCGCATGCGTCTGGTTGCACAATTTGCGGTTAGCGTGGGCTGGAAAAATGAATATTGCGGCGTTTACGCGCTGTCTTATAATGGAGCGACCTACTATTTTTTAGATAATGAATATTATTTTAAGCGGCCGAGCATCTACGGACAGTATGATGACGGGGAACGTTTCATCTTTTTTGCTAAGGCAGCGGTGCGCCTTCCGCGTGTTTTGGATTGGAAGGTGGATGTCATCCATGCCAATGATTGGCATGCCGGCCTAGCACCCGTCTATTTGAATGATTTTCGTCGTGGTGACGATTTTTATCGCGAAACGCGTTCCCTCTATACGATTCACAACCTGAAGTACCAAGGCCAGTTTTCGCCGGATCTGTTTTTCTGGACCAACCTGAATCCGGCCTATTATTCGGACTATGACCTGAAATTTTACGAGTCCATCAACTTCATGAAGGCGGCTATCGTGCATGCGACGAAGGTGAACACGGTTTCTGAAACCTATGCCGAAGAAATTCATTATCCCTTCTTTGCCGAGGGGCTGCAGAATGTGATCAATGCGTATTCTTGGAAGATTTCCGGCATTTTAAACGGAATCGATGAAGACGTTTGGAATCCGCGAACGGATCAAGAGATCGCGCAGCCGTTTGATGTACGCACCCTCTCTCTGCGCAAGAAAAATAAGCAGGCCTTGCAAAAAGCTGTGGGACTTCCCGTTCGTGACGATGTTCCGCTTTTCGGCATGGTTACGCGCTTAAACGCCATGAAGGGGCTGGATTTGGTGCGCTATATTCTGGATGAATTTCTCCAGGAGGATGTGCAGTTTGTCGTTGTCGGCACAGGGGATGCGACCTATGAAGAAATGTTCCGCTATTTTGCGGAGCAATATCCGAAAAAGTTGGCTGCGCGCATCCATTTTTCAACGCATGAATCCCACGAAGTGTATGCCGGCGCCGATCTCTTTTTGATGCCTTCCATGATTGAACCGTGCGGACTTTCGCAAATGATCGCCATGCGCTACGGATGCGTGCCGTTGGTACGGGAAACCGGCGGACTGCGCGATTCCGTGTCACCGTATAATCAGTACGAAAAGACAGGGGAAGGATTCAGCTTTGCCAATGTGAATGCCCATGATCTGCTCTTTACCATGCAGCGCGCCTGCGAGGTGTATCGTGATCATCCGCAGGATTTTACCTTGCTGCAGAAAAACGGAATGAACAAGGATCTGAGCTGGCAGGTTTCCAGTCGGCAATATCTGGCCTTGTATGAATCTTTGAATCCGTTCGGACAAGGAACGAATACACAATGATCGAAGTAAGAGAACGAAAGGATGCTATGTCGTCCTCTTGTGCAACAGCCATGGAAATTCCCGTTGCCTCCGCCTATGCTCTTGCGGCGAAGCTGGGTGTGACCTATAAAAAAGACGAGAGCGTATTTCGCGTATGGGCGCCCACCAAGCGTCGTGTGGAGCTTCGACTTTTCGATTCCACAGAAGGCGGAATGTATCAAAGCGTCGAAATGCATGAGAAGGAAGGCATCTATACGGCTCGTGTAGAAGGGGATTGGGACGGATATTTTTACACCTACGTCGCGGATGGCGTGGAGGTTCCGGATCCCTATTCCGTATCCGCATCGCTCAACGGAAGGCGCAGCGCTGTCGTGGATCTTTCATCCACGGATCCGCAGGGATTTCGGCAGAGTGCCTATGTGAGCACGAAATCGAAGGATGCGATTCTGTATGAATTGCATGTTGGCGATTACTCCTTTCATACGAACAGCGGAGCCAAGTTTCCTGGAAAATACCTTGGACTCGTCGAGAAAAGTGCGTACCAAAATGTGAAGACAGGCATGGAGCATCTCAAAGAGCTGGGAATTACCCATGTGCACTTGATGCCCATTGCCGAAAATGCAACCGTCGATGAGCACCCGTCCCGCTTCGGTGCGGAGGATAACTATAACTGGGGATATGACCCGCATCTGTATAATGTTCCGGAAGGTGCCTATGCAACGGATCCCTGGGATCCGAAGGTGCGTATCCGTGAGCTGAAGACGGCGATACAAAAGCTGCATGATGCCGGCATCGGTGTGATTTTGGATGTGGTCTATAATCACACCTTTCGTACCAAGGATTCGCCTTTTAATCTCTTGGTTCCGAACTATTACTATCGCAAAGTAAACAATAATTTTGCAAACGGATCCGGCGTAGGAAACGAGCTGGCATCGGAAGCCCCTATGATGCGAAAATTTATTTTGGAGTCGTTGCTGTATTGGCAAAAAGAGTATCGCATCGATGGCTTTCGTTTCGATCTGATGGCCTTATTGGATCAAGAAACCGTTCGGATGGCTATAAAAGCTTTGCGCCATGTAAACCCAAATGCAGTGATCTATGGGGAGCCTTGGATGGCACAACCATCGCCTCTGCCGGAGGAGCAACAGACACGATGGGGAACACAAAATGGAGAGGGCTTTGCCCTTTTTAATGCCCCATTTCGAGATGCTTTGTGCGGAAGCGTGGAAGGCGTCGAAAGAGGCTTCCTACAAGGCAATGCGCTTGGAAAGCGCGGAACGGAAATCGGTCTTTTGGGATCCATCAACGACGGAAAAGGCCGCAATGGAGGGATTTGGGATCCGACGAATGCGATCAATTATTTCAACGCGCATGACAATCTCATACTCGAGGATAAGCTCGTGCTATCGATGGACACAGAGGAGCATCGTGAGGCGGCGACAAAATTAGCATTCGGAATTTTGCTGACGGCGCAGGGCATTCCGTTTTTTCATGCCGGAAACGCATTTCGCAGATCCAAGAAAATGGATGCCAACTCGTATTGTTCTCCCTATGCGGTGAATGCGATCGATTGGCGTGAAAAACAGAAGCACGCATCACTTTTCCGCTATGTGCAGCAGCTCATTGCGCTGCGCAAACAATACGATGTATTTCGGTTGGAAACCGGGAAGGAAGTGCGGGAGCGTGTCAAGCTTCTTCCCATTGACGAGCCTTCCGTCATCGGCGTGACCTATCGTCTGGGGGAACGAAAAAGCAAGGATTATCTTGTTTCGCTGTTTCATGACGGCTGGTGGGATTTTTCTGCGGACATTACGGTGCTTTTTGATGCGTTGCATGCCGAGCGCATTGCGGCGCAACGTATTTTTGATCGATGGGGCTTGGTTTCGGGTAATCGTGTAGAGGTGAGCCGCAGGGAGCATTTACATTTGCCGCTCGCGCCGATTTCCATGACGCTTTTTCGTGTTCAGGTGCTTTATTAACATGATGGAAACGAGTGATGACTATAGAGGAATGCTTATAAAAAGTTTTGTGATAAAAAATCATAAGGAGGCTATCGTGGACTATTATCCTATTTACGAACAATGGCTGGCAGATGACAGCTTAGATCCGGCATTGAAAGAAGAGCTGATTGCCATACGGGGACAAGAAGAGGAAATTAAGGATCGCTTTTATCAATCGCTGCACTTCGGAACCGCCGGCTTGCGTGGAAAACTCGGCGCCGGCACCAATCGCATGAACGTGGTGACGGTTGGCAGGGCGACGGAAGGCTTTGCCCGCATGATTGCAGAAGAAGGGGAAGAAGCTAAGAAAAAGGGCGTGGCCATCGGCTATGATGTCCGTCATATGTCCCGCGAATTTGCTCATCTTTCGGCGGAGATTTTTGCGGCGCACGGTATTCGTGTGTATCTGCATCGCGATATTGTGCCGACACCGGTCTTGTCGTATACCATTCGGGATCTGGGCGCTTTTGCAGGCGTTATGGTGACCGCTTCGCATAATCCGCGCGAGTATAACGGCTATAAAGCCTATGGTACGGCCGGTTCACAGATTTTAGACGACTGGGCGGAACGTATTGAAGCGAACATTCATGCCTGTGAGGCGGATGGACAGATTTCTCGCATGTCGTTTGAGGAAGGCGTGGCGAAAGGCAAAATTGTACTCATCGACGACGGCCTGATGCAACGCTATTTGGACAAGGTGCTCTCCTTAACCATTCATGATGATGTGGACAAGACCATTCCGTTCGTCTATTCACCTCTCAACGGTTGCGGCAATATTCCGATTCGCACGGTTCTGAAACGTCGCGGTTTTACGGGCATGGCGCTGGTTGCGAAAGAAATCGAGCCCGATCCGGATTTTACAACGACAGGCTATCCCAATCCGGAGCGGCCGGAATGTTTCCGTTTAGCGGAGAAAAAAGGAAAAGAAGTGGGAGCGGAGCTTTTGATCGCTTCCGATCCGGATTCTGACCGTTTGGCTCTGGAAGTGCGGAAGCCCGACGGTACGTATCAATTTTTCAATGGCAACCATATTGGCGCTTTGCTCACGCACTACATTGTTTCGGAGATGGCCGCGACGGGGAAACTGCCCAAAGACGGTGCCGTTATAAAGTCCATCGTGACCGGCGATATTGCGCGAAAGATCACGAAAAAGTACGGTCTTGCTCTCTATGATGTGCTCACCGGCTTTAAAAACATTGCCGCCCCGGTCAACGAGTGGGATACCACCAAGGAACACACCTTCGTGTTCGGCTATGAGGAAAGCATCGGCTATAATCACGGCGAATTTGTGCGAGATAAAGATGCCGTTTCTTCGGCCATGTTGCTTGTAGAGGCGGCGGCGTTCTACAAAAAAACGCAGCAAAAAACGCTTCTTGATGTCTTGCACGACATCTATGCGGAATATGGTTACTATGGGAATAAACTGATCTCCATCGTTAAAGAAGGAGCCGACGGACAGGCGCTCATCGGGCGTATCATGGAAAACTTCCGAGCAAAGGGACTCGTCGATGCCGGAAACCGTACGCTCGTGCGCGTAACGGATTATCTCAAAGATGACACAGGATTGCCGAAGTCCAATGTTCTCAAATATGAATTTGATGATGAGTGCTGGTGTGCGATTCGTCCTTCCGGAACGGAACCTAAAATCAAACTCTATGTGTATTCGGTGGCGGAACAGGAACAACAGGCAGATGTTCTTTGTGACGAATTGGCAGAAAAAATTACGGCGCAAATGCACGCAGTCAAATGAGCAAAGCCCTCCTTGCCGAACAGGTCGGCAGGAGGGCTTTCATATAGCCTTTTGAGTTCCGCTTTTTGCACAAAAAATCACCACAGAGGAACCATAAGATGATTGCATCATGCACAGAGGAATGTGGGGAGGTTCTATGAACGATTTTTTTAACACATTAGAGGCAGTGTTTTTCACGGAATTATTTGGGAAAGTGACCATTTATATGATTCTTTCCACCGTGTTAAAGTTTATCTTCGTCATCATCGTCCTGTCCTTTATCAGCCGCATTGTGCGCATGATTACGATGGATATTCAACAGACGACCGCACGTCGGCCGGTACAAGCTGCCTCCCTGCGCCTTTTGAGCAATCCCGACGATTACGATTTTCCCTTGCGGGACGAATATTATCTTTCCGATAATACGTCTATCGGACGTGCGGACGATAATACCATCGTGATCAAAGATCGGCAGATGAGTAAGCATCAGGCTGTCATCGTTCAAAACGGTTCCCATTTTTTCATTGATGACTTGCAATCCACCAATCCGACAACCGTGAACGACGGCATTGTTCTGCAGCCGACGGAGCTTCATTCCCGCGACATCGTTGCGCTGGGCGGTCTGCATTTTGTATTTTTAAACGAGGAAGAACATGAAGACTGATTTTCTGCATCGCCCGCAGCCGAACGAGAAAATTGCCCGGTTCGCCTATGCGCAGACGAAATGGCTGCTGTTTCTGTTTCAGTTTTTGGCGATTTTTCTGGTCTACCTTTTTCAGGTAAAAGAGCTGAGTGAACGATCCCTCCTATTCGGAGGCGGACTTTTGCTGGTCTCCTTGCTTTCGTTGACGATTTT
This sequence comes from Murdochiella vaginalis, assembly GCF_902381775.1. NCBI lineage: Bacteria > Bacillati > Bacillota > Tissierellia > Tissierellales > Peptoniphilaceae > Murdochiella > Murdochiella vaginalis. Next base: position 1,040,137 of record NZ_LR698969.1, read on the forward strand.
GCACGTCGTAACAAAAGGAGACAGTTATCTTTTGCTCATTGCCAATATGATTTTCAGCGTCGGTATCATCATGATCTATCGTCTTGATCCCGCTCGAGGGGAAAAACAGCTGATGATCTATCTCGCGAGCTTGGTCGCGTTTTTTGTGGTGACGGTTATTCTGCGGCACACGCCCACGCTTTGGGAAGGGCATACACTGTTTTATTTCGTCGTTACCCTTATGCTTTTTCTCGTTACCTTGGCTTTCGGTGTGACCTTCGGTGGCGCACGCAACTGGATTTCCATTGCCGGCATTCGCGTGCAACCTTCGGAGTTTGCCAAAATACCCTTCGTTCTCTTTCTTGCCTCGTGGTATAAAAACTACGAGCAACATGAAAAGACGTTTTTTGGTCGCATTTCCTTGACGATTATGGTCTATGTGTTGCTGGGACTGTTCCTTTTGCAACGGGAATTGGGTACAGCAGCCGTGTTTTTTGCGACCCTGCTGACGCTGCAAATTGCATTTGAACGGCATCGTTGGATTCCGGTGGTCAATCTGCTTTTTGCTATCGTAGGTTTGTATGCGGCCTACCACCTGTTCGGTCATGTGCGGGTACGCTTTGCCATGTGGTGGAACCCTTGGCAGGATTTTAATGATAAAGGATACCAGATCATTCAGGCGCTTTTTGCTGTTGCAGAGGGCGGCTTTTTCGGCACCGGCATCGGGATGGGGCATCCTGAAAATGTTCCTCTTGGCCATTCCGATTTTATTTTCGCCTCGGTTATTGAGGAAATGGGCTCGTTTATGGGCATCTGTCTCATTTTGCTCTTTGTCCTTTTGCTGTATCGCGGCCTGAAAATCGCTATGCAGCAAGAGCGGGATTTTTATGCAGCTGCGGCGGTTGCCGTCAGTGCGATCTTCGCTTCACAGGCGATTATCATGTTCGCCGGTGTTTTAAAAGTGATTCCCTTAACCGGCATTACGGTGCCATTTTTAACGTATGGCGGCTCTTCTTTGCTTTCAAGTTTTATTTTGCTGGCCATTTTGCAGACTTGCTCGGAGCGGATGCCATATAAAGGAGGCGTTCATGAAGCGCAGTAAACGTCGTTTGGCTCTATTAATCGGGCTGTTTCTCATTCTTTTTTTAGGACTCGTGCTTTATCTCGTGTTTTTTCAGTTGGTGAAAGCGCCGGCTTTGCGCGCCAACTCTTTAAATATGCGAAACTGGGTGGACGAAACGCATTTCGGTCGCGGGCGCTTTTATGATCGAAACGGCGAAGAGTTGGTCGGACGCGAAAAGGATGAAGAAGGTCGATATTATCGCTATGCCAATCATCCGAACATGTATTCCCATGTGATTGGCTATCATTCCGATCTGTACGGCAAAACGGGCTTGGAAAAAGCATTGAACAGTGAATTGCTCAATCTTTCCACAGACAATCCCATTGCAGCCTTGCGCGGAAGCGTATTGAATGAGGGCATCGGCAATGATGCCGTCCTGACCATTGATAATGATCTGCAATACTGTGCCTATACCGCCATGGAGGGACATAAGGGAGCGGCAATCGCCATGGATGTGAAGACCGGAGAAATTTTGGCTATGGTTTCGCTTCCGTCCTTCAATGTCAATGATGTCGATGATCGCTGGAATGAATTGATTGAAGATGAAGGGCAAGTGCTTTTTCCCCGTGCGACATTGGGAAGATATACACCGGGTTCGGTGATTAAGCCGATTACGGCGTTAGCCTTGCTTCGTGAAGGCGTGGATCTACAGTATGAGGACACCGGGGAGACGACGGTGAACGGACAACGCTATACCAATGCTAACGGAGCCGTGTTTGGCGAAATTGGATTAAAAGAAGCGCTGATGCATTCCTCGAATGTGTATTTTGTGGATAAAACGAAGAATTTGGATCCTGCCGTATTGCGTGAGGCTATGGAGTCGGTGGGCTTTAACCAGGAGTTGCCGTTCCTGTTGCCGACTGCAAAGTCCACGGCGAATTACAAGGAAGGCATGGATATCAATCTCAAAGTTTCGGATAGCTTTGGGCAAGGAGATATGTTGGCCACCCCACTACAGATGACAGTGGCCTATGCCGCCTTTGCGAATGGCGGAGAAGTGCTCGAACCGCACATCGTAAAACACTTTCTTTCGCCTGCGGGAGAAATAATAAAGCCAACAAAGCCCACGATCCTGCACCAGATTTCGCCTTCTTTCGCTTCGATCTTGCGAGAAGATCTGGTGGCAACCGGGGATGCTATCGGTTTAGCGGATGCAATCGGGCAGAGTGCCGGAGGCAAAACGGGAACGGCCGAAACGGTTAAGGATTCTACGAATGCCTGGACCATCGGATTTGCGCCCGCGGACAACCCCAAGGTGGTTGTATGCGTGGTTATGGAAGACGATGGCCGCACTGGCCGGGAAGCCGCCATGCCCGTTGTCGCGGAAATTCTTTCTCAAGCGTTACACCAATAGCCGAACACCATCTCTTAATGTTTTTTCCAGGTGCGCGGAGAAAAGAGAATGAGCACCGGCCAAATTTCGAGGCGCCCGGCAATCATGCCGACACTTAAAAGGAATTTCGTAACAGAATGAAATCCGGCATAATTTCCGGTTGGACCGACCAGACTGCCGAGGCCGGGCCCCACATTATTAAAGGTGGCAAATACCGTGGATATGGCCGTCTCAATGGTATCTGTAAACGGATCCAGACACACAATAAGAATCAACACCATGATACAAAGCAAGTAGATAGCAAGATAGCCGTAAAGTTTACGAAGAGAAGCGCCATCCATCGCATCACCATCAAAGTGAAGCGGTACAACACGGCGCGGATGGCGCGTCTGCTTTAAGGTGCGAAATGCGGACTTCACGGTAATGGCTACACGGGAAACCTTAAAGCCTCCTGCCGTGGACCCGCCGCAGCCACCGACTGCCATGGCGATGAGCAAAATAAAGCGTGAAAAAAGCGGCCAACGCGCAAAATCGGCAGTACAAAAGCCGGTGGTGGATAGCACCGACGAAAGAGAAAAGAAGGAATCTCGTATCGTGGTGGAAGGCGAAGTTTCTCCAAAACCCAGCTGACAAAGCGTTAATGCGGCAAAAAGCACACCGAAAATTCCTAAAAACCAGCGGAATTCTTCATTCTGAAACATTTTTTTTGCACGTCCGATCAGCACAAAGTAGTAGAGATTGATATTCGCCGTAAAAACCAGCATGCCGATACCAAGGACCCACTCAATATAGGGCGAGTGATATGCACCAATGGAGGCAGCTTTCACGCTGAAACCGCCGGTACCTGCCGTACCGAAGGCGTGACAGAGCGCGTCAAAAAGAGGCATTTTGCCAAGCAGTAAAAAGACGACAAGGAGCGCTGTGAGGGAGAGGTAAATCCCATATAGGATGCGCGCTGTATCCGATAGCTTTGCCACCAGCTTGCCAAAGGCCGGACCGGGCATTTCCGCTTTAGCGATCTGTACCGAGCTGGATGAGGCGTGGGGCGTTAAAGCAAGAACAAAAACGAGTACGCCCATACCACCGATCAGATGGGTAAAGGAACGCCAAAAGAGAACGGAATGGCTCAGCAGCTCAACGTTATGCGAAACGGATGCACCGGTTGTGGTTAAACCGGAGGCAATTTCAAAAAAGGCATCTACTACGGAAGGATACTGCCCGGTTAAATAGAGTGGCAAACCGCCGATCAGTGACATGGAAAGCCAAAGAAAAGCGCACATGACCAAACCTTCCCGAGCGTAAAAATCCGAATTGGAAGGCTCTTTTCTTCCCAACAGCAAAAAAAGAACGGCTGAGAGACCAATCGCGGCAAGCCATGCCCCTTGATTCAAAAGGGGCTCCTGATAAATAAGCGACACGCCGAGAGGCAATAATAAGAGCAGAGAGAAGACGCCGTAGACTCTTCCCATAATAAAGCGCGTGATGGAATGGTTCATCCTTCACCTCGCAAAAATCCGTTTAATTCATTGGCCATGCCGTGATTCGAGACCAAAAGCACATGATCTCCTACCTGAATGGAATCATGACCGGAAGGAATGATGATTTGATGCTCGCGTACGATGAGGGCGATGAGCACGCCCTCTCGAAATTTTACCTGCGAGAGAGGAACATTAATTGCGTGAAACGTGGGGCGAGCAAAGCATTGCATGATTTCCACCTTACTGCTGCGAACCCGGTAGAGCGCCTCAATGTTGGAGCTTTGTGAAGCATTGTCAATCGAGCGCACATAACGGATGATGGCCGTAGCACCCAAGTTTACGGGTGTGATCATGGACTGCACACCTACGCTGAAAGCAATCGGCAAAAGTGCCAGACGATTGACTTTGGTAATGGTGCGCGGGACGCCTTCCGAAGCGGCAAACATGGAGAGGATGATATTTTCCTCGTCGATTCCGGTCATGGCGACCACACAATCATATTCCTGGATATTCTCCTCTTTGAGGAGGGTCTGGTCCGTTCCGTCGCCGAAGATGATTTCAAAATTGGGAAACTCCTCAGCCAGATCATTTGCGATGAATTCGTTGGATTCAATCAACTTGATGTGTTTGGAAGTTTTGCGATGCATGTCGAGTACATAACGGGCGATACGCCCGCCGCCGACGATCAGCACCGATTTGATGCGGGAAAGTCCACCGAATTCCGCATAAAGGTTACGCAAATCCTTGTGCTCGCCGAGCACGTAGAAATGTTGTCCGGCCTGAAAGGTGGTTTCGCCGCTGGGAATAACAGAGCGTTCATTTTCCTGGATAATAGCCGTAATAAGTCCCGGGAAGCGCTTGCGAAAAGCAATCATGTTCATGCCGATCATGGGACTGTCTTCTTTCACCAGCAATTCGACCATCGTCACCTGGCCGTGCGCAAAAGATTCTACGCTTAATGCCGTAGGAAATTGCAACGTGCGAAAAATCTCTCGCGCCGCCTCGCGCTCCGGATTGACCATTAGCGAAATGCCCAGATTTTTGGAAGTAAAATCCAGATGTTCGGCGTATTCCGGCGTACGGATGCGTGCAACGGTATATTTCGCACCGATACGGTTGGCAATCACACAGGAAATGATATTCATTTCGTCCTGCTCGGTGACGGCAATAAAAATATCGCATTGACCGACGTCGGCGCGCGATTGTATCTCATAGAAAGAGCCATTGCCTAAGACGCCGGTGATGTCGTAGGATTCGAGAAGCAGTTGTAGCCGATCCGCATTTTTTTCAATCAATGTGATATTGTGGCCTTCCGCGGACAGACTTCGGCAAAGCTCTTCGCCCATCTTTCCTGCTCCAACGATAACAATGTCCATTCTGTCTCCCTATCTTTCTATAACAAAATGTATGCCGCGTTTTTTCAAAAACGCAAATACAAGAGAATGTTTTTTCGGTCAAAAGAGTTTATCACGTAAATTTTTCCAATACCAGTTGGTACGGAAAATCACCCGGCGAATGGTATCTTCGGGAACAAAAAAAGTGAAGCGTTTTACGCCGTGAAAGTGGTGAGATATGCCGTCTCCAACCAGTTGAATGCGTTCTTGATCCGGTCGATCGATTGTGACAACGGTTTTGGATGGCGCCGGAAGAACCAAGGAAGTGGGCAGGGAATCAAAGCTTTTGGATCGAACGGGATGCAGCGTAGTGATCTGATAGCCCTTGAGCGTCTGATGCAAAATGGAACCGCCTGCGGAAAGGGTATAGGCGGTGGAGCCTGCCGGCGTGGAAAACATCAATCCATCTCCGGAAGTGTTGATAAAATCCACACTGTCGATGTTGACTCCCAGATGCACAATATGCTCATCGCTACTCTTGACCAAAAACTCATTGACGGCAAGCAGAGTATAGGTCCAGGCCGTCGTCTCGACGGTGACGCCCAGAAGGGCTTGCGAATGAATCTCATATTTTTTATTCAAAAGCAGCGTGAGATGCTCTTCCAGATCGGTGGTGTTGACTTCTTGAAAAAAGCCCAAATGCCCGGTATTGATGCCTAAAAATGGAATGGAAGAAAAGCTGGTCGAGTGAACGGCACGAAGAAACGTGCCGTCTCCGCCGATGACCACATTATATTTTGCTTGTTCATCGTAGAGGCGGGAAATCGTATAGTCATGGTCTTGAAAAAAACGTTGCACACGTTCATGCACCACATCCGATTCCATGCCCGGCTTTCGAAAAAGATTGATCGTTTCCATCTGGCATCCCTTTCCTGCATACTGCAGTAATGGTATCACATTTCGGACTCTCTTGTACTACGGGAAAAGGTATGCTACACTCAAATTGTCCTTGGATACGCCTGAAAATTAAACCTACGCATCTTATAAGGAACGGCGGAGTCCTACAACCGAAGGCAAGCCCCCTTTGAGGGGACGTCAGAAGCGCAAGGCAGCTGTTCCACCTTCACATACAGAAGGTATTAAACGAGTAAGGCCCAAGGATTCGTCTATTCCTCCCGCCTGATCGGCGGGAGTTTTTTTGGTTGCGAATGGGGTATAACGTGAAACAGATCGCAGGAAGTAGCGTTTGTTGAGCGATAGAACGACGAACGATGGCAACGCTGTAGCGCCCATCTAACCGAAGCGAAAGAACAGAAAAGGAGTTGTTATGGGGATTATTGATTATATCGAAGCGAAAAATAGGGAACGCGTCATTCGCGCACGTCGTGAAGATAGCAAAAAAGTGGGCTTGGGTCTTATCATAGGGGCCGCTATTGGCGCTGGCATCGGCATTTTGACTGCTCCGAAGTCTGGGGAAGAAACACGTCAGGATATCGCGAAAAAGGCGAGAGAGGCCGGTGACGTGGTTCGTGATAAAGCGGATGAATATGTCAATCTTGCACGCGATTTCGGCAACGACGTTGGTGAAAAGCTGAGCCAGATTCGTCCCGCCATTCAAGAAAAATTAGAGGATCTGGGGCAACAATACGAAGAATCCGTTCATGGCTTAAAAACCGAAATTTCCAAGGCCAAGGAAGAAGCCTCCGATAAAGCCGAAGCGATCAAGGAAGGCGCCAAAAACGCTGCAGAAGATGCCGGAAAGGGCGCGAAAAAAGCGGCCGAGGACGTGAAGGAAGCGGCAAAGGACGTCAAAAAAGATGTAAAAGAAGCGGCCAAAGACGTCAAAGAAGACGTTAAAGAAGCAGCAAAAAAAGCAGATAAATAACGGCGAACAGGCAGGAGGTTTACGATGAACAACTTGACCTTAACCGTATCGTTACAGGACGTATTGTTGTTTGCCCTGTTCATACTTCTTATCGTTGCGGTTGTTGTACTCATTCGGGTGTTAAACAATTTGAAGACGATGACGTCTGCTTTTCAGGAGCTCATCGATAAGAATAGTGAGGAGCTGGATGCAACCATTAAATCGTTGCCGGTTCTTACCGAACGACTGGACCACACGCTGGACAAGGTGAATACGATACTGGACGATTCCTCTGAATCCATTGTTGATTCCCTTGCGCAAGCAAAAACCACGTTAGAGAATGCCAATCGTTTAAGCAGTGATGTGGCGGATACGGTGCAGTATGTAGCGACGGCGGCTGTGGACACAGCGGATCTTATTTCGACCAATGTCAACCGTGGAAGCTCCACGCTAAATTATGTGAAAGAAGTGTTGCGCATTGTGCGCGATGTCCTGCATAAATAGCACATCGGACAGTGTTACATTAACACAGGAGTCTGAAAAGAAGCCCCGATCGGGGGGCTTCTTTTTTTGTGAAAAGGTTAATTTTTTCGGCTCGATCCTTCAAGATGTGTTATGTGAAAACATGGGGAAAACGGATTGTACAGCAAGATCCAAGCAGCAAACAAAGAAATTCTTTCACATGGAATCGTTTTTATGGTATTCTGAACACAGGTAGCGATACAGGGAATAGAGGTGAACTTATGGCACAACCGACAATTAAGGATGTAGCAAAATTAGCCGGGGTATCGATCTCCACCGTTTCGCGCGTGATGAACAAGTCTAAGCCGGTCAGCCCGGAAGCGCAACGTAAGGTCATCGATGCCATCAACAAGCTTGGTTTCAAACCCAATGAACTGGCGCGCAGTCTCGTAATGAAGAAATCCAATTCGATCGGCATCCTCGTTAAGGATATCGGTATTCATTACATGGCGGAGATGATTCGCGGCGCAGAAGAAATCGGACGTATGTATAATTACGATATTCTTCTCTCCAGCACGTATGGGGAACGGGAATTGGAACAACGAGCGATTGACTTTCTCTATCGCAAGCAAGTGGAAGGCATCATCATTCTTTCGGAAAGTATCGAACCGGAAACGATGGTGAAAATTAAGGAATATCGCCTGCCGTATGTTCTTCTTGACCGCTTCTATAAGTCGGCGGATTTACACACGGTCACCATTCATCAACGCGAAGCGATGAAGGAATTGACGAACTATGTTCTTTCCTTAGGCAATCGTTCCGTACGGTACTTGCGTAGCAGCTTGAATTTTGATTTTTCCAAAGAGCGTTGCGGTGGTTATGACGATGCCATGCGCGAAAAAGGCCTTACTCCCGTCAAAATCGATGCGGATGGAGACAACATTGAGGCCGGCTATCATGCCGCTGAAGAATTGCTTCAAGGAAGTGAAAAGGATTCTTTTGATGCTTTGATTTGTGAGAACGATGAGCTGGCGATCGGCGTTATGACGTATTGCTATGATCACGGGATTATCATTCCTGATGCCTTTCAGATTGCCGGGTTCGGCGGCTCTCCCGATGTGCAGATTTTTCGCCCGCGCTTGACGACAATGGAAGAACCCTATTATGACATCGGTGCAGTGGCGATGCGGGCCTTAACAAAAACGCTACAGGGAAAGACAACTCTTGACGAAACCTTATATTTACCAACGCAAATTCTTATTGGGGAGTCGACAGAGCAAAAAAAGTAGGGTATAACAGACACGAGCCCTTATTATCCTGAAGGAGGTTTACATGGCAGAGAAAACGGTAACGGTGGTCAATGAGACAGGCTTACATGCACGGCCGGCAGCAGCGTTGGTACAATTCGTAAAAAACATCCCGGGGGATGTGGAATTGGTCAAGAATGGCAAGGTTGCTAACGCAAAAAGCATCTTCAACGTGATGAGCCTGGGTATTTCCAAAGGCATGGATATCACCGTTCGCGTAAACGGAGAGGATGCCGAGGCACATGTAGATCGGATTGTAGAGTTCATCTCGCAACTGACCGACTGACGATGACAGGGAGCACCTTACGATGCTCCCTTTCTTTTTTTGCCTGAAAAAAGAAGAAAGGGAAGAAAGGCGTTTGTAAGGACGCCCTTATCGTAGTGGATATCGTGAAAAACGGCGTGCAAAGACATTGCGATGCGGTAAGGAGGCGAAGATGACAAAACGAATACCGGGCATCATCGCTTCATACGGCATGGCGATCGGGGTAGCAAAACGCTGGATCCCTGAAGAAATTCCCATTCGTACGGATTGGATCAGCGAGGATGAGGTGGATGAGGAATTTCAGGCGGTGAAAAACGCCTTTTCCGCGTACCGCATAAAATTGAAACAGGAGGACGCACCGTCCCCTCTGCTTTCCTCTTTACGCGAGGCGCATATTGCCTTGTTGGATGATCCGTACCTGCTGGAAACGGTGCAGCAATGCATTTTGCAAAAGCACATGCCCGCGGATCGGGCGTTGGCCTCCACGATACGCATGATGGCCGCACAACTGGAAGCCTTGGAAGATCCCTATTTACGCGAGCGAGGGAGTGACTATCGCGATATGGGACGAGGCTTACTCTATCAGCTGAAGGGGCTTCCCATTCCTCGGCTGGATCAACTTTCCGAGCCCTGTATTCTCATCACAGAAGAGCTGGCACCATCCGATGCTTTGCACTTGGATAAAAAAAACGTACTGGGGTTTACGAGCGATCGCGGGGGCGCCACATCGCACACATCGATGATTGCACAGACCATGGGAATACCGGCTCTGGTCGGTTTACCTGCGTTTTCTTCCATGGTGGAGGATGGTGATCTTCTGATTCTTGATGCGGAAAATGGCGAAGTGATACTGGATCCGGATGAAGAGACCCTGGCGCTGGTACAGGCCAAGATGGATGCGGGAAAACGAAGAAACCTGCAATGGGCAACGTCGCCACAGGAACAAGCGTTAACCGAGGATGGCCATCGTGTGGAGGTGTTGGTCAATATCGGCGGACTGGAGGATTTATCCGTAGGGCTTTTTGCAGGAGCGGAAGGCGTCGGACTGTTTCGTACGGAATTGCTGTATATGGAACAGGATCACTTTCCGACGGAAGAAGAACAGCTTCGCGTCTATCAGCGGGCAGCGACATTGCTCGGCGATCGAGAACTGATGATTCGCACATTGGACATCGGTGGAGATAAGCGATTACCCTATTATGCCTTTCCTCGGGAAGCGAACCCTTTCCTCGGTTGGAGAGCGCTTCGCTTCTGCTTCGATCGGGAAGATATTTTCCGCGCACAGCTTCGTGCGATTTTGCGCGCATCAGCGTATGGAAACGTCAAAATTATGCTTCCCATGGTCATCAGCCCATCCGAAGTGTTGCATGTCAAAAAGCTACTGGAAGAAGAAAAGGAAAGTCTCAGCGAAAAGCATCTTTCCTTTGATCCCCATCTTCCGATAGGCATTACGGTGGAAACACCGGCTGCCATACTATTAGCGGAGGATTTGGCCTCTTGTTGTGATTTTTTCAGCATCGGGACCAATGATCTCACGCAATATCTGTTAGCCACCGATCGGGGCAACAATCATGTGGCAAAATTGCATTCCCCCTTTCATCCGTCCGTTGTTCGAAGCATACAACGAGCGGTCCAGGCGGCCCATGCGCATGGAATTCCTTGCGGACTATGCGGAAGCTTTGCGGGAAATTTACGTGCGACGCCGTTGCTGCTGGGATTGGGAGTGGATGCACTTTCTGCGCCGGCCTCGATTCTTCCCCAGTTGAAAGAACGTGTTAGAGGAATTACACTAAAAGAGGCGCAACAGCTGGCGCATGCTGTCTGCGGCATGCATTCCACAGAGGAAATTTTTCGCGCGGTTTGCGCGTTTTCACCAAAAAAGACGGAAGGAGGAAGAGAATGAAAGAAAGCGGAAAAAAGATGCTCCTCATTTTTTGGGGCTGCTTTATTCTGGCTTTAGCCATGAATTTCTTCTTCATCCCTAACCATATCGCCGCCGGCGGCATCAGCGGGCTGGCCATTGTCATCAATTACGTTTTTCCTTTTCTCGGCATCGGAACCCTTATATTGATTGGAAACGTCCTTCTGTTTGTTATGGCCTTTATGATTCTGGGAAAGCAGTTTGGGCTTATGACGTTGGTCGGTTCGATTTCCTACTCGGTATGGATTATTTTTTTCGAGCATGTGGCCCCGGTGACCCGACCGATTGTTGCCGATCAGTTGCTAGTCATTTTAATTGGATCCGCCATTAGCGGAATCGGACTGAGCTTTGTCTTTACGCAAAATGCCTCTACGGGAGGAACGGATATTCTCGGAGCGATTTTGAATAATATTACGCATATCGGCATGGCAAAGAGCTTGCTCATGGTTGACGCCATCGTGGTTCTTTTGGGCGGCATTTTTATCTCGCTCGAAAATGCTCTTTATGCCATCGTTGCGATTTATCTGCAGGCGATGATGTTGGAAAACATGATCGCCGGCTTCGGACGTCGTATGGTGATGAATATTACGACCTCCAGGGTGAATGAAGTGAATCAATACATTATCGAGAAGATGCATCGCGGTACGACGATTTACCACACACAGGGCGGCTTTTCGCATCGTCCGCATTGTGCGATTGTTTCCGTCGTACACAATAATGAGTATATTCGCATTAAAGATTTCGTAGAAAAAACGGATCCCGGCGCCTTTGTTTTCGTCTATTCCGCAAATGAAGTCTTAGGAGAAGGCTTTACTTATGCCCCGGGACAGCGATCCCCCAATCGTTTTATGACGCCCGAGGAAGAGGCGGTGATGCCGAACGATAAGCGGTCGTATGAAAACAATGAAAAAGAGAATGAGGCTAATTATGCAGCTGGGCACAACACAAACGCTTAAAATTCAGTCGATAACCCCGCCGGGAGCCATTCTGCAGGGAAATATCCTTTTGCCGAAACGCTTTGTTCCCGAGGGGGCGAAGGTGGGAGAAAATATAGAAGTTTTTCTTTTGCGCGATTCGGAGGATCGACCCATCGCCACCACACGTCGACCAAAAGTTCAGGTGGGAGAATTGGCTCTGCTTACCGTAAAAGACGTTTCCCGTCAGGGAGCCTTTCTCGATTGGGGATTGGACAAGGATCTCTTTCTGCCTTTTCAGGAACAGATGCATCATGTCAAGCCGGGGGAAGCCGTTCTCATCTATTGTTATCTTGATAAATCCGAGCGTCTTTGTTCGACCATGCGCGTCAAGAATCGTTTCGCCTTTCCGGAAGAACTGCATGAAAATGATTGGGTGGAAGGCGTGGTCTATGCGAATAATCCCGACATCGGCGCCTTCGTTCTTGTAGAACAGAAATATAACGGCCTGATTCCTGCAGACGGTACGCGGGGGGCTTTGCGCATAGGTCAAAGCGTGCGTGCCCGGGTAGAACGAATTAAAGCCGATGGAAAAATCGATCTCAGCTTACAGTCGCGCACACATGAGCAGATGGATACCGATGCCATCACGATTTTGCGTATGGTGCAGGCAAATAACGGCTTTTTGCGCGTTAACGATCATAGTGATCCCGAAACCATACGCATGCTCTTTGGCATGAGTAAGGCACAGTTTAAACGCTGCATAGGCCGATTGCTGAAGCAAAAACGAATCGTATTCTGTAAAGATGGAATTGCTCTTCCAGAACAAAAATAAACGCGAGAAAAGCAACGGTGAGGAAAGGGAAAAGGGAGGAAAAGCATGGACGATAGCATATTAGCTCGTGTCGATGACAGAGCGATAACCCGGCAAGAGGTGGAGGATCTGCGCCGCCTATTAGGAGAGCAGGCCGAACATTTTCAGGGGGAAGAAGGCGACGCTCGTCTGCTGGAGGAAATTATTCACCAGGAGCTACTCTATCGCGATGCTGTTGATAAGCATATTGATGAAGAGGAAGCCTTTAAGAAGCAACTGGAAGAACAGATGACGCTAGTCAAAAAACAGCTGCTGCAACAATACGCACTGCAAAAATTACTCTCCGCTGTACAGGTTCTGCCACAGGAAGTGGAGGACTACTATCGGGCCAATGAAGAGCATTTCAGTGAAGAAGAGAAAAAAGATCCGGACAAACAGAAATCACAGATTTATATGCAGCTTCTGTTGCTTCGGCAACAGGCTACGTATGTGAACTATACCGCTTCGTTGGAAAAGACCTACCGCGTCACGCGCACAAAAGCGGCGCAGAAAAAGGAGGAAGAACATGAGTGAACAAACGATATTTCAAAGCCATCCGATTTTTGATTATTTCTATCGCATGAACCAGATTCCGCGTTGCTCCGGTCAGGAACAGGCCATCAGCGATGCGCTGGTTCAATGGGGAAGCGAGAAAGGTTGGAAAACACAGCAGGATAAGGCGGGAAATGTCCTCTTGACCAAGCCCGCATCTCCCGGATATGAATCCGCTCCACGCATCATTATGCAGGGCCACATGGATATGGTATGCGTCAAAGGCAAAGGAGTGGAACATAACTTTACCTGTGATCCCATTGCGATGGAAGAACGCGACGGCTGGCTACATGGTGTCGGAACGACTTTAGGTGCGGATGACGGCATTGGCGTGGCGATGGGATTAGCGATCCTCGACGAACAAATGGATTTGCCGCAGATTTCTCTCTTAGTGACCACGGACGAAGAGGAAGGCATGAATGGCGTTCTTTCCCTTTCTCCTTCTTGGCTGGATGCGGAAATGCTCATCAACATCGACTCGGAAGAAGAAGGCTATGTCACCGGCGGTTGTGCGGGCGGTGCTACGGGCGAATTTACCATGCCGCTATCCCGCGAAGCCGTTTCGGGTCAGAGCGGCTTGCATATCACGATCACCGGCATGAATGGCGGCCATTCGGGCCAAAACATTTTGGCGGAACCCAATAACGCCTGCAAGGTCATGTCGCAGTTTCTGCATGCCATTTTGCAGGAACATGCGCTTCGCATTGCGCGTTTCTACAGCGGTGAGAAGCATAACGCGATTCCGAATGAAGCGCAGGCTTGGATCAGCTTTGCTTCCGAAGAAAAAGAGGCCATTTTGCAATGCATCCAAAAGACTTGGACAGCCATGCAGGAACGCCTGCTCAAGCAGGAGCCGGATATCGCGATGCATACCGAAGACTACTCGGTGGAGGGGAATGTGTTGACCACAGAATCCACCAACCATTTACTGAATCTCATTGATATTCTTCCGCACGGTGTGTACCGCATGCGGGAAGATGGCAAGAACGTGTTAGCTTCCGATAATCTTGCCATTGTGGATACGAAAGAGGCGCATGCCGATGTGATGGTTTCCGTTCGTTCCAGCTCGGAGGCAGTGCTTTCTGAATTGCAGGAAAAAATTAACCGTGCCGTGCAAACCTTCCACGGCCAGGGACGGTACACGGATGTGTATCCCGCTTGGGAATTGGCGGAACATTCTCCGCTGCGTGATCTCTTCTTAGCTACCTATCGGGAGGAAACCGGGGAAGAGGCGGAATTATTGGACATTCATGCCGGCTTGGAATGCGGTTTATTTGCGGAATACAATCCGAAATTGGACATGATTTCGATCGGACCGGATATTGAGGGAGCGCATACAACAAGCGAACGCTTGAATATTGCTTCGACGCTACGCACGTATGACATCCTGAAAAAACTGATCGCGCGCATCGCCACGATGCGGTGAAACGTGTATAATAAAAGAGGCAGAGCATTTCCCACAGTAACCATAAGGAGGATCCGCCATGACGGAGGATAAAACCAAAGATTTAGAAGTGGAAGAACAGAATGACGAAGAATGGGATATGGATGAAGAAGACCATATCGTTCTAACGCTTGATGATGATACGGAATTGGAATGCGTTGTTTTAGACATCTTCCCGTTCCAAGATAAAGAATATATCGCCCTTTTTCCGGTGTCCGAGGAAGATGAGGACGAAGAAGACGAAGGCATCCTTCTCTACGAATATGCCGAAAGCGAAGACGGCGAAGAGATTGAGCTGTCGCAGATTGAATCCGAAGAGGACTATAACGCCGTGGCGGAAGAATTTGATCGTCTGTTAGCGGAAGACGACGAATGCGACGGGGAAGGCGACTGTGATTGCGGTCATGATCATTCACAGGCTGAGAAGTGAGAGGGGGAAGCGGTGATTCAGTTAGTATTGGGACCGAGCGGAAGTGGTAAAACGACGCGCATGATTGATCAGGCGAATGAGGAGCACAAATCGCATAGCGGTCATCTGGTTTTTGTGGACAATGACGATTCGCAAATGTTCCGTTTGGACCATTCGGTTCGTTTGATCAATATGAAACAGTATCACATTCATACGATGGATCGCCTCTATGGTCTGTTAGCAGGCATGCTGGCCAGAGACTTTGATATTGAGCGCGTGTTCATCGACGGCTTACATGCTCCCTTATTGCAGGCCGGAGATTTTAAAGAGAACCTGGAAGCGCTGATCACCCTGTCATCCGAAAATAAGGCAGATATCATCATCGGATTGGATCTCAAGCCGGAGGATATTCCTAAGGTAGACGGCGTCGAAATTGTTGATCTTTCGGAAGCCTGAGAGACCGAAGCGCATTCCTTAAGGAATGCGCTTTTTCTTTTTGCAGAAAGGACTGCTGATGCGTGAAATCACGGTGGGAGTCAATGATGCCGATCAGCGCTTGGATCGTTTTCTGATGAAGGCGTTTCCCCGCGCGACGACGTCATTTTTACAAAAAAAGATTCGTCAAAAAAAAATTAAAGTCAACGGACAACGCGCGGAAGCCCATACGTTTTTGCACGAGAACGATACCGTTCAGATTTATCTCTATGAGGAGGTTCTTCTTCCTCTGGAAAAAAGCAAGACGTTTACTGCGTCTTCGATTCGACTTTCTTACGCCTATGAGGGCCCCCTGTTCAGTGTCATCGATAAGCCCGCAGGCATGCTCTCCCATCCGGCACATCCGCGTGATTATGGAAAAACAGCGGTGGATGGGTTTGTCACCGACTGCATCGCTTCCGGCGCCTATATTCCTCGACTGGAAAACAGCTTTGTTCCGGCATTAGTCAATCGTTTGGATATGCAGACCGCGGGTTTATTGCTCGCTGCAAAGACGCATGCAGCCATGTTGCTTTTACAGCAGGGTTTACAAGACGGCAACATTGAAAAGCACTACTTAGCGTACGTGGAGGGCAAAATCGAGAGAGAAGAGACCATTACGCTTCCTTTGCGCACGGAAAACGGGAAAAGCATCGTTGACGCCGACGGAAAGGTCTGTGTCACGCACGTCAAGCCGCTGGTATCTCGTGACGATTTTTCTTTGCTTGCCATACGCCTCGAGACCGGCCGAACGCATCAAATTCGCGCGCATTTGGCGGCAACCGGTCATCCTTTGATTGGTGATCGCCCTTATGGGGCTCAGTATCGCACAGAATTATTTCCACATCATCTTTTGCTCTCGTCGCGTCTGCTGTTTCATAATGGCAAAGCGCTTGCACTGTCCACACCGTTCAACGTATACTCGAAGCGTACAGAAGAATTTAAGGCGTTGATGGAAACCATTGCGCCGTAGCGATAAAGCTTATAAGGGAGAAAGAAATGGGCATTAAGATTCTTTTGGTGGAAGACGAAGCCCCAATTAGAATGTTTACCAAAATTAATTTGGAAAACGAAGGCTTTCAGATTGTGGAAGCGGAGAGCGGTGAAGAAGGCGTCGCGCTGGCTCGAACAGAGCAACCGGACATCGTAGTTCTTGACCTGATGCTTCCCGGCATCAGTGGCTACGACGTCTGTACCATTTTGCGCACGGAAATGCCACACATCGGTATCATTATGTTGACCGCGAAATCACAGGAAATTGACCGCATTCTCGGCCTCGAAAAGGGAACGGATGATTATATGGTCAAACCGTTTAATCCTCATGAACTGGTTTTGCGCGTGCGATCGCTCATACGCCGGCTCAAGCTGGAAGAACATCCGATTAATTCCCAGGAAACTTCTCGCACCCTTACCGACGGACCGTTTACCTTGGATCTTTATGCGCGAACCTTTTCTAAAAAGGGGAAACCGATCGATCTGACGCCGACAGAACTGTCTATCATCAAAATGTTTATGACACATCCCGGAAAGGCTCTCAGCCGAGAAGAAATTTTGCATCAAGCCTGGGGAGAGGATTACCAAGGAGAGAGTAAAATCGTCGATGTCAATGTTCGTCGCATTCGGGCTAAGATTGAGGATAATGCGGCAAAACCGGCATATTTGGAAACGGTATGGGGGGTTGGATACCGGTGGAAAAAGAGCGAATAACGAATTTTACGGACATGATCGGCGTACGCATCATGGGGGTGTTTATAACCGTCATTTTGTTGGTTGCCGTCGTTTTTGAAGTGTTTTATATTCAGTCGCTCTACAGCTACTACTACGACAACGTCAGCGGTGTTTTGGAATCCCAGGCGCGATATAGTGCGGAGCTGTTTTTGAGCTATGTTTCCGATGACGATTTGCATACGATTGTGCTGGAAAACAAAAATCAGTTCTATCGAGCCAATACGATGCAGGTGCAAATTCTCAATAATGACGGAACGGTGCTCTTTGATAATCGCGGGACAGCTCTTCCGGGAACCAAGGTGAATGCGGAGGACGTGCTGGAAGCCCAAAAAAATGCCACCGGCATTATGGTGGGAAGGGTTTCTTATTCGGATGAGCCCGTCATGTCCCTTTCCTATCCGCTGCGCAACCAAACGGCACAGGTGGGCATGATTCGCCTGACCACCTCTCTATCCGGCATCAACGACCTGATTCTTTCCCGCATCTGGCCGTCGATTCTCTTTGCATTGCTGATGATCGCTTTGGTGGGCTTGCTTTCATTCATGATGTCTCGATCTATTGTAAGGCCCATACACAATCTGACGACGGTGGCGTTGAAGCTTTCGGACGGTCAGTACGAAGAGCGTGCGGATGAGACTCCTCGTGGAGAAATTGGCGAATTGGCGCGCACCATGAATCAGATGAGCGATAATATTCGCGAAAAAGAGGAGCTGAAAAATGAATTCATCTCCTCCGTTTCCCATGAGCTGCGCACGCCGCTCACGTCCATCAAAGGCTGGGCCATCACTTTACAGACAGAAGGCATTAAGCCCGAGATTATGGGGGAGGGGCTGAAGATTATCGAAAAAGAATCGGAACGTTTAGGCGCGATGGTGGAAGACCTTCTGGACTTTTCACGCTTTTCTTCTGGCCGTATTAAACTGAGCAAAAGTCGTTTCAATCTCACCGAAATATCCAATCACATTCTTCTACAGATGCACCCACGCATAGAGGAAAAACGAATTAACATGAACTATAGTTATTCGCAAAGCTGCATCGAAATTGTAGGCGATGAGGGCCGTATTAAACAGGTTCTGCTCAATCTTCTGGACAATGCGATTAAATTTACGGATGAAGAAGGCACCATTTACCTTACGATTGACACCGAACCACAGCAGGTTGTGCTCAGCGTAACCGACACCGGCATCGGTATTTCCGAAGAGGAAATCGCCTTCGTCACCGAGAAATTCTGGAAAGGAAAGACTTCGCGTTCGCATACCGGGTTGGGCCTTTCCATCTGCGAAGAAATCGTCAAGGCCCATGGCGGAGAATTGACCATTAAAAGCAAAGTGGGAACGGGAACGAGCGTTACCGTGCGTTTACCGTACGAAGAAGTTTCCGAGCAGAAGGAGGAGGAAGCATGAAACGTTTGCAAAAAATACTTCTTCTGTTCTTGCTGTTTGTTCTGGTCGGTTGCTCTTCTTCTAAGGAACGCGCCGTCAATGATCTGACATCGGTATTGCGTCCGCCGGAATTGCGCGCACTTCCGCTGGAGGGCATTTGGCAGGTCACGCGCCTTATTGAACGGGATAAAAATGAGAAGAATGAATCTACACATCAGATAGGTGATAAGCTATATATCGATCCGGAAGTCGTTTCCTTTGGAGATGCCATGACCGTTTCCCCGTCGTTTTCGTCCAAGTCTGTAAAATTACAGGATTATCTGAAGATGCGCTACATTCAGGAGGATTTCGGGGTTGATACGGAATCCAATGTCTTCATTGCGATGATTCGCGATGCGGATGTATTTTCCATGGATTTGATTTTATTGCCGGATCATCAATTGGCGTATATCAGCGGTTCGCACATCTACATAATGGAACAGAAAAACGGCGTGGTTCCTGCTCGAGAGAAGGAAGCGATACGCATGAAGGCGAAGGACAATGAGGTTTTGGAAAAAGATACGTCTTCATCCAGCTCCATCACTACGCTTATGAGCTTACGAATGAAAAAAAACAGCGATTCCGGCATTCCCTACTATGAATATGCCACCTATCTGGTGGCCGATGAACCCGAAACGGATCGTCCGTTGGTGTATAAAATGGATCATCTGTTCGTCTATAACACGGAAAATATTGCTTGGCTTTTGGACTATGAACCGTTGGAACCGGATATCACGAACGGAGTGATGAATGGAAGATTTCAATTTTATTCCACACGGGACACGGACGGTAATAACCGCCAAGTTTTGGTTGATCAGCTCGGAAGGGGCATCACCTACATTGACGGTAGCATCATCTCCTTTGATAAGCCGACGCAATACCCGGCGCAGAAAGACACGCCTAAAAAGTATGAAATACAGCGTTTAGATAAATTGGCTGAAGGTCGTCCGCTTAAGGTGAGCGAAATTGGCGGAGAAAAAGAAGCCAAGAGCATGAAGGAGCAGGTGAATGCACAGCTGCAATTTTTGGATCCGGCGGGCGAGGTGGATCCCAAGCGTTTCCCGATTGATGAAGACAATATCGGCATAGTGCGCCGCAACCTCAACTGGGGCTTCATCACCAGTATGAATTGGCGTGCCGGGGATAAGATTTTTCCTTCTCCGATCTCCATTGATCTTGTGCCGCTGGTAAAGATTTTTAATGCCCCGACGGAATCACTGTCTTGGACAAGAATTACCAACAAGGCGCCCTTGGCCACGACGGCTTCGTCCTCGCCGGCATCGGACAGGCTATGGATCAAGACGGAAGATGAGTTGCTCTATTTTCAATCCACATCCAACCATATCGAAGATCGCTCCTTGCTGTCGATACAGATCGGAAAAGACGCGGATCTCATCGGGATACGGTATTTTTACGATGAACAGGGAAAACAGGTGCAGGAACAATTCACAAAACAGGAGCTGACGCAGCCGCAGGTACTTTATACGGAGCCCAGCGCTATGCATCGTGTGAATTTGACAGAATAACGGGCAGCGGTACGCCGCATTTCGTGTTTCGTAAGAGCTCTTCCTTCTTCGGACGGGAGAGCTTTTTGATGGCTGCTTCGGCCCGCATGGCTTCGCGCTTCCCCTTGCACGGCCAATATCCCGCTAACGAAACGGGGAGGTGCGCACGGGTATATTTTGCGCCGATTCCTTGCGAATGCGCACGCAGCCGTCTTTCGACGTCATTGGTATAGCCGGTATACAGGCTGCCATCTCCACAGCGCAACATATAGACATAAAATTGCACCTCGCTCATGCTTCCTCTCCTTCTCGCAGGGCGCTCAGTACATCTTGGATGGAAAATCCACGCCGACACAGCGCTTGTACAGTGCGCTCAAATTCTTTTTCGTCGGTTAGATCGCGATGCGCGTATTTCTTTCGGACGATCTGACGCAAAACCACTTGTTCTGATGTCTCCGGCACGCTTTGTATAGCGTCCTGGATCAGGCCGTACTCGACCCCTTTTTCACGCAATGCAACAGAAATGTGACGAAGGCTCCATCCTTTGCGCTGCTTTGCCTGTGCATAGCGGCAGGCATACCTTGCATCGTCCAGCCAGCCGGTTTTGGCAAGCTTTTCGACAACCTGCTCCTGCACCGACACAGGAATTTTTTCTTGGCGTAAGCGTCGTTTCACTTCACTTGTCGTACGCGGTTGGTAGCTTGCAAAGCGCAGACCGATAGTAAATGCGCGAAAGCGCGCATCTTCCGCAAGAAGCATCTCTTCCTGTGCTGCTGTCGGCTCTGCGGGGGCATGAAGACAAAGCTTTTGGTAGACGTCATAGGAAATGAGAAGCTCCCGGCCGTCTTCCAGGGTGAATACAAAGCCGTTTTTTTGGTCGTCATAGAGGATGCGAACGATGATCATAATTTCTCCTTTTCCTGATTATAGCATGCGCACATATGAGGTTGGGACACCATGACGTTTCATTTGTGATAGACTGCACAAGGATGTGAAAAGGGAATGGCTTTTTATGAAAGCGATCAAAAGACGAGCTCATAAATTGTAGAAAGAAGAAAGGAAATACCATGGCAGAATTAAAATATGAAGTGGTGGAGCGCTTAGGCGTCCTTAGTGAAGATGCGAAAGGCTGGAAAAAGGAGTTAAATTTGGTTTCCTGGAATGAAAGGGAACCCAAATATGATTTGCGCAGCTGGAATGCGGATCATACCCGCATGAGCAAGGGCATCACGCTAACGCAAGAAGAAGTGGAAATATTGGCTTCGCTTTTGCAGGAAGAAGTGGCACATGACTAAGCCGGAAAGAGAAGTAGAGGTGAAGCTTATCGGCGTGGATACCGACAAGCTGAAAAAGGATTTGCTTTCCCGAGGAGCCGTATTTGATGTGGAAGAGCATCAGACCAATATCCACATCGACTCGTCCTCCCATCCTTTACCGCCTTCCTCTCATATGCGCATTCGCCTCATTGAAGTGGAGGGGAAAGATATGGTGCGGGAATGGACTTATAAAAGACGCCTGCAAAAGGAAGATTGCCGTATCAATGACGAATATACCGTTCGTATCGAGGATGAAAAAGCACTGGGCCTCTTGCTACTACAGCTGGGCTATGATGTGCAGATTCCTATGCACAAGGTGCGCCGCCGTTATCTTTTTGAAGACTATCGCGTGGAATTTGATGAGTGGGATAAAGAGAGCTTCCCGTTTCCCTATATTGAGGTAGAGGCGTCGACGCCGGAGAAACTGCAGACCTTTTATGAAACGTTCGGGATTCCACAGGAGAAGATCTCCACGCTCTCCATTTCGGAGATGAAAGAAGCATGGCAGAACGGAACGCTTTCCATGGATTTGCAGTGAGAAATCGTCGACGGACAGTTGCATAGGCGGAAGGAAAAGAAGAATGTGTTTTTTGACATGCCTTCTTCGCGCCGCTATAATAAACAAAGGCAGGTTTCCACCTGCTTTATTTTTATAAGGAAGTGAGCAAAGAGTATGACCGAACAAACCATCTTAACCCAGGAAGGCTATACCAAGCTGCAGGAAGAATTGGAGTATCTCAAATCTACCCGTCGGGCGGAAGTTTCCGAGCATCTTAAAGTAGCGCGCGGCTTTGGCGATTTATCCGAAAATGCGGAATATGATGCGGCAAAAGATGAACAGCGTCAGTTGGAAGAACGCATTGTCGTCATTGAGCAGCAACTGAAAAATGCCCAGGTGATTAAGGAAGACGATTCCACGGAACAGGACGTGGTGCATCTCGGCTCCACCGTAAAAGTGTTGGATACGGAATATAACGAGGAGATGACCTTTACGATTGTCGGCACGGTGGAAGCGAATCCGAAAAAGAATAAGATTTCCAATGAATCGCCCTTGGGCGCCATGCTGTTGGGCGCAAAAGTGGGCGAAGAGCTTGTCGTGGAAACACCGGGTGAGAAAATAAAATATCGCGTTATCGAAATTCTACGATAGAGGAGGATACATGACAAAGCAGAGATCCGACAACGAAATGATTGCCATTCGCCGTCAGAAGCTACAAGCGTTGCGGCAAGCAGGAAACGACCCGCACACGATTACGAAAGTGGATGTCAGCGCGCATGCTGCAGAGGTTCGCGATCACTTTTCGGACTGGGACGGAAAATCCGTCTGCATGGCCGGCCGCCTTATGGCGAAGCGCGGGCACGGCAAAATGAGCTTCTTGGATTTACAGGATGCTACGGGAAAAATTCAATTGATCTGCCGCGAAAACGTCATGGGGGAGGAGATCTTTGCCGTCATTCGTGATTTGGATCTCGGTGATATTCTCAGCGTGGAAGGGACAATTATGCGTTCCGAGCGCGGCGAGATTTCCGTTTCCGCAGAAAAAGTGACCTTGCTGACCAAGGCGTTAGCTTTACTGCCGGAAAAATTTCACGGCTTAAAGGATCAGGATTTGCGCTATCGGGAGCGCTATGTGGATTTAATTGTCAATCCGGAGGTGAAAGAAGTCTTTGTTAAGCGGAGTAAAATCCTTTCCGGTATTTCGCACTATTTGGATAACCATGGCTATTTAGCGGTGGAAACTCCGATTCTCAACACCATTTCGGGCGGTGCCAATGCTCGTCCGTTTATTACGCATCATAATACACTGGACTTGGATATGTATCTGCGTATTGCCAATGAGCTGTATCTAAAACGTCTCATCGTTGGTGGATTCGATGCCGTTTATGAGATGGGGCGCATGTTCCGAAATGAAGGCATGGATGCCAAGCATAATCCGGAGTATACCGCGATTGAGCTCTATAAAGCGTATACCGACTACGAAGGCATGATGCAGCTTTGCGAGGAGATGCTCTCATCTGTGGCCGAAGAAGTTTGCGGCAGCACGACCGTGGAATATCAGGGACAGAGCTTGGAATTTCGTCCGCCGTGGAAACGCATGACGATGACCGAAGCCGTTCGGCAGTATGCCGACGTCGATTTTGATCAGATTCATTCCGACGAAGAAGCGAAAGCGGTGGCAAAGGCGCATAAGATCGAGACACAACCAACCGATGGGAAAGGTCGCATTTTACAGTATTTCTTTGATGCGTATGCCGAGGAGCATCTGATTCAACCGACGTTTATTTACGAATATCCGGTAGAAATCAGCCCCTTGGCGAAGCGTATGCCGAACAAACCGGATATGACCGAGCGATTTGAGGCGTTTGTTTGCGGAAGCGAAATTGGCAATGCGTTTTCGGAACTGAATGATGCCGAAGACCAGCGCGGACGTTTTGAGCATCAGGTTGCGTTGCGCGAAGCCGGAGATGAAGAAGCCGGTATGATGGATGAAGATTTCCTGCATGCGCTGGAAGTTGGCCTGCCACCGACGGGTGGCATGGGTCTGGGCATCGACCGCATTGTCATGTTCCTGACCAATCAGACATCGATTCGCGACGTTTTATTGTTCCCGACGATGAAACCGCTGGGCATGGAAAAGGCGGAGGCTTTGAAAAAACCGGAGAATGCTTCGGGTGAAGCGGCTTCGTCGACGCCGATCGACTTTTCCAAGGTAGAGATTGAACCGCTCTTTACAGATTTTGTGGACTTCGATACATTCAGCAAATCGGATTTTCGTGCTGTGAAGGTGCTTTCCTGCGAAGCAGTGCCCAAGTCCAAGAAACTGCTGCGTTTTGAACTCGATGACGGTACCGAGGAGCCGCGTGTCATTTTAAGCGGGATTCATGCTTACTATGAACCGGAGGAGCTCGTCGGCAAGACCTGTATCGCCATTACCAATCTTCCGCCGCGTAAGATGATGGGCATCGACTCCTGCGGCATGCTCATTAGCGCCATTCACGAAGAAGAGGGAGAAGAGAAACTTCACTTGCTGATGGTGGATGAGCACATCCCGGCGGGGGCGAAACTGTATTAAGATATGATTTGTTTCTATATAGCAGATTAAAAAAGCGACCGGAAGGTCGCTTTTTTTGTGGGTTATGGGGCGGTAGGAAGGCAGGAAGTATTCACGAGAAACGAAAATTGAAGTTAGTTGACGCTAACATACGTTGGAATTAAAATAGCACTCAGAAGGAACATTTTTATTCCATTAAGACGAAAGATTCCATTTTATAGTTAGCCATAGATAACAAAGGAGAGATGTATCGATGATACAGAAAAAAGGGAGTACGAAAATAACACCGGATAAGGCTGCAAAAAAGACAGCGGATTCTAAAACAGAAGAGTTGCTTGAAGAAGTGGAGAGCTTACATTTGGATGTTCCGGACGAAATTCGTAACCGGATTATACAGGATGTAAAGCAGAGTGAAAAACAAAACCGCGTTAGTGCGGTGGGATTAAGTCATGAGCTGTTGAGTGTCGCCCCGGAATACAAGAAAAAGATACACAATTCCATCCTTCTTGCATGCATAGGAGAAATTTTCAGTTTTGCTACATATTTTTTTAGCGCCGGAGCTGCCGGTTGGCTGATTCAAAGGGCTACAGGGAATGCCGTGCCTTTTGAGACATTGTTACAATATGCTTTCTCCGCCATCGTTTGCTTGCTGATCTATTTTGGCCTGACGGGAATCAGCACGACTCTTTCCCATACAACGGCGTTTTCCATACTTTCTAAATTGCGACTCACCTTATTCGAGAAACTGAAGAAGATTCCGATGGGATATCTGACAGAGCATTCTGTAGGACAGATGAAAGTCGTTATTATGGATCGTGTTAACGATATGGAGGATTGGGTTGCCCACATCATGCCGGAATTGCCCAGTCGGCTATTACATCCGCTTTTGTGCGCTCTTATATTGTTTTCTCTGGACTGGCGTATTGGTCTCTCCATTTTTGCGCCCTTACCGATTGCTTTGATCGGTATGGCAATGATGATGTATAAATATCGTGCTCGGATGGCGATTTGGATCTCCAGTTATGCCAATCTGGCGGATCGAAGCGCCGAATATGTTCGTGGAATTCCGGTAATCAAGGCATTTTTACAGGATTCCGTTTCGTATGGCAAATTTGCTGAAGCGGTTCGGTTTTATCATTTCTCCACGATGAAATGGTGGGAACAAAGTTGGCTGGGGCAATCTCTGATAGTCGCCGCCATCATGACACCGCAGTTGGTCAGTATGCCGTTAGCCTTCTACCTTTACGGGCAGAATCAAATGAATGTGCAAACTTTGCTTCTTTCTCTGATTCTGCCTCTTTCCATACTGCCGCAAGCCTTTGTTATTATGATGAGCTTTGAATTGTTTCAGCTTGCATCCAACAACTGGGCACCCATAAAAGAATTGTTGCAAATGCCGGAACAAAAGCGACCTCTGCCGGAAGAACGCGCAACCCTGGATCCCATTAAAGGCGTGGCGTTCGATCACGTATGTTTTTCTTATACGAACGAACGAGAAGTATTGCATAACATATCTTTTGAAACGGTACCGGGAAGTGTCACGGCGCTAGTTGGCCCTTCCGGCGGTGGAAAATCCACCATTGCCAAACTGTTGGCAGGATTTTGGGATCCGAGTTCCGGAAGCATTTCGATCGGCGGCATCGACACGCAAAATATTTCGTTTCTGCAACTTGCAGAAGAAATTTCTTTTGTTTCTCAGGAGAATTTCCTATTTGATGTGAGTTTGAAAGAGAACATTCGGCTGGGAAAACCGAATGCCACGGATGAAGAGATTATTGCTGCAGCCAAGGCAGCGCACTGTCATGAATTTATTATGGCGCTGCCTGAAGGATATGAGACAAGAGCCGGAGAAGCGGGTGGATCGCTTTCCGGAGGAGAACGGCAGCGTATTGCCCTCGCAAGAGCGATTCTGAAGCCGGCTTCTACTATTGTCTTGGATGAAGCGACCGCCTATGCCGATCCGGAAAATGAAGCGCTGATTCAGGAAGCAATTTCGCATCTTGTGAAAGGTAAGAATTTGATTCTTGTTGCGCATCGACTCCATACTATTCAACAGGCGCAACAAATTATTCTTATCGATAAAGGCCGTATTGTAGGAAAGGGAACGCACGAGGAATTGATGAGCAACCCTCTTTATGCAGACCTCTGGAAACAATATGTAGGGGAGGAATAAAATATGGATTTTATAAAAACGTCGCTACAATTAGCAGGACGATATAAAAATCGACTAAAGGCCGGCATGTTCTGTGTGTTTTTACAAAACATTTCAATTTTATTGAGCTTTTTTGCACTCTATCTTTCGTTTTGTTGGATGGGAGAAATAACGAGCCGGCATATTTTTATTATTTTGGGCGTTCTATTCGCATCGTTTTTTTTCCATTTTTTAACAGGTTGGAAAAAAAGCAGTTTGAGCGATGGTGTTTTCTTCGGCATTTTTAAAGAGTATCGTTTACAGGTAGGTCAAAAGCTGAAGAAGGCTCCTATGGGGTATTTTGCTGATCAGAGCCTTTCCCGTATTTTGGCTGCCTTTACCCATGTCATGAAAAGCCTTGAAAACTATTCTTCGATGAGTATCGATTTTATGATTTCCGGTGTTTCCACTTCCTTTTTTCTCGTAATCGGGATGTTTGGTATGCAATATAAAATCGGACTTCTCACGCTGGCTTGCCTATTTATGATTTGGTTTTGCGTATTCGCCATGGTTAAAACAGCGGAAAAAGAAGTGGCCCGGGAACATGCTGTGATTATGAAATTAAGCGACGCGCTCGTGGATGGCATTTGCGGCATTCCGGTTCTTCGAAGTTTTCCACAGGCGGATGCAGGGGTAGTAGAAAAAATACATGCGCAATTACAAAACGCCTCAGAAGAATGCCGTCTTGCACAGGTGCATTTTGAAATAGTGTTTGTAATATTTTCCCGCATTTTTATGACCATTATCCATCTGTCGAGTTTGCTTGTCACACTCTATTCTTGCTATCTTTACATAAAGGGAGAAGTTGCGCTGCCGAAGGCACTAACCGTTTCTGCAGCGGGATTTATGATTTTCGGCGGCTTAAAGACGTTAGAAAATGCAGCGATTCTCATGGTGAAAAATCCTGCCAATATGCAGTATTTGAAGGAAGTATTAGATATTCCCGAAATTCAAGACGGTACGAACAATGTCGTGGAAAATTATGATATAACCTTCGACAAGGTTCTTTTTTCCTATGATAAACGTTATCCGGTTC
Source organism: Murdochiella vaginalis (assembly GCF_902381775.1). Taxonomy (NCBI): domain Bacteria; kingdom Bacillati; phylum Bacillota; class Tissierellia; order Tissierellales; family Peptoniphilaceae; genus Murdochiella; species Murdochiella vaginalis. Next base: position 1,068,099 of record NZ_LR698969.1, read on the forward strand.
TTCAGGAGATTTCCTTTACCATTCCGCAGGGGTCGAAAACGGCTATTGTGGGTCCATCCGGCTCCGGGAAAACGACCATTATCAACCTTTTATCTCGTTTCTATGATGTAGATGGCGGCCGTATTCTGTTGGGCAAACGGGATATACGGGAGTATACGGTTAACGCTTTGTTGAAAAATTTGTCTCTGGTTTTTCAGGATGTGTATCTCTTTCGCGATACCATCGAAAATAACATTCGTTTTGCCGATCCGACAGCAAGTCATGAAATGATCGTGGAAGCGGCAAAAAAAGCGCGTTGTCATGATTTTATCATGGCACTGCCGGAGGGATATCAGACTATGGTCGGCGAAGGAGGCAATTCTCTATCCGGAGGAGAGAAACAGAGAATATCCATCGCAAGAGCGTTGCTGAAAAATGCACCGATAATTTTGTTCGATGAGGCGACAAGTTCCGTAGATCCGGAGAATGAAGCGGAAATTTTAGCGGCCATGCAAGAATTATCCAAAGGGCATACCGTGATTTCTATAGCACATAGATTGTCCACCGTGCGCAATGCTGATCAAATTTTGGTCATTGACAGGGGGCGTGTGAAGCAAACCGGAACCCATGCGCAGTTGTTGCAAGAAGACGGAATCTATTCTGCTTTTATTCAGGCACGGGAGCGAGCAGCAAACTGGAAATTGGGAAAGGAGTAGAAATGTGGGCATTCTTTATTTTTTCGATGATCATGTGAAGCCGATCCTAATGCGGGGAAAATATTATTGTAAACCGGAAAACACCGGCATTCTTTGTGATGGAATCTGTTGTATTCGCGAATATGATGTGAATTTTTGACTGTATACAAAAGAAGGCAAGACAATTGCTTTCGATAGCGGTCATTTGAACTACAAGAACATCAAGAAAGAATGGAAGAAGATCGCAGTGTTTGGTAAGAAAACACCATTTCATTTCGATGGTGAATATGATACGTTTCATTTATAGGCACACAATGTATTATTGACAGTTTCTGTGAGCTATATAGGAGTATTATATTTTCACGACAATTTTTTTTTGATAGTATAAGCGTAAGGTAGGTTAATTTTGTAATAAACCTTGCACCTCTTTGGTGACGGAACGAAGAAATAGATTTAGCGCTTGAAGAGAGGGAACATTGAATCATACTGTCGAACTTCCGGAACTTATGCAGGTTTCTTTTCCGCGCGGAGCGGGAATCCTCCTGCCCATTTTTTCACTTCCTTCACAATACGGAATCGGAACCTTCGGTCCGGAAGCGTATCGTTTCTGTGATTTTTTGCAGGAAGCGGGCATGCGCTATTGGCAAATTCTCCCATTGGGCTCTACCAGCTATGGCGATTCTCCGTATCAGAGCTTTTCTACCGTAGCGGGCAATCCATATTTTATTGATTTTGAATATCTCTGTGCGGACGGCTTGTTGGAGCGTGCGGAGCTGGAGGCTATTTCTTTTGGAGAGAAAGAAGAATACGTTAATTATTCTCTGCTCTATCAGCAGCGTTATCGTCTTCTTCACCGCTCCTTCGAGCGCGCCATGGGAAAGACATCGCTTGCGACCAGTGAAACGAAAGCGGCTTTCGGCTATTCTTTTCTGGAAGGGGATCGGGGAACGCGCGAAACGCTTGCTCGTTTTCGTGAGAAAAATGGGAACTGGATCGAGGACTACGCCCTTTTTCAGGCCCTCAAGGCTGAGCATTTTGCTGTACAGTGGACCGAATGGACCCCGGAATATCGGGATCGAGACACTGCTGCACTGGAAGTTTTTCGTGCACAACATGAGGAAGATATTCTTTTTCAGGTTTTTTTGCAATATCATTTTTTCCGGCAATGGAAGGCACTGAAGGACTATGCGCATGAAAAGGGACTGCTTTTTATCGGGGACATGCCCATCTACGTGGCTCATGATTCCGCGGATGTCTGGGTCCATCGAGACGAATTCTACCTCGATGCAACAGGAAATCCTACGGTGGTGGCCGGTGCGCCGCCGGATGCGTTTACAGCGGACGGACAGCGTTGGGGAAATCCTCTCTATCGCTGGGACGTGATGGCGAAACGGGACTATTCGTTCTGGGTTCAACGCGTCCGCGCCGGGCTCCTGCTCTATGACGTCCTTCGTCTGGACCACTTCATCGGCTTTGCGCATTATTGGACCGTTCCGGCGGAAGATGAGACGGCACGATATGGACACTGGGAACCGGGGCCGGGTCTTTCCCTTTTTCTTGCGTTACAACAGGAGCTGGGGCCTTTACCGATTTTGGTGGAGGATCTGGGTGTGCTTTCTCCTGAAGTGATTACACTTCGAGAAAAGACCGGCTTTCCCGGTATGAAACCTTTACAGTTTGCATTTGATGGAGGAAGCGATTCGGACTATCTTCCGCATCACTTTGATCGTCGCACAAGCATCTATACCGGCACCCACGATACGCCTCCTCTTCGAACGTGGTGGGAACAGTTAGATCCGCCTATTCGTGCTTTCGTCGAGGACTATTTTGCTCTGCATGAACCGGAAGAAGCGCATTGGGGACTTCTTCGTGGGGCCATCTCGACCGTAGCAGATTTATGCATCTTGCCGATGCAGGATATCCTGTGGACGGACGAACGAACGCGCATCAATCGCCCCGGCTCTCTCGGCGGAAACTGGAAATGGCGTCTTTTGGGCGACTATGCTGATCCGGAAATAAGCAAGAGATTGCGTACACTCAATGCGCTGTATGGCCGTTAACAGAATCTCTGCCCGAATAAAGAAAGAGGGAAGGGGGAGCGATGAAGGAAAAAATCGGAATCATTGATGTCGGTGGTGGAATGCGCGATATATATGGTGCCGGCATTCTTGACTATTGCTTACAGGAAGGAATTACGTTTGACCTCGGGATCGGCGTTTCTGCCGGCAGTGCCAATCTGGCCTCTTTTCTTGCCGGGCAGCCGAAACGAAATTTGCGTTTTTATACGGAGTATTCGTTTCGTAAGGAATATATGAGTTTTTGGCAATTCCTTCGTCACCGTAATGCGGTGGACTTGGATTATGTCTATGGGACGCTGAGCAACAGCGATGGCGAAGACCCGCTGGATTATGAGGCGCTACAGAAGAATCCCATGGACTTGATTGTTGTAGCGGCAGAGGCGGAGACAGGGCTACCTCGTTATTTTACAAAAAACGATATTCGGTTGGACCACTACGGCATTTTTAAGGCATCCTCGGCGCTTCCGTATTTTTGTCGACCAGTGATGCATGAAGGCATAGCCTATTATGACGGTGCTCTTGCCGACTGTATTCCTTTGAAGAAGGCGTTTGCGGAAGGCTGTGATCGCGTGGTCCTCATTCTAACGAAGCCTGAAGATACAATTCGCACACCCGATCGGGATCGCCGCATCGCCCGTCGTATTGAACAGGAATTTCCTAAGGCAGCGGAGGCGTTCTGTGCTCGCGCCGAACGTTATAATAATGCAATGAAATTGGCAAAAACGTATCGTGAACAGGGAAAAGTGCTGATTGTAGCGCCAAAAGACACGTTTGGCGTGGATACCTTGCGCAAAGATAAAGACGCTTTGCGCAAGCTGTATGAAGCCGGACGAAAGGATGCCGCGCAGATTCCTGTCTTCTTGCAGCATCGGGAGCAAAAGAAATGAAAAAAACCATTACATATCAGCGTGTGGACCCTGCCGGAAACATTACGGCGTTCGTCTTTACACCTACGCCGGTAAAGGAGCGCGTCGCAATCGGCCGAGCCCTAATGGACCAGATTGATCAAAGCGTGGAGCAAGTCGGCTTTATATCTATGAATGACCGGGGAGAGCCGCTGCGCCTAGATATGATGGGCGGGGAGTTTTGCGGCAACGCCTCACGGGCACTTGGCCTGCTACAGGCGATTGCCAAGAAAAAAGAGGGAAAAGGAATCGAGAAAGTGTGCGTCAGCGGCGTTTCGCATCCGCTTACAGTTCACGTCGACACGCAAAATGCTTATGCCAAAATTGCGTTGCCAAAACCGGACGCGCTATTTCCCGTTTTTCTTGAGGAAAGCTCTTATACGGCGGTGCAGCTTCCGGGCATTCTTCATGTTCTCGTTCCGGATCGTGAAGAGGACGAAGCCTTTGTGCGTCGCGCACTTCTCTATCTCGAAGAGCGTTATCCTGCCGAAGCCTACGGCATTCTCTTTTTGCAGGAAAGCCGGAAAAGCATGATTCCTTATGTGTATGTCACGGAAGCGAGAACGCTGTACCGTGAAGGTTCCTGCGGTTCAGGAAGCTATGCTGTAGGCGTGGCCAAAAAAGATGTATGGCATCTACGCGAAAAACCGGTGCTCTTACAACAACCGCGCGGCGTGATTGAACTATCGTTGGAGAAAACGGCATCCGGGGAAGACGTCATGATTGGCGGGAAAATCGGGATCGAAGCGCCAAAACGCGTAGAGATCGATTTAACTTCCTGCTAGCAGGAAAAAATATACTTCGCTCTTGCAATCCCAAGTGAACGTTGCTATAATGTACAAGTCGCTACCGAAATCGACCAACACTTGGTCGAGAGGAAGCGTAAAAAATAAGTAGCGGCGATGATTTTCATCGCTATGCCTTGTTAGCTCAGCTGGTAGAGCGCGCGGCTGTTAACCGCGTTGTCGTAGGTTCGAGTCCTACACAAGGCGTTTATGCCGGGGTGGCGGAATTGGCAGACGCAAGGGACTTAAAATCCCTCGATCCTTACCGATCGTACCGGTTCGATTCCGGTCCTCGGCATTATCCGGAAGCAACTTTCGGCAATACGGCGGAGTAGCTCAGCTGGCTAGAGCACTCGGTTCATACCCGGGGTGTCATGGGTTCAAATCCCTTCTCCGCTACTTTAAGGCCCTATGGTCAAGCGGTTAAGACATCGCCCTCTCACGGCGGTATCCCCGGTTCGAATCCGGGTAGGGTCAGTTACCGGTTAGGTGTGGTGAGGCCCGGTAGTTCAGATGGTTAGAATGCCAGCCTGTCACGCTGGAGGTCGTGGGTTCGAAGCCCATCCGGGTCGTTTTGAATAGGGGCGAGTACCCAAGTGGCTAAAGGGGACGGACTGTAAATCCGTTAGCTATGCTTTCAGTGGTTCGAATCCGCTCTCGCCCAATTTTATCCGCTCGATCGTTTTCGGTTGACGGGTAAGCCCCGAGTATGGTAATATTCTCGGGTACACAATCCGCGCTTTTTTAAAAAGCGATGTGCGGCAGTGGCTCAGGGGTAGAGCATCGCCTTGCCAAGGCGAGGGTCGCGAGTTCGAATCTCGTCTGCCGCTTTTTTCGCGGGTGTAGCTCAGTGGTAGAGCTCCAGCCTTCCAAGCTGGCTACGAGGGTTCGATTCCCTTCACCCGCTCTTCGACGATATGTGCCATTAGCTCAGCTGGATAGAGCGTCTGGCTACGGACCAGAAGGCCTGGGGTTCGAATCCTCAATGGCACGTGCGCGCCGCTTGATTTTTCAAGCGGCTTTTTTAATTAGAAATCGCAATTTTGCGAGGGAAAAATCGATAGATTTTCATATTATTATTGAAATGAATTAAAAGTTTGCAAAGTAAAGACGTGATATGATGCTCCTTGTAGCAGCTAGCACAATCATATGTTAGCTAACACTAACATAAAAATTGTGACGGGAGGTATTATGAAACGAATTGCTATTTACGGAAAAGGAGGGATTGGGAAATCAACCACATCGTCAAATCTCAGTGCAGCTCTCAACGCAATGGGGCTTTGCGTCATGCAAATCGGCTGTGACCCAAAGGCGGATTCCACGAAAAACCTAATGGGGGGCAGGCAGATTCCCACGGTCTTAGACCAGATTTTAGACAAGGGAAAGGACTTGCGTTTAGATGACGTGGTCTTTCCGAGCAAGACCGGGGTCCTGTGTGTGGAAGCCGGAGGACCTGCCCCGGGTGTCGGTTGTGCAGGAAGGGGGATTATTTCCGCCTTTGAAAAGCTGGAAGAGTTGAAAGCCTTTGAGGCCTACCAGCCGGACATTGTCATCTATGACGTATTGGGGGATGTCGTCTGCGGTGGATTTGCTATGCCGATCCGCGGTGGATACGCTCGCGAGGTTTACGTCGTTTCATCCGGTGAAATGATGAGCCTATATGCGGCACACAATATCGCCCGAGCGGTCAATAACTTCAAAAAAAGGGGTTATGCCCGTCTAAAGGGCCTTATCCTCAATTCAAAAAATATTGAAAATGAATTGGAGCTGGTGCAAGCGGCTTTGCCGGAGATCGGGACAGAAATTACCCAGGTAATCCCGAGGTCTCCCGAGATTCAAGAGGCGGAGGCAAAGGGAATGACGGTATTTGAAGCCTTCGCACCGGGACAGTCGACGATGCGGAAAGTCTACGCAGAGTTGGCAGAAAAAATTATGCGGTCCGAAGACAAGTCACAAGATCGCGAAGAAGCATCGGAAGAGAAAAATATGATAATAGGAGGGTTATTATGAAGTCATTACGTTCTATGTTTTTACCATTGGCCTTGGTCTTGCTTTTAACAGGCTGCGGGCAGTCACAGTCACAGAAGGAAGCGGAAAAGATAAACTCCTCGGAGCCGGTGAGTCAGGTGCAGGAAAGCAACCAGGCGGAAAGCTCAGAAAAAAAAGTGGAGATTGACGTCAAAAATCCGCTCATTCGGAACAACTTGGACAAATCCGGAAAGTTTCGCATCGAATATCCGGAGGGGGTGAGGGACAAGCACGGAGAGGCCCTGAAGCTTGACAAATACCCGGAAAAAATTGTCGACCTCTCCACCTCCACCCTCTACCTCATGTCGAAATTAGAGGTCCCCTTGACGGCTGTTTCCCGTACTGTGGCGACCACCAAGGCAGCAGAGTATTACAAGGATGTGCAAAAGATTGAATCTGGTATGCGGGGAGTGGACACGGAGGCGGTTATCGCTCTAGAACCGGACCTGGTCATTATGAGCGGAGGAATGAAAGAGAAGTTCGGCAGTCAACTGGAGAAGTTAGGGATTCCTGTTTACTACACTTCCGAAGGTCCCATGATCGGACTGGTCGAGAACCAGGCAGAGACGGAGGCCCTGGCAGAAGCTTTTGGCGGCAGCCAGGCAAGGGAAGATGTTTCCACAATTTACGATGAAGTAAAGAAGGCGTGTGAAGAATACGCAAAGAACCACTCGGCGAAGAAGACTATGATCCTCTTCGGACCGGGGTCCGACAGCACCATGATTTCTACCTCTAAAAGCTTTTTCGGGCAAATTCTCAAAATGTTGGGCTTTGAGAATGTCGGAGACTCCTTGGACCAGAAAGGGTCGGGCATCATCCCTTCCAGTCTTGAGATGTTAGTCAAGGCAAATCCTGAATTGCTTTTCCTGATTGCACCGCCCACGGGTTACGACCCGCAAAGCTTGATCGATGCCTACGAAAAGGCAAAAAAGGCGGACCCCGAAGTCTGGGAAGAGATTGACGCCGTCAAAAACAACCAGGTGATCGCCCTGCCCGGAAACTACACGACTAGCCGGGGTCTAGAAATTACACAGGACCTTCTGACTCTCATTGACAAGCTGTCGGCGGAAGTTGGGAAATAATGGGAAAGAGAAAAGAGATCAGTCGCCTCGGGGCCTGGGCCTTTGGAGCCCTGCTCCTTATGATCCTCGTCTTTCTCTCTTTACTTTCCCTGCGGATTGGCTCAGCAGGTTACAGCCTGCAGGAGATTGTCGATGCCCTGTTTGGAAACGGGTCTCAGACAGTTCGCAATATTCTCATCCACCTTCGCTTGCCTCGGGTCATTGTGGCAATTATCGTGGGGGCCTGCCTGGCTACGGCGGGCGCCTTACTCCAGGCAGTGATGAGAAACCCCTTGGCAGACCCCGGAATTATCGGGGTCTCTGCAGGGGCGGGAACGGCAGCAACGGCAATTATGCTGCTTTTCCCCAATTTGACGACCAGCGTGCCGATTTTTGCCTTTGCCGGGTCCCTGCTCTCCTGTGTTCTGATTTATCTGATGGCCTATGATGGGACGATGAATCCGGTGCGGATTGTCTTGGCAGGAGTCGCAATCAACACGGTGCTCGGGGGATTTAACGCTCTCCTGCAAATGCTCTACAGCGACAGCTTGTCCGGCGTACTCTCTTTTTTGAATGGGTCCATTGCGGCGTCAACCTGGTCCAAGGTCCGCTTGATTTTGTTTTACGGCCTGCCCTGCTTGTGCCTAAGTTTTCTCACGATTCGAGGCGCTAACGCCCTCCAGCTGGGAGATGAAATGGCGACAAACTTGGGCTTTCCGGTGACGATCACCCGGATTCTCATTTCCGCCCTAGCTGCCTTTTTATCAGCGGCGACGGTCGCCGTAGTAGGTCTCATCGGCTTTGTCGGCCTTGTCGTCCCGCATATTAGCCGGATTATTGTAGGGTCTGACTACCGCCGACTGTTACCCATCGGCATGATTATGGGAGCGGTGACGGCCCTGGCAGCAGATACTATAGGCCGGGTGGCAATTCAGGGCATGGAACTGCCCTTGGGAATTGTCATGTCTGTGGCCGGGGGGCCTTTCTTCCTCTACCTCTTAAAGAGCAGGGGAAAAGTGCTATCCGGAAGAAAGTGAGGGGGAGATGGAGATTCAAATCAATCAGCTCCACGTTGCCTACGGACAGAGATCGGTCATTGTCGACTTTTCCGCGACCATCCGAGAAGGGGAGATTCTAACCCTAATCGGGCCGAATGGATCAGGAAAGTCCACCCTGCTCAAGGCGGTTTCCGGAATTATCCCCTACCAAAAGGGGGCGGTCTTCTACGATGGAAGGGAGCTGAGGGACTGGAAAAAGAAGGAAATTTCTCAAAAAATTGCCATGCTGCCCCAAATCCACTATGCCCCGGGAGACTTTACCGTCCGGGAGTTGGTCAGCTACGGGAGGATGCCTCACCAAAGCCTCTTTAAGAAGGATTCAAAAGAAGACCGGGAAATTGTTGACTGGGCCATGGAACGCACCCATACCCGAATTTTTGCAGATCGCTATATCCAGCAACTATCTGGAGGGGAGCTGCAGAGGGTTTGGTTAGCCTGTTCCTTGTCACAAAAGCCCCGCATCCTCTTTTTGGACGAGCCGACGACCTATCTCGACATTTGCCATCAAATCGAGATGATGGAATTAATTAGCTGCTTGCGGAAGGAGGAGGGAATCGGGATTGTCTTAGTACTCCACGACATCGGTCAGGCCATGGATATCAGTGACCGGGTGATGGTCCTCAAGCAGGGCAAAAAATACAGCGAGGGGAAGCCGGAAGAGGTCATTCACGGGAAAATGCTGTCCGAGGTGTATTCGGTTACCTGTGACCTAGTGGAAGTAGAAGGCCGGGAGCGCCCCCTCATCTCCTATGAGATGGCAGAGAGCGATCAGGAGCAGGCAGAGACGGCCCCCTGTTTTGGATACAAAAAAGGAAGGAGTCTTTCATGCAGGAGACCCTAAAAGTAGAAGACAGAAGGGATGCGGACATTTTGGGGCGGGCCAAACGCCTGTCCCAAGTCCAATCTCTGGAAGAAGTGACCGCCCTATCCAAAGCCTTATTCCCGGGAAGCCACTGCCCCCTCTTCGGGGCCATGCTCCTTATTCAGAGGATTCAAGGGGCAGCCTGCCTGATTGTGGGGACGGATGAATGTACTTATTACGCCAAATCAGCCGCTATGTCGGCGGGAAGGCTGGGGAAAATGGCAGAATCGTGCTACTCTCTTGTGCTTTCCCAGACGGACATTAGCTTTGGCAGTGGGGAAAAGCTGAAGCAGGCGGTGCAGGAAATTTTACAAGAAGACGGCATCCGAATCTTGTTCGTCATCTCCACCTGCCTCGTGGAGCTCATTGGAGATGACTTCGATAGTCTTTGCCAGGCACTCGAAGAAGAGATGGGAGCAAAAATCCCTGTCGTTCACACCGAACATTTCCGTTCCGAAAACCACCTGCAGGGCATGGAGGCGACACTTTTGGCCTGCCTGTCCCTGATGGAGGAAACAGAGCGAACGCTGTCTGTCAATATCTTAGGTCCTCGCCACGAGGATTTTTCAAAAAGCGAGCTGGCGGAGTGCCTGCAGACCATAGGTCTTCCCATATCTCTCACTCTCCCCTCCGAGGCCGGGCTGGAGGAGATTCGAAAAGCCCCTCAGGCCAGCCTAAACCTGGTAACCGACCGGATTGGGCTCCCCTTGGCCAGGGCGATGAGGGACCGGTTCAAAATCCCTTACCTCTACTTTGACCGCTTCGTTCACCCAGAGACGATTGAAAGAGCCTACCGCAGCCTTTTCCAAAGCATTTTGAAGGAGGAGACACGGCGGCAGATGGAGGGCTGGCTCAAGGAAAAGAAAGAAGCCTTTGAAGAAGTCTACGAACGCGTCCGAGAAAAGATTCAGGGATACTCCTACATTTACGGAAATTCCCCCCTTCTACAGATGGAACTCAACGCCTACCTCTGTGAGTTGGGCATGGAACCGAAACTGATCCAGTTGTCGCAATGGGGGGAGGGTGACGACAAAAACCGGGAGAAAATCCTGGAATACGCCGACCCCTATTTGAGCAAAAACGCAAACATCAGTCCACTGCAAGCGGTATACGATCAATTACAGCCCGATTTTTACTTTGGTCATGAGTTCTTTGAACGACTACTGCAAAAGGGGATTGTCCAGGCGGCCATGGACCGCCTGGGTCGCTCTTACGGTTTTCAATTGTCGGTCGACTTGCTTTGCTTTTTGGAAGACTGCATCGACTTGAGGAAAAAGTATTTTGGAGGAAAACATGGCGGTTACTAGATTTTTACCGGTCCCATCCGATCGGATGGGCGCCTTGTGGAATCTTCTCGCCTTGGAGGATGCCTGCGTCTTGGAATACGGGCCGGCGGGAACAACCCACTACGGGATTTCCTTGCTTGGAGAGCTGGGGCTTTCTGTGAACGGTCGCTACTTTGTCACCCATATGAACGAGTCCGATGTCGTCATGGGGGATACTAGGAACTTAGAAGAAGCCGTCCTTGAAATCGATCAGAGGCAAAAGCCGGCCCATCTCTTTGTCGTAGGTTCTTCTGTTTCCACCACCATTGGGACCGACCTGACGGGAATCTGTCACTACCTGCAAGAGGAGGTTCAAGCCAAGCTTCACGTGCACAATTCTGGCGGCTTTGCAGGAGATTACCTCGTAGGGACGGAAGAAGTCTACCGGATGCTGGGGGAAATTGCTTTGGGCTGGGAAGAGAAGGAACTATCGCAGCCTTTGAGAACCCCCTCCTGCAATCTCTTGGGTTTTTCTCCGGACCACTTTCGCCTAGAATCAGACCTTGTAGAGCTGGAGGATATGTTAGAAGAAGCTCTGGATATCACGGTCGCATCGACTTTTGTCGTCCGGGGGGCAATCCGGGACCTGGACCGGGCCCGACAGGCTGCTGTCTCTCTAGTTTTGAGAAAAGAAGCCCTGCCCTTAGCCCAAGCCTTGAAGGAAAAATGGGGGATTCCTTACCTGGAAGTTTGCTTCTACGGCTATGATGCAACTCGATCTTCGCTCCAAGCCATCGGGCAGATTTTGGGCCGAACATTGTCGAGAAGCTTTCAGGAAAAGTTGGAAAAGCGGAAAAGACAGGTTGCCTATTTCCCCATGTACCTTCGAAAAATAGGATCAGAGATCCATTTCTACAGCCTAGGCCCTAGTTTTTTGAATGAGGGATTGGCGGCAGCTATGTCCCCTTTGGGCATCCGATTTGAACAGCAATTGCTGCCGGTAGAAGAGGAAAAAAGCCGCCTGCAGGCAATCCGGTCCTGGAAGGAAGGGATGGTCTTTGCTGACCAACAGACCTTAAACCTAGTGGATTCCAGCAACTACCCGCTTTTGACATCTTTTCCCTGGTTTGAAAGCCGGATTTACGCCAGCCACCTACCCTTTATGGGCCTGCGGGGCATGGACTTTCTGGCAGAACAGTTGATGACCTATTTGCTGCGGCGGGGCTTGTAAATAGTTAACGAAAAAAAAGAAAGGAGAAGGTATGAAATTTGTAGTAGCTTACCGCTCGTTGACCGGTTGCACGAAGAAGTTGGCGGAGGCCATTTACGAGAGCATTGACGAAGGGGAGAAAGAGCTTCTGGACATCAATGAAAGACCCGACATCTCGGATGCGGACATTGTCGCCTTGGGTTATTATGTGATCCAGGGAGGGCCGGATGATCTTGTCAAGGACTGGATCAGACAGGTCAAGGGAAAAAGGGTCTTTCTTTTCTGCACCCTGGCCTATTTTGCCGATTCTAAGCACGCGTTTGACTCCATGCAGTCGGCCATCGACCTAGTCGAAGAGGCCGGCGGGGAAGTTCTGGGCAACTTCATTGCCAATGGAGCCTTGGCTCCCGGTTTGATTGAAAGGTTTAAAAAGATGGCCCAGGAGAATCCGGACAACCCACACGCCTACACGGAAGAAAAGGGAATCCGGTATGAGATTTTCAAAGACCACCCCAGCCAAAAGGAGTGCGACCTAGCTGTAGAGCGGTTTCATGAGCGGGTTTTGCTGTCGCAGAGAATCCGCAAGTTGAAAGAGCAGTAAGGGCTGGAAAAAGAGGCTCTTTGTCAAATCGTGTTGGTATTTTAGACAATATCAAAGAGCCTTCACAGGGAGAAGATAGATGCTTTATCTTCTCCCTGTCTTTTTCCAGGAAGAATCCGCTTCAGAAGAACCGAAGTTTTTCAAGCGGCATTTTTTGCCTTCCAGACGGGAAAAAATTTTTGCTGTGAAGGAAATAGTGTATACTGGAAGGGATCAGCGAAAGGAGAGAAGGACATGGACAATCGCTTGCTTCAAGTCGAAGAAGGCCTGGAAAATCGTTTCTTATATCAGAATGATCCGGACTCGATGCATATTCTTCTTTCCATGATTGATCATCGCCAGAAGCTGGCGAATCTTCAGCCGGGGTATCGGCTGATGAAGCAGATGAACACCTCATTAAATCGTTCTCTTCGCTATCGTAAAGATCGCGATTACATTGTTTCTGCGATTAAAAAACTGATCAATGATGACGTCAATCGGTTTGAGTTGGCCGTTTTTTTAAAGGGCTATGTCTCGGGCGGTCAGGATGCTTTTTTTGTGGATCGTCTCGAGCGTCTGGCGCTTCAGGAATACGAGCCGGAGCAGCTGGAGATGGTCTCGATTCTTTATCACCATTGCAAGCAGGGGAAGGTGATGGGCCTGCAATCTATGGTTTTCCATCATATTAAAACCTCTACCAAGGGAAATGAAGATGTACGCCGCTTTTCGAATCTCTACTGTCGGCGTGTACTGCGTAAAAAAATTCTGCAACTCAACGGTTCTTTAGATACACAGATCGTACTCGATTTTGATCACCTTTCCCGTCTCACCGTTGAAGAGAGCGGGCTGGAGCTGAGTGAGCTCAATATGATTTATGGAAAGATTAATCACTTTTTATACAATAATATTGCAAAAGTCTATCGGTATGCGTTCTGGATGGGCCTGAACGACGCCGTTTTGGACAGGTATGCGCGATGAGAATCTTGGGCATTGATCCCGGCTTAGCGCGCATGGGCTACGGAATTGTAGATTTTGACGGTAATTTTATTCGTATGGTGACCTTCGGCTGTATTGAGACACCTGCACACATGCCGCTTCCGACAAGACTCCGACAAATAGATGAGCAATTGGATCAGCTGCTTAAAGACGCCGCGCCGGATGAGGCAGCCTTTGAGGAGCTGTTTTTCTATCAGAATAAGACCACGGGTATTACGGTCGCACAGGCGCGTGGCGTGGAGGTGAATGCTGTCGAACGTCTGCATATACCGCTCTATGAATATACACCGGGGCAGATCAAGCAAGCCATCACCGGCTATGGTCGTGCAAATAAGGCGCAGATGCAGAATGCGGTAAAAATGCTGTTGCGCATGGAAAATATTCCGAAACCGGACGATGCCGCAGACGGGCTCGCCGTAGCTATCACGCATGCCTTTGGGCAGCGATTCAAAGAACAGCAACGAATGAGGTAGTCATGTACGCATATATTATCGGTCAGGTCACCGCCATGGAGTCCGAAAAACTGATTTTGGAAAACAACGGCATCGGCTATGAGTTGACGACTTCCACGAAGGCGATGTCTCGCTTTCAAGTAGGGGAAGAAGTAAAGGTCTATACGCGCTACATTGTGCGTGAAGACGGCGTTTTTCTCTATGGCTTTTATGATGAACAGGAACGGGAGATGTTTGATCAGCTGACGAAGGTGTCTGCCGTCGGACCGAAGGTGGCGATTTCCATCTTATCTGCGGTCGGCGTAGAAGGCATTGTGCATGCCGTACAGCACCAGGAGCTTTCCATTTTGACAAAGGCGCCCGGCGTCGGTAAAAAAACAGCCGGTCGGATTTTGTTGGAATTGGTGGATCAGATCAACGTTTTTTCGACTGTGACAAGCCCTCTTCCGCAAGAGGATGGGGAAGAACAGGCGGAATTTGCCGTGGCGCTGCAAGGCCTCATCAATCTTGGATATCAGCGCAGCGAAGCCATGCGCGCTTTAAACGGATTGGATACCTCGCTTCCGCTTTCCGCGCTGATGCGTATGGCTTTACAAAGACTCGGATCATAATAGAGCGGTAGGAAGGAAACGGCTTTGGAACAGGATCGCATCATCGATATTCAGGCGAATTCGGAAGACACCTTTAATGAAGGCAATCTTCGTCCGCGTTGGCTTAAAGAATATATCGGACAAGAAAAGACAAAAGAAAAATTAAAAATATTTATGAATGCCGCAAAAACACGTGGCGAGGCGCTGGATCATGTGCTTCTTTCCGGCCCTCCGGGCTTAGGTAAAACCACTCTTGCTGGCATCATTGCCAATGAGATGGGATCGCGGCTGAAAATCACATCCGGGCCGGCCATTGAACGGCAGGGAGACCTAGCGAGCATTTTGACAAATTTGCATCGCGGGGATGTGCTTTTTATTGATGAAATTCATCGAATCAATCGAAATATCGAGGAAGTTCTGTATTCTTCCATGGAAGACTTTGCTCTCGACATCATGGTGGGGAAGGGCACGACCGCACAGAGCCTTCGCCTGGAATTGGAGCCCTTTACGCTCATCGGTGCGACGACTCGAAGCGGCATGCTTTCATCTCCCCTTCGTGATCGCTTCGGCGTGTTGATTACGTTTGAACCCTATCAACCGGATGAATTGGCGCGCGTTGTCAATCGATCGGCAAGTATTCTTGACATACCCATTGATGCGGAATGCGGCATGGAAATCGGTCGACGATCCCGCGGTACACCGCGTGTCGCCAATCGACTGCTGCGTCGAGTGCGAGACTTTGCTGAGGTCTGCGGAGAAGGAAAAATTACGCCGCAAATTACGCAGGAAGCGCTTCGCTTGTTGGAAGTGGATGAATTGGGATTGGATCGTGATGATCGCCGTTTCCTAAACGTGATTGCCGAGCTTTTTGGCGGCGGACCGGTGGGACTGGACACGGTCGCTGCTTCCATGGGAGAAGAAAGTCGCACGATTGAAGACGTCATTGAACCGTTTTTAATGCAAATCGGCTTTTTGGCGCGTACCCCGCGCGGACGAGTTCTGACCACAAGCGCCTATCGCTATATGGGAAAAGCGATTCCTTCCCGTAATTTATTGGAATAAAGGTTCTTGCTTGCTGTTCGAGCCGATGAAAAGCAAGGAATGCCGGTGCTTTTTGTACCGCAGTACCGAAATAGAAAAAGGAGAAACGATGAAAACATCGGATTTTCACTATACCTTAGATCGAAAGCTGATTGCGCAGCATCCGACAAAAAAAAGAGAGGACTGCCGCCTGCTGGTTCTCGATCGGGACACGGGGGAGATGACGCATGACCACTTCTCCTACCTTCTTGAGTATCTGGAGCCGGGAGACGCCCTCATCATGAACGACACCAAGGTAATTCCGGCACGCCTCTTCGGTCATCGGGAAGGCAAAGAAGAACGTGTTGAAGTGTTACTTCTACGTCGCGAAAAAGGCGATCTGTGGGAATGCTTGGTCAAGCCGGGAAAGAAAATGCGCGAAGGCGCGGTTCTTTTTTTTGCTGCAGGAGACGAAACGCTCATGACGGGTACGGTGGAATCGATTAAAGACGAGGGACAACGCCTGATTCGCTTCTCCTATGAGGGCGTTTGGGAAGAAGTGCTGGATCGTGTAGGAACCATGCCTACGCCGCCATACATTACAGAAAAGCTCAAAAACAAAGACGATTATCAAACGGTCTATGCGAAGGTGGATGGTTCTGCGGCCGCGCCGACGGCAGGGCTTCATTTTTCCAAACCCATGCTTGCCGAATTGGAGAAGCGCGGCATTCGTCTGGGCTATCTCACGTTGCATGTCGGTCTTGGGACGTTTCGTCCGGTTTCGGAAGAGAATATTGAAGATCACCCCATGCATTCTGAGTTTTACGTTCTTCCACAGGAGACGGCGGATCTTATCGCGCAAACGAAGAAAGAGGGACATCGTGTGATCTCTGTCGGCACGACTTCTACCCGCACGCTGGAAAGCGTCGCACAAAAATATGGCACGCTAAAGGGCGATACCGGCTGGACGGATATCTTCATCTATCCCGGCTATACGTATCGCGTGATTGACGGCATTATCACGAATTTTCACCTTCCGGAATCGACGCTCATTA
This sequence comes from Murdochiella vaginalis, assembly GCF_902381775.1. Taxonomy (NCBI): domain Bacteria; kingdom Bacillati; phylum Bacillota; class Tissierellia; order Tissierellales; family Peptoniphilaceae; genus Murdochiella; species Murdochiella vaginalis. The sequence continues at coordinate 1,084,718 of NZ_LR698969.1, forward strand.
TGATGATTTCGGCCCTGGTCGGACGAGAGCGTATTTTGCACGCCTATGAAGTGGCCAATGCGCTTCGGTATCGATTTTTCAGCTTCGGCGATGCCATGCTCATTTTACCGAGGAAGGATACCAAACCCGCCAACGCCTTGCGGGGGGTAGCAGTACATCACGACGCATTTCTTGCGGAAACGGAACATGACGGACCGGATCCGCAGGATGAAATTTTTAAGGAGTCTTCATGCGAGCAGTAACGTATGAGCTGGTGCATCAATCCAAGGATTGCGGCGCACGTGCGGGTATTTTGCATACACCACACGGCGATATTTTAACGCCGGTTTTTATGCCGGTGGGAACCCAGGCGACCGTCAAGGCGATGACAACACCGGAATTAAAAGCAATCGGCGCGCAAATTCTCTTATCCAACACATATCATCTGTTTCTTCGTCCAGGCGCGGAAGTGGTGCAAAAGGCCGGCGGCCTGCATCGTTTTATGAATTGGGATGGCGCCATGCTGACGGATTCCGGCGGATATCAGGTGTTCAGCTTTGCCGACCGCAAGTCCATCACCGAAGAGGGGGTTACCTTTCAGTCGCATCTGGACGGTTCCGCAAAATTCATTTCGCCGGAAGTATCTATCGGCGTGCAGGAAGCGCTCGGCGCGGACATCATGATGGCTTTCGATGAGTGCGTACCGTATGAGGCCGATGAGGCCTATACCGAAGCGTCCATGCATCGAACGTTGCGTTGGTTGGATCGTTGCATGGCCAAGAAAACCCGAACAGATCAGGCCCTTTTCGGGATCGTACAGGGGGGCTTTAGCGAGCGCTTACGCAAGGAATCCGCTATGGAAACCACGTCAAGAGATTTAGATGGCTATGCCGTCGGCGGCATCAGCGTTGGCGAACCGCATGAAGAATTTCTGCGCATATTGCGTTACACAACGCCCTATTTGCCTGCGGATAAGCCGCGGTATAACATGGGCATCGGCACGCCGGATTATCTCTTCGATTCAGTCGAAGCCGGCATTGATATGTGCGATTGTGTTTTACCTACGCGTGTAGCACGAAACGGACAGGCTCTTGTACATGATGGAAAGCGGAATATGCGTAATGCCCGGTATAAAGAGGACTTTACGCCGCTGGATGCGGATTGTTCCTGCCCCACCTGTACCAATTACACGCGCGCGTATCTGCGTCACCTGGTTACAGTGGGAGAGATTTTGGGTTCGCGTCTGCTCAGTCTGCACAATTTGTATTTTCTGTTGCATATGATGCAGGAAATGCGCGAAGCGATTCTGAACGATGCATTTTTAGCTTTTAAAGAATCCTTTTTAAGCCGCTATATGGCGAAACAGGAGTGATGAGCACAGTCCGCACAGCCTTTCATTGGCTTTTCGTGCTGTGATACAATAAAACGAATTGGGAAAAAACAGACGGCCATGCCGTAAACGAAAAAGGAGAAGAAAATGCCGAATAATTTTTATCCAATTGCCATGTTGGCGGTGATGTTTGGGGCTATGTATTTTTTGATGATCCGTCCGCAAAAAAAACGCCAGGAAGAGATGGCAAAGGTTCGCGATAACCTGAAAATTGGCGATACGATTGTGACCATCGGAGGAATTCGCGGTAATGTCGTGTCCCTTACGGAAGATGCGTTTGAAATCGAAACCGGTCGGGATCATCACCGCATGGAATTTTTGCGCAATGCGCTCTCCTATGTCGTTAAGCCGGTAGAAGGCTACGAGAAAAAGGAGAATGGTCTGCAGTGGGAAGGCGAAGCCGACACGGAGCCGGATACGGTGCAAAAAGCGGATCACGACGAGCAAAGCAATCAAGAATAAGTTATGTGGCGATAAGGAGTGTGCATGCGCTGGTTCCTGAAGAACAACCGAGCTGCTTATGAGGAACTGAGTAAGAAGACCTCTTTGCCGCCGCTTACCCGCTTATTATTGGCCAATCGCGGCGTAAAAGCAGAAGAAGCGGACGCATTTCTTCATCCCCAAGAGAAGGATTTTCATGATCCCTTTCTTTTTTCGGAAATGGAAATTGTAGTTTCTTATATTATGGAAAGCCTTGCTTCCGATACCCCCATACGCATTATTGGCGACTATGATCAGGATGGCGTTGCGGCTACCGCTATTTTGGTCAAAGGGCTGCGTTACTTTGCCGAGAGGGAAGGAAAGGATCCGATAACGGCGGTCAGCTACGCCATTCCGGATCGCATCGAGGACGGCTATGGCATCAATCCCTCGCTGGTCGCACAAGCCGAGGAAGAGGGAGTCGGCCTCATCATCACGGTGGATAACGGTGTGGCGGCCTTTGCGGGGTTGGAAGAAGCGGTTGCGCGGCAGATTCCTGTGATCGTAACGGATCATCACGAACCGGCCATCGTGGAGGGAGAAGCAAAACGTCCGCCCTGTGAGGCACTCCTTAATCCCAAATTTCCCGGCGAAACCTATCCCTTTGATTCTCTATGTGGCGCTGGCATTGCTTTTAAGCTTATGCAGGCTTTATCGCGCTATGCGGATGTTCCGTTGCCTATTTTTGATGAATTGCTAAGCCTTGCTACGCTGGGAACCATCTGTGACATGATGGATCTGAAAGGGGAAAATCGCGTCATCGTAACGCTTGGCCTACAGGCACTTAATGCCACCACAAATCCCGGCTTGCGCGCTCTTCTTGCTGCAAATTCTTGGAATCGTCCGGTCAGCGCGTATACGGTAGGCTTCATTATCGGTCCTTGCATTAATTCGTCCGGGCGATTACTGACTGCCCGCCTTGGAGTGGAGCTTTTTTTAGAACACGATCCGGAAACCGTCAACGCCTATGCACGCGAGTTGTATGCTCTGAATGAAGAACGAAAAGCTATGACACGAGAGGGCGTCGAAGTCGCTTTATCCGTGCTGGAAAAACGACCTTTACCCCAGGTGATCGTCGAGGTGTTACCGGATGTGCATGAAAGCTTATGCGGACTGATTGCCGGACGCATAAAGGATCGGTTTTACCGGCCAACGCTGATCTTTACGCCGGCGCAGGTCGGAAAAAAACTTCTAAAAGGATCCGGTCGCAGTGTAGAAGCCTATGACATGTTTTCATCCCTGAATCGTCACCGCGAGGAGTATGTTGCCTTCGGCGGGCATCGCATGGCCTGCGGCATTACCATCGAAGAAGAGAAGATTGATTCCTTGCGAACGATATGGAATCGGGAAGCGAATTTATCCGCGTCGGATATGGAGCCCTCTATCGAAGCGGATGGAAAACTTTCTTTTTCCGGGCTTCACGTCGATGCGATGGAGCAGCTTGCTTCTCTCGCACCCTTTGGAAAGGGCAATCCGTCTCCGCTTTTTGCGGCTATGGGAGTCAATGTTCTGGGCTTGCGATTGGTAGGGAAGAACCAAAACGTTTTGCAGGCTCGTCTGGAATCGCAGGGCGTGCCGATGCAGGCCGTAGCATTTTCCGGAGACGTGTTGTTACAAACGATGCAGCAGTCCTGCCCGGACGAGAGGAAGTCGGATCTTGTCGCGGCACTTCGCGGTCAGCCGTCCGGCTTGCGCCTGGATATTTTGTACTGCCCGGAATGGAATGAATACAACGGCCGCAAATCCATTCAATTAAAATTAGCCGATATGCGTATCAGTGCGCTATAATAATGTAATTCGTTAGACAAGCGGTTCAGAAGAAGGATTTTACGTGGTGAGGGGGATGACATGACGATCGACCAATTGATCCATGCGGTAAAAGCCTATCATCCATCAACGGATGAGGCATTAATTCGTCGTGCCTATCATATGGCCGCCTCGGCGCATGAGGGCCAAAAGCGCAATTCCGGTGAACCGTATATTATTCATCCCTTACATGTTGCCATGATTCTGGCGGAGCTGCAGATGGACGATCAAACCATCTGTGCAGGTCTTCTTCACGATGTTCTCGAAGATACGCCCATTACCGAAGCCGATATGATTCAGGAATTCGGCCCGGAGATCACCAGCTTGGTCGATGGCGTAACCAAGCTGAAACAGCTGCAATCCAAGTCCAAAGTGGACAATCAGGTGGAGAATTACCGCAAGATGGTCATGGCGATGGCCAACGACATTCGCGTGATCATCGTCAAGCTGGCGGATCGCTTGCACAATTTGCGCACGCTGGACTATAAAGATCGTGCCAAGCAAATTGAAAAAGCAACGGAAACCATTGAAATCTATGTGCCGATTGCGCATCGTCTTGGTATTTCCACCATTAAATCCGAGCTGGAAGATCTCTGCTTAAAATATTTGGATCCGGATGCGTATTTTGAGATTTCCGCACTGGTTCATAAGCGATTGGAAGAACGACAGGAATATATTCGCCATATCATGGATCAGCTCAGCGAAGAGCTTCATGCCATCGGTATTCATTTTGAAATTTCCGGTCGACCGAAGACACTGTATTCCATTTATAAAAAAATGTATCAGCAGAATAAGACCTTTGATCAGATTTTTGATGTGTCTGCGATTCGCGTCATCGTCGATACGGTGAAGGATTGTTATTCCGTTTTAGGCGTTGTCCATACGCTTTGGAAGCCGATTCCGAAACGCTTCAAGGATTACATTGCCATGCCGAAACAGAATATGTATCAGTCGTTACATACGACACTGATTGGACCGGGCGGGGAAACCTTTGAAGTGCAAATTCGCACCTTTGAGATGCATCAGACAGCAGAATACGGTATTGCGGCACACTGGCAATACAAGGAGGGACGCCGGAAGAAAACGGCGTTCGATAAAAAGCTCACCTGGGTACGACAGCTCATGGAATGGCAGAAGACTGCTACCGATTCCAAAGAATATATGGAAACACTGAAAGGCGACTTCTTTTCCGATGAGGTCTATGTGTTTTCACCTCGTGGAGACGTGGTGGAGCTTACGCGCGGATCGACTCCCGTAGATTTTGCCTATCGCATTCACTCCGACATTGGAAATCATTGTGTGGGAGCGAAGGTGGACGGAAGGCTGGTGCCGCTGGATCATGTCTTAGAGAACGGAAACATTGTTGAAATTCTCACATCCAAAAACACAGCAGGCCCGTCGCGCGACTGGCTTAAATTTGTTGCCAATCCCTCTACCAAGCAGAAAATTCGTCAATTCTTCAAACACGCCAATCGAGAAGATAACATCGCGATCGGGCGTGACATGCTCATTCAGGATCTGAAAAAAGACGGTTATCATGCCAACGAGCTGATGACGGATGAGCTGTTGGGAAGCGTGATCGCACGTACCAGTTATTCTTCTCCGGAGGATCTCTTTGCGGCCATCGGATTCGGGTCGCAGTCGTTAGCAGGTATTACCGGAAGGCTAAAAAATGCCTATGAGGAGCAGAAGAGCAAGGAAGAGGAAGAGAAACGACTAAAAGAGTTACAGCAGCAGGCTTCGGAAAAGTCTGAACCGCAAAAGGTTGAGCGTTACAGCTCGAAAATGGCGGATGAAGCAGTTCGTATTCGCGGAGAAGGTGTCTCAAACCTGCAAATCAAGCTGGCACAGTGCTGTTCGCCTGTTCCCGGGGATGATATCATCGGCTACATCACGATGGGACGCGGCATTTCCGTACATCGTTGCGATTGTGCCAATATCGTGAACACGAAGCAGCCGGAACGTTTGATTCAAGTCGAGTGGGCCAAAACCGAAAAAGCGAAATTTTATTCGACTTTGCGCATTATGGCACGCAATAAGACGGGCTATATGGCAAATATCGTTGAATTGCTCAGTAAGATGGAGATTAATATGTCCGGGCTGCAGGTGCATACGGATAATGATAATACGGCCCATATCCTCATGACCATGGAGATTGATGATGCGAATGAGGTATATGAAGTCATGCGAAAAATTCGCTCTGTGCCGAACACCATCAGTGTTTTCCGCATGAACGGGTAGGAGGCAGTATGCAAATTCGAACAGCATTGGGCGCGTACTTTGGCGAGAACAGCTATTTCGTAAGCGATGAAGCGACAAAGCAAGCCATCCTGATTGACCCGGGCGCCCGGATCCCTTCGTTTGATCGGTATTTGGAAGAGGAAGGATTGATGTTAACGGACATTCTGTTAACGCATGGACATGTCGATCACATTGCCGGCGCCGGCTATTATCACAAGGAGTATGATGCGCCGATCTGGCTGCATGAAAAGGAAAAAGAGGTTTTGGCCAACACGCTTCGACAGTATTCTGAAATACTGGGGGAAGCGGCAAGAGATATTGTGCCCAGCCGTTGGTTCGTGGAAGGAGACGATATTTCTTCGCTTTCCTTATCGGCCATGGAAACGCCGGGGCATACACAGGGAAGTGTGGTTTTTCGATTAGGCGAGGCGCTGTTTACCGGCGATACGCTATTTTGCGGCTCGATCGGACGCATGGATCTATTTACCGGCGATGAAGGGCAAATGCGAGAATCGCTACGGAAATTATTCGCCATTAAGGAAAACCTGACAATTTATCCCGGCCATGGAGAAACGACAACCATCGAAAACGAGAGACATTGGAATCCGTATGTACGTGCGGTGTTGCAATAGAAATAAAAGGAGAGACTATGGAATCGCTTAACGGATTGATGCGTTCGCATTATTGCGGCGCGCTTCGAAAAGAGGACATCGGAAAAAGCGTTGTATTGATGGGGTGGGCGCAAAAGGTACGTGATCTCGGAGCACTTGCCTTCATCGATTTGCGGGACCGCACAGGTCTTGTGCAGCTAACCTTCAATCAGGAGCAGGATGCGGCGCTGTATGAAAAGGCAAAAGGGGTTCATCAAGAATATGTTTTGGCTGCTGTTGGGCGCGTAGTGGAGCGCTCCGCAAAGAACCCGGATCTTGCCACCGGTGATATTGAAGTGATTTGCGAAACCCTGCGTATTCTGGACGTGGCGAAAACGCCGCCCATCTATATTCGTGATGACGATGACGTGAAGGAAGAGATGCGCCTAAAATACCGTTATCTTGATTTGCGCAAGCCCAAAATGCAGGAAATGCTGACCAAGCGCGCCGAGATTACCCGTGCGTTTCGTGAATTTTTGTATCACGAAGGCTTTATTGAAGTCGAGACACCGTATTTAGGAAAGCCCACTCCGGAAGGTGCGCGCGATTATCTGGTGCCTTCCCGCGTTTCCGAAGGCAAGTTTTATGCTCTGCCGCAGAGTCCACAGCTTTATAAACAGCTGCTTATGATCGGCGGAACCGACCGCTATTATCAGGTGGCGCGCTGCTTCCGCGACGAGGATCTGCGTGCCAATCGTCAACCGGATTTCACGCAGGTGGATATTGAAATGTCGTTTGTGACGATGGAAGATGTCCTAGAAATCAATGAACGTCTGATGGCATCTGTTTTCCACGATATTCTCGGAGTGGATTTGCCACGCCCGTTCCGTCGCATACGCTATGAAGAAGCGATGAATCGCTTCGGTACGGACAAACCGGATCTTCGCTATGGCTTTGAAATTGTGCGGCTCAATGGTATCGAAGAGACTACGGATTTTGCCCTCTTCCAACAGGTGAAGGACGACGGGGCGCTCATTGCCGGCATTAATTTTGATGGACAAGCCAAGAACTATCCTCGTAAGAAATTGGATGCCCTCACGACCTTTGCAAAAGGTATCGGCGCCAGTGGCATGCTTTGGGTGAAGAAAACAGAGGAAGGCATACAGTCCAGCTTTAATAAGTTTTTGACGGAAGAAACGAAGCATTTCTTAGAAGAGCGTTTGGCCCTTCAGGATGGTGACGTTGCGGTCCTGTTAATCGGGCCGGAAGCGAAGACGCTGGAACGACTGGGAACGTTACGTACCACCGTGGCAAATGAACAGTTGACCTTTGCACCCGATGATTTCGCGCTGTGCTGGGTAGTTGATTTTCCGATGTTTGAATACGATGAAGAAGAACAGCGCTATGTGGCGATGCATCATCCGTTTACCAAGCCCTTGGAAGAAGATTTGCCGCTTTTGGATACCGATCCGCTTCGTGTTCGTGCACAGGCGTATGATATCGTGATTAACGGGGATGAGCGCGGCGGCGGTTCCATTCGTATCAACAACGCCGAGCTGCAGGATAAGATCTTCCATCTGCTGAAATTGAGCGAAGAAGAAATTGCATCGCGTTTCGGATTCTTTGTGGACGCATTAAAGTACGGCACGCCACCGCATGGCGGCATTGCCTACGGTCTGGATCGCTTTGTCATGATGATGATCAACCGCAGCAATATTCGCGACGTGATCGCCTTCCCGAAGACGCAAACGGCGCAAGATCTCATGATGGATGCACCGACGGTTATTTCCGCTACACAATATGAGGAGCTCCATATTTCACCACGCAACGAATAAAAAAATCTCATTAAAGAGGTATCGTTCTATCGGAGCTTTAGAACCGGAACTTTTGGAAAGGAGGCGGGCATGAAGAATAAAGCATTTGTTACGAAATGCGAGGGAACACAATGTGAAATTATGGTGATGCGCGCGGAAGCGTGTGGATCCTGTCAAGCTTGCAATGCCTGTCATGCCAAGCCCAGCATTTATAGCATTGAAAACGCCTTAGGTGTTTCCGAAGGGGACTGGGTAATGATCGAAATGGATGATAAACAATTCTTTCGTCGCATAGGGCTGGTCTATGTGCTCCCGCTACTTTTTTTCCTTGGCGGTCTTTTTCTAAGTCTGTTTATTCAGCAGCGTTTAGGAAAAAATAATGAGCTGATCAGCGTTTTGGTCGGATTTTTCGGTTTGGCACTGTATCCTCTCTTCATTCGACCGGTGGATAAGAGGGAAGGGAATGTTCCGGCGATGCACATGATCTATCGTACGAGTGCAGCGGAGCGGACGGACGATTGCTGTACGAAAAGACAATCGGGAATGGAGGCATAATGCGACCTATTGTATCCATTGTTGGACGCCCGAACGTGGGAAAATCGACTCTTTTTAATAAATTGGTGGGACAACGCGCTGCAATTACCGAAGATACTCCCGGCGTCACAAGGGATCGACTCTATCGAGAAGTGGAATGGCAAAATCGCTACTTTTTACTGATGGACACGGGGGGATTGGAAGTCGACTCGGATGATGTCATGGCCACCCAGATCGCTTTTCAGGTGGATCTGGCATTGTCGGACAGTCAGCTGGTTCTCTTTTTAGTGGATGGCCGCACCGGCATCACTGCGATGGACCGCATGGTAGCGGAAAAAATTCGTCGCAGCGGAAAACCTTGCCTGGTGGTAGTCAATAAAATCGACACGCATGACACACCGCACGAAGTCTATGAATTCTATGAGTTGGGCTTTCCGGAACTGTTTGTTATTTCTGCAGAGCAGCAATACGGTCTCGGCGATTTGCTGGACGCGATTTTTGATCATTTGCCGGAAGGCGTAGAGGTCGAAGAGGAAGACGATTCCTTGAAGATCGCCCTCATCGGCAAGCCGAATGTCGGGAAAAGCTCCATGGTGAATTTTCTTTTGGGCGAAGAACGGATGATTGTCACCGACATTCCCGGCACGACACGGGACGCCATCGACTCTTTCTACGAACGAAATGGGAGAAGTTATACATTAATCGATACAGCCGGACTTCGTCGGCAGCGCTCGGTCGATTCGCGTATCGAAAAATATTCTGTTCTGCGCACGTTATCCTCTGTGGATCGCGCGGACCTTTGCCTCTTCTTGATCGATGTGCAGGAAGGCCCTACCGAGCAGGATGCCAAGATTGCCGGCTATGCCCATGATCAGCGTAAAGCTTCTATTATCGTGCTCAATAAATGGGATCTGGTGGAAAAGGAGACCAATACCTTGCGCAACATGGAACAACGCATTCGTCAGGTGTTGACCTTTAACCATTATGCACCGATTTTATCCGTTTCCGTGAAGACAGGACAACGGATGGATCGTCTGTTTTCTCTCATTGAAGAAGTGGATGAACACTACAGCTTCCGCATTTCCACAGGACTTTTAAATAATCTGGTGCGTGATGCGGTCGTCATGAATCCGCCGCCGACGGATAAAGGCAATCGCCTTAAAATTTTCTACGCTTCGCAGGTTTCCACGCGTCCGCCTAAATTTTTGTTTTATGTGAACGATGCGGAATTGATGCATTTTTCCTATATGCGTTACCTCGAAAATCAGCTGCGTAAAAACTTTGATTTTTCCGGCGTGGCATTGCAACTGGAAGTACGGGAACGAAAGGAGTAAGGATGCGCTTTCTTACCGTTCTTTTGCTTAGCTATTTTCTCGGCGGCCTGCCGACAGGACTGCTCTTGGGGAAACTCCTTGCGCATACCGATATTCGCAAACAGGGAAGCGGCAATATCGGATCGACGAATGCTCTCCGAACGCTTGGCTGGAAGGTCGGCCTTTTGACCTTTGCCGGCGATTTCGGGAAGGGAGCCTTAGCGGTTTTGGTGGCTCGTATGATGGTGCCTTCCGATCCGCTCGCCGTAGCAGTGGCCATGTTTTTTGTCGTTTTTGGCCACTGCTATTCGCCGTTTTTGCACCTTACCGGTGGGAAAGGCGTGGCTACGATCTGTGGCGCGATGATGGCTGTTAATGTTGTGTTGACCTTGTTTTGGCTTGGACTGTTTTTTCTCATCGTGGTGCTTTCCCGTCTCGTTTCGCTGGGCTCAATTCTTGCTGTCAGCGGTGCTGCTTTGCATACGTTGCTTTTTACCGCGCATCCTTTGGTGATTCGCGTGGCATTGCTACTTTGTGCGATGGTATGTATATATCGTCATAAAGAAAATATCGAGCGTCTTCTGCAGGGCAAAGAGCCTCGCTTAGGAGGACATCATGCCGACTGAAGTACAGCAGAAAACAAAACGTCGTTTTCCTGTATTACGCTTGCTTATTTTGTTGCTTTTTGCCTTTCTTCTCTTTATTTTTGTGCGGCGTGTTTGGAATTCCAAAACGGTCACTCTTGTGCAATCGGAGCGTGTGGAACAATCGCGAGAGGGCAGAGGTGTGTTTGTGTACTACGAATATGCACCGGATGTCTTCCAGCATGTGGATTGGCCAAAGGAGACCATGAACACGGTCAATACCGAAATTCGCTATCGCGTCGATACACCTCTCTTTAAACTGGATGAAGCACTTCGTCGTCGAGTGGAATCCCAGGCTACGCGTCTTGCCGGCAGCGCGGAGGAAGAATATCTGCAAAAAATGTTGAAGGCGGATGCCGTTCTTACTCCCTTTTCGTGCATGGCCTCGTTCGTTTCAGATGGGTACGAATCGCTCTTTACGCCGCAGTCGCTGTCGCTTCTTCAACCCGGCGATCTCGGAACCGAAAATAAAAATCAGGAACATGCGGGCTTAAAATTTCTGGACAATCGCCTTTTTTACCTTGTGCTGGATCTTCCGCAATCGGTTTTGCCGTTAGATGTGAAATTGGGAGAAGACTATACCTTAGTGACGGATAAGGATGTGACACTGCATGGGAAAATTATACGGCGAAGCGACGATTCTCTTGGCCGCAGCTTGTTGATTTTTTCTCTTCGTGACGGCGTTTTGCGCGTGCGGGGGGAACGCTTTTCCACCATACGACTGGTGCTTTCCCAAGCAGAATGCTATCGCCTTCCCGAATCCGCGATTTTCTATGAGGGTGCGGAAACCTTCTGTTATGTTCTGGATAAAAACCACGTAGCGAAAAAGGTAGCGATCCATCTTATGGGAAGCGATAAAGAGACAGGAGAATTCTTTGTCGCCGGCGGAGATGACGACGCAAACGAGGCAGCGCTGCATCGCTTTGACCGCGTCATTCTTCGACCGCAGGAAGTAAAGGAAGGAGGATTATACCGATGACAATAAACGACAACTGGAAGGCGATTCGGGCGCGCATGAACGCAGCCGCTGCACGTTTCGGCCATCAACCGGAGGAGATTACGCTCGTTGCGGTAACGAAAACGGTGGAGGAGGAACGCATACGCGAGGCCATTTCGCTGGGAATTCTGGATGTAGGTGAAAATCGCGTACAGGAAATGCTACGCAAGCAGGAGGCGTTTTCCGGTGCCCGGTTGCATATGATCGGTCAGCTTCAGAAAAATAAGGTGCGTCTGCTGCCGCAATCGGTTGTGCTGGTGCAAAGTGTCGACCGGCTGTCCCTCTTGCAGGAAATGGAACGAATCGGCAATCGCGATGACCGTCAATTTGAAGCGTTGATTCAGGTGAATGTTGCCGGAGAAGAACAAAAAGGCGGATGCAACCCGGACGAAGTTGTTCCTATTCTGGATGCGGCCGAGGAAATGCAACAGGTTCGCATTCGTGGACTGATGATGGTCGCTCCGGCGGCAACGGATTGCGAAGAAATTCGCCCGGTGTTTAAAAAGATGCGCACTTTGTTCGAAAAGTGTCGTACCATCGGGTATAATAGGAACCAACTGGACATTTTATCAATGGGAATGTCCCATGATTTTGAGGTCGCACTAGAAGAAGGGGCAACGATGGTACGCATCGGAACCGCACTATTTGGAAAACGAAGTTGACGAGGAGGATAGAATGGGCTTTTTTGAGAAAATCAAAAACATGATTGGCATCGAAGATCAATACGAAGATGAGGACTACAACGAAGAATACGACTATGCCAATCGCGGATCTTATGACAATTCCTACGACGCACATCCGGAACAGGAAAAGACTTCGACGTTCTCTTCCGATTACGCTTCGGCAAGCTATGAAGAGCCGTCCTCTTCTGCCTCGCGTCTGGGAAAAGTCATTGATATGACTTCCGGCTCGGCACGCATGCGCATCAGCATTCAGGAGCCGCTGGAATACGATGATGGTCCGAAGGTACTGGACAACATTGCGCAGTCTCGCACGGTGGTGCTCAACCTGGAAATGCTGGAGGTGGACAAAAAACGTCAGATTTTCGACTTTGTCAGCGGTGGCGTCTATGCCTTGAATGGAGATATTCAAAAAGTGACCAAAGACATCTACGTCATTGTTCCAAAGGGAGTGGATGTCGATGCGGCGGTCAAACAGTCCGTAAGCGACCAGTCGATGTATCAACTGTAAGAATGACGCTCCCTCGGGGTTCCGAGGGAGCTTTTTTTGGATGGGAGAATTATGATTGTAGGAATGGGAATTGCTTTGCTTTGGAGCCTTGCGGATCAGCTGACCAAAGCGTGGGCTTCCTCGACATTATCGGGACAGCCCTCAATGGATGTGATCGGCCATTGGCTGCGTTTTACCTATGTGCAAAATGAAGGAGCGGCCTTCGGCATTCTAAGCGGACAAAAATGGTTTTTTGTGTTGCTTACTATCGCCGCCATCATTTTTTTACTGGTGATGCTACGGCGTTATCAACACGTGCATCCGATCTACATCCTTGCCATGGGGTTGATCCTTGGCGGCGCAATAGGGAATCTCATCGACCGTGTGCGTTTTGGATCCGTAGTGGATTTTATTCAAGTAGATTTCATTGACGCGCTTCATTTTCCCGTTTTTAATGTGGCGGATATTGGTGTTACGGTCGGCATTTTTACACTCGCCCTTTTGCTTTTGCTTTTGCCGGAACACGTGTGGAGGCAAAAGCCATGAGCGTGCATATCGGAAATGATTGGGATGAACTTTTAGCCGATGAGTGGCAAAAACCCTATTATCAGACGCTTCGGCGTCTCTTGCTTGACGAATACAAAAATTACACGGTGTATCCGCCGGCGGAAGATATTTTTTCCGCTCTTCAGCATGTGTCCTTTGAACGCTGTCGTGTGGTGATCTTGGGTCAGGATCCTTATCATGAGCCGCGCCAAGCGAACGGCTTGGCTTTTTCGGTACATGGCGGTGTACCGATACCGCCGTCTTTACGGAATATCTATCAGGAATTGGAGAGCGACGTAGGGATCCCGCCTGTAAACCACGGAGATTTAACAGTCTGGGCAGAGCGTGGCGTGCTGCTGCTGAATGCGACTCTTACCGTACGTGCGCATCAGGCGAATTCGCACGAGGCCATTGGCTGGCGTGTACTCACAGATCGTATTATTTCTTTATTGGGACAACGTGAAAAGCCGCTGGCCTTTGTTCTTTGGGGGCGCTTTGCACAATCTAAGCGGGCGTTGATCACCAATCCTCACGATCTGGTTATTTTATCTCCTCATCCTTCTCCACTTTCCGCGCATCGAGGCTTTTTTGGCTCTCGTCCGTTTTCTCGTATCAATCGCTTTTATACCGAACGTGGGGAAGAACCCATTGATTGGCAATTGCCGACACTTCCGGAGGAATCGCGTGACGAATGATTTGCACTTTCTGATTGGGGATGAAGACGATGTCAACGGCATGCGTCTGGATTCGGCTTTACCCTCGCTTTGGGACGGAGCCTCTCGCACACAGATTGCCAAGGCTATTTCTGCCGGGCGTATTCTGTTGAATGAAAAGCGCGTCAAACCGCGTACCATCGTTCACACCGGAGATACCATACGATTGGATCCGACGTTTTTTGCGGTTGCCCCTCTATTGCCGGAAGACATTTCTCTTCCTGTACTCTATGAAGATGAAGATCTTTGGATTATCAATAAGCCGCCAGGGCTTATCACGCATCCCACGGCCAGCGTGCGAACCCATACGGTCGTGAATGCGCTGCTTGCCTCCGGGCGTCCATACTCCACTCTTTTGGGCGAGGAGCGTCTTGGCATTGTGCATCGTCTGGATGCACAAACGTCCGGAACGCTGCTTTTGGCGAAGACGGATCGCGCGGCGATCGCATTGCAGGAACTTTTTCGAACCCATGAAGTGCATAAGCAATATGTGGCTCTTGTGGAAGGCCGTTGGGAAACGGATGGACTGGTGGTCGACCAGCCCTTGGGACGTCATCCGACGCAGCCACAAAAACAAGCCGTTCTACCGGATGGCCGGGAAGCACACAGTCTTTTTGTGACACGGGAAGCGTGCGAGGAAGCGAGCCTTATGGACGTTTGGATTACTACCGGCAGAACGCATCAAATTCGTGTTCATGCTGCCTATTGCAAGCACCCCGTTGTAGGGGATACGGTGTATGGGTATCGCCGTCAACGTCATCGCTTTTCGCATCATCTTCTACACGCCTGGAAATTGTCCTTCCTACATCCTTTTTCACATAAAATGATCGCCGTTACCGCACCCTTTGATGAAGAATTTCAACGGGCTTTTGCTCTTTATGGTTTTGCGGAACCTTCGCAAGACGAAAACGAAACGGAAGATACGAAGTAAGGAACACGTTGAGACTTTCCTTTTTGTACACTGAAGAAAAGGAGGTCGGCATGTTCGCACGTACATCGTCTTGTCATTTTGAAGGGCTTGCCACGGAAGTGGTAAGCGTAGAAGCGGAAATCTTAAGAGGCTTTTCGCAATTTACGATTGTCGGTCTGGCCGGAACGTCGATACAGGAGGCCAAGGAGCGCATCCGCTCCGCCATTTATGCGATGGACGTGCGCCTCCCGCTCGGCCGCATTGTCATCAATTTATATCCTGGGGATGTGCGTAAGGCGGGGACGCAATGGGATTTACCCATGGCCGTTACACTTCTTTCCGCCATGGGGCGTATTCCCGCTTCGGTCATCGCCTCGGCGGCTTTTATTGGAGAACTTTCGCTGGATGGCCAGCTGCGCAGCGTTCCGGGAGCGCTCGCCATGGTTTTAGCGTTAAAAAACAGTGGTAAAACGAAGATTTACTTGCCGGCAGAAAATGCCAAGGCATGTCGCTCGATAGAGGGAGTAACTCTTTATCCCGTACAAACCCTTCGCCAAGTGGAAGCGGTCCTGCAAAAGAAAATCAACCTGTTGCCCCTTTGTGGTAAAAAAAATGTTGCATGCGAAGACGATACCGAACCCATCGCCATGGATTTTGCAGACTTGCTTGGACAAGAACCGCTTAAAAGACTTTTGGAAATTGCTATCGCCGGCCGTCATTCTTTGCTGCTCGTAGGATCTCCCGGCGTGGGGAAAACTATGGCGATGTCTCGAATTCCCGGTATTTTACCTCGTTTGCGCCATGAAGAGGAAATGGAAGTTCTTCGCATGCAATCCATGAGTGGATCCTCTTGCGCCCAGCACCCTCTTCCGCCTTTTCGTGCGCCGCATCATACCATCACGCGCGCAGCCTTCTTGGGTGGAGGCAATCCGCCTGTTCCCGGTGAAATTTCGCTTGCCCATAAAGGCGTTCTCTTTTTGGATGAAATGCCCCTTTTTTCACAGGAATTGATTAACGGTCTGCGTACGCCGATGGAAGAGCAGCGCATTTTACTGTTTCGCTCCCGTCGCCGTCTCGAAGCGCCGGCGGATTTTCAATTATTGGCTACGGCAAATCCCTGCCCTTGCGGCTATAACGGCGATCCGGATCATACGTGCACCTGTTCTGTTCCGGACATTCGTCGCTATCGTTCTCGCCTTCCCGGTCCAATTCTGGATCGCTTTGACATGATCTATCGACTTACGACACCCTCTGCGGAGGCGGAAAAGGAAAGGGCTTCGGCGAATGATCCATCCGATAGCAAATCTTCTATGCTCGACAGCCGGACGATGCTTCAGCGAATCGGCCACGCGAGAGAACAACAGGCGATTCGCTATAAAGACGAACCCTTTACCGTCAACGCTCGCTTTGGAAATCAACGCGATATCTCTTTGCTGCGACCGACGGAAAAATCCTTGTCCTTATTGAATGCGCTATGCCGGAAAGAACATCTTTCTTTTCGTGTGCGTCGTCGTCTTCTTCTGGTTGCCCGAACTGTTGCGGACATGGATGGGCAAGAGGACGTGGGGGAAAGCGCGGTCGTAGAAGCTTTCCAGTATCGACGGGCTACAGAAGGATGGGGAGACGGAACGCTTTCTGTATGAACATGCGATTGTGGTGTAATTCCATTCAAATTATGCCCGTAAGAATTGTATCGATTCCGCGGGACTGGTATAATTACAGCATCAAAACTAGAGGAGGGTTTATGCTTTCTGCCAACGATTTACGAAAAGGAACGACATTTGTTTACGACAATGATGTGTACGAAATTATTGATTTCCAACACGTCAAACCTGGTAAAGGAGCCGCTTTCGTACGTGCTAAAATTCGCTCGGTCATGAGCGGTGGATCGAAGGATGTTACCTTCAATCCCAATGATAAATTTGAAGAAGCACGCATTGAAACAAAGGAAATGCAGTATCTCTATTCCGATGGCGCCCTGTATTATTTTATGGATCCGGAATCCTATGAGCAGTTCGCTTTAGAAGGCGATGTGGCTTCGGATGCGATGAAGTTTATCCGTGAAAGCGACACAGCCATCATGCGATTCTATCAGGGAAAGGCTTTTAATGTTCAGCCACAGAACTTTGTGGAATTGGAAGTCACCCAGACCGAACCGGGCGTTCGCGGAGATACCGCCTCCAATACCACAAAACCGGCGACTGTCGAAACAGGAGCGACCATCAATGTTCCGCTCTTTGTCAACATCGGCGATAAGATCAAGATTGACACCCGCACGGGCGATTATCTTTCCCGCGTATAACATGAGACGGCAAGAACAACGAGAGTGGCTTGTGCGCCTGGTTTATGCGCAGGACATGAATAGCGACGATGCATTTGATGCAAAGCGTCTTTTACGGGAACAGGCGTTACCGGAAGACAATGCCTATTTGCAGGATTCCCTCAACCTTCTTCACTTGCATCAGGAGCAGGTGGATCATATCATTGAGGCCTACCTTCATGACTGGACGACGGAACGTTTACATGCCGTGGATCGCGCTATTTTGCGCGTTGCGGTGAACGAAATACTTTTTACCGACTTTGCTCCGATCGTGGTTACGATTCATGAATGTGTGGGCATTGCCAAGCGCTATTCCGATGCCGAGGCGTATAAGTTTATAAACGGCGTGCTTTCCTCGTTACTCAAGGATATGCGTCAGGGGCTTCTTTCGAAACGTTTTGGCATCGAGATCCATCCGCAGAAGATTGCCGAAGCATCTTCCTCATCGGACACCGAGCAATGAAGCCGCTTCGCATCTCCGAATTGCTTCGCTATTTGGATCGCGTTATACGGGATGATCCCATTCTGCGGCGCGTACAAGTGGAAGGCGAAATCGCAAATATATCACGCAATCGCTATGTCTATTTTGACCTGAAGGACGAGCAGGCACTCGTACATTGTGTGGATTTTGATGGCGTTCTGCCGGAAACCATCCAGAACGGGGCGCATGTGATCCTTCTCGCTTCCACGATGGTCTATCCGCAACAGGGAAAATTGGAGCTACGGGCCATTTCGTTGGAAGAAAAAGGGCGTGGACAGGCACTTTTGGCTTTGGAAGAGCGCAAGCGCAAGCTGGAAAAGGAAGGGCTCTTTCGTCCGGAACGAAAGCGTCCTCTTCCTCGCTATCCTCGGTTGATCGGACTGATCACCTCCGCAGGAGGGGCAGTATTGCATGACTTTTCCAACGAGGTGAACCGCCGTTATCCTTTGGCACATATTGTTCTCTCCGCTGCATCCGTGCAAGGAAATAACGCTGCCGAGGAGATTCGGGGCGCTCTTCGAGCATTGCTGCAGGGTTCGGAACAATCGGTCCCGGATCTGATCGTCATTGCGCGAGGGGGAGGCTCGGCCGAAGATCTCAGTGCTTTTCAAGACGAGAAGCTGGTGCGCGATCTGGCGGCTTGTCCAGTTCCGGTGATATCGGCCATCGGACACCAGGTGGATACCACTTTATGCGATCTCGTGGCCGACAGTCGTGCCTCGACACCTACGGAAGCCGCGATATTAGCTACACCGGATGGACGTGTGTTGCATCAGTTCATCGATGAGCGCCTACGTCAGCTGTCATTACATCTGCAGCGTACGATGACAAGGCGTGCACTGGCCCTGGAGAATTTGCAGCGGCGTGTGGAAGCCAGACGTCCCGGTCGACAAATCGAAGAGCAAAAACGAAAGCTGCAGGAAAAATGCTATCGCCTGCAAGCCACGTTTCAGCAAAGGCTGCAGCGCTTACGCCGCACGATTGATAGCCGGATCAAAGAAAGTGCGATGATACGGGAAAAACGGTTGGCACAGACGTCCTGGCAGGTGCGCGATCTTTCCAACCATCCGGTTTTAGCCGGCGAATTGCGAGTAGGCTCCACGTATTCTTTGGAGTCCGGCTTGTATCGGTATCGTGTCTCGGTAGAGAAAAAGGAGAAGAAGGATGTCCTTTAACGGCACATTTGAAGAAGGCTTGCAGCGTCTTGATGAATTGACAAAAGAGCTGAATCGTGATGATTTGACGCTGGAGGAATCCACCGTTCTCTATAAGGAAGCACGAGAGCTGGGCGAAGCCTTGCACCGTCTTTTAGATCAGGCGGAGCTTGTGGTACGGGATGTGGATGAAAAGAGTATTCCGGTGCTTTTGGATCAGAAAGACACGAACCATGCAGAAGAATGAATGGATTTCGTCCGTTTTTCTGCCTCGCTTACAGGAACATCTTCATTCCCTAGGCGGCCTTAAAAGTGTATTCTATGCTACCGACGGCGGAAAGCGCATACGCCCGCAAATGGTGTATTTAGGGGCTTTTGCGATGCAAGGGGATACCTTTTCTCCGGCTGTTTCGTCAGCCCTAGCGGATTGTGCTTGTGCCGTCGAGCTGGTTCATGCCCATTCGCTGGTGCATGATGATCTGCCCTGTATGGATAACGATACGTATCGTCGCGGAAAGCTGAGCGTTCACGCGGCTTTCGGTGAAGCGGAAGCCTTGCTTTGTGGAGATGCACTCTTAAACGGCGCGTATGAGGTGCTGTTTTCCGCCATGGATACTGCGGAGGAATCTCTCCAAAAACGCTTGGGGAAAGCCGGCACTTTGCTCAGTCGGATGACCGGGTTACGTGGGATGATCGGCGGACAGGTTTTGGATATGCAACCGCGCTTTGCGAATGCGCAGGCGCTTTGCGAGATGGTAGAGAAAAAAACCGGCGCGCTGTTTTCTGCCTCCTGCGGGATGGGCGCCATTCTTTCCGGTGCGAATGCCGAAGAGGCGGATGCGGCCATTCAATTTGGTCGCCTGTACGGCTTGGCCTTTCAGCTAAAGGATGATGAGGGTGACCTGGAACAGGACATCCGCGAACAGAAGCAAACGTATTACACCGCTCTGGGTGATGAGGTGGCTTCACGAAGAAACGAGCTGTATTCTTCGGCTGTTTCCTTAACAAAGTTTTTTCCTTACGGTGAAGTGTTAACGGATGCATTTTCTGATTTGCTTGATAAATAATGGTTGGCGGAGGAAAAGAAAATGAAAAAATACAATCGACAGCGCCTGATCCTCGATCTGATCGAACAACAGGAAGTACAGACCCAGGAAGGCTTGGCGGAGCTTTTGCGTGGGCATGGCGTTCATGCCACGCAGGCTACCATTTCCCGCGATATCAAAGAGCTTCGCATTTCCAAGGTGCAAACCGTAAAAGGAGATTACAAGTATACGGTTCTGGATTCCGTGCATGATTCGCTCAATGAGCGTCTGCATAAAATTCTTCGCTCGGCGATACTCAGTGTTTACCATAATGGCAACATGGTGATTATCGAGACGGTAATCTATTGTGCACCGGTCGTTTCCATGACGATTACAAATGCCAAACTGGATCATGTTGCTGGTATTGTTGCAGGCGTCGACACACTCTTTATTGCGCCGACGGATATTGCTGAGTTGGATCAGCTGGTAAAAGATATCGAGGAGTTCATTCAATAATGCTTACCGAGCTGCGGATTCGACACTTTGCTTTGCTGGATACGGTGAAGGTTTCCTTTCCTTCCGGTGAATCCGTAGTAACCGGAGAGACGGGGTCCGGAAAGAGCCTTTTTGTGGATGCTCTGGATTTTTTGCGCGGCGCACGAGCAGATAAACGCGTATTGCATGGTGACGAAACGGCTGTGGTCGAGGGGTGTTTTACTTGGTCAGAAGAGGAGAGCGCTACAGAGGCCGCCCTGCGCGAGCATTTTGAAGAGCTGGGTATTCCGTTGGAGGATCGCCTGCTCATCGCACGGCGCGAAATTTCTCCTAAAGGGTCGCGACAACGTCTGAATGACGTGACCGTTACGTTACAGTCCTATCGACTCGTCATGGAAATACTTTTGGATATTCATGCGCAAAACGCACAGAGTCTTCTAAAGAGTCCGCGCACGTATCTGCCTCTTTTAGATAGCTTTATCGGCGCACAGGCCGAAAAGGAAAAGAGCGATTTGCGGGATGTGCTTTTAAAGCAACGACATGTGCAGGAGCAATTGGATCGTCTCGCGCTTTCTCCCGATGAAGTGCTGCGAGAAAGGGATCTGCTTCGTTATCAAATTCAGGAGATCGATTCCGCCGATTTACCGAACCTGGATGAAGAGGAATTGGAGAGGGAATATAAAGCGCTGGTCTCGGCGACAGAACGCTTACAATTGGCCAATCGTCTCTACGGTGGCATCAGCGGTGATCGGGGCCTGCGCGATGCGTTGTTGAGCTGTGCGCAAACCTTCGATCAGCTTTCCCATAAGGATGAGGGGACTTCCTTCCTTCGTGATCGTATGTGGCAGATGGAAGCGGATATGGAAGCGCTGCAGGAGGATCTGGAAAACTACCGCAATACGATTGTGATTGACCCGCAGCGTATAGAAGAAGTGGATCAAATTTTCCAATTGTTGCAGATGCTTCGACGAAAATATGGACAACAAAATGAAGCAATTCTCGCTTTCCGCGATCAGGCGGCTCATCGGCTGGAATTGCTCAATCATATTGAACAGGAGCGAAAAACGCTTCAGGAAAAACAGGCGGCCCTTACACGGCAGCTGCAGGAAAAAGCGGATGCACTGCATGTGCTTCGCGTAAACGCTGCCGAAAAGCTGGAAAAGCGGGTAAAGGAAGAATTGCTCGAAATGGCCATTCGCCAGATTGCTTTTACGATTCCTATCACCAAAACGCAAACGATCGGAGCGAATGGACAAGACGTGGTAGATTTTCAAATCTCTACCAATCCGGGGGAGCCGATGCTTTCGCTTTCCGATGTGGCCAGTGGCGGTGAAATGTCGCGTTTCATGCTGGCTTTAAAAATCATCGCATCCGAAATCACCGCCATGCCGACGCTGGTTTTTGATGAAATTGATACGGGTATCAGCGGACGAACGGCACAGGTTGTTGCGGAAAAATTGTCACGCTTAACGGATCGACATCAGGTGATCGTCATCACGCATCTTCCGCAGATTGCAGCTTTGGCGGATGCGCATTATGCGATGACGAAGGAGACCCGCAAGAATGAGACCATGTCTTTTTTAAGCGAATTAGATTCTGCTGGGCGAATTGCCGAGCAAGCACGTCTTCTCGGCGGGGTACAGATTACCGAGGTGACCCGAAAGGGCGCAAAGGAAATGATTGAACAGGCACGCCAGTGGAAGCGTGAACGAAAGGGCTGGTCATGAGCGAGGAGAGAAACAACATCGAACGCACGATCAAAACGGAAGAAATCTATGACGGACGAATTGTCCATCTTCGCGTCGAAACGGTGGAATTGCCCAATATGGTTTATGCCAAACGGGAGATTGTATCGCATCAACGCGGCGTGGGCATGATTGTTTTAAAAGACGAAAACACGATGCTGATGGTACGTCAGTATCGAATTGCCGTGCGGGAGTCGCTTCTGGAAATTCCTGCCGGATTGGTTGAACCGGGTGAATCACCGCGTGATGCGGCACAGCGAGAATTGCAGGAAGAGGTTGGGGTAAGAGCAAATCAATTGGAGTACTTGATGGATGCCTACGCTTCTCCGGGTTTTACGGATGAAAAGCTCAGCCTTTTTCTGGCACAGGATCTCGAAACGTCCAAGCTTCCCTTGGATTCTACGGAATTTTTAACCTTTGAAGAGCATAATGTAGAAGAACTGTATCGTATGGTGCTGAATTTTGAAATCGTGGATGCCAAAACTATCATCGCGATCTTATATGCCCATCAACTTCGCACGGCGGGGCAGAAATAGAACGGATAACCTATGTTTGGGGAAAACTTCTCATTGATACAAACCATCACATCGTTGCTTGCTATTACCTATACCATTGTTTCTCACGAATGTGCACATGGACTTGTCGCGTATTGGAACGGCGATGCGACGGCGAAGGAAGCCGGACGATTGACACTCAACCCGATTCCACATATCGATCCGATCGGATTAGCATCCCTGTTAATTTTCCGTTTCGGATGGGCCAAGCCGGTTCCCATCAATCCCAATCGATTCCGTCATGAGCGCTTGGGGATGCTTACGACCTCTCTGGCCGGTGTGACGGTGAATTTTTTGAGTGCTGTGATGGCGGCGATTTTGCTTCCGCGCATTCAAAATGCAGACCTGCAGCTTCTGTTCGTGCAGATCATGATGTATGGTGTGTTTTTTTGCGTATTCAATCTGATGCCGATTCCGCCTTTGGACGGATCCAAAGTGATTCTAACGTTTTTGCCGAAACAGTGGCAGTATCAAATCTATCGACTGGAGCGCTATTCGCAGTGGCTCTTGCCAATTCTCGTCTTTAGCGGCCTGTTCAGTCGTATTGCACAGCCGATTACGGAGGCCCTCATAAACGGAATGCTCGATCTATCGTATTCGTTGTTATAAAAACGGAAGGGGAAGCCATGATTCAAATCGACGTGCAGCCTTTTTCCGGCCCCATGGATCTTCTTTTGGAGTTATTGCAGCAGGCGAAGATCGATATCTATGATATTGAAATTTCGCTTATCACCGAGCGCTTTCTGGAGGTGATGCAGAGCAGTGCCATTCCTCCCGAGGAACTGAGTGACTTTATCCGCATGGCCTCCATCTTGGTGCAAATGAAGGTGCGCATGCTCCTTCACGATAAGGAAGAGGAGGAAGAAGACGGCATTTCGCGCGAAGAAATGATTCGGCGATTGCTCGAATATCGTACCTTTAAGGAACTTTCCCTTCGTCTGGCCACGCTGGAAGAAGAAGGGATGGGAATTTTTGTAAAATTGGGTGAAGATCCGCAGCGCTATCAGGCGAAACCTCAGGAAGTGCTAGAAGGAACCGGCGAGGATCTGCTGCAGGCGCTTCGAGCTCTGCGCGAACAGCAAAATGCCCGTCGATATACCTTCTCACCGCAAGAGGTGATGGTGCGCGAGGAGTATAGCGAAGATGTCGTAGCAAGGCGAATTCACCAAAAAATGGAAAAGGGCGAACGTTTCACCTTTTTTGATCTTTTCGACGAAAACGATGTAAAAAAAGGCAATGTGATCGTTACCTTTTTGCTGATGCTGGAATTGACCCGTCGCCATGCTCTGCGGATTGAACAGGATCCTCAAAGCAAGGTGATTGCCATTCGCATGCAAAATCGAGAGACCTTTGATCAGGTTCTTAGCGGCGTGGATGCTGATTCTTCCCAAGAAGAAGAGAGCAGTGCAGCGGAAACGGAGGAAGAATGAGTACGGATCGTGAATATAAATCCATCATCGAGGGGCTTCTTTATGTCTGGGGGGATCCGCTTACCTTTAGCGACATGGCGAAATTGCTTTCCATTTCCGTAAAAGACGTCCGTCGTCTGGCGCAGGAATTGCAGGCAGAAATGGAACATGAGCGGCGTGGCCTTGTTTTGCGTTTTCTGGATGACGCCGCACAGCTTACAACACGAAAGGAACATGCCGTCTATTTTGAGCAGCTCTTTGGAGAGGCAAAAAACAAACGTTTGACCAATTCCGCTCGCGAAACATTGGCGATTATTGCTTATAAACAACCGGTGACACGCGTTGAAATTGATGCGATTCGCGGTGTGCGCAGCGAGAGTGCATTGGATACGCTACTGGATCGCGGCTTAATTGAAGAGGCTGGACGTCTGGATCAAATCGGCCGCCCCATTCTCTATCGCACAACCAAAGCCTTTTTGCGCGCCTTTACGCTATCTTCCTTGGAAGAGCTTCCTTCCCGCGACGAGGTGGAAGCGATGTGGGAGACGTCGGATGCGGATTAATCGGTATTTGGCTCGATGTGGCGTCGCATCCCGTCGCAAAGCCGAGACCTTGGTCCGCGACGGGCGTGTAACGAAAAACGGTGAAATCGTACGGGAACTGTCGACGACTGTTGAGGAAGCGGATCGAATATGTGTGGATGGGGAAATGGTCTCTCTGTTATCCGAGCGTCTTCTGTTGGCATATCACAAACCGCGGGGGCTTGTTTGCAGTCATCATGATCCTTTTGGCGCTCCGCTTATCTATGAGCAGCTTCCCCAAAATAAGGGCTTGTTCAGCATCGGACGCTTGGATCGGGATACGGAAGGCCTGCTGTTGATCACCAATGACGGTAATCTTGGACATCGCGTAGCACATCCGTCCACAGAGACCGAGAAGGAATATATTACGGTGTTGGATCGACCCTTTACAATTACGGACGCGGAAACGCTCACACGGGGTATTCAAGTGGACGGGACGCTCATGCGAATGGATGCTGTGCAATACTACGTCGCGAATGCGAATGACGCTTTGTGGGAACGAGTCTTACCGGCATGGCCTCCTTCTGTCGCACCGTCTTGTGTGGTGCGAGTGGTTCTTCATGAAGGACATAAGCGTGAAATTCGTCGTCTCTTTCGTGCCTTGCACTATCGAGTTCGTCGTTTGATTCGTGTACGCATCGGCCGGATCATTTTGGGGGATCTTCTTCCCGGTGCGTATCGTCCACTGGACGGAAAGGAAGAAATATGAAACGCATGGCGGACATTGCGATTCTCGGCATGGGTGCAGCCGGCTGTATGGCCGGAATTGCCTGTGCATCCGCCGGAAAGCGTGTGGCGCTTTTTGATCGCAATGAGAAAGTGGGCAAAAAAATCTATATCACGGGGAAAGGACGCTGCAATGTAACCAACGCCGCTCCTTTTCCAAGCTTTTTCGATGGCATTGCCCGCAATCCCCGCTTCTTGCATTCCGCCTTTGCCAGTATGAATAATCTCGATTTGATGAATTTTTTTGCGAAGCATGGCCAGCCGCTGAAAGTGGAACGCGGGGAACGCGTTTTTCCAACCTCGGATCATGCTAGTGACATCAATCGTGTTTTAGAGACCGTATTGCGCGAAAACGGTGCAACACTCTATTTTCATCATTGCGTAAAGCAAATCACCTACGATGGAAAGACGAACCGGTTCGCCTTATTCTTTACCGATCAGGAACCGTTCTTTGCCTCCCGTCTGATTCTTGCCTGTGGTGGAAAATCCTATCCCTCTACCGGCTCAACGGGAGACGGATACCGCTTTGCAGAGGCTTTTGGTCATACGATTGTGCCGCTTTCTCCCGCACTGGTTCCCTTGTGTCTTCAGGATGATTTTGTCGCCTCCTGGGAAGGCATTTCGCTGAAAAATATTGCGCTTACGGCAAAATGGGGGAAGAAAAAAAAGACCCTTTTCGGGGAAATGCTCTTTACGCACGACGGCATCTCTGGTCCGGTTGTATTGACGCTTTCTTCCTTTCTGAGCGGCTCGGCACAAAACGACGTTTCCCTTTTCTTGGATTGGAAACCGGCTTTGGATGAGGAGGCTCTTCGACACCGTTTGCTTCGCGAACGACAGAGCGGGGCGAATCGATCCTTAAAATCGCTTTTTTCGTCCTTTCTTCCCAAACGATGTGTGGATGTATTTTTGCAAAAAGGGGAGTGGAACGAGGATTGTCCTTTCCACAGTTGGACCAAAGCGGAAGAGGAACGCTTTATCGGTCTTTTAAAAGCCTTCCCGCTTTCTTATGCAGGATTGGGCTCCTTTTCGCAAGCAGTGATTACGCGTGGCGGCGTTGCGGTAAAGGAGGTATGGCCAAAAACGATGGCCTCTCGTAAACAAAAGGGACTGTTTCTAGCCGGTGAAATCCTAGATGTGGATGGATTTACCGGAGGCTATAATTTACAGATTGCGTTTTCTACAGGCTATGCGGCCGGTCTCGGTGCAGCCGCCTCATTGGATGAGGAATGTAGGGAAGAGGAGGAAACATGACGAGAACCATTGCCATTGACGGCCCGTCGGGCTCCGGAAAAAGCTCCGTAGCGGATCGCTTAGCCGATGCACTGCACATGGCGCATTTGGACACGGGAGCGATGTATCGCGCGATTACGCTGGATCTTTTGGAGCACGGGATTGACGTCAACGATGAAGAAAAAGTCGAATCGCGCCTGAAAAAGCTGCCTCTAAAAATCGAAAAGGACCGCGTTTTTTTGGATGAACGGGACGTCACCAAACGCGTGCGAGCGGACGATGTGACGCGCAACGTTTCGGTTGTTTCCGGGTATCGAGCGGTACGCGAAAAGATGGTTTCCATGCAGCAGAAAATTGCGGCTTCGTCGGACATTGTTTTGGACGGCCGCGATATTGGCACGGTGGTTTTGCCCCATGCAGATCTGAAAATTTTTCTCACGGCAACTCCGGAAGAGCGGGCAAGACGCCGTCTGCAAGATAAAAAATCGACATCCTCCATGGCCTACGAGGAGGTGCTTGCCGATATTCGTCGTCGTGATGCGTATGATTCTACGCGCGCCCTTTCGCCTCTTCGGCAGGCGGAGGACGCAGTGAGTATTGATTCGAGCAATATGACCATTGACGAGGTGGTCGAACGTATTTTGCAGGAATGGCATCATGCTTATCCGATGGACTAAACGCTTGGCCCGATTCGTGCTTCGTTTTTTCTTCCGTTTCGAGACGGATGGAGATCTGCGCGAAACTCGCGGGCCGTATATTCTTTGCGCTAACCATCGTTCCAATTGGGATGCGTTGGCGATGTTCACGGTTTCTCCGGAGGACACCTACATTGTAGGTAAGAAAGAGTTGTCCGACCTTCCCATCATTGGTGCCTTTCTTCGCCGTGTGCATCTTATTCCCGTGGATCGTGAGGCGAACGATATCGGCGCGCTTAGAAGCATGCTTTCTGTTTTGAAAAAAGGAAGTGTTCTGGGCATTTTTCCGGAAGGACATCGTTATGAGGACGCGGATTTTTCGCACATGAAAGAGGGCGTTGCCTACTTGGTGCAAAAAGCAAAGGTGCCGGTATACTGCCTGTATATCGATTCCGACTATCGTTTTCGCCATCGCTTTCATGTGACAGTACGTCAACCGCTCGCTATAGAAGATCTTTCCGCCTTTTCTTCCCGTGCGCAGCGCAAGGATATGCTCCGTCTGATTTATGAAACGATCTATGAACCGATGAGGGAAGGGGAAGAGACATATGGACATTCGGATTGCTGATCACGCCGGCTTTTGCTTCGGTGTGCGGGAGATTGATCGCAAAGCAAGCGAAGCCCTTGCCGGAGCGAAAGGAAGACGCGTCTATTCCTACGGCCCTCTTGTACATAATGCGCAATATGTTACTCGGAGAGAAGCGGAAGGCGTGCATGTGCTGCACTCGTTAGACGAAGCGGAAAGACTGGATGAAGACGCGATGCTTCTGCTTCGTGCGCACGGCGTAACCGTAGAGGAGCGAAAACGTCTGGAAAGGACTGGGGCGGAGATTATTGACGGGACCTGTCCGGTGCTGTTGGCGATCTATCGTCTGCTCGATGCGAAACAGGCACAGGGCTATCGTTGTGTCATCGTGGGGGATGCGAAGCATCCCGAAGTGGTAGCGATGCGCAGTCGATTGGATACGGACGCCCTCATCTTGTCCTCTGCAGAGGAAGCCGCTTTAGTACGATCCGAAAAACCGTTGTTTGTGGTATCCCAAACCACCAACCGCGAAGACTACTTTCGAGAGGTCGTAGCAGCCCTTCCCAAAGAGCTGGACGTAACGGTACAGCAAACCATTTGTCGTGCGACACAGGATCGACAGGAAGCCTGCAAACAATTGGCTCGTGAAGTGGATCTTATGGTCGTAATTGGAGGAAAGCATTCCTCGAATACCGACAAACTGCGGCAGGTTGCCGAAAAAGAATGTAAAAATGTACAACAAATTGAAGTTTTCAAGGATTTAGCTTTACAAACACACCCTATATTGAATAGAATAGGCATAACCGCCGGTGCGAGCACACCGGACTGGATTATTGAGGAGGTCGTCAGAGGGATGGAGAATTTTACGAAAGAAGATTTCATGGAACAAATCGAAGACAGTATGGTGAAGATTTATCCTCGCGATATTGTCAAAGGCACCGTCATCAGTGTGAAAGAAGATGAAGTTTATGTCGATATTCGGTATCGCGCAGACGGAATCATCAAAACCGATGAGATGACAGATGACGAGCGTGGAAACACGCACGAGCACTTCCATGAAGGGGAAGAGATCGATGTCTATGTGATTAAGCTGGATGACGGCGAAGGAAACGTCATGCTGTCCACGCGTCGCGTAGAGGGTCTCAAGAACTGGACGAAATTAATGGACAAGTACGAAGCCGGTGAAACGGTTGAAGCACTCATCACCGGAGATAACAATGGCGGTTTGGTGGCGAATGTCATGGGCATTAACGGGTTTATTCCCGCCTCGCAAATTGCGACGTACTTTGTCAAAAACTTCAAACAATACATCGGTCAGACGCTGGAATGCAAATTCCTTTCGGTGGATGAACGCAAACGCCGCGTAGTTCTTTCGGCTCGTGCCGTTTTAGAGGAACAGCTTGATGGTGTTTGGGAAAACATCGTGGTCGGAGAAACTATTAAGGGCAAGGTTGTCCGTATGACCGATTTTGGCGCTTTCGTCGATTTAGGCGGTGTAGACGGATTGATTCACGTTTCCGATATTTCCTGGCAGCGTATTGAAAAGCCCTCCGACGTACTGGAAATCGGTCAGGAAGTGGAACCGATCGTCTTGAAAGCCAATCGTGAGCGCAATCGTATTTCTCTCGGCTTAAAGCAACTCATGCCGAAGCCGTTCGAGATTTTCAAGCAGAATCATAAACCGGGCGACGTGCTGAAGGGCACCGTGGTCAATTTGTTGGACTTCGGCGCATTTGTTCGTCTGGATGATGGTGTCGAGGGACTCATTCATGTTTCGCAGATTGCACATCATCATGTTGAAAAGCCGTCTGACGAGTATGAAATCGGCCAAGAGCTCGAGGTTAAGATTTTGGAAATTGATGAAGAGCGTCAACGTATCGCGCTTTCGACACGCGCTCTGGAAGAACCGGCTCCCGAAGCGAAAGCGGAAGGAGAAGGCGAGCAGAAGAAAGCAGAGCCGCGCCACATTGATACTGCCAAGTTTGAGCGTCGTGAAGCCGCACCCAAGGCGAAACAGCCGAAGCAGCCGCGTGAACGTCGCAAACCGCAGACAACGCTGAACTTTGATCAGAGCGACGATATCGGAACCAACTTAGGCGATTTGATTGCTGCGCAGATGAATATCGTCGACGAAGCGCCGCTTGCTGACGCGGACGAATCGAAGCACGACGAGCCCGAAAAGGTACAGATTGGCGACTTGGTACATGAGTCGACGGAAGAAAAACCGGAAGAAGTAACGGAAGAAAAACCGGAAGAATAATTTTCGATTCCATATAAAAAAAGAGGCCTTTCGTGGAAAGGCCTCTTTTTTATTCGCGCTCTTTGATACAATAGCAGAGAACGCAGAGGAGAATTATGAAGTATAAAATTATTACACACGGCTGCCAAATGAATGAGCACGATTCCGAGCGCATGGCGTATCTTTTGGAATCCATGGGTTACCAGGCAACAGAGGAAACCGAAGACGCGGATTTGATTGCAATGAACACCTGCCTTGTGCGGGAGAATGCCGAACAGAAAGTGTTCGGTCAAATCGGTGCATTAAAGAAGTGGAAAGCGGATCGTCCGGGACGTCTCTTAGCGTTGTGCGGATGCATGATGCAAACAGGCGGCGCGAAAGATGTCATTCTTCGATCCTATCCGCAGGTGGATCTGATTTTTGGCACACACAATATTGCACGACTGCCACAGCTAATCGAGCAGGTGATGCGAACAGGAGAGCGCATCGTGGATATTTCCTCCGATGAGGAAGATCGGGATGCGCTTTATATTCGAAATGATGCGGCTTTCGCATATGTCAACATTATGACCGGATGCAATAATTTCTGTTCCTATTGCGTTGTTCCGTATGCACGCGGCCGAGAAAAAAGTCGTCCGGCAGAGGAAGTGCTTTGCGAAGTGCGGACGCTTGCCGATAAAGGCTATCGCGAAATCATGCTACTCGGGCAAAACGTAAATTCCTATGTTGATCACGACACGGATTTCCCGGCTTTGCTGGCAAAAGTGGCGGAGATTCCAGGAATTTTGCGCGTTCGATTCATGTCTTCTCACCCGAAGGATCTGTCCGATCGTCTGATCACGGTTATGGAACAACACCCGAAGATTGAACGGCATTTTCATCTACCGCTGCAATCCGGTTCCAATAAAGTGCTTAGGGAAATGAACCGGCAGTATACGCGAGAGCACTATCTCGATTTAGCGCATCGTTTGCGCGAAGCCATGCCGGATATCGCGCTATCAACGGATATCATCGTCGGTTTTCCGGGGGAGACGGAGGAGGATCATCAGCAGACCCTGGATCTTTGCCGGCAAGTGGAATTTACCACCGCCTTTACCTTTTTATATTCTCCGCGTCCCGGTACAAAAGCCTATGAACGGAGTGATCACGTCGACGAACAAACCAAAAGCCGACGTTTTCAGGAATTATTGGATGTGCTGTATCCCATTTTTCTGCGTCGCAATCGACAAGCGATTGGTGATACGGTTCAGGTGTTGGTGGAAAGTGTCAGCAAAACCGATGCAACACGTGTATCCGGAAGAGATGCCCAAGGAAGATTGATTCATTTTCAAGGCGATTCTTCGCTCATTGGACAAATGTTACCCGTGCGTATTCAAGAAGCCAATTCCTTTGCTCTCTTCGGCGAGAGGGTGAAGTAGCATATTGAACGAAACGAAGCGAGAGAATGCATCGCTTACAAGAAGAATAGAGGAGCCATGGTCTGGGAATACATTGATCGGACGAAGCTTTCGCCGATGATGCAACATTACGTGCAAATTAAAGAGCAACATCCCGATTGTCTCATTTTGTATCGCTTGGGCGATTTTTATGAGCTGTTTTTTGATGATGCTTTGGTCGGTTCGCGCGTATTGGAGCTGACTCTGACCGGGCGGGATTGTGGTCTGGAAGAACGCTGCCCCATGGCGGGTGTTCCGCATCACGTGGTGGATAACTATACGGCAAAACTTGTACATGCTGGCTATAAAGTGTGTCTCGTGGAGCAGATGGAAGATCCCCGTGAGGCAGTGGGACTTGTAAAGCGAGGCATCACGAGAATCGTAACGCCCGGCACGGTGACGGACGCAGAAAATCTGGAGCGCAATGAACACAATTATCTTTTGCTCGTCTATGCCTATCGACAGACGCTTGGCCTATGCTATGTCGATCTCTCTACAGGCCGCCTGGAGGCAACGGAAATCGCCCCGGTGAAACGATGGGGACTGACCGTATTGGATTGGGTGGAATTGCTGCAGCCTTCTGAAGTGATTCTTCTCGAGGAAGCGGAAAATCAAGAAATAAATGATGGCATTCAGGAGTTCCTGTCCGGGAAAAAACTCTTTTTATCACGTAAGCCGCGCGGAACGGTTCATATCCGGGATCTGCATCAGGGATTAAGCGCTCGGCTCCCCGGAGGGATTCCCTCGATTTTTCGCCGGCATTTGGTGGCCCAGATTGCTCTGTATGCGCTTTTAGAGACGGTTTACGCATACCAGGAACAGCCCTTGGAGCATCTGTCTCGTGTGGAATGGGTGACGCCGCATCGCTATTTGCGATTGAATGCCGCGACGCGCGAAAACTTGGAATTAACGAGAAATTTAGAGGATGCAACTGTACGGCATACGCTCCTTTCCGTTTTGGACCGCACGAAGACGGCGATGGGATCGCGCAAGATAGCAGATTGGCTTTCTTTTCCCTTGCTTAATCAAGAAGATATTATTGCTCGCCAGGATATCGTTGCTTTATTTATGCAGGAGCTTTCTGCTCGTCTGACCCTGCGGGAAGCATTGGAAAATGTCTATGATCTGGAGCGCCTTCTGAGCAAACTCAGCTTTCGCCGCGGCAATGCGCGCGACTTGCTGCGTTTTGCGCAATCCCTTTCCACCCTGCCGCAGGTGATCGCCACGCTTTCAGCCTTAGAGGATCCCTGTATCGCGCTTTTATTACAGGGGCTGGATCCCTTGACGGATCTACGCGAGCACATCCTTTCGGCCATTGTGGAGGAACCACCGATTTCCGTCAACGAAGGCGGAATGATTCGCGACGGATACAGTCAAGAACTGGATGATCTGAAAAGCGGAGGGGAGCAGGCGCGATCCGCGCTGGTTACCTATGAGGAACAGGAGCGCGAACGTAGCGGTATCCGTAATTTGCGCATTATTTATCGTAAAAATCAGGGCTATTTTTTAGAAGTCACCCGGTCCAATTTGGACAAGATTCCCGAGGATTATCAACGTCGCCAAACGTTGAAAAATGCGGAACGCTATACCACAGAATACTTGGAAATGCAGGCGAATCGCATCATCGGTTCCTCCGCCAAGGTGGAGGCGATGGAATTTTCGCTGTTTCAGGCCTTGCGAGATGAGGTGGCAGCCGAGGCGGTGCATATACAACGCGTTGCAGATACCTTGGCGGATCTCGATGCGCTATTGTCGCTTGCGCAGGTTGCTTCGGATCATGACTATTGTCGTCCTGTGTTTGTTTTGGAAGAAGAGCCCATACACATCGTGGAAGGTCGACACCCGGTCGTCTCGGCGCAGCCGGATGTGGATTTTATCGTCAATGACCTGGATATTGGCGAAAAGGATAATCGTATTCAGGTGATTACAGGCCCCAATATGGCGGGAAAATCCACGTATATACGGCAAAATGCCTTGCTGATTATCATGGCGCAGATGGGATCCTTCGTGCCGGCAAAATCGTGTCGTCTTCCCATTGTGGATCAGATCTTTACGCGCATCGGGGCACGGGATCACCTCGCGAAAGGGGAATCCACCTTCATGGTGGAGATGAAGGAAATGGCGGATATCCTTCAGGAAGCAACAACGAAAAGCTTTTTGGTTCTTGATGAGGTAGGACGCGGTACGAGCACGAATGACGGCCTTTCCATAGCTTGTGCCATTTTGGAATATCTCTCACGATCCCTTCCGGCGAAAACGCTCTTTGCCACCCATTATCATGAATTAACGCAGCTGGCGGATGTTCTGCCGAATCTTTCCAACCGACGTGTGCAGATTCAAGAAGAGGCGGGACACCTGGTCTTCCTGCATCGGGTGGAAGAAGGTTCGGCGGATCGCAGTTACGGCATTGAAGTAGCGCGGCTTTCAGGCATGCCGGAATCGATTCTTGCGCGTGCGGAAGCAATTCTAAATGATTTGGATCAAAATCGGATCGAGTCAACCGAGAAGGAAGGCGCGTTTCTTCGCTCCTCTTCATCGCGGATGCGAGAAAGTCTTGCTTCGTCTCCACAACCGGTTGATAGTCATCACGAAACCGTAAAAATAGATCCGCTTCGACAAAAACTGCAATCCATGGATATCAATACGCTCTCACCCATGGAAGCCTTTATGGAATTAGATGCCTTCATTCGTGAGGCAAAACAGGAAGGGGAAGAATCATGATTCGTCAATTAGATGCAGAAACCGTCAAGCGCATTGCGGCAGGCGAAGTCATTGAGCGCCCCGTTTCTGTTGTGAAGGAATTAGTGGAAAATGCTGTGGATGCCGGTGCCGATGAGATTTTGGTACAGATTCGTGATGGCGGCAAATCGCTCATTTCGGTAACGGATAATGGGTCCGGAATTTCCAAGCAAGAAATGGAGACCGCGTTTTTGCCGCATGCTACCTCGAAGATTTCCTCTTTTGCGGATCTTTATCGTCTGCATTCGTTGGGATTTCGTGGAGAGGCGTTATCTTCCATCGTCGCCGTGGCGGAAGTGGAAGCGCAATCCAAGACGGCCGAAGAAGAAACCGGATTTGCTCTTCGCTATGTGGACGGAAACGTGGTGGAACGAAAAACCGTCGCTATGGGAACAGGAACACGCATCACCGTTTCACATTTATTTGCCGGTATTCCGGTGCGTCGCACATTTTTAAAAAGCGATGTGGCAGAAAGCAATGCCGTTTCGCGCTATCTGTATACGATGGCGATCGGACATCCGGAGATTGCCTTTCGTTTTTATCGGGACGATAAGCGCATCTTACAGACCGGAAAAGAACAGAGCCTGGAAGAAACCTTGCTGGTGCTGTACGGACGAAGCTATCACGAATCCATTGTGCCCGTCCATGGGGATGGGCGATATCGCCTCTCCGGCTTTATCGGCAATAATACGTATTATCGTGCCAATCGACAAATGCAGTTTTTATACGTGAACGGTCGTGCGATTATGCCGGATCCGGTCCGGGAAATCGTGGAATCCTGCTATCGTTCGCTCATTCCCAATGGACGCTTCCCGGCCTTTCAGCTGTTTCTCGATACAGATCCGGAAAACATTGATGTGAATGTGCATCCCAACAAAATGACCATTCAGTTTACGGATTCGGAAGGCATGCAGGAAATGATTCACCAAGCGGTTCAGACAGCGCTTTTTCGCAAGCCAACGATTCCCGGTGAAGAGAAGAAGGACTTGTTTCCTTCTCCGGAAGAAAGCTATCGTCGCATTTTGGAACAATATGCCTGGCCGACGAAAAAGGTCGATTCCGAGGAGACGTATTCGCACGACCAAGCACTATTACCGCAACAAGGTCACGAGGGGAAGGATCCGAAAGTCGAGCACTCTATTGCAGAAGCGGAGGAGGCTGTCAACGAAACACTGGAGTTTATGCTCTCGCCTGATGAGACTTCTTCTTATGCCGATCCGCAGGAAAAAAAAGATTTATACGTCTCGGAAGAGGAAAATCTGCACGAACAGTCGAGCTTTCTTTCTCCTTCAACGGACGAGGAAAGTAGCCTGCTTCCGGCTTTTTCCACCCTGCGATATCTCGGCAGCCTTTTTCACGTGTATCTTCTTTTTGAAGAACGGGGAAAGGATGCATTGCTCATTATGGATCAACATGCGGCGCATGAACGCGTGAATTATGAACGCTTCCTTAAGCAGGCGAGCGCGGGGACGATTGTGCAGCAGCGCCTATTAAAGCCGATTGTCGTAGCGTTATCGGATGAACAGGAAACGGCCTTTTCTGTACGGCAAAAGGCTCTAACAGATCTCGGATTGGATGTTGCTCCTTTCGGGGAAGGAAGGGTCGTTCTTCGCGCTGTCCCGACACTTTTTCGATCGACCAATGATGCGCAACTGCTTCTGGACCTGTTGGATGTATCCGTCGCGGAGGCTAAGGAATATGATCAATTGCTGGATCAGATGGCAATGAAGGCCTGCAAGGCTTCTGTTAAGCAGGGAGATTCCTTAAGCGAGGCGGAAGCGGCGGCACTTTATGAGCAGCTTTATGCTTGTCGCTATCCCTTAACTTGTCCGCATGGAAGACCCACTGTCATCCGACGTGAAAAAAAGGATTTTGAAAAATGGTTCATGCGGGTGAAATAATGCACGAATCGCGTGAAAAGAAACGTGTCTTTATCGTAGGACCGACCGGTGTGGGGAAAAGTGCCTTAGCGCTGCGTTTAGCCCGAGATTTTCAAGGTGAAATCCTTTCTATGGATTCGATGCAGATCTATCGCGGGATGGATATCGGAACCGCGAAAGCGACGCCGGCGGAGCAAAAGGCGATACCGCATCATCTGCTTGACCTGGTGGATCCGGGAACGCGTTATACCGTAGCGGATTACCAGCGCGATGCGCAAAACGTGCAGAATGAGGTTTTTCAGAGGGGAAAATTGCCGATTTTTGTAGGCGGAACCGGCCTGTATCTGAATGCGCTCCTCATGGACTATCAGTTTAGCGGGATGGATACGGCGATGTCGTGGCGAAGGACATTAGAGGAAGAATACCGACAGGATCATGGCCTTCGGCTCTATCAGGAGCTATGCGATCGAGATCCGGTTACAGCCAAGCGGCTTACTCCCCAGGATAAACCTCGCATCCTTCGTGCGATTGAGGTTTTACGGCGAACGAAACAGCTGCCTTCTGCGCTGCGAAAAGATCGCGAGAATCCATCGTGGAAAAGCCTCGTGATCATGCTTTCCCTTCCTCGTGAACAACTCTATGAGGCGATTAATCAGCGCGTCTTGGACATGTTGGACAGGGGGCTTGCGGAGGAAGTGCACCATCTTTATCAAAAGGGGGTTTCCGCCGACTCTCAGGCTATGCGCGCGATTGGCTATCGCGAATTTTTCTGGTATTTTCGCGGTTTAATAACTTTAGAAGAAACGATTCGACTCATGCAGCGTTCCTCCCGACAATATGCAAAGCGACAATATACCTGGTATCGTAAGACGAAAGATGCCGTTTGGATTGAAGAAAGAGAACCATCCGTCCGGTATGAACGGGCAAAACAAGAAATCATTGCATTTCTCCAAGCTTGATCCGGGCTGTGCTTAATGGATGAAAAAGGAAAACTATGAAGAATCAAATCTATCAACAATATTATGATTTAAGTCCGGAGACGCTCTTGCGTATTGAACGGGCGGAAGATGCTTTGGCGGACCGATTTTCCGACTTGCATGCACTGCGCACGGCAAATCAGCTGAAAGTGTTGCACGCCATGCAACAGAACGGATTGAATCAGGCGGATTTTTACTCGCCGACCGGATACGGATATGGGGATACCGGGCGTGAAAAGACGGAACGTATTTTTCGCGATGTATTTCGCGCCGAGGATGCCCTGGTTCGCGCGAACATTACGTCCGGAACGCATGCGATTGCGACAGCGCTCTATGCTTTGACCAATAGCGGCGATACGCTTTTAGCTGTTACCGGACATCCGTATGATACGCTTCAATCGGTCATCGGCATCCAAGGCAAGGAAATCGGTACGCTTCAGGAACGGGGCGTTCAGTATAAAATGCTCCCGCTACAAAAGGGAAAAATCGATCGGGAAGCGTTGCCGGACGCCGTGTCTTGTCACCCGCGTCTGGTTTTACTGCAGCGTTCCACAGGCTATACGGATCGTCGTGCTTTTACTGTGGAGGAATTGGGCGAAGCGATTGCCATTATTAAAGAAAAGTCTCCGGACTCCATCGTTTTTGTCGACAACTGTTACGGCGAATTTACGAAAGATCAGGAGCCTCTTGAAGTGGGAGCGGACATCATTGCAGGGTCGCTTATTAAAAATCCGGGTGGCGGCATTGCTGTCAGCGGCGGCTATCTGGCCGGTAAAAAAGAGTGGATCGAACGATGCCGAAACCATCTCATTGCGCCGGGCTTGGGCGAGGATACCGGGTTAAGCTTCGGAACGACCCGTCTTACATTACAGGGCCTCTTTTTTGCTCCGCACGTGACCATTGAGGCTTTAAAGGGAGCACTGCTGTTTGCAAAAGTATTTGAAGATTTAGGTTATCGGTGCTCGCCGGCTTCCGATGACCCGCGTAGCGATATTATCGAAGCCATCACGCTGGGAGAGGGGCGAAAGGTGGAAGCTTTTTGTCATGCCGTGCAGAAGGCAGCAAGTGTCGGTGCGGATGTGGTTCCGCTTCCCTGGGACATGCCGGGCTACAGTGATCCCGTGATAATGGCTTCCGGCGGCTTTATTGACGGTTCCTCCATTGAAGTTAGTGCGGACGGGCCGATGCGAGAACCCTATATTGTGTATTATCAAGGCGGGGTAGTTTATGAACAAGCGAAACTGGCTTGTTTGTTAAGCGTGGAGGCAATCCAAAATACAGCAGCGCATGCCGAATAAAATACGAGAGAAAGAGGGGCAACCCTCTTTTTTTTAATTGTCAAGAGAAAAATCTCTTGACAACGAACAAATGTTCTTCTATACTAAAAATACAAAGAACAAATGTTCGTTTTAGGAGGACTTATGAAACGCATCGTAATTACACAACCAAAACGCTTTTATACATTCGTTGCCCTTTGCATTTTTATCCTTGCTTTGGCATTGACTCTTGTGTTCAGTTTCGTATCCCGAGAATCCTCTTCAGCCGCCTCTCCTGTTCATGAAAAAACAGTACTCGTCAAAGCGGGGGATACCGTATGGCATTTGGCCGAGACAGTTGCCGAACACGACGGGCGAGACGTCCGCGATATCGTTCGTGATATCTATCGCGTCAACAATCTCTGGTCTTCCGGTATTTATCCGGGCCAGACATTACGCATTCCCATTCAATAGCTTTTCTGTTGCGGAATAGTAAAAATATAACTCCCAATTCCCTTTTGTGTTCCCGGAGTATAGGTCAGGGTAGGCTAATGTAGATTTATTCATTAGGGGACATAAAATGAGGCTCCATCCTTATCTGGTGGAGCCTCTCATAAATTTACAGGATTTACTCTGTGGGCTTGATGCATATTATCGGGCTTTCTTGTGAAGTGTGTATGCTACAATAGCACATATGATAATTCCAATGCCAAATGGAATGGCAGAAAGAAATGCAACATTAGCGGGTGCACTATAACATCCGTGCTTAATGCCACAAAGCATATCACGATAATTATAGGCAATCACGAAACACATAATGTCAGATAGCAGGATTGCAATAGCAATAAACAAATAACTCAGCTTTTTCATACGCTTTACCTCCATTTCATTTTTTGCGTAGTATTAGTACTAAGCCTACAACCATCGAAAGCACACATAGGATGAGGAGTACGCCAGATCCACTTAGAGTAATCGTCGAAGCAGTATTTAGTTGCTCTGTTGCGCTTGGACTCATGACCATCAAAACTCCGAAAAGGATTAGACATACAGTACCAATCAAACAAAGGCCAATACCTACCTTCATCTCTATGGCTTTTGAAACTTTGGAATCTTCTACCTTCGGCGGTGCTTCCGTTGTACCCTGATCGATTGTTTCTTCCTTCACAAGGTCATCAAGAGTAATGTTGAAGCACTCGCTTAATACCAACAGTTTTTCTAATTCAGGCGTCGATGTTCCACTTTCCCATTTAGATATGGCCTGTCTTGAAACGCCTATTTTCTCTGCAAGTTGCTCTTGAGAAAGTCCACTCTTGCGTCTGAACTTATATATTCTTTCAGACAACATTTTCTCTACCTCCTTGGAAATACTATGCCACAATCTACGGTTACACACTATCAACTACAATTGAAACTTCCGCAACCATTGGTTGCTATATCAAAAAATCAAAAATTTCAACTCTATTCTATTCCATAACACCATACTGCCACCATCCCTGTATATAAGAATAAGACTACCATCCATTTCTGAATGATAGTCCCTTCTCTTAGACCTTGGTCGGGAACTCTCCCTTGGTGTTGATGTCCAGTGGACGGACTTTGATTTGGTCATAGTTTTGCTTGTAGTCGGCGCTGTCAGCGATGGTTTTCTTGAGCAAATAAACCTTGTCCTCAAGTGACAGTCCCTTATGTTGCCAGGTCTAGATGAAGATTGCCATGTACTGGTTCAGATACTTAGTTGCCGGTAGTCTCTCGGCCGACTCTGGGAGCATCTTCTCTATCTGGGAGTGTATTCCGTTGACTTCGCCCAGATTGTACGGCCCGTTGGCGTGCTTTCCAGATTCAATCTGAACATGAGGTACATTCTCACGCCTTGTCAGTGTCGGATATGCTCCGTGGCTGTCTGTTACCAGTGTAGACCCGCGGCTAAATCGGCCTCCCAGTAACTTTTGTGCATCAGAGGTTTCCAGTCTGCCGACTGACAGTGGCTTAGCAATTATCTGCTTCTCCGTGTCTACTGCTACCATGATACATACCTGTTCTTGGTTTCTGCAATAATATCCACTCCACTGTCATTCTTACCCTTGCGTTCAGCCTTGAAGTGAAGTTCGGTCAGAGTGTCCTTTACCCAGTTCTCATATTCGGTACCAGACTTCCAACGCTTAAACTCAAATCCGCCAGTAGCAACGTTCTCACTCATAATGTCTACGCTCCTTTGAAAAGTATTGAACTCATTGTTTTTAAGTTCAATACTTACTAGCGGAGAGTATGTGGGGTCTTATAGGTGCTCAACTTGGGCAACGGGTATCACCAAATCTTGAACGCTTTGCAACGGAAACAAATGATTAAGCAAGGCTGAGACAATGTATCTGCGGTTTTTCTACCTCCACTAAAATTAGATACTTCAATTTTGTCACTATGCTACAAAAATAGATTTCTGGATTAGTCACTATGCACAGACAGCAAAAAGGCACCCATTTCTGGGTGCTTTTGGGTATTTATACATTGGATTCACGGAGTTATACAGCTTTTTCAGCCAGGAACACAAAGTCGAATTGGGACAAATATAAAAGAGATGACGGGGGACGATATCCCTCGTTTTTTATTTTCTTTCTCCACAGAGATCACGCCTATTTCCACGGGTCTTCGAAAATGTCTGCTATAATAATTATAAAAAGGTATCACGATGAGGAGGAGCTCATGTCGCAAACTGTGATTGAAATGAGCCATATCACCAAAACCTTCCCGGGTGTCGTTGCCAACAGCGATGTGTCCATTGCCCTGCATCAGGGTGAAATCCTTGCGCTTCTTGGCGAGAACGGAGCGGGGAAGTCCACGTTGATGTCCATTCTTTTTGGGCTCTATGAGGCAGACAGCGGAGAGATTCTGGTTAATGGCAAACCGACAAAAATCAAAGATCCGAACGATGCGACGCGCTACGGCATCGGTATGGTACATCAACATTTTAAACTGGTGCCGAATTTCACCGTTCTCGAAAATGTCGTTCTCGGGGTAGAAACGACCAAAATGGGCGTTTTGCAGATGGAGGAAGCGCGTAAGCGGGTAATGGAGCTTTCCGAGCGCTATCATTTTCAGATTGATCCGGATGATAAAATTGAGGATATTTCCGTCGGTCAACAACAACGTGTGGAAATCATTAAAATGCTCTACCGTGACAATGATATTCTTATTTTCGATGAGCCCACAGCTGTCCTGACGCCGCAGGAAATTGAAGAGCTTCTGGATATTATGAAGATGCTCGTTCGTGAGGGAAAATCGATTATTTTCATTACGCATAAATTGAATGAGATTAAAGCGGTGGCCGATACAGTCACGGTGTTGCGAAAAGGGAAAGTAGTCGATACCGTTCCGGCCGATTCGGTAAGCATAGAAGAAATGAGCCGGATGATGGTCGGCCGTAAAGTCAATCTTTCCTTTACGCTCGAAGAGCGTCCCTTGGGCGAGACCGTTTTAAAGGTGCGCGATTTAACCTTGGATCAACCGCGGGATGGACAAAAGACTCTTTCGCATATTCATCTCGACGTGCGAAAAGGCGAAATTGTCTGCATCGCCGGGGTCGATGGAAATGGACAGTCGGAGTTTGTTTATGCGCTAACAGGTCTTATTCATAATGTGCACGGCTCTATTATGCTCAATGGCGAAGAAGTGCTCAATCGCTCCATTCGCTATCGAAATACGCATGGCATGGCGCATGTTCC
This sequence comes from Murdochiella vaginalis, assembly GCF_902381775.1. Classification (NCBI taxonomy): domain Bacteria; kingdom Bacillati; phylum Bacillota; class Tissierellia; order Tissierellales; family Peptoniphilaceae; genus Murdochiella; species Murdochiella vaginalis. The sequence goes on from NZ_LR698969.1 coordinate 1,127,032, forward strand.
CGAGGATCGTCATCGGTATGGCTTGGTTCTGGATTATGACTTGGGCAAAAATCTGGTGCTGCAGAATTATTTTGAAGAGCCCTTCCAAAAAGGCGGATGGATTCAATTTGAGGAAGCGGACAGATACGCCAATTCCTTAATAGCCATGTATGATGTTCGAGCCGGACGCGGGCCGCGAACGATTGCGCGTTCGATGTCTGGTGGCAACCAACAAAAAGCAATTGTGGCAAGAGAGATGGAGCGAGCGCATGATCTCTTAATCGCCGTTCAGCCGACCCGAGGCCTGGACGTGGGAGCTATTTCTTATATTCATCAACAGCTGATTGCGGAGCGCGATGAGGGGAAGGGCGTTTTGCTCATTTCTTTTGAGTTGAGCGAAGTGTTGGGCATTTCCGATCGCATTTTGGTCATGCACCATGGCGAAATTGTCGCGGAATTACATCCAAAAGAAACGACGGAAGAAGAACTGGGCCTCTACATGTCCGGAGCGAAGCGCATGGAGGTGAACCATGAAGACTAAGCGTTTGGGTTTACAAAAAGCATTGCCATCTCTCATAGCCATACTCATCGGACTTGTGGTCGGGATCGCCATTATTTACTTCACCAATCCCTCTGTTGCGGGAGAGGCCATCCCGAACTTTTTCCGCGGCCCGTTTCTGAACGGCTTGGCCGGCGTTGGCAACCTGTTTTACTACGCCACGCCCTTGCTCATGACGGGGCTGGCGGTTGGGTTTGCTTTTCAAACCGGTCTCTTTAATATTGGCGCGTCCGGTCAGTTTCTATTCGGCGGCTTCATGGTGATCCTGCTCTGCAATCGCCTGGAACGCTATCTTCCGGCCTTTATTATGTGGCCGGTGGCGCTTCTTGTCTCTGCTCTTGCCGGTGCGTTTCTGGGCGCCATCGTAGGTATGTTGAAAGCGTATCGCAATGTGAATGAGGTCATCACGTGCATTATGCTTAACTACACCGTAATGTATCTGGTAAACGATCTGATTAAGCGATTTAACATCTATAATCTTTTTCGTAATACGACCATGGCTATCAACACTGCCGTGCCTCGCTTCGGCTTTGATGTTCTCTTTCCCGGCACCTTTGCCGGCGGAGGATTTCTCATTGGTCTCGCTATGGTGGTCGTATTGCATCTGATTCTGAAAAAAACAACCTTCGGTTTTGAAATGCAGGCTGTTGGCTTGAATCGTGATGCGGCCAAATATGCCGGTATCAATGAGAATGCCAGCATTATCAAATCCATGGCGATTTCCGGCGCAATGGCAGGCCTGGGCGGCGGACTGTTCTATCTGTCCGGTGCCGGAACAGCTATTGCTGTTGTAGATGTCTTACCGCAGCAGGGCTTTGACGGCATCGCTGTAGCGTTGCTCGGTCTCAGTGAACCGATCGGAATTTTATTCTCCGCGCTGTTCTTTTCGTATCTCAATATGGGCGGACAGGCGATTCAGACGCTTGGATATGCTCCGGAACTGATCACGATTATCATTTCCTTCATTCTGTATGTTTCCGCCCTTTCGATTCTTTTCCGTCGCTTGCTGAGCCGTAAAGAAAAGGAGGAGGGCAACTAATGGATATTGTGATCTTTATTTTTCAACAGATGCTGAATTTTGCGATTCCTCTTCTGGTCGTTGCCTTGGCGGCTATGTTTTCGGAACGAAGCGGTGTCATCAATATCGGGCTTGAAGGAATCATGGTAATCGGTGCCTTCGCCGGTACGCTTTACCTGCATTTTGTAAACGAAGCCGGTCAGGAAGTCACCATGGTTCATCTATGGATTGCGATTACACTGTCCCTTCTTGTCGGCACAGTGTACTCGGCATTCCATGCTTTTGCCTCCATTAATATGTTCGCGGATCAAACCATCTCCGGTACGGCAATCAATATGTTTGCCGGGGCCTTTGCTATCTTTGTAGCCCGTTCCTTAATCGGCATTCAGCAGATTTCCTTTACGGGACATTTTACGATCGCAGAGGTGCCTGTTTTAAGCAAAATTCCGCTCATCGGTCCGATCTTCTTTCAGAATGTGTATGTGACCACCTATCTCATTTTTTTCCTTTGGTTGGTCGCAACCATCGTTCTCTACAAGACGCCGTTTGGCCTTCGTCTGCGTTCCGCGGGGGAATATCCGCAGGCGACAGATGCGGCCGGTGTGTCCGTCGCACGTATTCGCTGGGCAGGCGTATTGATTTCCGGCGCACTCGGCGGTCTCGGCGGATTAGCTTATATTTTGCCGGTATCAACGGAGTTTAACGGTACTGTTGCCGGCTACGGCTTTTTAGCCATCGCGGTTCTCATTTTTGGACAATGGAATCCGATTTCGATTGGACTCGCCGCCTTTTTCTTCGGTTTGCTGAAGGCGCTATCGTCGATTTATTCGGGCATTCCGCTCCTGTACAACCTTGGCATACCGCAATTTGTATATCAGATATTACCCTATGTTATTACGATACTTTTGCTGGCCTTTACCAGCAAGAAAACCCGTGCGCCAGCGGCGGAAGGGAGGCCGTTTGATAAGGGACAACGCTAGCGCGACAACCTGTGCTGTTGTGTAAAATTTCTGTATCGTATAAACTGTAATTGCGTGAAGTTCGAACCAAGGAATCCATCGAACGAAGAGAAAGAAAGAAGGAGACAATGAAAAAGTTATTTACGTTTTTGAGTACACTTTTCGTGTTGACGCTCGTTCTTACCGCTTGCGGCGGCAAGGATACGAAGTCGTCGGAAAGCCCTACGGCATTAGAGGCAGCATCGGAAGCAGCAAGTGAAGCGAAGTCCGAAACGACCGGTGAGGTCAAGTATGATGATAATTCGCTCTATCTGATTACGGACTTGGGAACCATTGATGACAAATCGTTTAACCAGGGATCGTTTGAAGGATTAAAGCAGTTTGCGGATGAAATCGGAGTAAAGGCCAATTACCTGCGTCCGCAGGATCAAGGCGATCAGGTCTATTTACAGGCCATTGAACAGGCCATTCAAAAGGGTGCCAAAATTGTCGTTACGCCGGGATTCCTTTTTGAAACCGCTGTAGGCGCAGCACAGAAAGAACATCCGGATGTTAAGTTTATTGCCGTTGACTTTGAACCGCAGCGCGTGGTGGAAGGCAAAACAAATCCGGACGGTTCTCCGGTAACGGAAACCTACTTTGAAAAGAATACCGCTTCCATCCTCTTCCGTGAGCAGGAATCGGGTTTCTTAGCCGGCTATGCGGCTGTAAAAGATGGTTATACGAAGCTTGGCTTTGCGGGCGGCGTTGCCGTTCCGGCCGTTGTACGCTACGGCTTCGGCTTTATCGCCGGTGCAGACTATGCGGCTAAAGAAATGAAGTTGCCCAAAGTCGAAATGATGTATAACTATACGGGCTCTTTTACTCCGAAGCCGGAAATTCAGACTTTGGCAGCCACCTGGTATAAGAACGGCACCGAGCTTATTTTCTCCTGCGGCGGCGGCATTGCTTCTTCCGTGTTGAAGGCAGCACAGGATAACAATGGCAAGATGATTGGCGTTGACGTGGATCAGAAGGATATGGGCGAGCAGGTGATCACCTCGGCGATGAAGAATCTGCAGAGCGCGGTCTATCAAACATGCAAAACCATCGTATCCGGAGAATTCAAGGGCGGCGAAGTTACTCGTCTTGCTGCGAAGGACAACGGCGTTCAGATCTCGGACGACTTCTCCCGCTTTAAGCAGTTCAAAGAAGCGGACTATAAGACAATCTACGAGAAGATTCAAAAGGATGAAGACGGCATTGCGAAAAATATGCCGGAGATCGACCCGAGCCTGAGCTTTACAGAAATGGGCGATCCGACGTTGATCATGGCACCGTTCACCAACGTCACGCTCAATTATGTGAAGTAGTATCGCTCGAAATTCGTAAATAGAAGAAAGGAGGATACCGTTACGGTATCCTCCTTTTTCGTGAAGTACAGAGATAGCATAAAAAAAACGACCTCTAACGAGGCCGCTCCCAATGCAGGTGAAGGGATTTGAACCCCCACGAGATTGCTCCCACTAGTCCCTGAAACTAGCGCGTCTGCCGTTCCGCCACACCTGCAAACAACACGAACATTATACGTGAATCTTATCCACCTCGCAAGTATTTCGACGAAAATTTTTGCTTTTATTTCCATGGTATTAAATGGCCTATGCTATAATGGCAAAGAGTCAGGAGGGGAGAGCATGGAAAGCGTACACGCTTCGGCGGAAAGCAAAACAATGGTTGTCGCTTTACAAGATACCGATGCGGCACATAATAAAATGCTCTTTGATCTTGCCCTGAATGCAGGTGTTATTTTAATGGAAAATGGGGCAGAGACCTATCGTGTGGAAGATACCGTAGAGCGTATTTTACGTTTGAGTGAAAACCGTGGTCTGGATGTTATTGCCTTGCTGACGGGCCTATATGTCACATTGACGTTAAACGATAGTACCTGTTTAACCGCTGTTCGTCGCATTAAGAATCGAACATTCCGTCTGGATCGCATTCGTGATGTCAACACCATTTCGCGTCGTTTAGCAAAGAAGGAACTGTCTATCGAAGAAGCCTATGACACACTGGAAAAATTAGCGCATAATCATGATCCGATCCGTTTTTCGCGCGTGTATCATGCCATTGCTGCCGCCGGATTCGCGCTGATGTCCGGAGCAAATTTGATGGAGAGCCTTTTTGCCGGGTTCGCAGCCAGCAGCATTATTTTAACGAACAAACTCGTACGCAATCGCTTGGGAGGCAGCTTTGTTCCTTCCTTTTTACAGACTTTTGTTATGATTTTTGTTCTCGGCGTGTTGGCACGCTTTTTTCCGATGTTACGTCTGGATCGCATGGCTGTGGGAGCCTTGATCAGCCTATTCCCGGGCACGACGCTTACGAACGGCATTCGAGACACCATGCGCGGCGATTATTTAACGGGCGTAGGCAATCTTCTGGCGGCCATTATTTCGAGCATGGCGCTTGCCGTGGGCACGTTTTTTGCCCTCGCGCTGACAGGAGGGTTCTTCTTATGAATAGTTCCACGTCAACGCTTTTCTCCGTCCTATTTTATCCGCTCAACAACCCGCTGTGGTTCAAGTATATGATGCAGGGGTCCGGCGCTTTCCTTGCCGTGTTCGCCTTTACCATCATGCTCGGTGCGGGTAAAAAAATTGCGCTGTTTAACTCGGTGATTTCGTTCCTCAGCTGGGATACCTATGCCATTTTTCTGGATTGCGGCTGGACAAATTTTTCGGCCACTTTTTTAGCTACGCTCGTTGTAGCCATTGCCGCGCAGCTCGGAGCTCGCTGGTTTCGCACACCAGTGACGATGATTATTATTCCCTCGCTTTATCCGTTGGTTCCCGGCGCACTCATCTATCGCTGCGTCAATGCCTTTTTCTATGAACGCATGGATCAGGCAAGCGTATATGCCATTCAGACATTCATCATGGCAGCATCGATCGCTCTCGGCGTGTTCCTGGTCGAAACGGTGGTCTCTTTGTACAAGCAACTCAAACGGAATAGAATCTCATAAACAGAAAGAAGGAAAACATGGAACAATCCATAACGTACCGCTATGACACCCAACTTCTCATCGAGGGAGAAAATTTGGATGAGGATGAGATCAATGCTTATTTTGTGGAACATTTTGACGGGGACTGCCTCTTGGCGGTGGGAGATGATACGCTGATCAAAATTCACTATCATACCAATGAACCGTGGAAAGTATTGGAATATTGCCGCACCTTAGGAGAAATTTTTGACATCGTTGTCGAGGATATGGATCGGCAGGCACGGGGCTTAAAAGGCTGAAACCAATAAGGATTTGATAAGTCGCGCCGGGGATGTTATTCCTTCGGCGCGCTTTTTTCATCCGTCATTTGAAGGTGGGCAAGAGGATTGCGAGACACCGCATCACGTGCCATCTCGTCTTCTACATGCGTATAGATCTGTGTTGTCTGCAGGGATTCGTGTCCTAAAATACGCTGTAAGGTGCGAATATCCACCCCTTCCCGGTACATGAGCGTTGCCGCCGTATGGCGTAGCTTATGCGTGGAATAGACGGATGTATCGAAACCGGCTTCGCGCAGCAAGGCATCCATACGATGTTGCACCGCACGAGGCGAAATGCGCTGATGGTGTGTCGAGAGAAACAAAGCGTCTTCTCCTGGAACGATGGGGCGTCTCGAAAGATAGGAACGAATGGCCGCTTCACAGGATTCCGTCAGGTAGATTACGCGCTCTTTATTTCCTTTTCCGACGACGTGAAAGCGCCCCTCTCGAAGCGAGGTAATATTGAGACCACAGAGCTCGCTCAGCCGCATGCCGGTGGTTAAGAAAGTGACCACAATAGCGACATCTCGCGTGCGGAAAAAGGGGTTGTCCTCCTTTGCCGCCACTTCAATAAGACGAAGCGCTTCCTCCAGCGTAAGATATACCGGATGGCGTTTCTTACGCTTCGGTGTGGTAAGCTTTTCCGCCGGATTTTTTTCAAAGTATTCCTGGATATTCACCAGATACTTAAAAAAGGAACGTATGGCAGAGGACATGCGCGCGCGACGGCTTCCGGAGAGACCTTCTTCCTGCTCCGAATAGGCCAGAAACGCTAACAGATCGTTGATATCCACGGCTTTTAACGTGTCAACATTCACCATGGCGATATCCACAGAAACTAAGGGTGCCTTTCGGGAAGTACCTTGTCCATGACGGCGAAGATGAAAACGCATAAAGCGCACCAGATCGTACTCATATTCCCGAATCGTCCGCGGAGATAGGCCACGCACCGTTTTCATGTAGTTGATATAGTCTTCCAAAATGATTGGTAACTCCACGGCTTCCTCCTTTGGAAAATTGCAAACCCATCTGCTACATAATATAATACAAAAAGGTTACATTTGCTTCAATGCAACACAATTCCTCTTGGCGCACCAATGTCTTGCGCTTATAGAATGGAGAACAACATGAGCTTACACCAAGAGGCGACAGCGATCTGTCGCAAACTCGGGGAGGATGTCTTAGCCAGTATCGGCCAAGTGGTCATCGGAAAAGATGTGCCGGCAAAAAAAATGTTGATTTGCCTGTTGGCGGGTGGACATGTCCTTTTGGAGGACGTGCCGGGCATCGGCAAAACAACGATCGTGCATGCGCTTGCGAAAGCGGTTCGTCTGGATTTTCAGCGTATTCAATTTACGCCGGATCTGATGCCTTCCGATGTTACAGGCTTTAATATGTATAATCCGAAGACAGCAGAATTTGAATTCCGCGAGGGTGCCGTTAATACACAGATTTTGTTGGCGGATGAAATTAACCGTTCGTCTCCACGCACGCAATCGGCGCTGCTCGAAGCCATGCAGGAAGGACAGGTTACGGTGGAAGGCGTGACGTATGCGCTTCCGAATCCGTTTATGGTTATGGCGACACAGAATCCGGTGGAAAATGTGGGGACCTATCCCTTACCGGAGGCACAAATGGATCGATTTATGATGCGCATTTCCATCGGCTATCCCTCGCAGGATGAAGAAATGGAAATTATTTCTACGAACGCCATGCGTCGCATCCAAAAGGATGTAAAAGTCGTAGCCGAGGCGGAGGTGATCACGTGGCTTCGTGATCAGGTCCCGCAGGTGACCGTTACCGATGAAGTAAAGCGTTACATGCTTATGATCACGCGGAAAACACGCGAGGAAGATCTCATTGAATTGGGCGTTAGTCCACGCGCGGGGCAAATGCTATTTTCCGCCGCACAAACGCTGGCGCTGCTTAATGGCCGTTCCTATGTCGTGCCGGAAGATGTGCAAGCGCTGGTGCATGATGTTTTGGATCATCGCATTATTTTAAAGCCGCAAAGCCGTGGGCGAGGGATTACAGCGCATGAGGTGATTTCCGACATTTTGAAAAATACGGCGGTTCCGCGATGAAAGGCGTTCGCCTGCGCTTTTTCTTTTGGCTTCTTGGCGCGGTCGTGCTTTTTCTGCTGGCCAATACAAAATTGCGCCCGTTTCCACACATTCTCTTGCTCTTTTGGTTGCTCTTGCCCATACTCTCCGTGCTGTTCAGCTACTTATCGGGGCGGCATATTTCCCGCAAAGAAGAGCTCGATCCTTTGCGCCTGCAGCATGGGGAAGAGGGGGAATGGATCCTGGAGCTGCGCAATGATTCTTCCTTATTGCCTTTTTTTCTGCACTTTCCGTTTCCCTCTCCACAGGGAAAGTCTACGACGGAAGTGATGATTGCTCCGGGAGAGGTGAAACGTCTTTCCTTTCCGTTCTATGTACCGCATACGGGAACCTATACGTTTTCTTCCGGAGAGCCCATTTTTGAGGATCTACTCGGCTTTTTCAAGTTGCAATTCGCAGGACGTGCTACGCGCACGGCGGAATGCTTCGCCCTTCCGCAGCGGGTGGATGGGGTTTCTTTCCTTCGCCGCTCGGAGGATGAGGAGGGAAACGTGATTGAGAGGCGGTCCCTAACGCTCGTCAGCGATGAGCTGTTTTCGGTCGATCCGATGCAGCAGGGGGAACCTCTGTCCCATACGCACTGGAAATTGAGCAGCCGTTTGCAAAAATGGATGATCAAACACTATTCCGACGTGGAACAGCAACCCATTCGATTATTAGTGGACGTTAATCCGGTTTCCTTTGATGGATCAGCACACTTTTTGAACACGAAAACCAAGAGCGACCCGGCGCTGGAAGAGGCTTTGGCTTTGCGCACATCCTTTCTGGATCGCTTTTATACGGTAGCGCTCACATTTTTGGAAAAAGGTGTCGGTATTGATGCCGGCGATCGGTATTCACAGCTGATTCATCTACAATCTCCTGCAGAAGCGGAATCGTTGGCTGTATGGATTGCGCATCTACCATTTTCCGCCATTCAACGACCCTGGCGATTGAGTCAGACACCGGATCGTCGTCAATTGATCTGGATTCAATGCATTGATGAATCCACATTGGGAAGTCTTTTACAATATGAGAGCTTAGGCATTGATTTTCTAATTCTTAGTGAACGAGCGCAACAAACGGATGAAATTCTTTCTGCTATAGCCCGTTCCAGCTTAGACATATTTTGGTTGGATGAGGAAGCGTAAGGAGCCCTATGAAACGGTTAACGCAACAAGATCATATACAGATGTTGCAGGCATGGTTGACGACAACAGTATTTGCCGTGGTCATCAGCCACTTCACTCTGCTTTTGCTCGGCCAGAGTAGCGCACCGCTTCTCAGGGAATGCGTACTCTATCTTGGCTTGGTTCTTATACTCATACTTGCTCTGCGCTTCTGGAAAATTACGCTTGGCATCATGGGCGTTCTCATCGTGCTGATCGGTGCACAGCTGTTGATTCATCAGTCCCTGTCCCTTCCGATCGTGGGGGCGGAATGGTGGAGCAGTGTATGGCGCGGAGGATCGGAAGCTCTACGATGGGCTTTCACAATGAATTCGGAAAAAGCGTCTATGCCGTCTCTTTTCCGTCCCTTATTCGCGCTGGTTATTGCACTTCTATCCGTGCTTTCCAATTGGGCGTTGCCCATTCCGATCCTCAATATGTTTTTTCTGATCGCGCCGCTTTTCTATCTGGATCACTTAACGGACGATCCGCTTTGGTTACTATGGCTGATGGCAGGATTATTTTGCGTGTATGCCTCCTACGCCTTTCGTCAGGATCCGCAACATCGAGACCAACGCCCGCCGTTGTTCTTTGCAGTCGTTTTGTTGAGCGCAACGATGATATTACAGCTTATTTTACCGGCAGAGCTGTTCTATCATGAATCTCTTTCCAAACGACTTCGCCAATTCCTGCCGGCGCAGGCGGGAACGGAAATCTCCAGTTTTACGCTGGCGGAGCTCGGTTATTATCCGCAGGGAAACCTGCGTGTTGGCGGACCGGTTTCACCGAATGACGATCTTTATATGACCATCCATGCAGAAGCGCCGGCTTTCTATCTGCGCGGCTCTTCCTTTGATTCGTTTGACGGCAAAAGCTGGTCGCTTTCCTCGCCGCAAACGCTGTTGCCGCTGCGTTTTTCCGAAAAATACTATGATGAATTTGATACGCAACAAGCCAAAACCTTCTGGTTTGCCGATGCCGCTTCTCGTGATACGGCCATTCAAACGGGCCTTTTTCGTCCCACCTTCTATTATTTAAAAACGAAGAATCCGACGCGCATCGTATTTCACGGTGGAAAGCCGGCTTCTGTCGTGCATCTCAACACGGATGTACCTGCCGGAACGAAAACACAGAAGCTTTTGACGGCCTACAATGCCGGCACAGCCTTTTTCTATAGCCCCTCCGGCATGATTGCTTCTGCCGCCGATTATAATGACCATGGCCTCGTGAATCTTGACTTTGTGCCATTGGTGGCCAATTATTGGAAAACGCAGGTGCAGGAGAGCATCAATCCGGCAAAAGGAAAGGGCGAGCAAAAATATCGCCAACTGGTGCATGCCCGTGATCCGGAATTGGAGAAAATACTCTATGGAGACGAACACAAAGAATTTTCAACGCTGCTGCAACAGATGCGTGCGCACTTTGATGCAAATTATCGGTATCGCTTGGATGTCGAAGAAATTGATGACAACGCCAGTTTTATTGACCATTTTTTAACAAAGAGGGAAGGATACTGTGTGTATTTTGCCACGGCATACACCGTTCTGCTGAAGGATATCGGTTATAGCACACGCTATACGGAAGGCTTCATCGTTCCGCAGGCGAGTGACTCGTCTGTGGAAATCTCTGCGCGAAGCTTAACGGCCAAACAGGCACACGCATGGACCGAAGTGTATTTGAACGCCATGGGCTGGGTTCCGGTTGAAGCGACACCGTCCTCGCACGTGGCGGACATCAGCGGTTTAAATCAAGACAGCGCGCAAAATCCGCAACCGGACTTTATTCCACCTACGGATTTGGATGTGATGAGCCCACAGGAATCGTCTTCGGAAACAAATTCGGAATCTTCTTCCGTAAGCGATTCTTCCTCCGAAAATTCATCGGAAAATGCTTCTTCCTCCGACGCGGCCGCAAATTCGTCTTCTTCCACCGAAAATCCGTCATCAACGGAGCCGCCGGAGCAATCTTCGAAAGGATCCGACAATGCGGACGCATCAGAATCGCCTACAAGCGACGAAAACACCAAAACAGGTATAATCCTATGCCTTGCACTACTTTTTGCCGTATGCGCCGTTCTCGTAGCAATACGAGCATTTGGCCGGTATCAGGCGTGGAAACAACGTATGAATGACGAAAAATTGGCTTTAGCGGGCCAAAATGCGCGGGAACGCTTTCGGGTTGTCTGGCATCACATTGATCGACTCGCAGGACAAAATGAAATTGTGCTGGAGCCCAGTGATACGTTGCGCGATTTAATCTATGCGCTCGGGAAATTGGCTACAAAGGCACCAATGAATGAAACGCAGTGGATTGCGGCGCTGGAAGCAATTCGTTATGGACAGAAAGAACCGAGTGAAGACGTTCTTATCACATTGCATTCGGCGTATGTCATGCTGACCATGAAGTATAAAGAGAATACAACGAAATGGAAATGGTTTATCCGTGATGTCTGGTCCATTAAAGGAAAGCCTTGGAACTAATCGCCCGCCCTCATTTGTCACAAAATATTGATTTTGTGACATAAATTAAGCGACGAAATATGGCTATGATAAACAATGAAAGAGCCCGGCGATTCACGCCGGGCCCCCCTCTTTAGTAATTCGTATCGGTTTTCTTTTATGCATCTGCGACAATCGATCGTTGTATCTCACACAGAAACCGATTCGGGTTTCGTTCAAGCTTACTTCAATGTCGCGAACATGACCGCTTTAATGGTGTGCATGCGGTTTTCCGCCTGATCAAACACCTTGGAGTGTTTGCCCAAGAAGACTTCATCATTGACTTCCATGCCGTCGAGATCAAAGTCTTTGCCGAACTTCTTGTTGACATCTTCGCCAATGGTGGTCTTCAGGTCATGGAAGGACGGCAGGCAGTGCAGGAAGATGACATCTTCGGAAGCATTGTCAATAACCTTCTGGTTGACCTTGTAGGGATAGAGCTGATGAATACGGGATTCCCAAACTTCGTCCGGCTCGCCCATGGAGACCCAAATGTCGGTATAGATGACATCGGCATCCTTCGTTCCCTCTTTTACGTCTTCGGTGAAACGAATCGTTGCGCCCGATTCTTTTGCGAAGCCTTCTGCTTTTTTAATAAGCTCTTGTGTCGGCATCAATTCTTTCGGGCCGCAGCCGGTGAAGTTTACACCCAATTTTGCACAGGTGATCAACAGCGAGTTAGAGACGTTGTTACGGCAGTCACCCATGAAGACGAAATTAATGCCCTTCAAATAGCCGAAGTTTTCCTGAATGGTCAACATATCCGCAATCATTTGGGTCGGATGGAACTCGTCGGTTAAACCGTTCCATACCGGGACGCCCGAATCCTCAGCAAGGGTTTCAACCATTTTCTGATCGAAACCGCGATATTCAATACCATCGTAGAAACGACCCAGAACCTTAGCGGTATCGGAAATGGATTCCTTCTTGCCCATCTGGCTCGAACCCGGATCCAGGTACGTTACGCCCATGCCCAGGTCGCGTCCGGCAACTTCAAAAGAGCAGCGCGTACGAGTGGAGGTCTTTTCGAACAGAAGAACAATGTTCTTTCCTTCGAGGTAACGATGCGGCGTATGGGTCATCTTCAGATCCTTGAATTTCTGACCTAAGTCGATCAAGTACTGAATTTCCGCCGGCGTATAATCCGATAACGTGAGAAAACTTCTTCCTTGCAGATTGATTGGCATACTTAACTCCTTTTATCATTATATTGTAAGAACAGCAATGCGTTTACTATAGAAAAACGCACCAGTCCTTTTATATCACATCTTGTCCGGTGAAGATACACCGATTAGGTCTAAAGCGTTGTGTAATACGTTTTTTACCGCCAAAACCAGTCCGACACGCTCATTCGTTGCTTCCGGATCGCTGTCATCGACGACTTTTGTTTCGCCATAGAAGCTATGGAAGGCGCCAGCAAATTGCATCAGGAAATTCGTAATCTTGTTCGGCTGACGCAGCTTTGCTGCCTCAGCGACCACATCCGGGAAGGAATCCAAAAGCTTAAGAAGAACGACTTCCTTTTCACTCGTTAAATGACGATAAGTTTCCTGCGGTTTGAATTCCGGCGCACGCTCCAACAGGGCTGCCGCACGAGCATGCGCATATTGAATGTAATACACCGGATTCTCATTGGAAGCTTTTTTGGCCAGACCAATATCGAATTCCATCTGCGCTTCCACCGCACGGCTGATAAAGAAATAGCGCGCAGCATCGACGCCGACTTCATCAATCAATTCGCGAATCGTTACGGCGTTGCCCGAACGCTTCGACATCTTGACCTCTTCCCCATCTTCCACCAGGTGAACCATTTGGATGATGTCCACTTCCAGATCGTCGCGCTCATAACCGAAGGCCATCAAAGCTGCCTTCATACGGTTGATATAGCCGTGATGGTCCGCACCCCACAGGTTGACCAGTTTTGTATAGCCGCGGTCGAATTTATAAAGATGATTTGCAATGTCCGGTGTCATATAGGTCAACAGGCCGTTTGCCTTGCGCAAGACACGGTTTTTATCGTCTCCCCAACGCGTGGTTTCCAGCCACAGTGCGCCGTCTTCTTCATAAACGATACCCAAGGCTTTCATCTTTTCGATGGCCTCATCGACCTTGCCGCAATCGTAGAGCCACTGTTCGCTGACCCAGGAGTCAAATTCACAGCGGAAATCACGCAATACGTCCTCAATTTTCGCAAGCTCTTCTTTGTAGCCTTTTTGTTTGAAAAACTCGGTACGACCTTCTTCTTTATCCAGCCATACGTCGCCCAATTCTTTGGCCAAATTCTCGCCGATCTGCTTCACATCATCTGCGTTATATCCATCTTCCGGGATGGCCACGTCACGTCCAAAATACTGTGCATAGCGCGCATATACCGACAAGCCGAGGTTTGTCATCTGGGCTCCGGCGTCGTTAATATAGTATTCGCGAAGCACATCATAACCACTTGCCTTCAACAGACGGCAGATGACATCGCCCCATACTGCACCGCGCGCATGGCCGAGGTGCAAATCCCCCGTCGGGTTGGCGCTGACATATTCCACCAAAATCGATAAACGCTTACCGCTGAAGTTTTGGCCGTATTTGTCCCCTTGCTCCAAAACTTTATTGACTATCTGAGCCAAAGAATCTTTTTTTAACCGGAAATTCAAATAACCCGGTCCGGCCACTTCCGCCGTCTCTAATAGATCCGATTTTTCCAACAGCAATTTTGCAAGCTCTTCAGCGATTTGACGAGGAGCACGCCTTAACTGCTTGGCCAACTGCATACAAACGGTGGTTGCATAGTCACCGAAATCCGTATTGCGTGGTACCTCAATCGGAATGGAATCCAGCTTCAACGAATAATGTTCTTCCAGAACATCGCTGATCAGTTTGCTCAGTTTTTCTTCATTCGTCATATTTCTCCGCCTTTTCCTTTGCTTTTCTCTTTCGTCGTAAAGAGAATGAAACACTACCAGTAACGCATCTATTGTACCACACTGGAACGACGGCTTTTCATCTGCTTCATCGAGAACTTTTCAGCTAATACTAATTTTGCACGTTGGCAGAAATGCTCGACCGATCGTTTTTTTGTCCCTTTATGATACACAGCAAGAATCGAAGTTACATTTTCTAATTGTCCCGCGGAAAAATACCGTAAGTTGGAAGAGGGTTGCAAAGACATCAGAGAAGAAAAGGTTTGAAAGGTTATACCTTTTCCACTCTCCACAAGACCTAATGCTGATGCCAAACTTGGTGCTTCAATCAATTCCTTCGGTTTCAGTCCATAATAGGAAAAAAACTGATTGGCAAAAAGACGAATGTTCTGCCATGGGCGTAATACGATGAAGGGCTCATCTATTAATTGTGAATAATCGATTTTTTCTGGATTAAAAGGAGAAAAGTCCGTGGCTTCATTATCCATGAATCCTTCTTTTTGTCTCGCAACGAGCATAATCGGATCTGCTGCCAATACCATATGTTCCAAATCCGGATCTTCCGGGATCATATTCGTCAGTAGAATATCCGCTTTTCTCTTTCGGATCATGTCGAGACATTCAAAAATCGGTCCCTCAGAAACTTCAAGATTAACCGTTGGATATTGGTTGGCAAAGGAAGGGATGACTTTAGGCAAAACGTATACGCCCAATAATGGAATAGTAGCGATCGAAAGAACGTCCGTTTCATTCTGATCATGGCCGATCAGCTTGCTTTTCATTTCTTTTTCCATGGCTAAAAATTTTTCCATATATGATAGATAAATTTTTCCCTGCTTCGTCAATTTTGTAGGCATAGCATCCCGATCAAAAAGAACAATTCCGAATTCATTTTCGACGCGCTTAATAAATCGACTTAGCGCGGGTTGAGAAATATAAAGTTGTTCTGCCGCACGGGTAAAATTTTGTGATTTTTCCACAGCTTTAACGTACGTATAGTAGCGACGATCAAACACCAGTGGCTACCTCCTTCTGTGTGGGATTCGATGTTCGTTTAGACCACACATTCATTGTAATGGATGTAAGGATAATGGCAGAACCTATTATTGCGCTAATTCCTGGTTTTTCTCCAATGAGCAACAAAACCCATACCGGCGTTAAAATCGGATCCAGTATCGGAATCAATACAGCTTCAAGCGCACTCAAACCTTTACTTGCATAGGCATATAAACCATAAGACAAAGCAATAAAAATACCGTTGAGCAGAACAAGCATCCAGTCGAGTCCAAACGTAAAAGGTACTTGTACAAGAAAAGGCAAGCCTACTATAGCGGTTAACATGTTGCCCATAAAAACGCAGACAATAGGATCATTGTTTTTCTGTTGACGCAAAAAAAGAGAAATGCCGGCAAAAAATATTCCATTGCCAACCGCGATCAGATTGCCCAGTGCGCTTCCTCCGCCGAACTGGTCAAGAAAAAAGAGAGCCATCCCGATGATAACGCCAAATAAGCAAAGAAAATCAGCACGACTCAATTTTTCTTTCCACCAGAAAAATGAAAAGAGGGCAACATAGATTGGTGCACAATATTGCATCATAATCGCCATTGCAGCGGTCGTCAGCTTGTTAGAACCGATAAAACTATAGGTGAAAAGGCAGTAACATATGGCATAGCCCAAAATAGCTCTGTCCAATTGTATTTTGTTTTTTCGTACAAATGGCCAGAGTAATAGCCCTGCCACAGCGCTGCGTCCACAGGCAATCGCTATGGCATTCCACGAGATCATTTTGACAAACAATCCGGAAAGACTCCAGATGAACGCAACGAGGATAGTCAGAAGAATAGATTTTTGACGCTGCATGATACACTTCCTAAAAGGGAAAGGCTTAAGCCTTTCCCTTTACACTTTACTCATAAGCACGCTTTAATGTATAAATATCCGGTCGACGATTCTGAAGGCTGAAAAGTTGATTTCTAACCTTTTCCATATAGTCGAGGTCAATTTCTGCGGTAATCACGCCAGGCTTATTAGAGGCCCTTGCAATTACATTCCCCCATGGATCTACAATCAAGGTATTTCCATATGCGGCAAATTTCGGTTTCTGGCCGATTTGAGCCGGTGCGATAACATAGCAGCCATTTTCGATCGCTCTTGTACGCAAAATGCACTCCCAATGATCCTTACCGGTCGGCATGGTGAAATCAGCAGGCATCATCAGAATCTGCGCTCCCTCAAGAGCCATAATACGATATAACTCAGAAAAACGCATATCGTAGCAAATCGATAAACCTAAAACACCACAGTCCTTGGTATCAACGGTAACAATGTGATTGCCCGGTGAAATGCGATCCGACTCCCTGTTCTCTACTCCACCAGGGATGACAATATCAAAGGGATGAATCTTATGGTATTTTGCCACAAACTCACCATTCGGATTAATAATCATAGTTGAGTTGTAAGGTCGATTGTCTTCTTTATTGATTTCATAGATGCTTCCGCAATGTAACCAGACGGAAAGTTCTTTTGCTAAAGAAGACATCAACTGAAATGTCCGTCCCCCCGGCACCTCTTCTGCATGTCCGACACTGTCCGGGCCACAATAATTCATATTTTCCGGCATAGTAATCAGCTTTGCTCCGCGTCCAGCTGCTTCACGTATAAAGGCTTCCGCTACATGCAGATTTTCGTCAACATTTTTCTGGGAATCCATTTGAATTGCTGCGGCAATAAATTTATTTGTCATCGTTTACTCCTTTTAATTGTTTACTCACGCTTTTTTCTTCTTGCGCCCAAACAGCAAATGGCCGCCAATAAGGAAAAAGAGGAATAATAATACCGAAACTACCGTGGTAATCATCGGCGCTGTAAAGATTGCCAGGGATCCAACAACCATATAAGGAATTTGCCATGCATAGCCCAATGTGCTGGAGGTGGAAATACAGGAAGAAGCTGCTGTATCCGAATCCGGATCCATTACCTTGATCAGCATAAGACCTGTCGCTAAAACACCGCAAGCCATTCCGAAAAGTCCTACGCCGGTTTCAAACTGGTCATGTTGTAGCCAACGACGACCGAGTTTGACACAGATCAGATAATTTCCCAGCCCCATAGCCAAAGACACTACCAAAAGCGGTATGCCATAGGCAATGAATATATGCATGGAGGTTGTGGCAATAGCTGCAGTAATCATATACTCCAACGCCGCCCCGGTAATACGACTCATTGTTTTACGATCAATGTAGTTATTAAATTTCGTTTTACTAATCACTCCGCCTATAATCATACTGGAAAGAAGCACAGCCCCAACTAACGGAAAACGCTTCATGATCGGATGAATCTGGATAAGAAGTTCACGAATAATAACCCCGACAACTATGACAGCTCCAACAATTGCTAAAGAAAAGGCTAACGGATCAAGAGAAGAAGCGTTTGTTACACCGTTTCCGAGCGAACGCCGATCTGCCGGTTCTACATAACCGGTTTTTTGTTCTTTCGGCATTTCATCAAAGGACATTTTTACATGCGTAAGGCCTTTTTTTGCACCAAGGTTGATCAGAATCATTCCTGCAATCACGCCGGTTAATATGCCGATAGTGGCAAACGTTACGCCAACACCTAAGGCATCATCCCAGAATCCTGCTTCTTGAATAATCGTTCCGACGGTTGTTGCATTACCATGCCCAGCATAGAATCCCCATACTCCCATGTAGCCGAACTGATAAGGCAGATCCTTCATAAATAAACAGAAAATAGCGGTAATGCCCAAGCCAAGAATCATCTGCGCTTGGTGTGCAGCACCGGCGAGGAACGTCGTCGCCATTCCGTCACGTCCTATGGAGTCCAGCTTAATTCCTAAGAACATAGTCGCGCAGATAAATACAACCAAAGCACCCGCCCATTGTCCAATTCCCTCACTGAAAGGAATAAAGACCGGAGCAACCTGTCCAAGCCAGCTCTTACTCAGTAACATGCCTAAAAATCCTGCAATCAATGAAGTAGGAATAAAGAAACGTTGCAGAAAAGTTATTCGCCTGCGCATCTCAAAGCCAATCAACAGCAACACGCTTAAATAGGCAAAGTCCTTCAGCACTTGTGTCATTGTCATAATTCTGTCCTTTCTATTTGAGAATAAATCACCGGAAATAATTTACTTATTAATAGTACGGTATAAATTCCTCAACCAAAGAAAACTGTCCCATCATCGCATGCACCTTTGTAGGTGGATCAGTCATTCGATTGCGAACGGCCAATGTCGATCCGGATTGAGCCAATTCCCCTAAAACCTCAAACATCGCTTCAGAAGCCGCCAACATAGAAGAAATGGGAAATAAACCGATGCTGAAACCAAGCGCGGCAACATCTTTTGGCGGAACATTTCCTCCTACATAGCCTTTTTCGTTTAAGTTTACCATCAACGGAATCTTTGCTTCCTTTGCTACACGTTTCAACTCTTCCATGGACTTAATCCCATCTACGTAGGCATAATCTGCTCCCGCTTCTTTTGCCGCGTTAATACGAGAAATGGATTCATCGATTCCATATCCATAAAGGTTTGCGCATGTGCGATAAATCAAAACAAATTCTTCACTAACTGCTGCGCGAATTGCTTTGATTTTCGGTGCAACAAAATCCCAATCTAAAATTTCGTCCTTATCCGGACGAAGCGCAGGCAGAACCTTATCGTCAATTTGCAAACCGGCGCATCCGAGCTGTTCATACATTTTTCCTGTGTTGGCTGCATGAATCGCGTTACCGAATCCGGCATCCGCATCGGCGACAAGTGGAATTGTAACGGTGCTCGTAATATGCGTAATTGCATCGGCAAAGTCAGCTAAGCTTAAAAAACCAATATCCGGTCTACCAATACGGCTATAAGCCAATGCTCCACCGGAAAGAAAAAGTGCAGGAAATTTCGACTCTTCGGCTATCTTTGCCGACAAGCAATCATATACACCGGGAAGTGTTAGGAATTCGTTTTCCGAAAGCAGTTTTCGAAACTTTTTTGCCTGAATATTTACCATAAAGTACTCCTCCTTTTTTTGTTCCTTTAGTACATTTAACTTGATTATTTCTAAAGTGCTATTTCCTGTCAATTCGAATCGTGATATCTCTTCATAACCAATTGGCTATTGCTATCCGATTTTTCAAAATAAAAAGGATGATTGTCAACTCCTTTTAGAAAGGAAAACGATTTGTCCTATAAAGTATGAAACAAATTCTAAACCATTAAAAAAGAGCCGCAACACGCGTTGCGACTCGATGACGTGCCATTGAGGATTCGAACCCCAGGCCTTCTGGTCCGTAGCCAGACGCTCTATCCAGCTGAGCTAATGGCACCCGTCTATTGCATGATAGCATACATGTTTCGGAAATACAAATTTTTGAAGGAATCGCATAAAACTCGTATACTATAGGAAAGATAAACCTGCACAGATACCGTTTACAGGAGAGGCTATGAGTATCAGTATCATTCAATCCAAATTCACGTCGTTGCTCGAACCCGACCGTATCGCAAGCTATGATCAGGAAACCAATCACGAAACGACGATGATGCTCATTCACAGTATGAGCCGTTTTCTCTATGTCACGGAAGGAAAGGCGACAATTCGTATTAACGGCAAAGATTACAGCATGATGCCGGGAACGATGATCGCAATTCTCCCCTGGGATGTGACACAGATTACCGCTATTGAAAAACCGGTTACGTATGAGCGGATCATTTATAATTTGAATTTCATTAACCTCTATCTACGCTCCGACTATAATCCGAACAAACAGTTTTTTGCACTCTGGCATCGCATGCGGCAACATCCGGTTATTCATGCGAATAAGGAAGAAGCGCGAAGGATTCATAGCGCAATTGAACGGCTGCGAAACGAAGTCGGTGTAGAAAGTGTGTTTTCCGATCAGCAGGACAAGCGTCCGAAAGAGATGTTCAGCGAAATGTATACGGTATCGTTGATTATTGAGCTTCTTGTGCTCTTTGTTCGTGCTTTGGAAGATGCTGACGAGAGAAAGAAAGCATCCTACGTGGTAAAACCTGCCAATGCAAGCGATTCCTCATTTTTTATCGGTGATCTCTTGAACTTTCTTTATAGCCATTTGCAAGAAAAAATTACGTTGGAACGGCTGAACAAGATATTCTTTGTCAGCCAATCCACCATTTCGAAACGCCTGAAAGAGACACTGGGCTATACCTTCCAGGAGCTCATCACATCGATGCGCATTTACAAAGCGATGGACCTATTAACCTATACCGATTTCAGTCTCCAGGAGATTGCTAAGCTCGTGGGCATGAATGATGCAGCGCATCTTGTACATTCCTTCGAAGCTATGGAGGACATGACGCCCAATGAATTTTGCACCAATTTCACATCTGCCATTGAGCGCAAAACGCATCTGAAGGCTTCGGAATCCTCCTCTGCGCTGGAAGTGGTGAATGACATTTTGAATAACTATCAAAATCCTTTGCTCACGCCGCAGGCGATCGCCGAAAAGCATCAGCTTTCGCTTGTGGAGCTCAACCGCATCACGCTTTACTATGTGGAGCGATCCGCTACAGAATTCATTGCCTCGTTACGTATTAATCGCGCTTCCGAGCTGCTTTTGCGTTCTGAATTGCCTGTCACGGAAATTGCTATGATCGTCGGGTTTAAAACCCTCAAAACCTTCTACCGTTACTTCCGCAAAACCTTCGACACCTCCCCCACCGATTTTCGAAAACGGGTTCATTTTCAGCAGGCAGATGGTAGCGTGGAAATGGGAGAATGAAACAGAATCGTTGCTCTTTCTTTATAAAAATACGGTGCAGTCTATGGCTGCACCGTATTTTATAGAGTGGGGACATCGATCACGCAACCCCATACAAAAAAAACTATTCCAGTGTCTCTCTTACTATCTTTGCCAGCTCTTCTGCCGACAGAGCCGACTGGCCGTTGACCAGCTGCGGGGAACCACCGCCGCGCACTTGTCCGGCATCCTTAACCAAAGCGAGCCAATCGCGCGCTTTTCCTTCGACAGAGACAAATACCAAGGCACAACCGCCCTGTTTTTCTGCCAATAGTATTTTGGAACATTTCTCTTCGGAAACCAGTTTTTGTCCGATGTTTCGCAGCATGGCGGCATCGGATGCGGGAAGGCAAATCACTAAATCGGAAGATGCGGCGAGTGTTTTGGCTTTCGCTGCAGCGAGAGCTTCTTCCAGCTCCTTGATGTGATCTTTCTGCTGCCGTTCATTGTCAAGCATTGCCGAGACACGTTCGACAAGTTCTTTTTCGCTTACCTTGAGCTTGCGTTCTAACGTACGTAAAAGATCATACTTTTCTTTTAAAGCGCGGCCCACTGCCGGCCCGATCACAACATGTACGCGAACACCACGCGTTGTTTTCTCCTGTTCCAATAAAACAAAACTTCCGATCTCTACGGTATTGTGCAGATGCGGTGTTCCGCAGGGCTGCTCATCTAAATCGCCGTAACGAACGACACGAACGGTGTCAAACTGCTGATAGTCCGGATCCGGATACTCTTCCCCCTTCACATATTCCAGCGAAAGCGGTACGGCATCGCGAATGGCCTGATTGATATATGCCTGCATATCGGCCATTTCTTCTTCCGTGAATTCGCCCCGGTCCACTTCAAACCACTGATTGCCTTCATGCACACCAACAGCAATCATAATGTGTCCCTGGCGGTGAAAATATCCGTCAAAGAGATGAAGAGCACTTTGTGCGGCGGTATTCGTTAGGCGGGTATCCTCGTCCACTTCCATGTGGATGGGATCCATTAATTTTCCATCTACGCAATGCCAAAGCTCGCCATCTTCCCAAAATAGGTCGGTCACCGGAAGGCCATTGATGGTTCCTGTATCACCGGGCATGCCTCCCTTTTCGCCCCAAAAAACGGTATCTTCAAAAGTATAGGCGCCGTCTTTTTCTTGGGCAATTTTGGTGTCTGTCGTCAAGCGCCAAAAATCGTCATAGTGTCCGGTCATCTTAACCCCCTATCGTTTCCCAATGATCTTCTCCTATTACATACCCCTTTTTATACAAAAGAAAAGAGGGAGACCGAAGTCTCCCCCCTTCGCTAAGGGATGGCAAGGTTCCCTCAGCTCTGTTCGTATTTTGTTCTTCGTTAGAAAATCATTTCCGCTACGGTCAGAATGATCGCGCAAGCCACAGCAATGATGATGAGCAGCTTGAAGACCCACTTGAGGTAGGTTGCATACTCGACACGTGCCGCGGCGACACCACCCATAACAACACCAGAGGTCGGGGTTGCCATATTGACGACACCGGAACCAGCGGTGAAGATATTGACCATGATGTTCGGGTTAAATCCAAGTTGTGCAGCGAGGCCGCCCATAACCGGGATGGACAAACCGGCAAGACCGGAAGTCGACGGAACCAAGAAGCTCAACAGGATGTAGACCACGAGGGACAGCGGAACAAAGACCGCGCCCGGAACGCCTTGCAGCATGCGGGTGCACTGATCGAGTATCCAGAAGTCCATGTGTGTCTTGCCCATAACAACGGTGATACCACGGGAAACCGCGATAATGATACCGACGGAAAGAAGGTCTTTCGAGCCATCAATGAACGTCTCGATGTAGCTGTGCTCACTGTAGCCACCAATAAGAGCGATAACGATGGAACCAATGATAAACCAAGCAGCCAGTTCCAAGAAGTACCACCAGCCGAGCGGCTTACCAGTTAAGAAATCGCTCCAGCCGAAAGCGGCTAGGTAAGCATCTTCGTCACCACCGAAGTTGAGATCCTGATACGAAATCAGGGAGGCAATCATCACGACGAACATCAATGCGAAGACGCAAAGGATAGCCTTATGACGACCAGTGAATTCGATTTTCGCATTCGGATCTTCTTCGCCGAAGTGTTCACGCATGGTTTCCTGCTCCTGCAGGGAAAGAATCGTCGATCCTTTATCCTTCTTCACCTTCTTCGCATATCGAAGCGTAAAGGCGATGGCAATCGCGATGACCGCCAGCCAGAGGATGGCACCGATGAGGTAGATCAAACCGCTGTTCGGCTCAATGCCGATCGCATTCAATCCGCCAATGGCAACGCCTGTAGCAAACGGGTTGATCGTCGAGCCCAAGCAACCGGCAGCAGAACCGACTAGAACCGTAGCGAGCGCCACAATCGAGTCAAACCCGGCGATAACCATGGCCGATGTAATAAAGGCATAGAAACCGATCGTTTCCTCCGCCATACCGTAGGTGGTTCCACCCAAGGAGAACAGGAACATCAGGACGACGATAAGAATTTCTTCTTTGCCATGCATCTTGTGAACCAGGGCATTGACACCCGCTTCCAGAGCACCGGTTTTCATGACGACATTCAGGAAGCCACCGAGGGCAACGATGAACATCAAGAGGTCGGAAGCATCGGTAAAGCCGTTCGGGATGGCCATCACGAAGTCTTTTAGTTGGGCAGCAACGACCTGAACATGCTCGCCGCCTTTCACGGTATCCAATAATTCCCCATATTTATCGGGATCCAGCGAGTTGATAATGGAATCGCTGATCTGTGCGCCGTTCAAGAAAACCGAAATTACACAAAGAACGGCAAGAATAATGACAAGGATGGTAAAGGCCGATAGAGAATGACGTTTCTTTTTTGCGGGCATCGTCTCGGCATTCGGCTGGGTATTCATTTCAGCCATAACAAACTCCTTTCAATTCTTTCTTCCGAACCGAGGTTCGGTTGTTGACGGACTATCGTGTAATAACCGTGCCCGTCTTTCCTTCCAATGCATCTTTTGCTTTCGCGAGAGACGTGATCAGCGCCTTGCCGCCTTCACGTTGTTGGACGTAATCCAAGCATGCCTCAATTTTCGGAAGCATGGATCCCGGAGCAAATTGTCCCTGCGCAATGTACTCTTTCGCCTGCTCGACGTTCATCGAGTCGATCGCTTTTTGATCCGGTTTATTAAAGTTTACCGCAACTTGATCGACTGCGGTAAGAATAACGAGCATGTCCGCATCAATATCGAGCGCTAAGCGAGAAGAGGAACGATCTTTATCAATAACCGCCGGTACGCCACGATAGGCGCCCTGCTCTTCTACCACCGGAATACCACCGCCACCGACTGTAATGACGATATCGCCCAGATCAACAAGCTGTTTGACAACTCCCAATTCGACAATTTTTTTTGGAAGCGGGCTGGCTACCACGCGACGATATCCGCGGCCGGCATCTTCGACAAACGTATAACCCGTTTCTGCAGCCAGCTTATCCGCCGTTTCTTTATCCATGAAACTGCCAATCGGCTTGCTCGGCTTTTGGAACGCCGGATCCTTTTCATCAACGACAACCTGTGTAACAACACAGGCAACTTTACGATCGCTCATCTTGCGCGCAGCCAATTCCGCCTGAATGGATTGCATCAAATGATAGCCGATGTAGCCCTGGCTCATCGCACCACATTCCGGGAAAGGCATAATAGGCGTATTGCCGCCGTGTTCCGCCGAAAACGACATCGCATTGTTGATCATGCCCACTTGGGGGCCGTTGCCGTGTCCGATAATGACATCGCAGCTTTCGGCGAGATCGACAATGGTCTTTGCCGTCTGTTTCACCAGTTCAAGCTGTTCGCTCGGCGTGTTGCCCAGTGCGTTGCCGCCTAAAGCAACCACAATCCGTTTTTTAGTCATATATTCTCCTTCAATATTGGATAGCAAATCCATCAAGCCGTAAACCGGTACGCCTCGAGGTGTACCGGTTTACGGATGGATTACTCTTACATTCTATTAGTTTTCACGAATCAACGGCATGGACATGCAGCGCGGGCCGCCACGACCGACCGTCAGGTTGTCTGCGTCGAGCTCGATGACTTCAAATCCGGCTTCCTTCAAGGATTTATTCGTCTCGAAGTTGCGCTTGTAAACGACGATCTTGCCCGGGGAAAGCGTCAAGGTGTTGGAACCATCGGTCCACTGTTCACGCTCAGCAGCCATGTCATCGCCACCGCCGCACGGGAACAGACGAACTTTTTCAATACCCAAGATGCCGGCCAGGATCTCACCCAAAGAACCCTTGTGTTCTTCGATTTTGACGTCATGTTTTGCTTCGTCTTTCGTCAGTTCGAACACGCGCAGTGTTGCGGTGATGCCCGGATGATACGTAAAAGCATCGTGATCGATCATCGTGAAGACGGTGTCAAGGTGCATGAATGCACGGGATACCGGAATATTGAATGCGAAGATGCGCTCGATCTTATTGCCTTCCGTTTCGAAGAAGAGGTTCATGGCCAATTTCTGGATGGCGTCGGCCGTCGTACGCTGAGAAATACCAACGAACAGTGTTTTTTCATCTACGTTGAAGACGTCTCCGCCCTCAATGTGGAAGTGATTGTGACGTCCGTAGAGGTCTTTGACCTGTCCCTTGTATTCCGGATGATATTTGAAGATGTAATCCGCATAGATGGTCTCACGGTTGCGGGTTACGGAAAACATTTTATTAATCACAGCACCGTTGCCAACCGAGGCGAACGGATCGCGCGTGAAGTAGAGGTTCGGCATCGGATTGACGAGAAGGTAAGGATGTTCCAATTCGTCAATCAGGAAGTTGGTTTCGATGTCGCCCAATTCTTTGAAGGAAACACCAGCCATAGTCTTCATGACAAACTCTTTGGTGTCTTTGATACCGGCAAAGAAGTTTTTGAGAATCTTATGATAGGTTTCGGTATAGATACCGGCATCATCCAAGTATTCATCGATAAATTTCTCGCGAAGGCCCTCGTTTGCATCCAGGGTTTCCGCCATTAAATCTTCAAGGTAAACTACCTCCACGCCTTCTTTGCGAAGGATGTCGGTGAACGCATCATGTTCTTTTTGCGCTTTTACTAAATCCGGAATATCGTCGAAGAGCAATTCCGCGAGCGTATCCGGTGTAAGGTATTTCAGTTCTTCGCCCGGACGATGGACCAGGACCTTCCTAAGGGGCTGAATCTCACTTGTAACTTGAATGGGTTTCATAGCATTCCTTTCTTTTCCTTGTTGATCTCGTAAAAGATCTTCTTCTACGTTGTAAAAAAACGATTTTCTGCTCTACGGGTACACCCGTAAAACCAGATTTAGTATATTGCCCACAAGAAAAAAAGTAAAGACAAGTAGCGTGGGTTTCATTGTAAAAACGTGGAAAAGCATGCCTGTAGAATAAGAATTTGACCGAATTTCGATTTTTCAGAATCGTTTTATATGATACGACATATGGTACCCTTCTTTTTCCTTGTTATTTTTACCTGAAGAGCCTTTAATCGCAGGCAAACCGTTTTCCTTTTGTCCATGGAAAGGAATCAGACACAGAACAAACTGAGACTACGTGCAAGGCCCTTGTCATTTAATGCTATAATAATTGCATCGCAACACGTAAGGAGGGCATCATGAACTGGGAGACTACCAACTTTATACATCAAATTATTGAGGAAGAATCTGCACCCGGCGGACGTGTTTACGGACAACAGATCGTCACCCGCTTTCCACCGGAGCCGAACGGATTTTTACATATCGGTCATGCGAAAGCGATCAATATGGATTTCGGTACTGCATTGAAATACGGCGGCATATGCAATTTGCGTATGGATGATACCAATCCGGTTAAAGAAGATACCGTATTTGTCGAATCCATTCAGGAAGATATTCACTGGCTCGGCTTTGACTGGGGCGATCGCTTCTACTTCGCGTCCGATTACTTTGAACGTATGTTCGAAGCGGCCATTGTCCTCATTAAAAAAGGACTGGCCTATGTGGATGATCTTTCCGCTGAGGAAATGCGCGCCTATCGCGGCACGCTTACCGAACCCGGAAAACCAAGCCCCTGGCGAGATCGTAGCGTGGACGAAAATCTCGATCTTTTCCAACGCATGCGTGATGGGGCGTTTGCAGACGGTGAAAAAACGCTGCGCGCAAAAATTGATCTTGCGTCCGGCAATATCAATATGCGCGATCCCGTTATCTACCGAATTGCGCATCAGCATCACCATCGCCAAGGAGATAAATGGTGCATTTATCCCATGTACGACTTTGCCCACCCCATCGAGGATGCCATCGAAGGCATCACGCATTCCCTCTGTTCCTTGGAGTTTGAGAATCATCGTCCGCTCTATGATTGGGTCGTAGGCAACACGGATATGCCCCATAAACCGCGGCAAATCGAATTTGCGCGTCTCAATCTTACGCATACCGTTATGAGCAAGCGAAAATTACGCACTTTGGTGGAGAAAGGGTTGGTTGACGGATGGGACGATCCGCGTCTACCGACCATTCAGGGCTTGCGTCGGCGCGGCTTTACTCCGCAAAGCATCCGTAATTTCTGTGAGCGCATCGGCATGACGAAGACCGACAGCATGGTGGATGCTCGCTTCCTTGATTATTGTGTACGAGAAGATCTCAATGAACATGCTCCGCGTGCGATGGCGGTATTAGATCCTATTATGCTTGTCATCGATAATTATCCGGAGGATAAGACGGATATCTGCACCATCGCCAATCATCCCAAGGATCCGTCCATGGGAACACACACCATTCCCTTCGGTAAGAAGATCTGGATCGAACGCGAAGATTTTATGATTCAGCCACCGAAGAAGTACTATCGTCTCTTCCCCGGCAATGAAGTGCGCCTCCAAAACGCGTATATCGTCAAGGCAACGGATTATGAGTTGGATGAAAACGGCAATGTGAAAGTGGTCCATGCCACCTATGATCCGGAATCCTTTGGTGGCACGGCACCGGATGGCCGGAAAATTCGCGGTACCATTCACTGGGTGCCGGTGAACGAAGGCGTCACGGCGGAAGTACGTCTTTACGATCGTCTCTTTACGGTGGAGAATCCGGATGGTGAAGATGCGGATTACCAAGAGCTGTTGAATCCGGAATCGCTCACGATCCTTTCGAATGCCGTTGTGGAACCATGGCTTGCCGAAAAGCATGAGGATTCCATTCGCTATCAGTTTATGCGTAAAGGGTATTTCTGCGAGGATCGCCATTATTCGACGCCGGAAAAGCATATTTACAATCGCGTCGTAACGCTTCGTGACAGTTTTAACCCGGAAAGCGAACCGACGCAACACTAAAAATCCGAATGGAGGAATCATGTCATCCTACCGTATGCTGATACACCGCGACAAACGAGGAGTCCTATTGGCGCAAAAAAAGCATGTGCCACGGAAAAAGAATACGATTTTTCTTGTTCTGCTGAGCTTTCTTCTTCCGCTCCTCCTTTTAACGCCGGCCTTTATATACTCCGGCATCTTTCCTTTCGGGGATCACACAACATTGGCGGTCGATCTGCGTAATCAGTATGTTGGATTTTTTGAGGCCTTTCGGCGTTTGACGACCGATCCCGGCGGACTGCTCTTTAACTTTACGAAGGGACCCGGCGGGATCATGAGCGCAACAGATGCGTATTACCTGTGCAGTCCGTTCAATTTCCTTTTTTTGCTTTTTTCCTCCTCACAGCTTCCCTTGGCCGTCGAAGCGATTCAACTGCTCAAGGTCTGTTTTTCGGCGCTCACCTTTTCCCTTCTGTTGATAAAAAGGGAGCATGGCGATGATTGGCGCACACTGCTTTTTTCGAGCTGCTATGCGCTGATGTCTTTTACCATGGCCAATCTTTTGAATGTGATGTGGTTGGATCTACTGTATATGACTCCGCTCGTCATCCTTTTTTTGGAGCGAATGTTGGATGGGAAAAGCCCGGTTCCCTATATTCTGTCACTAGCACTTTCCGTCATTATCAATTTTTACATGGCCTATATGCTATGTATCTTTTTGGTGCTTTATGCCGTTTGGACCATTGTGCGTCGCACGTCTGCCCTGCGCGGCTCGTTCTTTTTCAAAACTAAGCAGTGCATTATCCAGTTCTTGCGCTTCTTGCTGTTCTCCTTTATTGCAGGAACCTTAACGGCGTGGCTTCTTTTTCCGAACTTATACACCCTTTTGCTGAGCAAGGGGCCGTATCAGGAAAATGTCGTTGCGGATCTTTCTTTACGGTATCCCCCGCTCGACCCACTTTCGCGCTTGATCCCTGCTGCCTTTGATTATGATCAGGTATCCAATGGATACGCGAACATTTATGTCGGATTGGTTCCTTCCATATTGACCCTGTTTTATTTTGCCAATCCACGCATCACGAAACGGGAACGCTTCTGTTCTCTTTTGTTGGTGCTTTTCCTGCTGCTTTCGATGAACATGAAGAAGCTGAACATCTTCTGGCATGGCATGCAATATCCCATCTGGTATAACTATCGCTTTTCTTGGGTTTTCAGCTTTTTTACACTGCTGATTGCGTTTCGTGGCTTTCGACGTATGAAACGGGTCTCCATCGTTCAAACGGGACTTGTTTTCGTGTTCTATGCGGTGCTATTGCTCTATCTTGGAATTCAAAAAGTACAGAACCAAGACGCATACTCCTTCCTCACTATTTTTCATCTGATAGCGACCTTTGTTTTGATCGTTTTGCTGCTGATTCTTTTTCAACAATGGAGCAAGGAAAAGCACACCCTGCAGATGGCCTCTTTTCTTTTGTTGCTGTTTACTTTTTTGGATCTAACGATTAATTCTGCGGTCTATACAGCGTGCTTTTCCTATGAAACCTATACCGAATTTGCTTTTTATGATCAACAGATGCAGGAGGCACTCTCCCCGATTCTTCCGCCGGACAATGATTTTTATCGCATCGAGAAAACTTTTATGCACGATAACAATGATGGTATGCGTTTTAATTATAGCGGCTTAACGCATTTTAATTCCACGTATGAATATAACACGATTGAGTTGCTTTCCAGCCTCGGCTTTTCGCGCGGACGCGCCTCTACGGCCGGAGGCAATGCAACGAAGCTCACGGATGCTTTGTTCGGCATTCGTTACTATTTGGACGGAAAGTATCAGGCGGACGTAGAAGGCGTGATGAAGGAGGGCGTCGGTTGTTTTCAATCGAAGTCGCATCGTCCGGATGTCCGGGACATGACTCCTGTTGCGCAGTATCGCTACATTGATGTATATGAAAATCCGTGGTGTATGCCATTTGGTATGCTGGCGGAAAAAGAAGTGGCTTCCCTTGATGCGGGAAGAATGAATCCCATGGATTTTCAGGACCATATCGCCAATATGCTCGACGGACGGGATGGAGAAGAAATCAACTACTTTGAGCATGTAACGCTTCCGGCTCCCACACTGGAGAATCTTCGACAAGAATCGGGCGGCGGAGAGATGAAAACCTATCTTCGCGTTTCATCGGATAAAGAGGAAATCGCTCGGCTGAACTATTCCATTCAAACGCAGGGAAACCGTTCCGCTTACGTCACGATTTCCGAAACACTCAATTCCTCAAATTCCTTTGTGTATTTGGACGACGAACAGATCGGCAATAAACGATCCGGTGAAGTCACCACATCGCAAATCCTTAATATCTCCGGCGCAAAGGATGGAGCTAAAACGCAGAAATTATCCATTCAGATGCATAACAAAAAAGAACGCTTTTCGATCAACCACATGGCACTTTTCACCTTGAACGAGGAAGCGTTACGTCGTGCGGTGGAGTATCAGCGCCAAAACGGTTTAAAGCTGACGCATTTTTCTTCCACGGCTTTCTCCGGTACCTTCCAGGCGGATAAGGATACTTCCTATCTCCTTCTTTCTCTTCCCTATGATGAGGGATGGAAAGCAAAGCTTGATGGAGAAGCTGTGAAAACTGTACGGGTTCTGAATGCACTGACGGCCATCCCCGTTTCCCCCGGAGAACATTCGCTGGAGATGACCTTTCATGTTCCACTTCTTTTGCCCGGGCTTTGTCTCACCGTGGGAGGCGTTGTTTTTCTGTTCGGCATCGTTCGAAGCACGCGAACAAAAAAACGCTCTTCCTACCAGAGCAATACGGAGCAAAGAGCATCATGACCCTTCGCTCTCTTCGTTGGATGAATCTTGTGGCAAGAATCACAGGAGCTATCCTTTTTCTCATTGCCTGCATCCCGCTGCAAGGGATCCATCCTTGGATCCCCCTCTTTTTTTCCATTCTTTTCTTAGCGATGGCCGCCTGTTTAGACTATCGCTATTGGCGTTGTCCGCATTGTCATCATCATTTGGGAAGACGCATGTTTCCCTTCCCTACGTTCTGCGGGCACTGTCAACAAACGGTGCATAAGACCGATCGATCCTGGAGCAAAAAGCAGTATAAAGCCGAGCTACATCAATATATTGCACAAAAAAACGTCTCCACAAAAGAAGAGACGTTGCAAGACGAAGAGACGCAGCACGAATCGGATCCCTTCAGTGGATAACTTGCTCAGCAATCCACATGATGATGGGAATGGTGAATGCGCAACCAATGCTAGTTACGACGATGATCTGTGATGCATAGTAGGTGTCGTAACCATATATTTTTGCCTGTAACGCCAGATTAATAGCGGAAGGGCAGCTCCAAGCCACAATGGTCACCATGCGCAATTCCCACGAACCAAAGGGGAAAAGTACAAACAGTAGAATGGGAACGAGTGGAAAAAGAAGTAATCGCACAGCAGCCACCAACCAGACTCTTTTATTTTTGAATAAACCGGACAATGGCTTCTGTGCAATGAAAGCTCCCAGAATGATCATGGCTAGCGTGGAATTAATGCTTACGAGAGCGGAAATGGGCTTCAAAATAAAAGTAGGAATCGGAATCTGCGATAAATAGACAACCCATCCAAAGAAAAAAGACAAAAACATTGGGTGCTTATATATGGCTTTTATCGCTTCGATGGCCGGTTTTGCATTCTTATCCAACAAGCGGGATCCATAGAGAATAATAAACAAATTGGATATGACAGCGGAGGGAGCAATATAAAAAATGGAGCGCGGTCCGAAGAAGGCGCCGGCAATAGCTACCCCGACAAAGGCTTTATTGTTAAAAATCACCGCAAAGCGATCAAGTGGCTTTTCTACACCAAATAAGAGACGCGACAGAAAAATATAAATCACTTGGACGGAGATAGTAAATATCATAATTTTTACCAGTGCGATCGCTTCTTGCGCATCAAAGGGACGCAAAAAGGAGTGAAACAGCAAAAGTGGAAGAAAATAAAAAATGAGAATATGACTCATCTCGTTTGTTGTTTCGGAGGATAAGGAACCGCGACGCACAAGTAGAAAGCCGAATCCTGCCAAGAAGGCGAATACCAAAAATTGTTGAATAAATTCACCCATTCTTGTTCCTTTCAACACCTGATGCCGATAGAAGATCAGCATCGTACGAAGCGTGTTCTCTTACTCATTCTAACAACTTTTATGCAAAATGCAAAAGGCCGCTATCGGAGATATAGGAAACGCTTGGATATCGGATTCCCCACCTTATGAAAACGCAAGAACTCCTCAGAAACGCATTCGTGCTTCTGAGGAGTTCTCTTACTTTTGCAAATTAAAAGATACTACTTAGCCACATCGCTCGCACGTGTTTCGCGAACGATATTGACCTTGATCTGTCCGGGATACTCGAGCTCGCCTTCAATTTTCTTGGCGACATCGTGTGCCAGAACCACCATCTGATCTTCTGTTACTACTTCAGGCTTAACCGCAATACGAATTTCACGTCCGGCCTGAATCGCATAGGATTGCTCGATGCCCGGGAAGGAATTCGCAATCGCCTCCAGGTCTTCCAAACGCTTAATGTAGTTTTCCGTCGATTCACGGCGTGCACCGGGTCGCGCAGCAGAGAGAGCATCGGATGCCTTGACAATGAAGGCCTCTAATGTTGTCGGCTCCACGTCATTGTGATGCGCTTCGATGCAATGAATGACTTCTTTGCTTTCGTGATATTTTTTCGCTAAACGAACGCCCAGCTCCACGTGTGGCAGCTCAATCTCATGATCAATCGCTTTGCCCACATCGTGCAACAGCGCACCGCGCTTGGCAATTTTAACATTGGCGCCAAGCTCCATCGCCAGCATGCCGGCAAGCTGCGCCACCTCAATTGTGTGTCCGAGTGCATTCTGGCCATAGGACGTGCGATATTTGAGTTTGCCGAGTGTCTTAACAATCTCAGGATGAATATTGCGAATACCCACCTCGTCAACGGCAAGCTCGCCCGCTTCACGAATGGCATGTTCCACTTCCTGCTCCGCCTTCTGATATAACTCTTCAATGCGGGTCGGATGAATTCGGCCGTCAACGATGAGCTTTTCAAGCGCAACACGCGCCTTTTCTCTTCGCACCGGATCAAAACAGGAAAGCACAACCGCCTGCGGGGTATCATCAATAATGAGATCGACACCCGTAAGCTGTTCAAAAGCACGAATGTTGCGTCCCTCACGGCCGATGATGCGTCCTTTCATTTCATCATTCGGCAAAGAGACGACCGTTACAGTGCTTTCTGCAACATAATCAGACGCGTAGCGTTGCACGGTACGCGTAATGATTTCTCGCGCTCGACTTTCCGCTTCATCCTTGGTTTTGGCTTCTTCTTCACGCAAAATTTGTGCGCGCTCATGCACGACATCTTCACGTGTCATTTCCAACACCATTTCGCGTGCTTCTTCCGGTCGAAGATCTGCAATGCGTTCCAGTTCTTTTTGGCGCTGTGCCATGAGCTGGTCAGCACGCTGTTCTTTTCCCTTCAGACGTTCCTGATCCTTCGCTAATTTTTTCTCATCGTTTTCAATCTGCACAGATTTTTCATCCAGCAGATCTTCTCGCTTGTTCAAGCGACGTTCCGTGTCCTTTAATTCATTTTGACGGTGCGCGAATTGATTTTCCTGTTCTTCGCGCCAACGATGAATCTCGTCTTTCGCTTCCAGCAGAGCTTCTTTTTTAGCTGTCTCTGCATCGCGATTGGCATCATCCAGAATTTTTTCGGCTAATGTTTTTGCAGAACCGATTTTTTCTTGATTTTGTTTTGCGCGATACGCATTACCGAGGAAGAAAAAAATCAACGCAGCGGCAAGAAACGCGATAATTGGAATAATAATGTTATCCATGGTACCTCCTTTCCTTTAAATTTTCCTTACCCATTCTCAGTTAGTCCAACGTGAATGTTTCATTTTCTTGAGGAAGAGCGCTATTTGCGGCATTGCTCTGTCTGTCGCTCGCAAGGCCATCGCTTTCCTGTTCCCGTTGAGCCTGTTCATGGAGAGTGTCACGTAACTCTTTCTCCAATTTTTTATGCAGGTCCAGATTTTCCGCAATAAAAGTCTTCGCGTTTTCTCTCCCCTGACCGAGACGTTCGCCGTCGTAGCTATACCATGCGCCGGCGCGTTCCACAATACCAAAATCTAATGCGGTATCGAGAAGCGTTCCAATCTTGGATATGCCCGTCCCATACATAATATCAAACTCCACTCGTTTGAATGGAGGAGCGACCTTATTTTTAACCACTTTTACGCGCGTACGGTTGCCGATGACATTTTCGCCATCTTTAATCTGTTCACCTCGGCGGATGTCCAGGCGAATGGTGGAGTAAAATTTTAATGCTACTCCGCCGGTGGTCACCTCAGGATTTCCATACATCACGCCAATCTTCTGACGAATTTGATTTAGGAAGACAACGGTTGTATTGGATTTGGAAACAACCGGAGTCAGCTTGCGAAGCGCCTGACTCATGAGTCGTGCAAGAAGGCCGACATGGCTGTCCCCCATCTCTCCTTCTATTTCCGCACGCGGAACCAAAGCGGCAACAGAGTCCAGTACCACAATGTCCACAGCATTGGAGCGCACCAAGCTCTCTAAGATTTCCAATGCGGACTCGCCATCATCCGGCTGCGACAGAACCAAATTATCCGTATCCACGCCCAGACGACGGGCATAGCCGACATCCAATGCGTGTTCCGCATCGATAAAGGCAGCAATGCCTCCCAGCTTTTGTGCTTCGGCAATGGTCTCCAACGCAAGAGTTGTTTTTCCGGAGCTTTCAGGGCCGTAAATCTCCACTACACGACCACGCGGCAATCCCCCAACACCCAGCGCCAAATCCAGATTGATGGCTCCCGTCGGAATGGCGTCAATTTCCTGTACCGGTTGTTCGCCTAATTTCATGATGGCGCCTTTACCGAATTGCTTTTCTATCTTGTTGAACGCCATTTTCAGCGCTTTTTCTTTGTCTTCCTGTTTCATATTTGCAATGGCCATAATGCCTCCTCTATGTTAGATGTTGTTCAAATCCAATACTTGGTGATTTTTTAACAGATAGTCCACTCCGGAAATAATGGTAAAAGCCAACGCGAGCCATACGAAAAGATCCGGCAGAAACGTTTGATGAACTATGGAAAGCCAACTGTGTTCCATCAGCAGAACGATGATGGCAATCATCTGAAACGTCGTCTTGTATTTTCCCCATTTGGATGCGGCAATGGTCACGCCGTTGGAGGCCGCCACCGTACGAAATCCGGTAATCATGAGTTCTCGAGCGACGATAACAACCACAATCCAGGACGCAATCCGCCCTTTTCCGACGAGAAGAATAAAGGCGGTAAGGGTCAGCACTTTATCCGCTAAAGGATCCATAAATTTACCGAATGTCGTCACCAGATGATCTCGACGAGCGATATAGCCGTCCCAATAATCGGTTATGGATGCCGCCATGAATATCCAGCCGGGAATGGGACTCGTCGCATCCAACAGCAGATAGGATGCCACAAAAAAGGGAATTAAACCCATTCGAAGCATGGTTAACTTATTGGGCAGATTCATCGTCATCCTCCTCGTCATGAATATAGACTTCACGCGGTTTTGAGCCGTCCTGCGGCGAAATCGCTCCCATTGCCTCCAGATCATCAATGATGCGTCCGGCGCGAGCATATCCTATGCGAAAACGCCTTTGCAAGCCGCTGATGGACGTGGTTTCCTCGTGACTGATAAATTCCAGCACTTCCTCCATTAGCGCATCCTTCGGAGAATCCTCTCCCTCCTGTACCACATCCGCGGACTTTTCGATGGAGGCGATTAACGCTTTATCGTAACAGACGTCATGCTGATCGGTAAGGAAGTGTGTTACTTGCGATACCTCCGCATCGGAAACGAAGGCCCCCTGCACCCGCTTGGGCTTTGGGAAGTGTGCGGGATAGTACAGCATGTCGCCTTTTCCCAGCAACTTCTCGGCACCGCTTTGATCCAATATGGTACGCGAATCCACCGAAGATGAGACAGCGAAGGAAATGCGCGACGGAATATTCGCCTTAATGGTTCCGGTAATGACATCCACAGACGGGCGCTGCGTCGCAATGATCAGGTGAATTCCACAGGCTCGTGCCATCTGGGCTAAGCGCGTAATATGTGCTTCGACATCCTTGGACGCCACCATCATGAGATCGGAAAGCTCGTCAATAATGAGCACAATATAGGGCAGATTTTCCATGGAGTCATCCACCTTCTGCTGCTCACGGTATCCGGCAATATCTCGAACGGAAAACTGTGAGAAAAGCTTAAAGCGTCGTTCCATCTCTTTTACGAGTGTATATAACGCTTTCGCCGCTTTTTTCGGATCCGTAACTACCGGAATCATCAGGTGCGGAATTTCGTTATACACGGAAAGCTCAACCACCTTTGGATCGATGAGGATCAGGCGTACTTCCGAAGGCGAATACTTATACAGGATGCTCATAATGATCGTATTAATGCATACTGATTTTCCGGAGCCCGTGGCACCGGCGATGAGCAAATGAGGCATTTTGGCAATCTTCGCAATCACCGGATCCCCGTCAATGCTTTGCCCGAGCGCAATGGGAATGCCGTCCCTCTCCTGCAAAAACGCACTGCATTGCAGAAGGTCGCGCAGCGAGACGGTATCCGCTACGCGATTCGGCACTTCAATACCGACATAAGGCTTGCCCGGAATAGGCGCCTCGATACGTATGTCCTGCGCTGCCAACGCAAGAGCTAAATCATCTGCCAGGTTGGTGATGCGGCTAACTTTGATTCCCGCCTGCGGTTTCAATTCAAACTGCGTCACCGTCGGGCCGCGCTGAATGGATACCACCTTGGCATCAATACCGAACGAAGCCAATGTGGATTCAATTTTTCTGGCGCGCTGCTCAAGATCCGCTTCCCGTGTGCCACCGCTTTTTTTACCGGATTTCAGCAATTCCATTGGTGGCGTGATATAGGCTTGGTGTCCGTCTTCATCCATGGATAGGCCATAATTTTCCATACTGAACTGCTCCTCCGCAGTTGCCCCAAGCGCAGTTTCTTTCCTCTTTTGTTGTGGCGCTGCATCAGGCGCAGCAGAATCGGTGCTCTCCATTAGCGCGGAACATTCAATCTTTGATTCATCACGAAGAGGCATGTCTTCGTCTGTTTCATCTTGATAGGGCCTTGGAACATACGTCGTCGAAGGCAATTCCTCTTTCTCTGTCTCAAATCGATTTTCCTGTTGCTCGAAAGCGTCATACGAGTCGTGCAATCCTTCTTCCGCTTTTTGTGCGCGTAGCGCATTTTTATGTTGGCGACGCTGATTTGCCGCTTCATGCCAAGAGACGAGTACGGCTTTCGCTTTGTCCCATCCATTTCGCAACCAGGCGCTGAGTATCGTAAAAAACTCAACCATTTTTACGTTAAACAGGTGTAATGCGAAAAAAAACAGTACGAAGACAAAGAGCAGCCAGATTCCAATTTCTCCCATGATGTGTCGAAACAAGAAACTGAACAAGCCGCCGAAAATACCCGCGCCACGAAGAAGGTCTCCCCGTTCTGCGGAAAGCGATACGGTCGTCTCTCCGGTAGCCATAGGAAGATCTCGAACGCTGATAAGCATCGCCACACAAGTAAAAATGGCAACGACAAACAGCAGTGTGCGAAGTAATTTACCGTGCAAATTCCCGGAAACTGCAGAGAGCAGAAACAGAAAAAGAATCGGCGGGACGGCAAACACGGTCACACCGAAGAGCTTGTAGAAGCCTCCTCCGACCACCTTGCCAAACCAACCCGTTTGCTCACGAAAATAAATGGTCGCTGCACAAATAATGAGGGAAATAAAGCAGGCAACCAAAAAGTATTGTGCCTTTTGATCTTTTGTCACCCTGTTTCTGCGTC
The DNA here is from genome assembly GCF_902381775.1 of Murdochiella vaginalis. NCBI lineage: Bacteria > Bacillati > Bacillota > Tissierellia > Tissierellales > Peptoniphilaceae > Murdochiella > Murdochiella vaginalis. Next base: position 1,165,541 of record NZ_LR698969.1, read on the forward strand.
GATTTGTCTTTGCCATGCCGCCTCCTCGCCAACAAACAGTATACCATATCGTCGGCCGCAAAAAACGGCGCCAACTACAGAAAGTGTACCATCTGTGTCGGCGCCGTCTCTATTTTCGTACGGAATGTCCTTTACGGTTTTATGCTTTCGCGCAGGTTCTCATTGACGAGGAAGAAGGGCTTTGCGAGAAAGATTGATGCGACCCTTATCATCAATTTCAATGACCTTTACTTTCACTTTGTCGCCAACCTCCACAACATCCTCTACCTTCTCCACACGTTCATGCGCAAGCTTGGAAATATGGATCATTCCTTCTTTATTGCCGCCTAAGTCCACAAAGGCGCCAAACTTCATAATGCGTGCGACCGTGCCTTCATACACGTCGCCCACTTCCACGTCACGAATAATATCCAGAATCATCTGTTTTGCTTTCTCCCCGCTTTCCCCGTCGGGCGCGGTAATCGTGATATGGCCGTCATCCTCGGTATCAATTACGGCACCGGTAGCCTCCACAATGCCGTTAATGGTCTTGCCGCCCTTGCCTATGACTTCCCGAATCTTCTCGGGATCAATATCCAAAGCCAAAATGCGCGGCGCATATTTCGACAGTTCCTTGCGCGGCTCGGCAATACAATCGGTAAGAACCGTCAAAATTTCCGCACGTGCTTTCTTTGCCTGCGCCAGCGCGATTTCCATGACTTCCTTATCGATTCCTTCGATTTTGATATCCATCTGTAATGCAGTGATACCGTCTTTTGTACCGGCCACCTTAAAGTCCATATCGCCCAGATGATCCTCGAGACCCTGAATGTCGGTCAGAATGGACATGTTTTCGCCCTCTTTAATCAGGCCCATGGCAATACCCGCTACCGGCTTTTTAATGGGCACACCTGCATCCATCAAGGAAAGCGTGGAGCCGCAGATCGAAGCCTGCGAGCTAGAGCCATTGGAACTGAGAACCTCGGAGACCACGCGAATGGTATACGGGAAGGTCGTGGAATCGGGAAGCACAGGCAGAAGCGCGCGTTCCGCTAAATAGCCATGACCAATCTCACGACGTCCGGGCGAACGCAGCGGCTTGGTGTCCCCCACGCTGAACGGCGGGAAATTGTACTGATGGAAATAACTCTTTACGACTTCCTCTTGATGCAAGCCGTCAATGTATAGCACATCACGCGGGCCGCCTAAGGTGACCACGGAAAGCACCTGCGTCTGGCCGCGCTTGAAGAGACCGGAACCGTGTGCGCGCGGAAGCAGACCACATTCCGCGCTCAACGGACGAATTTCATCCATGGCACGTCCATCGGCGCGCACCTTATCTTCTGTGATGAGACGGCGAACCTCGTTTCGTACCGTTTCTTCCATAATCGCGTCAATGTCATTACGAATGCTCGGGAAAATATCCGCATCGGCGGCTTCAAAAAGCTCAAAGGTTTCTTTTTTGATCTCTGCAATGCCGTCTTCGCGAATGGTCTTGTTGTCGGAACGCAAAGCCTGAATCAGGCGCTCTTTGGAGAACGCTTCAACACGTTCGCGAAGCTGCGCATCCGGTTCATGTTTGACAAACTCAAATTTTGGCTTTCCTTCTTCTGCAGCGATTTTCTTGAAGAAGCGACAAATCGACTGAATTTCTTTATGACCGTAAAGAATGGCGCCGAGCATCTGTTCTTCGGAAAGCTCGTTCGCGCCGGCTTCCACCATCATAATGGCTTCTTCCGTACCCGAAACGGTTAAATTCAGTTCGGAATGTTCCATTTGTTCTTCACTCGGATTGATAATGTATTCGCCATTCACATAACCTACAATCACGGCGCCGGTTGGCCCGTCAAATGGAATATCGGAAAGGGACAAGGCTAAGGAAGAACCGTTCATGGCTAAAATTTCCGGTGGATCATCCGGGGAAACCGACAGAACCGTAGCGATTACTTGCACATCGTTTTTGAAGCCTTCCGGAAACAGCGGACGAATCGGACGATCCATTTGACGAGCATTGAGCGTCGCTTCCATGGATCCGCGCCCTTCGCGCTTAATATAGCCGCCGGGAATGCGACCGACCGCATACAGTTTTTCTTGATATTCACAAGTCAGCGGGAAAAAGTCCTGTCCTTCGCGCACATTGCGGTTCATAACGGCTGTCGTTAATACGATGCTGTCACCGGCACGCAGGATACATTCTCCGTTTGCCTGTTCCGCCACCTTACCAATGGTGACATGAAAGGCGTTGTTCGTTACCTCAGAACGGTAATCGAATTCTCTCATTCTTTCCTCCTCTTAGTTTAGATGAACACTCACCCTTCGTCTGCGACGAGGTCGTTCGGGTTTTTCATAGACTTGTTTAGTATATCAAATTGCGCGAAAGGACGCGAATTTCCGGATGAAAAATTTTTCTGTTTTTCTTGCACGCCTTGCAACTTTGCATCCAAAATACTTCGATACCATAAAAAAGCCTCGCTCACCGAAAGGGTAAGCGAGGATGTTCGCATAAGATCTGACGGATTAGCCACGCAAATTCAGGCGGGCGATCAGATCACGATAGCGTTCGATATCAAGCTTATTGAGATAGTTCAGTAATCCGCGGCGCTGACCGATGAGCATGTAAAGACCGCGACGGGAATGATTGTCATTCGCGTGTGTTTTTAAATGTTCCGTCAGTTCTGCAATGCGGTAGCTCAAAAGCGCAATCTGCACTTCCGGTGAGCCGGTGTCTTGCTCGTTTTTGCCATATTCCTTGATAATTTCGATTTTTTTCTCTTTTGTTAACATCTCCTCTTCCTTTCGTTCGCTACTTTCTAAGAGAGGGCTGGAGTACCGATCTCCGAGAAAGAGTACCTGTTCAATATACTCGTTTTGCATGGAAAATGCAACATTTACTTCGTAGTTAACCTTCGGGATGCGTCCTCTCCCATTCTTTTGCCCAGGCACGCAACAGATCTTCGTCTTTCTGCATCTGCTTTGAAAGCTGCGAAGGATCGTCAAAACGAATATTCTTTCGCTCAAAACGCAGAAACGACAAACGCATGGGCTTTTCATAGATGTCTTCTGAAAAATCAAAAAAATAGGTTTCGATGCGAATCTCCGTCCCCTCTTGAAATGTGGGGTTTGTGCCGACCGACGTCATACCGAAGCATTCGTGCCCGGGAAATACGCCTTTTGTCAGGTAAACCCCTTCATGCGGGATCAAATACGGAAAGGTAATGCCCAAATTTGCGGTTGCAAAGCCAAGGCCATGGCCGCGCTTTTCTCCATGCACCACTTTTCCGGATAACGTGTATGGCGTGCCGAGCATGGCATTCGCTCGCTCGATTTTTCCCTGCACAATCGCATCTCGAATGCGTGTGGAGCTGATGCGCTGTCCTTCGTATTGCACATCCTTTACCACGGTAACGTGAAACAGTCCTTCCTTCTCTGCTGCCAAAAGATCGGCAACGGACCCCGCCGCGTGAGCGCCGAAGCGATAGTCCTCCCCCACAACGACATGACGCACCTGAAAGTCGCGATGCAGGATATCGCGCATAAAAACATCCTTCGTTTGCGCAGCAAACGCTGCATCAAAGGAGCAAAGAATAATCGTCTCGATACCGCATTCGCGCAGACGTTGCTTTTTATCCTCCACACGCATGAGATAGCGCTTAGTATCCTGATCCAAAAAAGATGAGGTATGATTCTTAAAAAGCAAAACCGCCGCGGATAATTCGCTTTGCTCCGCAACAAGCTTCGCTGTAGAGAGTAATTTTTGATGTCCTAAATGGACGCCGTCGAAATTGCCTAGTGCAATCACTGTCGGCTGCTCTTGACGAAATCCACTTTGATCGTAATCCAACTCTTTCATGATATCCTATCCGTTTCGCGCGCTATTCGGCGAGCATCTTCTTCATTTTCAGCCGTTCTTGACAACAGAGTCCGATACCAAGAAACTGAGTCGCTTCATATACACGCACCAGCTTTTTCTCTCCCGGCGGAAGGTGGAATCGTTCCTTCTCTGCAAGATTTTCGCCATTTAGAGAAAGGGCAACCACCTGTCCTTGTGAAGCGCGCTCGGCTTGCTTTGCATCCAGAATGATTTCCGGGATATGCAGGAGAGCGACATCTGCAGGCTCAATATATTTTGCCGCCTCCGCACTCGACAGACCTTTTAGATTAGAGATGGGTACAGCCTTCGCGGCAGTGAATTCCCCGACCATGGTTCTTTCAAGTGCTGTCATGGTGGCATACGTACCGAGCGCCCTCCCCATGTCTGCAATCAGCTGACGGATATAGGTTCCTTTGGAACAGCGGCAACGGAAAACCGCTCCTCGGGCCGCCATTTTTTCCAAGGTTAAGGCGGAGACGGTAATTGTGCGCATGGGACGCTCTACCGATATGCCCTTGCGCGCATATTCATAAAGCTTTCTGCCTTTTACCTTGACGGCGCTATAAAGCGGCGTTTGTTGTTGAAAAGTACCGACAAAGCGTTCCACTTGCAAAAGCAGCTCTTCTTGCGTAACGTTTGTCTTTTCACTTCGAAAAACAACGGATCCCGTAGAATCTAAGGTGTCCGTTTCTTCCCCGAAGCGCATGGTAAAGACATATTCTTTTTCACCTTCGTCAAAATATTCGCTTAGACGCGTCGCTTTTCCGATCAGCACGGGCAAAACGCCTGTTGCCATAGGGTCCAACGTGCCGATGTGTCCCACACGTCGCGTGCCCAGTACACGACGAACGATGGCCACCACGTCAAACGAAGTCATATCGGCTTCTTTGTATACATTGAGAATGCCGATCATGGACGCTCGATTCCTTCCAATAGAGTGCGCAGCATGACGTAAACTTCTTGGTTCGTACCTTCTACGGTGGCGCCTGCGGCTTTTGTGTGTCCGCCTCCGCCAAGGGTTTTTGCAATCTCCGCCACGTTCACATATTCCTTGGATCGAAGACTGACTTTTTGGATGTCATGCGTCTGTTCTTTCAGGATGACAGCCACCTCCACCCCCTGCAGATTACGAAGCGTATCCACGACGCCTTCCGCTTCCGGCATCGTAAGGCCGTAGTGTTGAATCCATTCCTGCGTGATATTTGCAAGCATCACACGACCGCCGTGAAGGCTGAGTGCCTTTTCCACCACAGATCCTTCAAACGCGATGCGATTCCGATTCTCATTCTGATACTCCTGAAGATAGATGGCCTTGGCATCCGCACCGCAGTCAAGCAAATCCGCTGCCAGACGATGCGTGCGTGCACCGGACGTATCATACAAGAAGCGATTGGAATCGGTGATAATCCCTGCATAGAGCGCCGTAGCAGCATCCGACGATACCTTCCAGCCGTTTGTAAGCAGAAAGGACGCAATAATTTCACAGGTGGAAGAGGCGAGCGGATCCAAAACAGCGTAGTCACAGAAACCATCGTTCGATAAATGATGGTCGAAATTAATACTGTGCCGACTATTCTTCATCGCTATTTGCGCACGCCCCATTCGGGCTGTATCGCCGAGATCGACGCGAATGAAAAGATCGTATGTTCGCTCCTCCTCCACCGGACGAAGGCAGGAAAACCCCGGCAAATACGAAAAATGGGCAATTTTTTCCTCTGCCAACATATCCACTTTTTTACCGGCGTCTTTTAAAGCCAGGCCAAGGCCCAGGACGGAGGCATAGCTGTCCCCGTCCGGATTAACATGCCCGGCAATGGCCACCGTTTGTGCTTCTTGTAACAGGCGGTTGACGATGGCGGTATCCATCATACTTCCTCCTCCGTCTGTATGTCCGTTTCACCTCTTGCTGCTCGGCTTTCGTCATCTTGACGTAGGGTATCCGCAATAAGCTTGTCCATATACATACCATGTTCGATGGAGTCGTCCAGGTGAAATCGAAGTTCCGGAATCTGACGAAGCTTGACATGATTCGCCAGATAATTTTTTAAAAAGCCTTCGGCATTGCAAAGGCCTTCCATGGTTTGACGCTTATCCCACTCGGAGCCCATGACGCTGACATAAATATCCGCATAAGAGAGATCATTCGAGACACGCACTTCCGAAAGCGTCAGTACCGAAGCGATTTTCGGATCCTTTAATGTGAAAAAGATCGCTTCTGACAGTGCTTTTTTTACTTCTTGAGAGATACGCCCCAGACGTTTTTCTTTCATGGCGTCCTCACTTTCTGTTTTCTTTCGTAATCCATCTCCACATTATTGCGCGGGAACCTCGACCTCGTGGAAGCATTCCACCATGTCTCCGACCTTGACATCGTTATAGCGATCGATGCCGAGACCGCCCTCGAAACCGGTTGCGATTTCCTTCACGTCATCTTTGAAGCGTCGTAAGGAAGAAATCGTCCCTTCGTGAATCACCACATCATTGCGCAGCAAACGCACGCCGGCGTTGCGAACGATCTTGCCTGAGGTCACATAGATGCCGGCAACCGTACCGATGCTTGGAACCTTAAAGGTTTCACGAATCTCGCAACGTCCGAGCACCTCTTCCTTAATTGTCGGAGACAGCATGCCCTTGATGGCTTGCTCGATGTCCTCAATGGCATCGTAGATGACACGATAGGTTCGAATGTCAATTTCATCGCGTTCGGCCTGTCGAATAGCACCCTGATTCGGTCGAACATTAAAGCCGATGATGATGGCATTGGATGCCGTCGCGAGCATAACGTCGCTTTCGCTAATTCCGCCAACTGCTCCGTGAATAATGTTAACCTTGACTTCCTGATTACCCAGCTTAGCCAGTGAGCCGGCCAGGGCATCAATGGTTCCTTTCACGTCGGTTTTGACGATGAGATTGAGTTCCTTTAAACCTTCTTCGGAAATCTGCATGTGCAGATCATCCAAGGAGATATGGGTCGTTTTGTTCAAACGTTCATCCCGATTGCGCTGTGCAACCTTTTCGGCGAACCCTCTTGCCACCTTTTCGTCAGCCACTGCGTAAATGGCATCGCCCGCTTCCGGCAGATCCGAGAGGCCGGTAATTTTCACCGGCATGGAGGGACCCGCTTTATGGACTTTTTTGCCATGCGAATCAAACATCGAACGAATATGGCCGCTCACCTGACCAGACACAACATAGTCTTTATCGAAAAGCGTGCCGTTTTGCACTAAAACCGATGCGGTCGCTCCTCGTCCGCGCTCAATCTGTGATTCCAGCACGACGCCGACGGCCGCTCGATTCGGATTGGCTTTCAGTTCTTCCATCTCCGCCACCATCACGACCATCTGCAGCAAATCTTCAATCCCATCGCCCGTTTTTGCGGACAGTGGAATCATGATGACATCGCCGCCCCATTCTTCGGCAACGAGACCCTGTTCCGCCAATTCCGTCATCACGCGGTTGGGATCTGCTCCCGGACGATCCATTTTATTGATGGCAACGACGATGGGCACTTTTGCCGCCTTGGAATGGTTGATGGCTTCAATCGTCTGCGGCATGACACCATCATCCGCCGCAACAACCAGAATAACAATATCCGTCGTCTGCGCACCACGGCTACGCATTTGCGTAAACGCTTCATGGCCCGGTGTATCAATAAACGTGATGGGCTTACCGTCCACCATAGCCACGGAAGCACCGATGTGCTGCGTGATGCCGCCCGCTTCCCCGCGCGTAACGGCGGTCTTGCGGATAGCGTCCAGCAAAGAGGTCTTACCGTGGTCAACATGGCCCATGACCGTAACGACCGGCGGACGTGGTTTTAATTCGGAAGGATCATCCTGTACATTAAGAGGTTCGAAAATTTCGTCCACATCCGACGCTTCCGGCTCTGTAATCAATACGTCAAATTTTTCCGCTACCTTGGACGCGGTTTCAAAGGTGATGGATTCATTGAGGCCGGCCATAATGCCCATCTTGATCAGCTCGGTGATAATCTCCATCGAATTTTTTCGAATCGCCTTGGCAAAGTCGCCCACCGTAATTTCGGCTGGAATTTCAATGATACTGTCGATTTCATCGGCTTCCACAGGGGTCTGCACAACATTTTTATCTTTTTTCGGCGCTTTTTTTCTTTTACGCCGAGACGACACCGTTTCCTCTTTGTTTACTTCTGCCTCCATAACACGCGCCGGAACATGCTGTTTTTCCTTTTTCTTTTTATCAACATGCGGTTTGTGAACAGGCGCCTCTTCCTCTTCTTTGGAAGGATGATGTCTATCTTTTTTTGCTTCTTTCTTGCTTTCCTTGGTTCCTTCTTTTGTGCTTTCCTTTTTGTTTTCTTTTTTTGTTTCCGGTTTTGTCCCCTTTGTAGGAGCGGACTTTGGCTTTGCGCTTTTCTTCTTTGCAAAAAACGCGCGGATCAGCTCCACATCATGGTCTTGAACGGCAGACATATGCGAAGGAAACTCCAACGAAAACTCTTTTTTTACCAGCGCTCGGAAGGTACTTGTCGGCTTTCCCACTTCTTTGGCTAACTCATAAACTCTCATCTTTTACCTCGATTCCTCAATCGATCGTTTCAGCTCTTCATAAAAGGCCTCTCCTATTTGCGTCTTTAACGCGGCTTTCAAACGATTCTTCTTTTCCGCTTTTTCAATACATTCTATTGCACAGCAGAGATACGCTCCTCTGCCGTTTTGTTTTCCTGTTTTATCAATAGCGATTTCCCCGGAAGGCAGGCGAACCACGCGGAGAAGATCGGATTTTGGTTTTCGTTCCCCGCAGACAACGCATTTGCGAAGCGGTTCTTTTTTAGGCATCCTCGCCACCTTCCGCTATCGTTTCCTTCGGTTCTTCCTGCTGATCCGACGAATTCTCCTCCGGAAGGGCAAAAAGATCCAATGGCTTCTGTGATACTGTATCCGCATCAAAAGCAGAAGGATCGGCATCATATTGCGATTGCCCCTTGATATCGATCTTCCAGCCGGTCAAACGTGCCGCTAAACGCACATTTTGTCCTTCTTTACCGATGGCAAGTGAAAGCTGATCATCCGGAACGATCACGACCGCGGAATGCTCCTCCTCTTGAAGAATCACCTTGTTCACTGCCGACGGACTCAACGCGTTGGCAATAAACTGTTTCGGATCCTCACTATAGATAATGATGTCCATTTTTTCGCCGATTAACTCATCGACAATCAGATTTACGCGATTACCTTTGTAACCGACGCAAGCACCGATCGGGTCAATGTTCGGATCATGCGACCACACGGCAATTTTGGTACGCGATCCGGCTTCGCGTGACACCGAATAAATTTCAACAACTCCGTCGTTGATTTCCGGCACTTCCTGTTCAAAAAGACGTGCGACTAAATTCGGATGAGCACGAGAAAGAAGAACCTGCGGTCCGCGCGACGAAACACGCACATCGCAAACATAAAGCTTCACACGGTCTCCTACATGCAGATGCTCACGTGGAATCTGCTCTCTTTTCGTAATGACGCCTTCCGTTTTTCCAAGATTAATATAGACATTGTTGTTGTCGATGCGTTGCACGGTGCCGACAATCATTTCTTTCATGCGGTCAATATAGGCATCATAAACGGCTTCGCGCTCCGCATCGCGCAGTTTCTGAATAATGATATTTCGAGCCGTCTGGGCAGCAATGCGGCCGAAGTTATCGGGTTGCACTTCGATGCGTATACTGTCCCCTACCTGTGCCTTGGGGTAGCGCACAACCGCTTCTTCCAGGCGAATCTGTCGAATAGGATCTTCGACCTTGTCCACGACTTCCCGCAACTGATAGACGTGAAAATCGCCGGTCATCTCATCGGCAACAACTTCGACATTGGTTTCGTCCTGAAAATTCTTTTCATAGCTCTTTTCCAGTGCCTTGGCCATTGCTTCTAAAATAACCTTTTTAGAAATGCCCTTTGTATTCTGCAATTCTTCCAGGGCTTGTAATAACTCTTTGTTCATGTATTTTCTCTTTCCTCCTTACCGAATAGTCAATTGAACGCCACATACGGACGAATGGTAGAAATGTCCGCACGCAACAATCGGCGTTCGTTCTCGTTATCATTCACCACAATGGCCTCATCATCAAAGTCAACCAGCGTAGCGACCAATTGTTTGGATCCGTTTTCCTTTTTGTAAAAGCCAATCTCCACTTTCTCGCCGCAATAAATCTCCAATTGGCGATTTGTTTTTAAGGGACGCGAAAGATCTGGCGAACTGACTTCAAGCAGATAATGCTGATCAATAGGATCCCATTCATCCAATTTCGGACTCAGCACATTGCTGACCGCTTCACAGTCATCTATGGTAATACCGTCGGGATGGTAGATGAAAAAACGCAGAATATTGTCTTCCTGTTCATGTACAAACTCAACGTCCAACAACTCATAACCTGCCTCTTTCACCGCTTCGTCAAAACGCGGCCGCCAAGTCTTTATCAAACTCTGCTTCATCGGACCTCCTTCCGGTCTGAAAAAAACAAGAGCGGAGTTCCGCTCTTGTTCCATGCAACATCTATCGTTGTTATCTTACCATATTGTCGCTTGCATGACAAGGAATCTCTACTCCCATGCATCAATGAGTGGATAATGACAGTATCTCCTTTTCTCATAGGATTCCCTTCCTCGCTATTATTCTTTTGCGACAGAATTCGTACAATAGAGTACAATAGAAGCACTTTGCAAGAAGCCGTATTTCCGGCTTCTATCGACAACAGAAAGGATATCCTATGGACACCCAAAAGATTGAACAAGGCGTTCGCCTGCTTTTAGAGGGAATCGGTGAAAATCCTGATCGCGAAGGACTTCTGGAAACACCGGCACGCGTAGCCCGCGCCTGTGAGGAGCTCTTTGGCGGATTGAATTTGACGGCGGAAAACCACCTCTCCAAAACTTTTGAATTTGTAAATGACAATATCGTCATTGAAAAAAATATTCCGTTTTATTCCCTGTGCGAACATCACCTTCTCCCCTTTTATGGAGAAGTACACATTGCGTATATTCCCAATGGGAAAGTCGCCGGTCTGTCGAAGCTCGCCCGCACGGTGGAAGTGTATGCCAAGCGGCCGCAGATTCAGGAGCGCATGACACAGCAGATTGCGGAAGCGATTCGCGACTATTTGGACGCCAAGGGCGTTTTGGTTGTGGCAAAAGCAGAACATCTTTGCATGACGATGCGCGGTATCAAGAAGCCCGGCACAAAAACCGTTACGGCCTGTGCGTTAGGCAGCATCGAAGAGGATGAAACGCTGAAAAATGAAGTCTATCGGTTAATGGATTTTTAATGGATACAGTAAAACGAGCAAAAGAGCCGATGGAAAATACGAATCGGATTTATCAAGATCCGTATTATGCGACGCTTCTATCCCGTCTGGAAGAGCTGGAAAAAGAGCGCGTATTCTGTAGGCATGATCTGAACCACTTTTTAAGCGTGGGACGTATCGCCTACATTCTCTCTTTGGAAGAGGGGCTTTCTGTTTCCAAGGATGTACTCTATACCGCCGCGCTGTTGCATGATATCGGGCGTGTTGAGGAAATGACCTCCGGCCTTGCACACGATGAGGCTTCCGCAAACATTGCCGAGAAGTTTTTAGCAAACTCCACCTTTACGAATGCGGAAAAGGAAACGGTGCTTTCTCTCATTCGCAGCCATCGAAGTCTCGGCGAGAATCCGCTGACGGACCTATTTTATCGCGCCGATAAACTATCACGACCGTGTGCGCATTGTCCGGCCATCGATCTTTGTTATTGGCCGGAGGAACGAAAAAATCGAACGCTACGTTATTAGGAGGCATCATGGATCATTTGCGCATAAAAGATCTGGAAATTATGGCTTATCACGGCCTTTTTCCGGAGGAAAAAAAATTGGGACAGAAATTTCTGGTTTCTGTGGATTGCGCCTATAACATGAAATATGCTGCGGAAGACAAGGATCTGGAGCAATCCATCGATTACGGGCGTCTGTGTAAAGACATTTTCATCGAACTCACGGAAAATACGTATGATCTCATTGAAACCTGCGCCTATCGTATTTTGAAAAATATTTTTAATTTTTTCCCTTTTGTCGAAGAAGCCACCGTTTCGATTAAAAAGCCTTTTGCGCCTATTGGCTATCCTCTGGATTATCCGGAAGTATCAATCACCCGTAAAATGCGCACCTATTGGATTGCGCTCGGTACCAACCTAGGCGATCGAAGAGCGAATCTGGAGCAAGCCCTACAGGCCATGGAAGAAGCCAGCTTGACAGTGACAAAATCTTCATCCGTTTTGGAGACGAAGGCATGGGGTAAAACCGATCAGCCCGATTTTCTGAATCAGGTAGTAGAGGTTCAAAGCTTTGAAGAACCGGAAGATATGCTGACGATTTTGCAGCAGATTGAATCCGATCTGGGACGCGTTCGTCAGGAACATTGGGGCCCGCGCCCCATCGACCTGGACATCCTTTTGGTCGATCGAGAGATCATTCAGTCGGAACGCCTGACCGTTCCGCATCCGTACATGACAGAACGCGCCTTTGTACTGGATCCGTTAAACGAAATTGCCCCCTTCGTTCTTCATCCGGTGCGCCAAAAAGCCATACGAGAGCTCTATCAAGAATTGCATCAACAGGAATAAAAAACAAAAGCAAAAAAGACGGTGAATTGATTCACCGCCTTTTTTATTCTCTATCGTATTTTTATCGGGTATAGCCCCCGAAATTGATGTCTTCCTGTTGATCCGCCAAACGAACCGCATCCGCAACCATCGCCGCCATACGATGCTCGGCCACCGTATGCACACGAACGACCTCTACGCCTTCTCGAGCGGCCAAGGCCGTAAGGATGGCCGAAGCGACGTCGCGATTACGGAATCCTTCCTCCGTATCCGGATCGACACAATAGCCCGCCTCCTGCAACATATTGACAATGAAGCGCTTTCGGGAAACACCAAGGAAAATACCGTAGCCCATGGCATGCAGATCCGCTACATGCTGGATCAGACGCAAATTATCGCGTTTGGAAAGGCCAAAGCCGATGCCCGGATCGAGAAGAATATGTTCCTGCGGAATGCCGGCTTCTTTCGCAATCGCCAGGCTTCGCTCGAGATAACGATGAAGCAAAACAAGAATGTCTTCTTCCGTCGCGGCCTCTCGTTTTTCATCTTCCGTGAAGGCTTTGCCTTCCCCGAAAGTCGGAAACTTTTTGCTGTTGGGATGATCCGGACGGATGACGACCGGATTAAACATCGCGATGAGTCCCGCCTGCTTTTCGGCAATAACCTTTGCCATATCTTCATCGCCGATAAGCCCTGTAATATCGTTGATGATATCGCACCCTGCCTCTAACGCCGCCTTTGCCACCGGCGCCTTCCAGGTATCCACCGAAATCAACGCATCTGTTTTTTTGCGCAGTGCTTGGATCACCGGTACAACACGACCGATTTCTTCCTCGATTGCAATGTAATGCGAGCCCGGGCGAGTGGATTCCCCACCGATATCCAGAATATCCGCACCTTCGTCTAAAAGAGCAAGCGCATGGTTCACCGCTTTTTCCGTCGTGTCCCATTTTCCGCCGTCCGAAAAGGAATCCGGCGTAACATTGACGATGGCACAGATCCGACAAGCATCGCCTGGCTTAAATTGATGATGACCGATCTGAAAAATTGGATTCTGTTGCATGCTATTCTCCTTCGTGTTTGAGATAGGTGCGCACGTGTCCGATCATATAGAGCGACCCTACGAAGACCACGGCGCTATTTTGGGTCGTGCAATAGTTTTTTGCTGCACTCCAGGCTTCTTCCAAGCTCTCGCATGGAGTGGCCTCACGCCCGCGTTGACGAATCTCTTCCGCCAATTCCGATGCCGGCATGGCGCGCGGATTATCCGGTGTAAGCGTGACTACGTGCTTTGCCAACGGCAAAAATAAATCGAGCATTTTGTCAATCTCTTTATCCGCCAAAATTCCCAACACCATAACGAGTTGTCGATCCCCTAAAAAGTCCTTCACGGATTGCGCGAACAGACGTGCCCCGCCGGGATTGTGTGCGCCGTCTAAGATGGTGAGCGGAGAGTCCAGAACCTTTTCAAAGCGCCCCTTCCAGGCGGTTTTCTGTAAGCCGCGCAGAATCACATCATCATCAAGAGCAATTTTACCGTTTTTACGCAATAAGGTTATTGCGCTGAGAGCCATGATGGCGTTGGGCATCTGATAGTCCCCCATCATGGAGAGCGAAATCGGCCAGGTCTTTCCTTCAGCATCCGTCCAAGTGAAGCGCTGTCCGTTAAGCGAGGTGCTTTGAACCCTGATAGAGCTGAAATCCGGCTTACAGATCGGCGCATTGCGGCGTTCTGCAACCGCTTCTACGGTTTCTTCCACTTCCTTTTCCTGCGAATATAACACAACGGGACAGCCGGATTTAATAATGCCTGCTTTCTCGCCGGCAATGGCGGATAAGGTGTTTCCGAGATACTTGGTGTGGTCCAACGAAATGGAACAGATGAGACTCACCCACGGTTTTTCGATAATGTTCGTCGCATCGAGACGCCCTCCCATGCCGACTTCCAGGACAACCATATCCACCTCGGCCTCCTGAAAGCAGAGAAAGGCAAGCGCCGTTTCCAGCTCAAACTGACTGGGCAAGTTCGCTCCGTCCTTTTTCATCTCTTCTACCGCCTGCTGAACGCGTGCAGTATTACGAATAATGGCATCATCCGAAATGGGAACATTATTTATTTGAATGCGCTCATTAAAGCGTTCCAGTGCAGGCGACGTATAAAGCCCCACGTGATAGCCGGCCTCGATCAGAATGGTCGACAGAAAGGCTGCTGTAGACCCCTTTCCATTTGTTCCTGCAATATGAAGATACGGCATATTTTTTTGCGGATCTCCGAGACGGCGCAGGAGATCGCGTACCGTGTCCAGCCCCAGTTTTACGCCGAATTTAGCCTGTTGTTCATAAAACGCAATGCTTTGTTCAATCGTCATATCCAGCTCCTTTCGCTGTCTTCCCTCATTATAAGCACCGCGGAATAAAAGAAAAGCGTTTATTAAAATCCCGGTAGAAAACTCATCTGGTTGCTTTCGGGAAGGTCATTCAAAAGTCCGTGATCCACCAACGATTGAAATGCGCTTCGCGGAATTTTCGTGCGCTGCTTAAAGTCCGAACGGGAAAGAAATTCTCCACCCTGCATTGCCGATTTGATGGATTCCGCGTTGCTTTCGGAGACATCATCCAGCGCGGCCAGAGGCGGAAGAACCGCATTCGACCCTGCCGTACGAAACACGGTTGCATCGGAGGTTTCTCGACTCGGTGCAGCAAAGGACAAGCCGCGTGCGAACATTTCCTCAATAATCTCCCATAAGGCCCATTTTCCGCCGTCAATCGCTTCCCCTGCCTCTTTTGCCGTTTCCAATTCCTTCATGCGCGTCTGCGCTTCCTCCAGCGACGACACGAGAAACGACGAAGAGAAAAGACTCAGATGTTGTGTGAAATAGGTGGCATAGAACGCTGCCGGCTGATGCACCTTAAACCAGGCAATGCGATAGCTCATCATGACGTAGGCGGTGGCATGCGATTTCGGAAACATGTACTTAATGCGCTGACAGGAATCAATGTACCAATCCGGAACATGGTGTTCCTTCATGTGCTCCGTCACACCTTCCGGAATTCCTTTGCCTTTGCGGACCGATTCCATGGTTTTAAAGCTTTCCAACTTATCCATGCCCATGTAAATCAGATAGTTCATGATATCGTCACGAGTACAAATGGCATTGCGCAGTGTCGTTTTACCGTTTCGTATGAGTTCCTCCGCATTGTTGAGCCAAACATCGGTGCCATGTGAAAGGCCGGAGATGCGACAAAGCTCCCCGAAGGTCGTCGGCATGGTATCTTTCAGCATACCGCGCACGAAGTTGGTACCGAATTCCGGAATGCCCAACGTGCCATCCGCGCTGTTGGAATACGGGTGTATCGCTTTCAAAGATTCCGTGGAACGAAAGAGCGACATCGTGTCGGCATCGTCAAAGCAAATGGTCAGCGGATTGATGCCTGTCATCTCCTCCAGCTGACGAATGATCGTGGGACTCGTGTGCCCCAGCTCATCCAACTTCAACAGGCAATGATCCAGGTTGTTATAGCTGAAATGTGTTGTGCGCACATCGCTTTTCACATCATCCGCCGGATACTGAATCGGCGTAACATCGGTAATATCCATTTGTTTCGGCACGATCATCAGTCCGCCGGCATGCTGACCGGTCGTGCGTTTCGTTCCTTCCATCGTATGCTGCAGCGCGCGGATACGCGCCGCCGATAGCTGTTTCTCCTCCTCCGGCACATACGGTTGCTCGACATATTTTCGAATAAAGCCGTAAGCGGTTTTTTCCTGTACACCGGAAATCGTTCCGGCACGAAATACCTTGCCTTCTCCGAAAAGCTCTTCGGTATATTTATGGATGGTGGGCATATAAACGCCGGCAAAATTCAAATCAATATCCGGTTCCTTGTCGCCGTTAAAGCCTAAGAAAACTTCAAAAGGAATGGTATGTCCATCACGCTCCATTGGCGTATTGCACTGGGGGCAATTCTTCGGCGGCAAGTCAAAGCCTGATTCCACCGAGCCGTCCTCGATGAATTCGCTGTGACGACAATGCGGACACACATAGTGCGGAACCAGCGGATTCACCTCGGTGATATCCGCCATGGTGGCGACAAAGGAGCTGCCGACCGATCCACGCGAACCTACCAGATAGCCGTCACGATTGGATTTTTGGACAAGACGTCTGGCAATCACATAAAGCGACGAGTAGCCGTTGGAAATGATGGAATCCAACTCCTTTTCTAATCTGGCGCGAACCAACTCGGGAAGCGGAGAACCATAGCGTTTTTCTGCATTGGCATAAGAAGACGTGCGCAGCTCCTCTGCCGCACCTTCCAATTCCGGCGAATACGTTTCAGAAGGAATCGGTGCTATAGATTCAAACGCATCCGCAAAACGCCTAGGCGCCTTAACGACGATTTCTTCCACCGTTTCCTGTGGAAGAAACGAAAAAGCCTTCTTCATTTCAACAGTATTGAGAAGACGAAAACGCCCATTTTCATCAAAGTCTACATTGCGCTGGTAATTGACCAGAATATTGCGTGCCAGTCGATCGCCCGGATCCAGATAACTTGGTGTTCCGATGGCAATGACCGGTTTCTGTTCCCTCTTTCCTAACTCTACAAGACGACGGATAATGCGCTGCATATGCGCTTCATCTGCCACAAGTTCCTTACGAAGAGCGGTTGGTGTAAACAGCGGAGGCTGCACCACAAACACATCTACATCCTTTGCTACTGCTCGGATATAGTCCTCAGGCATATCTTCCGCAATCGCCTCAAAAAGCTTCGAGCCGATGAATCCGGAAGCGGTAAGAAGCCCTTCTCTCTTTTCCCGCAGGAGTTTTTCGGGAAGGCCGGGACGGCCATAGTCGAAAAAGTCGATATTGGCGGAAGAGATGAGCTCATACATATTTTTCAGTCCGCTGCGCTTCGGACAATACACAAGAAGCTCCGATTCCCGGTGGCGCGAAATCGGAAAGGAAGACGGCGTTCGATTCATATCCGTAAGCGGTATGCCAAGCCCCTGCCATTCCTCCCATAGGCGCAAAAAGGCCGCACCGGTCGCCGTGGCGTCGTCAATCGCGCGATGATGATGGAATTGCGGTACGTGCAGTTCTTTTGTAATCGTATCCAGCTTGTGATTCTTAAATTCCGGATGCAAGCAGCGCGCCAGCCATAACGTATCCATCCAAACGGGCTCTACGGAAAGACCTAATCGTTTGGCATTTTCTCGGATAAAGCCGACATCGAAGCGAGCATTGTGCGCCACCCAGATACTGTTTTTTGCAAATTCCAAAAAGCGTGGAAGGACGTCCTCAATCGGTGGCGCACCGGCGACCATCGCATCGGTAATGGAGGTCAACTCGGTAATGCGCTCCGGAATGGATCGCTTCGGATTCACAAAAGCGGAAAACTCATCGACCTTTTGACCATCCTCATAGCGAACAGCGCCGATTTCAATAATGGCTTCGCTGTAACGAGAAAATCCGGTCGTTTCCAGGTCGAAGACGGTAAAGGCTTTCGGCTCATCTGGAAGCGAAACATGATAGGGATTGGATAAAATGTCCAGTTCATCTTCCAAAAGCTTCGTCTGCACGCCATAAAGAACTTTGATATCTGTCCCTTTAACCGCTTTGGCAATCAAAGGATAGGCTTGTAGGGATCCCACATCCGCAATGCCGACGGCGGTATGCCCCCAGGCCTTCAGTCTCTTCACTAAATTCTCCGCATCGATGGTTCCTTCCATCATGCTCATTTGGGTATGCACCGCCAACTCTACACGCTTCTCCGCCGCCGGATCCGTTATCGGCTCTTCCGTGGCCGGCCGACCGCCATTGGTCATAAACAAAAGCTGATTCGCGTAGCTGTCAAACTGCAATTGTCCGCGAACACAGACAAAATTGCCTTTAACCAGTACGGCGCGCACGCTGTCCGCTTCTTTTTCCTTCGCAAAATATTTTCCGCTGAGCGCCCCCCCATCCCGAGAAAACAGATCATAACGAAAAATGATGCTGCCGGATTTCGTAGAGATTTCTTCCACATTTTGCACCGTTCCCCGCGTCATAATTTTTTTGGCTCCCTGCGTGACCGCTGCCAAGGGAAGTAGCTCTTCCTTCTTGGCAAAACGCCCAAATTGCAATGTGGGGGTGTCATTTTTTTGCTTATGTTCTCCGTTTCCAGACAGACGAATGGGTTCTTCATAGAGGGGTTGAATGGAAGGAGACGGCCCTTCTGCCATTTGCCATGCTACTGCAACCTTCGTTCGATAGCGCTTTGCTAAAGCCTGCGAAATAGCCTCCATCGTATCTGCGGAAGGCGTCTCACCAACAAAAAGAAAGCGCGCCAGAGAGCTTTTGGGATCATAGCGCACTTCATGCAGCGAATAATCCAAAAAAGGCTCCTCCGGCTCGCCCGAGCGATTCAATAAAGCATACAATTGCATGTCAGTTCTCCATCCGTTGTATTTCATCTAATAGAGCTTCTAAGAGCTGCTCTTCCGGCACTTGGCGTATCACTTTTCCTTTTTTAAAAATCACGCCGCTTCCGTTGTTTCCGGCAATACCGATATCCGCTTCTCTTGCTTCTCCGGGGCCGTTTACCGGACACCCCATGATGGCAACGCGTAAATTTTTATGTTGGGCGGCCAACGCTTTTTCCGCCTTAGAAACCAGCGAAAGCAGATCAATCTTTGTTCGCGCGCAGGTCGGACAGGAGATAAGCTCCACGCCTTCCTGCCGCAAGCCTAGAACCTTCAGCATTTCCACGCCAAGACGTACTTCTTCCACGGGATCCCCGGTAAGGGAAACGCGGATGGTGTCGCCGATGCCACGCAGGAGAAGCGCGCCAATTCCCATGGCGGACTTGACCGTCCCGGTATAGAGCGGGCCGGCCTCCGTCACACCAATGTGCAAGGGATAGTCAGAAAGTGTGGAGAACAGGGCATTGGCATCGACCATCGTCCGTACATCGCTCGATTTGATGGAAACTTTCATTTGCTCATAACCAAATTGTTCTACACGGCGTATTTCTTCCAGCGCACTGTAGACGAGCGACTCGACGTTTACCCCGTGATATTTTTCAATCATGCTCTGATGAACGGATCCCGAATTCACACCGATGCGAATCGGAATGCTTTTCGCTTTGCAGGCCTTGACCACTTGCTCGACCTTGTCGTCTTCCCCGATGTTTCCTGGATTGATTCGAAGGCAATCGCAACCGTATTCGACGGCATAGAGTGCTAAGCGATAATCAAATTGAATGTCGGCAACAAAGGGAATATGCGTACGTTCTTTGATCTGTGGAATCGCCTGGGCATCCGCGAGAGAATTCACGGCACTGCGTGAAATGTCGCAACCGGCTTCTTCAAAGGCAAGAATTTGCGCTACTGTCGCATCCACATCCTTTGTATCGGTATTGGTCATAGATTGTACACTAATGGGCGCATCGCCACCGACCGGAACGTCGCCCACGAAGATCTGTTTTGTTTTTACGCGCATGGAGTTTCCCTTCTATTTCCGATTGGCGCATGCCTTTAACGCATTTTTTATGGGGTTTGTAAGAATCGTTGTGCCACGATCATATTAAACGAAGAATATCCTTAAACGAAACAAATAGAATTAAGCCGATCAAAAGTGCAAAGCCGGCCACCTTAATTCCATTTTCCACCTTCATGCTGAGAGGCTTTCCACGCAATTTTTCGAGGGCAATGAGCCAGAGCGTGAAGCCGTCCAAGGCGGGAATCGGCAAAAGATTAAAAAAGGCTAAATTCAACGAAATATAGCCTGTAAAAAATAAAAGCTGCGAAAACCCTTTTTGAGCGGCCTGCCCAATCATGCTGACAACACCGATGGGCCCGGAGAGCGCATTAATCGAAAGTGCTCCTGTAAAGAGACGCTGTAAAATCGTGAACAGGGAGAATAAGGTATCCCACAACATCGACCAAGCCGCGCCGAACGCACCCAGAAAATCGCTCTTACGTTGCATAGTAATGCCCAAAAGCACTTTTCCCTGCTCAATATCCGGCTGTACGGCAATCGTTTTGGAGGTGTTGTCACGCAAAACGGTCACCTGTACGGGTCTGGTAAGATCGGTGTGACGTTGCAAAAGATCCACCAGCTGTTTTCCGGATGTAACATTTTCTCCGTCAATGGCCGTAATGCGATCTCCCCCCTGCATGCCGGCTTCAGCGGCGGGTGAATTCACGGAAAAATCTTGCACGACCGGGACGGCAACTCCCTGCACGCCCAGAAAAAGCACAAAGCAAATATATGCGATGACGAGATTCATCATCGGTCCGGCCAAAATGGTCAAAAACCGTTGACCCGGTTTGGCATTGGTAAAACTCGCCTCGTCATCCGACGCTTCGTCTTCGCCCTCCATAGCGCAGTATCCGCCCAAAGGAAGTGCACGAAGAGAATAGGTCGTCTCTCCTTTTGCTTTTTGCCAGAGCGCAGGGCCCATACCCACGGAGAACTCCAGAACGCGAATGCCTACCCATTTAGCAACGGAAAAATGCCCCAATTCATGAAAGACAATCACGATTAAAAATACCAATAAGGCAAGGATAATCGTCATAGATACTCCTGACTATTTCATCACAAAGCGCATCATCAGCCAAACAGCAGGTAATGCAAACTGAACAGAATCAAAACGATCCATGATGCCGCCATGTGCTTTGAGCAACGTTCCAAAATCTTTGATATTCATTTTACGCTTCAATCTTGAAGCGAATAAGTCGCCCAGTTGCGAACAGACGGATCCGACCGCAGTGATAAAAACCAGCTGCTGCACCGTGAGAGCCGAAAAAAACAAGGGGCGAAACAGCAGCGCCAAGGCTAATGCACCAAGCAGCCCTCCAACGGCCCCTTCTCTTGTTTTTTTGGGACTGATGGCGGTCAATGGCGTTTTACCAAAGAAATAGCCACTCAGATATGCCATCGTATCCGTTCCCCACGAAACGCAAATGACCAAGAGCAGGCTGTTTGGCATTTTCGCAGGAAAGAGCAACGCAAAGGCGCTGAAAAAAGAGATGTAGATGACAACAAACAGCGTCAAAAACAAGTCCTCAAATTCGCGATAAGGATGAACAACGGACAACACAAAAAGGAACATGAAAAAAGCGACCGATCCCGCAACCAATAGCTCCGGGAGACGCAAATATGCGAAAATTTGAAAAAATGCATTGCCAACAAGGGTGATGATGCGATTTCGGCCCTTGTTATCAGGATCTAAACAGGCAAAAAGCTCATAAATTTCCAACGAGCTCAGCAAAAGCATGAAAAAGAGCAGTAAGACCTTCGATCGTGACAGGATGACGCCCAGTGTAATCAACAAAAGCAATGCGCCAACCAAGAATCGTTCTCTAAAGCTTTTCATCAAACACCTCCGAATCGTCGGTTGCGCGTATTAAACCAACGAATCGCCTCCTCCAGATCCGCCGGATGAAAGTCGGGCCAGAGCGTATCCGTAAAGTAAAATTCCGTATAGGCCAACTGCCAAAGCATAAAATTCGACAAGCGTTTCTCTCCCCCTGTACGAATAAGAAGATCGACGGGCGGAAGAGATGCCGTATCCAAATGACTGTTTATGGTTTCTACATCGAACTCTTCCGCAGAAATTCCTTCGTCGAGCGCTCGACGTACAGCGCGCACAATTTCATCACGTCCGCCATAGTTTAGACCAATGTTTACGATGACGCCGTCATTCTTTTCCGTGCGTTTTAAAGCCATTTGTACGCTCTGTCGCGTGGCAAAAGGCAGACGACCGATATCGCCCATAATGCGAAGACGAACGTGACGCTGCATAAACTCGTCAATATACATCTGAAAAAAGCGCACTAAAAGCCGCATGAGGCCGGTAACCTCCTGCTCCGAACGCTTCCAGTTTTCAGTCGAGAAGACATAGAGGCTCAATACCTCTATACCAATCTCCTGTGCATATCGCGCGATCGTTACCATGTTTTGAGCACCCGCCTCGTGTCCCGCATTGCGCTCCAAGCCGCGAGCGGTTGCCCATCGTCCATTGCCGTCCAAAATGATCGCAACATGTTTCGGCGTTTCAGCCATGCCTCTCCCCTTTTCTTTGGCGATTTAGCCGCCATAGAAGAGGCGGTAACCGTCGATGAAAATTAGATTTCCATCAATTCCTTTTCTTTTTCCTTGCCGATGCCATCCAGTTCTTTTATGAACTGATCCGTCAGCTTCTGCAGATCCTGCTCTTCCGTATGGCGTTCATCTTCTGAAAACTCTTTTTCTTTCTCAGCTTTCGCGATGGCCTCCATCCCTTCACGACGAATATTTCGCACCGAAACGCGCGCCAATTCGAGGCGTTTGTTCATGTCTTTGACCAAGTCTTTACGCCGTTCCTCTGTCAGCGGCGGAAATGGAAGGCGAATCAGTTTTCCATCATTACTCGGAGTTATGCCGATATCTGACGCCAGGATGGCCTTTTCGATCAGCGGGATATTTTTTGCATCCCAGGGTTGAATCGTAATCATTCGTGCTTCCGGAACCGTAATCGTCGCTGCATGTGCAATAGGAGTGGGTGTTCCAAAGTATTCAAAGGTAATGTCATCTAAAATTCGTGGATTCGCGCGACCGGCACGAATCTTGGATAAATCCTCGCGAAACGCGAGGACCGCTTTTTCCATATCTTTTTTGTATTCGCTCTGCTGATACATGCTCTTCTCCTTACTCTCACCCGGTAATAATCGTTCCGATCGATTCGCCCTTGGCCACACGCACCATATTTTCCGGCTCGTCGATTCCAAAAACAATAATGGGCATATTATTTTCCATGGCCAAGGAAGTTGCCGTAGAATCCATAACCGCCAGTCGTCGTTGTAGAACCTCATCGTACGTGAGGTGGTCGAATTTTACCGCATCCTGAAAGCGATTGGGATCTTTATCGTAGACACCATCCGTCCCTTTTTTCCCGATCAAAATGCAGTCTGCATCGATTTCACAAGCACGAAGCGCTGCTGTAGTATCGGTGGAAAAGTACGGAAGGCCGGTGCCCGCAGCAAAGATGACGATGCGACCTTTCTCAATATGGCGCATCGCACGTCGACGAATATACGGCTCTGCGACCTCCTGCATCTGAATCGCGGTCTGCACCCGCGTTTCGACGCCGATGGCTTCAAGGGAAGCCTGCACCCGCAATGCGTTGATTACTGTGCCTAGCATGCCCATATGGTCAGACTGTGCACGCTCAATGGATCCGGAACTGCGGCCGCGCCAGAAATTTCCGCCCCCGACAACAATTGCGATTTCAAAGCCCATGTCGTGCACGCCCTTAATGGCGGCGCAGATTCGATCGACTGTGGCATCGTCGAGGCCATTGTGAGCTTCTCCGGCGAGGGCCTCGCCGCTCAGCTTTAATACGATCCTCTTGTAATTCAGCATAGTCACCTCCGTCTGGTATCAATTCTACATGGGATGAGAACGTTTTTCAAATACTCCTGCGCATAAAAAAAGAGCGAAGAGAAAGCTCTCTTCGCTCTTTCCTGTTTTTATTACATACCAGCTTGTTTCGCGACTTCTTCTGCGAAATTATCCTGTCTCTTTTCCAGACCTTCACCGACTTCATAACGAACGAAACGACGTACAACAATATTCTCGCCGATCTTGCTGACCAACTCCTGACGAACCTGTTCCACCGTTTTATCCGTATGAAGAATATGCTTCATATCCATGAGGCAAATCTCTTCAAAGAATTTGTTCATGCGGCCTTCGACTTTTTTCTCAGCTACAAACTTTTTCTTGTCTTCCGGCATATTCGCGGGGCTTTCATTCATCGCCTGCTGTACCAGAATTTCGCGCTCCTGCGCTACTTCTTCCTCAGGCACCTCTTCGCGGCGAACATACTTCGGATTCATAGAAGCCACTTGCATGCAGATGTATTTGACGAATTCCTGGAAATCCGCATTCTTGGCGGCAAAATCTGTTTCCGTGTTGACCTCAGCCAGCACGCCGATGCGGCCCTGATGCACATAGGAGCCGATCGTACCTTCCGCAGCGATGCGATTGCTCTTTTTCAGCGACTTGGCTTCTCCCTTTTCACGAAGGATGGTGATGGCTTTTTCTTTATCGCCCTGCGCTTCTTGCAAAGCCTTCTTGGCTTCCATCATGCCCACGCCGGTTAAGTCGCGCAATTCTTTAACTTGTGCTGCTTTAATTTCCATTGTATCCCCCTTTATTCCTCGTCTGCGGCTTGCTCTTCAACAGCTTCCGGCTCGTTTTTACTGTCTTCGGATTCTTCCGTCGACTCTTCCGGTACCGTTGTCTCGCTCTGTTCGCTGTCGTCTTCCATTTGTTCGCCCTGGCGACCCTCGATAACGGCCTCCGCCATCACAGAGGTGATCAGCTTGACCGAACGAATCGCATCGTCGTTGCCGGGAATGGGATAATCCACTTCATCCGGATCCGCATTGGTATCCAAAATTGCTACGACAGGGATGTGCAGTTTTTTCGCTTCGTTGATGGCGATGGCTTCCTTTTTAGGATCCACAACGTACATCAGATCCGGCAGGCCATTCATATCTTTAATGCCACCGAGGAAGCGATCGAGGCGCTCCGCCTCATGCTGCAGCTCCGCCACTTCCTTTTTCGGTAAAAGATCAAAGGTACCGTCTTCCGCCATAGCATTGAGCTTTTCCAGACGCTCGATGCTCTTTTTAATCGTTTGATAGTTGGTGAGCATGCCGCCCAGCCAGCGCTGGTTTACATAATACATATTGGCACGTTTGGCCTGCTCTTCAATGGTGTCCTGCGCTTGTTTCTTCGTACCGACAAAAAGGATTTTTCCCCCATCGGCAGCGACTTCGCGCACCTTATTGTAGGCATCTTCGATGAGACCCACCGTCTTGGACAAGTCAATAATGTGAATTCCATTGCGCTCCGTAAAAATATACGGCTTCATTTTCGGGTTCCAACGGCGCGTTTGATGGCCGAAATGAACACCCGCTTCCAACAAGCTTTTCATACTTACTACTGACATACTTTCCTCCTGTGTTTTTCCTCCGCCGACCTCAAATCCTGCACGACCAAAAATTGGCACACTGCGCAAGGATATTCAATCTGCGTGTGACATTCCGATCAAGTATACAATACCGGCGCCTTCTTCGCAATGCTAAAGCGCTAAAAAATCACGTTTCTTTGCATTATCCGTGATTGGGGCATTTTTCGTTATGGCAATAAATCCGATCCTCATGGCGATTTTTTCGATGCAGAAGCAGATCGCCACAAAGCGGGCATTTTTCACCTGTTGGCGGATCCCACGTAGCAAAGTCGCAGGCGGGATATTGATTGCAACTATAAAACACTTTTCCACGCTTGGAGATTTTTTCCACCAGCTCCCCTTTCCCGCACTGCGGACATGTGACTCCCGTTGTTTTCACAATACTCTTGGTATAGGTGCAGCGTGGAAAATTTTCGCAGCCGATGAAATCCCCATTACGCCCATGTTTAACGATCAGCTTTCCGCCGCATTGCGGACAGGCCTCCCCGGTTTCTTCCACCGGTAATTTATAACCCGTATCGTCTTCTTTGGCTTTTTGCAAATCCTTGGAAAAAACCGCGTAGAACTCGCTCATCAGCGCACGCCAATCGACGTTGCCACCCGCAATATCATCCAAGCGTTCCTCCATATTCGAGGTAAAGCCTTCGTTGATAATTTCTTTGAAGTTGGCTTCCAAAAATGCATGCACTTTTTCGCCCAACACGGTCGGGACAAACTGCTTTTTTTCGATGGACACATAGCCGCGAGAAAGAATGGATTTAATGATAGCGGAATACGTGCTCGGACGACCGATACCATTCTTTTCCAGCGTCTGCACTAAAGAAGCCTCGGTATAGCGTGCAGGAGGCTGGGTAAAGTGCTGCTGCTTTTCGATACTCTTCGCCTCGACGAATTGCCCTTCTCGCAGCTCCGGTAGCTGCACTTCCTTCGTATTGACCGGCCATACAGCCTGAAACCCATTAAATTGCGGTTCCACCCCATTCACGCGGAAGAGATACTCTCCGGAAGTCAAGTCCACCGTTGTCGAAAGAAACCGCGCGTACGCCATTTGTGAAGCAAGCGCACGACGCCAGATGAGATCATAGAGACGAAACTGATCATTGGAAAGATCATCGCGTATGACCTGCGGAGCAAGGTCGACCGAGGTGGGACGAATGCCTTCATGCGCATCCTGCGCTTTGCGATTTCCTCCATACGCTATGCCCTTCGTGGCATATTTCTCGCCATAGGTCTTGATGATATACGCACATGCCTGCTTCAAAAAGCTATCTGCCAAACGGGTCGAATCGGTACGCATATAGGTGATCAACCCGACCTGTCCCTTCCCATGCAGAGAAATGCCTTCATAGAGTTGCTGCGCGAGCATCATGGTCTTTGACGTCGAAAAACCGAGACGTCGATTCGCCTCCTGCTGCAGTGTCGAGGTGGTAAAAGGTGCATAGGGCTTCTTATTGCGCTTGCGTTTGGCAATCTTGGTTACCGTAAAAGGGGATTCAAGAGACGAAACAAGGGAAAGCGCCGCCGCTTCATCCGGCAAGGAAATTTTGTGTACCTTCCCGGATTGAAGATGCCCCACCAATTCGGAAGAAAAGGAGATTTTCTCTTCATGATGATGCGCATGAATGCTCCAGTATTCCTTCGGCACAAACGACGAAATCTCCCGTTCCCGATCCACGATAAGCTTGAGCGCCACCGATTGAACACGACCGGCAGATAGTCCACCCTGTACTTTCTTCCAGAGAATGGGCGAAATCTGATAACCAACAATGCGGTCCATGATACGGCGCGCCTGCTGTGAATCCACAAGATCCATGTCAATGGTTCGCGGATGCGCCATTCCTTCTTTTACACCCTGGGGCGTGATTTCATGAAAACTCACCCGATTCGCTTTGGCCGGATCTAGCCCCAATAATTGCGCTAAATGCCAGGAAATAGCTTCTCCCTCTCGATCCGGGTCGGTGGCAAGGTAGATGTTTTCCGCCTTTTTGCTTTCCCGTTTTAACTCATTAATCGTAGAAGCCTTGCCGCGTACATTGATATATTTCGGCTCAAATTGATTTTCAATATCGACGCCGAATTGGCTTTTCGGCAGATCGCGAAGATGCCCTTTAGAGGCCAGCACTTTATAATTTTTACCGAGTATTTTAGAAATCGTCTTCGTTTTGGTTGGCGATTCGACGATGATTAAATTCTTAGTCATCTCAACCCTTCCCACTACTGTATTGCAAATTTTCCATCACTGCGGCGCTGAATCTTCCCTTTCATTTCCAACGATGTCAAGCACATCCAAAGATCGGAGATTGTAAGCGGAACGACATGCGAAAGCTCATCCGCTCCGCAAGGCGCCAATCGAAGCATATCATATATAGCCCCTTCCATTGCTGTCAATGCTTCTTTCGCCTTTTTCGCTTCTTTTACCGGAAGCGGTTTCCATTCATACGCATTGAGCACCTCCTCAATATTGGTCACCAGCGTTGCCCCGCGACGAATCTGTTCATTGGTGCCTTCACTAAGCTTCTGTTGAATATTTCCGGGAACACAAAATACATTTTTCCCCTGTTCCGAGGCACAGTTGACGGTGATCATGGTTCCGGAACGGCGATTGGCCTCAATCACTAAAACACCATCCGAGAGTCCGGAAATCAGACGATTGCGTTGAATAAAATGGTGTGGCAATGCTTTTACACCGGGCGGATACTCGGAAAGCAAACACCCTTCTTGAACAATTTTGTCCGCAATTGCACGATGGGAAGCAGGATAAATGTCATTGATGCCGTTTCCGAGAACGGCAATCGTGGGACATGAGGCACGCAATGCTGCTTGATGGGCAAGACTATCGATGCCATATGCCAAACCGGAAATGATGACAGCGCCTGCTCTGGCAAGTCCTTCAGCAAAAAAATTCGTACAGGAGATTCCGTATGCACTGGGCTTTCGGCTTCCGATCACCGCTATGCTAAACCCTGTCAGCACTGAACGTTGCCCACGTCCATAAAGGACATACGGCACCGGTTCGATTTCACGCAGCTTGTCGGGATAGTCATCATCAAATAAGGTAAGCGCCCAATACCCCTTTGCCTCAAATTCCCTCCAACGTTTTATTTGCGGCGTTCCTTCCGGTTGCAGCGAAAAAAATTCCTTTCGATGCACCATTCCGCTCTCGCGACGTAGCGTTTCTTTTCCCGCAAGAAGTGCGCTGATTTGGGAAGAGGAAAAGCCGCATAGACTCATATAGAGCAGTTGCGAGCGATGAATCGGCTTCAACCGATTTTGCAGGGCTTCCATGGCAGCTACTCCGTCCATGATGCAGTCTCCTCCGAAAAGGCATTTTGTAAAAGATGAATTTTTCCTCGACGAAGGTATACTTCGGCAATATCGAATAGAAAATAGTTGTAAGGCAGATGCGGATGACGAAACAGATAATACCAGGCTGTCAGACGAATTCGACGCCTTTTCCAAGCGGACACAGCCTCTTGCGGGGAAACATAACGATCGTCGCTACGCGCTTTCACCTCAATAAAGTGTAGTTTGTTCTTTTTTGCAGCGATCAGGTCAATTTCTCCGTGACGACTGCGGAAATTGCGCTGTAGTATCGTGTATCCCTGTGACGCATATAAACGCGCCACCGCATCTTCTGCCCTTTGGCCACTGCGGTATGCGGATTCTTT
Source organism: Murdochiella vaginalis (assembly GCF_902381775.1). Taxonomy (NCBI): domain Bacteria; kingdom Bacillati; phylum Bacillota; class Tissierellia; order Tissierellales; family Peptoniphilaceae; genus Murdochiella; species Murdochiella vaginalis. Next base: position 1,194,664 of record NZ_LR698969.1, read on the forward strand.
CTTTCTGCTCTGCGCAGAAGAAAGAGAATGCGGCGCTTGTGTTTTATCCGTTTTTTTCCGTTCTGTCTGGCTTGTTTGGGGTTGGGGACGACATAGAGGCATCGACGAGTTTTTCATACCGATCCTTTCCGTGTAGAAAACTGCGGCGATGAATGGGCAAAATGCCGTGTTCACGAATGGCGGCATAATGTGCTTTGGTACCGTATCCCTTATGGGCTGCAAAACCGTATTCAGGATAGCGGGCATCATAGGCACGCATCATGCGGTCACGACGCACTTTGGCCACAATAGAAGCACAGCTGATGGCATAAATACGGTCATCTCCGTGCACCACACTGATCTGCTCCAAATCGGTCTCAATATGTTCCGCGTCGACAAGGACCAGATCCGGCACCAGGATTTCTCCTTTTTTCGTTTTAAGCGAAAGAAGCGCCTCACGCATCGCTACAAGGGTTGCTTGACGAATGTTGATGGCATCAATCATTCGTTCATCGCATTGTCCGATTCCCCAAGCGAGGCATTGATCCAAAATCGTGTCATAAAGCTGCTCTCTCTTTTTTTCGGAAAGCTTTTTGGAATCTCGAACGCCCTGAATCTTTTCCCCGTGCGGCATGATTATAGCACAGGCCACCACCGGTCCCGCTAGAGGTCCGCGTCCCACTTCATCGATTCCGCATACCAGTGGTGTTTCATTAATACGCACCTGTAGCGCAGATAGTTGCTCTTCCGTCCAGGTATCTCTCATGGTGTTATTCCTCGTCTTTTTGAGCAATGGGCGCCGATTCCAACGTGATTCTTCCAAAGCGAAGCTTGCGAAAATCATCTAAAAGAATGGCAGCCGTTCGCGTATAGTCGATTTCTCCACCACGCAAAAGCGAGCCGGTATAACGAGCGATCGACTCCATCACGCCAAGCGTTTCCCGCTCTCCTTCGTTTTCCGCTAAGGAGTAGCGATCAGTAACCGCTTTCGGCGCAAGAGTAAGAAGTAGCTCAAGAAGCCAATAACCGATATCTTGCAAGGGAAGAATATCGTCCCGAATGGCGCCGGTACAGGCAAGAAATAAAGATTGCCTCTCCGTCAATTTTTTTGGCAGAATACCGGGGGTATCCAGCAATAACAAATCGGCATCGGTTTTAATCCATTGCTGCTGTTTCGTAAAGCCCGGACGATCCCCCACCGCTGCGGAACGCTTTCCGCTCATCGCGTTAATAAATGTGGATTTCCCGGAATTAGGAATGCCATAGACCAGCAAACGAATTTCCCGATTGATGCGCGATTGTTCTTTTCTTTTGCTCTGTTCTTCCGCAAGCAGAGTCGCCGCCAAATCATATAACGCTTTCGCCGGACGCTCATGCACAGCGTTTATAGCAAGGGCCGTCTGTCCTTTTTGTTGCAGTGCTTGAATCCATTTTTCCGTCTCTTTGGCATCGGCCATATCCTTTTTATTGAGCAGTATGATGTGCTTCTTTTTTGCTGTAAGCAGGCGCAACGCTTCATTCGCACTGGATGACGGAATGCGGGCATCGCGAATCTCACAGCATAAATCCACCAGAGATAGCTTTTGCCGAATTTCATCGGTGGCTTTCTTCATATGCCCGGGATACCAATTGATGCTCATAGTTCCTCCGAAAAAAAGCTCGCTGAACCGAAGCGGTCAGCGAGCCGGTGAAGATTAATAGTTGGTCTTTTCTTTGACCTTAGCCGCCTTACCTACGCGCGCGCGCAGATAATTGAGTTTCGCACGGCGCACCTTACCTTGGCGGGTGACTTCGATTTTTTCCACGCGCGGAGAATGCACCAAGAATACACGCTCTACGCCAACACCATAGCTCAAGCGGCGAACCGTAAAGGTCTCATTGGTGCTTCCGCCTTCACGCTGAATAACCGTTCCTTCGAAGACCTGAATACGCTCGCGGCTGCCTTCTTTGATGCGATAGTGTACGCGTACCGTATCGCCGACGCGAAATGCCGGCAAATCGGTCTTTGCTTGTGCCTGTTCCAGTTGTTTAATGTAATCCATTGATTCCTCCTTCATCCCCGGATTGTCGAAGATAACGTTCATAAAGATCCGGTCGTTTTCGTTTCGTATTTTCCAACGCATTTTGGTCTCGCCAGGCGGCAATTGCCTGATGATTTCCGCTCAAAAGCACGTCGGGTACTTCGTATCCGCGAAAGTTTCGCGGTTTGGTATATTCATCATATTGAAGCAGCAGATTGGCATGGGAGTCGCTTGCGGCGCTCTCAGGATTCCCCAGCACATCATCCACCCAACGCACCACCGTATCCACCAGCACCATTGCCGGAAGCTCTCCTCCGGTTAAGACGTAATCCCCGATGGAAATTTCTTCGTCCACGTAATAGTTCGTAATGCGGGCATCAATGCCTTCATAGTGGCCGCAGAGTAAAACGAGATGATCGTGCTGCGCAAGCTCCCGCGCCTTAGCTTGATTCAGAACGCTTCCCTGCGGACTTAAAAACACCACGTGCGCATTCGGCGTTCGCACTGCCTCCAAAGCATCATAGAGCACATCCGGTTTCATCAGCATGCCTGCGGCTCCGCCAAATACCGTATCATCCACGCTTTTATGCCGATCTTTGGCATAGTCGCGAATTTGATGCGTCTGTAAGGTGAGGATTCCGTTTTCCAAAGCGCGGCCAATGACCCCGTACGCACGAAGAAGGTCGAACAGCTCCGGAAAAAGTGTCAAAATGTCGATCTTCATTCCATTCCCTCAATCAGCGCAACACGCATGTAATGATGCTCCACATCCACCTTACGGATGAACGATTTTACGGCAGGAAGAAGAATGTCCTTGCCTTCCTTCGTTCGAATCCGGTAAAGATCTTGTGCCGGATACTCTATCACTTCCTCCAAAATCCCCAGAAGCGATTCGTCCTCACGAAATACCTGCATACCGAGAAGATCCTTGACGTAATAGTGATCCTTTTTCGGTTTGGGAAGGCTTTCTTCCGAAATGAGAAGAGATTCTCCGACCAGCTTTTGTGCTTCTTCCGGTGAGGAAATTTCCGCAAACTGCAGATAACCGAATTGTCCTTGCGCACGATAGCGCGTAACGGTCAGTGTTCTTCCGGATTCGCTTGTAAGCGTACTTCCCTGCGGAAACCGATCGGCTCGATCATCTGCCATCCGAACCTTGATTTCTCCGGATAAGCCCCGTATGCGTAGTACTTCGGCCACGACGATCAGGCCGCTCTTCATGAATCAATATCCAAATTGACTTTGACGTTTTCTTTAATGGCGCAGGCCTTCAGCACCTGACGCATGGAATTTGCGATGCGTCCTTGCTTACCGATCACCTTGCCCATGTCATCGGGATGGACATGCAACGATAGCGTAACCACGCCGTCATTGGCCTCCTCACGAATCGTAAGCTCTTCCGGATGATCCACCAGCCCTTTTGCCATAGTAAATAGCAATTCTTTCATCTTAGGCCTCGGTAGTTTCGTCTTCGGCCTTCACTTCTTCCTTTTCGGAAGCCGGTTCGCTCACCGCTTCTTGCTTTTCTTCCGCTGTTTCCTTCTTGGTGTCGACAAAATCAACGACTTTTGCCTTGGGCTTGCGCTCCGTAGAAAGTCCCGAAGCGACGACGCCCTCTGCTTCCATGACGCCATATTCGCGGAACAGGCGTTTAATGGTGTCGGAAGGTTGTGCGCCATTCGCGATCCAGTTTTTTACCTTGTCGGCATCCACCCGGAACATGCGCGGTTCGGAAATGGGATTGTAGAAACCAATCTCTTCGATAAAGCGACCATTCCGTGCGCGACGGGAATCCGCCACAACAATGCGGTAAAACGGTGCTTTTTTCGCGCCCAAACGTTTCATTCTGATTTTAACTGCCATTCTTTCCTCCTCAAGTGTTTAATATTCAACTCGCTATTACTGAAACGGATTTTTGAATAGGGAATTGAAGCGTTTTTTACCCTTCTTAAACTGTTCCATTTTCTTCATCAGCTTCTTGGAATCCTTAAATTGTTTAAGAAGGCGGTTCACCATGACCGGGTCATTGCCCGATCCTTTCGCGATGCGAGCACGGCGGGAATTCGAAATGATGTCCGGCTTGCGACGTTCCTCATCGGTCATAGAGGAAAGTATCGCTTCCAGACGTTTGATCTGCTTGTCATCAATGTTCACGCCGGCCATCTGTTTGGCATTCATGCCCGGGATGAGCTTGAGCAGATCCTCAAGCGGCCCCATGTTCTGCATCTGTCGGAGCTGTTCGCGAAAATCGTTCAGGTCGTATTTCTGAGAACGCATTTTCTCTTCCAGCTCTTTGGCTTTTTCCCGGTCCAGCGCCGATTCGGCTTTTTCGATGAGCGTGAGCACATCGCCCATGCCAAGAATACGGCTGACCAGGCGATCGGGATGAAACTCCTCAATCTGGTCAAGTTTTTCTCCCGTGCCGATCAGTTTAATCGGCTTATGGGTTACCGCGCGTACCGAAAGCGCTGCGCCTCCGCGCGCGTCACCGTCCAATTTGGAAAGCACCACACCGGTAATGTCCACGGCTTCGTTGAAAGTCTTGGCGACATTCACGGCCTCCTGACCGGTCATGGCGTCAACGACGAGCAGGGTTTCGGTAACGGGTACCGTCTCTTTGATGCGTTGCAATTCCCGCATGAGCTCATCGTCAATTTGTAAACGTCCGGCGGTATCTATGATCAGTGGATCATGCCCTGTTCGCACCGCTTCGTCATAGGCACGTTTTGCAATGTCCACCGGATCGGCGTCCACTCCTAAGGAAAACACCGGCGTTTTCACCTGTTCTCCCACCACCTGCAGCTGTTTAATAGCTGCAGGACGGTAGACATCGCAAGCGACAAGCATGGGCCTGCGCTGTTTCTTCTGATACCAGTTGGCCAGCTTCGCTGCGTGGGTCGTTTTTCCCGAGCCCTGGAGACCGCACATCATGATGACGGTCGGCGCTTTTGGCGCGCTGCGTAAAGCCATATCGTCATCGGACATCAAGGTGACCAGCTCTTCACGAACAATCTTGATCACCATCTGTCCGGGCGTCAAAGATTTCATTACGTTTTCGCCTACGGCACGCTCTTTAACCTGTGCCACAAACTCTTTCACGACTTTGTAGTTGACATCGGCTTCCAGAAGCGCCAGACGAATTTCGCGCATCGCCTGATCCACGTCTTTTTGACCCAGCTTCCCTTTTCTCGTCAAGCGAGAAAACGTCGCTTGGAGGCGTTCGGCTAAATTGTCAAACATGGTCTCCTCCTCTCTGCGAAAGAATTGTTTTTTTTATCTCTTCCGCTATGAAGTATGCGTTGGGTGGGCGTCCTTTGCATCGCGTGTACGCGAGAGCGAGGCCGACAGGCGCTGGAGCGCCCGACGGGCGGGAAGAGCTTTCTCTTCCGGTAAAGACTCCACGGCGTGTGCTAAAATGGGCAGCGTCTCTTTCGCGCATTGTTCGGTCTCTAAGAGGCCAAGATGCGATTCAAAAAGAGTCATCTTTTCCACCGCCCGTGAAAGCTGTATGGATACTGCCTGTTTTGAAATTTTTCGCCATTCGGCAATTTCCGAAAGGGAAAGATCATCATAATAATAGGCTTCGCACAGCGCACGCTGCGTTTCGGTCAGCATGAAGCCGTAGACTTCATACAGCAGACCAATCTGTACCGTTTCTTCCATGACATCCTCACTAAAATAGCACCGTTCCACCGGAACAGTGCTATTCTACGCATATTCAATGTGCCTGTCAAGCTTTTTTGTTTGACAGAAAAAATTTCCGTTTCTTTTTTCAGCTGATTACTTTGATAGAAAAAAGCGCCGATTGTCCTTTTTGCGTTGGGCTCAGGAAAAAATGGCATCCACAAAGGCTTCTGCATCGAAGGGGCGAAGGTCTTCCATCTGTTCGCCGACGCCGATAAATTTTACCGGCACCTTGACCTCGAGTTGCAAGGGAAAAACGACGCCACCTTTGGCCGTGCCATCCAATTTTGTAAGCACCAAACCGGTAATGTCCGTTACTTCGTTGAAAGCACGCGCCTGCTGAATCGCATTTTGCCCTGTTGTAGCGTCAAGAACGAGCAACGTTTCCAGGGTTGCCTGCTCGTATTCGCGGGAAAGAATACGATAGATTTTTTCCAATTCCTGCATCAGATTCTTCTTATTATGCAAACGTCCTGCTGTATCACAGATGAGCACATCCGTCCCACGCGCCTTCGCCGCATGAATGCCGTCATACACGACGGATGCTGGGTCAGCGCCTTCTTCTCTTCGCACTATGGCTACATCCGCCCGCCGAGACCATTCTTCCAGCTGATCAATGGCCGCCGCGCGAAACGTATCGGCCGCAGCAAGCAACACGGATTTTCCCTGTCCTTTGAGATAGGCAGCCAGCTTACCGATGGTTGTCGTCTTTCCGACGCCATTTACGCCAATGACCAGAATCACCATCGGACGACCAGCTTGTTCCTGCAGAGCCGTATGCAAATTGGAAGCTAACAGCTTTTCCTTCAAAATTTCCACGAGTCGAAGGCGCACTTGTTGCGGCTCGCGGATTCGTTCTTCCGCCACCACCTCGCGAAGCGTATCAATGACATCCATTGCGGTATCAAAGCCCATATCGGCAGAAACCAGTGCTTCTTCTATTTCCTCAAAGAGATCATCATCAATTGTCGCGCGTCCGTTAAACAAATTGTCCAACGCCCCGCCAAGGCTCTCTCTTGTCTTCTGCAGCCCCTGTTTTAAAAAGTCAAAAAGTCCCATGTTTCCTCCTCTTCATCCGTAAGGAGCATCCGCTATTTACCCGCCTTTCGCACCTCGGCTTCATCTTCAAAATCTGTAAAACGCAAGGATACGATTCGGGAAAGTCCATCCTGCATCGTAACCCCATACAGGGTTTGTGCCAGCTGCATCGTCGACTTGCGATGCGTGATCACGATAAACTGCGTATCATGACAAATGCTCTGCAAGTATTCCACATAGCGCCCGATGTTTGCCTCATCCAACGATGCATCGATTTCATCCAGTATGCAAAACGGGGTCGGATGAATGGAGAAAATGGCAAAGAGAAGTGCCAACGCCGTCATGGAACGCTCGCCACCGGAAAGCAAATTTAAGCTTTGCAATTTCTTTCCCGGCGGCTGTGCTTGAATTTCCACTCCGCAGGTAAGCACATCATCGCCCTCTAAACGCAGATGCGCCTGTCCGCCATGAAAGAGCCGCTGAAAAATGCGATTATACTCTTCATTCATGCGACGAAAGCTTTCGGTAAACATGGTCTCCATAGTCTCATCCAATTCCCGAATGAGTTCTCGAATATCTTTTCGTGACGTGGAAAGATCCGCCATCTGCTGTTTGAGAAAATCCAGCTGTTCCTGCATTTCCTGATATTGTTCAATGGTTTCCACATTGAAATATCCAATTTTAGAGAGTTTTTCCCGAATTTCACGAATCTGTTGGCGAGAGGTATCCACGGGCACAAGGTTTTGTAGGCGCTGTGCCACCATTTCTTCACTGATGTCATATTGAACGCGATAGTCTTCAAGCCATTGCTTACGCTGCGTTTCTTTTTGCTCTTTTTCTATTTGTAAACGGAAAAGTTGATTCTTCTCTTCCTGTACTTGTTCGGCCGTCGTCTGGCGCAATTGCATGCGCTTTTCCGCCTGCTCCTGTCTTCTCTTGTATTCCGCTTCCAGCTGGTCCCATTGCTGCTGATCGGAAGCATTCGCTTCCTGATCACGCTTCTTTTGCGCCTCCCCCTCATCGATCAGCTTTTGGCTGCTTTCCAGGATCCGTCGCGCTTCTTTTTTTTGTTCTTCTCGCAAGATATGTTCCTGTGCAAGAGCTTCGGCCTTTTCTCGATTCTCGGTCAACTGCGCCTGCAATGCCGCAAGATCCCGCGTGAAAAAATCACGTTGATTGCCCAGCACCGCCTGCTCTTTCTCTTTACCTTGCATCGCCTTTCGCTGCTCTTCTTCGCGATCCTGCAACGCTTTCCATTGCACGAGAGCTTTTTCATGCTGCTCCTTTAAGGATCTTTCCTCTTCGGCGATTTCTTCCGGTAACGTGGCGAGTGTTTCCGAAAGCAAATGATTCGCTGCCTGTTGCTCGCGTTGTTTGTCGGAAAGCGTCATGCGCAAGGCTTCCAATGCTTCGCGCTGTGTGCGCTCTTCTTCCTGTTGCTGTTGCAAAAAATGAAGAAGCTCTTCGCGCTTTTCCAGTGCCTTTTCCCTCTGCGTCTGTGTCTTTTTCCAGGTGTCCTCCAACTCCTGAAGACGCTTTTCTTTCTCGGCAAGACGCATTTGTAAATCGCTCAGTTCTTTATCGCGGTTAATCAGCGACGCGGCATTGAGATGATGCACAATACCACCGACCATGGACCCCCAGGTGTTCACCACATCCCCCTCGAGGGAAACGACGCGGTTTCGTGCTTTTTCGCGGTGCGAAACACGTATGGCGTCATCAATCGTTTTGACAAAAGTGGTGCGTCCTAAAAAGTGGGAAACAATCCCCTTTAGACGCGCATCATATTGAACCGCCTGTGTTCCATTACATAGCGCTTCTTTGGCGTTGGATATCACCGGATCGAAGCCTTCAATGCGATCCAGCGGAAGAAACGTGACGCGTCCCAGTTTTCGTTCTTTGAGCAGAGAAATGAGTGCTTTGGCATCCTGTTCGCTTTCCACGACCACATTTTGCAAAGCACCGCCCAGAGCCACTTCCACCGCGGTTTCATAGCCTTTTTCCACCTGCACGAGATCTGCCAACGGTCCTATGAGACGTGCCTTCACATTGGATTCCCGATCGGCAAGCTTCAACAAATTCTGCACGGAACGCTGATAACCTTCATACTGCTGCATGAGCGCACGAAGCATTTTTTCCTGGGAGACGAGGCTCGCTCGTTCCGCTTCATCCGTACGTTTCGTTTCGGCCAGCTGATCCGCCTCATCCAACAGACGGCGCACATCTTCTTCACATGCAGCAAGCGCAGTACGTGTCTGGGATTGTACCTGTACATATTTCTCTAAGAGCGCTTCCTGTTGCTTCTTTTCTTCCAGCAAGGAGGCTACTGCTGCATTCAGTTCTTCTGTACGTGCCGCCTGCTCGCTCTGTTTTTTATGCAATTCTTCTCTGGCTTTTTCCGCTTCTTCCCGACGATAACGCAATACCGAAAGCGATTCCTGCAAGCGATGCACTTGCTCTTCGGCATGCATGCGCTGCTTAGCGAGATCCGTATCGACGTTCTCATCGTCTTTTGAGAGGCCGGCAATAGCCTCTTTCACTTGTCGTAAAGCCTCTGTGAGGCGCTTTTCTTCTTTTTCTTCTTCCTGAATTTTTTCTTTTACCGCTTGTGCATGATTCTTTGCCGCCTCTTCCTCGGCTTCCAAGCGCGTTAGATCCTGACGATAAAACTGGATTTTTTCCTGCGCGACACTACGACGGGTTTCTTCCTGCTGCATATCCCGTTCTCGTCTTTGTTTTTGTTCCAGTAACACACTGCGTTTTTCTTCCCATGCCTTTAAAAACGATTCATAAGGCTGCAATTCCTGTTCAAGAGCTTCCTGTTTCTGTTGCAGCCCCTGCAGATTTTCGGAATGCAGCGCGAGATCGGCATCCACCTGAGAAATTCGCTCCTCTGCCGCATCCAGCTGTGTTTTTAATAGAGAAAGCTCATGCTGATCCAATGCCTGCATCAACCGTCTGCCCGTCTTGGCATTCTCCGCTTGACGTTTCATGAGGCGTGCTTCCTGCTCTTTAATATGAATATCCTGCTGCACGGCTTCCAGTTGCCGTTCTGTGCGCTCCAAGCGTTGTTCCGATTCCGTTTTTTTATATTTATAACCGGCAATACCGGCCGCTTCCTCAAAGACACTGCGACGGTCCTCGCTTCGTGTGCTGAGAATTTCGTCGATGCGTCCCTGTCCAATAATGGAATAGCCTTCTTTTCCTACGCCCGTATTTAAAAACAACTCATGAATATCTTTTCGGCGCACCTGTTGGGAGTTAATAAAATATTGTCCCTCCCCATTTCGATACACTTTTCGGGCAATACTGACCTCGTCATACGGCAGAGGAATCTCGCCATCCGTATTCTCGAATACCAGGACAACTTGCGCCAGGTTCATAGGCGCTTTCTTTTCCGTGCCATTGAAAATGACGTCTTCCATTCGACTGCCTCGAAGTGCTTTGGCGGACTGTTCCCCCAACACCCATCGTACCGCATCTGACAAATTGGATTTTCCGGATCCATTTGGGCCGACAACAGCGACGAAATCATCATGAAATTGTAATGTGGTTTTTTCGGCAAAGGATTTAAATCCGTATAGCTCCAAGCTTTTCAGTCGCACTGCGCCAACCTCATTTTCTTTTGCTCTGTCTCTTCCCCATCGTGGGGAACGGAAAATGTCTCTCCGCTTAATGCATATTCTTGTTTAAAAGCATGAGCGCCGCATGAGCCGCTTGCGCCTCAGCACGCTTCTTGCTTTTGCCGGATCCTTCCGCAATGCGCTTCCCGTTGATCTCCACTGCCACACGAAAGGTTCGTTGATGGGATGGACCGCTTTCCTCCAGAACCACATAGTCCTGGGAAAGGCCGTGACGTAATACATAACGATGGAGGGCTGATTTCGCATCGGTATCGATGCTCGATGCTTCCAGCTTTCCGTGCATGTCCTCCAATTTTTGCACAAACCAGGAGGATAAAAAGTTCATGCCCCCGTCTAAATAAATTGCGCCGCAAAGGGCTTCAAATGCATCCGCCAGTAAGGAAGGCTTCTCTCTTCCGCCTTGCATTTCTTCGCCATGTCCTAACTGTAGAAGGGAATCGATTCCTATCTCGCGACCAATCTCGGCAAAAGACGCCTCACAAACCGCTAAAGCACGTTTGCGCGAAAGTTCGCCTTCCGGATCCTTCGGGTAGCGCCGAAAAAAGTGGTCGGTGGTGATCAACTCCAACACCGCATCCCCCAGAAATTCTAAACGCTCATTGCTCTCCGCTGCTTCGTTCGGTCGTTCGTTCAGAACCGAACGATGGATCATCGCCTGCTGCAACAAATCCGGATGTTGAAAGCGATAGCCAAGCCGCTCTTGAAAATGATCAAGATTCGATTTGGACATGACTTTCCTCCTTATCGGCATTGCCGCTTTCGGCAAAGCGATGCGCTATGGTCTCAATTACGCCGCTTTCGGCGAAATCGAGAGCCTCTGCAATGGCCAGGGCAAACGTCTCTGCGGTGGAATTGCCATGAGCCTTATAAATTGCTTTCCGCGCCCCAAGCAGCGGCGCCCCACCATGTGCGCGATAGTCCAAAGCACCGAATGCCTGTTTCAAATTCTTTTTTATCAGAAGCCCGCCAAGCTTGGTTTTGGCATTGGAATAAAGCACATTTTTCAGTGTCTGCAGAGCAAATTTTGCCGTTCCCTCCATCGATTTTAAGGCGATGTTGCCTGCAAAGCCGTCTGCCACCAGCACGTCACAATCCGCAAAAAGAATATCTCGCGCTTCCACATTGCCTACGAACCGCAAATCGCTCTCCTCAAGGAGACGATGCGTTTCGACCGCACGTTTATCACCCTTTTCCGCTTCCTGCCCGACATTAAGCAGTCCGACTTTCACTTGGCTCTTGCCAAGCGCTCTTTCGGCATAGGCAGCGCTGATCTGTGCAAACTGCAAAAGCATCGCAGGCGTCGTATCCATGGTGGCCCCTGCGTCGGCCAGCAAAATGCCGCCGTTCACATGCGGAATGGTCGGCACCAGACACATGCGTTCCATGCCCGTAATCCGTTTCGTCAGAAAATAGCCACCGGCCAAAAGAGCGCCGGTACTGCCGGCCGAAAGTAACACATCCCCATCGGCATTCAGACGGGAAAAAGCAAGTACAAGGCTCGATTGTTTTTTTCGCCGTATCGCAAAAACGGGCGATTCGTCATTGGTAATGGATACATCGGTATCCACAATTTCCACCTGTCGAAGATCCTTTAATGTCGGCGAGAGAACGGAGGAAGGGCCGACAACTACGCAGGAAAAGGCACGATGGCTCAACGCCGATCGAATGGCCGAAGCGACCATTTTGGGGCCGGCATCCGAGCCGAGCGCATCAATAATCAATTTTGTCATCCACACCTCCCTTGCCCTTGTGGTTTCCTCTTGGACAGATTCCGCTATCATATCCTTTGTGAGAAAGAAAAAACAAAAAAAGGTGCGGAATACTTCCCGCACCTTCGGTTATTCACCGATTTGAATGACTTCTTTGCCGTCGTAGTATCCGCAGTGCGGACAAATGTGATGCGGTAATTTTGCTTCGCCGCAATTCGGGCACTTTACCGTCGCATAAGTCGTTAAACGATAGGAAGAAGCTCTTCTTTTGTCTCTTCTTTGCTTTGACGTTTTTCTCTTTGGTACGGCCATAGGAACACCTCCTTCTTCCTAAAATAATTTATGATGAACACATGAATTATAAACGGGCCACAGAGGCTTGTCAACATTTTTCCCGAAGGAGCCGAGCTTGACTGCACATTTTGTGACATCAAGATTTCCAATTCACTCCTTGTTTTTTCTACATGTCAGAAGAAACGCGGAAAAGGGCTGTCTTCGGTATAGCTGTCTTCGGTATAATAGTAGACAAGTTCATCCTAATAAGCATTACCAAGCAGGGAACAAACACCTTTCCAAAAGGAGAAAAGCATGCGCACTTCCCCCTACAACGCCTGTGGCATCATCTGCGAGGCTAATCCGCTTCATGCCGGTCATGTCCGCCTCATTCAACAGGCAAAAAAACAATATAGCACCATTGTCGCTGCAATGTCGGGCGCCTTTATGCAACGAGGGACGCCGGGCTTCGTAGACAAATGGTCTCGTGCGCAATTTCTTCTTCGCCACGGCGTGGACCTCGTGATTGAGATTCCGCAGGCATATGTGCTGCAAAATGCAGATCTATTTGCGCGCGGCGGTGTAGAAGCGCTTTCTGGTATTCCAGCTGTCAGCGCTCTTGCGTTCGGTGTCGAGGAACAAGCGAATGCTTCTATTCGTCCTCTGCAAAGCGATGCGGTGCAACAGGAAATTCGCCGACTTCTACAAAGCGGATCAGCCTATCGTCGTGCGGTGGAGATTGCTTCCGGCGGACTTTCCCTTCCCAATCAGATCTTGGCGGTTCAATATGAAAAAGCCATGCGCGATTTGCATCTTTCCTGGCGGACGCTTCGTCTTTCGCGGCCGGCACTTGATGCCGAAAAATCGCCGTCCGCCACTGCTTTACGCCATGATTTGCAAGAGGCGATGGAGAAAATGAATGGTGACACCTCGCCCGAGCGTCTGCTTTCGATTTTGCAAAACGATAACCGTTTCAGCGGTCTCGAAGAAAAAGAAAACCTCGTTCGTTGTCGTCTCGGCGAATCTCTCGAGCCTCTTCTTCCGCTTTGCCGTGCGCTGCTTCTTCTGGACAAGCTTCCTCTTTCGCGTTCTCCTCAGTATGAGGAAGGCATGGATCGTCGGTTCCTCAAGGCCCTGCAGAATGCCGCAACGATGGAAGAAGCCTTCTCATTCGCTTCCAACAAGAGGCAATCCAAGGCACGCTATCGCCGTCTGGTTTTGACCACTTTATTGGGCATCGAGAAATTCTCACTTGTGCACATCGACTACGTTCGTCCGTTGGCGTTCAATACATCCGGCGCGAAGCTTCTTCGAGAGGTCCGCCTTCCGGTATATCAAAAAACGCCCGCTGCAAAAGAGCGGACGTTTTCTCCCCTGTTTTTGATCGATCAGAAGGCCCAGCGCCTATATGAATGGCTTAAAGGGCTGGAAAATTTGGATCTTTTGCAGACGTTTTATCATACGCATTAAGAAGCGGTCGAACGATCGAAAGATCGCCTTCAAAGGGATATGCCACGCCATCTATGCGCATTTTGGGCTCGTTGCCCTTGCCGAGAAGTAGCAACACACATTTTTTGCCTTTCCGTACCTGTTCGGTAGCATACGTCATCGCTCGTGCAATGGCCTCCCTGCGGTCATCTACCGTCTCCACCGGCGTGTGGACAATCGCCTCCTGAATATCGTGATAAATCGCCGGCAATGGTTCAAAATTCGGATCCTCCATGGTGAGCAGAATTCGATCGGCATAGCGGTCCGCAATTCGTCCCAGGTCTTTACGGCGATTAAGTCCCTTTCCCCCGGCAGACCCGAACACGGCGATCACTTCGTGCTTAGGATATTGCTTTTTCACCGCAGAAAAAATGGCTTCAAAACTGACTCCGTTATGAGCCAGGTCAACAATAACCGTAATGCGCCCGTCCATAGAGCGAAGTACGTCCATTCTTCCCGGCACATGCATTCCATCTAAGGCGGAGGGAACTTCTGAAAGATCTACCCCCACAGTTCCAGCCATAGCTGCCGCCACTAAGGCGTTCTGCATAGCGTATGGTCCGATTTCCGGCAGATGCAACGTGACGGTTTCGTCCTTTGCCTGGAGCGAAAAAGCGATTCCTTCTTCGGAAGGTAAGAGTGTCGCTGTCATATCGGCATTGCTTTGGTCGTGAACGCCCACATGGTAAATTTTTCTACATGAAGACGCCGCGCTTTCGATTTCGGCAAGATGGTCGCTTTCTAGGTTGATCAGAGCCTCGTCCGCCTGTGAAAACAAGGAAAGCTTGGACTGAAAATAATCGGTAAAGCTGGGATGCTCGATGGGCGATACGTGATCCGGTGAAATATTGAGAAACGCAGCAAGCGCAAAATGCAGGCCGGCCGTACGCTCATACTTTAAGGCTTGCGAGGACACCTCCATAACGACGTCATGCAGACCGTTCGCAACGCAGCGTGCCAGAAGCGCATACAATTCAAAGGGCTCCGGTGTGGTCAATACACTTGACTGTTCGTCTGTGCCGTCAAACATGGAAATGGAGGACATAAAGCCGACAGGTGGAAGGTTTCGTTTCACATAGTGCGCATTTAAAATTGTGCGCAAATACCAAGCGGTAGAGGTCTTTCCCTTTGTCCCCGTAATGGCGAAAAGACGGAGGGCATCCTGTGGGTTGCCATAAAAGAGACGCGCACAGGGAGCAAGAACATGACGCATATTATCCACCAGAATGCAGTCGGCGTCCACTTGATACGCTTGCTCGGACACATAGGCGACTGCTCCGCGATGCAGCGCTTCTTCCAAATATGCCTTTTTAAAATTTTTTCCCTTGCAAAAAAAGAGCGTTCCTGCCGTCACCTTCTTGGAATCGTAAGCAATTGCTTGAATCGGTCGATCTTTTTGGGCACCTTCAAGCACATGCTCGCCCATGGCCTGCTGTAATGAAAATAAGGTAACCGTCATAGTTCCTCCTAAAACGAAACGTCAAAACAGAAAAAAGGACGGCACGCGCCGTCCTTTGTCTCTCGGTTTTTCCAGTTTACTTCAATTCGTCGCGATTATGCCCAAGCTCGGTAATGACAGAGTTGAGATTTTCCTGTGTGTTGGCCAGCAACTCATCCACATAAGCAAACACGCTCTGGCGGATTTGCTGCGACTGCACCTTAGCCTGCTCCAGCAAAGCCTCTCCGCGTTTTGTAGCTTCTTGGGTAATACGATGCTCGTTGACCAGCTCATTAAAGCGCTTCTGGGTATCCTGATCCGATTCGGCCGCACGCTGCTTCGCCTGATCAAGAAGCTGTTGCGCCTGATCATTGGCTTCCTGCAAAATGCGATCCCGCTCATCGTTCACCCATTTCGCCTGACGAATCTCTTCCGGCAGACTGGCACGGATTTCTTTAATGATCTCAAAAACCGTATCGGGGTCAATCGCTACTTTCTTAGAAAGAGGGATGCTCGACGCATCATCCATCTCATCTTCGAGCTCTTCAATCAATTGTAAAATATCCATGGCTTCCTCCTGATGAATACGCCTTACCGAAATTTTTCTTGCAGTCTTCTCGCAACATTTTCGGTCACCATGCCCGAAACATCTCCGCCGTAGCTGGCAACCTCTCGCGCAAAACTGGAGCTGACATAAGAGTAATTTTTGTCCGTAAAAAGGAAAATCTCTTCCATTTCCGGATATAACGAGTGATTCAGCAAAGATAATTGCCGCTCGTAAAGAAAATCCTCCTCGTTGCGAATCCCGCGAACAACAGCATCCGCCTTTTCTTCCCGGACAAAATCCACTAAAAGTCCGGAAAATAATTTTACGGTAACATTGCTGTAATCATACATCAGTTCTTCAATCATTTCAATTTTTTCCTGTGTCGTAAACAGCGCCGGTTTCTCCTGATTGATCAGCACGCCTACGACGACCGTATCGAACAGATTGGCTGCGCGATAGATGACATTCAAATGTCCCTTTGTGACCGGGTCAAAACTGCCCGGAAAAATGACTTTCATGATTCCTCCTTGAACACGCGAATACGCTTGCGTCCATACATACGATCGAAAAGCAGCACAAAACCACAATACGTGCTTGATGGCTCTTCCTCTCCTTTCGCGGGAGCAGCCGATTCCAGAATAATCAGTCCGTTCGGTTTCACGCGATGAAGACGACGGAGCATGGCCATCGCCTCTTCCTCCATATGATAACCGAATGGAGGATCAAGATAAACATAATCATAACAACCTGACCAACCGGCAATCACTTCTCGATAATCGCGAACAAAGACGACACTTTGCTCTTCCCAAGCCGCTTTGCGGATGTTTTCCCGTAAAATTTTCGCCATGCTGTGCGATTTTTCGCCGAATACAACATGTCTTGCGCCACGAGAAAGAAATTCAATGCCAATCTGTCCGGTGCCGGCGAAGAGATCCAATACATCCGCATCTGCTTTCAACGGTTGTAGCACGTTAAATACCGCCTCTTTGATTTTATCTTCGGTCGGTCGGGTGCGGTCCTTCTTTCCCGGTGACAATAATTTCATTCCTCTATTTTTTCCCGTGATGACATGCATATCGATTCTCTTTTCTTTTTGTCTTCTATGATTTTTCTCATACTCAATTAAGAGTAACTTGTCGAATACGCTCCATCCGTTCCCTAATTCGCTCTCTCAAAGGCGAAGGCAATGCTTCCAGCCGATCGAGCGGAACCTTCTGTGTCTGAAGCCACCGGGCGCTTTGTGCAAGAGCCTCTTGCCATTTTCGTTGGTCTTCATCAGAAAGGGTCAGGCCGTGCTGGCGTGTGCCTAAGCGATCCCCACTTCCGCGCAAACGCAAATCGGCACGAGCAATCTCCCAGCCATCCAACGTTTGTTCTAAAACGCGCAGGCGCTGCTTATTTTCTATACTGGACGAATGAAGCATTAGAATGCAATAGGCATTTTCCTGCCCCCTGCCCACACGTCCGCGAAGCTGATGAAGCTGTGCCAGACCGAATCGCTCCGCTTCGGCGATCATCATCACGCCGGCATTCGCAACATCAATGCCGACCTCAATAACCGTCGTAGCAATCAAGAGGTCGCTTTTGCCACGATAAAAGCGATCCATCACTTCGCGCTTGCTCTCCGACGACTGCTTTCCCGTGAGAGTATCGATGACAACTTTTCTTCCTACCACGTTTTCTTCTTTTTTCATCACGGCACGAACTCGTTTTTCGGTTTCCGTAACGGACCAATACTGTTCGTTATCCTCGCCGCTTTCAATAACGGGACATACAATATAGACCTGTCTCCCCTTCACAATTTGGCGAGCAATGGCATGATAACACGCTTTCTCCGAGCGACGATCCACGATGCGAGTGGTGATGGTTCCCCTTCCCGGCGGTTTTTCATGAATGCGCACCAGCTCCAGATCTCCCCATTCCACCAAAGCTAATGTGCGCGGAATGGGCGTGGCGCTGAGCACCAACGTATTGAGCTGCTCTGATTTTTCCTGCAGACGAGCACGCTGGCGTACGCCGAAACGATGCTGTTCATCGGTAATCACCAGCCCCAGGCGAGAAAAGCGGACGCGATCCTGAAACAGCGCATGCGTGCCGAAAAAAATGCCCGGCTTCGTTCCTTTCGCCGCCGCATCCATTTTTTTTCGCGCTTCTTCTGTTGTGGATCCCGTCAACAGATAGACGGGCTGTGTAAAAAAGGAACGTGCTTTTTCCGCATGTTGGCGTGCCAACACTTCACTGGGCGCCATAAAGGCCACATGATAGCCGTTTTCTAAGGCACATTCCGCCGCCAGGAACGCAACGACGGTTTTCCCCGAACCGACATCGCCTTGCAACAGCACATTCATGGGCGACGGAGCACAAAGTCGCTCTTGTAAGAGCATGACGGCATTTTTCTGTGCGTTTGTAAGAATAAACGGAAGCCTTGCCATGGCCTTGGTCAGATTGCAAGGGCGCATGGAGACGCTTTGTTTTGTATGTTTGGAACGCTCCCAAAAATGGCGCACAAGGGTTTCTTCCAAAGCCTCCCGATTTTGCCATTCCTCGCGTGCCGCATCCAATTCTTGCATTGATGTTGGAAAATGGAGTGCTTTCAAAAGATCATACAAGGGACGCCAACCGGCTTTTATGCGCCAGCTTGAAGGGTAGGGATCTTCCACCTGCGAAAGAAGGGAGAATGCTTGTTTAACGGCATCTCGACGTGCATTTTGCGACAGACCGTCCGTTAAGGAATACTGTGGAAACAGCCCAAGAAAGTTCTCTTTCCCTTCTTTTTCCGTTTCTGCCTTTGCGAGAAGAGGATCGAAAAGCACATGATTTGCCTCACGATAGGTACCATAAAAATAAAAGGAATCTCCCACCCGAAGATTCCTTGTAATATAGGGCTGATTGTGCCAAACGACCGTAAGGCTTTCCGAATCATCCGCAACGCTCGCACGAACGATGGTACGTCGCCCGCCGAGACGAACCGGACGGTAGATACGCGTAAGGCGCGCAAAAACAACCTGTTTCAAGCCATCCGATAAGGCGGAAATGGCACAGACATGACGACGGTCTTCATAGCGAAAGGGCAAAGCATAAAGCAACTCCTCCACCGTAGTGATGCCCAGTCGGCCAAAGCTTTCCGCTTTCTTCGGTCCCACGCCTTTTACGGCCGTAATCGGTGTGCTCATTCCAGAGAAAAGATATATGTGTACACCGGCTGATCACCATGGAGAAATTCCACTTCACAGTCCGCGAAGCGAGAGGTAAGCACATCATGAAGTTCTTGCGCCTTATTCGGATCCGCATCCTTTCCGACGTAAACGGTGATAAGAGTATGCTCCGGTTTTCGATACGTTTCCACCAGGCGTTCGACCAGCGATTCGTCCTGTGTATCGGTTAAGACAATCTCGCCATTCATCAGGCCGATGCGGTCGCCGGCTTTCATCGTAAGTCCATTCATTTCTGTGTCGCGCACGGCATACGTGACCTGGCCGGTCATGACTTCTCGAAGACTCGCCGTCATCTGCTCTTTATTCACTTCGGCATCCGCAGTGTCATCAAAATGAAATAGTGCCATCACGCCTTCCGGCATGGATCTTGTCGGGATGACCACGACCTTCTTTTCCGTTAACTCATGGACCTGCTCTGCAGCCAAAATAATATTCTTATTGTTTGGCAGAATAAAAACGGTTTCTGCCGGTACCCGTTCCACCGCATCCAGCAAATCCTTTGTTGACGGGTTCATCGTCTGACCACCGGAGACCACTTCGTTAACCATCATATCGCGAAACAGCGAGCGGAAGCCTTCGCCCATGCAGACAGCGACAAAGCCGAAACGAGACAGCGTTTGGGGCTTGGAGATCGGTTCAAACACATTCGCTTGCTTTTCTTCTTTTTCGCTCTGTAATAAGGCATGGCGGCGCGTGGAAATCACATGAATTTCCGTTAAATCCCCGCGTTTGTCTTGACTATTGATAAGTTTAACCGGCACGTCTGAATAGGCCTCGACAAAAAAGCCATCTTCCGTCTCACTAATGCTTTCCAGTACACCGTAATGTTCCAAATGGCGCAAGAGACGTTCCCGTTCAATATTATTGATCCGGAAGGACACAAAATATGCTTTTTCCGATTTTAATGCCTGTTCTCGTCCCCGTGCGGTGGACTCCACCTGTGGAAGTTGCGTTTTTGACTGCTCTAAAAGCGTGTGCAGATCCTCGCCGGAAAGAGCTTGTACAAATCCGCAAAATAAATAGACCAAACCTTGACCGCCGGCATCCACCACGCCTGCCTCTTTCAATTCGGCGAGCATGTCCGGAGTCTGCTGCAGCACATGATTGGCATAACGTAGAATGTCCTTCAAAAAGGCAACAATATCGCTGTATTCGTGTTGATTTTGGATGGCAAACTCACTCATCGCCCGAGCGACAGTAAGGATAGTTCCTTCTGTCGGCTGCATGACCGCTTTATAGGCTTTTGCACGCGCCGATTCCAGAGCATCCGCAATGTCCGACAGGAGAATGACTTCTTTTCCCTTTAATGATTGTGCTAATCCGCGACAAAGCTGAGAAAGAATAACGCCTGAGTTGCCGCGCGCTCCCATGAGGGAACCGTTACCAAGAGCTTTTGCCATGGCCTGGATACTCTCGGGCGCATTACTGACCGCTTCCGCAGCCGATTTCATGGTTAGGCTCATGTTTGTCCCCGTATCGCCATCCGGAACGGGAAAAACATTGAGCGCATTAACTTCTTCTTTATGTTCATCAAGAAGACGACAAGCTTGTAACAGGCCTTCTCGAAAAACGGTTGCTTCCATTCGTTCCACATTGTCCCCCTTATACACGCAATCCCTGTACCAAAACATCGACAGAGCGAACGGTAAGATTGGTTTTGGACTCCACATTGTAGCGCACGGTATCGATGATATTTTCAGCTACCATGGACAAGCGCATGCCTGCCTCTAAGATCACGTGCAATTGAATAATAATTCCTTGCTGCTCATCGGCGAACACGCGTACGCCGCGACTCATATTTTCCAAACGAAGCAAGCGATAGATATCATCTTTCGGACCGCGTGCCGCCAAGCCGACCACTCCATAGCATTCCATGGCAGCCTGTACCGCAATGCGCTCGATGACATCATCTTCTATTGTTACGTTACCAAACTCATTGACAATTGTTAAAGACATGACTCCTCCTTTATCGGCAACGTGTTCTCTCACGTTCCTTGATTATACCATAATCGTACGCTTCCTTCGCACTGCCCCGAGAGGAAAGGCAAAGCAAGAAGGATTTTTCGGAATCATTTGCGACTGTAAACGCATTTTGTTATAATACCCATGTTCATTTACATGGAAGAGCAGGAGGAAAGTCATGTCGAGAGTTTGTGCAATTTGTGGAAAAACCAAAGCAGCCGGTAATAAGGTTACCTTTTCGCATAGAGGTATTCGTCGTACGTGGACGCCGAACTTGCGTCGCGTACGTGTTTACGATGAGAACGGTACGCCGAAGCGAATCTATGCCTGCACGCGTTGCTTGCGTTCCGGCTTAGTAAATCGCAACCGACCGAACGCCGACTATATCGAAGAGTCTCCGGCAGAAGAGACCGTCGTTCAAGAGGAAGTCGTAGAACAAGCGGTCGAAGCGTAACCACCCGATGTAAGCGGCTTCGATCCGGGTTAGCATTGCAATGAAAAGCCCCCTATGCTGTATTGCATAGGGGGCTTTCTTGTATCTTTGACGTCGGAGAAGGCTTCACTTTTTATCTTGCTCCTTCGCTTCGGTAAAGGATGCGCGCGCTACGTCCCGAGATTGAATGCAAAAGACGCCGCAGCCTGTATCACTTTCAATGCGCACTTCATTATTCGATTCCAAAACATGATTGGACACCGCCAGTGAAGATCCTGCACGAAGCGTAGTGTGTGTGATCGAATAGTCGAATCCTTTTAAAGTCAGTACGCTCTCGCCGGAAAAAAGCAGAAACGACGTATACCAGACAGGAGAACGAAGAGGCAAAGAATATACACCGGGCACAAGATAACGAATGACATTGTTTGCTGTGTACTGCACTACAGCCATGCCTTGTTCTTCAAAGCGCTTCATCAGCGCTAAATTCACCATGGTATGATCCATCCTCGAACCGGCGCCACCAAAAAGAAGAACACGCTCTGCTCCCCGTTGGAAGCAATAAGCAAGCGCCAGTTCCGTGTCGGTTTCATCTTTTCGCACCGGATAACGAAGGACTTTTCCCTTTTCTATGTACTCCTGAACAAAAGGATGGGAGTATGCGAAAGAAGAAGAGTCAAAGTCTCCTACAAGAAGGTCTGCTTGTAGACCCAGACGAAGTAGAACATCAAATCCCCCATCTGCAGCAATGATGGTATCTACTTCATCCAATTTCCGACGTATAAAAGAATCCGACGGAAGACTCTCCCCTGCTGCGATCACAGCGGCATAGTTCATCGCTGAATATGCTCCAAAAACATTTTTGCCGACTCTCCAGTATGCGCGCCGAACACTGCAGAGCCGGCCACGATCCAGTCACAGCCCGCTTCTAACACCGCATCGACATTATCCAAATGGATGCCGCCGTCCACTTCCAAGATAATGTCTTTTCCAGATTCATCAATGCATTTTCTTGCTTTACGTATTTTTTCCATCATGGACGGGATGAAAGACTGCCCGCCGAAGCCGGGATTTACGCTCATAATGAGAATGAGATCCGTCTCTGGTAAAACCTCTTCCAACACGGAAACCGGTGTTGCCGGATTCAGTGCGACGCCGGTTTTCATTCCCAGACGATGAATCTCCTGTAGAGCCTGATAACAGTGCGTAACAGCCTCCCAGTGGATGGTTAACAGATCACATCCCGCTTTTTGAAAGGCAGGAAAAAGATGCGAGGGTTCTCTCACCATTAAATGCGTATCAAAAAAAAGAGAGGTGTGCGGGCGCATTTTTGCAAGAAGCGCAGGTCCGAAAGTAATGTTTTCGACAAATTGGCCGTCCATGACATCCAGATGCAAATGCGTTACTCCCGCCTTTTCCAAAACGTCGATTTCGCGATCCAGTTGATAAAAATCCGCTGATAAAAGCGAAGGAGACAATTGACGATCCATTCCCTTTCCTTTCTTGTTACCGATCGCCCTTGACAGGCAATCCACCCTTTTTCAATCCTCCTCGAAGCGGGGAGAATATGTTAACGAGCCAGGCGCTTTTCGATTTCCGCATATAGCGTGAGATAGGATTCATACCGTCCCGCTGCAATCTCGCCCCTCTCCACGGCTTGTTTTATCGCGCATTGCGGTTCTTTGCGGTGGGAGCAATTGCGAAAGCGACAAAGCTCTTTTATTCGTGCCATCTCAGGAAATGCGGCTGCCAATTCGGAGACATCCGTAAAATCCCGCAAATCCAAGGAGGAAAACCCGGGCGTGTCAAAAATGAACGTCTCTTCGCCCAACGAAAAGAGCCGGCTGGTCCGCGTTGTTTGTTTTCCGCGCGCCGTTTTTGCACTGAGTGCACCGACAGAAATCGACTCTTCTCCGCTCAGTCTTCGTATCAGCGTAGATTTTCCCGCTCCGGACGGACCGGCAATTGCCGTCATGCGTCCTTGCAGGGCTTGCTCAAGGGCGTCCATTCCTTCGCCGTGAAGGGCATCGACGAAGAAGATCGGATATTCTGTCGGTCGATACCGGCTTTCCCATGCATCGCGCAAACTAGCAGTCGTTCGATCCAGCTTATTAAAGCAAAGCAATACCGAAAAATGACGTTTTTCCAAAACCGCCAGCAATTTATCCAGCTGCAGAGCGCTCACCATCGGCTCCACCAGCGTCTCCACCACTAAAACCTGATCCACATTCGCAACAGGCGGGCGAAGAAGGCGATTCTTGCGAGGAAGCACTTCAGTAATGATGGCTTCTTCGTCCTGGTCGCTTTTCGTCCAACGAACATAATCTCCAATCATCGGTCGAAGACCATTGTCGCGAAAAACGCCCCTCCCCTTCGCAAAGAGCGTACCTGTCCATGTGACATCATGTCCTGGCGCCAATTCGTATCGATCTTTCTCTGCCGAAATAATATGTCCTTCGGGCACATTTCCTCCTTACCGCACCGTATGCATTATTCTTTGGATGGCTTGTTCACGGTGTTGGCTTCCGCCAAGACACCGTCAATATAGATGGAAAATTGTGCTCCCTCCATCGCTTCCACGGATGCGGAAATATAGCCTTCGCTATTGGCATCAGAGGCACGGAAGGTCTTTTTAAACACCGGCTCCTCGCGCGATTCATTCAGATCAAAAATCGTCACTTCAAAGGTTTCCTTTCCTGCCGGCGGATAAATCCGCGTCTTGTAAATCATCTTTTTCGATGCGTTGTTTTGGGTGGATGTCGCCTCTTCTCCCATGGACACCGTGATGGAGATCGCGCTATTTTTCTCGACCTGTGTGCCGGCAGCAATGGATTGAGAAATGACGGTGCCGGAAGGATAGGTGCTGAAAGAAGTATTGAGCTTTTCGAGCTTCAATCCCGCCTCATTGATGGCGGCCAACGCCTGATTTTGCGTCTTGTTGATCAAGACCGGCACCACCGTCATAACAGCTTCCTTGCCTTTGCTTACAATGAGAACCACGCGGCTTCCGCTCTCCGCCTCCGATCCCACAGAAGGCTCTGTCCCCACCACCTGGTTTTTCGCAAAATTCTCATCAAAGGCCATTTTCGTTTGTCCGAGCCGGAAGCCTGCTTCCTGCAACAGTTTTGTGGCTTCTTCCACGCTTTTTCCACTCACGTCGGGAACCGTTTTTCGTTTCTTTCCGGAACTGACCACGAGATTAACAGTCGTCCCTTTTGGTACGGACGTACCGCTCATGATGCTCTGATCAATAACGATGCCTTCTTCCACCTCTTCATCCGGGCGTCTCTCGGTCACCACGCCTTTGAGATTGCTCATTGCCAGCTGATCTAAAGCATTTTTTTCTTCTAAATTGATCACTGCCGGTACCATAGCAATTTGATTCTGCTCATTTTTCTTCTTCTGATACAGGAAAAATGCCAGAAGAAGCACCAGGGTAATCACGGAAACGGCAATAAGCGAAATGGTGCGCAAACGGAATCGATTGGTTTTCCTCGGCTGCGGGCTCATCGCTCCACGACTTTGATACACCGCTTCCGGCACCGGCTCCACCGGCCTCGGCTTTTCCGCATAACGAACAGCAGCCGTAGGAAGAGACATGGTGTCGTCAAAGTCATTGTAATTATCCAGCGCATCCGCCAGATCCTCGGCAGAACTATACCGATCTTTCGGATTCTTTTCCAAGCAGCGCAAAATAATGCGATTCAGGCCCGGATGCAGGGACGGATTGCGTTCGATGGGAGCAACCGGCTCTTCTTGAATCTGCTTCATGGCGATGCCCACCGAAGTCTCCGCATCAAAAGGCACCTTGCCCGTCGCCATCTCATACATGACAACCCCAAGCGAGTAAATATCGGATTGCGCATCCACGGGCTGGCCCTTTGCCTGCTCCGGCGAAATGTAATGTACGGTCCCCAAAATATTATTCGTAAAGGTTACGGTGGAAGACGAGGTGATGCGCGCAATACCAAAGTCTGCCACTTTAATATCGCCGGTTTTGGTAATGAGAATATTAGCGGGTTTAATGTCCCGATGCACTAAATTGCATTCATGGGCTCGTGCCAAGGCCAGCGCAATCTGCTGTCCGGTTTTCGCAACGACGGCAGAGCTCATGACGCCATGCGTCTGGATTGCTTCCTTGAGAGTCGTGCCTTCAATGAGTTCCATGACGATATAATGCAACACGCGATCATCAATCTGTTCACGTCCGACATCATACACATTAACAATGTTAGGATGATTTAATGAGGCCGCAGCCAGCGCTTCATTTTCAAACTTTTGGACAAATTCTTCATCCTCAATATATTGGTCTTTTAGAATTTTTACGGCCACCTTACGCTTGAGCACAAGATCTTCCGCTTCATAGACATAGGCCATTCCGCCCTGTCCGATACGTTGTTCCAAGCGGTAGCGCTTATTGAGCAGAATCGGCTTCATCATCGCCTCCTATGTCATAGAGGGTCAACGTAATGTTATCCGCTCCCCCGTTATCATTGGCCAGCTTAACAAGACGTTCACACGCCTCACGTGCTCCCGGCTCTTCTTGCAAGACCTCTTCTATACTTGTCGTGTCCATCATCTTTGTCAGACCGTCACTGCACAGCAGCAGACGATCCCCGGAAGAAAGCGGCAGCGTACGGGTATCCACCTCGATGGTTTCATCCGTTCCCACGGCGCGCGTAAGGGTGTTGCGATCCGGATGCACCAGCGCCTCCTCCGGCGTTAGCAAGCCCTGTCGAACCATATCCGCCACCAGCGAATGGTCCTGCGTGAGCTGCAGGAGCTTTCCGTCGCGGAAAAGATAAATGCGGCTGTCCCCGACATGTGCAATGGTCAATTGTCTGTCGGCAATGACCGCTGCACAAATGGTGGTTCCCATTCGACGATATTCCGGAACATGTTCCCCTTTTTCGTAGATCGCCGAATTCGCCGCTTCTATCGCCTCTGTCAAAAACGCTTCATAGTCATTCCGATCCTTATCCTTCATAAAGTAGGATTGGCAGGCGTCAATGGCCATGGATGCTGCAACTTCTCCGGCATTATGTCCGCCCATACCATCCGCCAGCAAAAGCAGCGAAAAGCGAGGATGAAAATAATTGGAATAGCGATCCTGATTCATGGAACGCACGCGTCCCACATCGGTTATGGAATAGGTGTTCATCAATTCCTCTCTTCTTCTTCATACAGGACGCGCAGCTGCCCGCAGGCAGCATCGATATCTGCTCCGCGTTTCTGTCGAATGCTGACATGCACGCCGTTCTTCTCCAACCGTTCGGCAAAACGGGCGATTGCCTTTACGTTTGCGGAATGGCCCTGAAACTCCTCGATCGTATTCAAGGGAATCAGATTCACATGATATTGCGGACCAACAAGATGCGTGCTCATCCACTGCACATCCTCTTCTCGGTCATTTTCACCCTGAATGAGGGCGTACTCCAGGCTGATACGTCTTCCCGTCTTGGCAAAATAGGCATCGCAAGCGTCGAGCACTTGTGCAATGCCATAGCGTCGGGCAATGGGCATGGTTCGCTTTCGCCGTTCATCTGACGTCGCGTGCAGGGAAATGGCCAAGTTGATAGCCAGCTTTTCCTCCATAAGGCGATAAATGCCCGGAACAATGCCGCACGTGGATAGAGTAATGTGCCGCTCACTCAAATTCTTCCCTTCCGGCGCCGTGACGAGGTGAATAAAGCGAAGCACTTCATCAAAGTTATCCAACGGTTCACCGATCCCCATGAGAACAATACGGGTGATGGGAGTATTTTCCCATTCTTCCACTCGATATACCTGTTCCAATATTTCTTCGGCTTGCAGATTTCGCCCGAATGCGGCTTTGGTGGAAGCGCAAAACGTACATCCCATGCGGCAGCCGACCTGCGTCGACACGCAAAGCGTCGTACGATCCGCATAGGGCATGAATACCGTCTCAATGGCTGCACCGTCTTCCAGGGCCAACAAATACTTTGCGCTGCCGTCACAAGAAGCGAGACGATGTATCTTCTGCACTGTGCGTACAGGAAGGCTTGCCGCTCGCTCCCGAAACGCCTTGGGCAGGACATGAGCCTCAAGAATATCCCGTTTACGCTCGACATGGAAATGATGAAAAAGTTGATTTCCGCGAAAAGCGGGAAAGCCTTGCCGAATCGCCCATTCCCTACATTCCGCAAGCGTAAACGCATTGCCTGCACGTTGCATATTTCCTCCTGCTTTCCGTTATTATACCATCCCCGCTCTATTGCCGTCAGCGGTCGGTCGCCGAAAGCGCGCAATGAAGAAGCCATCCGAATGCTCAACCAGAGGGGAATACCGCAGCACCGATTTTCCCTCCATGGGTTCCGGCTTCCAGTTCGTGGGAAGCGTCGAGATAACTTCTTCGTTCTCTTTTCTGCCGTAGGTGCAGGTGCTATACACCAGTCGACCGCCGGGTTTAACGTAACGCAGTGCCGTTTGCAGAATCTCTTTTTGCAAACGGGCCAGTGTCTCGATATCCTCTTCTCGTCGATTCCAACGTATATCGGGTTTGCGCCCCAAAAGTCCAAGACCCGAACAAGGCGCATCCACCAGCACAGCATCAAACCGATTTTCCCATTCCGCTTGAAACACACGCGCATCGCTTATGTGTATTTCCAGCGGTGCATGCATGCGTGCTGCATTCTCTTCCATATAGCGTCGTTTTTCTTCTACTACGTCATTGGCAACAATCCGACACGATGGTGCGAGAAGCTTCATCGCTACGGATTTTCCGCCCGGTGCCGCACAAAGATCGAGGATTTCTCCCTCTTGGATTCCTTCTACGGTCATTTCCGCGGCGCGCACGCCAGCCTGCGACTGAATAGTAATTTTCCCTTCCCGAAATGCTTCAGTATCGGTTACCATACCGCTATTGCATAGAAGACAGTGTGAGGAAATTGTGCCAAAGCGGAGTCCGGAAAGAAAAGGTGCAAGGGATTGATAAAGCGCCTCACGAGATTGATCGGGTGAAACGAAAAGACTGATGGGCGCCGGTTCGTTTTGTTTGGCCAATACCCTCTCCCAATCGCTTTCTGAAAAACAGCATGCCAAGTACTTGGCCATCCAATCCGGAACGGAATAGCGAACGGCAAGACGTTTCTGACGGTCGGCTATGGGAAGCTCTTTGGCTTTATCTCCCCCGCGCAAAAGAGAACGAAGTACAGCATTGACATAGCGTTTCAGAGCCTGCTCCTTTTTTGGTACCAGCGAAACCGCCTGATCGACCGCCGCATGGGGCGGAGTCTCTAAAAAGTACAATTCATAGAGGGCGAGGCGAAGAATATTGCGTACCGTGCCTTTCTGTTTGGCCATGGGGCGCGCCGAAAAGGTGTCCAACACCGCATCTAAATAGCGCCGGTTTTCCAATACGCCATAAACGAGCCGACGCATCGAAGCACGGTCACGAGCATCCGTCATCGCTTGCGCATGACGATTGAGGGCTCTTTCTACCGCTTCCCCTGTACGCTCTCCTTGTACCAGCACAGCAAGTGCACCGGCTCTTGCCTCATCCGCTTTTCCCATCACGCATTCTCCCATGGAGTGATTTTCGTTCCCGGTGCTACCGGATGACCGTTCAGAAACGCACCGACCGACATTGCTTTTTTATTAGCCGGCTGTAGCATATCCACCACAAACAGTCCTTCTCCTGTCTGAATAGCAATGCCGTTCTTATCGGCACGCAGAATCTCCCCTACTTCGCCTTTATCGACATCTTTCTCCGCATGCGCCGCATGGACTTTGTATTCTTCGCCCATCCAACGCAATTTCGCGCCCGGCCACTCTTTCACAGTTAATACCTGGCGGACCAGCATTGGGGCCGATTTTCTCATGTCTAACAAACCGTCTTCGCGCTGAATCTTTTTCGCGTAGGTTGCCTTGTTGTCATCTTGGGGCACACGTACCGCGTAATACGCATCATAATGGCGAAGGGTATCCAACAGCACCTCTGCGCCAAGAACGCTGAGTTTTTTCGATACGGTGCTCAAATCCTCATCTTTTAGTGAGAAAGAAGCCTGTTGAAGCATATCCCCGGCATCGAGTTCCTTTTCCACCAACATTGCTGTTACTCCCACTTCGTTCTCGCCGGCAAGCATGGCCCGCTGAATGGGTGCGGCGCCGCGATAGTGCGGAAGCAGGCTTGCGTGAATATTTAAAATCTTTCCGGCATAGCGGCGAAGCAGTGTATTGCCGAGCAGCTGACCGAAGGCGATTACCACCAACACATCCGCTTGCGCCTCTTCGAGCCGGGAAAGAAATGCGGCATCGTTTACGGAATCCGGCGTTTCCACCGGAAGAGAAAGCGCAAGTGCCGCTTCCTTCACAGGCGTCGGGCTCCATTTTCCGCGGGATCTTCTTCGATCCGGTTGCGAAACGACCAAAACAACGTCCATATCGTTCGCAGCATGAAGGGCCTGAAGCGAAGGAAGTGCAAAATCCGGCGTGCCGAAAAAGGCGATACGCATTACTGCTCTCCTTTCGCTTCGTCAGCGGAATTCGACGCCTCTTCCTGCTCTACTTCTGTTTCCTCGTCTTCCTCATCCAACAGATGATGCGCACGCAAATATGCTTTCTGTTCGTCTGTGGGATGTGCAAGGTCGATTTCTTCTTCCACTAAGTCCCGAAACAGCACGCCGTTCAAGTGATCGATTTCGTGACAGAGACAACGGGCGAAAAGTCCTTCCGCTTTGACCGTTCTCTCCACGCCCTCTTCGTCCTGATACGACACCGTAACGCTTTGCGGGCGATAGACCGTCCCGTTGTAGTGCGGGACGGATAGGCATCCCTCAATATCCAACTGCTGCTCTTCGGAACGTTCGAGGATCTCGGGATTCACCATTTTATACACACCTTCCCCGACATCCACCGTAATGAGACGGCGCAATCTGCCTATCTGTGGCGCCGCGAGACCCACGCCCTGGTTTTCTTTCATGGTTTCCACCATGGCATCCAGAAGCGCGCGGATCTTGTCATTTACAGCATTGACCGGCTTTGCTTTTTTGCGAAGGATAGGATCTCCCTCTACGCGCAAGGTTAATAAAGCCATGATTGTCCTTTCTTTTTCACCGCTTGAAAAGCGGTCCTTCTTGTTTCGTGCGGCACATGCCGCATTAATACATCGTTAACGGATCCAGCGTAACCGTAATCCACAAATCTTCCGCCGTCGGAAACGCATGGATGACGCTTCTGCCCGCCTCTTCCAGCAGTCTCCGATCCGGCGAACGAAGCATGAGGGAAAAGCGATAGCGACGGTTCATACGCTCTATAACGCTCGGACTCGGTCCATCTTGGTGAAGATCACCGTAGCGGCGAGCGAGAAAATCATGTACCTGATGTGCTTTATGCAGCGCTTCATCCCGTCGAAAGCCGCTGAATTGGATGTGCAGCGCATGCCATACGGGCGGATACTGATTTTCCCGACGATAGGCGATTTCCTGACGGTAAAAAGCATCGACGTCATAGGTTGCCGCGGAAAGCAACGCATAGTGGGATGGAACATAAGACTGAATAAACACCTCACCGGGACGATCTGCTCGCCCCGCTCGTCCGGCCACCTGCGTTAATAGCTGAAAGGTTCGCTCCGCCGCGCGTAAATCCGGCAAATTCAGGTTGACATCGGCGGAAAGTATGCCGACGACCGTTACCTTTGGAAAATCAAATCCTTTGGCAATCATCTGGGTTCCAAGGAGAATGTCAATTTTCCCTTCTCGCATTCCATTATAAACGTCATCATAGGCACCCTTTTGCTGCATGGTGTCCGCATCCGCTCGACGTACCCGTGCTTCGGGAAATAGCCGCCTCACCTCTTCTTCCAGCTGTTCCGTTCCGGCGCCGAATTCCCGTATTGCGTGACTTCCACATTGAGGGCACTTCCTACGATAGACCTTCTCTCTTCCACAATAGTGACAGATGAGCTTATCACGGTGTTTGTGATACGTCATAGCCACATCGCACGCATCACACCGGTAAACATAGCCACAGGCGCGGCAAAACACAAACGAGGTATGTCCACGTTTGTTGAGAAACAGAATAACCTGCTCTCCCTTGCTGAGCGCATTCTTCGTCGCATTATAGAGAGAGCGCGAAAACATGGATCGATTGTTGTTTTTCAGTTCTTCTCGCATGTCCACCAAATGTGCCGTCGGCATGGGCTGATTATGCACACGCGTAGGTAAATCCAGGCGGGTCAGCTCCCCTGTTTCCACACGATAAAGCGATTCTATGGACGGCGTTGCCGAGCCCAGAACCAAGGAACAATGATGCCAGTTGGCCCGAAATGCCGCAATATGATCGGTATGATACTTCGGGTTCTGCTCGCTCACATAACTCGTCTCATGTTCCTCGTCAATGATGAGAATGCCGAGATCGGAAAAAGGAGCAAACACGGCGCTTCTTGCACCGATGGCAATGGTGACTTCCCCGCGCTGAATCTTTTCCCATTCTTCATAGCGTTCTGCAGAAGAAAGCCGGGAATGCAATATAGCGACTTGGCGGCCAAAGCGCCCCTCAAAACGTGCGATGGTCTGCGGCGTCAATGCGATTTCAGGCACTAAAATAATGGCTTGCTTACCTTCTTCCAGCGCCTTTTGCACCAATTGCAGATAGATCTCGGTCTTTCCCGAACCGGTTACGCCGCAAAGCAGATATTGACCCGTTTTTTCCGTAATCTGCTCGAATACCTTCTGTTGCTGAGGTGTTAACGGCATGGCCGCATAGGCTTCTGCTTCCGGCTTTTGAAGACGTTTTATACGCTCCTCTTCGCGGACAATCCACCCCCGTTCTTCCAGACGCAAAAGCGTCGCGGAATCGGCTTGGGTTTCGGTAAGCAGCGCTTCACGAGAAAGCGCGCCGTTGGAAAGAGCGGCCAAAACCTTCGCCTGACGATGTGCTCCGGCACGCGGCGTTGCTTCTTTTCCCTCTTTTGTCAATGCATAATGAAAGCGAACCTTCGGACGATATTCTCCCGGTTTCCCCGGGGGGAGAACCGTTTGAATGGCTGCGGCGAAATCAGAAAGATCGTGGTGGACCATGTCCTCGACTAAGGCCAGTGCTTCTTCCGACACCGGAGAAAGCGTGGGAATCCAGGAGAGAATATCCTTTGTAGGAAAATTCGGAGGATCCTTTTCCACGACTTGCCAAACAAGAGCATCACAACGACGATTGCCTCGCCCGAACGGAACGCGGCAAAGAGCACCGCGCACCGCTCCTTCACGAAGGGCGTCGGGAACGGCATACGTAAAAAGGCGCTCCGTCTTTCTCGTATTGGTTAAAAGATAGACGTCAACGAACGTACTCATCGCAAAAGATCCAATAAATGATCCGCCACTTCTTCTTTGGTTAGAAGCGGCAGCGCTTCTTCCTTCTCCTCACCGAGAATCGTCACAATATTCGTATCGTAATCGAATGCGGCGCCTTCCTTCGTGACATCGTTCGCCACGATATAATCCAATTTTTTCTTCTTTAACTTTTCGCGTGCATGGTCCAAGACTTTTTCGGATTCGGTGGCAAACCCGATCACCGTCTGATGCGTCTTCATCGTGGCGAGATGTCGGAGAATATCCGGCGTATCCACCATCTCCAGAATATGGACCTTTCCGTCATCCGCGCCTTTTATTTTCTGCGTTTTTTCTTCCACGGGGCGAAAATCTGCCGGAGCAGCCGCCATCAAAAGCGCATCCGCTTTCGGAAATTCCCTCTCCAGAGCAGCCAGCATATCCTCCGTCGACTCCACGGCAATCGCGCGCACACCCTGCGGCACAGGCACCTTCATCTCTCCATGTACCAGCGTCACATCGGCCCCGCGCATCGCAGCGCGCTTTGCAATGGCCACGCCCTGCTTACCGGAGGAATCATTGGTCAAAAAGCGCACAGGATCCAGTCGCTCCCGGGTCGGACCCGCCGAAACCAGAATGCGCTTGCCCGCTAAATCCTTTTCGGTTAAGGCACTTTCCACAGCCAAAAGGAGCGAAACCGGCTCCGGCATGCGCCCCTCCCCTTCCTCTTGACAGGCCAGCCATCCTGCTTCCGGATCCAAAATCGAAATGCCTCGACTACGAAGCGTCTCTAAGTTTTCCTGTGTGGCGGCGTTATGATACATCACCACATTCATAGCGGGTGCAACAAGGACAGGGCAATGGGCCGCAAGAGCGGTTGCGGAAAGCAAATCATCTGCGATGCCGTTCGCCATTTTCGCAAGAATATTCGCCGTCGCAGGAGCAATCAAAAACAGATCCGCCTCGCGCGTTAAGTCGATATGGGGAATCATCCCCTCCTCTTCGGCAAAGAGATCCGTGTATACCGTATGACCGGACATGGTCTGAAAGGTCAAAGGCGTCACAAAACGAGCGGCACCTTCCGTCATGACCACCCGCGTTTCCGCACCTGCTTTGCGCAAGCGTGACAACAGATCCGGAATTTTATAGATTGCAATCCCTCCCGATACACCAAGGAGGATGCGCTTGCCTGAAAGACTCATTTATTCCTCCACAGGGGCTACTTGATCGACCTTGGTGACTTTACGCTGCATAATTTCATCCAAGGCGATGGTAACCGGTTTTTCTCCTTTGCTGTCCACTAACGGTTGTGACCCGTCGGTTAGCAGGCGCGCACGTTTCATCACCATCACGCACACGTCGTAACGGCTCGGGCTGATTTCGCCCAGTTCTCGAAATGATGGATTAATCATGAAATTCCTCCCAATAGGTTTCAATCAGTTCGGTATCGATGCGTTGATTTTCAGCATCGATAATATGAGACACCATCTCCGCGCAGCGATCCACCTCGTCATTGACAACAGCGAAATCATAATCGTGCAGCATGGAGATCTCTTTGCCGGCATTGGCCAAACGCAGATGAATACTATCCTCGTTTTCACTGCCACGTTTCCGAATGCGGGATTCCAAATCGCCACGATGCGGCGGAAGCAAGAAAATGTACACGCCGCCGGGCATATTTTGTTTCACCTGCATGGCGCCCTGCACGTCAATTTCCAGCAACACGTTTTGACCGGCAGCAAGCTGGTCCAACACGTAGGCTTTCGGCGTGCCATAATAATTGCCGTGCACCTTCGCAAATTCAATCAATTCTCCGCGGTCGATGAGAGCATTAAATTCGGCAGGCGTATAAAAAAAATAATTTTCACCATCTTTTTCCTGCGGCCGCTTGGCGCGTGTGGTGGCGGAAATGCTCACCTTAAGATCGTTACGCATGGCTTTGAGCGCTTCACAGACCGTTCCCTTACCCACTCCGGAAGGGCCGGACAGTATGATCAACTTTCCCTGACGTCGCATGGTTCCTCCTTTTCGTTCCAAGAGCAGTGTAACAGGGTGCAAGGAAAAAAGCGATGGAATAAGACAATATTGTCATAATTTTAGTGAAAATATAGAATCGTGCGGTCAAGTTATGGTCTTCCGTTTCCTTTCCTTCTATTTTTCCGGTTTCGTTTGCATTCGGACGAATGCTATAATAAGCGAAGCACAGAAAGGATTTTCTCATGACATTTGACGGCATTACCATGCATGCAGTGGTGGACGAGCTCCGGAAAAAGCTGCTCGGCGGACACCTGAAAAAAATAAACCAAATTGGTCCGACACAGTTGACCATGTCCTTCTATGCGAACGGCGAAAATCTATTGCTCTATCTTTCCTGTGATTCTGCAAACGGAAGGTTACATCTGACCACAAAAAAATACACCAATCCGACCACGCCGCCCAATTTCGTAATGCTTTTGCGCAAGCATTTAGGGCAAGGCAAATTGGTGGAGCTGGAGCAGGTCGCCATGGATCGTACGGTGCGACTGCGCTTTCAGACCCGCAATGAATTAGGCGATACAGTGGAAAAGCAGGTAATTTTAGAGGTGATGGGCCGCCACTCCAATCTCATTTTATTGGATGAACAGGATCGCGTCATTGAAGCGGTGCGCCGTGTCTCGCATGATATGAGCCGCGTGCGTCAGATTTATCCCGGAAAGACCTACGCCATTTTCCCTGCCAATAAACACGATGTTCTCACGCAAGAAGTGTCTCTTTCTATGCTGATCGAAGAGGCGCAAAAAGAGCAAAGCGGCGGATTAACAACGAAACAGCTTTTTTACGGCCGATTGACGGGCTTTTCCCCTTTAATTTCCGTGGAACTTTGCGTGCGCGCCGATGTGAATCCCGATACACCCATCGGAGCACTTACCGTTGCTCAGCAAAGGATGCTGGATCACCAGCTATCTCTTCTGGTTGCCGCGTTGCGTTCGAACACCTTTCACCCAGCGCTTTACCGCTCTCCCAAAAAGCAGGCCTATCCCTTTGCTCTTACGCATTACGGCAAGCCGGAAGCCGAGGATGCCTCCATCAGTACGCTCATCGACCGACAAACGGCGGAAACGGCACGCGATGATGGATTCGGACAACGCAAAGAGCATCTGCGCCATTCGTTGGCCATCCTGCTAGATAAAAAAATGCGTAAACGCGACCACCTGCGTGAGGATCAGGCACAGACAGAGAATCGGGAGGACTATAAAGAAGAGGCGGATTTGTTGGCCGCCTATGCGCATCAGGTCGTCAAAGGCCGTGAAAGCATTGTAGTGGACGACTTCTTTCACGACAATCGGCCACGAACTATTCCACTGGATCCCAAAAAATCCGGTCATGAAAACATGGAAGCCAAATATCGTCAGTTTTCCAAACTGAATACCGCCCACAAGCTATTGGCCGAAAGTATTCCGCGATTGGGAGAAGAGATACGTTATCTCGAACAATTGGGTGAAATGCTGGAGCAGACACAAGAAATTGAGGAATTGGAAGCCGTGCAACAGGAATTTGAGCGCGAAGGAATCCTACCCAAACGGAAACGAAAGGAAAAGAAAACGCCAGCTTCCGCACTACCGCCCCGCCAATTCCACACCAAAAACGGCATGGCAATTCTTGTAGGACGAAACAATGCGCAAAACGACCACCTCACCTTAAAAGTGGCGGATAAAGAAGACCTGTTTTTTCATTCCAAGACCGTTCCGGGCGCACACGTCATCTTGCGTACCGCAGGACAGATCCCCGATGAAAAAGACAAGCAAGCCGCCGCCTATCTGGCCGCCAAATACTCTTCACATTCCCGCGAAAAGGCTGTGGAGATCGACTATACGCAACGAAAACATGTCTACAAAGCCAAAGGGGCTAAGCCGGGCATGGTCTATTATAAAGAGTTTCATACGCTTGTTATCAATCCTCAGGCGGACGCAGCACATCTTCTCGTAGAGGAAGATGGTGTTTCGGAAAACGAAAAAAATTAAAATTCCGGTTCCCTTTGCTTGGCGCGGCGTACCATATCGCCCGCCGAGCAGTCCCCCGGTTTTGGCAGAATGACGATGGACTTGGGCGTTTTTGCCCGTTCCAAGGCCTCACCGTTTTCTGCAAAAATAGCGGACACATTCCAAAATAAAGTCTTTCCCACTGTCATCATTTCCAGTGCGTCGCCCACCGAAAAGGCGTTGCGTACTTCCACAGAAATGGTGTTTTTTTCTTCGTGTACCGCCGTAACGATGCCAACAAAATCATACTCCTGTATATACGAAGTGGAAGCGTAATTCTGCCCCTCCGCGCCGGGCGTGCCGAATAAAAAGCCCGTAGTTAGCGCACGGTGACTGGTTTTTTGAATTTCCTTGAGGCAATACGCGACCAGGTCTTCGCTCCAGCTTCCGTTTTCAAGAGCATCCAATGCCATACGGTAGGCATGCACCACGGTACCGACATAATAGGCGCTTTTTACGCGCCCTTCAATCTTCAAGCTGCCGATGCCGTTGGCAAGAAGCTCCGGCAAATACGGCAAAAGGCATAAATCCTTCGAATTCATAATGAACGTGCCGCGTTCCTCTTCTTCAATTGGGAAATATTCGCCGGGACGTGTTTCTTCCATCAAGGCGTATTTCCAGCGACACGCCTGTGCGCAATCGCCGCGATTGGCATCCCGCCCGGTCATATAGTTGGAAAGTAAGCACCGGCCGGATACGGAGATGCACATGGCACCATGCACAAAGCATTCCAGTTCCAATTTCGGGTCGATCTGCTTACGAATGGTACCGATTTCGGAAAGGCTCAATTCTCTGGCTAGAACAACCCGATTCGCACCCTGATCGCCCCAAAACTGTACCGATCTCGCATTCATAAGACTTGCCTGCGTAGAGATGTGAATGGGCAATGATGTCTCTTCGCGAACCACCTGAAAGACGCCGGCATCCGATACAATCACGGCATCGACACCCATCTTTTCCAGTGTTTTGGCGGTCTCCGCCAGTCCGTCAAAATCGGTCTCATGAGCAAGGATATTCAATGTAACATATACCTTTGCTTCGCGTTCATGCGCATACTCGAGCGCTTTTGCCAGCGAAACCAGAGAAAAATTACGGGATGCGGTGCGCAGACCGTAGCGCTCCAGAGCAAGATACACGGCATCCGCGCCGAAATGCAATGCGCTGCGCAGTTTTTCTTCGTCTCCGGCCGGCGCCAGCAATTCGATCTTTTGCTTATTGCACGACATGTCCGTCGGTCTCCATGATGATCGTGAGAATCATAGGATTGCGCTGGATTTCTTTGTATACGTATCCCTTTACCTCTTCACGCATGCGCGACTTCAGGAATGCCCAGTCTGTGATCTTACGGCGTTGGGCATCCTCGAAAATCTGCGTCACGATCTTCTTGAGCTCCTCAATAATATCCACGTTGTCTTTCATGTAAATGAAACCGCGCGAAATAATTTCCGGTCCGGCAACCACCTTATGCGTCTTGGGATCCACTGTGACCACCAGCGAAATCATACCATCGTCGGCAAGGCGTTTACGATCATTTAACACCACCGATCCGACATCACCGATGCCCAAGCCGTCAATAAGAATTCGTCCGGCCTGCACTTTTTCATCCATGTTGGCTACAACAGTTTTTCCGACTCGATTGAATTCGATAACACTGCCGTTTTCGGCCATGAGAATATGATCCTCCGGCACACCGAGATCCATCGCCAGCTTCTTGTGCGTGATGAGCATACGGGGCTCACCGTGTGCCGGTATGAAGTATTCTTCGTTTACCAACGAGTGCATGAGTTTAATTTCTTCCTGACAGGCGTGTCCGGAAACGTGTACGTTTTGAAGCGAGGAATAAACCACACGGCAGCCGCGCAACATCAAGGCATTAATCATGTCTCCGATGCTCTTTTCATTACCGGGAATCATGGATGCCGATAGGATGATGGTGTCATTTTCACCAACATTGATCTGCCGATGCGAGCCGTTTGACATACGTGAAAGAGCACTCATCGGTTCCCCTTGTGATCCGGTGATCAATAGGCACACTTCATCCGGTTTGTATTTTTCCACGTCTTTAATATCAATTAACGTCTTACTCTGAACGCGCAGATAGCCTAATTCGCTTGCCACGGCAACATTGTTGAGCATGGAGCGTCCGGAAAGAGCAACCTTGCGGTTATTGGCTTCCGCCGCTTCAATGATTTGCTGTACTCGATGCAGGTTGGACGCAAAGGTGGCAACAATCAAGCGTCCCTTGGTATTACTGAAAATCTGCTTGAAGGTTTCCCCCACACTGCGCTCGCTGAGCGTATAACCCGGACGCTCCACGTTTGTGGAATCGCTATAAAGTGCGAGAACACCTTCCTCTCCGAGTTCCGCCAGGCGGTGAATATCCGTTGGCTCATGATCAATGGGTGTAAAATCGAATTTAAAATCCCCGGTAAAAAGAATGGTCCCTACCGGATTATGCACCGCAATGGCACAGGCATCCGGGATGCTGTGCGCTACGCGAACAAATTCGCAATCCAACTCTCCTAAGCGCAAAACGTCCCCGGCCTTCACGTACTTAATAACCGATGGATTAATACCATGCTCTTTAAATTTGTTTTCCAGCATCCCGCCGGTAAGACGCGTGCAATATACATTGGTCTGCAGCTTTTTCAGGACGTACGGTACTGCACCGTAGTGATCTTCATGCCCGTGCGTCAAGAGAATGCCCCGCAGCTTTTCCTTGTTCTTTTCGAGATAGGAAATATCCGGGATCACTGTGTCCACACCCGGCATATCCTCATCCGGAAACGTCAGGCCGGCGTCAATCACAATCATATCATTGCCGTATTCGACCACCGCCATGTTCTTTCCGATTTCACGCAATCCGCCGAGCGGAATCACCCGTAATCGCTTTATATTCGCTTTTGTTTTCAAACGCTTTCCTCCTTTTGTTCTTTCCCTTTTTCCATTTTATTTAATTCCTCGAAGGCTTCGCTCACCTCATCGAGTTCTCGTTCCGATTCCAATGCCGCAAAGACCATATCGTCTCCGTCGGCAAAATAACGCAAAAAGAAGGAAGAACCATCTTCCTGGTCTTCCACTAAACAATAGTCCTTATCTTGCAAGGAAAAAGACGCAACGAGGGTTAATGCCACATCACGCTCTCCATCCTGTACAATCATCTCTTGTCTGTTCATTGTTTTTCCCGTCTGTCCAGCCATTGCTGGAGAATAAACGTTGCCGCGATCGCGTCAACGACTTGCTTTCGTTTTTCCCGACGAACGCCGGTTTTCATCAGTACAGCGCTCGCCTGCATCGTGCTCAATCTCTCGTCCTGATACTCCACGGCATACCCTTTTTTCAACAATTCGGCGCCGAAGCTCTTCGCGCGGCGAGCCGAATCACTCATCTGATTATTCATATGCTTGGGTAAACCGATTATAATTTCTGCAATCGAATAGGCGCTGATGATCTCTTCTAAGGCGAAAAGATCTGCAGCGAATGTCGAACGTTTAATGGTCGTATGGGCCTGCGCAATGAGATACGTGGGGTCGCTGATTGCCACCCCGATGGTCTTTGTACCCAAGTCCAATCCCATTGCGCGAGTCACCCAAGCCACCTCTCTTCTTATGATGGTATATTGTGCCCTTCCAGATAGTATGACAGCAGCGTCGAGAGCAGCTCATCGCGATCAATCTGTCGGATTAGCTTGCGCGCGTCATTATAGCTCGTAATGTACGTGGGATCGCCGGAAAGAATATAACCGATAATCTGATTCTCCGGTGCATATCCCTTTTCTTCAAGAGAAACATACACGCTGGAAAGGATCTCTTCCATATTGTGCCGTTCTTCAATCGGCGTAAAAAGCATCGTTTCGCTGAAATCTTTCGACATCTTCGCCTCCTAACTGTGTTATACATAACACATCGTGTTCTGCAGCAAGGCTACGCTCGTTTTTCTTCCACCCAGGCGCCCACGCTTTTCAATGCCTCATCAATTTTGGTGGCATCTTTACCGCCTGCCGTCGCAAACTGCGGACGGCCTCCCCCGTTTCCGCCGGTTTTTTGCGCAAGGGCTTTGACCAAATCGCCTGCCTTGATACCTTCTTTTACCCATTTGTCGGCAACCGATACGACCCAATAGACTTTTTTATCGGTAGCCGCTGCCAGAGCGATGACCATGTCCTCGTGATTCGTCTTGAGCGCATCGGCAAGATCCTTTAGTTCTTCCATCGTCTTGCCGTCGACGCGCGATGCCAAGACCGGAACACCGGCCACCGTTATTACGGAAGAATCCAATTGGCGGGAAAGTTCCCCGGCCATCTTTGCTTCATAAGACTCCAGCTCCCGCTTTATATTTCGGTTCTCTTCCAACAAAGCCTCACTTCGCGGAAGAACATGCTCCGGCGTCGTTTTCAGCAGTTCTGCCAAGGCAAGTACCGTCTGCTCTTTTTCTTTCATGCGTTGCAACGCGGCACGTCCGGTTAACGCTTCAATGCGTCGCACACCGGAGGAAACGCCCTGTTCACTGAGCAGTATAAAAGCTTGCAGCTGCGAGGTGTTCTGTACATGCGTTCCGCCGCAAAGCTCTTTGGAAAAGTCCCCCATGGAGACAACCCGCACGGTGTCATGATACTTATCTTCAAACAGGCCCATGGCTCCTTCCGCCATGGCTTCCTGCAAAGGTAAGACCCTGGTTTGGACGGCATAGGAATCGAAAATCGCACGATTGACGATATCTTCCACTTTCTGTTTTTCCTCGTCGGTCATGGCCTGATAGTGCGTAAAATCAAAGCGCAAACGATCCGGTTCCACCAAAGAACCGGCTTGCTGTACATGATCGCCAAGCACCATGCGCAAGGCGCGATGCAACAGATGCGTTGCGGAATGATTGCGACGAATATCCTCGCGGCGATCCTTCGCCACGCAGGCGGTTAGCGTATCCTTCTCGTGCAAGGTACCTTTTTCCACCGTTACCGTATGCAGGAAAATTTCATTTTTATCCTTTTTTACCTTCTGTACACTGGCCAGAAGCGTGCCGGACGTAAAGGCTCCTTCATCGCTCACCTGACCGCCGCTTTCCGCATAGAATGGGGTGCGATCCAGAATCACAATTCCTTGTTTTCCGGTTTCCAGCGTTGGAACACGTTCGCCGTCCTCATAAAGCGCCAATACGGTGGCCTCTCCCTCCAAGGTATCGTAGCCAATAAATTCCGTCTGTGCTACGCCCTCAACGGAAATCGCCGCCTCGGTATCCCAGCCGCTGGTTTCCTTTCGACGAGC
Organism: Murdochiella vaginalis; assembly: GCF_902381775.1. Classification (NCBI taxonomy): domain Bacteria; kingdom Bacillati; phylum Bacillota; class Tissierellia; order Tissierellales; family Peptoniphilaceae; genus Murdochiella; species Murdochiella vaginalis. The sequence continues at coordinate 1,236,654 of NZ_LR698969.1, forward strand.
ACGTGATTGACGACGCTGGGCTTCCATACGTTCCTGAAAGTCTGCTTCATCCACTTGAAGGCCCTGTTCCGCAGCAATTTCGCGCGTTAAATCAATAGGAAAGCCGAATGTATCATAAAGGCGAAACACACGGGCACCGTCAAGGGTGCTCGTTTTCTTTGCTTTTGCTTCCTCCATAAGATCTTCGAGAAGCGCCAGCCCCTGGTCGATGGTCTGCTGGAAATTTTCTTCTTCCCGCTCCACCACAGTAAAAATGCGATCTTTTCCTTGCAGGATCTCTGGATATTCTTCGCCATAGACCTTCATGATTTCCGTAATGGTCTTGGCCAAGAATTTGCCTTTGATTCCCAAGAGCTTTCCATATCGGGCCGCACGGCGCAAAAGGCGTCGTAATACATAACCGCGGCCCTCGTTGGAAGGCACTACGCCGTCCGAAACCAAAAAGGTGATCGCCTTCGAATGATCGATGATCACGCGGAACGATTCATCCGCTTTCGGGTCCGTTCCATATTCTTTTCCCGAGAGCGCTTTAATGGTCTCACGTAGAGGTGCAAACTCATCGAGTTCAAAGATGTTGTCCTTGTTTTCGCAAACCAAAGCGAGTCGTTCGAGACCCATGCCGGTATCAATGTTCGGATGCGCCAATGGAACGTAGCTTCCGTCTTTTTGGCGATCGAATTGGGTAAAAACGAGGTTCCAAATTTCCATAAACCGATCGGAATTGTCTAATGGGCTGTTGCCTTCTCCATATTCCGGGCCACGATCATAATGAATTTCCGAGCACGGCCCGCACGGTCCCTGCTCCAGTTCCCAGAAGTTATCTTCTTTTCCCAGACGTAACACATGATCCGGTGCGACACCAATGACTTTCGTCCAAAGGTCGTAGGCCTGGTCATCGTCTTCGTAAACGGTGATCCAGAGTCGATTCGGATCCATGTCGATCTCCTGCGTGAGGAAGGTCCATGCCCAGCGAATGGCTTCCGGCTTAAAATAATTTCCGAAGGAAAAATTGCCAAGCATTTCAAAAAACGTCGCATGGCGTGCCGTTTTGCCGACATTGTCGATATCAGCGGTGCGCACACAGCGTTGCGAGCTCGTTGCTCGATTATGGGGCATCTTCTTCTCACCCATGAAATACGGCTTTAACGGAGCCATACCCGCGTTGATAAGCAAAAGGCTGTCATCATCCTCGGGAACCAGCGAAAAGCTGATCAGGCGTGTATGATTTTGTGCTTCAAAAAAATCGAGATATTTCGATCGACATTCGTTCATTCCAAGATATTGCATGTTCATCCTCTTTTTTTCTTCCTTACGACTCCATCGTGGTCTACTGCTCCTCGAAGACCGAAACGTCTTCTATAGACCACATCATACCGCCCGGGAAAGCTCCACCATATCCGCTAACGTAAGATGTTCAATAGACTGATAGATGGCATTGTTCATACGGGTAATCAGAATGCGGGTAGGACAATTGGTAAAGCCGCCGGGACAATCGCCCGCAATCGCACAATCCGAGAGCCAAAATTCGCCTTCCAAGACATTCAGCATTTCCAATACTGTGATGTCTTTGGGATCGCGTGCCGGCACATAACCGCCTTTAACACCGCGCACCGTATTGACCAACGGTACTTTCTTGAGCAAGCGCAGCAACTGTTCCAGATACGCTTCGCTGAGAAGCAATGCCTCCGCAATCTCGGAAAGCGGAACCGGTTGTCCCTCCTCTGCATGCGCGGCGATATACGTCATGGCACGCAAGCCGTATCGGCTTCTGGTAGTCAGTTTCATAGACCTGTCCTTACTGTTTGCCCTAGATAGGGGCTCAACGAATCACCAAGTTCAAGATTTTCCCGGGAACAAAAACGACCTTCACGACCGTTTTACCTTCCAAATAGCGCGCAACAGCAGAATCCTTCTTGGCCACCTCCAGCGCTTCGTCTTTCGTCGCCTCCGGAGCAAGCAATACCTTGCCACGCACCTTGCCGTTAATTTGAATCGGCATTTCCAGATAGGCTTCTGTCAACTTATCCTCAGCGTATACCGGCCATTGCCCATCCGTTGCGATATGGCCATCAAATCCCGCTCTCTCCCACAATTCCTCGGTGAGATGCGGCGCAACCGGATTGAGCAGAAGCAGATAGATCTTCCATTCGCCGCGCGTAATATGTTCTTTTGCGCGCAGCGCATTGGAAAGGGTCATCAGTTGTGCGATTGCCGTATTGAATTTCAGCGTTTCAAAATCTTCGCTGACCTTCTTAATGGATTGGTGTAACAGCACTTCGGTTTCGGCATCCACGTTCTCGTCGTCGTTGAGAAGTTCCGCCATCTTCCAAACGCGTTCCAGAAATTTGCGACAACCTTGCACGCCACTTTCCGTCCAGTTGGCACTCTTTTCAAAATCGCCGATAAACATTTCATAGGTGCGCAGCGTGTCGGCGCCGTACTCGGCTACAATTTCATCGGGATTGACAACATTCCCGCGAGACTTGCTCATCTTTTCCCCGTTGTCGCCCATGATCATGCCATGCGAAGTGCGCTTGGTGTAGGGTTCTTTCGTGGACACCACACCGATGTCGTAGAGGAACTTATGCCAGAAACGCGAGTAGAGAAGATGCAGCGTCGTATGCTCCATGCCTCCATTATACCAGTCCACCGGCCCAAAATACGACTCGGCTTCCTGTGAAACAGGAGCCTGCGCATTATGCGGATCCATATAGCGTAAATAGTACCAGGAGGAACCCGCCCACTGCGGCATGGTGTCCGTTTCGCGCCGCGCAGGCTTGCCACAGATCGGGCATGTCGTCTCCACAAAGTCCTGCATTTCGGAAAGCGGTGATTCACCGGTAGCCGTCGGCTGATAGTTTGGCACATCCGGCAAAAGCAGCGGCAGCTCTTCTTCCGGCAGTGGAACCCAACCATGTTCTTCGCAATAGACCATGGGAATGGGTTCTCCCCAGTAGCGCTGACGGCTGAATACCCAGTCGCGCAATTTATAATTCGTTTTGGCCTTGCCCAGCTCATGCTTCTCGAGGTATTCGATCATCGCCTTGATGGCCTCTTGAACCGGTTTTCCGTTCAGGAATCCGGAATTGACCATCGTGCCTTCGGATACATCCGTAAAAGGCTCTTCGTTTACGGATTTCGATGCACCGGAAACGACCTCCACAATGGGAAGGTCAAATTTCTTGGCGAACGCCCAGTCGCGGTCATCGTGTGCCGGCACGGCCATAATGGCGCCGGTGCCATAGCTCATCAGAACATAGTCGGAAACCCAGATAGGAATGGCCTTGCCCGTTGCGGGATTCTTGGCGCAAACGCCTTTCAGGGCTACGCCCGTTTTCTCTTTGGCCAACTCTCCGCGTTCAAAATCCGATTTGAGAAGTGCCTGTTGCTGATACGCTTTCACTTCCTCGTCGTTTTCGATAGAAGCCGCATACTTTGTCAGAAGCGGATGTTCCGGAGCCACAACCATATACGTCGCGCCGAACATGGTATCCGGACGCGTCGTATATACGGTTAAGACATCGTCCGTCTCTTTCCCGTCAACAAGCACCGCAAAGTCGGCTTCCGCACCGTGAGAACGGCCAATCCAGTTGATCTGCTGCTGCTTGATGCGCGGTGAATAATCCACTTCTTCCAAATCGTCAATCAAACGATCCGCGTATTCCGTGATCTTGAGCATCCACTGATTCTTTACGCGATGTTCCACCGGGGTTCCGCAGCGCTCACATTTTCCGTCCACCACTTCCTCGTTGGAAAGCCCCACGAGGTCATGCGGACACCAATTGATGGGCACTTCTTTCTTATACGCCAGACCATGCTTATAAAGCTGAATAAAGATCCATTGTGTCCAGCGATAATATTCCGGATCTGTCGTGTTCACCACGCGATCCCAATCGAAGGAGAAGCCGATCGCATCCAACTGATCCTTAAAATGTTGAATGTTTTTTCGCGTGACTTCCGCCGGATGAATTTTATGTTGAATGGCATAATTCTCTGTCGGCAGCCCGAACGCATCAAAGCCCATCGGATAGAGGACGTTATAGCCCTGCAAACGGCGTTTGCGCGCAACGATATCCAATGCGGTGTAGGGACGCGGATGGCCAACATGAAGCCCCTGTCCGGACGGATAGGGAAATTCAACCAGCGCATAATATTTCTTTTTCGTGGGATCCAACGTGGCATGAAAAACATCGTTCTTCTGCCAGAAGGCTTGCCACTTTTTTTCCAGGACGGCGGGATTATAGGTTTCCATGTACACCCTTCTTCTCTTCTTCACGTATTTCTCGTTCGTTTGGTCAATCGTCTGCTCTGTCACAACCCTTAGAGTCTTTCGGCATCCTTACCGTAATGTGTTGACGGTACGCGGATACGGCAGTACGTCGCGGATATTGGCCATGCCGGTCATGTACATCACGCAGCGTTCAAAGCCAAGACCGTAGCCGCTGTGTACGCATCCGCCAAAACGACGAAGATCCGTATACCACTGATAGTCTTCTTCTTTAATGCCTTTCTCCCTCATTTGCGCAAGAAGCACCTCTTCGCGTTCTTCACGCTGAGAGCCGCCGATGAGCTCGCCGATGCCCGGAACCAACATGTCCGCACAGGCGACGGTCTTGCCGTCATCATTTAATCGCATATAGAAAGACTTGATCTCCTTCGGATAATCCGTCACAAAAAGCGGCCCCTTAACCACTTCTTCTGTCAGGAAACGCTCGTGCTCCGACTGTAGATCACTTCCCCAATGCACAGGGAAGGTAAAGCGCGCGTTTTCTTTTTCTAAAAGCGCAACCGCCTCGGTATAAGTCATGCGGGCAAAATCTGCCTTACGCACCAGATTCAGGCGTTCCAGTAAACCCTTGTCAATCCACCGATTAAAGAAATCCATCTCTTCGGGAAGACGCTCGATCACGCGATTGAGGATATGCTTCATCATCGCTTCGGCTAAGTCCATCATGTCGGTCAGATCACCGAACGCAATCTCCGGCTCGATCATCCAAAATTCCGCCGCATGACGCGTGGTGTTGGAATGCTCTGCGCGGAAGGTCGGCCCGAATGTATAGACATTTCGGTGACTCATGGCAAAAGCTTCCAATTCCAACTGGCCCGAAACAGTAAGATGCGCCGGAACACCGAAGAAATCCTCACGGTAATCCACTTTTCCCTCTTCCGTTTTCGGCACATTGTTCAGATCCAGCGTCGTCACCTGGAACATTTCGCCCGCACCTTCTGCATCCGAAGCGGTAATTAACGGCGTGTGCACATACGTGAAGCCGCGTTCGTGAAAGAATTCATGAATGGCGAAAGCAATCTCGCTGCGCGTGCGAAATACGGCATTAAACGTATTCGTACGCGAACGAAGATAGGGATATTGGCGGAGAAATTCCATGCTCTGACGTTTATTTTGGATGGGATAATCCTCCGCATTAGCACCAAGCAAGGTGACGGTTCTCGCTTCCAACTCAATCGGCTGTGGTGAATCCGGCGTGATCTTGAGTATCCCTTCCACCGCAATGGCGCTTCCCACAGCAAAGTGCGATACATTGCTGTAGTTTTCTAAATCGGGCGTAATCACAACTTGGAGAGGACGGAAAAATGTGCCGTCATTCACCATAAAAAAGCCGACATTTTTGGAAATGCGCGACTGCCGAATCCATCCCTGAATCGTAATCTTTTCGTTTGCGTGCTTTTCCGCATCGCGATAACATACTTTAATTTCCATGTTTTCTCCTTACTGACGGTCCTCCTCAGCGGCAGGTCTTTCTTGTTTGGGCAGGCTCTCAAGGTACTGTTTAAGTCGTGCTTCGCCGCCGCGATCGACCGGATGATAAAAGGTCTTTCCCATTATTTCATCCGGCAGATAATTCTGCAAGACATAGCCGGAAGGATCATTATGTGGATACCGATATGTCAATCCCCTTCCCAATGCTTTGGCACCACTGTAGTGGGCATCTTTCAAATACGGCGGAATATCTGCCGGAGGATTCTCTCGAACCGTGCGCAAGGCTTCGTCAATAGCCAAATAGGAAGCATTGCTTTTCGGCGACGAAGCTAAAAAGGTCGTCGTTTGCGCCAATAAAATGCGCGCCTCGGGCATGCCAATCTGTGAAACACCCTGATAGCAGCTTACCGCCTGCACCAAGCCCAGCGGCTGCGCATTTCCGATATCCTCGCTGGCCAGGATTACCAGACGCCGAGCAATAAAGAGCGGATCTTCTCCCCCTGCCAGCATGCGTGCAAGATAATAGATGGCCGCATCGGGATCGGAACCGCGCACCGATTTGATGAAAGCTGAAATCGTGTTGTAATGCTCTTCCTCGCCTTTATCGTATTGAATGCGTTTCTTTTGCATGCTTTCGGCCATGTCCTCTTTCGTCAACCGGATACGACCGTTGACGGGCGGCGTCGACAGTACTGCGATTTCCAAAGAATTCAGCAACACGCGCGCATCCCCTCCGGAAGAGGCAAGAAGCAAGGCTCGGGCATCCGCATCCAATGTGACCGCATACATGCCGAGCCCCCTCTCCGTATCCGAAAGAGCACGATCAAGTACTTTTTCCAATGCTTCCGTGGAAAGCCACGTCAGCTCCACCACCTGACAACGGGAAAGCAACGCTTTATTTACTTCAAAAAACGGATTTTCCGTCGTTGCCCCGATGAGCGTAAGCGTGCCGTCTTCTACGTGCGGAAGCAGGGCATCCTGCTGACTCTTGTTAAAGCGATGAATCTCGTCAATAAAGAGAATGGTGCGCACCTGGTCATAAAGCAGAGCCTGTTTCGCTTCCTCTACAACCTCCCGCAATTCTTTAACGCCGCTGGTCACGGCGGATAATTTGCGAAAGGCGCGGTTCGTATGTTCGGCAATCACATGCGCAATCGTAGTTTTTCCGGTTCCCGGCGGGCCAAAAAGTATCAGTGATGGCACACGATCCGCTTCGATCAGGCGGCGAAGAGGTTTGCCGGGCGCAAGGACCGCATCCTGCCCCACCACGTCCTCTAAGGATTTAGGGCGCAGACGATCCGCAAGAGGTGCATGTTTTTGTTGTTGTTTTTGCTGCTGTCTCTGCAATAAATCCATGTTTCCTCCGCCGCGAAAAAAAGCAGGCGATCCTATGGATCGCCTTTGCCTTATTCTTCTGTTCTGTCTTCTTCCTGCTCGTCGGTCAGGTTGTTCAATTCCTTGTAAAAACTGTCCACATCCTGAAATTCACGATAAACCGACGCAAAGCGCACATAGGCAACTTTATCGATGGCTTTGAGCTGGTCCATAACCAGTTCTCCGATATAGGCGGTAGTCACCTCGCGCTGGTTAAGATGGTTAAGCTGGGTTTCGATGGCGTCCGCTGCCTTTTCTAAGCGCTCCACCGTCACCGGCCGTTTTTCCGCGGAACGGATCATGCCGTTAAGAATCTTGGAACGAATGAACGGCTCGCGTGTCTCGTCTTTTTTAATCACCACAATCGCCTGATCCTCGTAGCGCTCGTACGTGGTAAAGCGTTTCTTGCATTTCAGACAGGCGCGGCGGCGGCGAACCGCCTCATTGTCTTCGGTTGGACGAGAGTCGATGACCTTCGTATCGGGAAACCCGCAATACGGACATTTCATATTAACGGTACTTTCTGAGGAATTCCGGAATGTCCATATTATCCGCATCCGAAGACGAGGAGGCCGAAGAGGAATCTTCATTCATACGAGCCTCGCGACGATCCAGTCCGTCCTCGTTGGCGGAAACCTTGCGGTTGTCAAAACCGGTGGCAATCACCGTAATCTTAATGTCGTCGCCAAGAGACTCATCCACACCCGCGCCGAAGATGATATTGGCATCCGGATCAACCGCCTCGCGGATCATTTCAATCGCTTCATTGGCTTCGAAAATGCCAAGGTCGGCAGCCGTCACGTTGACCAATACCGCTTTGGCTCCATCAACACTGGTTTCCAGAAGCGGGCTCTTGACCGCCGCCTTCGCCGCGTTGACGGCACGGTTCTCGCCATTGGCAATGCCGATGCCCATGTGCGCAATGCCCTGATCCTTCATGATGGATTCGACATCCGCAAAGTCTAAATTGATGATGTTCGGTACCGCAATCAGATCCGAAATACCCTGAATACCATTCATCAGCACTTGATCGGCCATGCCGAAAGCTTCCACCATGGAGGTGCGACGTTCTGCGACCTGTAACAGGCGATCGTTCGGAATGACAATGAGGGTATCCACTTTATCTTTTAATTTATTGATGCCGCTTTCGGCTTGGCTCTGGCGTTTGCGTCCTTCAAAGCCAAACGGCTTTGTGACTACGCCAACCGTCAGGATGCCCATGGAACGCGCCGCTTCTGCAACAACAGGAGCCGCACCGGTACCCGTTCCACCGCCCATACCGGCGGTAATAAAGACCATGTCGGTGTTTGCAAGCAATTCGGTGATATCGCTTTTGGATTCTTCCGCCGCTTTCTCACCCACATCCGGATTTCCGCCGGACCCGAGACCGCGCGTCAGCTTGACGCCAATTTGCAGCTTTTTGTCGGAATCCACAACCTCAAGAATCTGACGATCGGTATTGACGGCGATAAACTCTACGCCTGCTAAACCGTGTTGTTTCATGCGGTTCAACGCGTTGTTTCCGCCTCCGCCGACGCCAAGTACCTTGATTTTTGCCAGACCGTCGTTGTTTACTTCCATGTCGAATGTGTTCATGACTCCCCCTCAGTTTCCTTCTGTTCCTTTTTTCGGTTCCGTCGCACCGGGCGTCGTTTGTCGCCCGTTACCGGTAACCACGATCGGATTCTGTCCTTCGTTCAAAATGATCTCTTGCGCTTTTACGCCTTTGTTCTCGATTTCGCGGAGCACAGCCGCTAAGTCGGTAAGCTTATGAATGATGTCATTCGGTTCCCCGAAACGTATGACGATATCATTATACATTATAACAATGCCTTGTGACTTTTCAAAACGAACTTTCGTCACGCCTTCCACCAGTTGTGTGCTTTGCAAAGTGGATAAAAAAGCAAGCTGGCGGGCATCCGAAAAATAGTTTTCCCCGATGCCGATTTTTTCCACTTCTTTTTCCAAAGCAATCGGCTTAATTCGGTTCTTTTCCGGTACAAAACGGTCGGTGATTTTTCCTTGCTCGTCCACATAATAAGGGCGGCCGGCCGATTCAAAAACGCCCAGGACGAAGTTTTCTTTAATCCGAACCACTAAGCGATTGGGCAATTCACGAGAGAATTCCACTTCTTCAATTCCTTCCAGTGAATGCAGGCGTTCCTCCCAGCGCTTCGTCGGAAAGGTAAAGATGTTGCTGTCTACATCGCCAAGGGCATTCATCACCTCTCGATCCGTCAGAACCGTATTGCCTTCGACGCGTACCGACTGAATGCGGAAAAAAGGAGCGTGCGTCAGGAACAGAGCAACCAATATTGACAGGATCAGCAAACCGAAAAGAAAAGGTAGCCATTTTTTTCGTCGTTGCAGACGCACGCGGCGTTGCCGACGTTCCACCTGTTTTAGGCTGCTTTGCGGTGAAAGGGCCTTGGTACGGGCGGCAGAATGCCGTTCCTCCCGTTTTTTCGGCTTGGAAGTGCGTAATGCATTCGGCTGCAAAGGGCGTTCGTTTCTTTTTTCATGCTCGTCGCGCTGCATACCCCCTCCTTACTCGTCTCGAGAGATGTTCAGCAGAATACCGATCATCATGCTCATGACCAAGAGTGAGCTTCCGCCATAGCTGATAAACGGTAACGTAATGCCTGTCGTCGGGACAAGACCGATGGATACGCCGATATTCACCATGGCCTGAAAGCAGATTAAAAAGGTGAGGCCAAGCGCCAGCACCTGGCCGAATCGCGTCTTTGCATTGCGAGCAATGCGTATTCCGCGAACGGCCAAAAAGCAAAAGCCCGCAATGACGAGTAATGCCCCGATAAAGCCCAGCTCTTCGGAAATGACTGCAAAGATGAAATCGTTGTGCGGTTCATCCGCAAGATAATCAAATTTCTGAACACTTTTCCCGAAGCCGACGCCAAAAAAGCCTCCGGATGCTACCGCATAAAGGGACTGCAATAGTTGCCATCCGCTTCCGGACGGATCCCGCATCGGATCAAAAACCGTTAAAAGACGTTCCAATCGATAATTGCCCGGTTTCGGCCAAAACGCATAGGCGAGGCCGACAAGGGCAATGCCCGTCATCGGCAAAAAATGCCATAAATTCATACCGTATATGAAATAGACAAAGAGCAGCACAGCGGAAATCACGATAACGGCCGAAAAATTCGGTTGCACATAGATGGGCAAAATGGTGAAGCCGATGAACAGCATGATTGCAAGAAAGGTTGCCGGTGTTCCCCGCTTTTCCGGCGGCTTTCGTGTCAGAAGAGCGCTTAAAAGAAGAAGCGATGCCACTTTTAAGCCATCGGAAGGCATGTATGTCAGGGGGCCCAAATGAATCCAGCGATGGGCGCGATTCACAGGATAGGCAATGCCCGGTACCCAAACCAGGAGGCAGGAAAGGATCGCGAGGATGTAGATTAGCGGAGCAAAGCGACGGTAAATACGGTAGTCTATGTGCGAAACCGCCCACATAATCCCCACTCCCAGAATGGTAAATATGAAATCTCGTTGGAAATAATATTTTGCATCGCCAAATTGCTTCAGCGCATAAGGAGCACTGGCACTGAAAACCATCAATACGCCGAAAAAAGACAACACGAGTACAAGGAGAAACAGAACACGATCCATCGTGCCCTGCCTTCTTCTTGTATCCCGTTTTATGTCCTTTCGCATATCGCCCGTATCTCCTCCGTCTGCTTTATTCGTTCTTTTCTTTCCAAGCCTTCACCAAAGCGCGAAATTCTTCTCCTCGCTCTTCAAAATGTTCGTATTGTCCCCAGCTCGCGCTTGCGGGCGAAAGCAAAACCAAGTCTCCTTTTTCCGCCAGGGATGTCGCAAGCTCCATCGCTTTTTTCAAGGTTTCAGCGATGATCACACGATCTCCGAGCCCCTTTTCCTGGGCTTCCTTCGCAAGCTTTTCTGCAGTTTGGCCGATCAGCAGCAGCTTTTTTCCTTGCGGGCGAAAAGCTTCAAAGAAAGCATCAAAGCAGACATGCTTGTCATAGCCCCCCGCAATTAGCAAAATGGGTTGATGAATGCCGGAAAGTGCCTTGACTGTGGCATCGACATTAGTTCCCTTTGAGTCATTAATATACCGCACGCCCCGCACCGTGCCGACATCTTCCATGCGGTGTTCAATGGGGCGAAAGGAAGAAAGCGCTTGTTTTATCACCTCTTCTGCAACGCCCAAATCTTTGGCTATTTCGACGGCAACAGCCGCGTTTTGTACATTGTGCTCACCCACTAAGTGCCAGCCAATTCCTTGGCGAAGCTCTTCCATCAAAGGAGTGTGAAGGTCTACCAGATGAATAGTAGCATGGGTGCCCACCTGATCGATTGCATCCCGAGCGACCGTATCGCCCGGCAACAGCCACAGGCTGTCCCGTGCGCTCTGGGCATGGGCAATGGCTGCTTTCGCCTTGGCATAGGCTTCAAAGGATCCGTGCCATTCCAGATGATCTTCCGTGATATTCAAAATCGCGGCGCGGTGCGGTGCGAATTGCTCCACCGCTTCCAACTGAAAGCTGGAGCATTCCGTGACAAAAAGCGTACCTTCTTCCGCTTCGAACATCGTTGAGAGAATCGGAAGACCGATATTGCCGCAGGCAATGGCCTTTTTCCCCGCATGGTTCAAAATCCATTCGATAAGCGACGTTGTAGTTGTCTTTCCATTCGAGCCGGTGATGGCGATGAGGTTCTCACCGCCGAAAAGACGATAGGCGATCTCCAAATCGGTATATACCGGTTTCCCCTCACGATGAGCTCGCTCCACCAAAGGTGTCGCGAAGGAGATGCCGGAGCTGCGCAGAACAAAGGCAAAGGGCTCCAAGGGCAAGTTCTCTGCATCCTCGATAATAGTGATGTCCTTCGAGTGGGGCAACGCGGCAATAAAAGCCTTATCCTCATCGCTCAAACCACCGTCCACATAAAGCGAGAGACGACAGCCTGCGGCGGGAAGTGTACGCAGCACCGAGCGTCCCGTGACACCCATGCCATAAACAAGAACGTTTTTTCCATTAAAAGTAGTTTTAAAATTCATTGTTAATCCTTTCCGGCAATTCGCAAGTTACCAGATCCAAACCGTCAGCAGGCACAGTAAAATGCTCACGAGTGAAAATGCCGCAGTGACTTTCTGTTCTGGAAATCCCTTCAATTCAAAATGATGATGAATGGGACTCATGAGAAAAATCCGTTTCCCTCCCGTACGTTTGAAATACGCCACCTGAAGGATCACGGAAAGTGCCTCCATAAGATAGATTCCTCCCAAGACAATTAAAAATGGCAAGCGATTCATTACCATCAATATGGCAGTGAGTGCACCGCCGATCGCCATGGAGCCGGTGTCTCCCATGAAGAGAGAGGCCGGATGGCTGTTAAAAAAGAGAAATCCAACCAGCACGCCGGCGAAGAGAATCGAGGCGAGTCCGGCCCGCTCCTGCCCTAAGACAGTTTGCTGGCTGAGAAAGGCCAGCGTGAGAAATACCGGAAGAGAGACACCGGCGCAAAGGCCATCCAGTCCATCCGTCAAATTCACCGCATTGACCGTACCTACCATGATGAAGGCCAACAAAGGGATGCTCAGCAAGCCGATATGCCATTGCCAGCCGAAAAAAGGAATGCGTTGTATGGCCATCTCCGGTGTGAAAAAGTAATGAATGCTCAGCAAAACGACCGCAAAAGCAAACTGGAGTATCAATTTTTGCCGCGGCGTCAAGCCTTCACTTTCCCGTTTTTTCACCTTCTCAAAATCATCTAAAAAGCCGATCGCTCCGAAGCCCAGCGTGCAGATGGCGATAAGCAAGGTTGCCACATTTCCTTTTCCGCAAAACAACAGTAAAAGGAGAAACACCGCGGTAAATGCGACACCGCCCATCGTGGGAGTCCCTTTTTTCTTATAATGTGCCTTATTCCCTTCCTCGCGAATTTCCTGTCCCAGCGACTCTTTTTTGGAAAAGCGAATCCAACAATAGGTTCCCGCGGCGGATACGAGCGCCGCTAATATCCCCCATGGGAAAACCGCTTGAAAAGTCTCCATGTTTTTTCTCCTTCTCTCCTGTATTGTTTCTCCGAACAAGCGACGAATTCGACACCTGTGCAGTTTTTTCTATTGCCCACGTTCGGAGGTGCTCTCCGATTTTTCCTGTGCAGCAGGCTTTTCTTTCACCGTCGGATCCGCAGTAAGCACAATAGCGGTTCCCTTTTCAACAACCGTTCCCGCCTCGGGATTCTGTGAGATGATGACGCCATGATCCGCTCCGTCCAACGATACGGCGATCGTTGCCTGTTGCAGAATCGGCCTGACCTCTTCCACGGACATACCAACCAATGACGGAACTCGAAAACGTTCTTTCTCATCCGGTCGACATTCTATCACGCTTTGCAATGGGATGAGCGTTCCGGCTTCCGGAGTTTGACGCTCGATCAGCGTAAAATCGTTCATTGCGCCATAAACGCTGAGCTTGAATCCGGCTTTTTGAAGGATTGTTCTCGCCTCGCCCACCGTCTTCTTGCAAACATCCGGCACTGTCTGCCCTTCGTCTTCGTTTTTCCTTATATCCTTTTTAATCGCCAGAAGTCGTTCCAACATTTTGGCGCTGATTTCTCCTGCCACTTCATTGCCCATGCTTTTCGTCTTGGGATTATGGATCACCACAAAGAGTGCCTCTTCCGGTTTTTCTGCCGGATACACACTATAAAGCGAGGCAATGGTCTTATTCGTATATTCTCCATTTTCCATAACCGTCGTCGTACCGCTTTTCGATCCCACTTCCATTTCTTTTATGCGCTCGACCTTCAAATGCGATACATGCGTAGTGCTGATCAAATACCGTCGCATCGTCTCCACTGTTTCCTGCGAAAAAATGGGATCCATGACGCTTTCACGAAATTGGGAAAGCACCTTTCCATCCTGTGCGGAAGAGGTGGCAAACAGATGTGGTGTACGGTAATAACCGCCGTTGATGACCGTGTTGACCGCGGTCATCATCTCCAACGGGGTTAAGGAGATGCCATGGCCATACGACATGGTTTGCATCTGGATGCTTTGCAGCTTCTCTACGTTTTCCGGGAAAAGAGAAGCCTGCTCGCCCGGCAAATCGACCCCTGTTTTGCCCCCCATGTGCAAGGATTGTAAATAGGAAAAAAAGTTATCCGGGCCTATGTCGCGCACCACTTGCACAAACGCCGGATTGCAGGAATGATTAAGAGCCTCTTCCAATGTTTGTGAACCGTGCGGGTGATCGTGACGCCAGCATTGAATCCACACGCCGGGCGCCAACTCTATTTTTCCCTTGCATATATAGCGCGATTCCGGAAGAGAAGATTTGGTCTCCAAAGCAATGGCGGAGGTAAGCGTTTTAAACACCGATCCGGGCTCATAAATCGTAGAGACCGCGGGGTTTTTCCATCGGGAATACAGCAGAGAAAGACGTTCCTCGTCACTCATGGCTTTCCAAGCGGCTTCCTCCACCCCGCTCGCTGTCGCGCGCGGAGTATTCGGATTAAAAGAGGGATAGCTTTCCATGGCCAGAATCTCACCCGTATTGGGATTCATCAAAATCGCCGTACCGGAATCCGCCTGAAAATCATTGATCCCTTTTCGTAATTCTTCCGATAGAACTCGTTGCGCATCCAGATTCACGGTCAGATGCAAATTTTGTCCTTCTTCCGACGCGTAACGTTCCACAGCTTCGGTGGGGATGATGTTGCCGCCTAGGTCACGGGAGAGCCTCATCTGCCCCCCTTTTCCGCGCAAAAGCTCGTCATACTGTGCCTCTAGGCCATAGGCTCCTTTCCCCTCATCATTGACGAAGCCCAATCCCTGCGCCATCAAATCCTGGTTGGGATAATACCGTTCCGCCTCTTGCACCACGCGATAGGCACGAAGCCCGGAGCTCTGAAGCTGCTCCATTTCTTTTGGTGTCAGTTTTGTCTTTAACGCCACATCGTAGCGAGAGGAGGCAAAGGCTTGTGCCACCTTTTCCTTCTCCATATGAAGAATATACGAAAGCAGCTCGATCGTTTCCTTTTTATCCTTCTCTTCCACTTCCCGAGGAAAAACATAGATCGTGTTCACCATGACCGAAACGGCCATCGGCCGATTGGCCGAATCAAAGATGGTACCGCGTTTCGGCTTCACCTCAATAGTTCGACGACGCTGTGCCAATGCCGCTTCTTTGAAAGGTTGCCCTGCCAGCACCTGTAAATAGAAAAGCCGAGCCAGAAATCCAATTGCGATGAGCAATGCGACAATAAAAACGAATCGCACGCGCGCGATCGGATGAACTCGTCTCGGCGTATTGTTCTTTTGTGTTGTCTTCATGCGTTTTTCACCCCGGCGGCACTACTCCTGCATTTGCGGACTGGCCGCGATTGTCCTGTGCTCTACAGAGAGAGAAGCGGCATGATTCTTCATCGCAACGGCAGAATCGCCCTTCGTGGAAAGAATCTGCTCTTTCGAGGGATACTGCATACCTAAACGACGTTTCGCCAGCTCTTCAATGCGCGAAGCTTCCGTATAGGGTGCTAACTGCATCGTCAGCGTATCATATTGTGCACGAAGATTTTCCACCTGTGTTGCCGTTTCTCGAATATTCCGGTTCATTCCGGATAATTCATTATAGCGCAGGAGACTTGTGATGAGCAACAGCAGGGTTGCTGCCGTGCAAAGGACAAGGGCCGTCCAATAAAACACGCGTAGGCGAACATGCGTTTTTACCGCCGCTGATTTTCGGCTCATCGCCAGAGTTCTCTCGGAAGCCACGCTTCTCGCCCGCACATTGGTCTTGGTTCGGGAATGGGAATGAGCAGGCACGCCTTCCTGATGACGAGGTGTAACGACGGTTAAGCGCTTTCGTTTTGCAGGAAGCTTGTATGGTTGTGGGAAAGCGAATGTATCGGATTGACGTACGGTTGCGGTACTCATGTTATTCCTCCTGTTGGTGCGCGATGCGTTCCAAAACTCTCAATTTTGCCGAACGCGCTCGAGGGTTTCGCTCCTGTTCTTCCTTAGAAGCCTCAATCGGCTTTCGCGTGCAGATGCGAAAATCCGAAGCATAATCGCATGCGCGAATCGGAAGGCCTGCCGGAAGTGTCGGCCCTTCCGCCAAACGACGAAATGCGTTTTTCACTATGCGATCTTCGAGCGAATGAAACGTGATAATGCAGAGTCTCCCATGCAATGCAAGGTGTGACGCTGCTTGTTCGAGTCCACTTTCCAATGCATCCAACTCGTGATTTACTTCGATACGAAGTGCTTGAAACACCCTTCTCGCAGGATGCTTATCCTGCATGCGCACTTTTTTAGGGATGGCTTTTTGAATGACCTTGACCAGATCGAAGGATGTTTCAAGTGGCTTCGCACCTCGTTCAACTACGATGAATTGAGCAATCCGCTTCGACCAGCGCTCTTCACCGTACCGATAGAATAGATCCGTTAACTGTTGCTCCGAATAGGTGTTGACAATTTCTTTGGCCGTCGGCACATCCGCCTGTCGATCCATACGCATGTCCAGTGGTGCATCACTGTGATAGGAAAATCCGCGTTCTCCGGTATCCAACTGGTGGGAAGAAACTCCGATATCCATCAAAATGCCGTCCACTTCAGGCATGTTCTGCTCCTCCAGAACGTTGCCCAGATGTCGGAAATTGCTGTGAACAAAAGTAATGTGCTCCGCCCAGGGGGCAAGCTTTGTTCGTGCTTCTGCGAGGGCTTCTTCATCCTGATCCAAGGCCAAAAGCCGTCCGCTTGCGATCTGTTTTACAATTTCTTTCGCATGGCCGCCCCCGCCTACTGTTGCATCCACATAGCAGCCATCCGTACGAATCGCTAATGCAGAAATCGTTTCCTCTAACAGCACCGGAATATGGAAATCGGACATTGCGGCCTCCTATAGATCAAATCCGTCATCGTTCAAGGTTTCTGTTAACGCATCCAAATCCATGGCCTCGGAGGAAGAAAAGCTGTCCCATTTCTCTTTCGACCAGACTTCAATACGATCCGAAACACCGATGATCACCACATCACGTTCAATGGAGGCGAAGGCGCGGAGTTGTGGCGGGATGAGAAATCGCCCTTGTTTGTCACAGGCGACCTCCATTGCCCCGGAATAAAACGCACGCGAAAAATTTCGCGCCGCTTTTGCCGTTAAACGGAGTTGGCTAATTTTTTCATCCATGACCTTCCATTGCTTTTGGTCGTAAATGAAAAGACAGCCCTCCATACCTCTCGTGATGATGAAAGTGTCGGAAAGATCCTCGCGAAAACGAGAAGGAAGGGAAACCCGTCCTTTCGTATCCACACTGTGGTTGTACTCTCCGATAAACATTCCACTTTCCCCCACTTTTTACCACTTTCTGCCTTCTTGATACCATTTTAGACAACTGGACCGCTTTTGGCAAGGCAAGAAACAAAAAAAAGACACAAAATCATCAAAATAATGATGATTTTGTGTCTTTTGTGGATCGCGTGAAAATAGCCGCAAGAAATTGGAGTACTTCTTGTCGGCGAACCGTTATTCTGCACCTGTTGCAAGTCAATGAACCCGCTAATTGCCGTTAGCGCTCCGGATGCTTTCCTTTGTCTGCATTAAGTGATTTTTCTCCCTTTTTGGAAAGCACAACATAGCCGAGCAGACCAAGGAGCATTCCCCCAATCGCTAAAAGCTGTGCGACACGCAGTGCCCCAAAATAGAGGCTGTCTGTACGAAAGCCTTCGACGATAAAACGCAAAATACCGTAAAAAACGAAGTACAGAGAAGTGGTCTGTCCATCCACCTTGGTGCGTTTTCGCAGAAAATACCAGAGAAAAAGAAAAAGCAGAAAATCGCCTGCCGATTCATAAAAGAACGTCGGATGGTGAGGTTTTCCATCGATGAGCACCGCCCACGGAATGTTTGCGGCATACCCGTAAGCTTCATTGTTGAAAAAATTTCCCCATCGTCCGATAGCCTGCGCCAAAGGCAGAAACGGAATAATACAATCCGCTACACGCAAAAACGAAATATTGCGGCGGTGCAGATAGATCCAACTCACCAAAAGGCCGACCATTACGCCACCTTGAATTGCTAGACCCCCGGAACGCAGATTGATCACATCCCACAGGGAGGAAAAGCGCTGCGGTTCAAAAAGTACATACCAAAGACGAGCTCCAATTACCCCCAAAGGAAGCACCCACAGGGAAAGATCGTAGACGATATCTTCAGGCATTCCCTTTCGTTTGACTTCGCGGCTACTGAGCAATACTGCAAGAAGCATCCCCGTAACAATTAAAACGCCGTACCAGCGCACTTCCAAGCCAAAAAGCGTGATAGCCACGCCATTTCCGGTATATTCAAACATCCTTTTCTCCTTTCGGCATGCCCTTCTTTGCCGAGATAAGGTGCCGTCCGGCTAACGTCCACAGTCCTTGTCCCAGAAGCGTCCCCACCACAAAGCGAAGAGCGATCCCCTTTGCCATTGCCATGAAAAAGGGGGCTGGCATCATTTGAATCATCAGGTCTGTGTCCACATTGAGAATCCATAGATCATTGCGAAAAAAGACGTGATGAAAGGTCGTAAAGACCGTTTCCCAAGATTGCGTCGCCAAAAAAGCAACCCCTGCCAGCAAAACGAAGACAGCGCCCTGGGTCAGCCACGCTACATATGCCGCTTGCGGATGTTGATCCCGACAACGCGCCACCAAGAATGCCGAGGCTCCGGCGATGCCGATCAGGCTTACCACACGAGCTAAAGAGAAAAGCCCAAATACATCCTCCATATGAGCGCATTCCCGCTCGCCAAAATGATCACTCATCCTTGAAGGCTCCCCCGTCTGAAGGTAGAGCACGATATCACGATTGACGATATCCAACTCCTGCTGCGTCTTTCCGGTCGCCTCCTCAATATTAAATCGTTGCTGAAACGCATGATAATCCGCCGTATTATACGCAACCGAAAAAATAGAAAAGCCGAGACTGCACAGGGAAAAAAGGAGGGTAAAGAGAACGCCGCTTAGCCGCTTCATTCCTGTTCCCAGTTGGTGTAGACATCCTGCACGTCATCATCGTCTTCCATCACGTCCACCAAGGTCTCCATCAATTTCTGATTTTCTTCATCCTCAATGCGGACCGTGTTTTTCGGCAAATAGCCGGTTTCCGCGACACGGAACACGTAGCCTTTCTCGACCAACGTATCATTAACCGTCGAAAACTGTGCCGGATCCGTCAGCAAAATATAACTGCCCTCTTCATGGCGCACATCCTCCGCACCGGCATCCAGAGCATCCATCATGACGGTATCTTCCTCTTTGCCCTCGTCGTCCGTTACCAGAATGCCTTTATAGTCAAACTGAAACATGACCGATCCGCTTGTGCCGAGATTTCCGCGGTATTTATCAAAATAATGGCGCACGTTCGCTGCGGTGCGGTTCTTGTTGTCCGTCAGACAGGAAACGATCACTGCCACGCCTTCGGGTCCATACCCTTCATAGACGGCATGGCTGTACTCCTGACCGTCCAAGTCGCCTAAGCCTTTTTTGATGGCGCGATTAATGTTGTCGTTAGGCATATTTTCAGCCTTGGCCTTCTCAATCGCCATCTTTAGGGAGGCATTATAGTCCGGATCACCGCCGCCTTCGCGTACTGCCACCATGATCATGCGACTGATCTTCGTAAACGCGCTGGCGCGCTTGGCATCTTCCTTGCCCTTTACGTTTTTTACCTTACTCCACTTATTATGTCCTGACATACTTCCTACTTTCGTTCTACCGGTCGTCCGATTGCATCCGTGGGAAAGGAAAACTTCTCTCCCACCCTCCAGTCTATTTGTCCACTCGTCAAATTTAACAGCGTGGATTGAATCTTGTCAATCTCTTCTTCGGGAAGCCAATAGCACACCGTCACTTTTTCCCCGTATTCACGCGATCGCTCCCGCAAGTTTCGAAGCGCATAGTCACATTTTCCCTGCACGGGATAGGCATAACGAATCGTCACCTCCCGGAAGGGGGAATAAAACACAGGCGATGCGGCCTGCAATGCATCCGTACAGACCTTAGTGTATGCGCGCACCAGCCCCGAAGCGCCCAGCTTCACCCCACCGAAATAGCGAACGGCTACAATCAGTACATCGTCAACATCTTCCCGCTGAAGAACGGCAAGCATGGGAAGGCCGGCAGTACCTTGCGGTTCGCCGTCATCCTCCGCTTTCTGCCGAATGCCGTTTTCTCCCAGAATATAAGCGCTACAATGATGCGTGGCCGTCGGATGTGCCGTTTTGATTTCCTCTAATGCCGTTTCTGCCTCTTCAACCGTTTGCACACGTCTGGCATAGCCGATGAAGACCGATTTCTTGATGGTAAAGCGCACTTCCGCGTCATGCAGCAGGCTGCGATAGCTCATGTGTTCCTCCCCGTTGCCGCCGAAGTGCCGAAGAGCTGCTGCTGAATACGCTGATGCAAACGAAGAATATCCTTGTCACAGGTAGCGCTGATGCGCAGGGTTTCCTCCGGCGGGGTGACTGCACCGTCATCTCCCAAGTCCATCTTGTTAAGCACATATAAGACGGGAATGTCCGCGCGGCATTCCTGAATACATTTTTGTACGGTTTCTATACGCTCGTTCGCTCCTTCTTCCGCAGCATCAATGACATGAACAAGCAAGTCGGCATAGCTAATTTCTTCCATCGTGCTGGCAAAGGGTGTGGATAATTTTTTGGGAAGATCATGGATAAAGCCGATGGTATCCGCTAAAAGGTACGTTCCTTTCCCCGGCTCCTCTATACGACGCATGCTCACTTCCAAAGTCGCAAACAGGCGATCATCAGCATACACTTCTTTTTCTTTTCTTCCGAAGTGGGATAGAAGAGCATTCATAATCGTAGATTTTCCCGCATTTGTATACCCTACAAGGCCAACGATGGGGTAGGTGGATTGACGACGACGCTTGCCGGCTTCACGCTCCTGTGCAGTGATGCGTTCACGTTGTTTACGCAGGCGTTTGATGCGCTGTTCAATGCTTCTTCTGTCCGTTTCCAGCTTCTTTTCACCCGGGCCGCGCGTTCCGATACCCCCTCCGGTTCGGGAAAGAGCTTTACCGTAGCCGCGCAGAGCGGGCAGCCGATAGGCGAGTTGTGCCAGCTCCACATCCACTTTTGCCTTTTTACTTCGGGCGCGAAGGGCGAAAATATCTAAAATTAGATCCACGCGATCCAAAACGCGACAAGGAAGCATTTCGGAAAGATGGAGTCTTTGGGCACCGGAGAGCTCCTGCTCGAAAACGACGAGATCAATCGACTGCTCTTCTACCATCTGCGCCATTTCTTCAATTTTTCCCTTTCCCAGCAATGTTGCCGGATGGTAGCGCAGGACATTTTGCGTGATGCAACCGATCACCTCTCCACCGCAAGAACGTACGATTTCACGCAATTCCCCGATACGACGTTTTTTTTCCTTTTCGCTCACCTGTAAAAACGCAAAGGCCAAAAGCGCGCGTTGCTTTCCTCTTGTGTTCGTCGTCATACACTGTTTCCTTCCTTCGTCTCGACTATTTTATCATACTCCTGTCCGATGCCCTTCTCCAGGCAAGTCCCTTTGTCGACATATGGGCAAAAGGGAGAGCCTATTTCTCCCTCATCAAGGCCTGTATAAAGCTGTACGCTTTATGGTAAAATGGACAAAACATCGATAGATCAGTGTTCTATGCAAGGAGAATAATATGGTTCAACACACCGTTTCAAACATACGCAAAATTGTCGCTATTGTCGTCCTAAGCTTTTTGATTTTTTTAGCGATTCTTGGCGGCTACTTGGTCGGCTCCATGCTGGAAATTGCAAAAGCCGCGCCAAAAATGAATCCGGATCTGTTGCTATCGAATCTGAAAGAAAACTCGCAAATTGTCGATATGAAAGGCAATCTCATTGAGCAAATTGATACGGCAGAATACCGTAAAATCGTGCCCTACGAGCAGATTCCCAAAAATCTGATTAACGCTTTTATCAGCGCAGAAGACAAGCGGTTCAAGTCCCATGATGGTGTGGACCTCTACGGCATCGCTGCCACGATCCGTGATTTTGTGCGTTCCGGCGATATGCGCGGAGCCTCCACCATCACCATGCAATTGGCCCGCAACGCCTTTCTGAGCAGTGACGTCAACTGGAAGCGTAAAATTCAGGAGATCTTTTTAGCGTATCAGATTGATGATCAGCTCGATAAAAAGCAAATCATGGAGTCGTATCTTAATCGAATATTCTTTGGCCAAAATGCCTACGGCGTCGAAGCCGCTTCTCAAATCTACTTCTCCAAACATGTGCAGGACCTGAGTCTGGCACAGTGTGCAACGCTTGCGAGTATCGTGCCCGCTCCTTCCCGCTATGCTCTCTATTCCACGTATCGTCCCTCGGAGGTGACCGATGAACGTGTGTTGGATGAAACAGAAATTAACGGCGAACGATATCTGGCCGTCTACAATCCTCCTGCTTATGAACGAGCGAAATGGGTGCTTTCCGAAATGAAGAAAAATGGCTTTATTACGGAAGCGGAATATAAAGAAGCCGTCAACACGGATGTCGCATCCACGATAAATGCGCCCGAAAAACGTGCCGAAAATCTTTCTACCTACATTACCGACCTGGTAAAAGAACAGGCCGTATGGGCCTTAATGGATTCGCAAAACATTTCCCGTCAGGAGGCAAGGCAACTTCTGATGTATGGCGGCCTGACCATTACCTGTACGGTGGACATGGAGTTGCAGCGTAAATTGCAGGATCTGGTGGCGTCGCTGACAGCTTCTGTTCATTCGCCGACCGGTCAAGTATCTCCCTTAAAATTAAATCTTCGTTATGATGAGTACGACAATATTATCGGGCGCAATGGCTCTTTACTTTACTATCGCAAATCCAACCTGTTGGATGATAACGGCCGTGTAGTGGTACCGCAAAAGCAATTCCGAATCGATGATCAAGGCAATCTGATTGTTCAGCCCGGACGCCTGCGCGGATACAGCGGATATATCGATATCATGGATTTCTACACGTTTGACGAGAACGATGTCCTTCGGGCACACAGAGTCGGCACTATTCCCGTCGACAATAAGTATCTCACTGTCGATTCTGACGGCACCATGCACATCGCCAAGGCATTTTTCGATTCGAATACTACGCCGCTCTACACCATACGAGACGACGGTGCCATGGTGCTCAACCGTGACTATTATGACTACGACGATGTCGGTGTAAAACAGCCTCAGGTTTCTTTTACCGTGCTGGATACGGCAACTGGTGAGGTGCGCGCCATCATTGGCGGTCGCGAACAGGATGATCGTCATTTCCTAAACCGTGCCTCCAGTTATCCCCGTCAGCCGGGCTCGTCCATCAAACCCATTGCCGATTATACGGGCGCCATCGCCACCGGAAACAACCAAGGTGTCGCTATGGATGATGCGCCGGTAGAATTGCTGGAGGATCATCCATGGCCTGTGAACGTCGATGGTCGCTATCGCGGCATGATGTCGATGCGAGAGGCGTTAGTACGTTCGTCCAACCCGGTCGCTATACGTTGGTTAAAGAAAATAGGCATCGATACCTCTAAAGAATATCTGGCACGCTATGGCATCATCAACCGGGAACATCCCGACCGTGACCACTTTGTAGAGGCTGCAGAAGACAGTCAATACAATGACGAAAACTTGGCTCTGGGAATCGGTTCCATGACGCACGGTTTAACATCGCTGGATATGGCCGGTGCCTATCAAGCCATCGGAAATAATGGAACGCGCGTACCTGCGATGAGCATTTCCAAAATTACGGATAATCGTGGAAAAGTCTACTATGAGAATAAGCATGAAGGCGTAGAGGTTCTTTCCCCGCAACTGAATTATCAGCTCGCCGACGCGTTGCGTCACGTGGTGCAAGACGGATTCGCAAACGCAACGGTCCGTGGAGGTGACATGGACTTAATCGGCAAAACAGGAACCACGGATAACAAAATGGACTTTTGGTTTGCCGCCTCCACTCCCTACTACACGACCGCCGTCTGGGTAGGACCCGACAATGCGCTTATTTCCCTAGCCGGTGACTCCCGCACGCCTGCCAACATTTACGCCAATATTCACGCGATTCTGCACGAAGGACGCGAAGCAAAAAAATTCCCCATTCCGGAAGGCGTTTACGAAGCGGAAGTATCCAATATGACAGGGCAGAAACCCACTGCGGCAACCGTTTCGGGCGGTGGCGTCATGCTTGTCCCCGTCAGCAAAGAAACCGAGCCGAAAAGTGAAGACACCGCTTACGTATTTCGAGAACTCGATGCGCGTAATGATTTGCTGGCGAACGACAAAACACCGGCGCGTCTTCGCATACCGAAAGTGTTTATTGTCCGTCCTTCCGATTATGATCCTTCCAAATTCAACGGAGTGGTCCCGGAAGACTGGGGACGCCAAGTTCCTACCAAAGTATCGGAGCTCGGCAGTACCATTCCGCCGGAAACTTTTACAAAAGATGGCTTGACGACGGTGCGCGAATACAATCAAGACGATGGAAGCTACAAGGAAACTACAACACTTCCGGACGGAAGCGCCGTCATCGTTTACTTCGACCGAACCGGCAAAGAGTTAAGTCGAACCGCTGTGCCTCCTAATGGTCATGCGTCTTCCCCGGCCGGTGGACAGTCCTCCCAGTAAACGCAAAAAACAGCAAAGAGGCTTGAGGAAATGGCAGAAACAAGAAAAGAGGTGTTCTGCTTTTCCGATAACGCTATAGAAAGGGACATCATGGAACAACGCAAAATACTGCTTGTCGAGGATGAAGAAGGCATCATTAATATTGAAAAGGCCTATCTGGAAAAAGCGGATTATGTCGTCGAAAAAGCGATGGATGGAAACGAAGCGCTCGAACGTTTTGCCGATTTTCAACCGGATCTGGTGGTGTTAGATCTTATGTTGCCGGGAAAATCCGGAGAAGAGGTGTTAAAGGAAATCAAAGCCCAGAGCGATACCCCCGTCATCATTGTTTCCGCCAAATCCGAAGAAGATGATCGCGTCGAAAACTTGCGCAACGGTGCGGATGATTACATGGTCAAGCCCTTTTCCGCTCGCGAGCTGGTAGAACGTGTGCGTGCCATTCTGCGCCGCCTACCTCTTAATAGTACCGGAAAAATGATACAGACCAAAGACGGACGATTGCGGATGGATACCGAATCCATGCGCACCTTCGTCAATGATCAGGAAGTCCATCTGACAAAAAATGAATTTCTGATTGTGCAAACACTGTTTACGCATCCCAATAAAATCTATACGCGTGATGAAATCATCGAAGTGACCTTTGGAATGGACTACGAAGCATTCGATCGTGCCATTGATACGCACATCAAAAATATTCGCCAAAAAATCGAAGTAGACCCGAAGAATCCGGTCTATATTAAGACGGTGTACGGCGTAGGCTATCGTGCCGGAGGCTTTGATGAAGCTTAGGACGCGACTAAGTCTTTCCATTATCATCCTTGTCTTTGTGACGATGGCGGTCATCGCCTACGGCATGCAACGTGCCTATTCGGATTCATTTTTCAATTATCTCGAAGAGGAGGATGATGCACGTTTAAAACGCATTGTGCGGGATATCGGCACCATTGCCAGCAAGGAATCGCTGGATCTTACAAAAGATGGCATCAACGAGCAGTTGCAGAATTATGCCCGCGATGCCAACATCAATATAACAATTATGGACAACGAGTCGGCCATCTTGGGAAATTATCGTGGTCTCGTGGAAAATGACAATGCGGATATTCAAGTGGATCAATACCAGCTGGTCGACGGACGAGGTGACAAGCGCGGATCCATGCTGCTCACATATGATCGCAGCAATCCGGCACTGACGCATGCGCTGCAAGAATTTCAACGCCGCTCACTGGGCTCCACCATGTTCGGCATTATTGCTTTCGGGCTCGTGGCCAGTATATTCAGTCATTTCTTTTCTAAACAGATTACTAATCCGATCGAAACCCTGCGCATTGCAGCGGAGCGTATTCGGAACAATCAATTTGATATTACGCTGGTGGATTCCAAGTTTGATGAATTGCAAAGTTTGAATGCGAATATGCAGTATCTGGCTTCTTCCCTACGTCAACAGGAAGACGCTCGCCGCAGCTATGCCCAAGACATTTCTCATGAGCTACGCACGCCATTGACAAATATGCAGTTGCATGTCGAGGCCATGAAAGACGGTATTATTCCATCGGATGAAAAAAACTGGGCGCAAATCGAAGCCAATATTGCACAGCTCACGCTTCTGGTTGAGCGCTTGAAAAACACCTTCCGCGAGGCTTCCCTGGTTGCCGCCGAAGACATTCGTTATGTCGACTGCTCGACCCTGACAGCGCGCGTCGTGGACAGCTTTGAGCCGCGCATCGTACAAAAACACGGCATTTTCATTCGCGCCATCGACCCGGCCATCAGTTTACAAACGGATGAACGCCTGTATTCTCAGATTCTCAGCAATCTCCTTTCCAATGCCATTAAGGCCATTGAGGAAGGCGGTCAGATTCGTGTCGCTTTAAATCAGGATCGCAAATTTGTAGTCCTTACCGTTTCGGATAACGGGATCGGCATCGCACCAAAAGATTTGGATCATCTCTTTGATCGCTTTTACCGCGTCGATTCTTCACGCAATCGCACCGTCGGTGGGCAGGGCCTCGGTCTCGCCATTACACGCAACATTGTGCAGCAATTGGGTGGTCACATTGAAGTCACCAGCAAGCTTCGAAAAGGCACCACCTTTCGCGTGCGTCTGCCCGGTGAGTTTTTTAGTTCTTTAGAAACGAACCGAAGAAGCTAACGAGCCGAAGAAGCTAACACGCGAAATTTTTCCAATTCCTGCCGAACGGACTCCATGTTCGTAATCGTCATAATCGCTGCTTTTGTGCGCGCCGATCCGTGAAATCCTGCCAAATAACAGGCCATGAGCTTGCGCATTTCTAAGATGGCACGCTGCTCCCCACGGCAGGCGATTTCACGCTCATAGTGATCCAATAAAACATCGAGTACCTCATCGACAGAAACCGGCGCATAAGAGCCGGTCATACGATATTCATGAATCTGACGAAACAGAAAGGGATTGCCCATCGCACCTCGCCCGATCGCAATGCCGTCGCATCCGGTCCACGTCTCCATTTTTATTGCTTCTTCCGGTGTTGTGACATCTCCATTTCCTACCACTTGCACGTGCAAGGCGTCTTTTAAACGCGCGATGGCCTCCCAATCCGCTTTTCCGGCATACATCTGTTCCCTCGTGCGGGCGTGCAATGTAACGCGTGCAATTCCTTCTTCCTCGGCAATATGCGCAAGCGTAAGATAGTTGATGGATGACGCATCCCACCCAAGACGCATTTTGACATAGACCGGCTTTGTCGATGCCTGCACCATGGCGTGAAAAAGAGTTTGGGCCTGCTTCGGATCACGCATCAGAGCACTGCCTTCCCCATTGCGCACAATTTTCGGAGCCGGGCATCCCATGTTGAGCTCCACCGCTTGAAAGCGGTCATCCGCATTAAAACGCGTACGGATGACTTTCGCTAATACGCAGGGATCTTTTCCGAATAGCTGCACGGTCAGCTTGCCTTCCTCCCCTTTCTCCAGCATATGCTCCGTTCGAGCACTGTCATAAAGAAGCGCCTGCGCACTGATCATCTCCGTCGTCGCTTCCTCACAGCCGTACTGAAAGCAGATTTCTCGAAAGCAACGATCGCTTACCCCTGCCAGCGGCGCCAAAGACACAAAAGCGGAAACCGGCTCCTCTCGGTGGCCGGTTTCCATGGAAAATCCCTTGTTTTGAATCGGTTCCTGCATGGTCATCCTTCTTGCTCGCGGTGTGATTCTTTTTCATCGCGCAACCGTTCATTCTCTCTTGCTCTCATCGTGCGATTGTAAATGAGACGCAAGCCTAAAAGATTGAGATCGCGATTGACACCATCAACATATTTTGAATTCTGGGAAAGAAGCGTTGAAAAGCCGCCCGTAGCAATCACACGTGGCTTTTTATCGGTCTGTTCTTTCAGTTCAGCTAAGATGCCTTCTGTAATGCCGTCAATTAAGCCGATAAAGCCCCGAACCAGTCCGGCCTGCATGGCATTGACAGTATTCGTCGCAATGATTTTTTCAGGCTGCATCAGCTCAACACGAGGCAGTTTGGAAGTGCCGTGCGTTAAAGCAGCAGCTGCAATGCGAATTCCCGGCGCAATCGTGCCGCCGATGTATTCACCGTGCGCATTGACGACTTCATGGGTAATGGCGGTTCCGATATCAATGATGATCAACGGTCCGCCATATAGCGCATATCCGGCGACCGCATCGGCAATGCGATCGGAGCCGACTTCGCGAGGATTATCCACGCGCAACGGCAATCCGGTCTTCGTCCCCTCACCAACAATTATCGGCGTAAGCTTTAAAAAGCGTTCGGACATGGCACTCATCTGGTGCACCAACTCCGGCACAACGCTGGAAAGAATAACGGCGCAAATCATTTCCCGATTGTAATGAAAATGACGCAGAATCTGTTCCAGTTCAATGCCGTATTCATCGGACGTTTTTTCGCTGTCGGATTGGATGCGCCATTGATGAACGAGGTCTTCGCTATGAAACAGACCAAAAGTGATGTTGGTGTTTCCTGCATCAATAGCCAACAGCAGCGAACGACTTTTCGGTTGATCCGCCTTTTCCATGACATTTCCTCCCGTTAGGCTTTGTTCGATGTCTCTTCCTCCTGCGCATCGTTAAGCGGCTTACGGTGTTCTCGCTTTTCTAATATGCGCGCAATGGGCGTCGAAACCACTGCGGCCAAAATCGCTTCCGGAATGCCGTTGGCTACAACGGTTGTGAGCACCATGGCGCCCACCGCTTCGGATGTGATGTTGCGCACTTCGGCAACGCGAGCGGCATACACCAGATAAAGTGTCCCCATCACCATCAACGTATGCATCACCGTGCCGATGATAGCCGGCAACGAATAACGAATGATCACATTCTTATTACGCCAAATCGTAGCAAGGTAGCCCACGATCACGCCAAAAAGCACGCGAGGCAGAACGCTGATTAGCGGATTGGCAAAAGCAAAAGACAACGGACCGGAAAGTCCCTGTAATGCGCGAAGCATGGAATTGAGCCCAAACGCCAATCCTAAAATAAATCCATAGGGAACACCGCCGATAATGGCTCCTAATACGACCGGAATGTGCATGGTCGTTACCTGAATCGGTCCGATGAGGATGTAGCCGATGGGCAAAGCGCTCAATACCAGCATTAGGGCGATCAAAACACCTAAGCGTGCGAGATTCCG
The DNA here is from genome assembly GCF_902381775.1 of Murdochiella vaginalis. Taxonomy (NCBI): domain Bacteria; kingdom Bacillati; phylum Bacillota; class Tissierellia; order Tissierellales; family Peptoniphilaceae; genus Murdochiella; species Murdochiella vaginalis. The sequence goes on from NZ_LR698969.1 coordinate 1,266,043, forward strand.
TCCGTTAAAAAATTTGTTTTTCATAGTTCCTCCGATCCGGCTCACTGAGGATGCCGGTCCATTCGGGGCCATGCCCCAGCTACTTTTTTACTTCGCGGTCGTTTTCGATGCCGATGCTTTTTCCTTTCGCTCCAAGCTGGCACGCACCAGCCCCGTAAACAACGGATGCGGTGCATTCGGCCGTGATTTGAACTCCGGATGAAACTGTGCGGCAATGAAATACGGATGCGCAGGAATTTCTACAATTTCCATCAGGTTCTTCGCAAGTTGAACCCCGCTGAAGACCACGCCCGCCTTTTGCTCAAACAGCTCCTTGTATTTGTTGTTGAATTCATAGCGATGACGATGCCGCTCAACAATGTTTTTCTGTCCATACAATTGATGTGCCAACGTACCTTCCATTATGGCGCAATCGTTATTGCCGAGACGCAACGTTCCGCCCAGGTCCGTTTCTTCGGATTGTCCATCGAGGAAGGTGATGATGGGATTGGCCGAGTCGGTATGAAACTCTAACGACGAGGCATCCGTGATTCCAAGAACATGGCGCGCAATTTCAATGCACGAAATTTGCATGCCCATGCAAATGCCCAGGAAAGGAATGTTATTTTCACGCACATAGCGCACCGTCTCAATCATGCCCTCTGTCCCCCGTGAGCCGAATGCTCCGGGGATAATGATGCCGTCATACGGAGACAGAATCCGTTTCGCGGTTTTTTCCGTTATTGTTTCGGAATCCACATAGCGCACGTCAACCTTGGCCCCCAGATGATAGCCGGCATCCCGCACTGCCTCGAAAACGGAAAGATACGAATCGCTAAGCGCCGTGTATTTTCCAACCAGCGCCACCGTCAGCTTTTTCTTGGCGGCCTTAAATGTAGCGCACATCTTCGCCCAGTCGCCCGTATGATCCTCACGCGTTTTCAGGTGGAAATGACGAAGAATATACTGATCCAGCCCCTGTGCTTTGAATACCAGCGGTACCTCATAGATGAGATCCACCGTCTTGGATTCTACGACCGCTTCTCGCGGCAAATCGCAGAAAAGACAGATCTTTTCATACACATCTTCCGTAATGGGCTTGTCTGCACGGAGAATGAACACATCCGGTTTAATGCCGTAGCTCATCAATTCCTTGAAGGAATGCTGCGCCGGTTTGGTTTTTAACTCACCCGTTCCCGGAATGGTCGGAATGAGCACCGTATGCAGAAACAGCACGTCATCCGAATTTTCGGAATGGATTTGACGAATGGCTTCAATAAACGGTTGAGACTCAATGTCTCCCACCGTACCACCGATTTCCGTAATGATGAAATCGGCACCGGACTCTTCCGCTACGGAATAGATTTTTTCTTTTATCTCATTGGTGACATGCGGGATCACCTGTACGGTTTTTCCCTCGTAATCACCCGCTCGCTCCTTGCGAATGACATTAGAATAGATGCGGCCGCTGGTAACCGAAGAGTTTTTCGTGAGTTCTTCGTCGATAAAGCGCTCATAATGTCCTAAATCCAGATCGGTTTCGCCCCCATCGCGCGTAACAAACACCTCGCCATGCTGATAGGGGCTCATCGTTCCCGGATCGACATTCAGATAGGGATCAAACTTTTGCATGAATACGGAATAGCCGTTGTCTTTGAGCAATCTTCCTACACTTCCGGCGCTGATGCCCTTGCCGATGCCGGAAACGACACCACCGGTCACGAAAATAAACTTTGCCATGTCTCCCCCTACGACTCCGTCGTTTCGCTCTTTTCTGTCTGTGAAGCCTGTTCTTCTTCGCTCAATGCTTTCTCCTGCGCCTTTTCTTGGAACATCGCGGATTTTTTACCAAGTTTGAATTCGCGAATGCGTGCATTGATTTCGCTCATGTGTGTGCGGCCTATCTGCAACACCTGACGCGTCTCATTCTTGCCGAACTCTTTCGTGATGATGACCAAATTGCCCGTTTTCGTGTCCCAGGCCCATTTGCGAAGTTCCTGCCAGGGGATAAACTTATTGTCGGCAAAGAGTCCTTCCTGCGAAACAATTACCTTGTTCTTGGAAGAAAAATAAAACGTAATGCCCAAGAACATCATCATCACACCACGGGCATATTCTTTCTGGCTCACGATGGTCATCACACCGAAAATGAAAATGATGGACATCAAGACCATGTTGATCGACTTCGGGCGTGTCGAAAACGAGTACTTTGGCTCCTCCAGTTTGCGCTCCATCCGAATGGCTCGAACCACCTGATAGAGCAGAAAGATGAGCATGCCCAGATAGAGCAAGTCAATAATCGTTATCGTCATGCCGGCAATGTGAATGCCCGGCATTGTCGCTTGTGCATTTTGTGCCTTGCTTGCCGCTTCTGAGCTCATGCGTTTGCTCCTCCCTTTTCTTCCGCCATCACTCCATAGGTCTGGAAAAGTGTTTCAAACTCTTCCGCATGCATGGTTTCTTTTTCCAAAAGGACATTGGCCAATTGATCCAGCATCTCCCGATTGCAACGCAAGATGCTCATGGCACGTTCCATCGCGTCACTCATGATGCGACGCACCTCTTCATCAATCGCTTGCGCCGTTTCTTCGGAATAGGAGCGGATCTGACCGAGGTCATTGCCTAAAAACACATTGTCCTTTCCCTCTTCGTACGTTACAGGGCCCAATTTCTCGCTCATACCATATTTAACGACCATATTGCGCGCCATCTTCGTCGCACGCTCAATATCGTTGGAAGCACCCGTAGAGATATCATCCAGCACCAGTGCCTCCGCCGCACGTCCGCCCAAAAAGCTGACGATTTCCGTTAACATCTCATTGCGTGACATGAATTGGCGATCATCTTCCGGTAAAAACGAAGTGAACCCGCCGGCATAGCCGCGCGGCACAATCGTAATCATATTGACTTTATCCGTATCCGGCAGTGCGCGCGTTACGATGGCGTGGCCGCTCTCATGATACGCTGTCAGCACACGCTCTTTTTGAATCACTTCGCGCGATTTTTTCTCGGGGCCGGCTACCACTTTAATCGAGGCCTCGATGAACGTATTCATATCAATCGCGCTCTTGCCCGCGCGAGCCGTAAGAAGTGCCGCTTCGTTGGCCATATTCTCCAAGTCCGCCGGAGTGAATCCCGCCGTTTGACGCGCCAAAGAAGAATAGTCAATATCCTGGGCAACCGGTTTATTGCGCGTATGCACCTTTAAAATCGCCTCACGCGCTTTGGCATCCGGCATACCCACCATAACCTGACGGTCAAAGCGTCCCGGGCGCAGCAACGCCGGATCGAGGATGTCTGGCCGGTTCGTTGCCGCCATAATGATGATGCCTTCGTTCTTATCGAAACCGTCCATCTCGACCAGTAGCTGATTGAGCGTCTGTTCGCGCTCATCGTTGCCGCCGCCCAGACCCGCTCCACGGCGTCGACCCACCGCATCGATTTCATCTACGAAAATGATACACGGTGCATTTTTCTTGCCTTCCGTGAACAAATCGCGTACGCGGGAAGCGCCCACGCCAACGAACATTTCGACAAAATCGGATCCGGAAATGGAAAAAAACGGCACCCCTGCTTCGCCGGCAACGGCTTTGGAAAGATAGGTTTTTCCGGTTCCCGGCGGGCCCACCAACAAGACTCCTTTGGGAATACGCGCACCCAAATCAAGGAACTTGCGTGGATTCTTGAGGAACTCTACGATCTCAGAAAGCTCTTCCTTTTCTTCCTGTAAGCCGGCAACATCCTGAAACGTAACTTTTTCGCCTTTATCCTGATGCATCTGGGCCTTGCTCTTACCGAAGCTGTTCATGCTGCTGTTTTGCATCGCCGTACGCTTGAAGAAGCTATACATCATGAAGCCGAGCAGCCCCAAAAACAGAATATCCGGCAGCATCGCCAAAAAGGGGTTCGGCTCCGGAATCGCCTGAAAGACCATTTCGAGATTCCCCTTCTTTACCTGCGGCGCGACATGCTCTTGGTAGAAGGTTGGAAAATATTGCTGCGGAATAATCACTTCAAAAGGCGTTTTGTCTTTGTCGTTCAACACGCCGCGCAATTTTTCACCCTGATAGACAAGGCTTTTCACATTTCCGTCATCCAATTGGGCAATCAACGCATTGTGCGTCATCGAGCTCTTCTGCGTATTATTCGCATTAAAAAACATGAAGATGAGGGCAATCATCATCAAGGGGAGCAGATAGCTCACCAGCATGCCCAAATTGTTCCGATTGGGGGTCTTTTTGTTCATTCCTTCGTCCTTCCCTGCTCATGACGATAATAAATCGGGTTGAGCGTACCGATAAAAGGCAGATTGCGCAGCTTTTGGTTAAAGTCCATGCCATACCCGATCACGTACTCATCCGGAATGGCAAAGCCGACATAGTCACCCTGAATATCCGTTACACGGCGTTCCGCCTTATCCAACATACAAGCAATCTTAACGCTGTGTGCTCCACGCGCAAGCAGGTTTTCCAACAGATATTTTAGCGTATAGCCGGTATCCACAATGTCTTCGACAATGAGGACATTTTTCCCCATGATCGGCTGTTCTAAATCCTTAATGATTCGAACATCGCCGCTGGAAACCGTTCCTGCTCCGTAGCTGGATACCGACATGAAGTCAATTTCCACATCGAGGTCAATGTGCTTGAGCAAATCTGCCATAAAAACGGAGGCGCCTTTGAGAATGCCGACGACCAATAAATCCGCCTTCTCCTTCGCATAATCCGCCGTGATTTTGGCACCAATTTCGGCAACGCGGCGTTGAATCTCCTCTTCGGTGAATAGAATGCGATCGACGTATTGTTGTAAGTTCTCTCCACTCATATTTTTCTCCAATTGATGATCACCATGTTTCGGCCGGGCTGAACGATCCGCCTTGCACTTCTTCCCAACCCAAGCACCCACAAAATATCTTCTCCATCGGTAAGGATGGGCCAATGATTGCGCAGTACGGCAGGCACATGCCAGGCATTCCACATTTTGCGTAAAGGCTTTGAACCTCCCCCAAAAGAAACAAAGGTGTCACCCGCCCGTGCAAAGTGCCATGTTAACCCGTCCAGTTCTGTTGCATCGATTGCGCAAGAGGCCGCCGGTAAAGACGTCAGAGAGGATACGGTTGCCGAATCAACCTGTGATATACACGAAACCGTGCATCGCCCTGAAAAGATATCCTGTTGTCGTCCGTCCCGATCGGCGGAAAGCGTTAAGCATGCTTCCGATTCTCTTTCCAAAGTCTGAAAGCGCGCAAGCGATAAGACATGCACGCCTTCAAAATCAGTTAAAAACATCATACCATAAAGTGAAAGACATTTACCGCTCGGACGACGGAAATGACGTCGAATCTCTTCTTCTTCCTCGAAAGGAAGCATCGCCGCTTCCTGCTTCTCTCTAAGCCAAAATGCTCGTACCCAGTGTCGAATGATACGCCGTTGAACGGCAAGCGGTTCCGCCAAAAAAGCATCACGTCGCAGAGCGATGCTTTTAAGAAAATAGGCGTTACGAGCAAGAGAAGACGAGGAAAACGGGTCTGCTTGCGCTCCCGTTTCCGACATTCGAGAAAACGATGCCTGCGCAACCGCATCCAGATAGGCATTATCTGCCCGTGCAATTTCCCCTAAGCGTACCAACGACTCGTCCACCGCCGGATTGATGTCGCGACGAAGCGCGGGAAAAAACAGATTTCGAAGGCGATTGCGCGTTGCGTCCATCTCCTGATTGGTATGATCCTCACGCCATGTAAAACAGCGCGCGCGATGAAACTGTTCAATACTTTCTTTTGTAGCAGATAGTAGCGGTCTCACCAAAAAAAACGAGGAACGTTCCTCCAACTCCGCCATGCCGCTCAGCCCATCCGGCCCGCAGCCACGAAGGATATGAAACAAAATGGTTTCTGCCTGATCCTGAAGATGATGTCCAAGAAACAGCAACGGCTTCGGTTCATCCGATGTCCATTCTTCATCTATGACACGCGTAAAAAACGCATAGCGCAACACGCGCGCAGCCGTTTCGATGGACTCTCCGGTTTGCCGCACTCTTTCCGCTACATCCACGTGTGTGGAACAAAAACGCCATCCGTGCGTTTCCGCCCAATCGGCCACAAAGCGCTCATCGGCATCGGCATCCTCTCCGCGCAAGCCATGATGGACGTGCAACACCGTAGGTGTGGAAAGCGAAGGGCGGCCTTGCAAAGCATCCTTCAACAGCCTTGCCACTGCCATCGAATCCGCTCCACCCGACACGGCCACATAAATACGCCGCGGCGTCTCTAAAAGAGATACTACTTCCGACGAAAAGGTCGGCATTTTCTTTGGATTACTGTCCATTATTCGATGCGGAAGATTCCGGGCTCTGCTCTGCAAGAGGCGCCGTCGAAGCGTTCGTATCTCCGGAAGCAGTCGGCTGAGTAGATGCGGATTCCGCAGCCGGTGCGGTCGAAGACGCCTGCGCCGCCTTCTGTTCCTGCTCTGCCTTATACTTTGCCAACGCATCCTGATTGATTTGCATGGTCCCGTCTCCCATATCCACCAAAATTTCATTGGGACGCAGCATGCCTAACTTTTCGTGCGCATATTTTTCGATAAACTGATCGGTATTGACGATGTCCAACTGACTCTTCAGATCGTTCACCGAGGTCTGCAGCTCTTCACGCTGCGCTTCCAGTGAGGACTGCATAGCTTTGGTTTCGGTCAGCTGCTTGGAAGTGCTGTTGAGGGTAAGAGCCGTCGGGATGAGAATTAACAGCAAAATGACGAAAAGCGCAACGACGCCCAAACTGGAGCGATTAAAAGGCGAACGCTTACGATAGGAGCGGCCCTGCTCTGCCGCATTGTTCAAGCGTGACGCTTTTCGCACACTGCGTCCTTCCTTCTTGCGGGATGCGCGACGGGCATCAACGCGCCCACCTCTTTGCAATATTTCCTCTTCATCAGAAGATCGCTTCTGTCTGGGAGCTCCTGACGGATCCGTTTTCGGCAAAATGGATTTAAATTGGCTCATTCCTCTTCTCCTATCACACGATACATTTCCTGTGCCTGTTCCTTTCGCACAGTTTCCGGCACGGCCAGTATTTCAATTTCCAGGGTTTTATTGCCAAATGCGATTTTCATGGTATCCCCCGCAGCAACCTCGGTTCCGGCTTTCGCGGTCCGCCCGTTTACGTCAATGCGTCCGCCGTCCGCCGCTTGTTTGGCTACCGTGCGACGTTTGATCAGGCGTGCGTTTTTCAAAAATTTATCGACTCGCAACGTTATCCTCCTCGTTGAAAAATGAGTATATCTCTATATTTTCCCTGCGATTCGCAACCATAGGCCTATGCGAATCGCCGACGTTAAAAGCGACCGCTTGAACCGAATCCCTCTTCGCCCCGATCGGTTTCGCTGAGCGTTTCCGTTTGCTCTAAAATTGGTTGAAGATACGGGACAACGATCATCTGTGCCACGCGTTCTCCTTGGGCCAGATGCAAGGTATCTTCCCCGTGATAGAACAGAGGAATGCGAATTTCTCCTCGATAATCCTCATCGATCACGCCAATGCCATTGGATAACACCAGCCCTTTCATGCCCAAGCCCGAGCGAATCGCCACCAGTCCGAACGTGCCTTTCGGCAATTCCACGGAAATGCCGGTATGTACCACGCCATGGTCTCCCGGATGAAAGGTCAACCCCTCTTCATTCATAAGCGGCAAATCCAACCCCGCCGCAAACGCGTTTGAGTAACTCGGCTTTTTTCCGGTTGCACAATAGCGCATCACGATCGGTCCATTTTCTCGTGCCGTCGTAGATGCTTTTTTCTCCTCGTTCATGCCTTCTCCTCATTTTTCTCTTTTTTTGCCCAGCAGATCTGGTTCGGAACGATTCCCGGATCGGTGCCTTCGGTTCCTTAATCGGCAAGAACCTGCGAGATCGCTTCAGCAACTCCATTCTCTTTTGCCGAAGAAACCACGTGGTCGGCGATGGCCTTTAGCTCCTCCCGCGCATTGGCAACCGCAAAGCGCAGGGATGCCGCTTTTAGCATATCGCAATCATTTAAATAATCCCCGATCGCGGCAATTTCATCCGAACGAATGCCCAATTCCTTGGCTAAAAGACGAATCGCATTTCCCTTGGATACGCCCGCAGCAGATAGCTCCAATTTATGCCGTGACGAGGTGGTCACATAAACGCGTTCATCTTGCTCCCATCGGTGCCAATCCGCCTCAGTAGGCTTTCCCAGCGGATAGTAATTGAATTTGGTAACCGTCCAGCCGGAGAGATCTTCGCGCTTCACACGCAAGGGCAAAATGCCGGTTTCCCTCTGCACTAAACGGGCCAGGCCTCCCACCCCCAGAAACGGCACCCACGGTGGAAGAAAACAGCGGTCCTTTTCGTAGGCAATATAGAAGCTCTTTCGCTTGTTCGCTACCTCCAGAATGTCCTCTATTGCGTCGGTGGCAATGCCTTTCACCAACAAATCCCGTCCATCTGCGAGCGTCACCACGCTGCCGTTTGATGTAATCATGGGCACCGTAAGTCCCGCACGCGCGAGAAGCATATGCGCATTGGCCTTCGGACGGCCGCTGACCAACGCAAATACGATGCCGGCATCCTGCAAACGTCGAATCGCCCGGATATTCTCCGGTGAAATGGTGGTGTTCGGTGACAATGTCCCGTCAAAATCCGAGCAGAAAAGTCGAATCATGCCCCCTCCTTGTCTTGTTCTATCATACCATAGTAGGGGTTCTGTCGGTTTTCGGAAAGCAGACAAAAGAGATTTGATTTTTCGCGATAACCATGAAAAAAGGGGCATAATAAAGATAATACAATTCATATCGGGGCGTTTTACCATCGCGCCAACCACAGTCAGGAAAGGGGAACAACATGAGGTGGAGAGATCGCCAAGGAAGTAGCAACGTACGAAGCGGCGGAAGGGGCACGGGAAAAATCATTGGCGGCGGTAGCCTGCTTCTGGGGCTTATCGTGTTATTACTGACAGGAAATCCCTTAGCGGCGCTGAATGTCGGTCTCAACAGCGCTCCGATCACCAATGGTTCCGTTCGACAGGAACCTCTCTCGCTTTCCGAAAAGGAAAAAGAACTGTACCATTTTTCATCGGTTGCTTTAAAAGACACCGAAGATACCTGGCACACGCTGTTGAAACAGCAAAAGAAGGACTATCAAGAAGCGGAAATGATCATCTTTCAACAAAAGGTCAAAACCGGTTGCGGCATTGCCGATTCCGGCACCGGCCCGTTCTATTGCGGGCGCGACCGTAGTGTGTACATGGATCTTTCGTTCTATGATATGTTGGTCAATCAGTTCGGAGCCGAAAAAAACGAGTTCATCTTGAGTTATGTCATCTCCCATGAAATCGGACATCATGTACAAAATGAACTCGGTATTCTGGATGAAGTGAATCGTCTACGGCAGCGTGCGGGCGAAGCAGAGCGCAATGCGCTGACGGTCCGCCTCGAGCTGATGGCGGATTATCTGGCCGGGGTCGTTGCGCGCCATCAACAGGAAGAAGGATATCTGGAAAAGGGTGACTTGGATGCCGCCATCCAAAGCGCCTGGTCCATCGGTGATGACGCCATCCAAAAGCGCATCCAGGGCCATGTAACACCGGAATCCTTCACCCACGGCAGCAGCAAACAACGCGCACGCTGGTATAAAAAAGGGTATGAAGCTGGAAATCTCGACGACTTCAACACCTTTGATCTGGACCGCTATCCCACGGTAGATTCCTTGTAAAATGTAAAATCCGCTTAGAAGCAATTTTTGTCGGTACGCTTGCATCTTCTTTCCCGGCTTGCTATAATGGTCGGGTAATTCGCGCCGGCATAGCTCAATTGGTAGAGCATCTGAATCGTAATCAGAGGGTTGAGGGTTCAAGTCCTTTTGCCGGCTTCAAAAAAGCCGCTGGAAATCATGATTTCCAGCGGCTTTTTTTGGTTCTAAGGTTTGTTTTGGTTCTAATATAAACGAAGCGATTCTGGTGCATATGACCAACGATGCACCGCAAAGGCGAACTAAGTACTCGTCTCGCGTTATAACTTGTCCGGCTCCGGATAGCTCTCTCCGAATGTTTCTACGGTCACTTTGGTCATCACGACATCGTCTTTGGGACGATCTCCCCAACCGGTTTTTACGTGCGCAATCGCATCCACCACATCCATGCCTTCGATGACTTTGCCGAAAGCGGCATATTCTCCATCCAGATGCGGTGCGTCTTTATGCATGATAAAAAATTGGCTCCCCGCCGAATCGGGATCCATGCTGCGAGCCATCGAAAGCACGCCCGCCTCATGTTTCAGTGCGTTGGCAAAGCCGTTGTGCGCAAATTCTCCAGCAATAGTATAGCCGGGGCCGCCCATCCCCGTGCCTTCCGGGTCACCGCCTTGAATCATGAATTGCGGAATGACGCGGTGAAAGATCAGTCCGTCATAGAAGCCCTTTTGCACCAGGGAAATAAAATTGTTTACCGTATTGGGTGCAATCTCCGGATACAGCTCTGCTTGAATTTCGCCTTGCGGCAATCTAAAAGTCACAATCGGATTTTTCATTTTTCCTCCTTATAAAAGATAGACGGCTGTTCCTTGTCTATTGAAAACAGTACAAGTCGCAGTTACAAGACAGCGAAACAAAAGACAAAAAACAAGGGCGCCTTCTCCAACGGAAGACGCCCACCGACTATTTGCTTGTCACGATTCTCTCTTGCGAAAAACTCGTACGGGGAGGAACGACCAGTGAAATTCTATCTCAACAGGCCTCTGCCTGAGCTACGCCATACGCAACCAACCCATTCCTTTGCCCAACGTTTTCTTTCGCAAGCACGCATTCCGATAACGGAAAGTCCGTTTACGCTAAACCCGCAGGTTTATTTTTCGTGCAGCGCGTCTGAATCGCTTGTCGTCGTCTTGAGGGAATCCGGTGATTCCCTCAAGAAAGAGTGTTCTGTGCCCAAGGGTCTCACCTCCTTCTTTTCTGGTATTCCTTTAGTACCCGGAAAAAGATGCTCTAAACAGGAAAACGATAATTTTTTTCGTTTTTCTCCTCATTAGCGCATGGATTTCTTTTTCTTGATCGTTGCAAAACCGACGGCGGCAGCGGTAAGGCCCAGCAGGGTGATGCCCCACATGCGATTCTCCAATTCCCCGGTCCTCGGTGCTTTAGCGTTCGGTTTCTTCGGCTTCGGTGTGTTCGGCGTTTCCGGCGGCTGCTCCGGCGTCTGAGGAATGCCCGGAACAGTGCTCATCGAGTCGGAGCTTAGTGGCAGCGAGCTGCTCACGCTGGAGGAGATTGTTGGCGGGGTAGGCTTTTTCTTCCACGCGCCATAGATTATTTCGTCGGCATTGACAGGGTGGGCTTGGATGGGAGTCTTCAGTGTCTGATCTTCAAACCAACCCAAGAATGTCCATCCGGAGATTTTGTCCGGGTCTGCCGCCATGTTAAGCTGTTGCCCAACGGCATATTTCGTTGCGTCGGTCGGAATCTTCGCCTTCTTGGGATAATTGCCCACAAACTGGTAGGAAACCTGGTGATAGATCGGCTGTTTGATAAGGGTCACGTTAGCCGTTTCGCTCTTTGGCTTCGCCGGCGGAGTGTACTTCACGCTGTCGCCGCCGATGCCTTGAATGACGCCTGTAAAATTTTCCCTTTGCGTATAGAACGTATACGTAAAGCCCGTTGTCGCGCCGGTGCTATACATCACCCAATTATCTCGATCATCACCATCAGGGTTGCCATCATCATCCCCTTTCGCATCAAAGAATTTGTCGTTCGTTGCATCGTAGCCCAACTTCTTTCCCTTAAGAGCATTATGTGATGCAGGAGATTCCAACTTAACCGCCTGTGTAACGTCAACATCCACAAAAACAAGAATGGGAATGATGGAAATCGGCTCCTCCGTTCCATGTTTTAAAAAGTCCACTTGAATAGTGAGATCGTCGCAGGAATAGTAAATTAACGGTTTCTTCGGGTCTATATCATATGCAGAATGGTTTTTATTGGGCTTAAGTTCGGTTTTTTTGGCTTCGCCCTTTTTATACGGTGGTGTGTGAACGAGATCAATCCTTTTAATCGTCAGCTTAAAATCAACCCATTCACCTGTAGCGCTATCCTGCAAGACATTTGCATAGCGAAGCGTATCGCCCTCAGTCAGATAGCCAGGATTTTTAAGATTCAGCGGCGTGATTAGCGTCGACTGAGAACTCGGCGTAACCACCGATGCGGCGGACATTCTTTGCACCATTTTGGCCAACTGCATGTCCTCAGTAAGTTTTTGTTCGTCTTTCGTTAAAATAAATTTCTGAATATCCTCAAACGACCACTCTGTCCCCTGAATGTCCTTGAATGACTCTTTCAATTTCGTTTGATACTCGGCATTATTATTCTTCTGCGCGGTGATGGCGCCATCCAGTGCCTCTATGGAGTCCGCATTATTTTTCTCGATCTCCGTCTTAGCGTTTTCTAATGCTTTAGCATCGCGCACGTAAACGGGATCTTTCGCTTGCGGAGTAACGTTTACGGTTACGCCGAGAGCAGTGGCTTCCTTAATCTTATCCTGCAAAGCCTGCTGATTTTTAATGATCAGATTTCCCTCGGCATCATATTGAATACCTGACGGATCGTCTACCGTTTCAGCCACAGCATTACATGGAAGCATCCCTGCCACCATGCTGACGATCAACAGCAGCGATAGTAATACCCTCCCCCATCGATTTTTCTTATTCATTTTAACTCCTTCTCTCACTACAGACCTACCAAATGTTCTCTCCCCGTCCATGGTCATATGACCGTAAACTTCAATTCAAGTATAGCATTATCATCAAAGCTATGCGCAATACAGGTAAGAAAATGCAAAGGAAATGACATGGATGAAAAAATCGGACACCCCCTTGTCGTGCTTACTTTCTTTCGCTATAATAGTCCCATCGCCTCGGGGAATTAGCTCAGCTGGGAGAGCGCTTGAATGGCATTCAAGAGGTCAGGGGTTCGATCCCCCTATTCTCCACTAAACGAAAAACAGGCCGGTTTAGCCGGCCTGTTTTTTTCTTTGTTTGTCCATTCGTTGCAGCTTCAGCCCTTGTTGGTGGTAGCCAACATTTCCTGCAAGATGACACGATCGGTTTCTGCCATGCCTTCGCGTGCAACGCGTCCGATCGAACGAATCGTCGCATCCACATCGACAGCGACCATTCCGTCGCCGGTTTTAAAGGAGCGCCCTTCTTTTGCCTGCTCATAAGCCGTGTAGCTTGCGCGCAAAGCCAAGGCGATCTTGGCGGCACAGGAGGGCTTGGCCCCATCACAGAGCACCCCGGCAGCAGCTGCCAATGCGTTGACCACCGTTTCGGCGATCACCGCAGGAGTAGCACCATCCAGGAACGCCACACCCGCAACAGATGCGGCTGCAGCACTGACGGCTCCGCAATAGGACGAGAGACGTCCAATGTACGATTTCTGATAGGCGGCCAGCAGATTTGCAAAAAGCAACGCGCGATAGCGCCTGTCCTCATCCGCATGAATGTGTTCCGCGTGGCGGATGATGGGAAGGGAAACCGTCATACCCTGATTCCCGCTTCCGGAATTGATTACGACCGGCAATTTGCAGCCGCTCATGCGAGCGTCCGATCCGGCCGCGGCATAGGCAATTTCATCCGCCACTGTCGTTCCTTCGCGCAAAATCGCTTTGCCGATGCTGCTCCCCCACTCATGGGTAAGTCCTTCCGTGCCGATCGCCAAATTATAGCGGATCTCCTGGTCCAAAAGAGGAAGCACCGGCGTATAATCCGCTTCTTTCGCAAAGGTATAAATATCGGCAAAGGAAAACGGAGGGTAGCTCGCGGCATGATCCTGTTCTGCTTTCTCATAAAGCACTGCGCCGTCACGTTCTTTTCGCACAATATTGGTATGTTCGCCGGAAAGAACGACGCGCGCCGAATGCTCTGCAGCATCCCAAAGCGTTAAAGAGAGATATAAGCCTTCTCGTTCCACATCATGTTCCACACGACAGGCCCCTTGATCCACCAAATTCTCGGCACGTTTACGTTGTTCCGGAGTGATGTGCTCCAGTACCTGTAGCTTTCGTTCCGGCTCAAGACACATGGCTCCTAACGCGGCGCTGATGGCGATTCCCCGTCGTCCGTTCGCATTCGGCACCAATACGGATTTGGCATTTTTAATCAGATTGCCGGAACAGCGTACCAGAATACGAGCCGGTTCCGCATCCAATATCGCCCGGGCCTCGCAAGCCGCATATGCCAAGGCAATCGGTTCCGTACAGCCGAACGCGGGAAGCATTTCCCGGGACAAAAACGCAAAATAGGGATGCACTTTGTTCTCCTTCATGATCTTCAACAGTTCCGTCCGTGGTTTCCTCTTTTTCCTTCCTTCAGCATACCATGGATAAAAGTATTTAGCAGGAAATATGACTTTTTTCCAATTAGGGGTATAGTACCAACGTATGGATGGACGGCATTGCCGTTATGAAGGATTGAAAATAAAGGAGTGAAGAATGAAAAATAAGTATGCCGGAACGCAAACGGAAAAGAACCTGCAAACTGCCTTTGCAGGGGAATCGCAGGCAAGAAACAAATATACGTTTTTTGCTTCCAAAGCAAAAAAGCAAGGCTTTGAACAGATTGCTGCGCTGTTTTTGAAAACCGCAGAAAACGAACAGGAGCATGCAAAGCTCTGGTTCAAGGCACTTGGCGGAATCAACGATACTACCGACAATCTGAAGGATGCTGCTGCCGGCGAAAACTACGAGTGGACGGATATGTATGACGGTTTTGCCAAGACAGCCGATGAGGAAGGCTTCCCCGAATTGGCGGAACAATTCCGTGGCGTTGCCGCCATCGAAAAGCATCATGAGGAACGTTATCGCGCTCTTCTCCACAACATCGAAGCACAACAGGTTTTCGCGCGTAGCGAGGTGAAAATTTGGGAATGCCGCAACTGTGGTCACATCGTCGTCGGCGAAAAGGCCCCGGATGTATGCCCGGTATGCCATCATCCGCAAGCATTCTTCGAGATTGCGGCACAGAATTATTAATCTGAATAGAAAAGTAGAAGAGAAGAGCATCCGGCCTTGGCCGGATGCTCTTTTTCTTAATTGGAATGGTAATAAAGATTTCCCCTCTACAGGTTCCAAGTCAGTTGTAGACCGTTTTGCGATTTTTGTCATTTCCACTCTACAGATCCTGAGCCGACAGTAGAGTTGTTTTCCCGTTTTTACTATTTCACTCTACAGATCCCGAGCCAGCGGTAGAGTTGTTTTCCCGTTTTTGTCATTTCCACTCTACACTTTCCGAGTCAACGGTAGAGTTGTTTTCCCGTTTTTGTTATTTCACTCTACACTTTCCGAGTCGGCGGTAGAGGTTTTTTCCGTTTTTCTCATTTACACTCTACAAAAACTGAGCCCACTGTAGAGTGGATTTCCCGTTTTCTCATTTACACTCTACACTTTCCGAATCAGCGGTAGAGTTGTTTTCCCGTTTTTGCCATTATGCCTCGCTCACCGCGCGCCCTGCGCGCTTCGCGCTTGGTCTTGCGGGAGCTCTGGCAATCCCACGGCGCTTTCGCCTCTGGATGCCTCGCTCACCGCTCGCCCTGCGCGCTTCGCGCTTGGTCTTGCGGGAGCTCTGGCAATCTCACCAGGTTCTCATCCTGCCCCCTACCTCTACAAACAAAAGAAAAGAGCGGCCCATCGGGTCACTCTTCCCTTTTCTGTATTGCGGGGGCAGGATTCGAACCTGCGACCTCCGGGTTATGAGCCCGACGAGATGCCACTTCTCTACCCCGCGGTATAAAGAAAGGACACTTCCGTGCCCTTTCCTTTTATTTGGCGACTACCTACTCTCCCAGGCCGTTTCCAACCAAGTACCATCGGCGATGTGAGGCTTAACTTCTGTGTTCGGGATGGGAACAGGTGTATCCCTCACGCTATCGTCACCATATTAAACATTCAATTCTTAACAATTCCGCATCTCCGTCAAAGACGCTTTCGTCTCCGACGCAGTCGATTTCTTCCGCGCGCCTTCGCGCTACGCGCTCGCCTTGCGGGAAACCGTTGCGTATGAAATGGCTACCAACCGCTTCGCTTGTTGGGCCATTTCACAATCTTAATAGGTATTTCTGGTCAAATATTCGAGAGATTAGTATCAGTTAGCTCCACGTATTACTACGCTTCCACCTCTGACCTATCAACCGGGTTTTCTTCCCGGTCTCTACGAAATCTCATCTTGAGGGGGGCTTCGCGCTTAGATGCCTTCAGCGCTTATCCCGTCCGAACGTAGCTACCCGGCTATGCCCTTGGCAGAACAACCGGTACACCATCGGTTCGTCCATCCCGGTCCTCTCGTACTAGGGACAGCTCCTCTCAAATTTCTTACGCCCACGCTGGATAGGGACCGAACTGTCTCACGACGTTCTGAACCCAGCTCGCGTACCTCTTTAATGGGCGAACAGCCCAACCCTTGGAACCTGCTCCAGCTCCAGGATGAGACGAGCCGACATCGAGGTGCCAAACACCCCCGTCGATGTGAACTCTTGGGGGGTATAAGCCTGTTATCCCCAGGGTAGCTTTTATCCGTTAAGCGATGGCCCTTCCACGCGGTACCACCGGATCACTAAGTCCTACTTTCGTATCTGCTCGACTTGTGGGTCTCGCAGTGAAGCTCGCTTTTGCCTTTATACTCGTTGAATGGTTTCTGTCCATCCTGAGCGAACCTTTGAACGCCTCCGTTACTCTTTGGGAGGCGACCGCCCCAGTCAAACTGTCCGACTGACAGTGTCCCCGAACCGGTTCACGGTCCTAGGTTAGAACCCTAGTCTGTAAAGGGTGGTATCCAAAGGGCGACTCCGCATCATCTGGCGACAATGTTTCCTAGTCTCCCACCTATCCTGTACATTACAAACCAAAGTCCAATGTCAACCTGCAGTAAAGCTCCATGGGGTCTTTCCGTCCTAGCGTGGGTAAGTCGCATCTTCACGACTACTACAATTTCACCGGATCCTTTGTTGAGACAGTGCCCAAATCGTTACACCTTTCGTGCGGGTCGGAACTTACCCGACAAGGAATTTCGCTACCTTAGGACCGTTATAGTTACGGCCGCCGTTTACTGGGGCTTAAGTTCACTGCTTCGAATTGCTTCTAACAGCTCCCCTTGACCTTCCAGCACCGGGCAGGTGTCAGCACCTATACTTCGCCTTGCGGCTTCGCAGATACTTGTGTTTTTGGTAAACAGTCGCTTGGGCCGATTCTCTGCGGCCATCCGAAGATGGCACCCCTTCTCCCGAAGTTACGGGGTCATTTTGCCGAGTTCCTTAACAAAGGTTCTTCCGCGCGTCTTAGAATATTCTTCCTGCCTACCTGTGTCGGTTTTGGTACGGGAGCAAAAAATCTCGATAGCGTCTTTTCTTGGCAGTGTAGCATCAGCAACTTCTCTACTCACATTTCGATCCCCATCCGCCCTCAGCACCATCCGACGGATTTGCCTATCGGACTAGCCCACTGCGTTGGACGCGCTTACCTTCTACGCGCTTTGCTTAGCTTCCTGCGTCAACACTTCTCTCAAACGATTCTTTACTGTACCGGAATTTCCACCGGTTATCCATCGCCTACGCCCTTCGGCCTCAGCTTAGGTCCCGACTTACCCTGAGAGGACGAGCCTTGCTCAGGAACCCTTCGGCTTTCGACGGGTGAGATTCTCACTCACCTTCTCGCTACTCATGCCAGCATTCTCTCTCGACTGCGCTCCACATGGGGTTACCCCTGATGCTTCGATGCCCAGTCGATGCTCCTCTACCGATGGTCGAGACAAAAAGTATTCTATGAATACGCCTTCCTTTATTAGCCCAATGAAATTGATGAATGATATCTTGGAATAACCTTATACCATTTGGCTCTTTGTTCTGTCGTATCTCATGTTTGTTGAAATTTGACTCTTTGTGTGCGATATTTCTCATCAATTTTGGAAAGCTTTCATAAAATACTTTTTGTCTCGATCCATCCCATAGCTTCGGTATGACGTTTAGCCCCGTGTATCTTCGGCGCAACTTCACTCGACCAGTGAGCTATTACGCACTCTTTAAATGTATGGCTGCTTCTAAGCCAACATCCTGGTTGTCCAAGTAAAATAACATCCTTTTCCACTGAACGTCATTTGGGGACCTTAGCTGATGATCTGGGCTGTTTCCCTTTTGACGATGAAGCTTATCCCTCACCGTCTCACTCCCATGGCTAATGCACGGAATTCGAAGTTTGATAGGTGTTGGTAACACAAAGTGCCCCGCGACCAGTCAGTGCTCTACCTCCCTGCATCTTCTCATGAGGCTTGCCCTAAAGCAATTTCGAGGAGAACCAGCTATCTCCGAGTTCGATTGGCTTTTCACCCCTAACCACAAGTCATCCGAAGCGTTTTAAACCGCTCCCGGTTCGGTCCTCCATTGAATTTTACTTCAACTTCAACCTGCTCATGGCTAGATCACCCGGTTTCGGGTCTATGTCCACAAACTTTCGCGCTCTTCACACTCGGTTTCCCTCCGGCTCCGCCCCTGAAAGGCTTAACCTCGCTTGTAAACATAACTCGCTGGCCCGTTCTACAAAAAGTACGATATCACCCTGTAAAAGGGCTCTATCTGCTTGTAAGCACAAGGTTTCAGATTCTTTTCACTCCCCTCTCGGGGTTCTTTTCACCTTTCCCTCACGGTACTTGTTCACTATCGGTCACATGATCGTATTTAGGCTTAGGAGGTGGTCCTCCCATATTCCCACCAAATTTCTCGTGTTCGGTGGTACTCGTTCGTGATGATCTCTTCCTCTTTCGTGTACCGGACTGTCACCGTCTTTGGTCATCCTTTCCAGAATGTTCCACTAGATTTCAAGATCGTGATTCACGGTTGGCCTCTTCCCCGTTCGCTCGCCGCTACTGAGGGAATCGCTGTTGCTTTCTTTTCCTCCGGGTACTGAGATGTTTCAGTTCTCCGGGTCTCCCCTCCTAACGTTATGTATTGGCGTTAGGATGACAGGATCTTCTCCTGCCGGATTGCTCCATTCGGAAACCGACGGGTCATAGCTTGGTGCAGCTTACCGTCGTTATCGCCTGCTCGCGTCCTTCTTCGGCGTCATGTGCCAAGGCATCCGCCTCGTGCTCTTCTCTATTTGACCAGAAATATCTATTAAGATTGAATTGTCAAGGAACAGTCTTCCTTTCGGAAATGCCGTACGACGTAGCCGTCTCCGGCATGGAGATAAAGGGAATCGAACCCTTGACCCCCTGCTTGCAAGGCAGGTGCTCTCCCAGCTGAGCTATATCCCCACAAAATCGCCCATAAGGGCGATTGAGTGAACCTACTCAATCAATAAACCTCAAGTTTGGCTCAATGAGCCTTGTTTGCAAA
The DNA here is from genome assembly GCF_902381775.1 of Murdochiella vaginalis. NCBI lineage: Bacteria > Bacillati > Bacillota > Tissierellia > Tissierellales > Peptoniphilaceae > Murdochiella > Murdochiella vaginalis. Next base: position 1,285,398 of record NZ_LR698969.1, read on the forward strand.
AAGAATTCCGAATGGGTTTCGCGGGTTCGTCCTTCGTACTTCTTCCGTTTGGTAACGGCCTTTTCCGAATTTCTTCCTCCGTGTATCTCCATCCTTCCTCTCTTCTCGCTTCCTTAGAAAGGAGGTGATCCAGCCGCAGGTTCTCCTACGGCTACCTTGTTACGACTTCACCCCAGTCATTGATCCTACCTTCGACGCCTGCGCCAATTGTTCGCTCAGCGGCTTCGGGTATTACCAACTTCCATGGTGTGACGGGCGGTGTGTACAAGACCCGGGAACGCATTCACCGCGACATGCTGATTCGCGATTACTAGTAACTCCGACTTCGTGTAGGCGAGTTGCAGCCTACAGTCCGAACTGAGACCGACTTTTCGTGGTTCGCTTGCTCTCACGAGGTTGCTTCACGCTGTTTTCGGCCATTGTAGCACGTGTGTAGCCCAGGACATAAAGGGCATGATGATTTGACGTCATCCCCACCTTCCTCCGGTTTATCACCGGCAGTCTCGCTAGAGTCCCCAACTTAATGCTGGCAACTAACGACAAGGGTTGCGCTCGTTGCGGGACTTAACCCAACATCTCACGACACGAGCTGACGACAACCATGCACCACCTGTAGCAGTGTCCCCGAAGGGAACGGTTAATCTCTTAACCCGTCACTGTTATGTCAAGCCCTGGTAAGGTTCTTCGCGTTGCTTCGAATTAAACCACATGCTCCGCTACTTGTGCGGGTCCCCGTCAATTCCTTTGAGTTTCACACTTGCGTGCGTACTCCCCAGGCGGAGTGCTTACTGTGTTAACGGCGGCACCGAGATTTGACTCCCGACACCTAGCACTCATCGTTTAGGGCGTGGACTACCAGGGTATCTAATCCTGTTTGCTCCCCACGCTTTCGTACCTCAGCGTCAGTATGTATCCAGACAGTCGCCTTCGCCACCGGTATTCTTCCTAATCTCTACGCATTTCACCGCTACACTAGGAATTCCACTGTCCCCTCTACTACTCAAGCTCGCCAGTTTTCAACGCTTGCTGGGGTTGAGCCCCAGAATTTAACGCCAAACTTAACAAGCCGCCTACGTACCCTTTACGCCCAATAATTCCGAACAACGCTCGCCCCCTACGTATTACCGCGGCTGCTGGCACGTAGTTAGCCGGGGCTTCCTCCTGGATTACCGTCATTATCTTCACCCAGGACAGAACTTTACGATCCGAAAACCTTCTTCGTTCACGCGGCGTCGCTGCATCAGAGTTTCCTCCATTGTGCAAAATTCCCCACTGCTGCCTCCCGTAGGAGTTTGGGCCGTGTCTCAGTCCCAATGTGGCCGTACACCCTCTCAGGCCGGCTACTGATCGTCGCCTTGGTAGGCCGTTACCCCACCAACGAGCTAATCAGACGCAAGACCATCTTTCACCGAAATTCTTTGACCTTCTCACCATGCGATGAAAAAGTATCATCCGGTATTAATAGCCGTTTCCAGCTGCTATCCCGGTGTGAAAGGCAGGTTTCTTACGCGTTACTCACCCATCCGCCACTTTCCTGCGCTATCTTCCCCCGAAGGTTCTGTCAGCACATTCTCGTTCGACTTGCATGTGTTACGCACGCCGCCAGCGTTTATCCTGAGCCAGGATCAAACTCTCAAAAAAAGTTTTGAGAGCCAATATCTTGACTCTAAATTTGTTGTTTGAATTATTTTTAACTCAAAGTTTATTGATTGATTCAGTTGTTTAGGTTCGCGTCACGCGAGGTGACCTATACATACTAGCAACATCGTTTTGGTTTGTCAAGAAAAAAATGAGATTTTTATTTCTTTTTCTTTTCTCGGCTCCCTCACGAGTGAAGCCGTCGATAAGAATACTAAAGGGCGAAAGCCTTGTCAAGCCCTCGCCCCATTTTTTTCTTTGATTGTTTTTCACCTAAAGTTCATGCTTTTAGCCATTTTGGCTCCTTGCACTTAAAACCACAGCGTATCGCGGTTGATAGGAGTTTGAAAGAGCTTTCGCGCTTCCTTTGGATCTGCCGTTTGACCCAATACCCACATGAGTTTCGTCACGACGGAAGGCAGCGACATATCATAGGCCTCCCAAAGATCAAGATCTTCTTTGACGTCACGACCAACTGCATAGACGGACATATCGCTTCCTTCATATGGTACCTGCGTAGTCATCACGATCGTTTTACCTTCCCGTAGCAGGCTCTCCACGGCATCGCGATAATCGCCTGCCCGATACGTTGGCAAACCGCCCACACCGAACGCTTCAATGATCACAGCATGGAACGAACGACCAAAAATAGTGAGCATCTTCGGATCAAGAGAGGGCGTCAACTTAAACAGGCCAACAGCAGGATCGAGCACGGAAGAAAAATGAGCCGGCGCGCTTTGACTCACTTTGTCATCAATATAGAAGGCGATGCGCTTCTCCTGGATCGCTGCCAGCAATGGATAATTCACGCTATCAAAGGCATTGTAGCTTTTCGTGCGCACTTTTTGTACACGCGTTCCGCAGATAACCTTTCCCTCAAAAACGACATTGACATCATGCGCGCGCGAATCGGCCGCAAAGCGCACAGCGTCACGCAAATTGACACGTGCATCGGTATTATCGAGATTAATCGGTTTTTGTGATCCGGTGAGCACGATGGGCTTTGGGGAATGCTGAATCAAATAGGAAAGAGCTGCGGAAGAATAGGCAAGCGTATCGGTGCCATGGCAGAGAACGAAACCGTCATACGCGTCATAATGCTCTTCAATGGCTTTTGCCATGGCCAGCCAATGGCAAACTTCAATGTTGGTTGAGTCGAGGTTGAGCAGCTGTACAGCATCTACTTCAATAGAAGGAGATAGTTCCGGCAAATACGCTAACAGCTCTTCAGCCGTAATCGCCGGCGTAAGTCCATCTTTTGTGGCCACCGATGCAATGGTTCCGCCGGTACCCAAAAGCAAAATCTTTTTGTTCATGCTCTCACCCTCCCAAACGCAATTTTGACGATGGATTATCCATTCGACTACCGTTGTCTTGCCGACGGAAAGCGAACACCGAAATCCGCAGGCATCATAAGGTAATAATACGATCGAAGCGAGGATCTTCTTCTGCGTGTTCGTCATGTTTCACGTAGACGAAGGTAATATCCGGGTCTTGCAAAAGAATCTCCTCGATCTCGCGCGCACTGTCTGTATCCAAGTTGGAAGTTGTTTCATCGACAAGTATAACGTCTTTTTTGCGGATCAGTGCGCGAGCGAGGGCAATACGCTGCCGCTCGCCGCCGGAAATATTCTCGCCATGCTCCAGCAGGTTCATATCCAGGCCATCTTGATTGACGAAGCGGTCGATCCCGACAAGATGGGCAACGCGAGCGATCTCTTCGTTCGAAAAAGTGTCGCCGAGCGTAATATTAAACCGCACCGTATTTTCAAAAATATAATTATTTTGCGTGATATACGCCATGTTCCGCACTCCGTGATAGGGAGAAATCACGGTTCCATCAATTTGAATGGTCCCGTCATCAGGAGAATCAATGCCGAAAAGAATATTCAGTAAAGTGGTCTTACCGCTTCCGCTCGGTCCGGCAATGCGGACATTTTCTCCACGCCGAATGGACACATTCACAGCTTGAAAAAGTGTTTTCTCTCCATACCTTTTTGTCAATCCGGAGGCGGTCAGTTCGTGTTCAAGAATCGGCTTTTCCTTATCATCCTCCGCCTCTCCCTTTGAAAGGCGCGCGTATAAAGGACGAGCGCCTTTGACTTTGCTCAGCAATTCCGGAAAGGAGGCGAGCGAATTATACAACTGACCCGTGAGATTTCCAGCGGTCAGAACCAACGAAATAGGGATGGCTCCAATAAAAATGAGTAGCGCCAAAACAAAGAGATTCACCACTTGGGCAATTACACTGGAAAGAGCGCTAATCTGTTCCAGAACGATAGAACGATGCTTTAACGAGATCCATGCCTCGTTGAACGCACGGAACAGCGGCATATGCGCTTCCTTAAAGCCACGTGAAAAATCAAAAACTGCATACACCTTTCTTCCATTAAAAAGATCCGTAAGGTGATGAAGGAAGGTTTCGTTTGCTGCGGAATACTCTTGCACCATTCGTTCGCTATAAGGCCCCATCTTGCTGTTGGTTATAACAATGACACCGAAAAGAACCAAGCTGACACACGCGAGACGCCAATCAATCCACAATAAGGCCGCCAAAGCCATGGCAATTTGCAGCCCGTTTTCAATACTATTAAAATACGGAGTGAAAAAGTTATTTTCCAGTAAATCCATATCGCTCGTCAGATTGGATATTTCATAGCCGCTCAAGCGAGAAATTTGTATTTTACGCATTTGTAGCTGTTGATCAATGATGTATTGCGCCTGGAAAATTTTCATCGCCGCATCGGTTGCTAAAATAATGAAAACGCCGAAAAAGTTGACGCCAACAGCCCAGATCAACCGATGAAAATCTTGTGCGATGAGCGCCTCTAAAAGCAGTGCCATGGCAAAGTTGTAGAGCACATTGGCGGCAACGTTCAACATCGTAAATAAAAGGGTGAGCCAATATGCCTTATTTTTTCTCATCATTCCTCCCCCCCCTTGTGCATAGATAGGTATCTATGCACAAGCCATTTGATGATGCTCAAACGATGGATGCCTACTTCGGACGATTTTAGGCCTTTTGTTTCTTGCGCATTTTTTTCTTCTTAAGCAGTTTCAGGCGAAAAAACTCCTCGCGCTCTTTTTCTTCGAGCGATTGCGCAATGAAATCACGATATTTTTTATACTTGGGAATCTGCACCTTTTCAAGAGCATTGGCACGCTTCTGTGTTTTCAGCATCTCTCGCTGCAGACGATCCGCCGCATCGGTCACCGAGGCCAGTTCCAACAGAATGCTCTTAAACTCCTGCATGGCACCGGTTGCAAAATCAAGCGTAATGTGTACGGTGTCATAATCCAGTTCGTCCTTCGTGCTTTCCTCATAGTGCAGATGGGGTACTTCCACGCCCATGTAAGAACGACTGCTCAAGGTGATGGATTCGTCAAAGGGCATGCCGGCGGCGATGGATTCCAGGCGATAATGCCCCATGGCAACCGTGGCGTGCTTCAGCTTTTCCTTAAAATCCGCACTCACGGTTTGGAGACGCGCTTCCAGATCCGCTTTTTTCTTCTGCTCGGCATTGGCCGCACGCAAAAGCACCACGCGTTTTTTGTCCAAAAGCGTATAGCTGGACTCCATCAGCGCAAGCATCGCCTTCACTTTCATTAAATTGGCTTTCGTCGGCGTAATCTTAAAAAAGGCCATATCTCACCGCTTCAAATACTTTTCTTTCATTTCCGGACTCACTTGGGAAAGTTCGCCATCCGGTAACAGCGAAAAGAGCTGCCATCCCAAGTCCAGCGTCTCTTCAATCGAACGGTTTTCGGTAAATTCTTGCTGCAGGAATTGCTTTTCAAATGCGTCGCCAAAAGCAAGAACTTTGCGGTCGTCTTCGCTTAAGTCGTCTTCGCCGATAATTTGTGCAAGATTACGCACTTCCTGTGCTTTCGCATAAGAGGCATAAATTTGGCGCATGACGTCGGCATGGTCTTCCCGCGTGAATCCTTCCCCGATGCCATCCTTCATCAAACGAGACAGGCTCGGCAGAATGTCGATGGCCGGATAGATGCCGCGTCGAGAAAGTTCACGCGAAAGCACAATCTGTCCTTCCGTAATATAGCCCGTCAAGTCCGGAATGGGATGGGTGATGTCATCATTGGGCATGGAAAGAATCGGAATCAGCGTGATGGAGCCTTTCCCGGAACGAAGGATGCCGGCACGCTCATACATGGCGGCCAAATCGGAATAGAGATAGCCCGGAAAGCCCTTGCGGCTCGGGACTTCTTCACGAAGGTTCGAAATTTCACGCAGTGCCTCGGCATAGGAAGTAATGTCCGTCAACAGCACCAAAACATGCTTATGTTCTTCAAACGCCAAATACTCCGCCGCCGTGAGCGCACACTTCGGCGTGATCAAGCGCTCCATGACCGGGTCATCTGCCAGATTGATAAAGCTTGCGACCTGATCCTGTACGCCGGCGGCACGGAAGGTTTCTTCAAAGAAATCCGCTTCATCCTTCTGTACGCCAATCGCCCCGAAAACAAAGCAAAAATCGTCGTCCGAATGGCGAATCTGCGATTGCCGGATGATCTGCGCCGCAATGCGGTCATGATCCAGACCGGATCCGGAGAAAATCGGTAACTTCTGTCCGCGGATAATGGTCATCAAGCCGTCAATGGCGGAAATGCCGGTCTGAATAAAATTCTTTGGGTATTCGCGAGCGACCGGATTCATGGCGGAACCGTTGATATTGTAGCGTTTATTGGAAAATACTGCGCCGCCGCCGTCGATGGGATTGCCCAAGCCGTCGAACACACGGCCCAGAATAGAGGCGTTAAGCGGAATAGACAGCGGATGACCTTCAAAGGTGACCACGGCGTTATCGACCCGCATTCCCGTGGTATCGCCAAAGACCTGCACCATGGCTAAATCGTCTTCAATGGCCATGACCTGTCCGGTGTATGTTTTGCCTTCGGAGGTGATGGTCACGATTTCGCCATACCCCACGTCGTTTACTTTATCGACGGTAACAATGGCGCTTTCCAGATGCTTCAGTTTGATGTACTCAATATTCACGACGCATCCTCCCCCTGATATTGCATTTTCAGCGCATCGTAATGCGATACGATGGCTTCTTCCAGATCATCTATGGCAGACAGATTGTCGTTCGCCACATTGTATTTCATCATAGTGACCTTCTGATACAGCGCATCATCGCGCACAATACGAAGCGGCGCATGCAGGCGCAACAGATCTCTGCCGTTTTCATAAAGGGTGTTTATTACCTGCAGCATCCGCACCTGTTTTTTGAGCGGCACATAGGTGTCCTGTGCATGGAAGGAATTCTGCTGCAAATACCCGACACGAATAACACGAGCAATTTCCAGTACCAATCGCTGTTCATCCGGCAATACATCCGCACCGACGAGGGAAACGATATCGTTGAGCTTGCTTTCCTCCAGAAGAATCCCCATCATCTTTTTGCGCAGCGCCATCACATCCACATCCGTACGATCCAGATAATCGTTGGCCAACAGCTCGGTATAACCGGAATAGCTGTTCATCCAGTTAATGGCCGGATAATGGCGTGAATAGGCCAATTCCTTATCCAGGCCAAGGAAGACTTTCACATAACGCTTCGTTGCTTCCGTCACCGGTTCCGAAAAGTCGCCGCCGGCCGGAGAAACCGCACCGATGAGCGTTACCGACCCGGTTGAAGCATTCAGGTTTTCCACGCGGCCCGCCCGTTCATAGAATTGTGCGATACGCGAGGAAAGATAGGCCGGATAGCCTTCTTCCGCCGGCATTTCCTCCAGGCGTCCGGAGATTTCTCGAAGCGCTTCCGCCCAACGCGAGGTGGAGTCGGCCATCAGTGCCACATCATAGCCCATGTCGCGATAGTATTCCGCCATGGTGATGCCGGTATAAATGGACGCTTCTCGTGCCGCCACCGGCATGTTCGACGTGTTGGCAATCAGCACGGTACGGTTCATCAGGTTTTCTCCGGTGTTCGGATCGATCAGCTGCGGGAAAGAATCCAACACATCCGTCATCTCGTTGCCACGTTCCCCGCAGCCGATATAGACGATCACATCCGCATCGCAAAACTTCGCAATCTGATGCTGTAACATGGTTTTTCCGGTTCCAAAGCCTCCCGGAATTGCCACCGTTCCGCCTTTTGCTATGGGGAAAAACACGTCCAATACGCGTTGTCCGGTCACCAATAAATCATTGGTCGAAAGGCGGCGAGAAACCGGACGCGGACGACGCACCGGCCAACGCTGCATCAGCGTAAGCTCGTGGCGAATCCCGTCCTGCTCAATGACCGCCAAAACGTCATGGACGGTATAATCACCGTCCGCCACGCAGGAGACAACCTTACCTGCCATGCCATTGGGAACCATGGCACGATGCTCGATCAGCACGGTCTCTTTGCAAGTAGCAAAGATCTGTCCCGAAGAAAGGGTATCGCCTTCGTGAACCTTCATCGACACCGTCCATTTTTTTGTGTCATCCAGCGCCGGCATCTTGACGCCGGTGGCCATGAAATCGCCATGGGCGTCCTGAATGCGTTCCAACGGACGTTCAATGCCGTCAAACATGTTCATCAGTAGGCCCGGGCCAAGAACGACGGAAAGTGGCTCACCGGTTGCATAAATCGCATCGCCAACCTTGAGTCCTTCCGTCTGCTCATAGACTTGAATGACGGCGCGGTCTTCATCCAACGAAATGATTTCGCCGAGTCGACGATTCTCACCCACCTCGACCATTTCGTGTATGCCGAATCCATTCATGCGCGTTCCGCGAATAACCGGACCGTTGATGGCACGAATGATGCCTTCTGCGGTCTTATTCATGCGCTTCTCCTTCCGCTTCCTGAATTGCGCCGTTCATCAGCCAGTCGTTGAGTGCACGGCCGATTTCATATTCATTGTCCTGAATCAAATACTGAAAGGTATGACGCGTGCGTTTTGCCTGCTGGCGATCCACAAGCACAAAACCGCCGATTTCTTCTTCCGGCATACTTTTGATCGGCAAGTCCTCACCACAGATTTCGTGGGCCAAATCTTGATCGCGATCTAACACGTGTACTTCCGCCACGTCCATTTCTTCCAGCGCTGCGCGAAGATGCTTTTTCATCCATGCCGCATATTCCGGCGTCTGTGCAAAATCTGCAAACTTTTGTCGTATCGAGGCATTCAAGGCATCCAGGCACTTTTTCTGCGTTTCCAAAAAAACGCGTTGGTTCTCCTGCCGATGCACAACCAGTTGCTCACGCGCTTCGCGCTTTGCGCGATCCACATGTTGCTCGATATACTGCTCGCTTTCCCGTTTTAAACGGGCTTTGCGCTCCTCAATCAATTTTGAATTTTGCGTGGTAGAATCGTAAAGCATTTGCTCGGAACGACGCTTTTCCTCCGACCAGATCATGTTGCGAAACAATGCTAATTTACTCTGTAATTCAACCATGATCAATTCTCCTTCTGTTCCGGAAGAACGACGACGATGGGCCGATGATGTTTGGCCCGAAACGTATCAATCTCTTCCTGTAAGGCTTCCGCCACATGTTTCGACAGATAGAGCACGCCCAGGTCTGTGTCCTCCACCGCCATATTCCATTCTTCGGAAAGGTCGGTGTGTTCGTCCACCTCGCGTGTCTGTATGCCGCTTAAGCGTGAGCCCAGCGCCAATTCTCTATTGTCGGTAATGAGCTTCATGTGCATGGTCGCCTCTTAGCCGATCTGGCCAAGAATCATGATCGAGATAATCAAACCGTAAATTGCGATACCTTCCGCAAGGCCCACAAAGATAAGCGTCTTACCGAGGATGGATTGGTCTTCGGAAACGGCACCGAGCGCAGCAGAGCCGCAGGCGCCGACAGCAATACCGGTTCCAATGGTGGCCATGCCGGTGGAAAGTGCCGCGCCGAGATAGGCCAAGCCGCTAGCAGCATTATTTGCATTGCCCTGCGCAAAGGCGGTCGAAGGCATGAACAGGATCAGTGCCATCAGAATGCAAGGAGCAAAGCAAGTCAGATTCAACCGTAGCGCATGTTTTAAGCGTTTTTTGGACGAATCCGTATTCTTATAAAGCAAATAAATTCCCGAAGAGATGGTCAAAACGACGATAATGGTGGATAACGTTAAAATAGGTGCCACAATACTTCTCCTTTTCCGTTTTGTTACGAAACACTACCGATGCAGAAACATTTTTTTTGCGTCAATAAAGGGTTTGCCGTCGCCAACGTAATACTTGCCGAACAGCTCATAATATTCCAAACGAAGGGACTGAATAAACACGATCAGTCCTTCAAGTCCAATGATCACGATGTTGCCAATGATGAGCATCGCCACATTTCCCGCACCGCCTATCATTCTTCCCATGGTCGAAAAGGCCATGAATAACCCAACGTGGTTGATGGCGAAGGCGCCGACACGAATGAAAGAAAGCGCGCCGGAAAAAACGGAAATGAGAGCTTCCAAAAGGGAGAATCCCGTTTCGACGTAATAATCCCCCACGGCTTGTCGATAAAGTGGCCGCTTGCGCAAAAGTACGTTGGTCAGCGGCTGCTGGAATAAGATTCCGGCTAGCGAGGCGGCAATCAGAACGGTCAATAGGCCCGAGGGAAGAACGGGCTGGACGGCAACATTCACCACGGTCAACAAAAGGGAAAGATACAGAAGAAAGCCGCATAATCCTTCTTTACCGAACCAGGCTTCTTGGTACTCCTTCCGACTCCATTTGTTCACAATGCCGAGGATGTAGGCAACGCTCGATAGAATCACGCCGAAAACAATGGCGGCTATGAGCACGGTGTTGATGTTTTCAAAGGGGCGCATGACCAGCGCCGGAATGACGGTTTCCAAGCCGAAGAAGGATCCATAAGCCAAGCCGAATACCATCGAGGCAAGGCCCATACGAAAGACCACGCCGCCCAAATTCGGATGACGCATTTTTTTCAGAAGCAAACCGAGCAGGGCAAATACTGCGCCTTGTCCCAGATCGCCGAACATCGCGCCGAAAAGAATAACATAGGTGATGGCAAAGAAGCCGGTCGGATCCAATTCCTTGTAATTCGGGGTACCGTACATGTTCACCATGGCTTCAAAGGGGCGAACGATGGCCGAATTCTTTAAGCGCGTTGGCGCTTTCTCGGAGACGTGTTCCTCATCCATGAACTGCACAAAAGTATCCTTGAAAGCGGCGATCGTGCGACGAAACGCGTTCTCCTCTTTTTCACTGACCCATCCGGTCACATAAAAGTACGATTTGCCGCGCGCAAAATACTGTTTTGCACTGTTTACCGCATCATTCAAAGACGCCGCATAATACAGGCCTTCCAAGTCTTTTTCATGACGGTCGATACGCGTCTGCTTTTCTTTTTCTAAATCTTGCAGCTGGCGTTCTTCCTTTTGGATCTCCTCTTCCATGAAGCGGATGCATTCTTCATTTGTCTTGCCTTGCGGAAAATCGGGGTGGAGCGGTTTCCAATTGAGACGGTCTTCCAACCGACGAATTTCATTTTGCACCTTGTTGGGATACACCAGAAGATAAAATTCTTCTTTTTCGATGGCGCCGAGATGCAAAATTGCCGCCGGAATTTTTTCATAGCCCGAGCGAATGGCCCGCCGTTCGATCGCCGTAAGCGTTCCAAATTCATACGCAAACTGTTCCAGACTTTGCAGGGCGGAATAAGCGATATCGTTAGCGGACAACAAACGCAGGAGGCTTAAATCCGTTTCCACCTGCTTTTGCTTTTCGCGGATTTCTTCGATATCCGCATCCAATTTCATTAAACCGGCCAGCACCGCTTCCTGTTGCGTAGTCAGCTCTGTCGTGAGATTCGGCTGGGAAAAAATATCGCCCATCTCACGGGGCTTGCGCTGCAAGTAGGTCAATGCCGCCTGCCGACGCTCCCCCGTATCGCTTTCCTTCTCAAACTGACGCACGGTAGAAACGTCCACAGTTTTCGATAAGTTTTCTTCCGTCACCGGAATGGTGAAGGAATAATTTTCAATCCTTTTTTCCGCATCCAATAAATGCAGGCCGCCTGTGCGGAAAAGAGCAAGCACGATCGGCGAAAGTTGGTCAAGAGGCGCAACCAGCTGCATCATTTTCATTCGTTGAATCGCCAAGAGCCACCTCCTATTCCGTCTTCCATTCAATTAAGTACTGTATCATCTGTTCCTCTTTCCATCCCAAATTGATGGCCTCCAATATGCGGCGTATTTCAGCGATTCGGCCGTTTAACATGTGTATAAAACACACCGCAGCAAGTAGACCGTCATCGGTGAGGCGGAAGATTTTTCGGCAACGTCGATAAAGATAGCGTTGCCTTGCAATGGGCAAAAAGGAATAATCCTCTTTGCCTCCTTCCACCAGACCGCGATACGGGCTGTGGCGAAGCCAAACGGTAAAAGCCGGCAAATCCATGCCCACCGCATTGTCCAGCGTTTTGCCATATAAAATCTTTCCGCCAGAAACCATCTGCATCGCTAAATACGGATCTTCCTCGCGCAAAAAGCGCTTGGTATGAACAATCCAGGTAATGTTTCGTAAGTCGATCATGGTGCCGAGAAGATCATTAAGAACCGCTGCAGTCTTGCCACCGATATCTTTTGCTTCCTTTCGCAGTCGATGAAAATACCATCGATTGAAATTTACCATGAGCGAGTCAAAATCAATCGGCCCCGTTGCAGCGTCATTGTGAACAATCGGTTCCAGAAGTCGATAGTACGGTTTCTCTTTGAGAGTCGAGAGATACGTTGGCACGCGAATGGACGTGTCCGCTGTCAGGTGAAGGGTGTCGGCGTAAATGCTGTGCTGAATAAAAAGTAGCTGCTCTTTTCGATTATCTCGCTGTAATACGCGAAGGAATCGTTGCAATTCCAACAGTTCATCTTCGATAAAGAAGCTGTGCAGGAATTGTTTCTGCTTGGCGTCCAAAAACGTCAGCAACTCGTCATTTCTTCGTCTTTTCCACGCTTCGAGACGCTGCTCGCCACCACGTACATCCTGAAAGTCGCCAAGGTCTTCTCCCACAATCTCACGGATCACGCGAAAGGCGCCCTCCAGTGTCGTTTCCTCCAACAGTCGAACGAGCTGTTGCGGGTCAAGATATTTTCCGAAGCGTCCGCGCAATTTGGTGACTAAAGCCGTATCAGATCCCATCGCCGTCTCGCAATCGCTCAAACCATTCGGTAGCCATCTTCTCGCGATGTGCATCAAAAAAGCGCCATATCACCGCGATTTGTTCTTCTGACGTCGATACGAGGGCGCTCTCATCCTCTTTTCGTTTTTGTTCAATAGCGTTCACTTGTTTTTCCGCTTGTTCTCGCATTTGACGGTTCGCTTCCCGTTGAAGCTCGGCCATCACCGCACGCGTGTTGTTCATTTCGGTTTCCAACACACGATCGGTGTTTTCTTTGAGCTCCCGCGTCGAACGGTCTATGTCGAGGATGGCCTGAATCGTTTCATTCATTGCCGCTTCCTCCTTTTCCTTTCTTCGTTCGCCCCTATGGTACCCCTTTTTTAAGATGAAGAAAAGAGACCACAATGAAAATGCGTGGCCTCTTCGTCGATTTACCGATATTTCTTATAGCGTTCAATATTTTCCTTGGAGAGGAATTCATAGGCGGCATTGATTTCCTGAAATTTTGTCGTCGCTGCCGGATCTTTATTGATATCCGGATGATATTTTTTCGCCAACTTACGATATGCCAGCTTCACTTCGTATTCCGTCGTATCGGTTGAAACTCCCAGCACATGGCAGCTCTTTTCGTAGGTAGAACGAAATTGTTCCATCGGATTGGGTCCCGCCCAAGTATCTTGTCCGTAACCATTTTGTCCGCTTCCGTAGCCGTAACCACCATAGCTCTGACCGCCAAAGCCGGAAGAGCCGCCCGTGCGTGAACCGTATTGTCCATCCGAGCGGTAGTAAAAGCCGCCGTTGCGAAAGAATTCGTTAAAGATACGATCCCACTTTTCTTTTTCACGACGTTGCGCCTCCTCGCGCTTTCTCACCTCTTCCTCCCACAGCTTTCGACGATACGCCGCTCCATAGCTCGAAAAATTGCGATTGGAGGATTTTCCCTGTCGCAAATCATCCGAAAGATCATAAAGGTATTCGGTAAATACATATTTTCCGTATTCCAGCATGGAGACAAAACCACGCCCCAACAGCGGGAAAAGCACTAAAATAAGGAAGATGAGCCATACCCAGGCCGGAAGCCGTATGATAGGGATGAAAAAGAAGAAAAACGGCATGGAAAACAGCATCGTTGCTAAGCACCCAACCAAGGGCGCAAAAAAAGCGCGAATCCGTTCCACCAGAGTCACTGCAAATTCCAACAAAAGAATCAGCCCCGAAAACAACAGGTCTACCCCTTTTGCTAACGCGTATAGGATATGTCCCAAGACCACTTTCATGTTTTTCCTCATCTTCCCTACACAGAAACAAAAGCTGTAAGCTTTTGTTCAACATGTGATAAAAAATTCTCACCTTACAATTATTTTTTCCATGGTATCATACCCCTATAATAGAGGAAATAAAAGCGGAGGAAAAAATGACATCGCATACCATTCTCATTACCGGCGCCTCGCGAGGAATTGGCCGCGCCTGTGCACTGGCGCTGGCCCGTCCCGACGTAAAATTGATCATTCATTATCATCTTCGTGCGGCAGCTGCCGAAGAGACGGCCGATCTCTGCCGCAAGAAAGGAGCGGAAGCGTTCGTCTTACAGGCGGACATCGCTTCTTCTTCCGAAGTAAATCGCCTGTTTTTACAAGCGGAACAACATTTTTCGCCTGTGGACATCGTAGTCAATAATGTAGGTGTCGCGGTATACGGTCAATTGCAGGATATTTCGGATGACGAGTGGCAGCGCGTCTTTGCGACCAATGTCAACGGCATGTTTTATTGCACGAGAAGGGCTCTTCCCGGCATGATTTCCCGGAAATGGGGGCGCATCATTAACGTTTCCAGCATGTGGGGCCAGGTCGGTGCATCCTGCGAAGTGCTGTATTCCGCGACCAAAGGAGCAGTGGATGCCTTTACCAAAGCCGCCGCAAAAGAGCTGGTATACTCCGGTATCACGGTGAATGCGGTTTCTCCCGGCGTTGTGGACACCGATATGTTTTCTGCGCTCGGTGAGGATACAGCACAGGATGTCGTGTCGGACATTCCACTGGGACGAACGTTACGTCCGCAGGAAATTGCTCTCTGGGTCCGTCATTTCGCGGCGGAAGAAGCGGAAGCGGTCACCGGGCAAATTCTCGGCATCAACGGCGGAATGGAAATCCACTAATTTTATCTTATGGTCAGTGCATCGGCGCGACCGAAGCGGATCCAATATAAGTACGCGCTTGCGACCGGCTTGTGATACGCCAACGTAAGCGCCTTCGCATACAGCGAAAGCTGCTCGCGATAGCGTTCGGGATCCGGTCTCCGGTCAGACTTAAAGTCGATGAGCAAAAGACGATCCGGTAAAACGACAAAGAGATCAATCTGCCCATCCACTGCAATCTCCCCTTCCCCATACGGCATGCGCATGGTAAAGCTGCGCTCCCGTTGCACCGTGTCGCGGTTGGCGATAACCGCCTTGCCGAGAGAACTGTCAAAGAATTGTCGAAGCAATCCTTCGTCCAACCAAGCGCGCTCCTGTTCGGTAAACAGAGCGCGTTTTTGCATCGCATCCAGTGCCTCGCGCATGGCCTCTTCTGTATAGTGCTGAAGCGGCAGATTCTGTAACGCGCGATGCAATAGGGTACCGACCGTTGCCGCATCGACTCCCTGTTTTTCTGCAAGAAAGGGTGGCAAGGGCGGAAGCGCTTGCTCCTCCTGCTCGACAGCAGGCTTTGCGGAAGGCCACCAGGGCCAGTCCTGAAAATGGCCGTCTAAAATCCGATTCTTTTGGGACAGCTGTGAAACCGTCATTTTAAGCGGATGAGGCGCTGTTTCCGTTTTGGGTGTGAGATCATCCAGTATCTTCAGGGCCTTCGAGACAGAGAATGCCTCTTGCTGTACCGTCTCCGCCGGCAAGGATAAGGGTCCACGATAGTCATCCCCCGGTGCAAGCACAACGTGCAATTTTTGTCGTGCCGGATCCATTGGATCACTTGCAGAAAGCACATCCAAAATCCAGAATAGCAGGGTTTCATCCTGATTCAAAGCATCCTGCAACGCTGTCGCGCTCGTTTTAGGCAACGTCGCCCCTTTCGGCATTTTCCCGACAATAACCAATTTCTCCATCGCCCGAGTCATCGCTACATAGAGGACACGCACTTCCTCCGCACGGTTCCGTTGACGAATCGCCTCCAGAATCAGGCGGTGCATGACCGTTTTTCGCTGAATCAAAACACCCTTTTCGACGTGCGTATCACGTAAACAAAGTGCTATACCAACATCCTCGTCATACACCATCCAAAAGTTCTTCTCTTTTCTACTGAATTTTTTACCAGTGCCCACCAAAAAAACAACAGGAAACTGCAGTCCCTTCGCTTTATGAATGCTCATTAGGCGCACCACATCATCTTCTTCCGATAACGGTTCCGACGGTTGCGTATCTTCCGCGTTTTCCGTCCGTTGATCCATGTACGAAAGAAAACTGGTTAAATCACTACCTTCCTTGCTCTCCCATTCTTCTGCCATTCGTACCAAAGTCATGAGATTTCGCTGCCGTTGCTCGCCATCCGGAAGTGCGGTGATATAGGCCAATAAGCCGCTTTCCTCAAAAAGCATCGTCATCCATTCGGATAACGGCATCTCGGTATAGCGTTCACGCCAAGTCTGACGTTTCGCAAAAAACCGCTCCCGTTTTTTTGCAAGCTCCGAATCGTCATCCTCGGTCAATGTCCGAACCGCCTCGTAAAAAGGTCCCTCCGGGTAGGCAATGCGCAAGCGTGCCATTTCCTCTTCGGTAAATCCCCCGATACAGGAAAGCAGGGTGGAGAGCATGGCGACATCATGTGCGCGATTGTCCAATATACGCAGAAGATTTTTTGCCAGCAGCACCTCAATATCCTTGTTCTCCGTATTCTGCGCCTCCATATAAAATGGTATGCGGTAGTGGTGGAAAACCGTACGATAATTGATCAATGGAGCATTTTGGCGAGAAAGCACAGCACAATCGCGATAATGTCCGCCATTTTGCACATGCTCAGCGATGGCATGCGCCACATAAAACGCCTCCGAAGAAATCGCATCCAAAAAGCCGGGTGCTTCGCCCTCATCCTCTTCTTCCTCTTCCACGCGATCCTGAAGTACACAGATGGTGACCTTTCCTTTGTCGGCATGCGGACGATTCGTGCGTGCTAAATGGCCCGGCGTGGCATAATCCACACCTCCCCGCTCCTTGGTCATCAAGGGTGAAAAAAGAAGGTTCACGAAATCGAGAATCTCCGGTTCGCTGCGAAAGTTCAGTGTAAGGTCAATGGCTTCATCCTGTTCGGACGCCCGATAAGCCTCATAACGTCGCACGAAGTTTTCCGGTAACGCCCGGCGGAAGCCGTAGATGGATTGTTTGGTATCTCCGACAAAAAACAGATTGTCTCCAGAAGAAATTTTTTCTATGATCGCCTCCTGAATGGCGTTGGCATCCTGATATTCATCAAAGAAAATCAGGCGATAACGCGCCTTAAGCTCCTCGACGACCTCCGGCAGACGAAGCAGCTTCAGCAAGTGATGTTCGACATCCGAAAAATCCATGCCGTTTTGTTCCTCTTTGCCTTCACGAAAACGTTCGGCAAAGGTCCAGGCGAGTGCCGCCAGCGGGCGCATCACCGCAAGAAGTTCAACCTGCTCCCTCGTAATGCGTTCCGGGTCATACAAAGCAAGTGAGGCCTCCAATTTCTTCCATTCCTTTTTAATCTGATCGCGCAGGTCCTTTAAGGCATCCTTGCAGGCTACCGCTTCGGCGCCATGTTGCTTTTCGCGCACGGAAGGAAGCCGCTCGAACGAAAAAGCGATGGTATCTCCCCATAGTGCGGCAAGCTGTTCCTCTTCTTCCGCAGAAAGGCGAAGGGGACCCTTGTCTCCTTCGCATGCTCGGAAAAGAGTATATCGAAGCGCAGCGATTTCTTTGGTAAAAAACAAGGAGGCGAATTCCGGAAGAGCCTCCCAAGGGTGCTCTTCCATCTGCCGAAGCAGGCGCTCGATCGCGAAAGCATGCGGAAAAACCAACAGCCTTAGCACGCCTTGGAAAATATGATGTTGCGTCTCTTTCGTAGTCAACGAGCGCAGCGTTTCCCGCATCCAGCCGATGGGATCCGTTTGGCTTTGTGAAAGCGTATACCATTGTAAAATCAGCTTTCGTATCTCTTCATCGCCTTGTCGGTTGCCATCGACGTAATTTTCTAAAAACGCGCTCACGTCTTCCGGCGGTACCGAAAAATCCAACGCGGATGTATCCAAGGCTTGTTCCTGATATGCGGCAGAAAGGGTTTCTTCCATCGCCTCGTCCCGTAAGGCTGCCAATCTTCGTCCGGAAAGGATGTGAACGTTGGGATCCCGATCCAGCCGATCAAAATTGCGTTGCAGCACTTCCAGGCAGAAGGCATGCAGCGTTTGAATGTTGGCAGAGGAGAGACGATTGCGCTGTGCAAACAGCCATGGGCGGTCGGCGCCTTCTTTTTGCACTTCTTCCTGCAAGGCTTGCCGAATACGCGTGCGCATTTCCCCTGCCGCTTTTTTCGTAAATGTGACGATCAACATTTCCTCTATACCGATGTGCTCTTCTACCAACTGACGGCGAATGCGCTCCACCAGAACCCCGGTTTTCCCGGCGCCGGCCTGTGCCGACACGATGCGGTTTTTGCGCTCCGGACGCAAGGCCTGTTCCTGTTCCACAGTAAATTTCATTGCTCCCCTCCTTTCTGTTCATACTCGTTTGCTTCGGTTGCATCCTCTGCGCTTGCGATGAGGCCGTCTTTCCAATCTTTCCAGCCGATTTTTTCGACAAATCGTTGCTGCGTGTAGTGCCTCTGCTTTTCAAAGCGGCAGACCGACTGAAATGGACAATACGCGCAACCGGAAAATACTGTTTTTTGCCCCGATCGAATGACAAGCGGATGAGGAGCTATCATCCCGGACTCACGAGAAGCCGTGAGCGAACGGGCCATGTGCTCGGCGGTATATAATAATTCATCCACTTCCTTTGGGAGAAGTACATTCTCCTGCTCGGTCCAGTTTTTTCTTTGGTCTTTTATCGCATAAACCGACGCGGCAATTTCTTCTTCCAGCCGTGTATCAAATCGCGTCGCGATAGAATCCTGACGCAAGAAGCCGTCCAGACGAAGGTTTTTATCCCAAACACGATTTAATTCCTCGGTTGGTTCCGCTTCTTTTGCCTTTGGTACATGCAAAGGAAAGTAAAAGGCGCCAAACGGTTTGCCAAGTGTCTCGGCAACACGAAGATAAAGCGGTAACTGCAAATGAATGCCGCCCACAATATCAGAAAGAGAAAAGGAGGTTGATCCGGTTTTATAGTCCAATACTTCGACATACGCCCCTTGCGGATCGTTTACGATGTCCAAGCGATCAATGCGACCATGTAGAAAAAGGCGGCGTGGCGCATCAGCCAGTACAAGGCCGGAAAGAGCGCTTTTAGGTCCGAACGCCTGCTCATGCAAAATGGTCTGAATCGCGCTGTTTTCCAGATGATCAAAAATACGGGCATGGCTTTCGTGCAGCGTTTTTTCCGCCATGCGCAACAAGAAAGCATTTTTGGGATCCTCCCGTTTTATGGGATCCATCGCTTCGGATAACACCTTTGCACTCTCCAAGCGCATGATCTCTTCCGATGCCGAAAAAGAAGGCAAGGCATGTTTCGCGAGAAAGGGAGAAACATATGTCGTCCATCGATCCACTGCCGCATGCAGAAAATTTCCAATATCCGGCGCATAGACCGTAAAAGAACGTTCCTCTTCCGCTCTAAGGCCGTAGCGCAAAAAATACTGATACGGACAGCGTGCAAAATTTTCCAATTGAGAGGCGCTCAGTGTATCGGCCGGATAAAGCTCCTGAACCAGTGCTGCCGAAAGAGGCTTTCGCTCACCTTCCGCAATACTGTCCTGTATGGCTTCTGCCATTTTTCGATATGCCGGCAGAGTTCGCATTCCATCCAGCATCTGCTTTGCGATTTTTTTTCGGCTTTCCGATGCTTCGGCATCCTGCAAAATCGCCGGCATTCCCACCAACAAAAGGCCTTTGGAATAGAGCATATCCGAGAGCGAAAAGGTGTCCACGATGGTCATGGATTGTCCGAGCGATGCCTGCATGCGCTGCATCCACGGGCTCGGATTCATGGATTCGTTGGCCTGATTCTGCATAGCGAAGGACAAGGAAAGGTGTAGCGTGGCTTGGTGTAATACGGAATAAAAATTCAGTCGTTCTTCTTCCATGGCAAAGCGATTCGTGGAGGGAAGCGGCGCATCGCTATCCGAAAGCGTGGCTTTTTCCTCCTCGCTGAGTAGCGCGCTTTCCCTGCGCACGCTCGGCAAATACGCATCGCTGACGCCTAAAAGAAATACGTACGGACGCGGGCGAAGGCGGGAGCGTAGAAGATCGCCCACGACAATCTGATCCGCAAACGGCGGAATGACGCCCAACGAAATACCGGAAAAGCCTTCTTCACAGAGCGCGATAAAACCGTGACGATCGATTTCTTGATCGGCAAAAAGTTCCACCATCTCGCTCAATCGCTCCATCACGGCATCCCAAATCCGACGATGCAAAGCCAGGCGTTCCTCCTCACCTTCCTGAAGAAGTGTTTCTTCATAACGAAACAGCGCCTGTGCCGTTTCCGGCGTGCGCAGGGCGACTACCAACGCGCCGGCAAAATCGCGAACCGTTTTTCCATTCTGCATACGGTTGTCAAAGGCATAGTAATAGTCGAGAATCGTCCGGTTGACGCGTCTTGCCGTATCCGCCTGTCGCTTTTGTCGCTCCCGTTCCTCTTCCCCCAGCCGAAGGCCTTCGTCGAGAAACGTAAAATAACGATTGTTCTCCACCATGCGATAGCGAATGTTTCGCCGTTCGAGATAGCGTTGATAGAGCTCGATATCGTCTTCTTCGACGCCTAACAATCCCGCTTTCACCAGAGAAAGCATCGTCTCGGGACGCGGCCCTTTTTCACTTAAGGAAAGCAGTGCACGAATCGTACGAAGCAGCGGATGATAGTTCACTTCTTTGATTTCATCGTAAAAAAAGCGCAATCCTTCCCGTTGAAGACATCGCTTGAGGAGCGGTGCATATTCTTCCGTGTCGCTCAGAAAAATAGCAAAGTCGTTTAGCTTCGCGCCTGCCTCTTGCATCCGCTTTTTAATGGCGACAATAACGCCTTCGACTTCCTGCTCGCTGTTACGATAACTTTTAAATGTTATCGGTACAGATGCCGCGTCTCCTTTCGACGCGCTTTGCGGTGTGCGTAGAGCGAAAACCGCCCGTGCGCCGCGATCCACTGCCTTACGCATAGACATCGCTGCATCCAAGGCATCTGTTTTAGAAAAAGGATCCGTTTTTGCCGGAATTCGACTTCTGGATACGTCATGAACCCGCAGAGTGGAAAGGGTGGAAAGTTGGCGAGCAAAACGCGCGCTCAAAGAAAATGCCGCTGCATCGTCAACCATGTCGGTAAAAAGCATTTCTTGCGCGGCATAAGGCATGTTTTCCGGCGCAGTCGCGATGACGTTCGCCATGCGTGGATCCAAAACAATCGTAAAATGCACAGCATAGCCGCGCACGATCAGTGCTTTCACGGCATCCGCTTCGCGCTTCGAAAGCGAATGAAAACGATCAAAGTAAAAATCTACGCCGTCAAAAACGGCGAGGGAAGAAAGTTGTTGAAAAGCCAGCGTCAGCTCGTCGTCGCTGTCACAGCGCGTATTGCCCAAGATGTCTTCGTACGCGCGATAGATTTGCGCCATTTCCAACAGCTTTTGGCGCGTGCGATCTCCTTCCGGAAAGGTGTTGGCTTTTTCCTCGATCGTGTCGGGAAGAATGCCGTACTCTTTCCATTCGCGTAACTGCTGCACAAAAGCTTGACACAGATCCGTTCCGATGGTTCCGGGCGTAAAGATGCGTCGCTTCTCTTTGTCTTGTTCCAACAGAAGCCGGATCAGCATGCGGCGCCCTTCCTCCGTGACAACCGGCGTGCGCAAGCCGCTTCCTTCCTGCAAAATATCCCGGACCAGTGAATGAAAGCTTTTTACCTGCGCCTGCATGAGCACATTCGTATGCAGCGCTTCAAACAGCGCTTGTTCGGCTTCCACTGTAAATTGGGAGGGCACCACCAGATACGCTCGTCGTCCGCGGGAAAGGCTCTCCTTAATGGCCTCTACCAGCGCTGCCCAGGCATCTTCCGGAAAGCGCGAGGGATAGAGGTCGATCACGCTCCCACCTCCAGCGGAAACACCAAACGTGCTGCGCCGATCATTCCGGCTTTGTTGCCGAGGGTTGCGCGGACAATGGGCGTTTCCCGCGTGGCGAAAAAGGCATAGCGACGATAGGCTTCCCGCAACGGAACCAAAAGCACCTCGCCGGCATTGCTGACACCTCCGCCAATGACAAAACATTCCGGATCAATGGTTGCGCCCAAAACCGCAAGTCCCCGACCTAACACATCGGTAACATGATCGACAACGCGACGACAAATCGGATCGCCGTTTTCCGTGCCTCGGAAAATCGCTCGGGTATCGTAGCCGCCGTTATAAGGACGTAACGACGACGGTTCGTCGGATTGGGCAAGCAATACGCCGGCATAGCGGATGATGTTCGGTGCGGAACACACCTGTTCCAGACAATGATGTCCGCCACAGCCGCAGGCAAAGTCAAAGGGCTCGGTGAGAATGGGCATATGACCGATTTCGCCGCCTGCTCCGTTTGTGCCGGATAGAATCTGGTTGTTAAGAATAACACCGCCGCCGATGCCGGTGCCGATGATCACAAAAACAATGGAACTTTTGTCAGCCGCCGCACCCTGCCAAACTTCGCCCAGCGCTGCAACGTCCGCGTCATTCTCTACAATAATGGGACAAATAAATTCTTCCTTCTCCCGAAGCATTTCCACCAAAGGCACAACACCCCAACTGAGGTTTACGCAGCCGTTGACTATGGCATGACCGACCACCGGTCCGGGCACACCGATGCCGATTCCGCCTAATTCCGATTCCGCAAGATTTTCTTCCGCAAGCAGCGTCCGTAAACGCACCGCCATTTCATGAATGAGAACATTCTGTTCTTTTTCTTTTCCGGTAGGAATGGAAACCGATTTACACAAATTCCCCTTATCATCGAAAAGGCCAAACTTAGCCGTTGTCCCGCCAAGGTCAATGCCGATATATACCGTCATGCGTTCCTCCTTTTACCTGTCCGCTACTGCCTTTTATTTTAGCATGATGCTCTCTTTCCTGCATCGAATGAAGAGCGTTTTCCCTCATAACTGCCGTTTGCGCCATAAAGCGTATTCGTTATCTTTTCGCCGTTGCGGGTACAAAAAGAGCGATTAAAAATTTGCTTCACGAAATAGGTCAAAAAATAGGAGGAAACCATGCCAAAGTATGAACTGTATAAAAAGGATGTCTGTCCCTACTGCCAAAAAGTCATGAAGTTTATGACAGAAAACCACGTCGAAGGCGTGATAATGAAAGACATAATCGAAGATCCCAAGAATCAGGAAAATCTTGTGAAGCGAGGCGGCATGGATCAGGTTCCCTGCCTCTTTATAGACGGAGAAGCGCTCTATGAATCGGATGACATTATCCAATACATGAAGGAACATCTGGTAGCGGATGCTTCCGATGATAAAGGAGACGATGCAACGCCGAGTGTGTGCAACGTGCTATAACGGGGTGCACGAAACCATCCGGTCATTGCTCTGGTCCTAGCAGAGAGAAAGGGCACGAAAACAGCTTATCTGTTTTCGTGCCCTTTCCTTTATTTGAGAGGGAATTCTAAACTCTCTAAGGCTCCTGCTTATTGTACGGGATTCATGTACACAATCGCCTTGCGGAGGATGCGGCCAAGTTGGTCATGAAGAGAAATCGACAGCGGAAAGCCTGGCGTATCGGGGTGTGCTAAGAAGTCCTCCAGGTGCAACCGCTGTTCTTTTGTCAATGCCGTATCGATCGGGAAACGATAATGCTCTTCTTTTTTGATTTCCAGCGTCCCATCCTCCGTGTTTGTCTTGATTAGAGGCACTCTTAGCACATTTTCGCCATCTACAGCGCGATACGGGAAATGATCGAAAGCATTCAATTGGAGATAGTAGCTATCACCGGCATCGGCAGGAATCTGATCATCACAATTGAATTGGACATCGAATGCGCTCTTCCCGTTTTCTTCGATGAGACGCACATGAATAGGCGCATCGCCTACAGGCGCCGCTTTCGCCACGGCTTTTGCGTATATGGTATTCATCCCCGTCAGGATATTCTCCGGAAGAAGAATGCCGGCTAGAACCTCAATGCCATAACCGTCCGGAGCAAACAAATACACACTTGCATTCAGGCGATCCCGTTTGCCATGAATAAATTCCTGGAGTATCGCTTCATTTTCATTGTCAAACGCCTTCGTATCGGATGACAGCGAGAGAGAAATCGTCCCGGGCATACACCCGTTATCCACCGGTATGGTAAAAATCTTATTTTTTGCTTCTTTCATCGTGTAAGGGATGATTCCATCGAAAGAAACCATGGCATAGATTTGCGGGGAATCAAACATGGACATATCTACGCGAAAAAAGGAATCCACTCTTTCCAGGTTCACGTCAAGATGATACTGGTCTCCAGCAACAGATAAGAGAAATACATCCTTTGCTTCATAAAAACGCACCTCCTCCAACTGCCCATCGCCGCGCCCAAGAACGCGGCTTTCCTCTGACGATTCGGAAACCGTCTCCGACTTGGATTCGATCAGCGACGCACTTTCTTCCGGCGGCTTTTGTCCGGTACAGGCAGCCAACAGCAATAGAAAAACAAAAATTATACAGCCGCTTAAGGAACGAAAAAGAATTTTTTTCATCGCACACTCCCTCCTCTCATTAATTTCAATCAACGAGACAACAAGCCATAGATACAAAATCGAGTATTCTCTTTCTATTGCGCATGATACCCGGAAAAGTTGGCAATTATACAGAGTGCTTCATCCGGTTTCAGACCTAAGAAATAAATTTAATGAAATTGAAAAAACGGTTCAGGAGGGCACTCCTATTTATCTCACAAAAAATGGCTACGGAACGATGGTCGTCCTAAGTTTGGAACAATATACTGCGCTCAATGGAGGTTCGTCTTGTTCTCTATGGTAGACGTGATTGGAAAAAACACATCTAACATGCTGGCCTATTGAGTACCATAGCTACTGTAAATAGCAATAAAAAAGCCAATTCCTTGTAATTTCAAGGAACCGGCTTTTTTGCTATGGAGATGGAGGGAATCGAACCCTCGTCCAAGAGAACATCCGAACGAGTTTCTCCGAGCGCAGTTTATTTCCATTGTTTCCCGAATGGCCGGCGAAATAAACAAACGATGGCATTCGGTAGCTTCATGAGTCCAACCTGCGGGCAAAGCTTAGCGCAGGAAGTTTCCCGAGATCGTTGAGGTCAGTCCGTCTGTTACGGGTCCAGTCGGAGGACCGGCAGCCATGGTTAGGCCGCGTAAGCTAATTCGTTGTCGTTAGCAGTTATTGGTTTTGCCTGATTAACGTCATCTGCCTGACGGCTCGCTTCTCCTTTTTCCGTTCCCCTGTCGAAACCGGGCATCCCCGTGTGTCTTATTATAGCATAGAAATTCATTGTATCGAGCTAAGGTATGGTCTGCTGCCGCGACGCAAAAGTCCTTAATAACTTTCTGTTTTTTCAGAATTGTTACCGTTCTGTACTTCCGGATTAGTCGGTTCCCGATCACTCGTAGTAGGAGACGAGGCGGGTTCGTTGTTATTTTCTGATGCCGCACTTTCCACGGAAGGTTGCCTGTTTTCGATCGTACTATTCTCCTCGTTGGGTGTTGTATAAGATGGCTCCTCGGAGGGTGTGTCCATGGGGCCGCCAAAGGACGGGCCTCTGCCATTCAGATAGTCATCGATATCATATATAGGAAGATCCGCATAATCCTCTTCATGAATGGAATAACTCTTGGAGGTCTGGGAAGGCAGCGGCTTACCATCCATGACCAATTGCATGAGCTTTAGAATATCGCGTTTGCTTTCTTGACTGGGCAGGAACATAAACAGTCGCGAACCCGGCATCTGATAGGAAGGAAGGCCCATCGTCCCAAAGCACTGGAGCTGAGAAGAGGAGATCTTCCATTTCTTATTATTGGCAATTTGATAGTTGATGTAGTCCACCATGGTCTGACGAGGCATGTTAGTGGAAACTTCTTTCGCAATAACCTGCAAAATGGCAGGATAATTCATCAGAATGGCCGGGGATGAGGCGCGTTCAATAAGTGCTTTTATGATACGCACATGATTGCGGCCGCGTGCCAATTCTCCATCGCCAAGACCATAGCGCTCGCGTGCAAAAACGAGAGCCTGCTTACCGTCCAAGTGAATTCTTCCGGTTTTGAATCGATATCCCTGGGCTTTAAATTCTTCTGAGTTTTCAACCTCCACGCCGTCAAGCGCATCGACAATACCGACGATGGAATCAAAATTGACCATCATATGATACTTGATTTTGATGCCGAAGAAGTTTTCCAATGTCTCTTCCGAGGTCTGTACGCCGTAATTGCCGGCATGTGTCAGCTTGTCGTATCGATCGTTGCCTTTCCCGGCTATACGCATATAGGAGTCTCGAGGAATCGTCGTAATATGCACCACGTGTGTTCCCGGATTGACCGTAAGGATCATATTGACATCGCTACGAGACGTCTTTTCCAGCGAGCCATTGGTATCTTTACCGCTGAGATAAACATAAAATGGCTTTGCCAATTCTTCCTGTGTTTGCGGCGCATCAGGCTTTTCGCGGCTTTCATCCCCATTCTGAGAGGGTTTGTTGGAAACGGCATCGAGTGCCTGAATAGAAGACCAGACGTAGTAGCCGCTGACTGCCTCTGCCGACATGATCACAAACAGTAACGCACCGGCAGCAGCGGCCGAGCCTTTTTTCCCAAAGACAAAACCGATCATCAGCAATAGATTCAGGATGAAAAAAATGCCGACTAACAGCAGGCGTTCCTTAAGTGGTAAAAAGTGATGTACAAAAAAGATGGCGCCAAAGCACACATAAAGAATCACGCCAAAAAAAATGACTGCTTTTTTGAATTTATTCATGTTTCTGCTCCCGAAACTTCGTGTATTCATTGTATATAACAAATCCTCTTCACAAAAATCATAATAACTGATTATACACTAATTCGGGTGGAATTCTGTTTTTTTATCACGCGTCATGAGTGAAAAAACCGTCGAACGCACATCCGCACCGCAAAGGACATCGTTGAGTGCGTCGGCAAGAGGCATCTGTACCTCGTAACGATCCGCCAGCGCACGGGCAGCCGGCAAAGCATTCATTCCTTCCACCACCTGTCCGACCTCACGCACCGCTTCTTCCGGAGAAAAGCCCCGGCCGATGAGCTCTCCGCACTGATGATTGCGGCTATGAACCGAGGTGGCCGTTACGATTAAATCCCCATATCCGGCAAGTCCCGCGAAGGTTTCCGGCGAACAGCCAAGAGCAAGGCCCAGGCGCGTCATCTCCGCCATCCCACGCGTAATGATTGCAGCTTTCGCATTGTCACCGAAACCGAGGCCATCCGAAATTCCCGCCGCGAGAGCAATAATGTTTTTTAACGCACCGCAAAGTTCCACACCGTGAATGTCCCGATTCGTATACACCCGAAATTGCTCGTTCATGAAAGCGTCTTGCACGCGCTTGGCCGCGCCATCGTCAAGACTGGCGGATACAATTGCCGAAGGCAGATCTTTTGCCACTTCCTCGGCATGCGTCGGTCCGGATAATGCGACAAATGCGAAACGCTCCTTTGGTCTCTTGTGCGTCAACACATCCTCCATTACGCCGGTCAACGTCAAGCCCGTGTCTTTTTCTATTCCTTTGGCCACATCCACCAGAATCTGGTCAGCTGATAGAAATGGGGCCGCCTCTTCGGTGGTTGCACGCACATAGGGTGAGGGCACGGCGAAGACGACCAGCTCTTTTTCACAAACCGCCTTCTCCAAATCCGCAGTGAAGCAAAGCGTTGCCGGCATTTCCGCATCTCCCAAATGCGGATGACGATGCGTTTTTTCCATCCACTTCACTTCCTCGGGAAATTTCGACCACAAGGTTACGGCATGCCCGTTCTTTGCTAAGAGACGTGCAAGCGCACTTCCCCATGTTCCGGCGCCTAAAACAGCAATGTTCATCGCTTTCCTCCTTGCTTATCTGTTCTCTATGATTTATCGTACCACGTCTTGCCGGCGTCCGTAAAATAGCGTAAGACGGAACCCTGTCAGCAGGTCTGGGCAGACAGATGGAAAAAGGATATAATCGAACCAACATTACGTAAAAAGGTTTCAAGGCATCTAAAAAGGAGGAGATATGGCGATCTATCTGAAAGAACCATCTCGTACATTTAGCGAATATCTGTTGATCCCCGGCTATTCATCCAGTGAATGCCGTGTGGAAAATGTCAATCTGGCGACTCCCCTGGTTCGTTTTCGTCGAGGCGAAGAGCCGGAACACACGTTAAACATTCCGATGGTATCCGCCGTCATGCAGTCCGTTTCCAATGATACACTGGCTATCGCATTGGCTCGTGAAGGCGGCCTTTCTTTTATATATGGATCGCAATCCCCCGAGAGTCAGGCGGCCATGGTCGCGAATGTCAAGGGATACAAGGCAGGCTTTGTACCCAGTGATGCCAATATCTCTCCGGAGAAAACGCTGGAAGATGTCCTGCAATTAAAACAGAAAACCGGTCACTCCACGATGGCGGTGACGGAAGACGGAACACAGCATGGAAAACTGGTCGGTATCGTGACCAGCCGCGACTATCGCGTTTCCCGCATGGATCCTGCCACGCCGGTTCGTGAATTCATGACACCGTTTGCGGATCTGATTTTCGGTCAAGAGGGCATGACCCTGAAAGAAGCTAACGACGTCATCTGGGAGAAAAAACTGAATGCTTTGCCCATTATTGACCATCATCAGCGACTGCTCTACTTTGTATTCCGTAAAGACTACGACAGCCATAAAGAGAACCCGCAGGAATTATTGGATGCGAAAAAGCGCTTAAAGGTCGGCGCAGGAATCAACACGCGCGACTATGAGACACGCGTTCCGCTATTAGTAGAAGCGGGAGCCGATGTGCTCTGCATTGACTCCAGCGAAGGCTTCAGTGAATGGCAAAAGAAAACCATTGAGTGGATTCGTGAGCACTATGGCAATACGGTAAAAGTCGGCGCCGGCAATGTAGTAGACGGCGAAGGATTCCGTTTCCTGGCGGATTGCGGAGCGGATTTCATCAAAATCGGCATTGGCGGCGGTTCCATCTGTATTACTCGTGAAACCAAGGGCATTGGCCGCGGACAGGCCACCGCTGTAATGGATGTTGCGCAAGCACGCGACGAATACTACAAAGAAACCGGCATCTATGTTCCCATCTGTTCCGACGGCGGTATCGTCTATGACTATCACATGACACTGGCGCTGGCCATGGGAGCGGACTTCGTCATGCTCGGCCGTTATTTTGCGCGCTTTGATGAGTCCCCGACGGCAAAGGTGAACGTTAACGGCTCCTCCATGAAGGAATACTGGGGAGAAGGCAGTGCACGTGCCCGCAACTGGCAACGCTATGATCTGGGTGGTGCAGCGCATCTCCAATTTGAAGAGGGCGTCGATTCCTATGTTCCCTACGCCGGCGCGCTGAAAGACAATGTGGGTATCTCCCTGCATAAAATAAAAGCAACGATGTGCAATTGCGGAGCCCTTTCCATTGCTGAGCTGCACGAAAAGGCGAAACTGACCCTCGTCTCATCCACCTCCATTGTGGAAGGCGGTGCGCATGACGTGATGCTAAAGTCGAATCGGTCGCAAATGAACTAAGATAATAGAAACGCCAAAAATATACAGAAAGAAAAAAGCCCTTCGTTGCGAGTTGCAACGAAGGGCTTTCCCTTTTCTTACGATCTTTGCTACTCATCCATACGCACGCTCACTTCCCCGGAGGAAAGGGCTTCTTCGCTTCCGTCTGCATAGCGCACTAGAAGATGACACGCTTCATCAATATCGACAGCATAGGCATCGCTCTTTTTATCCCCTCGCCAAATCTGGACGGCTTTACCGAGAACAAAACACCGACGACGATATTCCTCCACATAGCGATGGCTGTCCTCCTGCTCATAGTACGCAAAAAAGCGTTGCAAAAAGGAGGCCGCCAGGCGATTTTTAGCATCCTTTTGCGGAGAAGAGAAAAGTGCCGTCGCCACATTTTTAACCTCTTCGGGAAAGCCGCCTTCGGGAACATAAACGTTCACCCCTGCGCCCAACACCGCATAGGCAACGCGGCCGTTTTCCATGTTCAATGACGCTTCCGTTAAAATTCCGCATACTTTTTTATCTCCCAAAAAGATGTCGTTCACCCATTTTATCGATGCGTTCTGTTCGCTGATACTTTCGATCGCTTCGCACATTGCAACTGCTGCCATGGTCGTAATATGTACGGTTTCCGACAAAAGACGATTCGTAGGACGAAGCAGAAGGCTGAGATACACTCCGGTATTCGCCGGCGAATAAAAGGAACGCTGACGTCGTCCTCTCCCCTTGGTCTGTTGTCCCGCGATGACACAAGTGCCTTGCGGCGCGCCTGCATCCGCCTTTTCTTTCAGCAAGAGATTCGTCGAGGTTACCACCGGGAGCACGGTCAAATCTACCAAAGAAGGGTTCGATAGATATTTACGGATTCCCTGTGCAGAAAGAATGTCCGTGTCTTCGGAAAAGCTATAACCGCGGTTCGTGACAGCGCTAATGGCATAGCCTTCTTCTCGCAGCGATTGCACACCCTTCCAGATCGCCGTGCGAGAGACGCCCAAATTCTCCGCCAACTGCTGTCCCGAATAAAATTTGCCGCGATGCGCTTCAAAATAGGCAAGCAACTTTTCCTTCGTTGTCATTTTTCCCCCTCTTCGGCATTATAACCAGTCAAATTCAAATTCCTCGATGTTGATGACGTCGTCTTCATCCGGATCCAACGCACGAATGCGATCCATCACGCCCATCTGCTCCAGAGAGCGTTCAAAAAACTGAATGGAAGCACCATCGGTGATGATGAGCTTCTTCGCCAAATTGGCAACCGACTCTCCCTGAACAAAAATCGTATGCCCTTCGCGACGAACGGTAATCGCGGTATCTCGTTGAAAAAAGCGCTCCACTGGTACGATTTCTTCTTCACATGTAAGAAGTGTCTTCGGAATCTGGCTTATTTCCTGCCAAAGCACGCGACGAAGCACGTCCATTCCCTTCGTTGTCGCTGCGGAAAGTGGCACCAGAATGATGGGGCTTGGGACTTTTTCCTGCCATGGGTCAGCGGGTTGCTGCGGTTTTTCCTCCGCAACGCGTACCGCTAAGCCACGTTCCGCCATCGCTTGCCGAAAATGCGCCAGGTGCTCCTCGACGCCCGGCAGATCCATCTTGTTTGCCACAATGACGCGCAATTTTTTGGGCAGTGCTTCATGGTATGCGGCAAGCTCCTGCTGAATGAGATCAAAATCATGAACCGGATCACGCCCTTCACTGCCGGACATGTCCAGCACATGAGCGATGACACGAGTCCTTTCAATGTGACGCAAAAAATCATGCCCCAAGCCCGCGCCGGCGTGCGCTCCTTCGATCAGGCCGGGAATATCCGCAATGACAAAAGAACGCCCTTCTCCCATGTCGACGGCGCCAAGGTTTGGTTCAATGGTCGTAAAATGATAATTGGCGATTTTCGGCTTTGCCCGCGTAAGGATCGAAAGAATGGTGCTTTTCCCTACGTTGGGAAGTCCCACCAACCCGACATCTGCAATGAGTTTTACTTCAAGGATGATCTTAAGCTGTTGCCCCATGCCGCCTGGTTTGGCAAAACGTGGAGCTTGTCGAATAGAACTTTTGAAATGTACATTGCCCTTTCCGCCGTATCCGCCTTTCACAACGACAAAGCGCTGTCCGTCTTCCCGCAGATCCGCAATAGGAAGCTTGCTTTCCGCTTCGCGTACTACTGTTCCCACCGGCACTTTCAAGATCAGATCTTCCCCGGATTTTCCGAATTGCTGCTGACCACGCCCCGGCTCACCGGATGATGCCTTATAAATGGGATGGTACTTAAAGTCCAAAAGCGTATTGACGTCCTTGTCGGCTTCCAGAAGGATGGATCCTCCGCGACCGCCATCCCCTCCGTCCGGGCCGCCATTTGGAACATATTTTTCTCTGCGCCAGGAAATAGCTCCATCCCCGCCATGCCCGGCACGCACTTCAATTGTTACCTGATCAATAAACATAGTTCCTCCAAAGAAAAACACCCCGCACGGCCTGCGGCCGAACGGGATGCAGTAGGAATCGTTTCGTTCCGCCTCCGCCAGGCTTACGCCAGAGCTTCTACGGGATAAACGCTCACCTGTTTTTTGTCCTTGCCCTTGCGTTCGAAACGAACCACGCCGTCTGCTACTGCAAAGAGCGTGTCATCGCCGCCACGCATGACGTTCAGGCCGGGATGAAATTTGGTTCCGCGTTGACGAACAATAATATTTCCGGCTTTGACGACCACGCCATCATGACGTTTTACGCCCAAGCGCTGCGCATTGGAGTCGCGTCCGTTTTTAGAGCTGGACACCCCTTTTTTACTCGAGAAAAGTTGTAAATTAAAAGCAATCATCATAACCTCCGATCGTTTACGTTGATATGACCCGGATATTCTTTCTGTAATTCTTGCATGTTGAGACGAAAACCGTTCAACAGGACTTGACAAATTTTTTGTTGTTCTTCGTTGAGTGGCTCCTCGATGGCTACGGAAACATCCCCTTCTGCATACTGCACGTGGACATTTTTCCCAAAATCGGTTGCGTCGGTCAGGGTGTTAATCAGGGCGGTTACAATACCGGAAACATTGGCACATAAAAGGTCCTGTTGTGCTTCACCGTAATCCGCATGACCCTTCATGGAAAAGCCGAGAAGCTTTGACGGATTTTCCTTGCTCGCGTAGCACTCGACGTGAATCATCAGGCGTTGATCGCCTCAATTTTCAACAGTGTATACGGCTGACGATGACCGCGTGTGCGGCGATATCCCGACTTCGGGCGGAATTTCCCGATCACGATCTTCTTATCTTTGCCTTGTGCAACGACGGTGGCTTTTACGCTGGCTCCTTCGATGTAGGGCTTTCCTACTTTAAGAGCGTCGCCCCCCAACATGAGAACCTTGTCGATAGCAATCGACTCGCCCACTTCTCCGGCAAGCTTTTCGACCTTGATCTGATCGCCGACCTGCACCTGGAACTGTTTTCCACCGGTTTCTAAAACTGCGTACATCACTTTCTCCTTACCTTTCGTGTCGCCTTGAAGGCAGTTTCCAAACGAAACATTTACGTTTGCCTCTTTAGAGCGGTATTACCGATCAATTATACAGGAGGTTGAACGTGTTGTCCACCTTTTTATTCATTCGTGGATTGTTCTTGGGACGAGACTTCTTGCTCGGAAGTCTTGGGCTTGGGCGGATCATATGTCGTGCGACCTTCATAAAGCGACGGTGTTTCTTCCTGTGAAGCCGGCGTACCGAGATAGGACGCCAAAATATCACGCGCGATCGGCACGACGTTTAAACTCGTATCGCCATCCGGCATAAAGACCGTCGTTGCGATTTTGGGCTGTTTATAGGGAGCAAAACAGATGTCCCAAGCATACGGCGCATAATTTCCTCCTGTGCGCGGATCCTTCCCTGCGCGCTCCGCTGTTCCTGTTTTGCTGCCCACCTGAAAATTAAGACCGTTGAATTCGCTTTGATTATGCTCCGCGGAACGGCGCATGCCCTCACGCACCTCCTGAAAATAGCTTGCGGGAATGGGCACTTTTTTACCCCGTGGCGTCTGGTTATAGAGCACCGTCTTGTTATCCGGACTGCGGATTTCTTTTACCAGCGTAAAATCGTAATCTGTTCCGCCATTGGCAAAGATGGAGGCTATGGAACACATGGAAATGGGTGTATAAGCATTTTGTCCTTGTCCGATGACCGCATTCATGGTATCCGCCACCGTCCAGTTCGTCTGATTAAAATAGGTGTACTTCAACAGGTCCGCCAGGCCACTGCGCGCCCCGTCCAAAGGACGCTCAGCATAATAGCCGAGCTCTTCGAGATCCGCAATGAGTTTCGCACGGGTATACAGCTCTCCCTGCTCCGACCATTTGAGAATGGTTTGAATATCTTTTGCAATCACCGTATTGCCTTTTTTTGCGTCAGGCTTTTCATAACGCTTGAGATTCTGCTCCAGAAAATGAGAAAGCATGGATTTCGTTAGATTCATCTTTGCAGACCGGCTGGGAATGTGATTGGCCACTTCAGCCGGCTGTTTGATTTCCAAGCCGGACGAATGGTTTAATCCCAAGTTTTCCGCCGTTTTTTCAATGTCATCCACGGTGACCTGCACGCCGATATCCTGCCCCGTAGCGGGAACACGGCCAAGACCGAGAATATAAAAATAATAATTATTGGATTTGCCGATAGCATCATACATGTTGACCATGCCGTCGGACCCGCCGGTACGAGTATAAAGCAAGTTGTTAAACTGGCGATCACCAATTTTCACAAAACCATAATCATAAATCTGCATTTTCGGATTCAGTCCCTTTTGCAATGCTGCCAGAGACACCACGGTCTTAAAGGTGGAGCCTGGTTGAACTGCCGCCTGCGTAGCAAGGTTTAACAGCGGTCTCGGTGCGTTGGTATCCAGGCGCGTTGCTGATTGATACATTTCCCAATCGGAGCCGGAAATGCCGGTAACAAAAAGGTTCGGATCAAACATGGGATACGAAGCCATAGCCAACAGGGCTCCATTGTTTGGATCCACGGATACACTGGCCGCACTGTTGGCCATAGGGGAATAATGTGCCTTATTCCTTCCCCATTTGCTGACATAGGGCAGACTGTGGCGAACGGAAAGAATTCCATTCTTTAGTGATTTCTCCGATTGCTGCTGCAATCGAATATCCACGGTCAGATACACGTTGTTCCCCGCCTTGGGTTCCTGCCGCTCCAAAATTTCCGTTCGATTGCCGAAGGAGTCCACGAGCACGGTTTCTTTGCCGCTCGTACCGTGTAATGTGCTTTCAAAGCTCTGCTCTACACCGACCTTTCCAATGAACTCATTGGGTAGATAATGCTGCTCCTTCACATAGGTCTGCACCTCTTCATTAGTAGCAATTTTGCCGATGTAGCCCAAAATATGGGAAGCCGATTCGCCGAATGGATAATAGCGTATGGCCTGTTGCGACACCATGATGCCCGCGCCGGAAGCGATATTTTCTTCAATCTTGGCCACCGTATCCTCAGAAAGCTCATAACAGATATTAATCGGCCAAAACGCATATGTGCCGGGCTTTCCGACCCGATCGGTAATGAGCATGATGCCCCACTGTAACACCGGATCCATAGTGGGATCAATTTCATAGTTCTCTAATAGTCGACGAAATGCCTCGTCCGCGCTCATCTTGTCCAGGTTGAATTTTTTTACAAAATCCTCCTGATCCGTTTCCAGACCATATGTCCATGTTTTCAGCGCAATGCCCGGATAAAATCCTTCATCGAACATCGCTTGCTCCGCCAAATACTTATAGGCATCATCGGTAATGACTTCATCAAGCAGCTGTTGCTCGAGTCCTAATTTTTTTAATCGATCCAGAGCGGTTCCGTCTTCCCCTTCCGGATGAATAAATTCGACCGACACCGTACGCGCATCCGCCGAAATGACGTATTTGAGATTCGTTTCAATCCCCTTATTTGCCAGTCGATTGAGCAAGCCCTCCGCAGGAATGGTAAAGCGATTGTCCTCCTCGACAGAAATGGAGGTTAAAAAGCGATCCAGCGCGGAATTCTTGACGATGGTGACGAAATCTTCTTTTGCGGTCGAGGTCAACGTAATGGCGGGAAAGGCCTGATGAAATGCTGCTTTTTTACGGCGCGCATTTTCTACATACGTATAGTCGCATTCCCGAAGACGCAAATTCTCGGTGAGCTTTTTCTCATTTAAGAGCTGATAGGCCAATTTACGCGTTGCAGGATGATTGAGCACATGCGATAGCAGGTTTTTATTATCGTTAAGCCGTTTACTCAAGTATTCCAAAGCGGAGGTATTGTCTTTGATCACTTTGGCATTTTTCAAAGTATCGTACTCTTTTCCCGCTTTCCAGGAAAGGCGGAAATTCACGTCGGGATCCGCCTGAATAGGTAGAGCGCTTCCTTTCAAGGAAAGAGCGGTAAGGGCTCGCGCTGCCGGGGAAACACGAAAATCACGATCAAGAGCCGAATGATAAACCATTTGCAACCACTGCTCGACAAGATGATGTTCCACCAATAACCGCTGCGCTTTTTCATCCGGTGTTTCTTTTTCCTGCAAATAATCCGCTTCGGAAGCATACACAATTTGATTGCGTTGAATGGGAAAATCTTCTCCATACTCCGCCCCGTCCCGTTCAATATAGCGCAGAAGACGCGCCAGTACTTGGTTGCGCTCATCGGTTTTAAGATGCATCAGCTCATCTTTGAAACCTTGAACAGCAAAAGAAGATCGACTGCCGGCCAGCAAAACACCATTGCAGTCATAAATATTCCCTCGCGGGGCGGCAATTTGAATCTCTTTGGTGCGGCGCGTCCGTGCAAGCTGGCTGTATTTGTCTCCTTGAACAAGAGTGAGATCATACAGGCGCCATAAAAGGAGGCCCATGAAGGCGAGCATCACGGCCACGATCGTGCCCCAACGAAACAACGATTCCTTTTTCATGATGTTCTCCTGACGGTTCTTCTAAATCCGGCCGAAAAAGCGAATGCTTTCGGGCTTCATCAAACGGCGCATCAACAGCATAACCGGAATGAACAGTGCGGCATTGAACAGGGCATAAAACAACACCGGTTTGCCAATCAGATACAGATACGGCAATGGTTTACGTAAAAGGAACAAGATGCCCCATTGCCCCGCCAGCACAAAAAAGGAAAAAAGCGCAGTAGCAAGCGTTCCTGTAGCTAAATTATGTTCGTTGTGATACAGGGCTTTTCCCACAGCCGTTGCCCCCACAAAAAAGAGCAATGCGCGTATGCCCAACACGCCGGAAAACATCATATCTTCCAGAAGGCCAAGGGCCAGACCGGTATACCCGCCCCACAGAGGGCCATACAGAAAAGAAATCGCAACGAGAAAAACCAAATGTAGCGCCGGGGCAATTCCAGAAAACGTCCAATTGGAAACCACGGCGGTCTGCAAAATCAAAACAGCCAACAAGCTGAGACTATAACGCAGTTTATTCACCGGAGCCTCCTTTATATGCATGATTCCCATTTTTCGCGGTCGAATGGGCGGACGAAGATACACTACCCGCGACATCCTCTTGATCGCGATTTTCCGGGACGACTAAAACGCGATACAGCTTCGAAAAATCAACAGCCGGAGTGATGCTGACGTTTTTCGTCAATCCATCCCCCGCAAGCTTGACTTCGCTGACGACACCGAGATACAAGCCACGTGGATATCGTCCGCCCACACCGCTTGTAACAATTTCTTCGCCCATGGGTACATCCGTTTGCGCATCCAGCAAATAGCCATAAAAGCGTTCCGCGTCGCGGTTGTTGATGACGCCATATTTTTTGCTGGAGGAAAAGAGGATGGAAATATTGTGCGATTGGTCCAAAATCGTCGAAACCTTCGCATAATTCAACCCCGCCTCCGTCACTTGGCCGACCAAGCCGGATACGACGTTTTTGGACGCGTCTTGCACGCCTTGCACAACGATATCCCCTTCATGCACTCCGTCCTTTGTCCCTTTATTGATCGTAAAACGCACAAAAGTCGGCGAAGGATCCGACATGGTAATCTCCGCAGGAATAACGGCATGCTCCGCTACATGTTGAAGAGCATATTCATTTTGTAAATAGGGCGCATCGGCAATCACGTTCCGCATGGTGCGCACTTCATCCTTTAAAGCCTGGTTTTCGAGAGTGAGGCGATCTAATTCAGCCTGTGTTGCTTTTGGACCAAGCAGATGATCGTAGACATCCTGAAGAGAGCTGGAAGCCGAGTAAAAAAGCCGATTTACCGGTGAAAGCACCATGTTGAGCAAATTGGACGGCAGCTTGCTGGTCTCCGGATTGCGATTGGAAAACAGAATCAGCAGGACCAAAATCAAAACGGTGAGCAGAAAAGAGCGACTTCCCTTACCCTTTTTGTAGCGAATCATGACGCGCTCCTTTTCCGGTGATTTCTTCCCTGTTTTCCATCACATAACGGCACCCGAAAAGTACATCTTCTTCGGGATGAGAAGATAGCGAAGTCGGCACGTGTACCTCCTGCACCAGATATTCCGATAAGCCATCCAACTGCGCACCGCCACCGCTAAGCAGCAAGCCACGTTCCATCACGTCCGCAGCCAATTCGGGCGGTGTCTTTTCCAGCGTGATACGCAGTGCGTCCGATACTCTATGAATAAACGGTAGAATGGCTTGCGTCACATCGGAGGCATAAATATCAATATTTTTCGGCATACCCGTTACAAGATCTCTTCCAGAGACTTCCA
Organism: Murdochiella vaginalis; assembly: GCF_902381775.1. Classification (NCBI taxonomy): domain Bacteria; kingdom Bacillati; phylum Bacillota; class Tissierellia; order Tissierellales; family Peptoniphilaceae; genus Murdochiella; species Murdochiella vaginalis. The sequence continues at coordinate 1,323,713 of NZ_LR698969.1, forward strand.
TGGCGTCATTCTGACGATCTTCTCGTAACGTACCGAGCGTTTTTTTTACGTTTTCCGCAGTGGACGAACCGATCATCAAGGAATATTTATCGCGAATGAAATGGATGATATCCTGATCCAGATCTTTTCCACCAATCTTCATGGTCTCCGTCACAATCAAGCCATAGCTGTTGACGATTGCAATCTCTGTAGTTCCCGCACCCAAATTCAACACGAGTGCACCTTTTGTAATCGTATTGATGCGTTTCGTTCCATAGGCGCAAGCTAAGGATTCCTCCACCAAAAATACGCGACGTGCACCGGCCTGTAAGCAGGCATCTTCTAACGCCTGTCTTTCCACGTCGGTAGCGCCGGAAGGATAGGAAACGCCGATGCGCGGTGCAACGAGTGAAACGCCGGGCAAAAGCCGACGCAAATAATGCTCCAGCATAGCGCGCGTTAAATCGTAATCCGCGATCACTCCATGCTGCAGCGGATGAATGGCGATGATGTTTTCTGGGGATTTTCCCAAGAGAGCCTTGGCTTCTTCGCCAAGCGCCACTATTTGCATTTTTTTCACTTCCAGCGCCACCACACTCGGTTCGACCACCATCGTATGATTGTCAAGTCGCATGGCTCTTGTGCAAGCCGTACCGATGTCGATCGCTAAATCCGGCGCAGTAAAACGAAAATAATCCACCCCATACTCCTGTTTTCTTTATCTGTCCTCTTCCTGTTTCGTTATTCTATCACGATAGAGTCCAATTTCTCAACGAAAAGGCTACATCAGATTCCGTTCCCGTAAGCTGACATAATGCGCTTTCCCTACGATCACATGATCGTATACTTCAATGCCAAGCAATTTCCCGCACTCCACCAGGCGTGTGGTAATGGCAATGTCCTGCGGTGACGGCTCGGGATCACCGCTGGGATGATTATGGGAAAGCACAATACCCGCACAGCCGATGCGCACTGCCGGCTGAAATACCTCGCGCGGATGCACGCGCGCTTGCGTTAAAGAGCCGATGGAAATCAGCACCGTGCGAATGGGCTTCAGCTTCGCATTGACTAAAATAGCGCAAAAATGTTCCCGCTGCTCCTCGGCATAATACGTCTGAAAATAATTCGCAATGGACTTCGGATTTGCGAGCGTGATGGAAAAAAACGCCTGCTCTTCGCTCAATCGTCGGCCCAACTGAACGCCGGCAAGAATGCGACACGCCTTCGTTCTTCCGATACCTTCAAAGCGCATCAGTTCCTCCGCCGTTGCCTGCAAAAGGCCCGCTTTTGGCTCATCCCGACGAAGAAGAGTGGATGCAAGCTCCAAGGCGCTTTTTCGCTTTGTGCCTGTACCGATCAAAATTGCCGCCAGTTCTTCATCGGAAAGCGCCTGTACACCGAGACGGATCAGCTTTTCCATGGGACGATCCTCTTCCGGCATATCCTTAATACCGAAAAAGATCTTTTCCTTTTTGTCTCTTTCTTCCTCATTTTCTATGATGACTTTCCCCACGCAAATGGTTGTTTGTGGAGAGCCTTCTCTATTGTTTGCCTTCCGTTGATTCTTGTTTTTCATGGATTCTCCCTTCGCTTTGTCCTTCGACAGCCCTTCGAAGAGAGGGAGCTAACGCATTCGCCGAAAGCCCCACAAAAAACCCCGTAAATAATCCGGCCAGTGTCAGCACGGGCAGATAAACAAAAATAGCACCGTTCTGTAACACGACACATGCAACACACAGTTGTCCGACATTGTGTGCCAAAGCGCCCAGTTCACTTACTCCGACCAAGCTGAATGGAGGAAGTGCAAAGCGTACGGCAATGCTCATCACGGCAGAGGAAAATAGCGCACCCGCAATGGAATACCAAAAACCGGTAACGGAGCCGGTAAGCAGCAAAAGCAAAACGGACTTTAAGAGAGCCACTGCCATTCCCTCTTTTGCGCCGTACACCACAATAGTCGTCAGAATAACCAGATTTGACAAGCCCAATTTTGCGCCGGGTACGCCGATGGGAAGCGGCATCGCCTGTTCCAAAAGCGAGATGACCAACGCCATCGCCGTTAACAGCGACAAAAAAACAATTTTTTTTGTCGAAATGCTTCTCTTGCGCATGACTTATTGGAGATAAGCATCCACGTCGGATGCCTGCTCCGCTCCTCCCATCAGTTCCACCAAAAAACGATTGGGTAAACACACAAGGATCTGACCGGGCCGAGAAATACGGCCTTGGTGCATACAAAGCTTATCGGGGCAATCCGCTTCGAAAACGGAAATACTGCCCTGCTCGATTTTTACCACGTTGCACCCGTAAGCACTTGTGTATCGCTTCGTTTGCCCCTCTGCTTCGGCGAGTGCATAGCGATCGATTTCCTTTCCGTCCACTTGTATGCTGACGTATACGTCCTGTTTCGTTTGTGCGTGGCCGAAAAAAAGAATTCCTAATGCTATAACGCTTGCTAAGGCTAAAAGCAGGATGAGCACACGGTCCGCGCGTGTTGTCCATCGTTTTTTCATACTGCCCCCTTACCGTGCCTTAGTTTACCATATGCCCTAAATACAGAACAGACGAAAATCGTTCCACGATGTTCCAGCTTTTCATAACAAAAGAGAGGCGAAATTGCCTCTCCCTTGAAAAAACTGATCTTGATTTGCCATGCCAATCCTTCGAAGTGGAAGAAAAAGACCGACCTTCGTTCTGTGTTAGTGAAGTTCTCCGGCACCATCACCCGCCGTGGAAAGGATGAGCTCAGGCGAAATCCCCATTTTCTCCTCGTAGGTCTTCTGCACGTAAGCGGAAAATGCATTGACTGCCGATTCCTCTACCAGGGCGATGGCACAACCACCGAAACCGGCACCCGTCATGCGCGCTCCGAAACAGCCTTCGGCGTTATTTGCCGCATCGACAATCGCATCCAAATGCGGACCGCTGGCTTCATAGTCATCGCGCATAGACGCATGGCCGGCTTTCAATAATTCGCCTACCAGGGAGAGATTCCCCTCTTCAAGCGCGGCCACCGTATCTTTTACACGTTGATTTTCGGTAATGACATGGTGCACACGACGTCGCAGTATATCGGAACGCAACCGGGCAAGACGAGGAAGATCGGCAACGGTAAATTCACAGAGATGCGTTTTTTCTTTTTTTCCTTCTGCGACCAATGAGGCATTTAACTGCGCCAACGCCTCTTCGCATTCCGCGCGCCGTTCGTTATACTTAGAATCCTTTAGCTCGCGCCGATGTCTGGTGTTTAAGACCATGAGTACCGCCTTTTTCTCCTTGAGAGAAAGAGGAACGTAGGTATGCGTCTTTGCAGCCGTATCCAGCACCATCGCATAGCCCGCTTTTCCAAAGCCGATGACATACTGATCCATGATGCCAGTATGAAGACCGAAAAATTCATTTTCACACCAAACACCCGCTTCCACTAACGTAAGCGTCGGAATCGGCGCTTTACTCCAAAAAGCGGAATAGAGTACACCGAAAAGCAGTTCAAGACTTGCAGACGAGCTGAGGCCGGATCCATTGGGAATGTTGCCATAGACAACCACGTCCAATCCTTTCGGCAGAATGCCCTCTTTCTCAAGGGCTTTGGCTACACCAATCGGATAATTCGTCCAATCCCTCTTCGGATCATAGTCCGGAAGCGGCAACGAAATATTCTGGCGATTTACCATATTGGCGGAGTACAAACGTAACATGTCAAGGTCATTTGGTCTGGCCAATGCATAGGTGCCAATGGTCAGCGCACAGGGAAAAACCGCTCCCCCGTTATAGTCTATATGCTCCCCAATGATATTGATGCGGCTCGGCGCAAAAAACAGTCGCACGTCGCGCGCGTCACCAAACTGCTTTTCAAAATCCGCCTGCAATCGCGTACGAATAGAGGTCTCGTTTTCTCCCATAGTGTCTCCTTCTCTATCAGCATGCCTTGACCGTTGTTGCCACAAAAGCGGCGACCAACAAAAAGAACGTGCACCCAACGGCGCAAAACTTTCCTGCCTTTGGATGTACGTTCCTGTTACAGCATTATGCGTGCGCAACTTCCTTTTCTTCTTCGACAACCAAAGCTTTTGCATTCACATCGCCGTCAGCATCGATGACGATGCACTTCGCCGGGCATTTCGCAGCCGCCGCCTGTGCCTTTTCCACATCGTAGCCGTCATGATACGTCGCATGCGCCAGTTTTCCCTCCAACGCAAACTCCTCCGGTGCCAATTTTGCGCAGATGCCGCAACCGATGCAGCCGATGGTGCAGGCATTCTTAACGTCTTTACCGAACTCGGGATTGTGGCATTTCACTTGCGCAACGGCATGATACGGAACCAACTCAATGATGTGCTTGGGGCAAACCTTTATGCACTGCATACACTGGGTACACTTTTCCTGGTTGATGACCGCCACACCCTTGATCATCCGAATCGCTCCGAAAGCACAAACCGATTGGCAGGTGCTGCAGCCTAAGCATCCATACAGGCAGGATTTGTTTCCGCCGCGCTGCTTCGCCATCATTCGACAATCCTGAATACCGTGATAGGCAAAGATCTCTTTCGTATGTTCACAATCTCCCTGGCACTTGACGCTGGCCACATAACGTTGACCCGCCTCGACGGCGGAGCCCATAATCGTTGCAATTTTATCTGTTACCTTGGCACCACCGACCACACAAGCGTTCAACGGTGCTTTTCCTTCGGCCATGGCTGCTGCACAGCCATCACAGCCGGGATATCCACAGGCACCGCAGTTTGCTCCGGGAAGAGCCTCTCGAATTTGTGTAATGCGCGGATCGACATCAATATGTGTCAGCTTGCTGACAACGCCGATTAACAAAGCAAACGCGCCGCCCAAAATGGACATAATCGCCACCGGCGGAAAAATTTGAGTAAAATCCATGACTACCTTCTTTCCGTTTCTTACTGGAACATGCCGGCAAACCCGGCAAATGCCATGGACATCAAGCCGAGTGTCGTTAATGCCGCAGGCACGCCCCGGAAGCACTCCGGAACATTTTCCATACGCGTGAACTGCTCACGAATGGCGGCAAGCAAAATGAGTGCCAATGCAAAGCCGATGGAAGCACCGAGCGCACTTGCCACCGTTTGCAGCAATGTATAGCCGGTTTGCACATTCAGAATCGCAACGCCGAGCACCACGCAGTTGGTGGTGATGAGCGGAAGGTAGATACCCAAGGCATTGTAGAGACCCGGTGCTGATTTCTTGAGAAACATTTCCACGATCTGCACCAAAGCTGCAATGACCAAAATGAAGGCAACCGTACGCAAATAGACGAGGTTCGGCTGCAAAATGAAGCGATCCAAAACCCAGGTGATCACGGAAGCCAACGTAATAACGAAGGTAACCGCCGCACTCATTCCCATGGACGTTTCTACTTTACTCGAAACACCGATGCTCGGGCAGATACCGAGGAACTGGGCAAGAACGTAGTTGTTGACGAATATCGTCAAAAAGATGATTTGAAAAAATCCCATGTTCTCCTCCTTATTCCGTTACAGCCGGCGATGATGCCGCTAATGCTTGTTCTTCCTTCGCCTTGGCTTTCCGATCACGTGAGATGTTAATCTGATTCATGATCGCCAAGAAGATGCCCAAGAGCATAAAGGAAGACGCCGGTTGTTGCAAAAACGGAATCGTGGCCGTTTCGGGAAGAATCCGTGCTCCCAGAAGTGTACCGGCACCAAACAGCTCACGCACCACGGCAACCGTGATGATGACAAATGCATAGCCAATACCGTTGACGATGCCGTCAATGGCCGAAGCGAACACGCCGTTCTTCGAGGCGAATGCCTCGGCACGTCCAAGAATAATGCAGTTTACCACGATCAAGGGAAGAAAGATTCCCAACAGATCATAGATTTCTTCAAAATAAGCCTGCAGACACATCTGCAAAATCGTGACGAAACTCGCGATAACGACGATAAACGCCGGAATACGAATTTCGTTTGGAATGAAATTACGCAGAAGCGAAATTACAATATTGGAAAGCACCAAGACGAACATGAACGACAAGGACATGCCGATAGCGCCGAGAACCGTCGAGGAAACGGCCAGAACCGAACAAAATCCAATCAGCTGAATCAGGACCGGATTGTTGGAAAATACCCCTTCTTTTAATTTATCCATCCTATCCCTCCTACTTTTGCGTGGTTTCTGTGGACGAGCCGACAAGTTTTGCATGAGCCTCCACCACCATGTTCATAGCTTTTTCCATGGCCGTTGTCGTGCGCGTTGCACCGCTGATAGCGGGCATAACGTCGGGCTGTCCGCCGTTTCCTTCCGCTTTCAGCGGTTGATTAAGCGTCACGCCGTGCATTCCTTCCGCATATTCCGGCTTAGCCACACTCGCGCCGAAGCCCGTGGTTTCGGTCTGGTTAATGACCTTTAAGCCCGTCACCGTACCATCTGTTTTCGCACCGACCACAAAGGTAATCGGTCCATCATAGCCGACCGGAGAACTCACCGAATACAAATAGCCTTCGGTCTTGCCCCCGACAATCGCCTCGTTGACCGCGACGATATTGTCACTAAGTACAGCAGTGTTTTCAACAGGTTTCGTTTCTTCCAGTCCCGGAAACACTTCCGTAAACGCCTGTAATTCTTTTTGTTTCTGTGCTTCTTCAATAACCGGTGCCGTTGCGGAATTGGTCACCGCGAGCACAAAAGTGGCTACAGCGCAGATCACGAATAATTTCACCGCATACATTATGGATTTATTCATCGAGACACACCTCCAAACGGCTTGTTTTTCACGTATTTATCGATCAGCGGCGTGGCTACGTTCATCAACAGAATCGCATACGAAACGCCTTCCGGAAGAGTGCCGAAATGACGAATCAACGCGGTAAGGAACCCTGCACCAATGGCAAAAATCAGTTGGCCGCGTCCGGTCATCGGGGTGGTAGCATAGTCAGTCGCCATGAAGAAGGCGCCGAGAATCAGTCCTCCACTGAGTACCTCGGTCGGAATGTTAGCCGGTGCAAAGGTTCCGTTTATCATTCCGAAAAGAGACGTGAAGACAATAAACGAACCGATCATGCCGCAAGGAATGTTTAAGCGAATAACCCCTCGCCATAGCAAATAGGCTGCACCGATGAGAATCGCCAAGGCACTCACTTCCCCGAGCATGCCGGGCATGTTTCCTACGAACATATCCCACAAAGCAGGAACCGGCCCACCGGAAAGTGGCGTTGCAGCCGTTACGGAATCCACACCCGCCGGCACCGCGCCAAACGGATATGGCGTCTTAGAAAAATCTTTTGCCCAAGCCGACATCAGAAAGGCACGTCCGGCTAAAGCAGGGTTGACAAAATTGCGTCCCAGGCCACCAAAAAACTGTTTGGCGATCACAATGGCGAAAATGCCGCCGATGGCTGCTTTCCAGAGCGGATACGTCGAGGGCAGGTTAAAAGCTAATAAAACACCGGTAATCATAGCAGAGCCGTCCGAAACGGTAATGGGCTGTTTACGCAGTTTCTGAAACACCGCTTCGGCACCGACCGTTGCAATCACGCAGACAGCAATAAGAAGAATGGCCTGCAGGCCAAAAACCACGCCCGATACGACGATGGACGGAATTAAGGCGATCAGAACATCGAACATCATGCGCTGCATCGTTTCGCCGGTATGTACATGGGGCGAGGCGGCAACATGAAGCAGTTGATCCTTCACCTGAATTTGCGAAGTAGTTTCCATAATTTCCCCTACTTTCTATCCATTTTAGCGATTTCCGCTTTGCCAAAACGAATCCATTGCAACAGCGGACGATTGGACGGACAACTATATACGCATGTTCCGCACTCAATGCACTGTTTGATGTAGTACTCACGTGCCGAATCATAGTTGCCGATGCGCACATCATTGGCGAGCATGAGCGGCTCCAGATGCATCGGGCAGGCTTCGACGCAACGTCCGCAGCGGATACAGGGATCAATCGCTTTAGCCGTGCTCTCCTCGACGGTCATAACCAAAATGCCGTTGTTTCGTTTATCCAGCGGCACTTCGTCCGAAGCCATGGCAACACCCATCATCGGACCGCCACAAATGATTTTTCCGGGCTGCTGGGAATACCCGCCGGCAAATTCCACCGCCTCGCGAATGGAGGTTCCAAAGCGCAAAAGTATATTTTTCGGCGCTTTCACGGCATGTCCTGTAATGGTCACGATGCGCTCATAGAGCGGTTTACCATAGTACACTGCATCCACAACCGCACAGGTGGTTGCCGCGTTGGAGACCACGCAACCCACACTGGCCGGAAGCTGTCCGGCTGGAATGTGCCGCCCCGTAACCGCAGCAATGAGATTCTTTTCATCGCCCTGCGGATATTTAGTCTGCATGGTGGCCACGGCAAGATTTTCTTCTTCGCCCAAAGCAGCCGCTACCGCCTCAATGGCCTTCGGCTTATTTTGTTCGATGGCTATGTAACCTTTTTTAGCACCGGTGGCTTTGATAATTAATTTCAGCCCGGCAACTACCTTCTCCGGATGCGTGCGCATGAGCAGGTCATCGCTGGTCAGATACGGCTCACATTCGGCACCATTGATAATGATCGTGTCGATGGTCATATCCTTCGGCGGAAGATATTTAACGTGCGTCGGAAAACCCGCGCCGCCCATGCCGACAATACCGGCCTCTTTGACGTACTCCACGATCTGTTCCGGGGTGAGGTCATCTTGGCTACGATCCACCGACGTGTAGCCGAGCGTATCTTGATGATCGTTGGCAATGACAATCGCCGGCACTTTGGATCCGTCCGGTTTTACGTAGTCGATAATGCCCTGCACTTCGCCGGAAACGCTGGAATGCACAACCGCAGATACAAAGCCGCCCGCTTCCGCAATTTTCTGTCCCACATCGACATGGTCGCCTTTCTTCACGATGGGCTTTGCCGGTGCACCAATATGCTGGGACATCGGTAAAGTGATCACATCGGGAGCAGGCATGACCTGAAGTTCGGTTCCGTTGGAAAGCGATTTATAATCCTCAAAATGAACGCCTCCCCGGAACGTCAGGTTGTTTAATTGCATAAACTACTCCTCTCAAACCTTCTTAATTGTTATGAGGAATCGTTCTCCCCCTCCATCGCAAGGAAAACGACTAAACCCTAAACATGACTATTCTACCACACCTCCTATTTTTGTTACACCATTCACAAGGAAATGTGTAGGCTTTGTGAAGGAGTACGCTATCCATAAAAGCAAAAAAAGAACGGCCTGAATGCTCAGGCCGTTGTACTGCAGAAGATGGGATTCGAACCCACACAAGCTATGCTCACCACCCCCTCAAGATGGCGTGTCTGCCTATTCCACCACTTCTGCAAACGGGACCCCTATATTATAGGGGCACTTGCTTTTCTTGTCAAACTGCCACTTTCGTTTGTTTCCATTGTCATTGCCCTATGCAACGCCAAGACATTGCGACATTTGAATGGAACCAAAATCTACGCACATGTCCGGTTAATATTGCGCGGCAAAGGAGCGTATGGTTCGCCACACATTTTTTACCGCCAAGAGAATCTGATTTTCGCCCGATGTATCATCCGGCAAACCGTCGCAGTACATTTTGGCATAAATATTTCGCGCCTTGTCTACGCGATGGACATAGCGCCGTGGAACGTTGTAGGGTATGTTTTGCATGGTTTCAAACGACCACGTAATCGTACCGTCTTTTAACCACTTGTCCACATTCGTCATACCGGTATTGTACGCCACAATCGCCAGATGCTCATTTTGGTAACGGCTAATCAAATAGGAAAGATAATGCGTGCCGATCATCAGATTGGTCTTCGGATCTTTTAAATCCATAGTCGTTTTGTCGACGTCCAGACGCTGGCATACCCAGTCCACTGCCTCCGGCATCAATTGCATCAAGCCAACGCCGCCGTCATCCGCTACAATATCGGCTTGAAAATCACTCTCCGACTTGACAACGCCGGCGACAAGATAGGGACTCAGCCCCTCTTTTTCTGCCGCGGCCGTAATTTCGTTCCCATATTTTATCCGGTAGCTCGCGCTCCCGCGATAGAACAGGAACGCCACACTGCATAGTGCCAGCAAAAGTAACACGATCAGCATGATCAACACATTGCGAAAGAAATGTCTTGCCGTTTTTACTCTGGTTTTCGCCCTACGCATATTCTTCTCCTCGAACAGCCTCTTCCACGATCTTCTTCAGCTTCTCCAAATCGGCGTCATTCGTAAGAATCACGTCCGCCTTTTTTTGTTTTTCGTCTTCGCTCATCTGTGCGGCCAAGCGCCTCTTTGCTTCCTCTTCGGAAAGGCCGTCACGTACCATCAGCCGTTGTTTTCGCATTGCTTCAGGTGCCGTTACCAACCAGATTCGATCCAGTGAAAGGCATTGCGAAGCCCCAAAGGATTCCATCAGGAGCGGAATGTCGAAAAAGAGCAATCTGTGTGCAACTTCGTTGTCTTCTGCCGCCTTCCTCGTCCTTTGGATTTTCCACTGCGAAATCGTCTCTTTCGCAAGGCGATCCAGTTCATGATAGACAGCCGAGTGCGTTATAGCATCCAATTTTTCGCGTGCCGCTTTTTCCGCAAAAATGTGCTTGGCAAGCACGCGACGATCAAGAGATCCATCTGCGGCAAGAATGTATTCTCCGAAAGCCTCGACAAGGCGAGGAAGCAGCGCTCCGTTCGCAGCGACCAACTGATGATACATCGCGTCGGCATCCAGAACAGTAAAACCCATTTTCCGCAAGAGCTCGGTAACCGTGGACTTGCCGCTGGCAATGCCGCCGGTCAGTCCAATACGGCGCACACGCAATTTCTCTTCCATCGTTACGCCTTTCTCCTTCTTATTGTAAACGAAATCTGCCGCAAGAAACACTCCTTCTTATGCGCTCGCTGTTGCTTACGGATTCTGTTCGTATCGCTTCTGTCTCGACTGCATCGTTCGGATCCGCTTGAATACTATTTCGCTTCCAACCAGCTTTTTCCGCGATTCATATCGGCCACAATGGGCACCGAAAAATCGCTGATCTCCTGCATCCATTCCACCACGCGTTTGCCAATTTCTTCTGCTTCCTCCTCCGGTGCTTCAATAATGAGCTCATCATGAATCTGCAGAACCAGACGGGAACGATAGTTTCCTTCGCGTAAGCCACGATCGACGCGAATCATGGCCAACTTAATCAGATCCGCCGCCGTCCCTTGAATGGGCGTATTTAAGGCGATGCGCTCACCGAAACCGCGCACATTAAAATTTCGACTCTTCAGTTCCGGAATTTCGCGTCGGCGACCATAATAGGTGTCTACATAGCCGTCTTTCTTGGCCTGTTCCACGATATTTTCCATATACCGACGAATCTGCGGATACGTATCTTTATACGAGGCAATGTATTCCGCCGCTTCTTTGCGCGGAATATCCAAATCGCGGGACAGCCCGTAGTCGCTGATGCCATAGATGATCCCGAAGTTGACCGCTTTTGCGTAGGAACGTTGCAGGGGCGTCACGTCTTCCGGGGAAATATGATTGACTTCGGCAGCGGTTTTTCGATGGATATCCATGCCATGCCGAAACGCCTCTATCATCGTTTCATCTCCGCTCAGCGACGCCAGGATGCGCAGTTCAATCTGCGAATAGTCGGCATCCACCAGTTCACAGCCGTCCGCCGCCACAAAGACGGCGCGCAGTTTGCGGCCTTCCTCGGTGCGAACGGGAATATTCTGCAAATTCGGTTCGGTGGAAGAAATGCGCCCGGTTGCCGCCACGTTTTGGCGGAACGTAGAATGAATACGACCGTCTTCGGCAATGTGCGGGCGCAAACCGTCGATATAGGTGGATTTCAATTTGGATAATTTGCGCACCTCTAAAATTGCAGGAATGACGGGATCCACATCCCGCAATTTTTCCAGCACCTCGGCGCTGGTGGAATACCCCGTTTTGGTCTTTTTCCCATGCGGAAGTCCCATCTTTTCAAACAACACTTCCCCCAACTGCTTAGGAGACTGCAAATTGAACTCTTCTCCAGCCGCGTCGAAAACACGCTTTTCTGCTTGGGAAAGAGCTAAAGAAAATTCTTTGTCCAACGCATCCAGCGTCTGTTCGTCCACCGCAATACCGGCAATCTCCATGCGAGCCAGTACGGCGGCAAGCGGATTTTCAATCTGTTCATAGAGCTTACGCATGGAAAGGCGATCCATTTCCTGCATCAACTTGGATTTGGCTTCCTTTACGGTTTGTAGCGATGCGCTCAAATAGCTCAACACCGCATCGGGATCCGCCGTTGTGATCGTCGTTTTGCTCTTTCCCGAGCCAAAAAACTCTTTCTTTGACGGCAAAGGAGCCATACCGAACCGCGAAGCGAGTTGGTCGACCGTATAGCTTGACCGATTGGGATCCGCAAGATATTCCATCAGCATGACATCCTCGTATGCCGCAGAAAAAGGGATGCCAAGCCTGGACAACAACACGATGCTCTCTTTCACATCGTAAGCGATAAACCGCACCGATGGAGAAGAAAAAAGCGCTTGAAAAGCGATGCGAAACTTTTCTTCCTTGCCGGTTAAGCGCAACAGCTTGCCGGTGCCATCCGCCATGCCAAACGCGGCAATCGCCACCGGATCATGCATATAGCTTTCTCCGTCCGCAAAAAGAGCAAAAGGAACCTCCTCTTGCGCACGAAGCGATTCGGCAAGCTCTTTCCAGGAAGAGGCCTCCACCCATTCTCCCTTCGCGTTGGTCGTCAAATCGGCTGCTTTTTTCGTATTCACGCGCGCAGCAAAGGAATGAAACTCCAGACGCGCGAAACGATCCTTCAATTTCTCGTCATCGACCGATTTCGGAAGAAAGTCATCCAATGCCATCCCCAGCGGCACGTCCCGATAAATCGTCCCCAAGCGACGGCTGAGATAGGCTTGCGTTTCTCCTTCTTCCAGGTTCTGCCGCATTTTGCCTTTCAAGTCCTCTATGTGGGCATAGACGTTTTCGATCGTCCCGTAGGTGCGAATCAATTTAAGCGCGGTTTTTTCTCCAATGCCCGCCACACCGGGAATATTATCCGACGTATCGCCCTGCAGCCCTTTCACTTCGATCAGATCGTGTGGAAGCAAATCATATGTCTTCTGAATCCAAGCGACATCTACCTCTTCCAGCTCCGTAATGCCTTTTTTGGTAAACAGAACCGTCGTGTTTTCATCCACCAGTTGGAAATAGTCGCGATCTCCCGTTAACAGGTAACTTTGCACGCCGTTTTCCGAAGCCAGCTTTGCCACCGTTCCAACAATATCGTCCGCTTCATAGCCCTCGCGATCCAGGTGGCAGATGCCCATCGCATCCAGAACATCTTTAGTCATGCCAAACTGCGCACTGAGTTCCGAAGGCGTTTCCTGTCTGGTTCCTTTATATGCTTCATAATCCTCGGTGCGGAACGTTTTTCCTCCGCGGTCAAAAGCTACCAGGATATAATCCGGCTGTACCATATCACGTGCACGAAAAAACATATTTAAAAAACCGTACACCCCGTTGGTAAAAATACCGTCCCGTGTAGTCAGATGGCGAATGGCGTAAAATGCGCGAAACAACAGGCTCGATCCGTCAATCATGAGAAATGTCTTATTCTTCTGCATGCTTTCCTCCGTTCGTGGATTGTGCCCGTAGGCAAAGTTGATAGAAAAGAATGGCACAAAGCTGGGCGGCCGTGGAGACCAATACCAGCATTCGCAGATCGCGGTCATAGAGAGCGCCCAGAATCCAGCTGCCCAAAAACCACGCGATGCCGAAGCCGGTTTCAAAGATACCAAAGCCGGTACTGCGCATCGATGCGGGTATCATTTCACTCACGGCGGCTTTCATGATGCTTTCCTGCGCTCCCATCCCTATTCCCCATAATACGATACCCAGAAGAATAAAGGGCGCACTTCCCGAAAGAAATACCAGTGCGGAAAAGCCGACGCTCAAAAGGGTTGAAAGCATCAAAGCGCGAACACCGGCGCGATCAAAGAGCCAGCCGAAAAACAAGGCAGCAAATGCATCAACGGCCATGGCCAAGGCATAAAGAAGACTGAAAGATTGCGCCGGAAAGGCTGCCGTTCGGGCAATATGCATCGTGATCAGCGTAAAATCCGCAAAGCCGAAAGCAAAGAAGCAGATCGCCGCCATGTACAATATAAACGAAGGCTTAAATGCAAACCGTTCTGTGCTCTGCGCTTGTCGGGTAAACTCTTCGGGGTGCGGATAACGCATCTTTGAAAAGACCAGCATCGCCAACGTCGCCGCTGCGGGAATGCCTAAAACCGCGAAACAGAGCCGATAGGTGTCCATACGGGAATCCATTCCCTTTACCAAGCTGAGCACAAAAAGAATGACCGGGCCGAGGAAAGCGCCGAGTTGATCCAGAAATTCCTGGTAGGCAAAGCCTCTACCCGTCCCAATTTCCGCGGCTGCAAAGCTGACTAATGTATTTTTTGCCGGTTTTTTCACGGCTTTTCCGATACGCTCCAGGATAATGAGACCACATGCCACCGGCCAGGCCTGATCCGGCACCAACGCCAAGGCGGGAATTGCCAACACCTGCAAGCCATAGCCTACAAAGATCAAGGTCCAATACTTTTTCGTGCGATCGGCGAGATAGCCGGAAGCAAGGCGCAGCGAATAGCCGAGAAGTTCACCCAGACCGGAAATGAAGCCGATGGTTTCGCCTTTTGCCCCCGCAAGCTGTAAGTAATCTCCCAAAATACCGCGTGCGCCTTCATGGGTCATATCGGAAAAAAGGCTGACAATGCCCATCAGTAGGATAAAAGTCATGGCTCCTGAAGCGAACGAATGCCCCAAAGATCGCTTTTTCATGTGCTGCCCCTTTCCTGCCTTCGGACGGAAAAAAAGAGCGACCGAGGCCGCCCTTCGCTATGCTGGTGGTGGGACTTGAACCCACACGCTATTGCTAGCAACAGATTTTGAGTCTGCCTCGTCTGCCATTCCGACACACCAGCGCAAAACTTGACTCGCCCATTGTACCACAGTCTCTTTCGTCCTTGCAAGCGCCGCTTCTTATCAAGAAATAGTGCACCCTCTGGAATGCCATAGAGCCTGCAGCGCCGGTAGGACACATAAGAAGCACGAGACGACTACATGCATAGTAGAAAAATCGGAACACCGTGAAACACAAAATTCGTTACAATGAAAACAGTCGATCGTGAAGAAGCGGAGCAAAGATGATTTTTACACCCACACAACAGCAAGCTATCGCCCATCGAGAGGGCCCCTGTCTGGTTCTGGCCGTTCCGGGCGCAGGAAAAACCACCATACTGCTGGAGCGCCTACGACAGATGGAAGCGGCAGGGATTCCTGTTGAGGCCATTGCGTCCATTACCTTTTCTCGTCAACAGGCGTTGGATATGAAAAGCCGCTTTAAAGCGCAGAACGGCAATGAGGCTGCGGTTTTTTCAACCATCCACGCCTTTTGCTATCGTATTTTGCGGGAGTATGCCGCAGAAAAGCATCAACCCCTGGAGTTGCTGGAAGCATCCCGCTCCTACAATAAGTATCGCATTATAGACGCCCTGTATCGCCAACTTTTTCAACAGCCCATGGGTGAAGACGAGGGAAATGACTTCTTTCGTCTCGACAGTTACATGAAAAACACGTTAACGAGTGCCGAAGAAGCAAAGAAAAAAACAGCAATCCGTTCCTCCCGTTTTGAAATGCTGCAAAAGGCCTATCAACAGTTTAAGGTCCAGCATCACCTCATTGACTTTGATGATATGCTCTGGCGCACCTTGCAAGTATTGGATCAGGACGAAACCGTACGGAGACGTTGGCAACAAAAATATCGTTACTATCAGGTGGACGAGGCACAGGACACTTCCCTTGTCCAATGGCGCATTTTGCATCTGCTGACAGCTCCGGAAAACAATATTTTCATCGTTGCGGACGATGATCAGTCCATTTACAGCTTTCGTGGTGCGGATCCGAAGTATCTGTTAAACGTGAAGACGCTTTTTCCCCATACCAAAGTGCTTTTTATGCAGGAAAATTACCGTTCGACCAAAAACATCGTCAAACTTTCCGCCGGGCTGATCCGTGAAAATTCGGCACGCTACGGAAAAACGGCAAAAAGCGATACCCAAAGCGATGAAAAAACGCGCGTGATTCTCACCCATTCGCTGCGCGCACAGATCGATCGATTGTGCCGGGATCTTCCTGCAGACAGGGCGCAAGGAAATGTGGCAGTGCTCTATCGCAATAACCTCTCCGCACTGGCGCTGATGGATGCGCTGGATCGGCATCATATCGCCTTTCAGTTGCGTTCGGATGTCTCCCGGTATTTTCATCACGCGGTGATACGCGATGTTTTCGACTTCTTCAATCTCTCGACGGATCCTTGTGATGTAGCCAGCTTTTCGCGCATCTACTATAAAATGAACCAATTTTTAAAAAAAAGTTTTCTTTCAGCCTTAGACACCGCGCCGACAGGAGAAACCGTCTGGCGTCAGCTTCTTGCTGCGGAAGAAACGCAAACCTCATTTTATCAAGAGCGACTTATGTTTCTGGAGGACGCTTTTTCGCGTATGCAAACCGCAACACCGAAGCAGGCGCTGCATATTCTCTATCAGGAAATCGGCTACAAAGAATTTCTGAAGGAACGCGCACGCCGCGGTACCAATGCGGTCTCCATTGAGGCACGGCTTATTGAATGGTTGGAGGATTGTGCCTCCTATTGTTCCAGTTTTCCCGCGTTTCGCGAACGTCTGTACGCCTTGGAAAAGCGCAGTCAAAAAGACCGAGAGGAAAGAACTGCAAAAGAACTGAAAAAGGAAGGCTTCGGGATCGACGCCACACACGATCCGCCGGTGGTTCTTTCCACTATTCACAGCGCAAAAGGGTTGGAATACGACACCGTGTGGTTGATTGATCTCATCCAAACGGAATTTCCCTCTTCCTTGGCGCTGGAAGAAAATGCCGCCGGCAATCCCGATTTGCTGGAAGAAGAACGACGCCTGTTCTACGTCGGTATGACCCGTGCAAAACGTCGTTTACGCCTGATGGGACGCGAAGCCGTTTGGGATCGTCCGGTAAAGCATTCCCAATTCATCGACGAGCTGGCGGGAAAGGCACGCAAGGTGCGATAAGCGAAACTATTTCACTCGAGCCCGCACAGGCCCGAGTGAAATTTCGCTGTTAGTGATAAAGCTCATGTTGATAGAGTCGTTATACTGCACCCTGCGGTCGTGCAGAACGATAACAATCCCGTTTATTGATGGCCACCAATTCATCAAAAGTACGGGGACAATACCCAACAACGTCCGCACCGCAATTTAAGGCTTTGGGCAATTCTTTGACGCGCTCCTGCGTGAGGGACGGATGATTGTGAATATGACCGTAAAGATGCCACGTGCCGTAATAATAGCCGTCCCATTCCAGCATCGGATAGTGAAAAAGCACCAGACGATGATGGCCGTCATAAACGACCGCATACGTTGTGATTTCTGAAAAATAACGGTGTAAAGACGGATTTTCTGCGATGCAGCGGTCATGATTTCCTAAAATAAGATGCAGGCGGCCGTTTAATCGCGCAAGATATTTTTCTGGTTCAGAGCAACGATGAATCAGATCTCCAACGATATACACCTCGTCGGAAATCTTAACGGTTCGGTTCCATCGCTCTATCATGGTTTCATCCATTTCCTGCACCGTAGAAAAGGGACGGTGGCTGAAACGAATCACTTCTTCATCGCCAAAATGACAATCGGCGATATAGTACTTCCTCATCTTTCTTCGCTTCCTAAGCCCCCTTCGGGGCGTTGGCCCGCGGCGAGGCGCAACTGTTCAATTTCTTCTTCGCGTAATGGCCGATATTCCCCTTCCGGAAGGTCGGCGTCCAGCACCAACGGTCCCATGCGATGACGGTGCAAAGAAAGCACCTTTCGATTGCCGGCAGCAAACATACGTTTCACCTGATGATATTTGCCTTCGGTGATGGTCACGCTGACGCGCCCGTCCTCGCGCAAAAACAAGTGGGCCGGTCTTGTAAGGATACCCTCCGGTTCTAAAAGAATTCCCTTTGCAAAATCAGCGATGAGTGCCTCATCAATGGGGATATCGAGTTCCGCATAGTATTCTTTTTCTACATGCCGTCGTGGAGACAACAAGGCATGAGCCAATCTGCCGTCATCCGTCAGCAACAACAGCCCCGTCGTGTCCATGTCCAGTCTTCCTACAGGAAACAGCGGCCGAAAACGATCTTCCGTCCGCAGCAGGTCAAGAACCGTTTGCCGTTTATCGCGCGTAGCGGATAATACCCCCTTAGGCTTATGTAAGAGAAAATAGGCATAGCGCGGAAAGGCAACGTCATTTGTATCGTATTGCACGCTATCGCTTTCCTCAACGATATGCTTCGGCACTGTAATCGTCGTTCCGTTTACACGTACCCTTCCGGCGCGGATCAGAGCATTGACCTCTTTGCGTGATCCTAAACCCTGATGCGACAGCCATTTATCGAGACGAATACGCAAGCGAAATCCTCATTTCCGGTCCACTTTTCCTTGCACGCCGTAAGCATGCGTTAGTTCTCTGGCCTTCCATCGCAAGGGATCCGTGGATCGTAAGAGGTAGCCTTCTCCCCATTTTGTCGCGACCAGGTCATCCATGCCCAGCGTGCTGAGTTTTTCGCGCAGGCGGCGCACATAGACATCGATATTGCGCTCATGCACCTCATCCGTTTCCGACCATAAATCGCGCGCTAAATCGGCTCGCGTCAGCACCTCTCCCTTTTCGCGAATCAAAACCAAAAGCACTTCAAATTCCTTGCTTGTCAGCTGTACGCTTTTTCCGTCGCGCGAAAGTATGCGATGAATCAAGTCTATTTGCAGTCCAAAAAGCTCCATCATGAATTGATTCTCGCAAGTGCTTACGGCCATGGGCTTCTGACGAAGCAAGGCACGTACCCTGGCCTTGATTTCCAGCATATCCATGGGATAGCGCACCACTTCCTGATAGCCATATTCCAGTAAAAGAACAATGTGTTTCACCGATGGCGATCGTGTCATGAGCATTGCCGGAAAGGCATGAGAGCTTTCTAAAACCGAATAAAAATCCAAAATGTTTTCTTCTTCGGTTTCGTCGGTCAGAAGGGTTAAATCCACCTCCTGTTGAAGAAGAATTTCCTTGGCACGCTTGAGCGAAGCTGCACGGAACACCTCGTAGCCGTCATAAAGGAAGGCCGCCGAAAGGTCTTCTAATATGGTTTCATCCGGATGAATGATTAAAAGCCGCATAGTGCCTCCTTCAATTCTCCTCTACAGAATAGCAAGAAAATAGAAAAATGAAAAGGGGCTCTCTTTCATCATCCCTCATCAAGGGAAGCATCCGAAGATGACTGTGCCGAATGCGGAAAAATGGAATCATAATACAACACCAGTTGGTTCAAAATTTCCTCGTGACGACGGTAGAATGTGCTGCGCGAAAAAAACATCTCGCTGCATACTCTTGATATGGAGTAGCTTTTATAATAGCGATTTGTCAAAAGCGTCACGTCCTCATCGGAAAGATGAAGCAGCAACAGCTTAACGAGCTGCACTTCAATTTTCAGCCGCTCCAGAGTCGAAAAAAATTGTCGCTTTTCAAGTTCCAATAGAAAAGAGAGCGAAGGCAAATCCAGGCAAGACGACGAGTCGGATGAAACGGATTTTTGCGTCGGGATCATCGCGGCTACATAGTCATTGACGGATTGTGCTTCGCGCACGATTTCCTCTTCACGATAGCGTTCCAATTTTTCCTGATTTGTTTTATAACGGGAAAGTAAATCAATAATATGTGCGCGAATACGTGATTGATGTTCTGTAAAACCGGAATCCATTTTTCTCTCCTTTCCTCTCCTTCCGGAGAAGGTTTCATTTTGTCTCTCGAATAACCCTTTTGCTATCCCTTCCTCCTTCCACTTTCGTGAGGTAAACTTATTGTACCAAAGCTGTTCATCTGTCTATGTTTCCTGACGTTTCAATGTGTCTCAAGAAAAATACGCCGTCGCAACAATTTCATAAAACGGCATTCTTTTTCCCTTTTTTCAATAAAATAAAAACGGCAACAGAACGCACACTTCCGTTCTATTGCCGTTTTTCCAATTTTGTTTCTTTTTAACGCCTGCAGGACAAATTAATAGGCGCCGTACCCTGCCCCCGGGTTCATTCCTGGATCCTTCTTTTCTTCCGGAATGCTCACGACTGCGGCTTCCGTGGTAAGGAACATCGAGGCGATGGACACAGCATTCTGCAGAGCCGACCGGGTCACCTTGGTCGGATCCACAATGCCTGCACGGAACATGTTGACGTATTCTTCGCGCATGGCATCAAAGCCTTCTCCTGCTGCACTCGCCTTCACCTTTTCCACCACGACAGAGGGTTCAAGGCCCGCATTCGCGACAATCTGGCGCAACGGTTCTTCCAGCGCGCGCACAATGATCTGTCCGCCGACTTTTTCATCCCCTTCAAAGTCTGCAATATAGGCATCCACATCGTTGATCGCATCGATCATCGCTGTGCCGCCGCCGGCAACAATTCCTTCCTCGACCGCTGCACGCGTTGCAGAAAGGGCATCCTCGATGCGCAACTTCTTATCCTTCATCTCGGTTTCCGTTGCTGCACCGACACGCAGGACAGCAACGCCGCCGCCCAATTTTGCCAAGCGTTCCTTCAGCTTCTCCTTGTCGTAGTCAGACTCGGTATTTTCAATCTGCTTTTTGATCTGCTCTACACGCTGCGAAATGGCGCTCTTGTCGCCGTGTCCGCTGACGATCACCGTTTTTTCTTTATCAATATTGACCTTGCCGGCTCGGCCAAGCATGTCAATTGTGGCCGTCTTGAGGTCCAGCCCAAGATCTTCCGTAATAACACGGCCGCCCGTCAAAATCGCAATATCTTGCAACATTTCCTTGCGACGATCTCCGTATCCCGGAGCCTTGATTGCGACGGCATTAAACGTTCCACGAATCTTATTGAGCACCAACGTAGCCAGCGCTTCGCCTTCTACGTCCTCTGCAATAATGAGCAGTGTCTTCCCGGACTGTACGATCTGTTCGAGAAGCGGCAGAATATCCTGAATATTTCCAATCTTCTTATCCGTAATAAGAATGTAGGGATCTTCCAATTCCGCGACCATTTTTTCCGTATCGGTCACCATGTACGGCGAGAGGTAGCCGCGATCGAATTGCATTCCTTCAACGACTTCTAGCGTGTTTTCCATCGTCTTGGAATCTTCCACCGTGATCACACCATCTTTACCGACTTTTTCCATCGCTTCGGCAATCATCTGTCCAATTGCCTGTTCTCCGGCGGAGATGGTGCCAACGTTGGCAATGGCATCCATGGTGTCTACTTCCTTGGCCATTTCCTGCAACTTTTTCACGACGAAATCGGATGCTTTTTTCATGCCGCGCTTCACCACCATCGGATTTGCGCCGGCTGCAATATTGCGCAGGCCCTCGCGCACGATGGCTTGTGCCAGCAAAGTAGCTGTCGTGGTGCCGTCACCCGCCACATCATTGGTCTTGGTGGCGACTTCTTTTACCAACTGCGCGCCCAAGTTCTCAAAAGCATCTTCGAGATCAATCTCTTTCGCAATAGTGACGCCGTCGTTTGTGATAAGCGGTGCACCGAAGCTTTTCTCTAAAACCACATTGCGCCCCTTAGGGCCAAGAGTGACCTTAACCGTATCCGCTAATTTGTTCACGCCCTCCTGAATCTTGCTGCGGGCTTCAATGTTATAACTGATGAGTTTTGCCATACGTTCTCTCCTTACTCTTTCCTTTTATCTGCTGCAGTCAGTCACGAACAACAGCCAGCACGTCCTCAATCTTAATGACAATGTATTCTTCGCCATCCAACTTCACGTCGGTTCCGGCATATTTCGAATAAATCACACGATCGCCTATTTTAACCGCATCTTTGTATTCATCCTGGGCGGAAATTTTATCGCTGATAGCAACGACTTCCGCATATTGCGGCTGTTCCTGCGCCGATGACGGTAAGACAATTCCTGATGCCGTTGTCTCTTCTTTTTCTAATTTATGAATGACAATGCGCTCTCCGATTGGATTAAGTTTCATACGATCCTCCTGTCTTTTATTATCACTCTCTTTGTATGAGTGCCAACATGCTTAATATACCGCATGAAGAAACTTTTTTCAAGGCCTTTGTGGAAAATTAAAGGCGAGATCCTGGGATCTCGCCTTGTTTGATTCGATATCGCCTTCCCGTTTACTTGCTTACGGCGGATGCATCTGCCGGAGGCATTGGCGGCTTTTCCGTATTGTCCCACCCCCTGTTTGCGTCGATGCTCATGACCTGCTCGCGCGTAACCGTGCGTTCCTTGTTTTCTATTTTGACCAATACGCCTACAACGGCGATGCGTTTGCTCTCGTCCTGTGTGGTGGTACAGGTTGAAAGCGTCACGACGCGATCTTTTGCACTGAGCTTTTCCTTAAAATGAAAGTTCACTTCGGAGCGGTCCAAATCTTTCTGCAAATTGTTAAGAAATGTTTTCTCCTCCACATTGGGATCGCGATACGAATCCGTCGCATCGCGTTGGCGAATGGAAAAGATACGATACGTATAAATTCCTTTCTCGTTCACGAGAGAAAAAAGGTTATCGCTCTTGTCGACATAGCTCTGGTCCAAAAAGTGTTTGAGAATGCCGAACATCTCATCTCCGTAATACATCATGTGCCCGTAAAGAACCGTATTCTGATCCGTCAGATCGGGCTTGTTTTGATAATCCATAAAAGGAATGCCCTGAATACTGTACTTTTCGTCAATGCCTCTGCGAAGATAGTAGTCATTGTCCTTCGCCTGCAGAACCGGATATTGATTCGGTGCTCCGTAGATCATAATATAAGCAACAATATCCTTATTCATGGTCTTCAGGCGATTCATCAACGCTTCGTAATCCAACATCGGCGCATTCTGCGCCACGGAAGAAGCGGAAGAAGCCTCCTTTGGAATCGACAAATCGGCAAGCTGCTTCTGGACCGCAGCGATTTCCGAATTGGACTTTTGTCTTTCCCAAAGATAGGTGCCAATTTCTACTACACTAAACGCCATGATCATCAGGAAAATGCCCTGTATCAGACGCCGTAACCATTTTTTCATCGTTCTTCTCCTATCCTCGCCTGCATCGAGCTGAGGACCCCTATTTCTTACCTCTGCACCCCCGAATCGGCTGCCTGTTCAAATTATAAGCTTTGCGTCGTACTGCTTTCTTCCGGTGCTTTTTCTTTCTCATTTCCGTAAAAGCGTTTTGCTTCTTCAAACGCTTCCGGCGTCAATTCCGCTTTATCCAGCACGCCAAGAATGGCGAGACGATACGTATGATCGCCATCTCCCGTACAGGTGGATAACGTTAAGACTCGTTCCTTTGTGGTGACTGCTTTATCGTAGTGGAAATTGACCATACTGCCTTCGACAGCCTCTTTAAGTAAGGCCGCATATTCTTTTTCCGGCATGTTGGCACGGCGATACGGTGCTTCTTCCAATACTTTATGGATGGTAAACAGGCGATACGTATAAATGCCGTTGTTGGTGGTAATGGTAACCGTCTTTGGCGATTTGTCGGTAAACTCCTGTTCTTTATAATGACGCAAAACACCAAATTGCTGCAATCCGCCGGCATCCGGCATATGACCGTAAATGACGGTGTTCTGATCGGTCAGCTTCGAGGTGTTCTCCATATCCAGGAAAGGAATTCCATAGAGCTCGTATTCTTTATCGATATTGCGTCGCAAATAGTAATCATTGTCCCCCGAATACAGGAGCGGATAGGCATTCGGTGTGCCATCCAACGAAATCCAGCCTACGACATCGGCATTCCGTTTTTGCAAGTCTTTAATCTTTTTGTCAAAGCCGGGCTTTGCTAACGTGATCGTCCCGTGACGAATGCTCATCACCGTCTCGCTTGTCTCCTGCTCTTTGCTGCTCTCAGAAGCCGGTGCCGCCTCATCGCTTGCCGGGGCCTTTTTCTTTCCGCAAGCCGCGAAAAGAAGCACCAGGGCAAAAGCAACAACCAAAATCCCCCATTGTTTTCTTTTCATAACACACCCCTTTTCCTGCTTCGTTATTCCCCGATTGCGTCCAAGACTTCTTTTTTGGGCGTGCGATTTTTAATCCACGCTTTTGCTTTTCCTGTCAATTTCGTATCCTGATAAAGAATCGCACCGATCATCTTTTCTTCCGCATCAAAGAAGAACTTGCTAAAGGAACCATCTGTGCCTTCTTTATAGAGCATTTCTCCGTCATGCGATCCCGCAGAAAACAGCTTCACTGCACCGATTTGCAAGTTGGTAAAGAGCAACGGCGAATCATAGTGTGCTTCTTTACCGGACATGGTATCGCCCGCAACCTTTCCCATTTCCATCGCTGCGGACCAAAGTCCCATCGTTCGGCCATTCAGCTCTGCAACATCCCCTGCTGCCCAAACATTTGCTTCGCTGGTTTCCATGCGATCATTTACCACGATGCCCTTATCCTTTTGCAGCGTTTCTCCGGCTAAAGCCGTATTGGAGCGTACGCCAACCGAGAATACCACTGCATCGCAATCCAGCTTTTCGCCGTTCGTTAACGTCACACTGGTTACTTTGTTCTCACCGTGGACCGCCTTCAGGGACGCCCCAACATGAATGTGCAGATCTTCCTTGGTTTCAAGGCTCTTGCGAACCAACTCTCCGGTTTCTTTATCCAGCTGACGAATCAACAGATACTCGGCAAACTCACATACATGAACCTCAAAATTCTGTTGGCGAAGTGCATACGCCGCTTCCAATCCCAGCAAGCCGCCGCCGACGACAAGCACCCGACGAATTTGCGGGTAATATGCGCGAAGCGTATCCAAATCTTCCGCGGTACGAATGGAGGTGACTCCTTCCAATTTTCCACCCTCATACGGCGGAATAAAAGGATGGGCTCCCGTGGCAAGCAAAAGCTTGTCATAATGCAGACGATCTCCCTCGGCAAAAACAACCTCCTGTTTTTCATAATCCACCGAAGACACCGTCTTTCCGAGAAGAAGCTTTATGTTCTGCTCGGCATAGAATGCAGGCTTCTGGAGCAACAGATTCTCCGTCTTCTCTCCCGTTCCCATCGCTTCTGTGAGTCGAATTCGAAAATAAGGGGCCATGTTTTCGGCGGAGATTATTGTAATCTCTCCTTCCGCATCATTTTTTCTTATTTGTCTGGCGGCAAAGTACCCCGCAGCGCTGCCACCGATTATTACATAGTTGGTCATTGATTTGCCTCCCTATCATCATAAGCTCGCAATAGCTTCTACCTTTTCCACCAATCCCGCAAAAACGGAAAGCGCACTGTCCACCGTCTTGGGATCGGTCATATCGCATCCTGCCATCTTCAGCTGTTCAATCGGGAAATGGTGCGCGCCATCTTTCAAGAATGCGAAATAGGCATCTACATCTTCCTGACCGCCGTGCAGTACTTTTTGCGAAAGCACCGTAGCCGCGGTAAAGCCGGTGGCATATTTATATACATAAAAGTTGGAGTAAAAATGCGGAATGCGCATCCACTCGTAGGCAATCTCCGGATCCGAGATCATCGCGTCTCCGAAGTACTTTTTGTTTAATTCGAGATACAGGCGATCATAGTCCTCGCCCGCCAAGCTTTCGCCATTTTCAATACGCTCATGAACCGTTTTTTCAAATTCCTCAAACATCGTTTGACGATAGACCGTAGACTTGAAGCTGTCCAGATGGTGATCCAGAAGCTCTCGCTTTTCCTCTTCGGTTTTGGCATGTTTCGTCAGATAATCCAGCAACAGCAGTTCGTTAAAAGTGGAGGCAACCTCCGCCGCAAAAATCGTGTAATTGTAATAGAGAGCTTCATTGCTGTGCTTAGCGAAATAGCTGTGCATGGAATGTCCCATCTCATGGGCCAATGTGAACACGGAATCCAGCGTACCGTTAAAATTCAAAAGAATATAGGGGCGGCTTTCATAGGAACCGGAAGAATACGCCCCTCCCGCCTTTCCTTCACGAGGATAGACGTCCATCCAGCGTTCTTCAAAGGCTTTTCGATAGATTGTCTGATAGTCCTCTCCGAGCGGTGCCACCGATGCGATGCAAAGTTCCTTTGCTTCTTCAAAGGTATAGGTTTTCGCCGTTCCTTTAATGAGCGGAAGATAGACATCATACATATGCTGTTCCGTTAATCCCAGCAGCTCTTTTTTCTTCGCATAGTAACGATGCAGAAGCGGCAGATGCCGATCAACGCTCTCGAGCAACGAATCATATACAGATGGAGGAACATCATCTTCATAAAGCGTCATAGCCAGCGCACTGTCATAGTGGCGCAGCTCAGCTTCTGTCGTAAGAGCCTTGACGTTATTGGTGTATGCCGTCGAGATGGTATTGCCGAGTCCATGAAATGCTGTATACAGTGAAAGAAATGCTTCTTTGCGCACGGCAACATCCGGATTTTTTTCATGCGTTGTAAAATTTTGCTGTGTGAGCTCCTCCCCGTCCAAACTCTTTAACGGTGGAAAGTGCATGTCGGCATTGGTTAAAAAGTAGTAGATTGCATCCGGAGCTTCCGACAGAAAGTGCATTTTCGCCAGAAGATTTTCTTCCGAGGCAGAAAGCGTATGCTTCTTATAGCGGAAGATACGGGCAAACCACTCATGAAAAAAGGCGTACTCTTGATTTTCCATCAACGCCTTCTGCTCCTCTTCCGAAAGAGAGAGTAGATAGGGCTCAAAGAACGAAAAGGCGGCAACATATTCCTGCAGCAGGCGGGAAGCCGTTTGATACTGACGCTGCGCCTCACTGTTGCGGCTGTCCTCATCCTGTTTCATATGTGTATAAACGATCAGGTTTTCCGCAAGGATCTCGCTTTGACGATAGGCCTCCAGGATTTCCGAAAAATGGGCTTTCGGTTCTTTTGACCAACGTTTGAGCGACAATATCGTGTTCTGTAGTGTTGTAATATCCCGTTCCATCGCGGATGCGTCGGGATACATCTCATCAATCGCCCAACGATAGGCGATACTTTGTTTTTCGTCCATAAAATCTCCTTTCGGCAGTCTGTGTACCCTATTCCTTACTGTGTTATTCGAAAGCCGTGTTATCGGCGGCTTCTCATCGTTCGACAAAAAATGGTCTATGCGCGGCGGGGATTGCAAATCGATTGGCAATCTCATCCGGATCGGCCCAAAACGTCTTATTTTCCAGCTGTAGCGTTTCAAAACTTTCTTCGTCCGCCTCGTGCACAGCATCGGCTCGATGCGAAAAATTTTCTTGATCGGAAAAAGCTCGATTTCGATCACATGGTACGTCCGACAAGGGGGAAAGTGTCACGCGATAACCGATCATATGCCACTCCAGGTGTGAGAAAATATGCGTTGCGGGTTCCAAGGTTTCGATTTTTTGAATGTCTTTCCGACAAATCCCCTCTTCAAGTAATTGGAGAAGCACCTCTTTCTGCGTAAGATGACCGTCGAACATAGGAAAGAGCCATAAGCCGGCTAACAATCCTTTGGATGGACGCTGGTGCAGCAAGAGGCGATCGCCCCGTTGCATGACTACCACAGTTTTGTTTTCCATTTGTCTCGGTTTTTTCGGGCGCCGTCTGGGAAATTGCGACGCATCTTCCCTATTTGATACGGCACAAAATGCACGAAGCGGGCACGTCGGACACAGGGGCTGTCCATTCGCAACACAGATCAGAGAGCCCAGGTCCATTAAGGCCTGATTGAATGCTCCCGGACGTCTCGTGTCCATTTCCAGACGCATGCGTTCTTCTAAGCGCTCCTTGGTTTTCCGATCTTCGAGGAAGCCTTGTTCTCTCTCCAATCGCGAAAAAATCCGATACGCATTGCCGTCCGGCGCAATCACCGGCTGACCGAACGCGATGGAAGCGATCGCCCCTGCAGTATAGGCACCAATGCCCGGAAGGCGTTTGAGTTCTTCCAGGGTCGCGGGAATCTTGCCCTTTCGTTCCTGTACGAGCTGCTTCGCCGCTTTCTGTAGATTTCTGGCTCGTGAATAATATCCAAGGCCCTGCCAAAGCTTAAGCAAGCCCCCCTCGCTCGCTTCCGCTAAAGCATGGACATCCGGAAAGGCTTCCAGAAATCGTGTGTAGTAGCCCTTAACCGCTTCCACGCGGGTCTGTTGCAGCATAATTTCCGATACCCAAACATGGTACGGCGTAGGATCCTCCCGCCAGGGAAGCACCCGACGATGGCGATCATACCAGCCGATCAATTTTTCAGATAATTCGCTCACAACAAGCTCCTCCTGTATCCATTATAAAGGAACAGGAGGAGCCAATAATGTACTTTCTGTTGAATTCTATATCAGAGAAGAAAGATCGCTTCCTCGTCTCCGAAGCGCAGGCGATCTCCTTGCGAAATGGTCTGTGGCACATGAGGAACAAGACGGCTGTTGTTCACATAGGTTCCATTGCTCGATTGCCAATCGGTTATAGTGTAACGGCCGTCATCCAAGGAAAAGCGCGCATGTTTTGCGCTCACCTTTCGACTTGTTCGCACGATATCGGCTCCCCTTTCCCGCCCGAACATCATCGGTAACGTCGAGAGTTTCACTTCCTCCTTCTCGGAAAAACGCAGCCGAGGGCAGGCGTTGTCCGGAATATGGATCATGCGAATATGACCGTTCTCTTCCCAGAGAAGAGGCGTCGTCTCCTGCTTTGTTTTTTGAAAAAGTGGCTTCGCCGCCTTCGTTTTTTTCTCCTTTGCGCTACGATAACGCTTCCAATTTTCAACGCTGAAGTGCATAAGAAGTTCCAGCAACGTGGTAGGCACCCTTCCCGAGGGGCTATCCTTTTTCTCGTCTTTCTTCGAAGCTCCCTTCTCGGTCATCTCCCTTGCCGGCAAAACAAGGGGTTCGGTGGTAGAAAAGGGATCTCTTTTCTCCGCATAGCCGGAAAGAGTCTTCCAGTCAGGGTGATTGGAAGGCTGTGCAGCTTCCGCTTTTTGACCGCTCTCTTTTTCGGTATCTTCTGTATCGATCGGAATTTTATTTTGCGGCGGCACGAGAAACGGCGCATGCTCCGGCGATGCATTTTCTTCTTTTATCGGTGCGTTTCTTTTCGACAGATCGCTGGAAACAATCTTTGATGGCACAGAATGGGTGCTTCTGCTGGTCAGGTCGTTTTGGAGACGATCCGACAAGGCCACAAGTTCTTTGCGATCAAAGGCAGGCGAACGCAAGGCATTAAACACCAGTGACAAAGAGCGGCTCTCTTCCTCGGCAAAGGGGCGTGAAAACAGCGCTGTCCTGCAAAAAGAGGAAAGAGCTTCGTTTAGCGAAGCAGAAATGTGTATCGGAAGAACAAGAAAAACCACCTTTTCTTCTGTGACAGCGATCGCTTGCGGATGGAGTACCAACATAGCAGGATCCAACAGATAGTCTTCCGCCTCCTCCAGCGCGGAAGCCAAGTTGCCGAAAAAATTCGCCAAGCGCTTCCGATTCCATGGCTCATCGATCGCATGGAATCTCTTGCCTGGTACGGTATAGCGAAAAACGCCGTTCTGTTCCGTTGTCTCGAGCGGAGCAAAATAGGGGGACGTATTTCGGGCCATCATCGTCAGAGCAAGGCGATCCGGAGTCTCCTCTCCTTCAAGGCAAAGTAAAACATGCTGCTCATCCTCCTCGTTGATCAGGCGCAGTCCTTTACGAATCAGGCATGAATCCATCGGGCAACCTCCTCTACAGGCAAAAAAGTGCTCAGCGTGGCAAATGGATCCTGCTGTTGATAAGACTCGATTTCTTTTTCGGGAAGGCGCGGGATGACAAAGGCCCGTCCGCTCTCTTCGCTGTCACAGCGTTCCAAAAATGCATCGCGGCCTTCTTTCCATGTATAGGGAATGAGATCTAGAAAGGCACGCAGCCGATCTTCTTCTTTTCCATTCGAAAAGAGCAGAAGGCGATCCGTCACCGAAAAAAAAGAGGAAAATTGCCATAGCCAGCCGGGCGGACAATCCAGGAACACACAGGAATGACGTTTTTTCACTGCATGAAAAAGAGCCATCCATTCTTCTTTGGTAATATCGAAAAAATCCGCCGCGTGGTGCGGTGGTAACAGCGTTGCGACCCCATTTTGTTCCACGGTACAAGCTGCCAATCGCAAATCGACATCCGCTGCGGGCATGCGCATGGCTAACACCACGTCCGCAATCGTATAGGACGACGTCGCAATTTGTTTCGTCGACAGAGAAAACTTTTCCGATGTGCTAAACGGCTTCAATTCATAATAAAATACATGCTGATCGGAAAAAAGACGCTGATAGGCCATTGCCAGCGCTCGCGTAACGGTAGTGACCCCTATTCCGCCACATAATGCAGTGCAGAAGATCAGTTGCCCGCCAAGATCTTTCGGGTTTTCGGTGCTCCGTTTGCAGGAAAGAAGGTGAAACAGGTCTCTACGCGTTCGAGATACCGGCTGATATTTAGCCGGGCCATGTTCATCGGATTGGTCGCGCCAATAAAATAGATCGGTCTGTGGTGCAATCCGCTCAATTTGCTTTTTAGCGTTCTTGTCGAGAGCATTTTTATCCGCCAATAGCGCATCGTAGCGTCGATCGCGATGCGCCTCCAAAAAGGATTCCAGACTCGTCATCCATTCGATTTCGACACCTTCTTTTGGGGCGGCATTCCATTGTGCTAAAAAACGATCGCGATACCGGATATCCGGATCGAGTACAGCAATTCTCCATTTCATGACATATCCTCCGTTTCTCCTATCGTACCGGAGAATATGTCCCGCCCGCGTCCCGGAATTAAGGCAATTTTGTCACACGTAAGCGGTTCGTTTGCCCTCATAGACAACGAACGGCACGTGGCGCAAGGGTTGCGCAAAAACCAAAAGAATGAAGCTTTCTTTTTAGCGGTCCTGCTTTTTACGGAGATACGCATCTATGCCACGAGCTGCTTTTCTACCCGCACCCATGGCTAAAATCACCGTTGCCGAGCCGGTCACCGCATCACCGCCGGCAAAAACACCTTCTATCGAGGTTTCACCGGTTTCTTCGTTGATGACTATGCCCTTCTTGGCGTTGAGTGAAAGCTCTTCCAGTCCTTTTGCCGCTCGAGGGTTTGCATTGGTTCCAAGTGCCATGATAACAGCATCACAAGCGACATCAAATTCCGAACCGGGGATTTCCGCCGGACGACGTCGCCCGGAAGCATCCGGTTCGCCCAATTCCATTCGAATACAGCGCACGCCGGAAACCCATCCTTCTTCGTCCCCGAGAATCTCCACCGGATTGCACAGAAAATCGAATTTCACACCTTCCTCGCGTGCATGTTCAATTTCTTCGCGCCGCGCAGGAAGCTCCTTCTCGCTTCGCCGATACACCAACCGGCTTTCCGCGCCCAGACGCAAGGCCGTACGACAAGCGTCCATGGCGACATTTCCCCCGCCTACCGTAACCACGCGAGAGAGAGGCTGCATTTTCGTATCATATCGCGGATCAAAAGCATGCATTAAATTGTTTCGCGTCAGATATTCATTCGCCGACATCACACCATTTAAAGACTCACCCGGTATTCCCATGAAGCGTGGTAGTCCTGCTCCCGTGGCAATAAAGACGGCATCAAAGCCTTCCTCTTCCATGAGATGCGTTATAGTGACGCTCTGCCCGACGAACACATCGGTTTCTATAGTCACACCAAGGCGACGCACATTATCCACCTCATGAGCGACCACTTCCTTTTTCGGTAAACGAAATTCCGGAATCCCGTATTGCAAAACACCGCCCGCTTCATGTAACGATTCAAAAATGGTCACGGTGTAGCTCATTTTAGCCAAATCGCCGGCACAGGCGAGCCCCGCCGGCCCGGAACCGATCACGGCAATGTGCTGCTCCTTCGCTTCGCTTACCGGCTTGGCGGGACGCACGCCGTTTTCCCTTGCCCAGTCCGCGACGTAGCGCTCCAATTTACCGATGGCCACCGGTTCTCCCTTTATGCCCCGAATGCAGGCTCCCTCACATTGTTCTTCCTGCGGACAAACGCGTCCGCAAACGGCAGGAAGCGAGGAAGCCTCACTCAATATAGAAAAGGCCCGTTCAAGCGCATTGGTCTTAATTTCACGAATAAAATCGGGGATCGCAATCGCAACGGGACAGGCTTTTACGCAACGCGGATTGGCACATTCCAAGCAGCGTGAGGCTTCCAGAGCGGCGCCGCGAGCATCATAGCCAAAGCAAACTTCTTGAAAGTTACCAGCGCGTTCTTTGGGATCCTGTTCGGCGACCGGAACGCGCTTAAGGATATCGAAATACGCGGTTTCGCCATTACGAACCGTGGCTGCCGGCATTTTTTTCTGCGGATTTGCTTCCTCCTGCAATAGCGCGCTCCGGCCGGCTTTTGTACGTACCATTTTTTGCCGACGAATCGCTTCCTCAAAGTCGATATCGCGCGCATCAAATTCCGGTCCATCCACACATGCGAAACGCACGTCCTTGCCCACATGAACCCGACAGGCCCCGCACATACCCGTTCCATCCACCATGATGGGATTCATGGAGACGATGGTCGGCAAATTCAGGCGATCCAGTGCCGTAAGCTGTGCAACAAATTTCATCATGATCATGGGACCGATACATACGCATTGATCGTATGTGCGATGCTCCTTTTTGATCAAGTCTTCCAGGCACGTCGTCACGAGCCCGTGACGGCCGTAGGAGCCGTCATCCGTCGTGATAAAAACATGGTCCGCCACAGCCTGCATCCGTTCTTCCCAGAAGATAAGCGATTTTGTACGTGCGCCAATCAGCACGTCCACCGCCACGCCATGCTCATGAAGCCATTTCACCTGCGGATAAACAGGCGCGGTGCCCAAACCGCCGGCAACAAAGATATAGCGACGTTTTTTAACTGATGCAAGCGGCTCCTCGACAAATGCGGAAGGATGACCGAGAGGCCCCAAAATATCCCTGGCTCCGCCGCCCACTTCGAGCGCGGCAATCTTTCTTGTTGAGGTGCCGATCGTCTGCACAGCAACGGTAACCGTTCCCTCCTTGCGATCATAATCCGCAATCGTTAGCGGAATGCGCTCCGCAACTTCATCCGCTTTGAGAATCAGAAACTGACCCGGTGCACACGATTCCGCCACACGCGGTGCACGAAACACCAAAGAAACAATATTTTCCGCCAACCACTGCTTTTCGATCAATTCAAACACGATGTCCTCCTTAGAGAAAGGGGCTTTCTTTCTTGCACTTGTAAATAGTATACCGTAAGCTAAAAAAAAGGGCACGGCCTGATCGTTATAGGATGCAGACGGTAGCCTGTGAAAAAGTAAATTATAAAGTATAGGAGAACACCGCGTTATGACTATTATGAAGGAAAACCTCTCACCTGCTGTACAAATCATTTATTTTGCCGGTGGCTGTTTCTGGGGCATACAAGGTTATTTTCGCCAGCTTGACGGCGTTCTTTCCACCGAAGTAGGATATGCTAACGGAAAAACAGAAAATACAAGCTATTCGCAAATCAAACAAAGCGATCATGCAGAAACGGTCAAAATAGAATACGATCGCAACCGTATTTCACTGGCGGAGCTACTGGATCATTATTTGCGTTTAGTAGATCCCCTGTCGGTGAACCGGCAAGGCAATGACACGGGCCGACAATATCGAACCGGAATTTATATTCCTGCTTCTGCACCGGAGGGAACACAGGAAACGGTGCAAAAACGTCTGGATCGCTTATCCTCGAAGCTCGGTCAAAAAGTCGCCATCGAATGTGCGCCGCTTAGCCATTGGGTCAAAGCGGAAGAAGAACATCAGGACTATCTCCTAAAACATCCTCAAGGTTACTGCCACATCGATCTTTCACTTGCCGAGATTCCCCTTGAGGATGGATTTGAGGCCTTCCAAAAGCCGAAGGATGAAACACTTCGCGCCCAACTGACAGCAATGCAATATCATACAACCCAAGAAAAAGGAACCGATGTTCCTCACGCACATCCCTATGATCAGCTTTTTCGGCCGGGCATTTATGTAGACATTGTTTCCGGTGAACCACTCTTCAGTTCACGCGATAAGTTTGATGCCGGATGCGGATGGCCTTCGTTCAGTAAGCCGATGCGAAACGAGCAACTCACCAAGCATCGCGATCTCTCTATTCCCGGACGCGAACGCGTCGAAGTGCAATCACGTCGTGCGGAAAGCCACCTCGGGCATGTTTTTCCCGACGGTCCGAAAGAACTCGGCGGCCTGCGCTATTGCATTGACGGTTCCGCGCTGCGCTTTATTCCGCGGGAAGAGATGGAAAAAGAAGGGTATGGCGATTGGATTGCCTACGTGGACGAAGAAAAATAAAGGATTGCTGTTTTAAAGAAACAAAAAAATCGCCAGTGGCGATTTTTTTAATTCTTCTCGGTTATGGAACCCTATCCCTCTCAAATCGAAAAGGCCAAGTCAGCGAAAAACGAAAAACTTGCTGAGAAAGTAGTTTGAAACCACAACTCCCACCTGGGCCACCGTTTTAACGATCCAATCGTAGCGCAAGAGCTTGAAACCTTCAATGCCGATGTACATGATTGCCGCTTCCAAAAAAAGCGACAGCACACGACCGCCTACGAAACGCAACAACTCACCGCCCACTTCGCTCGTTCCCTTTGCCGTCGAGTCGAACACAAAACGCCGATTGGTGACAAAGGCAAAAAGCACGGCAACTACCCAAGAGATGCCTGTGGCAACGAGATAGTGCATATGAAGTCCCCGTGTGGTAAGAAAATAGACTACATAGTTCACCAAGGTGGTCAGGACGCCGAAAAACAGATAGCTGATAGGTTCCCGATAGCGCTTCCAAAGCGAATGCATATTCATTTCCAATCCCGTAAAGTACGTTCTATACGCCTTTTATCATCGGCTTCACGAAGGCTTTCTCTCTTATCGTAAAGTTTTTTACCGCGCGCAAGCGCAATGTCTATTTTGATACGACGCCCGCGTAACACCACACAGAGCGGAATAACGGTGTAACCATCCCGTTGCACAGCTTCGGCGAGTTGGCGTATCTCCTTTTTATGCAGCAGCAAACGACGATCGCGAACCGGATCCATATTATAGCGATTCCCCTGCTCATAGGGACTGATATGCAATCCTATAAGCCAAGCCTCGCCGTCATGAATATCCACATAGGATTGTTGGATGGCAACTTTACCCTGTCGCACGCTTTTCACTTCGGTGCCCTTGAGTGCGATGCCGGCTTCCCAAACTTTTTCAATAAAATAGTCGTGTCTGGCGCGCTTATTGTTCGCCAACACCTTGTTGTCTTCCTTGTTCATCTTTCTTCCTATCTATTGCGCATCAGCCCCTTCGTCCGGTTCGACCGGAAAGCGAACGACGACGGCGGCGTAAGCCTTCCTTTCTGGGCCGGTTGGCTCGTGACGTTTTCGCCCCTTTAAAATTTTTGGGGCGTTCATCATTGCGGCGCCGAAAGGAATGGCTGGGACGAGCTCCGCGAAGATTGGTCGTGCATTCACCCGCACTTGGTTTGTTGCGCCGGCCATCTTCCTGTACAAAATCGGGAAGATGAAAATCAATTTCCCTGAGCAACGGATTCGCGGCCGCAACAAGCACCCTCACTTCGTCGCCATAACGTAATTCGCGGTGATTATTCTCCCCGCGTACAACCATGCGCTCTTCATCATAGGAGTAATAATCATCGGTCATATCTCGAAAATGCGCGAGTCCCTCTACGGTATTTGGCAAGCGAACAAACACACCGAAATTGGTTAGGGACGTGATCTGCCCCACAAACTCTTCTCCAATGAAGCGTTGCATGTACTCCGCACACTTCATCTCGACAACATCGCGTTCGGCTTCTTCCGCTTTCTGCTCTGTAAGCGAAATGTGTTCACAGCGCACAAAAAGATCTTTCTTAACCGCCTCATCCGTTTTGGGCGTACCGGCAAGCAAAGCCTTCAGCAGGCGATGTGCCATCAAATCGGAATAACGCCGAATGGGCGATGTGAAATGGGAATAATGCTCCTCAGCAAGGCCATAATGCATGGTCGGCTTCGGGCTATAGACGGCCTTTGACATGCTCTGTAAAACAAGCATGTTCAGAATCCCTTCCTCTTTTTTCCCTTTGGCCTGCTCGAGAATTGCGCGAATGCGTGACGGTTCCGGTTCCGCCTCGATGGGCTCATAATGAAAAGCCATGAGAGCCGTATTCAATCGCTCAATGTCTTCCTCCTTGGGTTCTGCATGAACTCGGTAAATAAACGGCAATTTTTTATGGAAAAATGTCGTACCCACGATGACATTGTTAAGAATCATAAATTCTTCAATGATGCGGTTCGCAATACGGCGATCCGCCAGTCGTACATCAACCGCCAAGCCATCGTCATCTAATATCACATCGGTTTCTGGAAAATCGAAGTCAAGAGTGCCACGCTCAACGCGCTTTTTTGCTAAAAGGGCATAAAGCGTTGCCATGGTATCCAGATGCGTAAACAGAGCTTCCTCTTCCGTAAAGCGCGTGCCTTTTTCCAGATAATCGGAAACATCCTTGTAGATCAGGCGATGATCGGAACAGATCACACTGGGATAAAATTGGTGATCGACGACATTTCCCTCTTCATCTAAGGTCATCTGCGTGGTCATGGCCAAACGTTCCACACCGGGATTGAGCGAGCATAAGCCGTTGGAAAGTTTTTCCGGCAACATGGGGATCACGCGATCCAGCAAATACACGGAATTGCCGCGCTCATATGCATCGCGATCGATGGCGGAGCCCGGTTTAACATAGTGTGAAACATCCGCGATATGTACATAGAGAATATAGTATTTCCCGCGTTTCTCCAGGGAAATCGCATCATCAAAGTCCTTCGCATCCGCCCCATCAATCGTTACGGTAAAAATATTTCGCAAATCCCGACGGCCGCGAAACTCCCGTTTATCCACTTCTTCTGGCAATGCTTCCGCTTCTTCCTTTGTCTCCTGCGAAAACACGTAGGGCAACTCGAATTGGCGGGCTACTGCGGTGATATCCACGCCCTTCGCATCAGCAGGCCCCAGGTTCTCGATGATGCGACCGGCCGGGTTCCCTCCGTTCTTCTCCACGTCAAGCAGACGCAAGATCACCTTGTCGCCATCTTGTGCACCCATCGCGTCCGCATCGGATACCGGAATGTCTGAAAAAAAGTTTTTCTTATCCGGAAGCACATAGCCTAAGCCGCTTCGTTTTTCATACAGGCCGACAATGGGATCCGTATTGCGCGTTAAGATGGAAACGACTCGGCCATTGGAGTTTCGTCCGGTGGCGGGATCCGCTTTTTCAAGAATCTTAATCCGCACGCGGTCACCATGAATGGCCCCATTCAGATCATCCGGAGAAATAAATACATCCGGTTGGCCCTCCACTTGAGAGACGAAAAAGGCAAATCCTTTCGCGTTGCCGGTGAGCTTTCCGATGAGCGGATTTTGTTGTTCGTCAGAAGAAGATTTCGATTTTGCTGCTGCAACCGGTTTTACGTCGTGCTGTTGTTCGGGTTCTGCAATTTTCTGCGCTTCCACATGTTCCGGTGCTGTTTGCACTGGATCCGGCATAAAGGATTCTTTCATCCCTTCCGTCTCTGTTGAAGCAGCGCCTTTTCGTTGCGTTCTTGTTTTTTGACGAGTGGAGTCTGTTTTATCGACGGGGATCGCGTACGCCTTGATTTTACCGCGCTTGCTCATGCGAATGACTTCTTCTTCCAGCATGGCATCAATGGTGTTGTAAAATGCAATGCGTGCCTCGCCTTCCAAACCGAAACGGTCGGCAAGCTCTTTTGTACGCAACGGTTCATATTGCGCACCGGAAAAATACGATAATAAAAATTCTCTTAATTCCATAACGGTTTCTCCTCCGCATCCCTTTTTGTCCCGTTTTCTTTTACTTGTGTACCCACTTTGCAGCTTCCGCCGAGCCAATCGTTAGGCAAGCCAAGGCTTTCTCCATAGATGTAGAAGCATCGGAAAACAAGGCAATATTCGGATTAATTGTGAACAGAACATAAAAAGCCGACGTGAACACGTCGGCTTTCTTTCCTCCCGATTAAAGAGCAAGCAAGGCAATCAGGCTTAGAACAAACACCACACCGGAAAATATGGTCATTTTGTTCAGCAATGCGTCTTTCGGACGATGCACCGAAGTGCCGTAAATGTTCGATTCCTGGCCGAACAGCGAGCCGGCATTGGTTTTCGGTTCCATCATCAGCGTCGCTGCAATAATGACAACGCTGGCAATTACGAGCAGAATAATGATAGCAGTTTTCAATCAAGTCACCCCTTATTTTTCCATAACAATTCGTAGCACCGTCATTCTAACAAATGTCCGGCTCGCTTTCAACGTTGACGCCTCACTTCACGCAAATTTGCTGCTGAATTTGTTCATATACCTTTTTCCCAATGCCGGACACCTTCATAATATCTTCTTCCGTTTGAAAAGGCGTCTTTTCACGGTAGCGAAGGATGTTTTCCGCCTTGGCTTTTCCAATCGAAGGCAGTTGCTGCAATTCTTCCGCTGTAGCGGTATTAATATTGATCTTCCTCGTTGGGCTCGAAGAGGCCGTTGTTGTTCTGCTTTCTTTTTTTGGAACGGTTACGCCAAGCTGTGAAGGCTCCGCGCCTTGTGTTTTTCCCTGTGAAGCCTCTTCCTTCGTTGGAACCACAATATTCATTTCATCCGAGAGACGCTGCGCCGGATTGATGGACCCTAATGCGCCATTTTCTGTTAGATTGCCCGCCGCTTGAAGCGCGTCGGCAACGCGTTTCTGATCGTCAAAAGTATAAAGTCCCGGATTCTTAACCGCGCCTCCGACATAAACCATGACCCTATTCGGCGCGGAAGAGGACGCTTTTTCCTGCTCGTTTTGCCCCGAAACTCCTTCTTCCGAAAAAAGAGAAGCCGAAATGGAGGTGTCACCAGGATGCTCCTGTGGCTGCTCTCCATTTTTTCCCTTTTCCTTTTTTGTCATTTCCTCCGCTTGTTCTGAAGTCGGTACATGCCTCCCGTCCATAAAAAGGCGCACGCCTCCCAGAAGCACGATAACGGAAAAAAGTACGCCAAAAATTATTTTTTCTGTGCGTGAAGACAAATACTACTCACTCCAAAGATCATCCAGATCGTAGAATTCTCTCTCACTTTGCGTAAAGATATGGACGATTGTCTCTGCGCAGTCCAGCAATATCCAACCACCGTCACGCAGCCCTTCGGTTGTGATGGGAGGCATCTCGGCTTGTGCCAATTTTTGCGTAATCGCATCGGCAATCGCCTGCGTATGTATTTTATTTCTTCCTGTCATCACAATAAAATAATCGCAAATACCCGCCTCTTCCCGGATCGGAAGAGTGCGGATGTCCCGTGCCTGTTTGTCTTCCGCTGCCTGAACAATGATGTCGTTTTTCAAATTCTTTTTTGATTCCGTCAAAAGAATCTCCTTTCCTTTTTTGTTCGGTTCATTATCGCTTGTGAAGCATGCTCGCTGTGTTACGCCAAGAAAAATGGAGCTGATTCTCGTTTTTGATTCTCACGCACCAAGGCATTGCGTGCAAAAAGGGATGCGGGATCTATCACCTGCTTTTTTTGCATCAAAAAGCGCAAGGAGGCATCCATGCCGGCAAGGACCGCACGATCCAGATTTTCCATGCTCAGACTGCGCAGATGTACCACAAAAGGATACTCGCGATACGGTTCAATTTCATCTGCAAGAAACACAATTTTATCCATCAAGCTCATAGACGGGCTGCCCGCTGTATGCGATGCGATCGCCTGGAGAATCTCTTCGTCCTCTATACCATACACCTCACGCGCTACAAAGCGTCCGAGGAAGGCATGGAAAAGTGGAGATGGCGTCCAATCCGCCTCTTTCAGAATATGCTTTTCACGTAGAAGCTGAAAATACTCTCGTTCTCTTCCTTTCGCGCAGTCATGTAGCAAAGCAGCAAGGCGAACACGTTTTACATCCGCATCATACCGTTTGGCCAAAAATGCAGCGGTCTTGACCACGCTCAAAACATGACGAAACCGATGCGCCGAAAGAGTCTTTTTCAGGCCATTCACCATCGAAGCAATTCGCGGGTCGACCAGAAATTCCAACGACTCTTTTTCTACTTCTTGCAGGAAATTCTCATCTTCTCCGTGGGTCATGCCATAGAGACGACGCGCTGCAATATAATCGTAAACGGTGCCCGGAAGAAAATAGCGAACATCTTGTCCTTCTGTAAAAGCTTGACGAATATACGTAGAAGATATCCGAACAGAGGGGCCTTTGGCAATGAGCACCCGATATCCTTCGTCGTTTAATGCCCTTGCTTGCAAAAGCAAATCGCCGCTCACACCTTCCCGTGCACAAACGATAAGAGGGATCATTTCCAGCAGCTCTTGCCAACGATGCCAGGTACGAATATCCATCAAGCTGTCTTCGCCGATGATAAAGAACAGCTCGGCCTGTGGAAAATCCTCCCGAAAAGAGCAGACCGTTTCATAAGAATACCGCATTTTTTTCGCTTGCATTTCTCGTAGATCCACTGTAAAATCCGGATTTCCCTCCAAAGCCGCCGTCAACATTGCCAGACGGTCCTTGGCATTGTCCTCCTTGTCTGTCTTATGCGGAGGTGCATAAGCCGGCACAAAGCGCACCTCATCCAAGCTAAACGTCTTCATAGCGTTTACCGCCATCTGTAAATGTCCGATATGCACCGGATCAAAGGTTCCTCCGAGAATGCCAATGCGCCGCTGTTCTTCGCTGGACACGCTAACCTCGCCTTTCCATTCTTTAAAGACGGCTGACCGTCCTTCCGTTTTCGCTTACGATTCTATTCTATTGAAAGCCATACCGTCACGCAATGCGCGAAAGCGGATTTGCCAGCTACGTCCATCCATCTCGGCAAAACCAATTCCCTTCACGCTGATGGGACTTGCGCGATCATATATCGGTGCAATCACCTCCTGTCCCTGATAGGCATAGCCCTGCCGACCTCCGTCTGCTGTCAGCGTTAGAAGAAACGAATCATCGGTTTTAATAACATCCTTCTCCTCCGGGGTACTGGCCGTATGCAAAAAATCACCCTCCGTGCTGAGCATAATCCAAACCCCTTTTCTTTTTGCAGAGAATCCTTTTGCAACAGGTCGCAGCGCTTCATAGCGAGCATCACCGATTTCTTCTCCTTGGACACCAACCAGAAAAAAGCCAGCCTCATCTTTCATAATCGCCGCCTTCTTATGATACCAGCCACCCACAAAAGATGCTTGTATTGGCGTTTCCTGCACATCCTGAAGAAGCGAAACAGCCAAAGCCTGTTGTTGGTCCTGATGGCCGGAAATCGGTTCTTGGCATAGCATGTTCCAGGCAGATGCAGATTTTCCTTGTTTGCGCAATGCATCAATCAAGGTGAAACGGCAAACATCCAAATCTTTTTCAGGCAGCGAAGAAAGCAAATTGGCGGCAAAACGAAAATCTTGTTTTTTTAATGACACCTGAAAAAGCAGTTCGGCGTCTTCTGGCAAGAGTGGCTTCGGCATCCTGTTCAATTCCTTCTGTGCTTCTGCATAAAACCCGGCATCAGCCAGCATTTGAGCCTGTGCACGATAGGATTGCCTTCTCTTAGCCAAATGCTCTTCCTGTATATGGCGAAAAAGAATAGTCGCACACAGCAAGAGCGCAAGCAAAAGTGCATACGTTCGGCATACTGTAACAGGTGTGAAAGAGAAAATTCCTCGCTTTGGCGTATTCTCCGGCTTTCGAATTTTCCATCGCTGCCAAAAATGCAATTTTTTCTCCTTTCCTTTATTTGGGAAAAAGTGCGTTTTCTTCATAGGTATACATTATCGACACGCCTTCTTCCTGTTCAATGCGTTTTGCCAATGACTCTAAAGCGGCAGAAAAATGGCTTGCTTCTTCCGGGACAATGATCTGCAAGCGCATTGCCTTCGGAACCAGCGATAAAGGCGCTCCGTCTTCCTTCACCCAATCGCTTCGCTTTGCTGCCGCCCTTTTGAGGCGTTTTGCCTGCGCGCTGAGAGTGTGTAACATCGCGTCCTTCTGTAAAGTATAAGAGGCCGCCTGCCCTCCGGAACCGGTGCTATAGGTTGAAGAAAATAAATTCAGAGATAGCAGCGCTTCCAACGTCCCGTCGGCATAATACAAATCCGCTATTTGTCCTTTTTGCAATCGGATCGCCCCCGAACGCTGCCGAAAGCGCTCCACCAGAATCCGCCCACGTGTAAACGGCGGCTCCTTCCAAACGCTATTCTTTTCTTCCTTCTTCTGATCCTGCTCCGCGTTACGCCCAAAAACGGGCTCATCCGTCAGTAACCACAGGCCGGCCGTGGCCCCCTGATGAACTGTAAGAGGGCCGAGCGGTTTTAGAATCCCCGGCAGATCCAAGAAATAGGAAAGCTCCGCCTGCAATATATCGCGATCATCATCGACATGAACAGAATACTCCACCTGATGCATGGTTTGCGGCAACGCTTT
The DNA here is from genome assembly GCF_902381775.1 of Murdochiella vaginalis. Classification (NCBI taxonomy): domain Bacteria; kingdom Bacillati; phylum Bacillota; class Tissierellia; order Tissierellales; family Peptoniphilaceae; genus Murdochiella; species Murdochiella vaginalis. The sequence continues at coordinate 1,366,147 of NZ_LR698969.1, forward strand.
TCCGCTTCCAAAATAGTGCCGAAATTCCTTTTTTCCTGCAAGCTCCAAAACAAAATTCCCGCCCATTTCCCGCAAAAACTCCGAAACGGGAAGTGTCATTTTCTTTTTATTCAAGGCTTCCGCAAAATGGGAGAGACCTCCCTCCTTTCCGGACAAGGTGTGCGAAAGCGAAATCTTATCCGCCAGTGCCAGGCAGGATTGGTCCAACGCATGCTGCGCCATGGATTGCACCTGGTAGGGAATAAACAGCAGAATCCAAGAGATCATGGCAAGCAGAAAAAAGCTCAGTGTAAAAGCGGCTTCAACCGTCAAGGAGCCCCGTGAAGAGGATTTTTTCATCGTAGCGAATCCTTTTTCAGCCCGTATCCCTCTTGCCAGATTTCGCGAACATCCACCTGTTTTCCCGTCGCATTGACAAGCGTGGAACGGCGAAATTGCGGCAAAAATACCACCTGTAATCGACTTTCTAAAATCCAGTCAAGCGAAGTTGGAGCGGTTGTGAAATCGGATCCCCCGGTTTCCGCCTGAATCAGGCGCGCTGTTTGCGAAAGCATGGCTTCCCTTCCTGTTCTTGTACTGCTGTTTACCGCAAGCAGAAAAAGAACGTAATCTCCATAATTCATGGTCAGAGCAGACCCGGCGGCAATACTGCCTGCCGCATTGTTAACGCCCATTTCCTTTTGAAAGGTCTTATATGCGACAATGGCTTTGTTTTCCGCATCCGGTCCTCCCTCTTCGAGAATTCCTTTGAGTTTCTTTGTCAATTGCTCGATGCATTGATTGGCAAAAGAAGACAATTCCCGGCAGGATTCGTTTACAACGGCTTCCGTTTTTTGACGCATCTCTTGCAACACTTCCTTCGTCGTCTCCCCTGCCTGTTTTTTCTTTTCCTTTGCGCTCTGCAAGATCTCACCAAGCACGCCAGATTGTCTGGAAAGCCGTGAAAAGGCATTGGATACAGCGCTTCCAAATGTTCCTTCTCCGCCACGTGAAGCAAGTTCTTGTAGCGTTTGTGTCATTTCTTCTTGCTGCTTCGTTTCGGAAAAGGAGTTTGCTTCGAGCAGCTGCATTTCCATCATGCGCAAAACCGGCTGATGAACAGCGTCCTGCGCTTTTTGAATGAGGGAATCCTTGAGGCGGCCAACTGTCTCTTGCAGGGTATCTGTTCCTGCTTCTATCGCCGCAACACCTTCATCCGCGAGCGCATCAAAGACATCCCGTGTGGCCTTCTTCGCGAGCTGGGCAACGCCGGATAGCGAAAACTGCCACGTTTCCTGTGTTTTCATAACCGCGACGCGCTCCCCCGCAAGAAGCGCATCCATATCGACAGCGGTTTCTCCCACCGCTAACACCGCCAATAGAGCGGATTGCACCATCGGAACCGCAAAGCCGGTCCATCCCGCGAGTGCCAGCGCCAGTTGTGCGGTTTCGGCGTTCAACTCGCTCGATATGAAGGCATAAAGCATATTGCAAAGCAGCCGTATGGCGATAATGTGGTGTTCGGCCTGTTGAACATTCGACACCCAAGAGGGGCGTCCGTACAAAATGTATTCCAGTTCTCCCCCAAACACCGGCCGTGTGGAAAGAGAAAATCCGTTTAAGGAAAGAAGCGGATGGCCATTTTCTTTTTCCATGAGCGGGCTGATGCGATGACTGAACATATTGCTCCAATAGGCAAGTAAGGAAACGGTATCGCCGGCATTGCTCAAAGACAAGCCAACCAGTTCATCTGCCAGCCGCTTCACATTGGAAAACGCTTCGTTAAGCATATCCACTTCATTTCCCGCGGCAGACGTCCATTCCGTAAAAGCCTTGGAATGGGCATCCGCTTCGTAGCGCTGCAAAACCTCGTTTGTCAAAAAATCGGTGATGCCCCCGGATAAATTAGGCAGTCCCATGCGCTTCGCTCTCCGCGCATTGGCAATGGCTATTCGCTTCGTATTCCAGGCGTTTAAAAATTCAAAAATGCCGGATCGATCCTCATTGCTTTGCCCGGCCATCAGCCCCTGCGTTTTAATACTCTCTTCGCTCAGAGCAATGCCGCTTTCCCATTCGCTAGGATGTTCGGTCGTAAGCGATATCGTCGGCAAAGCAAAAGAGTTTGCCGACAGGCGCTTGATGGAGGCAATGCGAGAGTGAAGCCACGCATCAAAAGAAAGATCTTCCAACGGTTGCTCATCAAGCCGAAGAGCTTTCCATGCCTGTGCGAAGGACTTCGTCTTATCCCCAGCGTTTTGCCACTCCTCCTGTAAATGATTGAGCTTTTCCATATCCAGAGCTTCCGTTGCGCTTAAATAATCGCCCAAAAAACTCTGTGACACGGCGCCGGGAGGAAGACGACGCACTTCTTTTCCCCACGCTTCTTTCGATGCGCTTAATAAGCTCATTCTCTCTGTGGCGGTCTTAATACCCTCCAGCGCTTGTTCCTGCTCTTTCGTAAAGCGTTCAAACCAAGATGAAACACCTTGATACTGATCCTTCCAGGCAAGAAAAGATCTCTGTAAGGCTTGCCTGTCATTTGCGCTGAGAAGTTTTTCCCACGCAAGCGGATCAGTAGGTGTCTTGCCTTGTTCGCCGGCATTACGCTGCAAAAAGTGAAGAAGGTTTTCATCCAATTGCCGAGCACCCTCTGCAAGATTCTGTTGAACAGGCGCAGGAGAGGGAACCCCAGAGAAAATTTTCTTCTTCACCTCTGCAGAGAGGTGGGATACGGAATCGGGCAACGCAAGCGCGTTCATTCCGGCGGGAAGAAGGTTCTTTGCTGATGCGTTTTTTCCGAAACAGGCATTGATTGCCTGCTGCACGCCATGCAATTGCTTTTCATACTGGATTTTCGCCTGCAGCGCCGGAAGGGTATCTGAAATCTTTTTGACCATTTCTATATGTTCCAACGCTTTTCCCAAAGCAATGCTCGGAATTTGCCAGTCCATAAACTGTCGAATCTGCGCTGTCATTACTTCCGGCCGACTGAGCCTGGCATTGTCCGTAGGCGTGACGGTAATCTGCGGCGCGTCGAGCTTTACGCCCAAAGAGGACGTTTCCGACGGAAAGCGCTGCGCAAGAAGCTCTTCTGCCTTTTCCTGCACGCCCTTCTCGTCTCGTAAGACAAAAAGGCCGAATTCCCTGGCAACGGGCTTATCAAAGCCCGATAATGTCGCATGGGAAAGCATTTTTAACGTTGATCGCGATTCGGCTTGTGCAAGACTGACGCGCGCATAATCCATAAAAATGGCGCCGGAAACACTCATGAGCAACACTACGCCACATAGAAAGAGCGAAATAACACCTTGCTCCCTTCGCAACGATGTAAAAAGAGCTTTCTTCACTTCCTGTGCGTAAACAGACCATTTGTCAGAAATCTTTCCTCTGCTCGATCGTTTTTTCCGGTACATGCCTCCCCCCTTCCTTAGCTCCCACCGCTTTTTTGGGTTTGATGCGCACAAAAGCCGTTGACTGCTTCATAGCACCAGAGATTCGTTGCGGAAGAAGTCCACACGGCACTTCGTCCCTGCTCCACTTCCAATGCGGGGACAGAAAAGAAGCGAAATGGCGAATGGTCGGCCTCTTCCTTTTGTTGTATCGTACGCTGTATGAAAAACAGTCCCGTCTTTGACCATCGTGACGAAGAAAGAAGCGCCCTCGTCTGTGGGCTTTCTTCCGGATTTCGAAACGAGATGGTGGTGGTCGATTGCGTCAAAGCGCGACGTATCTTTCCCTCCTGATCGACCTGCAAATACAGAACAACGGTAAAAAACAGCAATAGAAAAAGGGTCATAAAGGTAAGCGGAAACAGGATCGCTCCCTCGACAAGATGAACACTTCCCTTGTCGTCTTTCCAATGCTTCATATTTTCATCGCCTCATTCTCGATTTTTTGAAACAAACTTTCCAACAGCGCGGTGAGATTATCCCGAAAAATCGCAATCAGCGCGATCACGACGAGAATAATCAGAACAATGGCCACCATATTGATTTCTCCGCGTTCCTCTGAAAAACGGGACCAAAATCCGTGCAATCTTTTTGCGATCAGGTAAGACATCACATTCCTTTCTATCTTCGGCTGAGCATGGGGAGTAAAACCAGCAAAAGAATGCCGATAAAAAGCAGGAGGCTGGGAAATAACATTCGTTGAGAACAGCGCTCAGCCTGCAGCGCATATTCCCGTTTTCGTTCCTGATAAAGGGCGGAACGAAGGCGTTCTAAAGACACGGATAGATCTGCTCCCCCTACCTCGATGGACTGCGAAAACAGTTCAGCGCAATCATGCAGTGTCTTAATAGGCATCACTCTGCCGAAGCCCGCCATCGCCCTGCGAAGCCCTTGCCCTGCTTCCACTTCGCGCACGACGCGCTTCATCTCTTGATAAAGTGCTCCTTTCCCTTTTTCTGCAATGGTGCGCCAGGCCGTATAGGGAAGCGTCCCGGATCGCAACGAAAGAATACATTGCGTCAGCATATCCGTAAGCGTATTTTCCATCTCTTCGGTGAGTTCTTCACTTCGCTTGCGTAAATCCCACAAACGGCTGTAGTCATAGACGACACAGGCAAGACACAAAAGAAAGAGGAATATAGGAGACCACAGGAAACACGGGCCGGACAAGCCCAACAAAAGCGCTATTTCACTCATGGTTTCGATTTCCATTTTCCACAATGCCGACGACAGATGATACGAATCCACCATCATGACAAGATAGCGTCTTCGCTTTTTTGCACGCGACGAATGCATCGAACCGCTCAGATTCTGCAGGATGAGCCATCCCATCGGTGCAAAAGCGCGTCGGTGAAGAGGAAGTAACTCCGAAATTTCCTTTATCTGTAACGGTGCGTGGCTCCACTGCCGATTGCTGTAGTAGAGAAGAAAAAGCCAACAGGCATAGAGGGCAAACGAGATAATACATTTCAACACATTTCCCCTTCTTTCCCCTGTAAGCCGCTGTCCCGGAGAATATGCACACTCCATCTCCATGCGACGAAGAAAAGCCCTGTGCAAAACACACGGACTGCATAATCCATGAAGCCATAATCGGTGGAGGCCAAGCCTGTGGTATACATCACAAAAAGCATGACGATCGGCATGGAAAATAACAGCAGCTGTTCCCGCTTCGGCCCTGCCAGTTTGGCTTCCCTGTCCAAACGAAGCTCTTGCTCTTCCATTAACAAGCGCAGGTAGGATCCTGAAAGCATGGCCAAATCCGCGCCCTGTGTCATACCTACCAACAGATTCTCAAAAAAGGATTTTGTCAGTGGATCTTTCTCTTCCCGAACCAAATGCAAAAGCGCTTCCCGTAAACTCATGCCGGAAGATGTTCTGTCCACGGCCTCCTTCAAAGTCGATGAAAAATCATCGGTTTCCTCCTCTATGCAGAATTCGCGGTTCATCTGCAAAAGAGCCTGTCCCAATGCCTGCGCTATATTGCTTCCGGAATCCAGCCGCGCATGAATCGTCTCCAAAAAAGCTTGAAACTGCTGACGATGTTCTACGGCTTTTCGTTCACGGCTTTTCTTTTTCCATTGCAAACGCCCCAATCGCAGACCGAATAAAAAAGCTGCAAGCATAAACCACCATCGAAATAGAAACACAGCACCGCAAACGAGCGCCAGGGCGGCGTATCCGAACATCCATAAACGTTCTTGTCGTTTCATAGTGCCTCCTCTCCCGCTCGATAAAACTTTTCTTTGCACATCATTTCCTCTCCGGTTGGTTCCAACACGCCGATGACATGCGCATCGATGTGACGCGAAAACAACGCGTGATAGCGCAGACTGTTGTCCTTCCAATAGGGTTCTTCAACGCTTACAACGTAGCGACGATGATCGCGCAGACGCGAAACATGCACGAAAAGATCGATCGCTGAAGCAATTTGTTGTCGTATGGCCGGCAATGGCAAGCCGTCATGTCCGCTTAAAATCATGGTCTCTAAACGTAGCTGCATATCGGAGACGGAATTGGCATGTCCTGTACTGAACGAGCCGTCATGGCCGGTATTCATGGCTTGAATAGCATCCAGCGCTTCCGGTCCGCGCACTTCACCGACGATGATACGATCCGGTCGCATCCGTAGGGATGCGCGAATAAGATCGCGAATGGTAATTTCGCCGTCTCCTGCTGCATTCGGCCTTCTCGCCTCTAAGGCAAGCCAATTGTCCATATTTTCAAAATTCAGCTCGCGTGCGTCTTCTATGGTGATGAGGCGTTCACGGCGATCAATTTCATTCGCGAGGGCGTTCAGCAAGGTCGTTTTCCCTGACCCGGTGCCACCGGATATAAAAATATTTAACTTCGCTCGAACACTTTTTCTCAAAAACGCTGCTGCAGATTCGGAAAGTGTTCCATTTGCGATTAAATCGGGAAGCGTGAAAATGTGATTGCGAAAACGTCGTATGGTCAGGGCTGCATCTTTATCGGATATAGGATGCAAAACGACATTCACTCTGGATCCGTCTTTCATCCGGCAATCGACAATCGGCGTTCGCTGATGAACCTCCTTTCCGGCATCGCTGACGATTTTTTGAATGATGTCGTGATATTTTTCTTTCGAGGCAAAACCACTCTTGGTTTTCTGCACGACACCGTCTTTTTCGATATAAATCTCATCAAAGCGATTCACCATGATTTCCGTTACTTTCGGGTCGGAAAAATAAGCATCCAAAATATCGTATCCGCGTATCGCTGAATGCATTCCGTTCATGATGGTTGATCGTTCATTCAAAGAAAAGCGTTCCCATTTTCCATTCCGTCTTACAATGTCTTCAATCGCCTGAACAAGCGAGGAATCATCAAGACGGGTCACATCCGTATTTTGTCGCAACCGGACCAGATTCTCTTTTACCTGCTCGGCGATATCCATAAAACCTCCTTTCAAAGCGGGTGGAACGCGCCCGCTTCGAGTTCAGCCACACTCAGCTCGTCCCGCCGAGTCGTAACGATTACGAATGGATGTGTGCACGGTAATGGCAGGCATGGCTACCGATCGCTTGGGGTTACACATCGAAGGGCTGTTTTAATAGTAACGCGGGTCGATGTGTCTCTGTGTCCCAGAGTGAGGGCCTTTTGTCTCAGGGGCAACAGGCAATGCCGCGCATATATGCGTCGTCTTTTTACTCTTTTTCGTGACATCATTACATTTGTCTCCATTTTTTATGGAAATATACATTTATATACAATATTTTATGGATTTTTCGGCCGTTTTTTGCATCTTGATTCATTTTTTAAGAATGAATATAATTTTGAAAACTGTTTTTATAGAAAAGGAGTCGGTAATGAATGACTTGCTGCGTGCCAACAAAATAATCATTGCGCGAAGCGTCGCGCAACTCCGAAAAGAAAATCACATGACACAGACGCAGTTAGCCGACGAACTTAATGCACGGCTGAACACGAATTACCAAGGAAGTGCCATCTCCGCCTGGGAAAATGCCAATAATTCCATTAATGCGGATTACTTACCTGTTCTGGCGGATATTTTTAATGTTGCCTTGGAAAAGCTGTTTGGCGAAAGTCTACAACAGCGAGAGCTTGTCAAGGACGTCTGTGAAACGATCGAACGCCATTTGACCGATGAGGAAACACAACAAGTTTCTCACTATATTTCTTACCTTTTGTATCGTCGTTATCATAAGATTCTTCCTGTAGAAGAGAGCACGGAGGAATGCGTGGCGGAAACTGCAAAACGCCCGAACAAAGATCCGAACAAAGAATAGAAGTTTTTACGATAAACGTTTTGTAATCCTGTTATGAAGGGATTTACCTATCTTATCGAAGCTGCTAAAAAAGTAGAATCCATTGAAAAATGCCCATTCTGTTGATTTCAACAGAACGGGCATTTTCGATTCTGGATCTGATGGGATTCGAACCCACGACTTCCACGTTGCGAACGTGACACTCTCCCAGCTGAGTTACAGACCCACGCCTCAATGAGCGTATTCTACTCTTTTTTGAGGCAAATTGCAAACCGGTGTGCAAGGAAGTTTCCTACTGCATCGATCACATCCGACCCATCTTATAAAGCAGCGCGATAGATAGCTTCCACATCTTCCGCAGTCATGGGCTGAAAACCGTGAATGACTCCACCGGATCGAGCAACGCTATTTTTCGCCATTTCGGCAAGATGCGTTTCATCTATGTCCACTTCTTTAAGGGTCATCGGAATATCCAGCGATCGGAAGAACTCCGAAAGGGCAGCAATGCCGGCTTCCGCCTGCTCATACTCCGTTTTTTTCTCGATACTGAAAATCACTTTTGCAAAACGGGCGATACGCGAAACCGTTTTGTCGTTTAAGAAGTGACGCAGCCAGTGCGGTGTAAGGATCGCCAGGCCGACGCCATGCGTAATGTCATAATAAGCGGAAAGCTCATGCTCCATAGCATGAACGCTCCAGGCTTGTGCCTTACCGGTTCCGATCAACCCGTTAATCGCCCAGGAATTGGCCCAAAGCAAGTTGGCACGTGCTTCCTCATTCGTGGGATCTTTGAATGCCACAGGGCCATACTTAATGCAGGTGCGCAGGATCGCTTCCGATATGCTGTCCTGCAGATAGGCATCGTCTTCTACCGAAAAATAACTTTCCATGGTATGGCTCATGATGTCCGCCGTGCCGGCCGCCGTGTGCCAAGCGTTGACCGTATAGGTATACGCCGGATTCAGATAGGAAACGCGCGGAAGAGCAAGTGGGCTTGACCATCCCAGTTTCTGCTTCGTTTCCGGGTTAGAAATAACCGAATGGGGATCCATTTCCGAACCGGTGGCCGCCACCGTAATCACGGTCGCAAGCGGCAAAGCATCCTTGATCGGAGCTTTTCCCAGAACAAGATCCCAGGGATCTGCGTCGGTTTTCGCGCCGGCAGCGATGAGCTTTGCACAGTCGAGAACCGAGCCGCCACCGATGGGAACGATGACCTCGATGTTCTCTTTGTGAACGAGCGCAATACCGCGTTTCGCCTCATCAATGCGCGGATTGGGCGAAATGCCGGCACACTCCACCGTATCGACACCATGCGCATGCAAAGCATCAACAATGGCATCGTAAATGCCCAATCGCTTGACACTCCCCCCACCGATCACAATGAGTGCACGTTTTCCCAACGCTGCCACACGGGCGGCGAATGTTTCCTCTAAGTCGTGGCCGAAGAGAACTTCCGTCGGCACATGAAAAATAAAGTTTTCCATATCTCTCCCTTTCTGTACAGGCGTCTGTCAATCCTGTTTCATATAGCGATCTTCGGAGAGTATACCCACCGAATCACGCCTTCTCACGCTTGGTGAGATTTCGTATCCAGGTTTTGCGCCTATAAAAGGGATAAATGAAGAAGAGCTTAATGATTTCTTCCGCACTGACGACAAAAAACGTCAATTCAAATGGCCAATGAAACACCGCGACGCCGAGAAATGCCATAGGAACAGCAAAAAGCCATATCGACATCAGCTCAAAATAAAATGTCCACTTAGTTTCTCCTCCCGCACGCAGAATGCCGATAAAAATCATGCTGTTCCAGAAACGAAATGGTGCCGCTACACCACGAATGAGAAGCAGATTATGAGAACGTGAAGCCACATTCGCTTCGATACCGCTAAAGAGCATCATCAACACATCCGGGAAAAAGAGCAAAATGGCTGCGGAAAGCAGGCTCACCACCGTGACGAATTGCATGAAGTAGTTCGCCATGGTTTCTGCACGCTTCAATTTTCCCGCACCCAAGCGCTGTCCCAACAAAACCGAAGCGGCTGAGCAGAGCGCATCAATGATGATGAAAAAGATATTGTTGATGGAATTGGTCAGTTGTACCGCGGCGATCACTTCCTTGCCTGCCAATGCAAAGGCCACCGCCTGCACCAACTGACCAAAGGACCAGGAGGTTTCCGCCAGCACGATGGGCGTTGCGACCGGTAAACAGCGACGAAATTCTTTCTGATGCCACTGAAGTGCCTCGAGCGGACGAATATCCATCATGCCGGGATGCTGACGCCATACGAGTATGACCAACGCAACCATTTCTACCACTCGCGAGATGAGTGTACCGAGGGCAGCGCCGACCACGCCCAAAGCGGGCATGCCCAATTTACCGAAGATCAAAATGTAATTGAAGAACACGTTCGTCAAAAACGACAAAATGGAAACCGCCAACGGTTCCCGTGCGCGATTAACGCTACGCAAAACCGTGATTAGCGCAAGCGAAAGCGCAAAAAAAGGAAATGAAAAGCTTACCGGGCGAAGGTAGGCTTCCCCCAGCGCCTGCACATTCGGATCCTTGACCATGACGGTGAGAAGCGTATGTGGCAGAAGGAAGGCAACCAGAAAAAAAAACATGCTCAGTAAAAACGCCGCCTGCATCGTAATGCTGGTCGACAAGCGAACCTTGCGTTCATCGCGATTGCCGAAATGTTGTGCAATAAAAACCGCCCCAGCACCGCTGATTCCAAAGCAGATCACCTGAAAGAAAAACACAAATTGATTGACCATCCCCACTGCAGCGATCGCCGCGCTCCCCAGGGAAGAAATCATGACCGTGTCCGTAATATTTATGGAGGTGGTGATGAGCAGTTGAAAGGCAATCGGCAACGCCACGGCGAAGACTTCTTTCAAAAAGTGTTTATCCTGAAAAAACCAGCTCTTCGTCGTGGTGGGGATGGGTTGTGGCGTCATGCAAAACTCCTATTGCTCGGTACGTTGCGGTTGAAATTTGGGATAGTAGCGGCGCGTTGAAAGACGTCTTCGCCAATAAAGCAGAAAACGACCAAGAGAACGATCTTTTTCATACCAACTGGGGAAGAAAAACCCTTTTGCAAGATAGCGTTCCACCAAATCACGGTCTTCCTTCGCACAATACGTGCGAAGCACCTGCGGATCAACGTAAAGCCACAACGCGCTGTCCTGATGATAATGCGCCGGTTTGTCGACATGTAAAAGCAAATCGTCCACAAGGAAGGTCGTAAAATTACACCCGCCGGCCGTCATATAGGAAGAAGAGCGTCCTTGGCGAATATTGATCTCAAAAACCTTGTATTTCCCATCGCGCACATCATATTTGAGATCGAAATTGGCGAAGCCCCGATAGCCAATCTGCTTTAAGAAACGTTCGTATTGTGCATAGATAGCATCGTTGCCAAGGCTTACCAATGCATTGTAATTGCCGATTTCTCCCGGAAGACAGGCATCCAAGAGGCACTTGCCCAAGCACATCATCTTCACTTCTCCCTTCGTATTCACATAGGCGTTGAGTACGAACATACGTGAAAAATCGCCGGGAATAAAGTCCTGCAAAATGAGATCTCCTTTGTAGCTGCTTGAGTAAATCGCCTGCACGACGCTGCGCAGTTCTGCTTCATCCGCAATGCGATACGCTTTTTTCTTTCCCGGAAACTTCGCATGAAGATACGCAATCGAATCGTTCGGCTTTAAAGCCATCGGAAAACCGAAAGGTGCCTTAAAAGAGTCGCGTTTGTCATACGTGAGCACAAAAGTGTCCGGATAATCGAGCCCATATTCTTCACACACGGCATAAAAATCTTTTTTATTCTCCAACTGCTGCTGCATGGCCTGATCAATGTAGTTAAAACGATAACGCACAGAAAGTGCATCCCGATGACGCGTAATGAGCGCAGTATACCCATCTCCGCAGGAAATAAGAAGAAGCGGACACGTATAGCGTCGACCCACTTCCTCAAGAACCGCTAAAAACACCTCATCCTGTTCAAAATCCTCACGTGTTTCCACTTCTAAAATATGCGAATGCTGCGTATACATCAAAGGACGAATGCCGAGACAAAGCGATTTCACGCCATATGCTTCATAAAAGGAGCGTGCTGTCCCATATGCATTAATATCCGTCCCTAAAATAATCGGCTTAAACTGGACCATTTCCCCTACACTTTCTGATTGCTTCGTTTCCCAACACTTTCAAGGCATCTATCACAGGGCGATCCCCCACCGGAATGGCGGAAAGTTCCGTGCACGCTAAAATAACACGTCCCTTATTGCTATATTGGTCGATCATGCGTAAGAGTTCCGGAAAATCACGACGATTCTCCTTCTTTACCGCATAGATAATCTCCATCACGCGTTCGGCATCGGCTTCGTCAATCGCAAGGCACGATAAGCCATGCTTTGCAGCATAGTGCTCGTAAACGCGGCTTTTTCGCGTACCGGACGTTGCAAGAACCACCACCTTCTTATCGCCTCGGCGTACACACTCCTTGATGGATTCCTCCACCATGTTGATGATGGGCGTATCGGTATACGTGCAAAACGTATCATAAAAATAATGAGAAGTGTTGCACGGTATGGCAATGGCCTTCAAGCCAAGTGGACGTAAAAGATCAAAATCCGCTTTCATTTGCCGCAACAAAGGTGCCGTGTCGCCGGAGAGAATGCAGGCGCTTCGATCTGGCATGGTTGCATGGCTTAAAATGATCGTATTGATGTGATCCTGATCTCCGTGGGCCTCTGTATGATCGATAAGATATTGATAAAACACATTCGTAGCAAGCGGTCCCATACCGCCGATTACGCCAAGTTCATACGTCATTCGCTTTTCCTATTCCTGTTTCATTTGCTCGTGAAGGACCGGCTTTTCTTCTTTTTCTTTCGGTAAAACCAAATAGAAGACGAGCGCTAAAATCACACTGGGCAGTATCCAATAATAATTTTGCCACATTTCCGGAATCAAACCGGCTTTCCCACCCAGTATGGGCGTTCCGCGCATCAAACCAATGAGAAAGTCCACCGCTGGAAACGATGCGCCGATAACTGCGCCAATATGAATGGAGCGTCTATTTAGCGGTCCTTGCACAAGATTCAGCACAATGAGGGCAATTGCAATCGGATAAATAGCAACCAGGATCGGTGCAGAGATAGCGACAATTTGATCCACGCCTAATACCGAAAGAACCGCACTCACGCATACACAAAGAATGGACCACACGCGTGCCGATATCTTGCCTTTTGTCATTCGCTCCATAAAGTCAGAAAATGTAGTTGTTAAGCCGATCGCCGTTGTCAAACAAGCCAAGAACATGGCAATGGTCATCAAAAGTTTTCCGGTGAAGCCGGAAAGCTTATCCACGCTAAAAAGCAGGAGAGAAACACGCCCTATGTCCTCGACGCCAAGCCCGGAAGTCGTCGCGCCAATGTACATGAACCCTCCATAAACTGCCACTAATCCAAGAGCGGCAAAGATCGAGGAGATTGCGGTGCAACGCACCACCTGTGAGGGATCCTCCATGCCGCGGCGCTGAAAATCCTTAATAATCACGATGGAAAATGCGAGGGCGGCCAGCGCATCCATCGTCTGATATCCTTCCAAGAAGCTCTTGGAAAAGACCTCGGTTGCACCCGTATCGACCAGCGGTCCGAGAGGAAATACCAGCGATTTCCCGATTAAGAGTACTAAAATCCCCACCAATACCGGCGTTAGAATCAATCCCAGACCGGAGACAACGCGACTGGGCTTAATGACAAAAAAGAGGGTGACGGCAAAAAAGAACAGCGAAGTTATCGTGGGCGAAAGACTCGGAAAAAACGCGCCGGAAAGCATCTCATGACTTGTCGCGGCAGTGCGCGGAATCGCTAGCCCCGGTCCGATACAAATAAGAATCAGACCGCCAAAAGCCATAGATATCGGCCCGCCAAGATGACGTGCAACGGACTCGATCGTTCCGCCGGCACGAATGGTCGCAATGGCACCTAACAGCACCAAGCCAACCGCCGGAATCGAAAACGCCAGAAAGCCAGTCAGATACTGGTTTCCGACATTTCGGCCCAAGCTTGTCGGGAAAATAACATTTCCCGCTCCAAAAAACATAGAAAATAACGCAAAAGAAGCGACCGCGATCCATTTGCGTTTTGAGGTTGAAGATTGATCCATTGCAATCACACTCCTAAGCTTGCCAAAATGCCCAATTTAAAAGAGCAAAGAAAAAAACAGGGCGAAAAGACCGATAACAGCGATCAGAATAACAATACCGATTAAACTGAGACAGATTCCTACAACAGCAGGCCATTGAGGACGTTTCTTTAAACCCCGAATGGAAAAAATCAGGCCCGCAATCCAAAGAAGAAAGCTCAATAATCCTGAGTGCCGAAACAACATGGCTCCCAGTGCGGCACCACAACCGATCAGTCCATCCGAATTATCTGCATAGAGTCTCTGCCAATAGGCAAAAGAAAAAATTCCTGCGTCCTTACCCGCCTGTGCGCTACTGTCGTAACGCCACTGCTCAGTTTGAGAATCCCGTTCGCTGTCCATCCCGTTTCCTTTCCTTTCGACGCCGCTGTTATCGCAAAGGATGTACTTCCTTGCTTTCGTTTCATCACGCCGAACATGTCTTTTTATTTTATGTTGAAAATGCAAATCTGTCCATACATTGCGATGTCTACTATAGTATAACGAGAATTACGCTCTCGTTCGCAGCGAATCGATTGCCCGGAAACGGGAAGAAAATCCGACAACTTTCTTACAAATGTGGTATACTGACACGTGGAAACTGAAGGATGCGTGGAAATCAATCAGTTTTTATTTTTTGCGAAGAGAAATCGTTTCCTTATGATTCTCTTGCAACGACTAAAAAGGAGGATGTTTATGAAATCAATGAAGTTGCTTGGTCTTCTGTTGGCCGGTGCGCTGGCTATGACCGCATGTGGTGGACAAAAGCCCGCTGATTCAAAGGCTCCTGCGGATAGTTCCGCACCGGCAGTAGAATCGAATGCTCCCGCCGGCGAAGTCAAAAACAACGAAAAGCCGTTAGTTTGGTACAACCGTCAACCGTCGAACAGCTCGACCGGTGAACTGGACAAAGAAGCGCTGAACTTCAACGACAAAACCTATTATGTCGGCTTCGACGCCAACCAGGGTGCTGAACTGCAAGGGCAGATGATTGTCGATTACATTCAGAAGAATGCTGACAAATTGGATCGCAACGGCGACGGCACGATCGGATACGTGCTTGCCATCGGTGATGTCGGTCACAACGACTCCATCGCCCGTACGCGCGGCGTCCGCAAAGCTTTGGGAACGGCCGTTGAAAAGGACGGCGCCATCGATTCGACTCCGGCCGGAACGAATGTTGACGGCAAAGCGACCGTTGTAAAAGACGGCGAGATCGATGTAAACGGTAAAAAATATGTCGTTCGCGAATTAGCTTCGCAGGAAATGAAGAACTCCGCTGGTGCAACCTGGGATGCTGCGACCGCCGGTAACGGTATTGCGACTTGGTCGGCTTCCTTTGGCGATCAGATCGATATCGTCGCTTCCAATAACGACGGCATGGGCATGGCCATGTTCAATGGCTGGGCAAAAGAGAACAAGGTCCCGACGTTCGGTTATGATGCCAACAGCGACGCCGTTGCGGCAATTGCCGACGGTTATGCCGGAACCATCAGCCAGCATGCGGACGTTCAGGCGTACCTGACCCTTCGTGTATTGCGCAACCTCTTGGATGGCGTAGATGTCAACACCGGTATCGCAACGCCGGATGAAGCGGGCAACGTCCTCACCGACAAAGACTACAAATATGTCGCAGAAGAGCGTTCCTACTATGCTTTGAACTTGGCCGTTACAGCGGACAACTACAAAGACTTCATGGATGCCACCAAACCGTACGATCCGGTTGCAAAACAGCTTGACGCGGCGAAGAGCCCCGAAAAGAACGTATGGCTGAACATCTACAACTCTGCGGATAACTTCCTGAGCGCCACCTATCAGCCGTTGCTGCAGAAATATGACAAACTGCTGAACCTCAAAGTCGAATACATCGGCGGCGATGGACAGACCGAATCCAACATCACGAACCGTCTGGGCAATCCGAGCCAGTATGATGCGTTTGCGATCAACATGGTGAAGACGGACAACGCTTCTTCTTACACCACGCTTCTGAATCAATAATCGTTTGTGATTCCGATGATAAAGAGGCTATCAGGACCATCCTGATAGCCTCTTTTCGGAATGAAAATTAGAAAGAGAATGCTTATGACAGAAAAGAAAGACGATTTCGTTCTATCGATTCGGGGCATGTCAAAATCTTTCGGACGCAACCGCGTTTTGGATCATATTGATCTTGATGTGAAACGTGGATCGGTCATGGGCCTTATGGGAGAAAACGGCGCCGGAAAATCTACGATGATGAAGTGTCTCTTCGGCACCTACCAAAAGGATGAAGGGGAAATCTTTTTGGATGGGAAGGGAATCGACTTCAGCGGTCCGAAAGAGGCGCTGGAAAACGGCATTGCCATGGTGCATCAAGAGCTCAATCAAGCCCTTGAAAGGAGCGTTGTCGACAATCTCTTCCTGGGACGCTATCCAGTCACTCCCCTCGGCTTCGTAGATGAAGCCCTGATGCGCAAGGAAGCCGCCGATCTTTTCCGCAGCTTAGGCATCTCCGTTCCTCTGGATGTTCCGATGCGCCAGCTCTCGGTTTCCAAGCGCCAAATGTGCGAGATAGCCAAGGCGATCTCCTATCATTCCAAACTGATCGTTCTGGATGAGCCTACCTCTTCCTTGACCGAACCGGAAGTACGCAAGCTTTTTGCCATGATGCGCAAGCTTCGTGATCAAGGCATTTCCCTCATATATATCTCGCATAAGATGGATGAGGTATTCGAAATCTGTGATCAGGTTTCGGTGTTGCGCGACGGCAAACTCATTGCCACCAAAAACACGGCTGAAACGAATATGAATGAGCTGATCTCGGCCATGGTCGGTCGTTCCCTGGATAACCGCTTTCCGCCGGTGGATAATGAGCCGGGAGAACCGATTCTCTCCGTTCAACACCTTTCCACCAAATATCGACCCTACCTGACGGATATCTCCTTTGAAGTAAGAGAAGGTGAGATTTTTGGTCTTTACGGTTTGGTCGGTGCGGGCCGCTCCGAGCTTCTGGAAACGATCTTCGGCGTTCGAACGCGTGCTGCCGGTTCCGTCTATTATCGCGGCAAACGCATGAATTTTGAAAATACAAAAGAAGCGATGGCACACGGTTTTGCAATGATCACTGAGGAACGTAAGCTCAACGGAATTTTTTCTAAGGGTGACTTAATTTTTAACACGACCATCGCCAATATGAACCATTATAAGTCCGGCTTTGCCCTATCCAAGCAAAAAATGCTGAAGGCAACGATGCGCGAGCTGGACATCATGCGAACCAAAGCCATGGGGCCGGAGGATATGATCACCAGCCTTTCCGGCGGAAACCAACAGAAAGTCATCTTTGGCAAATGGCTGGAGCGTCAGCCGCATGTCTTTCTGATGGATGAACCGACGCGCGGTATCGATGTCGGCGCGAAGTATGAAATCTACGAACTCATTATCCGCATGGCAAAACAAGGAAAGACCATCATCGTCGTTTCTTCCGAGATGCCGGAAATTTTAGGCATTACGAACCGAATCGGTGTCATGTCGAATGGACGTCTCTCCGGCATTCTGGAAACTAAGGATGCCAACCAGGAAGAGCTCCTCCGTCTGAGTACGAAATATCTGTAAAGGAAAAGAGGACTTATGAGCCAAAATAATCTCATTTCGCCGAACAACGGCATCCTGACTCCGGAAAAAGAGGAGTTGTTGCTTGCGCCGATTCAGGAACATATCAGTGCAATTCAACAAAAAATTGATGTGCTTCGTCAGGACGGCACGACCAAAATCAATGAAATCAACAACGCCATCAAGTTGATTCGCGGCGACAAGAATTTCTCCAAGCAGGAACAGGGCGAGCAAGTTGCGCGTTTAACGCGTGAGCTGGAAAAAGCGAAAACCGTTGAAGCCGCCAACAAAGCAGAGGTGGATAAGCTTGTGGCGGAAGGGGAAGCATATCTCAACAAGCACTTCGATCCGGATTATTATAATCTCGTGAAGAGCAGTGCCGTATTAGAGCAAAAAGAAGCGAAAGCCCAATATGAACGCCAGCTCGCGGAATACAAAACGAAATATGAAGCGCAGCTTGCCGAGATTAACAAATTAAGCGGACACGAAAAGGCGCAGGAAATCAAGGATGCAAAGTTCGTTTACAACAACCACACATTCGACGCCAAGGTGCGTTATGATGTTGCGCTGCAGGAAATTAAAGATCGTCGTCACGAGGCATTTTTACAAAAATTCCAGATGATCGATCGTCTCCGCAACTCCCGCTTCTCCATCGGACAAAGCTATGCACAAAAATGGGAAAGCTTCCTATACCGGTTCAACATGAAGCAGTTCCTGCTGAAAAATGGTCTCTATCTGGTCATTATTCTCATCTTTATTGCCTTGAGCATTATCACTCCGAGAGTGAAGCATACGGATCTGTTTACCTTTACGAACATCGTAAACATCCTGCAACAGGCGTCACCACGCATCTTCCTCGGTCTCGGCGTTGCCGGCCTTATTCTGTTGACCGGAACCGATCTCTCCATCGGCCGTATGGTAGGTATGGGCATGGTGATTTCCACTGTCATTATGCACAAGGGGCCCAATACCGGACAGCTTTTCGGTATGGCCTTTGATCTCACCGGCATCCCAGTTCCAGTACGTATCATCTTGGCGCTGCTTACCTGTATCGTTTTCTGCACCATCTTTACCTCGATTGCAGGCTTCTTTACGGCGCGCTTTAAGATCCATCCGTTCATCACCACGATGTCCAACATGCTGATTATCTTCGGTTTAATCACCTATTCGACAAAGGGTGTGTCCTTCGGTGCCATTGAATCGGAAATTCCGAATATGATCATTCCGAAGATTAACGGCTTCCCTACGATTATTCTCTGGGCCGTCGCTGCCATCATCCTCGTCTGGTTCATCTGGAATAAAACCACCTTCGGCAAAAACCTTTACGCCGTCGGCGGAAACCCCGAAGCGGCTGCCGTTTCCGGTATCTCCGTATTCTGGGTCACCATGTGTGCCTTCATGATGGCCGGTATCCTTTACGGCTTCGGCTCGTGGCTGGAATGTATGCGCATGGTGGGTTCCGGCTCCGCTGCATATGGCCAAGGCTGGGACATGGATGCCATTGCAGCCTGCGTTGTCGGTGGTGTCTCCTTTACCGGTGGTATCGGCCGCATCTCCGGCGTTGTCGTCGGTGTCCTAATTTTCACCGCCCTCACCTACTCCTTGACGGTCTTGGGTATCGATACCAACCTTCAGTTCGTCTTTGAAGGCATCATTATCATTGCCGCCGTCACGTTGGACTCGCTGAAGTACGTGCAGAAGAAGTAATCGCTCTAAAGTATAAATCGAATAACATAGTTGCAACGAAAAGGGGAAGCCGAAAGGCTTCCCCTTTTTCTTGTCCTAAATTGCCTTTACCACTTCTTTCGATAATGAATCCCCAGTCCGACCAAAATCAGAGGAATAAGAAAGAAGAAAAAATCCCAACAATATCTAAAGATTTCCGCACTTTGCACGGGCGGATTTCCCACTTGATATCGCTTTACGATGTCAACCAATATACGTAAAGGACGCGCAACAGCCTGCCCCAGAAGAAAAGTTAAAGCAACGGAAAAGAGGCTGTATGAACGATTCGTTTCTGTATACGGTTGACGTACTTCTTGAAATATCCGATACGCATCATCGCTAAAGCTCTTACACCACCGAATCATGACTCCGTCCTCCCTTCTAATTTACAAGCACAGAAAGAAACGGAAATCGCAAGTAACAATGAAACTACACGACGATACTTTATTTTCATATAAACTCGTTCTCCAATCAACCAGTACTTTATTCCTCTTTCAAATCTATTGTATTCCGCTCATTAAATTCTGTAATATTTATTAATATCAAACTAAAATTCATATTTTTAGAAAATAGATTCAATAATAATTGAGAGACAATACGCCAACGAAAAGGGGAAGCCGAAAGGCTTCCCCTTTTCAAGATGGAGTGAAGGATGGTCTACGAATGTGGTGGGAGCACATCCGATTATAACGTAGTAATTAGGAGTGATGCTTCTCCAACATGGAGTCGGTGGAGCATCCGGAGCACCCGCTGCAGCCGCAGCCACAACCACAGGCACTCTTCCCCTTTCGATGATTGGCGATCATTACCTTAATGATTAAGATGACGATTGCCAGAAGACCCGCTGCGACAAGCACAGTGGAAAGATGTTCGCTAAGCCATTGCAGCATACTTGCTTCCTTTCATTTCTTGCTGTCGTCTTTGCGACAACGGGATGAAGGACAATATGTCGTCCTTTCTTTTTCGGCGCATCTAAGCGCCCCTATCTCTATTCCTGTTCCAGCGCTGGATGGCGATGAGAAACTTTCGCTTCCGGCGCATGGTATTTCTTAATAAAGAGCATATAGAGGATGCCTGCCAAGGCTGCCAACGCAGCAATCAAGCCCAAAATCGATCCGGACCCCGTAAAGAATGAACCGAACTGATAGATCATCAGCGCGATGAGATACGCGAAACCGCACTGATAGCCGATCGCAAAGAGCGTCCACTTCGTGTTGTTCATTTCACGGCGAATGGCGCCAATGGCGGCAAAGCACGGAGCGCAGAGCAGGTTAAAGACCAGGAAGGAATAGCCGGAGATGGTCGTAAAGACCCGTGCCATTTCCGTCCAGACAGAACCGGACGATCCGTATAGGATTCCCATGGTACCGACAATGTTCTCTTTCGCTACGAGCCCCGTCACAGAGGCGACGGCTGCCTGCCAATTCCCCCAGCCCAGCGGGCGGAAGATCCAGGCAATCGCATTACCGAAGGAGGCTAGAATCGACATGGACAGCTCATCCTCCTTCAGCATACGGAAGCTGCCATCGACAATGCCGAAATAGGAAGTAAACCAAACCAAGATGGTGGAAAGCAGAATCACGGTACCGGCCTTGCGAATGAAGGAGTATCCACGCTCCCACATAGAGCGTAAGACGTTGCCCACCGTCGGAACGTGATAGGGCGGTAACTCCATGACAAAGGGAGCCGGTTCACCCGCAAAGCCCTGCGTCTTCTTCAGCATGACGCCCGAGACGATAACCGCAAGCATCCCCACGAAGTACGCGGAGGTGGCGACCCAGGAGTCTCCTCCGAAGATGGCACCTGCAACCAGCGCAATGAACGGAAGCTTCGCACTGCAGGGAATAAAGGTTGTGGTGATGATGGCCATGCGCCGATCACTTTCGTTTTCAATGGTACGGCTCGCCATAATGCCCGGAACGCCGCAGCCGGTGCCGATGAGCATCGGAATAAAGGATCTTCCGGAAAGCCCGAATTTGCGGAAGACACGGTCCAAAACGAAGGCGATACGTGCCATATAGCCGCAATCTTCCAAAATCGCGAGCAGGAAGAAAAGTACCAACATCTGTGGAACAAAGCCCAGAACTGCGCCGCAGCCGGCGACAATGCCGTCGAGTATCAGGCCCTTAAGCCATCCGTCGACATGAATCTTCTCTAAGAGATCGCCGATTAAAACCGGCACACCGGGTACCCAAGTTCCGTAATCCGCCGGATCGGGCGCATCAAAGCCATGGGCGGTAAAATACGTTACCGCATCTTGGAACGTGATAGGAATGATATCTTTCTCTTCCATCTCTTTTTCCGTCATGTTCGGCAGCGCATTGTAATATACCGTTTTGACCGTTTCTTTCAAGGTCTCTTCGTCCACCGTTTTTACAGTCTGTGTCGGCTCCCCTGTTACTGTCTTTAGTTCATTCAATGTTTCTTGGCCGTCGAATCCTTCTTCTTCCGGATCTACCTCCGCGAAGGCCTGCACCGCCAATAATGCATTCTGATAGGCATCATTGTCTTCTTCGTATTCCTTGGTACCCATGCCAAACAGATGGTAGCCGTCACCGAAAAGACCGTCATTTGCCCAATCGGTTGCCGGCGTACCGACCGCAACCATGGCTACCCAATACACGAAGAACATGATGACAGCGAAGATTGGAAGCCCCAAGATACGGTTGGTCACCACGCGGTCAATCCGATCCGAAGTAGACAGTTTGCCTGCTCCTTTTTTCTGATACGTAGGATGAATCAACGATTTAATGTATTGATAGCGCTCATACGTCATGATGCTTTCGGCATCATCATCCCGACTTTCTTCCAGCGCTTCCACTTTTTCGGAAATCGCCTGTTGGGTCTCTTCGGAAAGCTGTAACGATTCCGCCATGGCCTGATCCTGCTCCAAAAGCTTCGTCACTACAAAGCGCCGTTTTTCTGACGGTACCGTATCCGAAAGCATCGTGTCGATCTCAGCTAATAGCGATTCGACGTCTGCGGCAAACGGCTTACCGATCGTCGGAATTGCCTTTTCCTGTGCCTGACGGATGGCGGCTTCCGCAGCTTCCTGAATGCCGCGATTCTTTAGCGCTGAAATGGATACGATCGGACATCCCAGCATTTTAGACAAGGCCGGCATATCCAGATGATCTCCGGATTTTTCCATCACGTCCTGCATGTTGACAGCAATGACCATGGGAATGCCAAGTTCTAGAAGTTGTGTAGTTAAATAGAGATTGCGCTCCAAGTTCGTCCCGTCTACGATGTTTAAAATTGCGTCCGGGCGCTCCTCAAACAGGTAGCGGCGCGCAATCACTTCCTCCAGTGTATAGGGAGATAAAGAATAAATGCCCGGAAGGTCCGCGATGATCACATCGGTGTGATTTTTCAACTTTCCTTCCTTTTTTTCTACCGTAACGCCGGGCCAGTTGCCGACATATTGATTGGAACCGGTTAACGCATTAAACAAGGTCGTTTTTCCGCTGTTTGGGTTGCCGGCTAATGCAATACGAAGCTGCATACCTTTCCTCTCTTCTGTATGGTTTGTTCTTTTTCCTGACGCTTCCCATGTGCTCTGATACATTCTGTCGCACAAGCGGGTCGCGCCCTTACAGCTTTTTAAAGTGGCTCTTCCTACTCGGGAACGACTTCGATCATATCTGCATCGGCCTTGCGTATCGACAGCGCATAATTACGCACGGTGATTTCAATCGGATCCCCCAGCGGAGCAACTTTTTGTACATGGACGCTGGCTCCTTTGGTTAAGCCAACATCCATCATGCGCCGCTTGACGGCACCCTGACCGTGTAATTTGACAATTTTTACCGTCTCTCCCACGGCAACGTCTCGTAATGTTTGCATTTTCTTTCTCCTTTGGATGCCATTATTGATTTTCGTGCACCCGCAATTCAGCCTTCACCCTGTTTTGACTCTTCGTCGGCGCGTCATTGTTAGTATTAGCTAACTCTACGGCAAAAACGTTCAAAAATTAAGCTTATGAACGATATTGCAACGAATTAGTTGTTAGTCCCGTCTAACGCACATCTACTTTACCCTGTTTCATGTGACTCGTCAAGCGGTTGAAGTGATTTTTCTTCCGTTTGCGGATATGGTTACAGAAAGTACCACGAAAAGCGGAGCCGACCTGCGGCCGGCATCCTAAGGTGCCACCGAAAGTGGAGCCGATCTGCGGCCGGCAACTGAGAGGCAGCATTGTAGTACCAAACGGTGTCCATTTGGATTCACCCTTCGGCTAATGCTGATAAAACTGCGCCGTCCAGCGGCTTGAGCGGCGCTCCACTTTCCACGCGCCGCCAACGTTATTCCGGCGGCGCTCCTTCTGAGCCCTTCCGACCCTGGTGTTAATGCGAAATTCTCTCTTCGTCAGGGATGCAAGCCCTGATATGAACACGAAATTCACCCTCCGTCAGGGGCGCGTACCCTGATAACATCACATTTCGGACATCCGTCAGGGGCACCGCCCCTGTTAAACGCCCGACTTCGACCGTTCGTCAGGGTCCTTTGGTCCCTGACATTTCACGAAATTCACCACTCGTCAGGGACGCGTACCCTGACAACATCACATTTCGGACATCCGTCAGGGGCACCGCCCCTGTTAAACGCCCGACTTCGACCGTTCGTCAGGGTCCTTTGGTCCCTGACATTTCACGAAATTCACCACTCGTCAGGGACGCCGCCCCTGTTAAACGCCCGACTGCGACCAGTCATCAGGGGCCATCAGCCCCTGACATGGACACGATATTCACACTCTGTCAGGGACGTGCACCCTGATAACATCGCATTTCGGACATCCGTCAGGGTCCACTGGCCCCTGACATGGACACGAAATTCACCCTCCGTCAGGGGCGCGTACCCTGATAACATCACATTTCGGCCACTCGTCAGGGACGCGTACCCTGACAACATTTCATTTCAGCCGTTCGTCAGGGGTGCGCTACGAAATAGGCCGAACCATCCCCCATCAGCGAGCAAACCGAAGCAAGAAACGCGAACCATCTCTGCCCTTCCGGAAACTACACATGAGCTCCGAGTGCGAGACGACCCGAGACAAATACCGCCTCTGAAGGCAACTAGCTCTTGTACGCCAGCGCCATATTTCACTAAAATCAAGCGGGCGACGGAAAGCGGCGACGATGGAGCAACTCATATGGTAAACACATATGGTCAAGCTGTGTAATTTTTAAGCGCCGCTAAAAGAATTTAGCGGCGCAAGATGTGAAGCCGGCCTACGGCCGGCTCCATTTATTAATCGTGTATGAATCGCGTTATTAATCGTGGCCCCAAAGCGACGTCCAGGGGCGTTTCAGCTGCAACTGCTCAGCGAGGAATAGGCGGTCATCTCACTTATGTGGCCTGGATTCGCCGAAAGGTTAAAAGTCATGCCTTTCATCGCATGGGCGTCAAATGCAGGAACATTCGATCGCAGGGGCGTCAAATGCAGGAACATTCGATCCCGGGGTGTCAAATACAGGAACATTAGATGATGAAGTACTTCAGCACAAACAGGATGGAAAGCACATACATCAGCCAAGAAAGTTCTTTCGCCTTGCCGGTGAGAACGTGCAGAATCGTATACGTGATAAAGCCGAAGGCAATGCCATCCGAAATGGAATATGCGAAGCCCATCATGGTAATGCAGGCAAAGCAGGGAATGGCTTTGGTCATGTCATTCCAGGCGATGTGGGAAACCTGCTGCATCATGAGGAAACCGACAATGATCAAGGCCGGTGCCGTCGCAAACGCAGGAATGGTCAAAAACAGCGGCGTGAGGAAAAGAGCCACCAGGAAGAGTGCTCCTGTCACCACACTGGTTAAACCGGTGCGTCCACCTTCCGCAATGCCGGAAGAGGATTCCACGAAGGTCGTGATGGTCGACGTGCCGAGCATCGCACCGACGGTCGTGCCAATCGCATCGGCCAACAGGACGCCTTTGATTCCCGGCAATTTGCCGTCTTTGTCCAACATATTGGCCTTGGAAGCGCAACCGATTACCGTACCGAGCGTATCAAAGATATCCACAAAGAGGAAGGCGAAGCAGACAACAACAAAATTGAGGAAATTATGCGAGATAAAGGAAAAGTCCAACTTCATCAGTGTCGGCGCAAGGGATTTCGGCATGGAAACCACAGCGGACGGAATGAGCGAATAGTAACCTGCATCCGGAGCGGGTACATAAATGCCCAAAAGCTGCGCAATGATGCCAAGGCCCCACGTAGCCAACATGCCCCAGAGCATATAGCCTTTTACGCCTTTAATCAGCATCCAGCCCGTTAATAGGACGCCAACCAGACAAAGGATGATCGCCACGCCCTGAGAAGCGTTGGTCTCGGCTCCTTTGGTAAAGGAATACAAGCTCACCAGCGTCGGTCCCTCTACGATGAGGCCACAGTTTTGTACGCCGATAAAGGTAATGAAAAAGCCAATCCCAACAGCAACACCGATTTTCAGCTGTGCCGGGATGGCGTTAAAAATCGCTTCACGAACATTGGTCAAAGACAAGAGGATAAAAATCACGCCCTCCGTAAAAACCGCAGTCAACGCGACTTGCCAAGAATAGCCCATCGCGCCACAAACGGAATAGGCGAAGTAGGCGTTCAGTCCCAAACCGGCGGAAAGCGCAAAAGGCTTATTGGAAAATGCCGCCATACAGAAGCACGCGATCGCCGAAGCTACCGCCGTCGCCGTCAGAATCGCACCCGGATCCATGCCGGCCGCACTGAGAATGGTCGGGTTTAACGCCAGAATGTAAACCATGGTCATAAAGGTCGTGATGCCGGCCAGCAACTCGGTATGAAGCGTAGTCCCATTCTCCTTCAACTTGAATAATTGCTCAATCATACTATTCTCCTTCTTCTTCCTACCAACGGCAATAATGAGCACACAGCAGCCGGCAGAACCTCTCCAAAGCTCCGTCCGGATGATACCCCATCACAGCCGTCTTATATAAGACGATAGTGGTATTCTATACGTAACTACAACAATTATTCAATGCCTTGCGTAAAATGGGCACGTTTTCCCTTTGCTTTGACCGTTTCGCAAGCAAAAAAACTTGAATTGACAAGTGGTGCCTCGTTTGTTATTGTTAGCTAACAAGAAGAACGCCATCTTGTTATCCTTAGCTAACACGACGTGCGCTGCTTGTGAAATAAGAGTATCGAGCGCTTTTTCAAGCGCAATCGCGATGTAGAAAAGGAGCATCTGGTGAATCCTCTGTACCCTTTCCAGCAGGCGATTGTCCGTCATGGAGCCGAAACACTTGCCGGTCTTAAGCCGGCCTCCCTCCTTTGTTGGGAAACGGACAACGTCGCAATGGACGAGATTCTAGCCTATGGCCGACATGAATTTGCACGCTTTGACATCCACTTTACCTTACTGGGAAAATGTGGAAGCGCGTATCGCATCCTAATCTACCGCTCCCGCCTCCTCACGGAATGGTTTTTGCGCCCAGATGTTAGCTATGCCTTACATAGTCTGGGATACCGCTATGACACGACGAGCGACGGGCGAATCGGCGCGGAAAGGATGTTTTCCTCCTGTAGAACACGAGGTGCCGATCTGGTCACCCGACTTCTGGACCAATTGCAGGAACGCATACGTCTTTCTCCCTCCTTTCCCGATGAGATCGGCCTATTTTTAGGCTATCCCGTGGAAGACGTGTTGCGGTTTATGGAAGATCACGGGCAAAACGCCTATCCCCTGCGCGGCTCTTGGCGCGTATATCATCGGCCGAAACAAGCGGAAGCGACATTTAACGCTTTTCGTGCCTGCCGACAATGTTGGCTGAAGGCAATGCAGGAGGGATGTTCCCTGCCGCAGCTTATCGATCGCGTATCCGTGGCCGTGTAAGTCTTTTCGCCAAACCAATCATGTGATTTTCATCAAGTCATTCGCAAAGGCGAATGCAGCAAAATAAATAAAAAAAGGAGAAAATAATGCAAGTTGGAATTATTTATTGGAGCGGAACCGGCAATACGGAAGCCATGGCACACGTTCTGGAAGAAGCGCTGAAAAAGGAAAACGTCGACGTAGAGGTGAAAAATGTGAGCGAAGTCTCCGTTGCCGATGCCCTCGGCTATGATCGTCTGGCGCTCGGATGCCCGGCTATGGGCGATGAGCAGCTGGAAGAGGTCGAGTTTGAGCCCTTCTATGAGGATCTCAAAGCCGAAATCGGCAAAAAACCGGTCGTCCTCTTCGGATCCTATTCTTGGAACGACGGACAATGGATGGAAGACTGGACCGATGATGCTCGTTCTGCCGGCCTCTGCCTTATGGATGACGGTGTGGCCTGTTATGAAGGCCCGGATGACGAGGAGAAAAAAGCGGCGCTGGAAGATTTGGCGAAAGCGCTCTTGAAGTAACACGTCGCTTCGGTCTGTTTTATAAAAACACGCAAATATTGCTTCGCAAAAAGGGAAGGCGAACACTCGCCTTCCCTTTATCTTTCTGCAAAAATAGGAAACTTGCCGCTTTATGAAAGCAAACGTGGAACTCCTGCTTATGACGAAAAGCCGTAGAGTGCTTCCACTGCCTGCTGCTGAATGCCTTCCTTCACGCGCTTCGTCGTCTCTTCCCCGCAAAGGGCCGTAATCAAAGCAAACGAGAGATACACCGCCGCGGCAGCTCCGCGACCCGTAAAGATGTTTTCATCCTGCACCACAATGGCATCGGCATCATAGGTTCCGACATTTTCCAGCTTATCCACCGTTCCCGGATACCCCGTCACGCGCTTATTCGCAATAACGCCGGCTTTTTCCAGCACGATGGGCGCTGCACAGATCGCTGCCACCGCTTTTCCGGATCCGGCAAAATCGCGAACGATTTTTAACACACGTGCATCATCGCGCAAGTTGAGAGATCCCGGCATGCCGCCCGGAAGATAAACCCCGTCATAAACGGCAGGATCCACCGCATCTAATGTGGTGTCCGCCGAAACCACAATGCCATGCGCACCGGTAACCGAAAGATCTTCGGTGAGAGAGGCCATATCGACCTCCACGTCCGCGCGGCGTAAATAATCCACCGGTGTCAACGCCTCAATCTCTTCAAAGCCTTCCGCCAATAACACTAAAATCTTCTTCATGCGTTTCCTCCCCCTTTTTCGTCGGGAACGGCACAGGTGACACGATCCTTTCCTGATGCCGCACCTTCTATACTGCACGCACCATGCCTATGCGCATCGTGCGACTCTTTCATTTCGTTTATACCCCTTCGAACGCTTTGCCTCCCACGGACGAAACCGTCTATCATCGTGTTGAATGCAATACGAAAAATTTCATTTATGGCAAATTCGACGCATGCCGAACCTTGCATTTTACAATTCCGAGGGGGCGGTCTATACTGTAGCTAATGTGAAAAAAAGCAGGAGAGTCGAATGAAAAATCTGGGATATTACAATGGACAGGTGGATTTGATTGAGAATATCTTTATTCCCATGAATGACCGCGTATGCTGGTTTGGAGACGGTGTGTACGATGCCGGCCCTTGCCGCAAGCAGCGCATTTTTGCCCTAACGGAGCATGTGGATCGCTTTTATCGCAACGCCAAAGCGCTTCAGATCGAGATGCCCATGGAAAAGGAGGCTTTTACTTCCTTACTCTGTGATCTGGTCAAAAAGCTCGACGACGAGGATCTGTTTGTATACTACCAGGTAACCCGTGGAACGGCGGAGCGCAACCACACCTATACCCCCGGAAAGGGAAATCTGTGGGTGATGATTAAACCCCAAAAAGTCAACGACGGCACAAAACCCGTATCCCTTATCACCTGCGAAGATACACGTTTTTTTCACTGCAATATCAAGACTTTAAATCTGATTCCCTCTGTGATGGCTGCGCAAAAGGCGAAAGAGGCCGGCTGTCAGGAAGCCGTCTTTTATCGTCCGGGCGGACGCGTCACCGAATGTTCGCACAGCAACGTGCACATTCTACGAGATGGTGTCCTCTATACAGCGCCCACCGATTGTCTGATTCTTCCGGGCATTGCGCGCCATCACCTTCTGTTGGCCTGTGATCGTCTGGGCATTCCCTACCGCGAAGAAGCTTTTTCACTGGACGAACTGGCGTCGGCGGATGAAATTCTGGTCACAAGCTCCAGTAACCTCTGCCTGCGTGCCGATCACTTTGACGGAAAAGCCGTCGGCGGAAAAGACTTTACGCATTATGAGCAATTGCGCGAAGCTGTCATCAATGAGTTTTTAGAGGAAACCGAACGTCCCTGATGGGATGCGAAGGAGAAAAGATGTTTGACGTACTCATTATCGGTGGCGGCATCGTCGGCTGTTCAATCGCAAGACAGCTGTCCCGGTATGCGATCCGTGTCGGATTGCTGGAAAAAAATACCGAGGTCGGACAGGAAACCACGAAAGCCAATTCCGCCATCGTACATGGCGGATTTGATTGTGTGCCGGGAACGAAAAAGGCGGCGATGAATGTCCGCGGCAATCACCTGATGGCGAAGCTCAGTGAAGAACTGGGATTTACCTATCATCAAGTCGGTTCGTTGGTCCTGGCTTTTGACGACGAGGACATAGACCAGTTGCACGTTTTGTTGGAGCGCGGGAGAGCGAACGGCGTAGCTCCTCTTTCTTTGCTGGATCCGCCGGAAATTTTTGCGGTAGAGCCGCGCGTTTCCAAGCGCGTGAAAAAAGCGCTTTATTGCCCGACGTCCGGTGTCGTGGATCCCTTTAACTTTACCTATGGCATGATCGAAAATGCCATAGAAAACGGCCTTTCGCTTTTTACAGAAACCGAGGTAACCGGCATGGAACGCCGCGACGATCATCTCGTGTTGCATACGGAACGCGGAGACATGGAAACGCGCTTTGTCGTAAATGCCGCCGGTCTCGGGTCTGCTCGTATCGCCGCCATGACCGGCGATACCGAAATCCGTTTGCGCCCCACCAAAGGTGTCTATCGCCTGTTGGATAAAACCAATAACGAGTGCATTCATACCGTTCTTTTTCAAACCCCAACGGCGAAAGGCAAAGGCGTGCTGGTCGCGCCGACCTATGACGGCAGCACACTGGTGGGCCCCACTGCGGACGCCGTTTATGATGAACACGATACCAGCGTAAACGACGAGGATCTGCGTCATGTCGACGCCCTTGCCCGCAAATCAGTTTCGGATCTGGCCCTCGGACAAACCATTCGTGTCTTTACCGGGGTACGTGCCAAACCGGAAAGCGGCGATTTTCATCTTTACGCTTCGAAGCACATGCCGGGTGTCATCCATGCGGCAGGCATTGAATCGCCGGGATTGGTTTCGGCGCCTGCCATTGCGGAGGAAGTGGATCGTCTGTTGCATGAAAATGGACTTTCTGCTGCGGAAAAGCCCAATTTTCAGCCGCATCGTAAAGCGTTTGTGCGCATGGCGCATCTCAGCGCAGAGGAAAAAGCGGAACAAATCGCCAAAAATCCACTTTATGGCAACATCATCTGCCGATGTGAAACCGTCTCCGAAGGCGAAATTGTGGAGGCCATTCACCGGCCGGGCGGAGCACGCACGTTAGACGGCGTAAAGCGCCGTGTGCGCGCCGGCATGGGTCGTTGCCAGGGCGGTTTCTGTGCACCCCGTGTCATTGCCATCTTAGCGCGTGAGCTGGGTGTGGATCCGATCACCTTACAGAAGGAAAGCCGTGGATCGAATCTACTCGTCGGCCATCTGAAAGATGGGCATGCCACAGAACAGGATGGTTCGCATGAAAAAGATTGATCTCGTGATTATCGGCGGAGGCCCTGCCGGCCTTGCCGCTGCCATCGAAGCGAAAAAAAACGGTGTCGATTCCCTGCTCATTATCGAACGCGACCGGGAACTGGGCGGCATCCTCAATCAGTGCATTCACAGCGGGTTCGGCGTACAGGAGTTTAAAGAAGAATTGACTGGCCCGGAGTACGCCAAACGCTTTGTAGATCAAGTGGTTGCCATGGGCATCCCCTATGTGTTGCAGACGATGGTCGTGGAAATGACACCCGACAAGCAGATCGTCGCGATGAATGCCTCCGGCATCATGACCATTCAGGCCAAAGCCATTGTGCTCGCCATGGGATGTCGTGAACGCAGTGCAGGTTCTGTCGCGCTCGGAGGCTACCGTCCGGCGGGCGTCTACACGGCAGGAACCGCGCAACGCCTCATGAACATGGAAGGACTCATGGTCGGCAAGGAAGTTGTCATCTACGGGTCCGGCGACATCGGGCTCATCATGGCGCGTCGCCTGACGCTCGAAGGAGCACATGTTCCCTGCGTTGTGGAAATTGCTCCGGAATCGAGCGGCCTTCCGCGCAACATCGCGCAGTGTCTCAATGATTATGACATTCCGCTGTACCTGCACCATAAAATTAAGGCCGTTCACGGAAAAGAACGTGTGCAGGGTGTAACCATTTGTGGCGTGGATGATAAATGGCAGGAAATTCCCGGCACGGAACGCGATATTCCCTGTGATACGCTTCTGCTTTCCATCGGCCTGATTCCTGAAAATGAACTGTCTCGCCAGGCACAAATCACGCTGCATCCGCGTACAAAAGGTCCGGAGGTTTCTTCGCATATGGAAACCACCGTTCCCGGTATTTTTGCCTGTGGTAATGTATTGCATGTGCACGATATTGTGGATTACGTCACACAGGAAAGTCGCAATGCCGGAAGAAATGCGGCCGAGTACATTCTCCACGGTGCGTTTCCACCCGCTACGCTGGCGACCTCTGCGGGCGAAGGCATTTCCTATCTCCTTCCTTCCCGCGTGGATCCCGAAACAAAGGAAAGCGTGCGTCTCTTTTTCCGGCCAACGCGGCGCATGCGAAACGTGCTGCTGTCGCTTTATAGCGGCGATGTGCTGCTTGCAACCTACAAGCGAAATGTGCTCATTCCTTCAGAAATGGCTCATGTGGACGTTCCCTATGAACGGTGTGCACAGGCTGTTTCTCCATTGCGGCTTGTCGCCAAGGAGGAGTCATGACAAAAAAGGAAATGGTCTGCATCGTCTGCCCCATGGGTTGCGCGCTGACAGTACAACAGGAAAAGGGTGAACTTCGCGTGACGGGCAATCGCTGCCCGCGCGGAGAACAATATGCCAAACAGGAATTGACGGCCCCTCTGCGCAATATCGCCTCCACCGTACGCGTGCATAACGGCGTTTTGCCGGTGGTTCCCGTTAAAACCGATCGGGAAATTCCCAAAGAGAAGATTTTCGATACCATGGCGCTGATCAATGCGGTCGCTGTCGTTGCTCCCGTCCGTTGCGGAGAATGCATTATTCCCCATCTCTTCGGCACGGACGCCAACATCGTAGCGACGCGTGATCTCGCACGCCACGATTGTTAAACCGGAAGGAAGATTTTATGCAACCGAAACAGTATTCGGTCGAAAGCGCCTGTCATCAGCCGCTCGACGTCCTTTATTATGTGCACGAGGTCGATGCCGTCGGCAATGTGCCGCGCGCATTGGTACAACTCTTGCATGGCATGCAAGAGCATAAAGAACGCTATCATGACTTTGCCGAATTTTTATTCGATCAGGGCTATGATGTGTTGATTCATGACCATCTGGGCCATGGAAAAAGTATTAGTCGCCTGCATCCCCTCGGCGATATGGTTTCTGCCGATACGGTGCTAAAAGATATCGACTTGGTACGGCAGAGTGTCCCGGTACATGAACAGACCATCTTCTTTGGGCACAGCATGGGCTCGTTTTTAGCACGTATATACGCGTCGCTTTACGATGTGGATGTGTTGATTGCCTGTGGAACCGGCCAAACGCCGTCATTCCTGGCGCATTTCCTGAAGCTTCTCCTTCTCACCCAGCCTTCCGGCAAGCCGCTTCACAAGCTGCAAAAGCTCGTCACGGGTTCCTTCAGCAAACGGGGCGAATCTCCGACGGCCTGGCTCTCTGTGGACGAGGAAAACCAACGACGCTATCGGGAGGATCCCCTTTGCGGCCAGCCCTTTACGAAGGAGGGCTATGAAACCTTAATGGACATTGTCCTTCGTCTCAATCATGATGAGACCTATCGCAATTGCAGTGCTGATCGCATTCTTCTCATTGCCGGCGAAAAGGACCCAGTCGGTCAGTATACCAAGGGCGTCCGGCAAGCGGAGGATCGCTACCGTGCCGTCGGCAAAAAGGTGCAGAGCATTTTTTATCCCAACATGGCCCACGAGATTTTGCAGGAAAAGGATCGACAAATCGTATACCAGGATGTTTTGAAGTTTCTGCGTGAGGGACAATAAGGTCGCCCAGCACAACCAAAACGTTACGAAAAAAAAACACTTGAGAGAATTAATTAACACTCGAGAGCATTAAAAAACACATGAGGAGGTCAGTATGGAAAAAACACAAGTGGAGCTCAATCGCGGTTTGGCGCAAATGCTGAAAGGCGGCGTCATCATGGATGTCACCACGCCGGAACAGGCAAAGATTGCTGAGGAAGCCGGCGCCTGCGCCGTCATGGCGCTGGAACGCATCCCGGCGGATATTCGTGCTGCCGGCGGCGTGTCCCGCATGAGCGATCCCAAGATGATTCGCGGCATTCAACAGGCTGTCAGCATTCCGGTGATGGCGAAGTGCCGTATTGGCCACTTTGTGGAAGCGCAGCTTCTTCAGGCCATCGACATCGATTTTATTGATGAGTCCGAGGTGCTTTCCCCGGCGGATGACGTCTACCATATTGATAAAACCGCATTCAAGGCGCCATTCGTCTGTGGCGCGCGGGACCTCGGCGAGGCGCTTCGTCGCATCAGCGAAGGCGCTTCCATGATTCGCACGAAAGGTGAACCGGGAACGGGCGACGTTGTCCAGGCCGTACGCCATCTGCGCAAGGTAAATGCCCAGATTCGCCAGCTTTCCGCCATGCGGGAGGACGAGCTTTTTGAAGCCGCGAAGGCTATGCAGGTTCCCTACGATTTGGTGCGCTATGTCCATGATCACAGCAAACTGCCGGTCGTCAACTTTGCAGCGGGCGGCGTCGCGACCCCGGCCGATGCTGCGCTCATGATGCAACTCGGTGCCGAAGGCGTTTTCGTCGGTTCCGGTATTTTCAAATCCGGCAATCCTGCCAAACGCGCTTCCGCCATCGTGCAGGCCGTCACCAACTTCACGGATGCGAAATTGATCGCCGAAATTTCGGAAGATCTTGGCGAGGCCATGGTCGGCATCAATGCCGGTGAAATCGCCATTATTATGGAAGAGCGAGGCCAGTAATGCCCATCGGCGTTCTGGCACTCCAGGGTGCCTTTATCGAGCACGAAAAGATGCTTCACCAACTCGGCGCCGACGTGCGGGAGGTTCGTCAGCTTTCCGATCTCGACGGCCTCAGCGGCATCGTCCTTCCCGGCGGCGAAAGCACGGTACAGGGACGCCTGCTGCGCAAGCTCCATATGTTGGCGCCTCTGCGCGAGAGCATCCAAAACGGTATGCCCGTACTCGCGACCTGCGCCGGCCTCATTCTCTTAGCCCAACACCTTGAGGACGACGAGACGACCCATCTTGCGACACTTCCCGTCACCGTTCGGCGCAATGCCTACGGCAGACAGCTCGCCAGTTTTACCACTGCCGCAGACGTGGGCAATCTCACCGGCTTTCCCCTTGTTTTCATTCGTGCGCCGTATATTGCTGCACTGGATGGAAATGATAGCGTATCGACGGTTGAGGTGAACGGAAGCCGCGGCGGCGCACCGAGCGTCGTGAATGGCGGCGGTGGCGGCGCAGTTGAGGTACTTTGTACCGTTGAAGATCGCATCGTTGCTGTGCGCTACAGAGCCCAGATCGGCCTTGCCTTCCATCCGGAGCTGACAGAGGATACCCGCCTGCATGAGGCGTTTTTGGGATTGGTTAAGCAAGGAAAAGGCAACCTCTGAAACAGAGGTTGCCTTTTCCTCTGTTTCAGAGGTGCCAGCCTGCGGTCGGCAGTCGCGTCGCCTTCGCAATAGCAGAACCAGAAGGAGCCGGCCTCCGGCCGGCGATTTGATAACGCCGCCGAAGGCGGCGTTCCTTTTGTAACGGTGCCGCCAACGGCGGACTAAGCGGCGCTCCTTTTGAGGCCGTCGGGCCCTGACATTAACACGAAATTTACCATTCGTCAGGGGTGCCGGCCCTGACAACATCTCGTTTCAGCCATTCGTCAGGGGTGCTTGCCCTGACAACACCTTAATTTAGCAATTCGTCAGGGGCGCCGGCCCTGACAACATCTCGTTTCAGCCATTCGTCAGGGCCTCCAACCCTGACAACGCCTTAATTTGGCAAGTCGTCAGGGTACGTCGGGCCCTGTTTTGACTCGAAATGTACCCTTCGTCAGGGGCACGGGCCCTGACAACACCTCAATTTGTCAAGTCGTCAGGGTACGTCGGGCCCTGTTTTAACTCGAAATGTACCCTTCGTCAGGGGTACCGCCCCTGACAACATCTCGTTTCAACCATTCGTCAGGGTCGCCAACCCTGACAACGCCTTAATTTGGCAAGTCGCCAGGGTACGTCGGGCCCTGTTTTGACTCGAAATGTACCATTCGTCAGGGGCGCCGGCCCTGACAACACCACAATTTAGCAAGTCGTCAGGGTACAGCGGGCCCTGTTTTTAACTCGAAATTTACCATTCGTCAGGGGTGCCGACCCTGATAACACCTCGATTCAGCCTTTCGTCAGGGGCGCCAACCCTGACAACGCCTTAATTTGGCAAGTCGTCAGGGTACGTCGGGCCCTGTTTTGACTCGAAATGTACCATTCGTCAGGGGCGCCGGCCCTGACAACACCACAATTTAGCAAGTCGTCAGGGTACAGCGGGCCCTGTTTTTAACTCGAACTTTACCATTCGTCAGGGGTACCGCCCCTGACAACATCTCGTTTCATCCATTCGTCAGGGGCACGGGCCCTGACAACACCTCAATTTGGCAAGTCGTCAGGGTACATCGGGCCCTGTTTTATCTCGAAATGTACCATTCGTCAGGGGCGTGCATCTTTTATGAGCCCTAACCGCGCCGCCATCCGCATTTCCAGCGGCGCTCCGCTAGTCCCTTTTTCGAAGGTGCCTTCGGTCTTCGAAGTTCACTCCGCACTCCGCCCGATCTCAAAGCATTAAAAAGCGACGGATGCGCTCATGGCGCACCGTCGCGTTCATTCGGCCATAGGCCGGTCAAGACTTCCGCTCCACACCAATCACAAAGCGGCAACTTACTTCTTCCGAATCAAAATTGCCTTGGGAGCCAAAGAATTCTCGCGCTTTTCGCATTCCTTGCTGAATACCATGCGATCCTGCGCATCGAAGAGATTCTCGGAAAGAGAACCGCCCGTAATATACGTCGTCTTCCCATTTTGCACGAGCTTAGCCAGACGATATTCCCCGCCGAAATCTCCTTCAATGGGAGATGCCACGAACGACGAGAAAACGTAGATTTCGAGATAGTCCTCATCCAAAAATGCGTCGTAAGGCGTATCGGATCCCTCTACCACAAACGGAATCGGCGTACCGATGTTTTCCCGATCCATGTAAGAGCTGAATTGTTGCGATGTACGGAAATTCTGCACCACTGAATCGCGATAAAGATCGTATGGATGTAACAACACGCCATCCTTATCAATCGGGGCCTTGGCCACGGCATGAGAAAGCGTGGGATCCATGCGAATATTGAGCGGCTGGAGGGCATCTTCGCCCGTAAAGCGCTCGCCAATCTTGGCACGCGAAAAGCCGTTGTAAACAGCCTCATCCGAAGCCTGCACCACATAAAGTCTCAAAAGATCCTCCACGGCGCTTCCGCGCAAAATGACATTGATGTTTTCCAGCTTCGGTGTCTTCACCGCAGCAGCGCGCGCTTCCGTATCAGCCAACTGTGTCTTCACCACGTCACGCACCTGCTCCACATCAAGAAGACCGAAGGTGTAATCGTTAAAGATTTCCACACTCTCCGTCGCTCCCTCGGCATCTGTCACCAGCTCAAAAACAAAGCGATGCACCGGATACGTCACCTCCGTGCCGGTAGAGGTCTCCACATGTCGCGTTCCGTCCACAGCAAAAAGCTCCACCGAATTAACCTGCGACGACATGCCGTAGTCCGTAAATAGCGCCTCATAAAGCGCATCATACTGCGTTTTCAGCGTCTCCGTGTTGGACGGCTCCGTATGAGACTGTTCTGAAGTGACTTTCGCCTGCGCATCATTAGTCGCCATCGGATACCACTTGTTTTTCACAAAGCGAGCCGAGACAATGGCGTTGTCGATACGCGCCTCGATCTCCTCCGGAGAATCTCCGGCAGAAAGCAGCGCCTCCGCCTTGCCTTTATAGCGTTCGACGCCGTCCGCACCCGCTTCTTCAAAATCGACAAAGACCTCTACCGTGGTTTCGGTCGTCTCACACAGACGGTTCTGGTCCAGCTTGTTTTTCACAAAGAACAGCTCCGTGGACGCCAGCTTCTCCTCCGTAACAATCCAACCGGCAAGCTCTTTTTTCTTCAATATATTCAAAATCGTTTCCCGCATACGACTCTCCTAACTCAGTTTTCCGCGCGCTTTAATGTATGCGCCACCGGTGGACGTCTTGACCCATTCTTTCCAGCCTTTTCCGCAATACCCCGTGCCGGACATCTCCACCTTCGGCGAAACCATCGAAATGGACTCCAGCAGATCCGGCACATAGCCCGTCAGATACACCGGGCTGACGATTTTGCCGGTCAGCTTGCCGTCCTGAATTTCGCGCGCCTTAGCGGCGACGCATTGGATGCCCCAGTTCTTCGGATCCTCCATGCCGGAATGCATGCCTTCCAACAGATAGCCATGGGAAATGGAGGCGATCATCTCCTCTAGGGAATCCGTTCCGCCTTCAAAGAAGGTATTGGTCATACGGGTGTACGCCTTGCGCTTATAGCTCTCACGCTTGCCGTTTCCTGTCGGTTCCACGCCCAATTGAATGGCTGAAAGCGTATCACACATGCCGCGCTTAAAAATACCGTGATCAATAATGACCGTATCGTTGGCAAGATTGCCTTCATCATCAAAGGCATAGCTGGAAACTTCCTCAATCGCACTGGCACCGTCATGCATAACGACGACATCCGAGGCAACGCGCTTATTCAGGTACTCCTCTCCCTTTGCACGGTGTTTCACGAACATGTCCATTTCCGTGCCATGGCCGAAGGCTTCATGCGCAATGAGTCCGGTAAAATCCGGCTCGCACACAATATCGTACTCGCCCGGCTCCACACGCTCCGCGGACAGCAGCTCCACCGCACGCGCACAGACACCGGGAACATTCGCTTCCACTTCGTCCAAGAGCTCGGATCCACCCAGAAGAGAAAGGCCCTTGTATTCAATCTTTCGCTTCTCCCCGTCCGTCGCCAGCGCAACGATGGTTGCATTGGCATAGGCATACGACTGGTAGAGATCGCGATGGGGCGAAAGAAAAATCTTATTGATCTGCGTCACGGAATGGGTCAACTGCAGGAAAGACACTTCTTCGCACGTGCCGATGTTGGCATCATGAATGGCCTGCAAGCGCGCCAAAATTTCACCGGGATCATCGTTCTGGGGAAGGCATTTCGCCTCGCCCAGGTGGTAGACCGTGGCAGGCTCATCGCTTGGCGCTTTGGCATAAGGCAGAATCCCCTTGGCCCGGAAGCGCTCCCGATCCTTTTTCGCTATCTCGCGCACGCGATCCACTACATACGAAACATCCACTACATTAAAGGAATATTCGCTCACGCCCGTATCCTGAAACACGCGCAAGACGAATCCGCGTTCCTGATCCATCGACGGCTCAATGGCGGATTTTGTCGTACTCACCACATACATTTTTCCATCTACATCCGTTCCCAAAATGGAAACATAGGCGAATTCCTTCGCCAGAATAGCAATTATTTCCTTCAGCTTGTCCTTCTGGGCAAGCAAATACGAAGATGCCTGTAATTTCATAAAACCTCCCTTTTTATACAACGAAGTCGTCTATAGCCAGACGTCCCCCTCACGAACGGAGGAATGCCGTTTCACCACCTTTGCCGTCTACGGCAACAGAGACTGAATGGCGGCTTTCTGATTGCTTTTGATGAAAGCTGCAAAGGCGCCCAACAGTTCCTTGCGCTTATCTTCCGGTAACGAAACCAGACCGGACAAAACCGCATGGGCACTCTTTAGCCGTTCTTCGTGCAATTCCGTAAAAGACTCCGAGCCGGTCGCTTCTAAAACGCTAAACACCGTATCAATGATGGATGCACGACTTTCCCTATCGACTGTATCCAGCCAGTTGCCCAGCGCCGCCTGCACAAATAGGCTAAACGGGGTCAATTTCGTTTCCGCAAACTCTGTGCCCTCTATGACCCACGTGAACGCATCATGTTGAAAAATGCCTTGTGCCTCGCTCTTGACCACCTTATGCTCGCCCTGATTAAACAGCAGCTGCCCGATGATGGACGAATCCGGAACAATATTCATCATGCGGGGGCGAATGTTTTGGTATTCGGAGGAAAAGATAATCTCCTCGTGCATGCCGGGACCGTCGTTATTATAGACGATCGTGATGCGATCCTGTACATCCGGCGCACAAAAAATAGACGCGTACATAGCGAAATAACCACCCTTGGAATGGCCGCCGACGATCAAATTTCCGGGATGCTCCTTGCCCAGGTGATCCAGATAGGCGACCGCCTCCTTGCATCCGCCGGTCTCCTCCAGATAACTCATCAATAGGCTTTCCTTCCAACCGGTAAAGGAAGCATCTGTCCCGCGATAGGCAACGTACCAGGTATCCTCCGACAGATGAAAGGCCAGCGCTGAAAACTGCGTGGCATCCTCCTCGTCCGCCTCGTTCACCTCGTTCACATAGTGGGAAAACCGCATATCGCGATACCGCTCTCCCTTGGCCATTTCACGCAGAAGAAGCGGCGCACGATCACAGAACTTCGCGTTTTTCTCGATCTCCTCGGCATCATGCGTCGCAAAAAAACGTCGTGAAACCTCCGCAAGAGGAAGTCCGTTTTGATTTTCCGCCTCATCATGAAAAATGCCGTCGTAATCAACATAGGCTAATTCCGCCAAAACGGTGTTATCCACATCGTGAAAGGGCCGCTCTGCAAAAGAGACGTCCTTTTGATCGATCACATACTCCAGAATGGTCATAGCTGTCTCCCTTTTTCTCTATGTCCGGTTTCTGCTTCCCGTACGCGAAACGCGACGCCCAATCGCCGAGCGATGCCCCGGCAAATCGCAATTTCCTCTTCTGAAAGGCTGAAACCCACGACCGAAAAAACCACCTCCGGAACCACTTTTTTGGCCCGGAAGGCATAGTCTAAAATCGCATCAAAGGCGCGCTCGCCAAATTGCGGACGGCAGAGCGCCGCATAGTTTTTGGCATTGGAGGCATTTAAGCTGATGGATACCGTATCGATGAGGCCCGCCAAATCGCCCGTCGTATCCCGCCCGTAAAGCAAGTCCGCCAAGCCGTTCGTATTGATGCGAATGGGCAAGTCAGGCCGTTTTTCTTTGGCATAGCGTGCGACCGAGAGAAGCACATCCAGTCGTTCCGTCGGTTCACCGTACCCGCAGAAGACCAGCTCGCTGTGCGCCGA
This sequence comes from Murdochiella vaginalis, assembly GCF_902381775.1. Lineage (NCBI taxonomy): Bacteria > Bacillati > Bacillota > Tissierellia > Tissierellales > Peptoniphilaceae > Murdochiella > Murdochiella vaginalis. The sequence continues at coordinate 1,406,869 of NZ_LR698969.1, forward strand.
AAGATCGCGCTCCGCAAGAAGCGACTTCACTTCCTCCGCCGCGGGCTCGCGTTTCAGCCACAGCGAATCGGCATCCCCCACGCCATCCATTTGTTCCCGCACACAAAAGGAACAGCGGCAGGGGCATTTATTGGTCAAATTAACATAAAGTCCGTCGCCATAGTCATACAGCACCGTTCCGATGGATTCCATGATCGTTCCTTTCTACGCAGTATACCGCGCATTGCACCTTCCGCCACACGGATAAAAGCGGAGTGCATTATGCGTTACTGAATTCATTCCCGATGCGCTGCTCAATATAGACCCATGCATTTTTCAGCCCACAACACAAAACGGTGGGGCAGAAGTTTGGTCACAACGTGAATGCATTTTGCCATACCGCTCGAAAGGGAAATGTCCTTTCCCTTTTCCGCACGCCGAAGCGCCGTTTGTACCACTGTATGTGCCTGTTCCACACCGATTTTTTTGATCGCTGATGCAGCTTTTACGGAGCCTGCATGATCAAAGAATTCGGTCTCCACGGGATTCGGGCACACCGCCGTAACCGTAATATGCTGCGGTTGCAGTTCCCGATGCAACGCACGCGAATAGCTGAGAACGAAGGATTTCGTCGCAGCATAAACAGCAAATGTAGGTTGCGGTGAAAAAGCGGCGACCGATGCCAGCTGGAAAATGCGTCCGCCCCGCTGCATATACGGCAAACAGAGAGAAGTCATCCTGGAAAGCGCAAGGACATTGAGCTCAATCATCGCCGCATTTTCCTCTTCGCCGAGCGCTCCCACTTTTCCTATTTTACCCAATCCGGCGGAATTCACCAGCGTGGCGATCTGTACCGACTCGCGCTGCAGCGTCGAACGAATCGTCTCTAAAAAAGCAGGATCGGTGAGATCGCCGGCAAATGATCGTGCCGGCGTCGTTAAGGTGTCGGCGAGCGCTTCCAAACGCTCCCTGCGACGAGCGATAAGCCAAAACGCATCCACGCGCTCGGTCGCATCCAATTGCGTCGCAAATTCCCATCCCAGCCCGGACGACGCGCCGGTAATGATCGCTATAGTTTGCACGGTTGTGCTCCTTTCTGAAATATATCGTTCGCGGCGATCGGCGCATGCCGCGCAACAGCAAGGGCTCTTATTGATCTATTTTTCCTTTTCGCTTTCCGCCCGTCCACAGGCGATAATAGGTTCCTTTATTGGCCAACAGTTCCTCGTGCGTTCCCTGTTCTTCAATGCCTTCTTTCCCTAAAACGACGATGCGATCCGCATGCTGAATGGTGGTCAGGCGATGGGCAATCGTAAGGGTCGTGCGCCCGGACGAAAGATCCTCGAGGCTCTTCTCGATGAGCATTTCACTTTCATTATCCAACGCGCTGGTCGCCTCATCCAGAAGCAGAATCGGCGGATTTTTGAGAAACACGCGCGCGATGGCGATCCGCTGCTTTTGACCGCCGGAAAGCTTAACACCCCGCTCCCCGACATACGTTTCATAGCCGTGCGGCAAGTCCGTAATGAAGGCATGTGCTCCGGCCAGCTCCGCTGCATGCTGAATTTCCTCTTCCGTCGCACTGGGACGTCCGTAGGCAATGTTCTCCGCGACCGTGCCCGAAAAGAGATACACGTCCTGTTGCACGATGCCGATATTTTGTCGCAGGCTCTTGAGCTGCAAGGTCTTTACGTCCTGCCCGTCAATTTTCACACTGCCTGAGGTCGTATCATAGAATCGAGGTATCAGCGAAGAAAGGGTGGTTTTCCCTCCACCGCTCTCACCCACCAGCGCAAGATTTTCGCCCGGATGGATGGTAAGACAAAGATCGTGCAACACGCGGTTGTTTTCATCCGGATAGGCAAATGTCACATGGTCAAAGACGATCTCTCCGCCGTGTACCACGAGCGGCTTGGCATCCGGTGCATCCACAATGTCCTCCGGCGTATCCATCAGTTCAAAGAAGCGCTCAATGCCGGTAAGGCCCATGGAAAACTGCTCGGCAAACTCCACAATGCGGCGAATCGTCGCAATGAGCGTCGTCACATACAGTACGTAGGCGACCAGATCGCCCGGGGTAATTTTACCCTTTACCAGGAAGAGCCCGCCCGCTGCAATCGTAATGGTATACATCAGTCCGTCAAAGAGACGCGTGGACATATTGAAATTCGCCATGGCCCGATAGCGCTCTTTTTTAATTTCCTTCATGCGGTGATTGCCCTCGGCAAACTTATCCAGCTCGATGTCCTCGGAAGTAAAGGCCTTCACGACACGCTGCCCCAGCAACGAATCCTCAATGCGAGCATTCAGATTGCCGATTTCCACACGCTGCGATTTCGTTGCCGCCCGGAAGCGATGGTTCAATCGAATCGAAACAAACAGCATTAGCGGCATGCAGGCAAAAATCAGCACCGTCAAGGGCAGTGACGAGAACGACAGGATGATGAACGACACCACGATCTTAATGGCCGCAATGAAAAATTCTTCCGGACAATGGTGCGCAAATTCCGTCACGTCAAAGAGATCCGACGTAATGCGCCCCATAATATGCCCGATTTTCGTGTTGGAATAGTAGGCATCACTGAGCGTTTCCAGCTTGCGAAACGCATCCATGCGCATATCCGTTTCAATGTAAACGCCCATTATATGCCCTTGGGAACACATATAATAATAGGCGGCAGCATCAATCAAGCGCAGGATGATATAAATAAGAGCCAGCTGACCGATCCAGCCCATGCTCATCGCCTCAGGGTGCATCATGGCCGTATTGGTCAAGCTATACATGATGCGCGGCAACACAATATCGCAAAGCGTCGTCAACGCCGCACAAAATAAATCAAATGCCAATAGGCCACGATAGCGCAGCAAATACGGCAAAAACCGACGCAATAATTCGCCGGTATCATAGGTTCTTGTGATGGTTTGGACGCCGTTTTGCGGTTTACCGTACCCCTTTTGCACTTTCTTCCCAGGAGCGCCCTGTGTCGACTTGGGCATATGCCCTCCTCTCGTTTCCTCTTTTACTCGTCTTTCGTTTCTTTTTTACTCGTCTTTCGGCCAGCCGTAAAGTCTTTTCTGCGTTTTCATGATGATGTTCGTCATATCCTCTCCGCGCAATTCGGAAAGGCGTGCGAGCGTTTCGTAAAGACTTTGTTTAATTTCCTCGGCATAGGTGCGTGCAACCGTTTCATATGCATCTTTCTGCGTCGTACCCTCTGTCGTAATGGTTTGCGCCATGTCGTTTTTCTCTTCCCTTGTGGAGAAGCTTTGTTCCGCCGGTATCGGGTTTGCCGGTAAATCCGTCTCCAACAACAGGCTATCCGCCGGCACTTGCTTCACGTAGGCGCGCCCGCGCTTCGTTCGGAGCATCGCTGGATGCACGGAAAGAAGTCCGCCCATTCGTATGAGCCGCGTCAGCTCGTCGCTTGTTCCGGCAAAACGATGGACGATGGGAACCACGTTGGGCATGACCAGATTTTCTTCTTCATAAAGATCCAACAGTGGCGTCAGCGCACGTACGGCATGAAAGGAAAACACATACGATGTGTTCGACTCCGCCGCCCGCTCCCGTACCAGCTGAAAGATGTGCCGCAGTACTGCCTGCTGCTCCACGGCAGACGCCTCCCGCAGACGTTTTTCGCTGAAATCCAGGCCGACTTCACCGATAAAGCGCGTTCTAGGCAATGCCTCCGCAAAAAAATCCAATTCCCGGCGATTCTTCTCCGGCGTATCCACCCACCAGGGATGGAAGCCCAAAGACAAAATCGGCTGAGGGTACGCATCATGGTCCGCTTTCATCGCACCTTCTCTTTCCTTGTCCAGTGCTACAAAGGCGGAAGGCAAAACCGTCTGCGCTACCAGGCGAATGTTCTCTTTGCCGAGCAGCCTTGCGGCTTTCTCACGAGAAGCCGAAGGCAAAAAGTCCCAATGCGCGTGTGTGTCTAAAAGATATGGTTTCGCCGACACATCGTTCTTTGCCCAATCGTCTGCTGTTTGCTTTTCTACGGTCTTCTCTTTTGTCTTACGCTCGTTCGGTGTTCCCTCTTTCGACATCCGCTCGTCTGCAAGTTTCTTCCTCGGCGGATTCGGCATCTTCTCCAGCCCTGCCAGTCGGCAAATGACCTTCCCGGCCATCATCTGCCCCATAATGGGCGGCATATAGCTCATGGAGCCCAGCGTCTCCGCCTTGCCCGAACGGGTTGCGGTTTTCGTCGCAAGCGATGTGCGCGGCGGCTGCGGACTGAGTGGCGACTCGGTAGAAAAAATCACTTCCAGTTGAGATATGCCGCGTTTTCGGCATTCCCGACGCATCACCTTCGAAAGCGGACAGTTGAAGGTTTTCTCAACAAGAGAAAAGCGAAGCGCCATGGGGTCACGCTTGTTTGCCGCTCCCATGGCTGAAAGCAGCGGAATCTGCTGATTGGCACACCATTCGACAATTTCGAGCTTCTGCGAAACCGTATCAATACAATCCAGCACCACATCCGGCTTCGCAAAAGAATCCAACATGTCCGCCGTGTTCTCGCGCGTCAAAAACTGCTTTCGCGCATCAACGTCACAGCCCGGATTGATGGCCAACACCATCTCCCGCATGACCTCCGTTTTTGCACGTCCCACGGTTGATGTAAATGCAATCGCCTGGCGATTGATATTGCTCTCCTCCACTACATCCCCATCCAGCAACGCCAAATGGCCTATGCCGCCGCGCGCCAGCGCTTCCACGCAGGACGACCCTACACCGCCAAGGCCGAGCACCAGCACACGAGACTCATTCAGTTTTTGGATGCCTTCTTCTTGTAGCAACAGCGCCAGACGTTGCAGGCGCTGCGGAATGTTCGAATTGGTCATGTTTCCTCTTTAATTCATTTATGAAACGCAGGAGTCTGCGCAAGCATAAGGAACGCGCCGCCAACGTCGTTTCCAGCGGCGCACCGCCTTAAACGCGCCGCCAACGGCATTTCCAGCGGCGCACCGCCTTAAACGCGCCGCCAGCGTCATTTCCAGCGGCGCTCCGCCTACGTGACCCTGTCTAACTGCTTTTTTTGCCGTTTGATAGGGTCGGCGCCCCTGTCTAACTGCTTTTTTTACCGTTTGTCAGGGGTTAAATGGAGCTTTTGGACCCTGATTGGCGTCGGATTTCGTTGTTTGTCAGGGTCGGCGACCCTGTCTAACTGCTTTTTTTGCCGTTTGTCAGGGTCTAAATGAAGCTTTTTGACCCTGTCTATTGATGGATTTCGTTGTTTATCAGGGGCGGCGACCCTGTCTGGCCGCTTTTTTTGCCGTTTGTCAGGGTCTAAATGGGGCTTTTTGACCCTGTCTATTGATGGATTTCGTCGTTTGTCAGGGGCGGCGACCCTGTCTGGCCGCTTTTTTTGCCGTTTGTCAGGGTCTAAATGGGGCTTTTTGACCCTGTCTATTGATGGATTTCGTCGTTTGTCAGGGGCGGCGACCCTGTCTGGCCGCTTTTTTTGCCGTTTGTCAGGGTCTAAATGGAGCTTTTCGACCCTGTCAATTGATGCATTTCGTCGTTTATCAGGGTCGGTGACCCTGTCTAACTGCTTTTTTTTGCCATTTGTCAGGGGCCGCCAGCGTCATTTCCAGCGGCGCTCCATCTTAAACGCGCCGCCAACAGCATTCCCAGCGGCGCTCCGCCTTTAACCGCGCCGCCATCGTCATTCCCAGCGGCGCTCCGCTCAGCGTTTCTTTCCCGGAATAATCAGCAGCAAAAGCATGGCGCCGATCACCGATGGAACGACGGCCATGTCCGCCAGATGCGGTCCCCAGGAGCCGAATAACGCCTGTCCGAGCGCCGAGCCACTCAGCCCGACGAGGACATTCGCAAGGCAGCCGAGCTTCTTGTGATCCATAATGCGTGCAGCGACCGCACCGATCAGTGCGCCGACTAGTATGCTCGTGATCATTTGCTCACCAATCCTCTCACATCCGAAATGGACTCAACAAAGAGAATGCCGGTGCCGGGACGAGCAAAATCAAATGCATCTTCCAATGCTGCAATCACGGAATTCACCACATCCTCGGTAGCAAGAATCAACAGTAGCTCCTTCTCCGGCTCAATTTCGATGCCGAAAAGCTTCTCCGGCACTTGCTCGCCGGTGCCACGGCCGTGCAAGATGGTCCCGCCCCTTGCCCCGGCCTCACGTGCCACCGTCATAATCTCTTCGGCCATGCCCAAATTGACGACGACCGTTAGTTTTTTATATTGCATGTCTTCCTCCTCCGGGAGAATATCCATCATGGAGTTCGCACTCATTTCCTCTTCACCATACATCATGCGCTCGATCGGCGTAAGAAAGGCAATGCCATGGTTGGGCTTGTGCAACGCCAGCTCTTCCGACGTCCTGTTCAAAAACGTCCGGGCTTTATTCGCATCCAACAGCATGTTCAATACTACTTTATCCTGGCGCTTAATTCCTAACAGTTGAAGAGTCCGATTATTCACAGTGCCTTTTCCACGCAACACGAAAATGTTCTCCACACCTTGTTCTTTCGCCAGCGAAAGGCATTTCTTAGCCGAGGGCGGGCTCAAGATAAATGTCACCATATACGCCCTTTGTCTTTTTGCCTCCATATCACTTCTCTCCTTTCGCCTTTATGCGCGCCTTCGACGCATTCATCTTTGCCTGATAAAGTGCTCCCAACAGCTCAATGGCTAGGATGGGCACCATGGCTACGACCGCAATCATGCCGAAGCCATCTGCAACAACATCCGCCGTAGGCGTCTGTGCCGCAATTCCTTGCACGAAAGCCAAGGAAAAGGTTGCGGTCATAGGTCCGGATGCCACGCCGCCGGCGTCAATGGCCATGCCGACAAAGAGATCCGGCACAAAAAAGGATAATAGCACGGCAAGGCCGAAGCCCGGTAAAAGAAGCATCCAAAGGGAAATCTGCGGTACGAGGATGCGCAAGGCCGATAGGAAAATTGCGGCCCCGACAGCCAAAGAAAGGAACAGACAAACCAGACTACGCTTTACGGATCCGCCGGTAACATCCTCTACTTGATGTGTCAGCACGTGTACCGCCGGCTCTGCCAAAACCGTCGTGATACCGAGGAAAAATGCGACCAAAAGCGCCGGTAACGGATTAGTTCCGGCAAGACGCGTACCCAACTCGGTTCCCAGATGCATGAATCCGCCATTGACTCCCAGAAGAAAGATGACCAATCCCAAGAATGCCAATGCCATCCCGCGCAGAATATCGATCATCATGCTCTTTTTATGCTTGATAGCTCCTCTTTGCAAAAGCAGATACGTAACTAAAATGGGCAAAAGAGAAAGAAAAGATTCCTTTGCCAAAAGCGGGATTTGAAAAAGATACATCTGCCATAACGGCATGTTTTCCGCGATCGTCTCCGGCAGCGTTCCGGAAAGTTTCCCTTGTCCAAAAAACAAGCCGACAATCAGCACCCCTAAAATGGCACCCGTTGAGGAAATGCCGATCACACCGAAGCTGTCCGCTTCACCGATTTTACTGTCCTTTTTCATGGCGGAAATACCGTACGCCAAAGAAAGCATAAACGGCACCGTGATGGCACCGGTCGTCGCCCCCGAGGAATCGAAAGCGATGGCCATAAAATCCACGGATGAAAACAGGGACAGCAGTAGAATCAATCCATATGCGCCGGCAAACACATAGCGCACGCGAATATTGTGCAGAATGCGCAACATGCCGATCGTCATCATCACGCCAATGCCGATTGAAACAGCAATCACCAGAATCCAGCGATTAAACGCACCGCTCGTGACCGCATCCACCTGTTTTGCCAAAATATGCAGATCCGGTTCGGCAAAGGAGATAAAAAAGCCCAAGATGAGACTTGCCGTCATCACGATGGGATAACTGTTCGTATGCGTGATCGAACGACCGGCATACTGTCCGATGGGCTCCAGTCCCTGGTCAATCCCAAAAAGAAAAATGGTCAGCCCCACAACCACCAGCACCGCGCCCACCAAAAAGGCGAGCAAAAGTGCCGGCGGTAGTGGAGCGACCGTAAAATGAAGCACCAAAACGATGAGCACGACCGGCAACACCGACATAAGCACTTCTTTGACCTTGTTCCATAATATATTCAAGCAACTACCTCATCTTCTCTTTGTCTTCCTGCGTAGGGCATCCCGCGTCCAGTATGCGCTCGTCCTCGTTTGAGAACACCCGCGTTCTCTTGCCGAAAGGCGCTCTGCTCTTTCAGGAGAGCCAGGGAGATCTGCGGAAGACACCCGTTATTTCTCCAGAAAACGCACTCCATACACCATTCCCAGCGCTGTCGGATAACTCATCTCCGGATCGTCGTGCGTTACCGTGCCGTCAAACCAAACCTGCACGCTCTGCCCTTTCCACTCGTCCGCCGATTTGCCTTGGATCCGGTCGAACAGAATCGGTTCGTCGTTCCGAAATAAAAGGGTCTTCTTTCCGATCACCACCGCAATCGGCTTTCCCGCAGGCGAAAGCGTTTTTTGCAGATGCAGAAAGCGTTCCGGCACTTCCGTAACGTCCACCAACAGTCGGATCTCCTCCGTATTCGGCATAACTTCCGCTTCACGAACCTTGCCGGTAAACGTCGCAACGCCATCCGGAATCGACGTAGCATCCGCCTTCTCATCCACGAAAAGGATCCATTTATCGTTCTCTTTCACCGAGACGGCGGTTTCATTCCAGCGCTGGTATTCCATGCCCGTACCGAAGTTGGATTCACCGTCCTTGGTCGGTTTCTCTTTCGCCCCGACACTTGCTGTGATTTTCCCGTCAGCTGTACCACAGGTCACGCCACTGTTGACAAAACCTGTGTCGCGATAACATTTTCCGTCAATTTGCACCATGCGGGGAACTTCTTCGGAAGGATTCTCGCCGAGCGGCTTGCTCTCCCCAGGGTTCTCTTCTGTTCCGGAAGCACTTCCTTGTTGGACACCGTCGGAAGACAGCTCGTTCACGATGCTGCTGTTTCTCGCCTCGTCGGAGGATTTCCCCGCTCCGCTCGGGGCATTGCAGGCACAGAACAGGATCGCTCCCAGGAGCAAACCGACCGTAACCATTCGTTTTTTCGTGTTCATTGCATCCTCCTTTCCATTTCTTCCGTTTCTATTATAACCAATCGGCGCCGTTTCCACACAGGCACGAATCGGTTGGCCCCTCGCGCCCTATTGATCGCGGGTTAACCCACCATCACCAAGGGCATAAATGATGGTAGTGGTAACGCGTTTTCGCTAAATCCCCACCATCACCAAGGGCATAAATGATGGTGGTAGTAAGGCGTTTTTGCTAAATCCCCACCATCACCAGGGGCATAAATGATGGTGGGGGTAACGCGTTTTCGCTAAATCCCCACCATCACCAAGGGCATAAATGATGGTGGTGGTAATGCGTTTTCGCTAAATCCCCACCATCACCGAGGGCATAAACGATGGTGGTGGTAACGCGTTTTCGCTGAATCCCCACCATCACCGAGGGCATAAACGATGGTGGTGGTAACGCGTTTTCGCTAAATCCCCACCATCACCAAGGGCATAAACGATGGTGGGGGTAATGCGTTTCCGTTAAACCCCCACCACCTTCCGCGCAATAACGGTTTATATTCTTAAGCCTTACGCTCCCTTGAAAAAACTTTTCGTAAGCGGTCCTTAGATGATTAGCATTCCTCAAAAAAATTGCTTTATTGCTGACTGTTAGCCCTTCAGCAATAAAGCAACATACCGGAGATTCTCTCTCGTTTTTGTCTCACATCATTTACAAATGTACATCTACCGCTTACGCAGCTGTAAACGGTAAAGACCGACCCAGCTGAACATACTCAACACGGCAAAGATTCCGGTCTCGAAAAGAAGCAGATGACTTTTTTTCTCGGCCAGCCACGGTATGAGACGGCGAAAAACGTCAATAATATAGCTCACCAACGCATTCTCCGAACCGGTTCCTCCTAGGATGGTTAGGACGGATTGGACGAGCAACGTAAGAACAATATAAACGAGGATCCAAAACAAGGCGATTTGCAGGGGTTTCATGCGATAGTGTAAAAGGCCTAACAGCATCGTTACCGTCGCCATAAGGAAATAGAGCATCAAAAGGACCGAACCCATTCCCCATTTCACGCCATTTTGATAGAGAGAAAACACCATAATGTCTTTCGTGGTTCCCCCAAAAGCGTTCAATGCGATCGTGAACACAGGAACCAGAATCAGCATCAAAACAAATGCGCCAAAGGCAAATGCGATATATCCCAGATAGACACCCCACGCTCTTGCCGAAGCGGAAAGGCTGTTCTGAAAGGTGAAGTCCATTTTTCGATTAAATGTAAACTGACCTACCCCAAAAAACATCAGCAAAATCGACATGTCCAGTCCGGAAACACTGGGTTGAACGTTGTTGTTGAAAAAGCCGGCGAGTAGGGAAAGAAAAATCCCTATGCCGAACAGACCCAGCACCACATAAAGCAGTGTCTTGCAATTTTCCCAAACAATATATTTTCCTGTCGCCTGCAATCTCATGCTATTCACCCCCTCTTATCGCTTTTCATCTTGGTTGATCCGACCCAAAAAGGATCGCTTTTGGCTTGTATTCTTCGCTGCGGCATCCGGATGCTCTTTCGTTAAGGCGATAAAGAGACGCTGCAAATCCACGTTTTGCACTGGAATTCCGAAAGAAGCCGTGCTAATCGCCTCCCACGCATCGCTTTCCACCACCCACTGAGCCATCGCGCCCACTTCTTGCTTTTGAATGACCGTCATCTCCGGATGAGCCTGCACAAGGTTATGTACTTGCTCGATGGATCCCGAAAGCAGGCGGTACTTCTCCATCAGGGCTTCCAATTCTTCCTGGATGAGAATCCGGCCCTTCTGGATAAAAATGACCTCCTGTAAAAGCGGCTCCAATTCCGAAATCAGATGCGACGAGAGCACGATGCAGCTCTGTGTCTCGGCAAACACGGACAACACATTTTCATAAAACATTTCGCGGTTGACGGCATCATGTCCTAACGTGGGCTCATCTAAGAAGAGATAGTCCGCTCCGCTGCGCAACGCCACCACGGACTTAAAAAGAGAACTATTCCCGGTAGAAAGTTTATCGAAGCGACTATCCGGGGAAAGACCGAAGCGATCCAGATCCGCTAATGCCTCGTTCAGGGCAAAATCGGGATAAAAAGTGGCCGTAATCTTTAGAATGTCCTTCAATTTTTTTGCCGGGAAGAGATTGTCCGGCCCCACCATGTAGATTTTTCGCAACGCTTGATCATTGCCCGGATTCTCGCCCTCAATCGTAAAGGCCCCCTCTGTCTGGCGCATACGCCCATTCAAAATATTTAACAGCGTGGATTTCCCCGCTCCGTTTCGGCCCAAAAGACCGTAGATTTTTCCTTTTTCCAGATGTACATTGACGTGATCCAGCGCCATCAGCTTTCCAAAACGCTTGGATACGCCGCTTATTTCTAAACTCATCGTCGTATTCCTCCTATCTGTCATTACTCGTTGTCGTCACGCAACCAGCTAATCACCTCTTCGGTGGAGATGTCGAGCCGCTTTGCTTCCTTTTGCAAGGGGCAAACAAAATGGTCACGAAATTCATCCATTCGCTTTTGGCGAATCCGATCCACGCCGCCCTCAGCAACAAACACGCCTAATCCTCTTTTTTTATAAAGAATGCCTTCCTCAACCAGAAGATTCACTCCCTTTAATGCGGTCGCCGGATTGATGCGATACCCGACGCTCAATTCCGTCGTGGACGGAATTTGATCGCCTTCCTTATATGCTCCGGTCAAGATGGCATTTTCCAATCCCTCACTGATTTGTTGAAACAGGGGAACCCCATTGGCTTCGTCCAGGTGCATCGATTCCTCCTTTCTTTGATCCATGTGACGTCGACCTTGTCGATTTTCGACTTGTTGATTAGTTTATTAGTTAGTTACTTGAGTAACTAACTATGTGTATACTATACTGCCCTCTTTCGAGGTTGTCAAGAACGAAATGCTTTTTTCTTCGGCAATCGGAGTGAACGCAGCACACCATTCGCATGCATGCGGTTTAAATACAACAAAGCCGGAAGACGTCGGCATTCCGCCGACGCCTTCCGGCGCGGAGAGCAGGGCAATTAATTCATGCCCTTCTTTTTGTTCGCACAGTCCTCGCTGCGCGTGTTATTTCGTTACTTGTCGTTGCGCTTATTCTTCTTCAGGACGAAAGCAGCCAGGCCTGTTGTGGAGAGAATCGCGCTGCCCGCATAGATCACTGCAGAAATGTCGCCCGTTTTCGGCGCGACCGGCTTTTTGTTCGGCTTCGGCGTTACCGGCATTTCCGATGACGGCTGCTCCGGTTCCACCGGCTTTACAGAGCTCGAGCTGGAGGAAGAGGACGGCTCATCCGGCGTCGGAAGAGTGGGCTTCGGAATTCTTACGGTAAAGGTAATGTCATCTGTACCAACCGGTTTCGTAGAATCCAGACCCTCCGGTTTCTGAATGGCATCCCAAGAAAGGTTGAAATACAGTGGATTTGGTAACTGAACGACCGCTACGGATCGGGCGGCCGGAGCGGGCGTTAAAGTAGCTGTCGCTTCAATTCCACCGGTCATGGTACCCGTTACGGTGTAATTCTTACCTTTTCTTGCTTGGCTATTGAATACCACTCCGTCAACCGTAACTTGCAGTTCATCTTTCATCCCATTCACAGCATCCTTGAGATCCGCAAATGTCTTGACCTCTTTTTTTACTACCATTGTGATGGTAATAGTCTTTGTTGCCGGGTCGACGCTTTGGGCTTTAATCTCATATTTTTCGTTATCTCCCGAGAGCGTAACTGTCGGATTGGTCGCCGGATCAAATTCCATCTCCGCCGGCAAAGCCAGTGTAGTCTTAAATTCGCCCTTGTAACCAGACAATGCGATCATGGTATCCGGGATTTGGTTTCCGGGATTGAACAGTCCTTCAATTTTAGCGAGCTGAGCCTTGACGGGAGAAACATCCAACGTGCCTGTAAAGGCAACTTTATCGTCTTTTTTGACGCGGTACACGCTCTTATTCTGCGTCTCGTCGCCTACCTTGATGTCGCCAAGCAAGTTGATGTGTTCGACGTATTTTGTATATTTAACCGCAGCGGAAATATCTTGTTGATTCATGTAGGCTTTATCCGCAATTTGCACGCCGTTCCATTTGAAGGCAAATGGTTTTGTGTGACCGAATAATATGGCCGTCGCTTGCATATCGCCTTCTACCGTACCGGTAGCAACGTACGGCGTATGCGGATGGGCTCCTTGAGCGAACTTTACATGGCTAACAGAGAACGTAAATGTATCATCAACCGTTTCGGTGATCGCCTTCTTCAATTTGAGATACGTATCGTAACCAGTCGGATTGGTCAGTAAAAACTTGATGGTCGCAGTGTTGCTCGCTTTATCAATTTCCGAGGTCGACGTAAACACGCCATTTGCGCCCGTAAAGGCGCCTTCCGATTGAGCTGTAAACTCCAACCCTTCCGGCAACTTCAACGTAGCGGTAAAGGTGCTCTGAACAGTCTTCGGATCCAGCATAATTTTATCAACTGATACAAATTTTCCATAAGTATCTTCGATATCCTGCATCTGTTTCTTAATCTTCGATACATCCAGCGTACCGGTAAACGTCATCTCATCTTGATACTTCTTCTCAAGCACTTGCTTTCCGGTATCTCCGTCAACAAGCAGATCCGCATCCAGCGACTTCGTGGTCGCTTCTTCCGCACGAGCAACCGGGACGGACGGCATCACCATCGCCAAAATCATGGCGAATGCGGCGAAGAAGGCCAGTCCCCGTTTCCAAAGCGGATGGGTTTTAATTACGGACTTCATACTTTCCTCCTATTTGGTGTTTGCCCTTTCGAGCGGCAACAGTGCGGCCGAAGATGGGCGAGGGTTTCTGTTTCAACGAGACGCAGGCCGGACGAATGGAATCCGGTCTGCCGGTTGTTTTCATTTTACCACGAAAAAAGCGTTGTGGCAGGATTCCGACAGAAAAGGCAGGACCACGCGAATTTTGTTCGCGTGGCCGCGGGAGCCCGTCGAAGAGTCCATCGATCTTCCCTCCTCAGCAAGCGCTCTGCCTTAGCCTATCTTAATGCTTTTTGTTCTCGACGTTTTTCCGCTTATTTTTCGGATCCGCGTACACCCAGCAAGCGCCCAGCATGGATACTCCCAAAAGCGCGCTCCAGAACAGGAGACGATTGCCATCACCCGTCATGGGCTGCGGCTTCTCCGGTGATGCCGGTTTTGGCTGCGGTGCCGGCGTGGGCTTCGGCGTCGGGGCTGGGGTCGGAGTGGGGGTCGGGGTCGGAGTGGGCGTCGGAGTCGGAGTCGGTTCCGGATCGGGCGTAGGATGGTTGATCTTCACCTGGTGGTAGGTGGTGTCGGAGTCAACCGTAATCGTTTTGCCGTTCGCCTCGGTCACGTGCGCACAGTTTGCAAAGGTGGTGTTTTTGGTGAATTTCTTTTCAAGCTTCGTCGGTACCGTAAACGTAATGCTCTCGCTCTTATCAAGGGTCGCGATCGTCCAAGCAAGCTTCTGTCCGTCCACCGTCTGTGTGACGTTCTGTTTCAATTTCATCGGATCTTTTTCCGTCGTGCTTTCCATCGTGATGTGTTCCGCATCAATGATAAGGCCGTCCGGTATGGCATCCTTTACGACCACTCCCTTAAGATCCAGTTCTTGGCACGTATTCTTTACGGTAATGGTGTAGGTGATGGGTTCATCCTTCAAGTTTTTCACGCGCGCCGGCGCCTTCTCGGTGCCTGATTCCGGATTGGAAGTTTTCTCGAGTGCAATACCAATCTTATGCAAGGTGACCTTGCAGGCTGCGTAAAGGGAGTTTAGACCTATGCCTCCGTTCGGATTGGCATTCCTTAACATGACCGCCCTATTTTGTGTGGTGTTTTGCGAAACATTGGTCGCGTTCACCTGAAGTTCATTGACGGCGGTTTTGCCATCCAAGGTCGGATCGCTCGGTGCTTTCATTCTCACGTAGGCCACCAGTGCCTGGGATGGGCCAAGAACGAAATCCTTTCCATTTTCCGTTTTTCGCACGTCGATGGCGATCGCTTTGATCTGACTCTTATCAAAGGTCGAATCGTCCGCCGGATACGCTTTCCAGATGTTCGAATCATCAACATTCATATTGCCATTCGACATGACCTCTGCGGTTGTCGCATAATAGAGCTTCGGTTTAGCATAGTCATTGCTTCCCGAAGACAGCTTGTTTTCTATGATGGACAAATCGATGCCTGCAAAGGTGCCCTGCCATTCGGATTTCGGGGTTTCCGGCTTGATACTCTGATCAAGAATATCGTAGAAGACGATGTCGGAGCCATTGGTGTTCGAATCTTGATAATAGGCCAATTTATACTCATAATTTGCGCCGGTATAAATATGGTTAAAGCCTTTTACATCTGTGGTTGCACCGAATTTTTCTCCCTTATCGAGGTTGCGCACCAGTTGCTGCGCGCCGGAATGGGATACCGTAATCGGTTTAAAGCTCATCTTCCCATTCGTCAGGCCGAAATTATTGGTGCTTCCCGTTTGTTTATCGCGATTCGCATCGGCCAGCTCTTCATAATACGAATAGCTTCTGGGGTTGCCCTGCTTAGTGAAGTCGATATCGTCGGGATCCCATTCGCCGGTTGATGTGTTGACGAATGCCGCCGTATTAACCACGTCCGAGCCCCGGTCCTGAATATTCTCATACGTGTTGATGAGGGTATATTTCATGAACAGGGTGTATTGCGGGAGATCGTAGGCACCATATTTGGTATTCGGATATGGCTTGTCTTTCTCCGGCAGATCCTTCAGCGTGACTTTTAGCATCGTCGCGCCGCTACCCTTGTAATTAGGAATTTGCTCCACATCATAGTATGACGAAGGGATGGAGACCGGACGCCGTTTTAATCCTTCGCCCGGTGTTTCTTCCGTCGGTTTGGTAGACAAATATTCTCGGCCGACCTTAAGCGTGGAGGGGTCGATTTTTGTTCCCGCCGGCAGCAAATTATAGAACACTCCCTGGTGCATAGCATAGCGTCCCACAAGATCCGGATCGGTAACGTACGCTTTGTTGAGATCCATGCCATCTCCCAGCGCGCCCAAGGTGTTTTGGGCACGAACAAACACGTTCGTCCGCTGTTCGCGATGATCCGAATCGTCTTCGATGTCCGATAACTTGATCGTTGAAACACTAACGGTCGATCTTCGGTTGATTTTCGACATGCTATGTGTGATATAGACAGTGTGCTCCTCGTCCGTGGAATCGGTAGATTTCGCAGGAATCGACGCGTCCATCGGATTGACAGCGTTGGCCAGGTTTTCCGTCAGCCAGAAGTCCGCAGGCGCGGTATAGAGAGTGGCTCGGTTCTGGCTTACACAGTTTTGTACAAAACTCTTGACCGAAGCGGTCGGCTGGAGATATTCCACGACTACCAGTTGAAGGCGCGTCGCAAAAAATTTGCTGTCGTGCAGAAAGCGCACGTCGACAACGTTGTCGGGAAGAGAGAGTGGATCGCCACCCAATTTTTGTTCCGGACTGCCATTCGTAAAGGAAGCTACATAGCTTGCTCCGCCGGTTTTTTGAATGTTCGCATATTGCGTATAGGTCGACTCGCCCGCTTTTCGAATGTAGACGCTCACCGGGCTGTACTGATCATACTGCGTCGATTCCTGTGTATTTCTTTCCCACAAGCCAACTTTCAATTTCGTGGCATCATATTCCGATAAAAGAACCCGAACTGTTTTGTAACGGACATCCGCATCATCGGTAAGGGTATGCGGATCGGTAAGGCCGGAGAGATTTCCGGCAACGCCTCCATCGCGTTGAGAAAGAATCTTTTTACGCTCCGCGATAACCATTCTTCGTGGGCTTGTTGTATAGGTTCCGGTTGTGGCATCCCATTGTGGGTTTTTCGCGCGGGTTTCGGCGGTGTGTACAAAGGAGCGTTCGCCCCACATATTGCCTCCACTTTCCATGGGTGCCTCTTTGTCGGCTAAGATGGCTGTCTGGGCGCCGTAGGCATTTCCCGGAGAATTCTCGCTCTTGTTAGGGTCGCAGCGGCCGTCATAGTCTTTCCAGTAGCCGTACTGTCCCTTTTCCTGGACCAATACGTTCGCATCGCCATTAGCGGTCAGCGTAAAGTTATGCGCTGCGTTTCCGTCACGGGCAATCTGCGTGACTTGTACCGTATTGTGGACATTGATGCCGACTTTCGCCAAGTCCACACCTTTACTCCTCGCCTCTTTAATCAATTGGTTGGGATAGCGCATCAGCAAAAAGAAGCTCTTGTAGCCGGAGGTGTTCCGACCGGAGATATAATTAGAATATGGCCCGCCAAAGTCTAAATACTTTTGACCAATGCCATCCTTAAAGTTATCGTCAATGCCTTCATATAACCTAAGCGTGTTCTTTGCTGCGCCATCGGACCAAATAACATGTTCCCAGTCCTTCGTGGGATCGTTCGTGTTCTTGTTGGCGATTCCGGAATAGGGTGGGCGGACCTCCCGTGCACTGGAAATGGCTTGAAAAGCGTCTCCCGATTGGCATCGCGCACCGATGAGCTCACCTTTTTCATTATCCGGTGAGCCTATATTTTCAAAGGTGTAGGAAAAAGGCTGGGTGCTGGATTCAGTTCTGGTTCCAAAGCGCTCAAGATCTGCCCGGTAGACGACGTAGAAATAGTCATCGGCATCCGGGGCCTTGGGCCCCCATGCTGTTTGCCAATTGAAGTAAACATCTTCATTTTTCGTGATCCCTTTGCTGTCTACGTCGGCACGAGTCAAAGTCAACGTGGGCTCTTTCGCTTCGGTATGTGCCTTGACGGTGAGCTTCTGGGTCTGCGTATACTCCGGGGTGCCGTCATGGTCGGAATCAACAGAAATGGTAACGTCAAAGGACTTTTCGTAGTTTCCATCCGTATTCACGCCTAAGAGCGTTGGAATGAAGTAATAGGAGAACAGCATGGTATCTGCTGTGGATCCGTTGATGGGCTTTGCGTTGGAGACGGTGATGGTTCCCGTCGGATTGGTCAAATCCCCCGCCCAAGAAAAGGATGTGGCGTCACTGGTGGTGTCCTGTGGCACTTGCGTCTGCATCTGGTTCTTTTCGGCCAAAGCATCCGGCGTAGAGCCGTCCCAATACGTGCTGGTATCGCCTGCCCATGTTGTAAACAGGGCAGAAGGTAGGGTAACCTTGACGGAATCTTTTTGCAAAGCCTTAACATTTCCTGTATCAGTGAGGTTAAACGAGACCTCCACCGACGCCGCATAGGCTTTGTTGAACATATTATCAAAGCGCAATATGGTATTGTTCGCGTCTTCGTAATTGTATCCGTCGGAAGTTGCATTGACCGGATTTGCCCAGCGCGCGGTGAACTTGTAATCCTGCTGCGAGCCCGGCGCTTTAGCGGGTGCCTTTACAGGCGCTGGCACGGGTGCTGTAGCGGGCGCGTTAGTTAATGCTTCAGACGGCGCTTTTGCGGTTCCGTTGTCTGACGCTTCCGCCGGTGTTGTGGCGGGTGCGAGCGGATCCGAAGTCGTCTTTGCATGGGACAAAACGTTGGAAGAGACATCTTCGGTCTCTGTTACGTCCGGTTGACTTAGGCCATCCGGTCTCGTTTCGCCCGGTTCCTCCAATGGCGTGGCCGTATCCGTCGTCTCAACGGCATACGTAGAAGCCTTGTCCTCCGCGAGAACAGGGCGACTATCCGTAATGACGGCGGTGACGAGCATTACGAGTGCGATAACCCCGGCCAACACTCTATTGCGTACGTGTTTCATGCTTTAGTCCTTTCTTTTTTTCTGCACGATATGGATTCCTGCCATGAAAAAAAGAGACTATCCATTGGCCATAAATAGACGGTCAATGTGATGCCTCTGCGTAAAAATAGAATTTAAAAAAAAGGTGAACAAAAACCACAGACTGATCGTCTGTCTGTCTATCTGTCTGTCGATCTAAGAGAGTATCCACATGATCCCCCTTCGTCAAGTGCAATAATCGTCTTTCTCTTATTGTAGACTATTTTCCTTGTATTTCCTATAGGAAAGACTTTATCTTTTGTAAAATCGTACGATTCGACTCTAGCTACGAAAACAGATGCGCGCCTTTCGCACAAAAAAACAAGCCCGGAGCATTCGCCCCGAGCCTGTTTCTTTACGCAGCCGAAACCGCGTTTTTAGATTGTATTCTTCGCTTACTCGATGACCTTGGAGACAACACCGGAAGCAACCGTACGGCCGCCCTCACGGACAGCGAAACGGAGACCTTCCTCAATCGCGATCGGCGAGATGAGGGTGATGGTGAAGGTGGCGTTATCACCAGGCATAACCATCTCGGTGCCTTCCGGCAGCTGGATGTCGCCCGTAACGTCGGTCGTGCGGAAGAAGAACTGCGGACGATAGCCCGAGAAGAACGGCGTATGACGGCCACCTTCATCCTTCGTCAACACATAGACCTGACCTTCGAATTTGGTATGCGGATGAATCGAGTTCTTAGCAGCCAAAACCTGACCACGCTCGATTTCATTACGCTGTACACCACGCAGCAGCGCGCCGATGTTATCGCCGGCTTCTGCCTGATCCAATTGCTTGTGGAACATTTCCACACCGGTGACAACGACTTCACGCGGCTTGTCAACAAGACCGACGATCTCGACGGTGTCGCCAACTTTCAACACACCACGCTCGACACGGCCGGTCGCAACCGTACCACGTCCGGTGATGGTCAAAACGTCTTCTACCGGCATCAGGAACGGCTCATCCGTCGCACGAACCGGCGTCGGGATGTATTCATCAACCGCTTCCATCAATTTCACGATGGCATCTTCCCATTCGCCGCCCTCTTCGAGGCACTTCAGCGCAGAACCGACAATGATCGGCGTATTGTCGCCGTCAAAATCGTATTCGTTCAATAGGTCGCGAACTTCCATCTCAACCAATTCGATGAGTTCATCATCATCAACCTGGTCTTTTTTGTTCAGGAAAACCACGATCTTCGGAACGCCGACCTGACGAGCGAGCAGGATGTGCTCACGAGTCTGGGGCATCGGACCGTCCGCAGCGGAGACGACGAGGATCGCGCCATCCATCTGGGCAGCACCGGTGATCATGTTCTTAACATAGTCAGCATGGCCCGGGCAGTCCACGTGGGCATAGTGGCGGTTCGGAGTTTCATACTCGACAACCGACGTATTGATGGTTATACCACGTGCGCGCTCTTCCGGCGCCTTATCGATGTTGGCATAGTCGACGAATTCGCCTGTGCCAAACTTCTCGTTCATAACTTTGGTGATGGCAGCGGTTAACGTCGTCTTACCATGGTCGACGTGACCGATCGTGCCGATGTTTACATGCGGTTTACTACGCTCAAATTTTTGCTTCGCCATTTTTTCCTCCTAAAAACAACAACTGGTCGTTACGGAACATTATAGAACAGATGGCAGAAAATTGCCACTATTCCCCCTGCACAACGCAATTACTCGTTGCGCGATTTCGTGACTTCCTCCGCAATGCTGTCGGGCACTTTTTCATAGTGATCGAACTGCATCGAATAGGTCGCGCGTCCCTGCGTCTTGGAGCGCAGATCCGTCGCATAGCCGAACATTTCGGAAAGCGGAATGTAGGCGTCGACCACCTGAACACCGGCGCGCGTGGACATCTGTTCAATGCGCCCGCGTCGGGACGACACGTCGCCCATGACATCGCCCAGGTATTCTTCCGGCGTGAGAATCTCCACTTTTTGCAGCGGTTCCAGCAGTGCCGGTTTTGCCTGTTTCATTGCGTTTTGCATCGCCATGGAACCGGCAATCTTAAACGCCGTCTCCGACGAGTCGACCTCATGGAACGAGCCGTCGTAGATCTCTACGTCCACATCTAGCACCGGGAATCCTGCAACAGGACCGCTCTGACATGCTTCCTGAATACCCTGAATGGACGGGTTGATGAATTCCTTCGGAATGGATCCGCCGACGGTGACATTGTGTACCACGATGCCCGTTCCCGGCTCGCCCGGTTTAATGCGAATGCGCACGTCACCGTATTGACCGTGACCACCGGACTGGCGCACGAACTTGCCCTGTGCTTCTGCCTGTGTCGTGATGGATTCACGGTAGGAAACCTGCGGATTGCCGATGTTCGCTTCGACTTTGAACTCGCGCTGCAGACGATCGACAATGATTTCCAAGTGCAATTCGCCCATGCCGGCGATAATGGTCTGTCCGGTTTCCGCGTTCGAATACGTCTTGAAAGTCGGATCTTCTTCTGCCAGCTTTGCGAGCGCGATGCCCATCTTCTCTTGCGAGGCGCGGGTCTTCGGTTCAATCGCAACGGAGATAACCGGCTCCGGGAAGGTCATCTGCTCCAGCACGATCGGATGATCCTGATCGCAGAGCGTGTCGCCCGTTCCGGTGTCTTTGAGGCCGACCGCGGCGGCAATGTCGCCGGCCTGCACAACCTCAATCTCCTCGCGTTTATTCGCATGCATCTGCAGAATACGGCTCAAGCGTTCGCGCTTGCCCGTCGTCGAATTGTAGATATAGCTTCCGTTCTCCACTTTTCCGGAATACACGCGGAAGAAGCAGAGCTTGCCCACGTAGGGGTCGGTCATGACCTTGAAGGCCAGAGCCGAGAAGGGCTCATCCACATCGGCTTCGCGATGAATGAGTTCCTCGTCCTCGGTACCGTTTTTCGTTCCGGTTACCGGCGGGATGTCCAGCGGACTGGGCATGTAATCGACAATCGCATCGATCAGGAACTGCACGCCGCGATTCTTATACGCCGATCCGCAGAGTACCGGGAAAATCTTCTGTTCCAGCGTACCCGTACGGATGGCTTTGCGGATCATTTCTTCGCTGATGGGCTCTTCTTCAAGATACGCCATCGCTAAATCGTCATCGACCTCGGAGAGTGCCTCCAGCATATTGGCACGCATCTCTTCTGCTTGATCTTTCAGATCCGCCGGAATGTCCTCATCGGTGATCTCTTTACCGAGATCGTCATGATACACTTCGGCGCGCATGGTGACCAGGTCGATGATGCCCACAAATTTGTGCTCTGCTCCGATGGGCAGCTGTACCGGCAATGCGTTCGCCTTCAGCTTGTCGTGAATGGTATCCACGGACATTAAGAAGTCAGCGCCGGTGGCGTCCATTTTGTTGATGAAGCACATGCGCGGAACGTGATACTTGTCTGCTTGACGCCACACCGTCTCGGATTGGGGTTCTACGCCGCTTTTTGCGTCGAACAGCGCCACCGCGCCGTCCAGCACGCGCAGAGAACGTTCAACCTCCACAGTGAAGTCAACGTGTCCCGGAGTGTCGATGATGTTGATACGATTCGTTACGCCGTTACGCGGCCAGAAGCAGGTGGTTGCAGCGGATGTAATCGTAATGCCGCGCTCTTGTTCTTGCGCCATCCAGTCCATCTGTGCAGCACCTTCGTGCGTATCACCCATCTTGTGAATTTTTCCGGTATAGAACAGAATGCGTTCCGTGACTGTCGTCTTACCGGCATCAATATGGGCCATGATACCGATGTTACGAATATCTTTTAAAGGTGTATGTTCTGCCAATGAGAACCTCCCCGCGATTAATAGCGGAAGTGCGCGAATGCCTTATTCGCGTCCGCCATGCGGTGCATCTCTTCTTTACGGCGCACGCTGGCACCGGTATTGTTAAATGCATCCACCAGTTCACTACCTAAGCGCTCTTCCATGGTTTTTTCTCCGCGTGTGCGGGCAAAACCGACGATCCAGCGCAATGCGAGCGTCTGACGACGGTCGGGACGAACCTCCATCGGCACCTGGTACGTCGCACCGCCGATACGGCGGCCTTTGACTTCCAGCACCGGCATGACGTTCGCCAACGCTTTACGATAGATTTCGAGTGCTTCCTGACCGACTTTTTTCTCTGCATATGCAAAGGCGCCATAGACAATGCGCTGGGCCAGTCCTTTTTTGCCGTCCAACATGACCGTGTTGATCAACTTCGATACGGCCACGTCATTATATCGGGGATCCGGCATGATCTCCCTTTTTGGAATATGTCCTTTTCTTGACACTTCTCTTCCCTCCTTATCATCCATAGGGATGAATGGTACTCAACCGCCGCTTATCGACGGCTGCCGTGCACAAGAAAACCAGAAGGTTCGCGTATGCACTTTCGTCTCGTGTTTACTTACTTGCTAGATTTCTTTGCGCCGTATTTCGAACGAGCTTGCTTACGGCCTTCAACGCCGGACGCATCCAATGCGCCGCGGATGATGTGATAACGCACACCAGGCAAGTCTTTGACACGACCCCCGCGGATCAGCACAACGCTGTGCTCCTGCAGGTTATGACCGATACCGGGAATGTAAGAAAGGACTTCATAGCCGTTGGTTAAACGTACACGAGCCACTTTACGAAGCGCCGAGTTCGGCTTCTTCGGGGTGACTGTACGCACCGACGTGCACACGCCGCGCTTCTGCGGCGACTCCACCGGCGTCTGGCGGTTCTTCAACGTATTGAAGTTGAATCCCAACGCAGGCGTATTCGTCTTCTTTCGTTCCGAAAAACGTCCCTTACGGATCAGTTGATTAATTGTCGGCATACCGTTCCTCCTTCTTTTTATATTTTCCTCTTCGGAATGTGGGCTATTGGCCGGGATGGTTGCCTTCTGTCCACATAGTGTTTCGTAACACGGCTTTTCGTGGCACGGCTTTTCGTAGCGCTGCTTTTCGTAGCGCGGCTTTTCGCCGCGCAGCGTCGTATCGTGCCACTTCGTTGCGCACTTTGCACCGTTGCTTCCGATTTGAAGGCAAAATTCGGAAAATAACCTTAGACAGTATATCAGTCGTTGGAAACCGCGTCAAGATGCGCTTTCATCCCCTTCTGTGCGCCATCGGCAATGCGCCCCGACAGTCTTCCTTGCGCCGCCGACTTCTCCTCGGTAAGTGGAACGTGAAAAGCCTGATCCCGGCTCGTCGAAGATGCGGCGCGCGGAAGGCTGTCGGGGTGCTGGGTGTGGCAGGCTGTCGAAGTGCTTGGGTGCGACAAACAATGGATGCCGAGGCGAAGTAGGAATTGTGAGCGAAGTGTGTTGCGGTGAGTGAGGAGGCCGTGAAGCAAACGGGCGAAATGAGCCGCAGTGATCAAGAGCACCAATAGGGTGCGGGAACTCGGCGGTGCGCCGCTGGAAATACCGTTGGCGGCGCGGTTTGAAAAAACGCCGGCCGCAGGCCGGCTCCATATTGACGCCTGTAGAGTGGAATCGCTAAAAATAGAAAACCACTCTACGCTTGTGCGTAAATTTGTAGAGTGGAATCGCTGAAAACGAAAAACCACTCTACACTTGCGCCTATGACTGTAGAGTGGAATCGCTAAAAATAGAAAACCACTCTACGTTAATACGTGCACTTGTAGAGTGAAATTGCTGAAAATGAAAAAACACTCTACGCCTGTGCGTAAACTTGTAGAGTTGATTTGTTTAAAACTGAAAATAACTCTACGCCTGCGCACAAAATTGTAGAGTGGAATTGCTAAAAGTCGAAAATGACTCTACAGCCGATCGCACACCTGTAGAGTCGAATCGTTGAAAATAAAAAAACACTCTACACCAGCTACACCAGTTCGAACATCTGTAGAGTGGAATCGCTGAAAGCGAAAAACCACTCTACAGCAACTCGCGCAAATATAGACAGGAGTTCAAGCTCGGGCAACCACACACAACATTGCTCCCTAGCGCCTGCAGGAGTATGATAAAAGCAGTTCCATAAGATGATGGTGAGGCTTCACTCCCCTATCATCCGAATGAAATCGCTCTGCCAAAGCACTTCAGCGGCGCAGCGATTATACAGGCGCATCGGCTACGATGGAATCTATGTGGTTAATTTCAATGGATGAATCAGGAGGAAATGACGATGAAAACAACACGCAACAACATTCTGTATTATGCATCCACCGCCCTTATCATTGAGACGGCTATCTCACTGGGTTTTGCCCTCTTGGTCTCCCTCTTCGGCGGCATTCTGGCTTCTTGGCTTAACCGCGGAAACGATGTAGGCGGCTACTTTTTAGGCGCATTGGGATTTTCTATATTTTGGCTCTCCCTGCTGGCGATTGTGCTCAGTCTTGCCTATTTCTACGCAGGCTTCGCCGGACGAAAAAATGCGGATAATCCGCAAGTGGGCAGCCGGCTATTTATTTTCGGCATCATCATGCTCGTCATATCCGCCATTTCCATTCTGATGAAATTCACCTTTTTATCCCTGGTTCATTTGGTCATCGTCGCCCTATATGCGGTCGGCGCGTATGAATTAAAAACCGGCAAGATGCTGCTGTCACAATACTTCGGACAAGCTCCGAAGGTGGATATGGATAAGTTTGATATGGATAAGGTTGATATGGATAAGGTTGATATGGATAAGGTTGATATGGAAAAGCTCGATATGGATAAGGTTAATACGAATATAAATGAGATGGATAAGGAGCAATAACGTTCCAAACCATTGTCACGCTATGTAGCGCATAACCAGAAAACGGATTGTCTCCTGCCCTGAAGACAATCCGTTTTTTTTGCAATCCGATCCACAAGGAAAAGACGTTCAGCACCCGTCCGGTCCGCAAATCCCCGGGGAGGGCACCTCTTCTTCTCGATCTGCCTGCAAACGGGAGGCATCCCACCCGTTGACATCAAACAAAATCGATCCGTCGGAAAAGAGGAAGCATGGGATGCCGATCTTGCCCTCTTCCTTAATGGGCTTGAATTCCTTTCGCGTATCCCGAAGGTGGAGAAATTCTTTCAAGCTCGTCGTGTTTGCTGTGATGTCCACAGCATCGTACGATACTCGCCGCTCTTCAAGAAGCTCTTCTGCCTGTCGGCAATCCGGGCATATCCTTGAAAAATACATTTTCATGTCATCCCTCCCTTTTTTCCACACGCTGCACCAGCAATACGCCGCCAGCAACGCCAAAGCCCGCACAGCGCAAAACACCGCTCTACGACAACAGAAGCGTATCGCTCTCCGCACCCGTGGCCGATACTTCGCGGAACTTCTCAAGCAAATCATCCACCGTCAATCTCGCCTTTTCTTCCGGACCGACATCATAAAGAATGCGTCCGCGATCCAGCATGAGCAGGCGATTGCCCATGCGCAACGCATCGCGCATGTTGTGCGTGATCATGAGCGTGGTCAGGTGGTCGCGGCGCACGATGCGATCCGTAATGCTAAGGACGGTGGCCGCTGTGTTGGGATCAAGCGCCGCCGTATGCTCATCCAAAAGAAGCAGCTTCGGCTTTTGCAGAGTGGCCATCAAAAGAGTCAACGCCTGGCGCTGACCGCCGGATAAAAGAGAAACCTTCGTTTCCATGCGATCCTCGAGACCGAGGCCGATCTCTTTGAGCAAGGTGTAATAGCGTTCCCGCTCTCCCTTGGCAACGCCCCAGCGCAAGGTGCGGCGTTTGCCGCGACGAGCGGCAATGGCGAGATTTTCCTCGATTTGCATGCTGGGAGCCGTTCCCACCATAGGATCCTGAAATACGCGGCCCAAAAAGCTGGCCCGTTTGTTTTCCGGAAGACGCGTGATATCTATGCCGTCCAAAAGAATCTGACCGGAATCAATGGGAAAGGAACCCGCGATGGCGTTCAAAAGGGTGGATTTTCCTGCACCGTTGCCACCGATGACGGTGACAAAATCGCCGTCGTTCAAGGTGACGGAGATCCCGTTTAAGGCGCGCTTCGCGTTCACCGTCCCGGGATGAAAGGTTTTATATACCTGTTGAATTTCAAGCATCGCGCTCTCCCTTCTCCGTTGTCGTTAACGAGTTTTCCTTCTCGGACGAGACGCTTGCTACAGACGAAGTCTCCGATCCGAACGCCGTTTCCGCCTCGGACGCCGTGTCCGCCCCGGACGAGGCCGCCGGCTGCGGTCGAAACAGCTGCATCTGCCGTTGCCAGTAGGGAACGGCCAGGAAAATGGCGACAATGGCAGCGGAAATCAGCTTCAAGTCATTGGTGTTGAGACCAAACAACAAAACAATCTGCAAAATCAAGTAATACGTGATCGAACCGATGGCCACAGCCAGCATTTTCAGCGCGAAATTGACAAAGATGCGCCCGAAAAGTACTTCACCGATAATGAGCGCCGCCAGGCCGATGACGATGGCGCCGCGTCCCATATTGATATCGGATGCGCCCTGATATTGGGCCAGCAAAGCGCCCGAAACGGCAACCAGACCGTTGGAAAGAGCGAGACCCAAAATGATGTTGCGCTTGGTGTCGATGCCCTGTGCGCGCGCCATGATGGGATTCGAGCCCGTGGCACGAATGGCGCTTCCGCGCTCGGTGCCGAAGAAGTAATACAATACGACAATGACGACGACAACGAAAAGGGCCGTTAAGAAAAGCGGATTTTGCAGCGACAGCTCGCGCACATAGCGCTGGGAGACGATGAGATCATATTTATCCACGCCAAGCGGCTGATTGGCCTTCCCGCCCATGATGCGCAGGTTGACCGAATAGAGGGCCAGCTGCGAGAGAATACCTGCTAAAATGGCCGGAATTCCGCAACGGGTATGCAAAAAGCCGGTAACGGCTCCGGCAACGTAGCCTACAAGAAAGGCCAACGCGAGCGCCGGCCAGGGCGAAAAGCCGCCACGCATGAGCATGACCATGGTGGCGCCGCCGGTGGCAAAGGAGCCGTCCACGGTCATATCCGGAATATCCAGAACGCGAAACGACAAATAGACCCCGATGGCCAGAATGGCCCAGATGAGCCCTTGACTGATGGTCCCGGGCAATGCATTTAGAAGTACGGACAATATGTCCCCCTTTCCTTGGTTTCCCAACGCTGCGGACGGAACCAAAATCTCGACCGCCTGCGGCAAGGCCGCTTCCTTCCTACTTTGAGGAATCCGCTGTTCCGTCGATGATCTCGTAGCCTTGCGGGATCTTGACACCCAGCGCCTTTGCGTTTCTTTCGTTGATTTTCTTCTTGATCTCTTTGGCCGAAGCGATGGGCATCTTCGAGATAGATTCTTCACCACGAAGCACCTTGGCGGCCATCTCTCCGGTCAACTCGCCCAGCTTATAGTAATCCACCGCGATCGAAGCCACGCCGAGCACCTTGGCCGACTGCTCTTCCGCCGCGATCATGGGCTTTTTCGCCGGCAAGACGATGTTTGCAATGGCTTCGGCATTGGAAGCGGCGACGTTATCCGTCGGCATGTACAGAATATCTGCTTCCGCGACAGCTTTTTGTACCACCGGCTGCAGATCGTTGGAATCCGTAAAAGAGTAGCCCTTCACGTCATACCCGGCTTGCGTAAGCAATTCCGTCATGTTCTTCACCTGAAATACGCTATTCGCCTCTGAAGAGGAATACAGGATGCCGACGGTGTGCTTTCCCGGAAAGAGATCCTTGAAAATTTCCACTTGTTGATCAAACGGCGCAAGGTCCGTCGTGCCGGAGACGTTGGTTCCGACCGTCCCTTGAAAATCGGGAATCTCTAGCGCAGAGGCATAGTCCGTCACCGAAGTGCCGAGTACCGGAATGGTTGCCGTTGCGGCAGCTGCGGATTGTAGCGGTGCCGTGGCATTGGCCAGGATGAGATCCACGTTTTGGGCGACAAAGCCGTTGATGATGGTCGAAACCATGGCCGTTTCGCCGGAGGCATTCTGCAAATCGAATGTCACCTTGTCGCCCAGTTCCTTTTTGAGGGCATCCTCAAAGCCCTGCGTCGCTTTGTCCAGTGAGGGGTGCTGTGCCAATTGGGCAATGCCGACTTTCCAGGGGCCTTGCGGATTCACGGAAACCGCGGAGGTATCTTTGTTGCTTGCGCTCTCGCCGGAAGAAGCGGCTGTACCCGCGGAAGAGTCGGACGGGGCTTTTGTCCCGCAAGCGGTAAAGACGAAAAGCAGTGCAATGAGCCAAAGGGCGTTTTTCCAAGCAGATCGCCGGGATGTCACAGAATACTCGTCCGAAATGGAATAGTTCATGATGTTCTCCTTTATTTATACGTCCGTAAGGACGTTGACGCAGCGCATGTGATGTTCTATTGCGCCTTTGGCTCCGACAGCTCCTCGTACCCTTCCGGGATGGTCAAGCCGAGCGCCTCGGCATTCTTGCGATTGACCATCTTCTTGGCCGAAGGGGCATATTCTATCGGCATATCCTGAATCTTCTTTTCTCCACGAAGAATGGCCGCCGCCATTTTTCCGGTTGCCCGACCGAGCTCTTCATAATCGATGGATACCGTCGCTATGCCAAAAACCCTTGCCGGCTCTGCTTCCCCAGTAATCACCGGACATTTTGCCGGCAAAACGATGTTGGCAATGGCTTCGGCATTGGAGCTGGCGACGTTATCCGTCGGCTCGTAGAGCACATCGCTCTCGGCAACCGCTTGGGTTACCACTGCCGGCAAGTCGTTGGAATCGGTGAAGGAAAAGGGCTTTACCGTATATCCCATCGCGCTTAAGCGCTTGGTCATCTCCTGCACCTGGAAGACGCTGTTCGCTTCGGATGTCGAATAGATGATGCCCACCGTTTTTGCATTCGGGAACCATTCGTGCAGCACTTCCGCCTGTTCATCCAGCGGCGCCAAATCGGATGTGCCGGAGACGTTCGTGCCGATGGTGCCGTTAAAATCCTTCAGTTCCAGAGCGGTCGCGTAATCCGTGACGGACGTACCCAGAATGGGAATGGTCGATGTTGCGGATGCCGCTGCTTGCAACGGAGCGGTGGCGTTGGCCAAAATCAGGTCGGGGTTTGAGGCTACAAAGCCATTGACGATGGTGGTAACATTGGCCACTTCACCGGAGGCATTTTTGACATCAAAGGTCACCGCGTCGCCGAATTGCTCTTTCAGTTCTTCCTGAAAGCCGCGTGTCGCGCTGTCCAAAGCAGGATGTTGCGTCAGCTGGACAATTCCGATGTGATAGGTTTTCCCCTCTTTCGTGGTTGTCTGCGCCTCGCTTAGCTTTCCGCTATCCGCAGAGGTTGCCGGGCTGTCGTTTGTCTTGGCGCATGCGCTAAAAACAAGCGCCAGCGCCAGCAAAAAGCTGAACATCCAAAATCGCTTTTTCATTGTCTTTCCTTTCCGTTTCCTGCGCCATCCTTGCGCATTTCCCGGCGCGGACGAACCAATTTCCTTTTGGTCCGGACAAATCGCATTTTCGGCCCCAACGAACCAAAAAAGCGGCTCGTCCGAAGACCGAGCCGCTTTCGTCGACCACTCTTCCTCGGACGTTACCGCACACAAAAATAGGTAAAGTAAAAGTAGGTAAAGTCCGATGCGAAAACAGAGAGAGCCGCTTGGGCAGAAAGAGCTTGCTGCGCGTTATTCATCAAATTCCGATTGTTCATCGTCTTTTGCATTTTGCTCCCTCTCCATTCGTTTTTCTAACCATAGCGGAAAACGGAAGAAAATGCAAGGCTTTCTCTCGCATTTTCTTCCGCAGATAGCTATTGATTCTCTTATTCCGTTACTGTGTCGGTCTCGGCTTCATCCGTCGTGCCGGCAACGTCGACATCGTCTTCCCGCGCGTCTGTGGCGCCGCGACGCAACGTGTCGATGTCTTCTCCCTCATCCTCATCATCAATCGAAACCGGTTCGTCGTCGGCAAGAAAGTCGTTTTTATGCGCTTTTAAGCCGGCGATGCGATCCAAATCTTCTTCCATACCGTCATAGGTGATGCCGCTCTGGCGGTAGGATTTCATGCCTGTACCGGCAGGAATGAGCTGACCGATGATGATGTTTTCCTTGAGGCCGCGCAGATCATCGACCTTGCCCTTGATGGAGGCATCGGTGAGCACACGCGTCGTTTCCTGGAAAGAAGCGGCACTGAGGAACGAATCCGACGCGATGGAGGCCTTCGTGATGCCCAAAATCTGATATTCGAAGGAGGCCGGTGTCTTGCCCTGCGCTTCCAGCTTCTCATTTTCAATGGCAACGAGACGCTGGTTCACCATTTGTCCCGGTAAGAAATGGGAATCGCCGGAATCGGTCACGCGCACGCGCTGGAGCATCTGTTTAATGATGATCTCGATGTGGCGGTCATCAATGTCAACACCCTGAATACGGTACACCTTTTGGACTTCACGAGTAATATAGTCCTGCACCGCCTTCACGCCGAGAATTTCCAGAATATCATGCGGATTCAGAGAGCCTTCCGTGAGACGAGCACCCTTCTCGATGACGTCGCCGTCATGCACCACAATGGTCGTGCCGAACGGAATGGCATAGGTTTCCTGATGTCCGTCCTCTGAGGTAACCACGACATCCTGACGCTTCTTGTTGTCCTGAATTGAGACAGTACCGCCGTTTTTGGTGATGGTCGCAAGTCCCTTCGGCTTACGCGCTTCGAAAAGCTCCTCCACACGCGGAAGACCTTGGGTAATTCCGGTACCGGCAATGCCGCCCGAGTGGAAGGTACGCATCGTCAGCTGCGTACCCGGCTCACCGATGGACTGTGCGGCGATGATACCGACCGCTTCCCCGATGTCGACCGTCTTGCCTGTAGCCAGGTTGCGGCCATAGCACTTAGCGCAGACCCCGTGTACAGCATTGCACTGCAATACCGAACGCACCTTAACTTCCTGAATGCCGGCATCCACCAGCGCATCCGCGATGGTTTCGGTAATCACTTCGTTGTGTCGTACCAGCAATTCGCCCGTAGTCGGATGCAGAACATCTTCAAAGCTCGTGCGGCCGACAATCCGGTTCTTAAGCGATTCAATCTTCTCATTGCCTTCGCGAATGTCCGAAACGGTAATGAAGCGGTCTGTTCCGCAATCCTCTTCCGTGACGATGACATCCTGGGATACATCGACGAGACGACGCGTCAAATAGCCGGAGTCCGCCGTACGCAACGCGGTATCGGAAAGGCCCTTGCGCGAGCCGTGCGTGGAGATAAAGAACTCTTGCACGGAAAGCCCCTCGCGGAAGTTGGCGCGAACCGGAATTTCAATGGTTTTACCGGTGGCCGTCTGCATCAACCCGCGCATGCCTGCCAGCTGGCGAATCTGCTTCATGGAACCGCGGGCGCCGGAGTTCGCCATGATGGCGATGGAGTTTTGCGGATCCAGCGTTTTCGTGATGGCTTTTTCGACATCGTCCGTGGCCTTTGTCCAGGTATTGATAACAAATTCGTAGCGTTCGTTTTCGGAAATCAAACCGCGGCGTGCCATGCGGTCATAGCTTTCCACGTCCTTTACCGCCTGATCGAGGATGTCCTTCTTCTCTTCCGGAATATGCACGTCGTTCATGGATACCGTCAAGGCACCAATAGTGGAATAGCGATAGCCGGTGGACTTGATATAGTCCAAAAGGCGAGACGTGCGAATGTTTCCGTGCTTGCGATAGCAGCGATCGAGAATATCGGTCAACATCTTTTTGTCGACCAGCATATCAATTTCGAGACCGTAGGGATCTTCCTTGCGATTGACGTAGCCCAGATCCTGCGGAATCCCTTCATTGAAGATGAAGCGACCAACCGTGGATACCACAGCTTTTCCATGATCCTCCGCATTCAGGCGGCACTTGACCGCCACCGGCGAATGCAGCGTGACATAGTGATTCGCCAGTGCCTTATTCATCTCATCGAGATCTTCATAATAGGCGACAGGCTCTTTGCTGCTCGGTTCGGCCGTCAAATAATAAGAGCCCAACACCATATCCTGCGTCGGCGTAGTAATCGGCTTACCGTCTTTAGGCGCCAAAATGTTGTTCGTCGACATCATGAGCAGGCGAGCTTCGGTCTGTGCCTCGGAAGACAGCGGCACGTGAATCGCCATCTGGTCGCCGTCGAAGTCGGCATTGTAGGCGGTGCAAGCCAGCGGATGCAGCTTGATGGCCTTGCCTTCGACTAATACCGGTTCAAAAGCCTGGATGCCCAAACGGTGCAGGGTCGGGGCGCGGTTTAAAAGCACCGGATGATCTTTGATGACCTTTTCCAACGGTCCCCACACGTTCTCATCCTTGCGCTCGACCATCTTTTTGGCATTCTTAATATTGTGGGCCAGCTCCTGTGCCACCAGTTCTCGCATGACGAAGGGCTTGAACAATTCCAGCGCCATGTCTTTCGGCACGCCGCACTGATAGAACTTCAAATTCGGGCCGACAACGATAACGGAACGGCCGGAATAGTCCACGCGCTTGCCGAGAAGGTTCTGACGGAAGCGACCGGTTTTCCCCTTTAACAGATCGGAGAGACTCTTCAAAGGACGATTGGATGCACCGGTGACCGCTTTGCCGCGGCGACCATTGTCGATTAAGGCATCCACCGCCTCTTGCAGCATGCGCTTTTCATTGCGCACGATGATGCTCGGCGCACCGATGTCCAACAGACGTTTTAAGCGGTTATTGCGGTTGATGACGCGACGATAGAGATCATTGAGATCGGAAGTCGCAAAGCGTCCGCCTTCCAGCTGCACCATCGGGCGCAGATCCGGCGGCATAACAGGAAGTACCGTCAGGCACATCCATTCCGGACGATTGCCGGAGCGCAGAAATGCCTCGACGACCTCCAGACGACGCAGAGACCGTACACGTTTCTGTCCGGTGGCCTCTTCCAATTCGAGAGTCAACTGACGCTGTTCCTCTTCCAGATCGACCTCTCGCAACAATTGCTGTATCGCCTCGGCGCCCATCTTGGCGACAAAGCCGTCGCCGTACTGCTCGTAATAGCGATTGTATTCATCTTCGCTGAGCAGCTGTTTTTTATACAGGTCGCCCTCGGCTTCGCCCGGATCCAAAACGACATAGTTAGCAAAATACAGCACCAACTCCAGTGCCTTCGGGCTCATGTCGAGAAGCAGACCCATGCGGGAAGGAATCCCCTTGAAATACCAGATGTGTGAAACCGGCGTGGCAAGCTCAATATGACCCATGCGCTCACGGCGTACCTTGGATTTTGTGACTTCCACACCGCATTTTTCACAGATTACGCCTTTGAAACGGATGCGCTTATATTTTCCGCAGTTACATTCCCAGTCCTTCGTCGGTCCGAAAATCTTTTCACAGAACAGGCCGTCTTTTTCCGGTTTCAACGTACGATAATTGATCGTTTCCGGCTTTTTGACCTCTCCATGCGACCAGGAACGAATCTTCTCGGGAGAGGCGATCTGAATTTTAATTGCATCAAATGCATTGGTTTGTTTCATGTTGATGGCCTCCTCTATTCCTCATCCTCATCGGCGTCCTGAATGGAAAATCCGAGCGCATTGAAAGCGTCCTCATCTTCCTCGACATCCTCTTCATCCAACTCGTATTCTTCATCGTCGGACGTTGGCAGATCATCGTCATCCGCACGATGCAGGAAGGAGCGCGGCGCTTCTTCATTTTGGCGTTCATCCAAATCATCAATTTGAGAGAAGCGGGTGACGTCGTTAATGTCGTTGAGAAGCGTTACCTCTTCGCCCGCATCATCCAGCAACTTGATATCCAACGCCAACGACTGCAATTCCTTAATTAACACCTTAAAGCTCTCCGGAATGCCCGGTGTCGGGATGTTTTCGCCCTTAACAATGGCTTCGTAGGTGCGCACGCGGCCGGTGACATCATCCGACTTCACCGTCAGCATTTCCTGTAATGTATGGGAGGCACCGTACGCTTCCAACGCCCAAACTTCCATTTCCCCGAAACGCTGTCCGCCGAACTGCGCTTTACCGCCAAGCGGCTGTTGTGTAACCAGCGAATACGGGCCGGTGGAACGGGCATGAATTTTTTCTTCGACCATGTGATGCAGCTTGAGAATGTACATATAGCCGACCGTCACTTGGTTGTTAAACGGTTCGCCGGTACGGCCATCACGAAGCTGCAGCTTGCCGTTGATCGGATAGCCCGCCTTGGTCAGCGCTTCTTCGATATCTTTATCGGATGCGCCGTCAAAAACCGGCGTCGCGACTTTCCAGCCCAATTTCTTAGATGCCAAACCGAGATGTACTTCGAGCACCTGACCCAGGTTCATACGGGACGGAATACCCAGCGGATTCAAACAGATTTGAATCGGCGTGCCGTCCGGCAGGAACGGCATATCTTCTACCGGCAAGATGCGGGAAACAACGCCCTTGTTGCCGTGACGTCCGCACATCTTATCGCCGACCATGATCTTGCGCTTGGTTGCGATATAGACGCGCACCACTTCGTTAAGGCCGGGTGCCAGGTCATCCCCGTTCGCACGGGAATATTTTTTCACATCCACGACGATGCCGCTTTCCCCATGCGGTACCTTGAGCGAAGCATCGCGCACTTCGCGCGCTTTCTCGCCGAAGATGGCACGCAACAGGCGCTCTTCCGGAGACAGTTCCGTTTCACCCTTGGGTGTGACCTTACCGACCAGAATATCGCCGGCCACCACCTCGGCACCGATGCGAACAATGCCGTCTTCATCCAAATTGCGACGCATATCTTCGCCGACATTCGGGATGTCTCGCGTGATGTCTTCCGGACCCAGCTTGGTTTCACGCGCTTCACAGCTATGTTCTTCGATATGGACCGATGTCAGCGTATCATTGATCACGAGCTCTTCATTGATGAGCATGGCGTCTTCGTAGTTGTATCCTTCCCAGGTCATGAACGCGATGAGAATATTCTTGCCTAATGCGATTTCCCCTTCATCCGTGGACGGGCCGTCAGCAATAATTTCACCCTTTTCGACCAGGTCTCCTTCTTTTACAATGGGACGCTGGTTAAAGCAGGTTCCCTGGTTGGCGCGGCGGAACTTGAACACTTTGTAGCTCTTCTCTTCACCGGATTCTTTACCGCGAATGACGATGTGATCGGCATCTACCTTGGTAACCGTTCCGGATTCGGTAGCCGTAATGACCACGCCGCTGTCCAGTGCCGCCTTATGCTCGATGCCCGTGCCGATCATAGGCGCTTCCGTCTTGATCAGCGGCACCGCCTGGCGCTGCATGTTCGTTCCCATGAGGGCGCGCGTCGCGTCATCATTTTCGAGGAAGGGAATCATGGCCGCGCCGACAGAAACAATCTGCTGCGGCGAGACGTCCATGAACTGTACAATTTCACGCGGATAAATATCGTTGACAGCATTGATACCACGGCCGGAAACGCGCTCATTGATAAAATAGCCGTTTTCATCCAAGGGCTCGTTGGCCTGTGCCTTGATGTAATGGTCTTCCTGATCCGCGGTCAAATAGGCGATTTCATCGGTCACGCGGCCTGTTCCGCGTTCAACCTTGCGATACGGCGTTTCGATAAAGCCGTATTCGTTGATACGTCCATATGTCGTAAGCGACGTAATGAGCCCGATGTTCGGACCTTCCGGCGTCTCAATCGGGCAAATACGACCATAATGGGAATCATGCACGTCGCGCACTTCCGCGCCGGCACGATCACGGGAAAGGCCGCCCGGTCCGAGCGCCGACAAACGGCGTTTATGGGTCAATTCGGACATGGGGTTGGTTTGGTCCATAAACTGCGAAAGCTGTGACGAACCGAAGAATTCTTTGATGGCTGCCGTAACCGGACGCACGTTCAGCAAGCTCTGCGGCGTTGCCAGATCGGGATCTCCGGTTGTCATGCGCTCTTTGACCACACGCTCCATGCGGGAAAGACCGATGCGGAACTGGTTCTGCAGCAATTCTCCGACGCAGCGAACGCGACGGTTGCCCAGGTGATCGATGTCGTCCACATTGCCTACACCGCTGTACAGATTGAGCTGATAACTGAAGGTCGCCAGAATATCCGCGATCGTGATATGACGCGGGCTGATTTCTTGACGTTGTTTTTTAAGATACGCCGACTTCTTCTCGACGGTGTCGTATTCCTCGGGATGCGCTTCGAATTCGGCAAGCACCTCCTGCATGGCAGGCCAATACAGCTTTTCGCTAAAGCCCAGTGCCGGAAAATCCACGCCTTTTAACTGCTCTTCAAAAGCCTGATGGTCGGTAAAGTGGTTGCCCACCACGCGCACGGTTTCTTCCTGTTCGGCATCGGCATAAATATCAACGATGTTGATTCCGGCATACTCGATCTCCCGTGCCAAATCTTCATCAACCGCCTGTCCTTTGGAGCCGATGATTTCGCCGTCTTCGCTGATAGCATCCGCTGCCAATACATGGCCGACGATGCGATTTGCTACGGTCAGTTTCTTATTAAAGGTGTAACGCCCCACCTTGGCCAGATCGTAGCGGCGGGGATCAAAGAATAAATTATGGATCAACGGCTCGGCGGATTCGACCGAGGCTAAATCGCCCGGCTTCAACTTGCGGTAAATCTCAATCAGGGCATCTTCGCGTGTGCGGGAAATTTCCTTTTCCAGCGTGAGGCGCAGTGCTTCGCTATCTCCCAGCACTTCGCGCATCTCCTCGTCGGTTTCAAAAAGAAGCGCACGAATGAGCGTCGTGGCCGGCAATTTGCGCGTGCGGTCGATGCGGATGTTCACAACGCCATGCGCATCGTTGTCGTATTCCAGCCAGGCGCCGCGATTCGGAATCACCGTGGAGGATACCATCACATTTCCGGATTTATCAAAATCTTTCGCGTAGTAAACGCCCGGAGAACGAATGAGCTGGGAAACAATTACGCGCTCTGCGCCGTTAATAATGAAAGTGCCGGATTGCGTCATCATCGGAATATCGCCAAGGAACACTTCCTGTTCCTTGACATCCAAAATCTCGCCTTCATCAATCTTGATCAGACGCACTTTCACTTTCAGCTTGCGCGCATAGTTGACATCGCGCTCTTTGCACTCTTCTACAGAATATTCCGGCTCTTCATCAAAATAGTAATCAACAAAATCCAACACGAGCTTGCCCGCATAATCGCGGATGGGCGAAATGTCTTCCAAGACCTCGCGCAAGCCTTCTTTCATAAACCATTCGAAACTGTTCTTCTGAATCGCCAACAGATTTGGAAAATCCAAAACCTGTGGAATACGCGAAAAGCTCTCGCGATTCGTGCGACCATACGATTGAGTATGATTATGCATAAACACCCCTTCTTTACCGCAAAACGAAAAAAACCGGATCCAATAAACTATGCTATGAGACAGCTTCAAATTTTAGCACAACAAAAGAACCCCTGTCAAGGCACGCCGGGGGTTAACTCGTAAAAACGAGCGGAAATTCAAAATTCTTTTATAGGATACACGCTTTTCTTTCCGTTGTCAAG
The DNA here is from genome assembly GCF_902381775.1 of Murdochiella vaginalis. Lineage (NCBI taxonomy): Bacteria > Bacillati > Bacillota > Tissierellia > Tissierellales > Peptoniphilaceae > Murdochiella > Murdochiella vaginalis. The sequence goes on from NZ_LR698969.1 coordinate 1,444,954, forward strand.
TGATACGCCCGGATGCGTGGCATTTATTTTCCAACGTTTTCTATGAAAAGTTTCAAAAAAAGAAAAAAGAGAGGGGCCTTCTAAAAAGCTCCCTCTCTTTTTATATTCATCCTATACAATCACAATGCCGCATGATCGTTACGCACGCTTTTCCAGCAGAAGGGTGACGTCATGGCCGTTAATGTCCACGCTCTCCCCTGCGGCATCCTCACGCGTAAAGACCGTTGCCAGTGTTTCCTGCTGAATCTGCTCCTTTGCTTTCTCCAGCGCCGAGGCCACTTCCTCATCCGCCTGATAACGGATCTGGATGCGGTCCGCCACTTCGTATCCGTTCTTTTTGCGCATCTGTTGCACCTTGGAAATAAACTCGCGCACGTAGCCTTCTGCGATCAGGTCTGGGGTCAACGTAGTTTCCAGCACAACGAAGGTATCTTGATCGGAGGTCACATCAAAGCCTTCCTTTGCCTGGTAGTTCACCAGCACATGCTCCGGCAGTATGAGCACGTCGTGTCCGTTAAGCGACAGGGTGACGGAGCCTTCGTGTAATTTATTTAACAGCTTGCGCGCTGCCGTCTGTGCCAGGTATTTCGCAAACGCCTTCATATCCGGACCGAGCACCTTGCCCGCTACTTTAAAGTTGGGCTTGAGCGTAACCTGCATGAAATGATCCAGATCCTCGGAGTAGATGACTTTCTTGACATTGAGTTCTTCGGCCACCAGCGTATCGAGGTTGTCCACAACACTTTTTAGCGCCCGATCGACGAGAATGGCGGACAGGGGCTGACGCACCTTGATACCGGCGTCTTCTCGCGCAGCACGGCCGAGGTTCACCAGGCGACGAACCACATCCATTTTCTTTTCCAAAGCCTCGTCAATGATGGCGTCATCCGCCTGTACCTGATATTCCAAATGTACGGAATCCATCTCTTCGCCCTGCGTCAGCGCCTGATACAGCTCATCTGCGAGGAACGGTGTCACCGGCGCAATGAGCTTGGAGAGACCGTAAAGCACTTCCCAGGTGGTGCGGAACACCGCGCGGTTTTCCGGCGTCGCATCCGAGGACCAGAAACGATGACGGTTCCGACGAATGTACCAATTGGAGAGATCCTCCACAACGAAATCGGAAAGCGCATGAACCACGCGATTGTAGTCAAAACGCTCCATATCTTGGTGATAACGGCGTACCAGCGAATGGAATCGCGAGAGCAGCCAGCGGTCAATCTCGGGGCGTTCTTCCACCGGACAGTCGAAGGTGCGAGGATCCCATTCATTCGTATTCGCGTAGAGGGCGAACATGGCATACACATTCTTGATGGTACGGAAGAATTTGGACTGCACTTCTTTTAATCCCGTCACATCAAAGCGCGTCGGCAGCCATGGCGGCGAGACGTAGAGCGAATAGAAGCGAACGGCATCCGCGCCGTACTCATCAAAGAGCGCGAAAGGATCGAGCGTGTTGCCTTTGGATTTGGACATCTTCTGTCCGTTCTTGTCCAGGATCAAGTCGTTAACAAGCACGCGGCGATACGGCGAACGGCCGGTATACAGCACGGAAATCGCCATTAATGAGTAAAACCACCCGCGCGTTTGGTCAATGCCTTCACTGATAAAATCTGCCGGGAAATAATTCGCTTCAAAATCGTCCTTGTGCTCAAACGGATAATGATGCTGCGCAAAGGGCATGGCGCCGGAATCGAACCAAACGTCGATAACGTCCGGTTCACGGCGCATAATGCCGCCGCATTCCGGACACGTGAGCGTCACGTTGTCCACATACGGACGATGCAGTTCGATGGTTTCATCGATATCCTCACGCGCTTCTTCCGCCAGCTGTTTGCGAGAGCCGATGGAATGCTGATGGCCACAGTCTTCGCAGACCCAGATATTCAGCGGCGTTCCCCAATAGCGGCTGCGCGACAGCGCCCAATCGTTCAAATTTTTCAACCAGTTGCCGAAGCGCTTCTCGCCGACATAGTCGGGATACCATTGCACCTTGCGATTCTCTTCCACCATCTTTTCTTTAAACTTCGTGACGTTGATGTACCAGGACGGCTTGGAATAGTAAATGAGCGGCGTTCCGCAGCGCCAGCAATGCGGGTAATTATGCTTGATTTTCTGCTTGGCGTAGAGCTTTCCCTGTTCACGCAGATACTGAATTACTTCGGGATCGGCATCCATGACAAAAGTACCTTTGTATGGTCCTTCTGCAAACTCCCCCTGTTCGTTGACAGGATTCACATAGGCCAAATTGTAGCGTCTTCCGGTCTGATTATCATCTTCACCAAACGCCGGCGCCGTATGCACAATGCCGGTACCGTCGGTTGTGGTGACATAGTCCGCAAGCGTCACGAAAAAGGCGTTGCCAGTGACAGGAATAAAGGGCAAAAGCTGTTCATATTCCCAATGTTCGAGATCTTTACCCTTCATGGTTTCCAATACTTCCACGGGGCCGTATTCTTCTTTCAGGACGCTGTTCATTAACTCTTTTGCAAGATAATACGTTTCTTCGCCCTGACGCACCTTAACATAGTCCACATCGGGATGCACGGTGAGCGAAACGTTGGAAGGAAGCGTCCAGGGTGTGGTCGTCCAAGCCAGGAAATATTCCTTTTCTTTCCCTTTGACAGGAAATTTAACATACACCGTAGTGACTTCATCCTCGCGATAGCCCTGCGCCACTTCGTGGGACGCCAAGCCCGTCCCGCAGCGCGGGCAATACGGCAGAATTTTAGCGCCTTTATAAACCAAACCGCGTTCGTGAAAATTGTTCAGCAAATGCCATACCGTCTCGATATAGTCGTTATCCAAGGTGATGTAGGGATGTTCCATGTCGGCTAAAAACGCCATGCGCTCGGACATGTCCGTCCAGAGATCGCGATAGCGGAATACCGATTCACGGCATTTTTTATTGAAGGCTTCTACCCCGTAGGCTTCAATTTCGCTCTTTTGATGAAAGCCGAGCTGTTTCTCGACTTCAATTTCCACCGGCAAGCCGTGTGTGTCCCAGCCCGCTTTACGACGAACTTGATAGCCTTCCATCGTCTTATATCGGTTGGTCATATCCTTTAATGTACGGGAAATGACGTGGTGAATACCCGGCCGGCCATTCGCCGTCGGCGGGCCGTCAAAGAACACGAATTTTTCACTTCCCTCGCGCTCTTCTACAGAACGATGCAGCAGGTCCATCTCTTTCCAGACCTTGCTTCGTGCCAGTTCTCCCTCACGTACATTTTCCGGTAAACTCCTAAAAGCCATGCCTTCTCCCTTCTGCCTTGCGCGCAACGTCCCGCAGCCGAACGCGCTCTTTCTTGGATACTGTTCTTCCCATTATACACAACCCGTATTTCCACGGGCCGTTTTCTCCAACGCTTCCGCCGCAGCCCTGGCGCTTGCCCATGCCCAATGCAAGTTATAGCCGCCGCATTCCCCTTGAATATCCAGCACTTCGCCGATCAGGTAGAGTCCCGGACAAAGCGTGGATTCCATAGTATCTTCATTCCACTCTGCCGTGTCCACCCCGCCGCATGTCAAATGACCATGGTCCTTTTTGTGTGCACCGATCACGGAAAATGTCCAATGACAGGCGAGCTGCAGCACGCGCATACGATTTTCCGCACTGACTTCGCTTTGCGCTTCTAATCCGCATTCTGCCAGGAGTCGGTCGACAATGCGTTCTGACAGCAGGCCGCTGAAAAGCGCTTTTAAACGCCAGGTGGGAAAGCGAGATGCCAAATCCGCCAGATACAAAAGCCACTCTTCTCCCCGCCGATCGGGAAGAAGGTTGATCGTGAGGAACTCCCGACCCCTGCTATTACCGGATTTGTCGCGGGACGAAAGCTCTTTGCTTTTGTCGTTTATAGCATTCAAAATGCGATTGGATACCCGTAAAATGCCAATCCCGGAAAGACCGTATTCTGTGAAAAGCACATCATCCGTAATGCACTGTTCCTGCGTCGTAACTTGCGCTTTGACCTTTATGCCGGAAAGCTTGGCGGTGCGATCACTTTCCTGCACGGCAAGCGGAACAATGCCGGGATGCAGACGCGTCAGAGAATGTCCCACCTGTTTTGCCAGTGTGTAGCCATTGGACCATTCCTTTTTGCCGATGCCGTAGCTCCCGCCTGTCGCAAGAAGGACGGCATCCGCTGTGATGGTTTCGCCGGAAGCAAGCGTTAAAACAAAGCCTTTTTCCCGCCTTGCGAGCGCTTCTACCGAACAGGCCGTTCGCACGGAAACGCCGGCATCCTGTACCCATTCCGTGAGGCGATCCGCAACCGTATCGGCTCGCAAGGTCGCCGGGTAGGTCATCCCGCTTTCCATGGTGGTATGCGGTATGCCTAAAAGGGAAAAGAACTCTACGGCCTCGCGAAAAGAGAAACGGGAAAGGGCGGGAACCGTCTTGGCGGCACTGTTTCCCGTGTAGTGTTCGGCGGACACATGCACATTGGTAAAATTGCATCGCCCGTTTCCGGTGGCGCGCAGCTTGCGTAAGATTGCATCCCCCTTTTCCAGCAGCACGACCTCTATATCGGAAGAGGCAATTTGCGAAGCTTCGCTGTATAAGTCCGGGCGGCGCAAAAAGCCGGCAGCGCAAACTCCTGCGGCTCCGCCGCCGATGATTACAACTCGCATGATAACTCTCCATAATAACGACAATGTGCGCATACATTGCAGCGCTCGCATTCCGGACGCCGTGCTTTGCACACATAACGACCCTGAAAAATCAGCAGATGGTGGGCTTCTGACCATACAGTGCGATCCAAAATCCGCTCCAGATCTCGTTCGCAGGAGGCCACATCCTTAGAAACGGACAGCCCCAGGCGATTGGAAACGCGAAATACATGCGTATCCACGGCGATAGCCGGTACGCCGAAGGCGTTGGAGGCTACCACATTCGCCGTCTTTTTCCCCACGCCGGGAAGCGTCATCAAAAGAGGAATTTCCTGTGGCACCTCTCCGCCGAATTCCTGCTCCAGCAAGGCGGCGGTACGGATAATGTTCTGCGCTTTCATTCGAAAGAAGCCGATGGAATGAATGTACTCTTCCACCTCCGCCGGTTTGGCTGCCGCGAGAGCCGCCGGTGTGGGATACGCCGCAAACAGAGCCGGCGTCACGCGATTCACCTGTTTATCTGTCGTTTGCGCACTCAGTATGGTGGCAATCAGCAGCTGAAAAGGATTTGCCGCCACCAGCTCCCCTTTCGCATGGGGATGTGCTTCACGCAGCTTCGCAATGATTTCCCGCGCTTCCTGTTTCGTCATTCGTTTCACGCAAGTGCTCCTTTCCTGCCCTGCTCGGATTTGGTTTCGAAAATCTATGAAGTCTATTATAATAAAGTTCACACCGGAAACAAAACGACGTTGTTTCGTTTCCGCTTTCTATAGGTCGAGAAAGGAATCTCATGTTTAATCGCAGCAAAAAAGATTTTTCTAAATTTGATTGGCTGTTATCACTTGCCGTTTTGGCGTTGTGCCTCGTCGGCTTTGTCGTCGTGTTTTCCGCCACCGCCTCGCGTGGAGGACAATGGCATGCGCTCAAGTCGCAATTTGCCGCCACCGCCCTCGGTCTTGCGTTCATCATTGCCTTTCAATTTGTGGATTCCGATTTTCTCAAAAAATTGGCTTTCCCCGCCTATGGTGTCGCCGTATTATTGCTCCTTGCAACGATGCTCTTCGGTATCGGGGAGGATGCCTGGGGTGCACGGTCCTGGCTGAAGCTCGGTCCGATTTCGTTTCAACCGGCGGAGTTTACAAAAATCGCGATTATGATGTCGCTGGCCTTGCTGCTGGAGCGGTATCACTATCGCATGAATAAAATTACGACTCTGTTGTTAATTGCCGGCATTATTGGTTTTCCGATCCTGCTCATTCTAAAGCAGCCGGATTTCGGAACCGCCGCCGTTTTTTTGTTTTTCATTGCACTCATGGTGTATTATGCACAGATTCATTGGGGTTATATTCTTGCGGCCGTCGTCTTCGTGATCATTGCTGCGCCTGTATTTTATCAACACCTTTCCCCCATGCAACAGGATCGCATCCTGAACTTTCTTAACCCGATGCGCGATATTATGAACAGCGGATATCAAACGTATCAAGGTCTCATTGCCATCGGCTCCGGAAAGCTGTTCGGTAAGGGCTTTCTGCAAGGCACACAAACCCAGTTTGGATTTATTCCGGAACGAGATACCGACTTCATTTTTGCCGTTCTGGCTGAAGAATTCGGTTTTATCGGCTGCCTCATTCTGCTCGTGCTGTATGCCGTCGTGCTTGTTCGCATTCTATTTATTGCAAAAAAGGCGAAGGATCTTTTTTCCCGATCGCTCTGTATCGGCGTCGCGTCCATGCTCTTTATTCACATCTTTGAAAATATCGGCATGACTGTGGGGCTGATGCCATTGACGGGCATTCCGCTTCCTTTCTTATCCAACGGCGGGACCTTTCAGCTCATCAACATGGTCAGTATCGGGCTGGTGCTTTGCATCTCGACGCAGCGCGTTCCGCTCGACTTCGCAGCAGAGCCTCCTTCGTCTCTGCCTTTATTGCCGCGATGAGCGGAAGACTCCATAGAATTTCCAGCAGCAGCGCCGCATTGCGTTGCTGCTTTTCTGTGTAGACGCACAGGTGCATTCCCCAGGGAAAGAGATTTTCCTGATACAGTAGGGGTCCCTCCTCATCCGTCCGACGATACGGGATGCCGTGCCGTTGTAAACGGCTTATGGTGGAGGGAGCGGGATGCCCGTATCGGTTATTGATTCCACAGCTGATCAGGGCCTGTTCCGGGCGGATGGCGGAAAGCAACGCATCGGAGGTGCCACGTTTTGAGCCGTGATGTGCCACCTTCAGCAACGCAATCCTGGAAGGAACCGCTCTCGAAACCCCTTCATCCTGTTCCTGATCCCCCATAAAAAGCACTCCCCCACTAAAATCCAGATAGAGCACCAGGCCATGGTTGTTTTTGTCTTCGGCATCCCATTGCCCTGCCTGCAATGCGGTTATAATCAGTGGCTTGCACCAGGGAACCCCATTTTCCAGAAACCAACGTTGGCCGATATTTGCCTGCCGATGGGAATTTCCGAGGCGTGAGTCCGGAAACGTGTTCTTTCCCGCCGCGGGAGCGGTCACTACTTCCCCCACCGGCATGCGCTTCAGAATTTCAGACAAATTGCCATCATGATCGTAGTCGTCATGGGATAAAAAAATGCGTTGCAGGCGATGGACTCCTCTTTCCCGCAACATGCGCACCACTTTTTCCCCTTGCGTATTTTTTCCGGTGCGAAAATCCTTCTTTCCGCCCGTATCCACCAAGACCACCTGCGTTCCGTAGCGGACGAGAAAGCAATCCCCCTGCCCCACATCCAAGGCTTCCACAGACGGCGGAAGCAGGGTGCTTAGCACCGTTGCGCGCAGCACGGTGAGCATCAGCCAAAGCGAAAGAACGCGAAGAAGATACCTCCGCCTTCTCCAAAATAAGTCGCCATGCTCACTTTCCTTCCATATGTACAACCTGATGCGGCGCAGCCATCCGAGTTGCGCAGCCAGAAGAAGTAGGACAAGCAAAACATAGAGAGCCAGCCCTTCGCCGGTAAAAGAAAACGTCACACCGGGAAGGGCCAACGCCATAAGTCCTTTGAGAAGAAGAGCAAAAAATCCATAGGCGAAACGGTATAACATCGTGACCACCTCGGATAAAACCGGGACGGCAAGCAGCGTCCCCAGAATCGACAGCATTCCCAAGGCGAAGAGCAAGGAAAAGGCCGGAATGGCCAGCAAATTGGCGAACAGCGTAGAGGGGGTTTGCGCAATGCCCGCGTGCGCAAGAACGGGAAGCGTGAAAAGGCTGATCCACAAGGAACGACGAAACGAGCGGCGCAGAATTCCTCCTCTCTCATGAATGTGTTCCATGGAATTCACCGCTTCGCCGGCTGCCGCACAAAGAAAGGACAGCTGTAAACCAAGATTCGTAATTTTTTGCGGCATGACGAGAAGAATGAGACACAGAGCGAATAACCAAGCTTTTCGCGGATCCAGATTCTTTCGGAGGGCCACCGCCCCTTCCCGAAAAACTAAAAAGAGCCAAGCCCGTAAAATCGATGCCGGAAAAGACAAAAAGGCCGCATAACCAAAGAGCAGAAGCAGTACCAGACAGGCAATGTGTCTGCGAGAAAGCGGTGACCAGGACAAAAGAGCCATGCTCCAAGTAAAAAGAAGATGAACGTGCAGGCCGCTGGCAGCCAGCAAATGGGCCAACCCCAGCGTTCGCATATCGTCCTGCAGGGGGAATGTTTCCTTCCCTTCTGCACCCAAGAGAACTCTCTTGAGCATGGCAAAAGAAGCACCGCCCTGTTCATTAAAAAACGTTTCGGCTTGAACACGCAATGGATTTTCTTTTTCCGGCTCACTCGCGGCATTTTTTGTGCTCGTTCCGCAAAACGAAGACAATGTGAGATACAGTGCCATGCCGAACAGAAGAGCCATTCCCCCTTTCGCATGATGACGAAAAACAAGGAGGCTCAAAACGACTCCGGCTAAAAATGCGCCGGCGGCGGCGAACGCGACTCCCACTACAAACCCTATCATGAGCCAAAGCTCCACCCTCGCTCCTTTCTGCACACTGCGTTTTCTACTGTCTGCAGTATAAAACAGCCGTTGTGTCACGGTGTCCCATGTTCACAACGGCTGTTTTTTTATACGAAGGTTTTTTTCTATAAGGCGAAGATCTTCCTAATGCGGCAGGAATTCTATGGCCCGCAAGGACAGTCTGCTTTCGCAAACGATCTTTTTCAGCCTTTCTTTTTTAAGGGCGCCTTTTTGGGCTCTTTCGGCTCGGAAAAGCTTTCAATCAAGCTCAGCAGCCAAGCTGTGGCTAAAGCAATACAGCCTGCCACAAAGAAATACACGCTCTTCCACAGTAATTCCAATCCGGAAATATGCGCTTTTAAGCCAAATCCGCGAAAGAAAAAGAAAATGCCCAGAACGATGCCCACGGCAGCGGGAAGATATTTCATCCATTTTTGAGCATGAAACAGCAAATACAGCAGAAAAGTCGCCACAACAAAAAGCAAAATAGTGATGGGCAGCATAATCAACTGTCCCTTATATTGTCCGATAATGCTAAACAAACTGGCCATAGTTTCTCTCCTATCCGCAGTTATATTACCATACACCTTTTTTTTGCGCTATAGACAATCGCTTTTGGCAAACCGTATAATCGAAGAGAGGCATAACACGTTATTAGCAGCTTTCCGAAGGAGGGTGTATGAAAAGGCGGTCTTGGTTTCGAGTCGTGATAGCACTGGTTCTGCTCTGCATTGTCCTTGTACCGCTCGTCGGCCATGCGGATGTCGGTGGTGGCGTGGATTGGGGCACCAATGACTGGGGTGGAAATTACGGCGGAAATGATTTCGGAGGAAATGATTTCGGCGGATACCATAATGACAGCGACGACTACTCCATGAACAGCATCGATCCGTTTTTTGTGTATTTTCTTTTCCGTAATCCGTGGATGGCGCTTATTTTCATTCCCTTGTGGTATTTCAATTCGCGCAGATCGCGAAAAAATGGCAAACGCCAGTTCGGAAATTCCAATCCACCTTCTTCGACATGGATGATGCCGAAGGAAGAAGTCAATCTCGATGCGCTTTTCGAACGCGATCCGAATTTTTCCAAACCGGAATTTTTACTCCGCGCCTCCGATGTTTTTATTGCTCTCCAGCAAGCTTGGACAGCCAAAGACTGGCGTGGCATTCGCGCCTTTGAATCCAACCGTCTCTATGACCAGCATGCCCGTCAGCTACAGGCCTATATCGACCAGAAACAAACGAATGTCGTGGAGGATATTTCCATTCTCAATACCGCCCTGGAATCCTATGAAGAAGACCAGGAAAATTCGTATCTTTCCGTCATCCTGGAAGCACGGTACCGCGATTATGTCATCGAAGACGAGAGCGGTCGCGTCATCAAGGGCGATAAAAATAGTCGCTACACCATGACCTATCGCATGCAATTCATGCGCAATTTGCAGGTAAAAACGGAAAAAAGTTCCGAAACCAAGGTGACGCAATGTCCGAACTGTGGTGCATCCCTTTCCATCAGCCAAAACGGCATCTGCGAATATTGCGGCGCGGAGGTCACTACCGGGGCAAATCAGTGGGTGCTTAGTGCCTTGCAACCCCTACAACAGCGTCGTTCCTAGTTCCCTTCGTTACTGCGCAAGCGTGTTTTCCCGTTCATCGGGAACGCGATCCGCCATCCACATGAAGATAAGGCCCAGGATAAAGAAAATCGCAAGCGTAGCAACCGCGATATTGATTGTACCGCCTGCGTATTTTACCAGCGCGATGGCAAAGGATCCAAGGAACGATGCACCTTTCGCAAAAATATCATAGATACCGAAGTATTCCCCGGCATGCTGGGGCGGAATAATTTTCGAATAATACGAGCGCGAAAGCGCCTGAATCGCGCCCTGGAACATGCCCACGCCGAAGGCCATAATGCCAAATTGCCACAAGGAATGCAGGGTTAACGCATAAAGCGAGACGGCAAGATAGCCGGCGATACAAACCATAATAAGGGTGGCGGTGCGATATGTGCGCGACAGGCGCGCAAAAAGGAGCGAAAAGGCAAAGGCCACAACCTGCGTTGCCAAAAGCACAACGACCTGTCCCACTGTATCCAGTCCCAGATCCGTCCCGATATTGATGGCGTTATTGATGATGGTTCCTACGCCATCAATGTACATGAAAAATGCGATCAAAAACAGAAATACTTTTCGTTCCTTGCGCACAATATCCATGAGTGTCTGGCCGACACGCGAAAAGCTCTCGATCAGCGGCGGCGCTTCCTGCTGTACATAATGCTTCTGCTCATAATTTTTCAGCAGGGGAATGGTCACAGCGAACCACCAGACGGCCGTCACAACGCATCCGATGAGGCGCGCAATGCCGGGATCCACGATATGTAACATTTCGTCCATGACATAGGCGACCAGCGCAATCAAAAAGGGAATGCAGGAACCGATATAGCCCCACGCATAGCCATGAGAAGAAACTTCGTCCATGCGCTCCGGCGTGGTCACATCCACCAGCATGGAGTCATAAAACGTGAGCGATGCCGAGTAGGCAATCTTCACAAAAATAAACAAAATCAGGAACCAAAGCCAGCTTGTCGTCACGCCGAAGAGGATACAGCCGATCGTGCCGATGGCCAACGAAGTGGTAAAGAACGGCTTCTTATAACGCCGATAATCCGCGATATTGCCGAAAACCGGTCCCAGAAGCGCGACAATGACCGTCACAATGGAAACGCTTAGGGCCCAATGGCCGGTTGCCTCATCGGAGGTCAGTCCGCCCGGTTCACCCGTGATCGCCAGCACCTTGAACCAGATCGGGATGAGGGTGGTGGCCAACATGGTAAAAGCCGAATTGGCCACATCATAGAGCACCCAGGATAATTCCGTTGGCGTAAATTTCTTTTTTAACCCTTTCAGCATCGCATTCCTCTCTTCCCCATTCGTTACGCATAATCCAAATTCAAAGCGCCGGATTCCGTTCGTACCGCTTCAAAATGACGGTCAAAAAAGTCATCCAATTTACCATCATCCTGCAAAAATTCGAGAAAGTCGGGCAAAAATGTTTTTGCTCGCGTCAACGCCTCTTCCCGTAAAACATCCAGACGTGCGTTGGACGCCCGGCAGCGCGGATCCTCCTCGTTTTCCAGGAACAAATCCCCGAAATTTCCTTTCACGTGAAGCAATTGCACCAATCCTCGAATGATTCCGCGTTTCATGCCGGAGGGAGAATAAAACACGTGTAATGCTCGCTTCTGGCTGGTTAACACCTCTTCCATGACCTCGTTTGTGAGACCGAAAAACGGAGCGATGCTTTCCGCCGTCTTCTTGCCGGGTGAAAGAAGCAAGGATCGGTCCACAGCTGTCGGCTGTTCACCTGCCCGACGCAATAAATGCGCATCGTACTCGGCTTCAATTCTGTTGTGAGAAACGCCGGCGCGCAGCACGTGTGCCTCCACAAAGGTATGGCACGTCGCATCGAGCAGAAAATGCGTATAGAAGCCTAAAATGTACGCCAAGCGCGCCTGCTTTTGCGTCGGATCCGGCGTGTTGGCAAGAATGGTCTTTGCTTTTGTGAAGAACGTTCTTCCCGGCTGCCCGTGCATGGCAACGCCCTGCCGATTTACTTCGTTTGCTTTGAGCGGATGATAATAGAACAGCAGGTCCGGTCCATGCACGCCGAAGTCATACACGTCACGGTTTGCATCTACACAGGCTTGCAGTTCCTTCGGAAGCGCATCGCGTACCGCCGCTCCGAAGGCGTAATGCGTATAGGTGGTCGGCATGCTTCCTCCTTTCCCTTCCGGTTTTCTTGCCTTTTCATTTTACCAAAGACGTGATTGCGTGGCATCCATACGATATTTCACCATTTAACGGTAATCGGTTGGCGTTTTACTTTATTCTTGCACCGCCCCACTCGACAACCGTAAAGCCTTGCCGTTTCATTGAGAAAAGCTTTTGTTCTCTGATGTCTATGGGTTTGACAGAAGGATACCAGGTCATAAAAACTCGTATCATCGTGTCTTCTTTGGGAATAATGGTGAGTTTGGCATCGTCTGTATACGCACGATCTTGGAAGGCAATGATGTTGTACGGATTGCCTTCCATTTGGGGGAGCCAATAAACAATAAATTCATTCGCTTCTCTATGGCTCAATCCTAACGTTTCCAATTTCTCTTCAAGAAATTTTTCTGTATCCGATCCCTTAACGCAAAATCCTTCATCCATCTTATACGTTTTATCTTTCACGCCCTCCCAGAACAGCGCATAGTATTCACGGTTATTGCACAGAATAGTACCGTCCGGTTTGGCCGTAACCTGCCATGTTGTGTTCGCAGAAAAGGAAGGATAGACGTGTGTAAACTGTCCGTTATAGTGCAGAGAGACCGATACGCGTTGTTCTTGTTCCGGATAAAGATAGATCATCGGTTTGAGTTCTTTCGTATCGTTGATATCTTGCTGATAGGCCAGAAGAACGCCCAGCAATAATAAGATAAGGATTGTCAATAGTATCACTATCTTCGGCTTTTTCATCACTATTCCACTCCTTTCTCTCTTCTTCATTCTAACAGGAATAACGCAAAGATTGACATAAGATCGATGTGTTTTCACGACCGGCAGAAACAGAAAAAAAAACGGCATAGCCGGTAATTTCTTACCAAGCTATACCGCTGCTTTTCGGAGATTCGAAATCTCGAATGAGCAACCACAAATAGGGTTTCTTTTTTTATAACGCGTCGCTCGCAGCGATTAACGTTTCGAGAACTGCGGGCTCTTACGTGCCTTCTTGAAGCCGTATTTATAACGTTCCTTCTTACGTGCATCACGCGTCAGGAAGCCGGCTTTCTTCAAGCTTGCACGGAGGTTGGGGTCAAATTCAAGCAAAGCACGGGCAACGCCCAAACGAATGGCGCCCGCCTGACCGGTAAATCCGCCGCCTTTTACCGTAACGGCAACGTTAAAACCTTCGCGCTGTCCCACCAACTCCAACGGCTGTGTGCAGATGTCGCGCAGGGTCTGATAATCAAAATAGTCTTCAAGGCTATAGCCATTGACAAGCACCTGTCCGTTTCCCGGAAGGAGTCGAACTCGTGCTACGGCCGATTTGCGACGGCCGGTTCCGCGATATTGCTGATCCATCGTATCCTCCTACTTAAAACGTTAACTCTTCCGGCATCTGGGCGGCATGATTATGATCCGGTCCCACGACGACCTTCAGCTTACGGTACATTTGGCGTCCCAACGTGTTGTGCGGAAGCATGCCGCGAACAGCGCGTTCCAGAATACGCTCGGGATGTTTATCCATCATGTCCATGTAGGGGATGTCACGACGTCCACCAACAAATCCGGTGTGATGCTTGTACATCTTCTTGTGTTCTTTGTCATTGGTCAAACGCACTTTTTCCGCGTTAATGACGATGACATAGTCACCCGTATCGACATTCGGGGTGAAAATGGGCTTGTGTTTTCCGCGAAGCACGGCAGCGATATTGGCCGCGAGGCGTCCGACCACCTGGTCTTTCGCATCGACGACATACCACTTGCGCTCCACCTCCAACGGTTTTGCTAAAGTTGTTTTCATCTTTTGCTCCTTTTCTTCCTGCTCTGTCCACTTTGACTCCGCCGATCAGAGAAGCGGGTTTTGTTGATTCGACAATTTTTGTTTCGCACATCGACGCTGCGAAGGAATTACCGAAGATCCGGGGCATAAGATGCCCAAACAGATACTTGAGTATTATATAAGGCGTTGGATAGGATGTCAAACACCACTGTATGGAAAAAAGCAAGAAAGCATGCTCTTCCCGCTACTGCAACCCAAAGAAAAGCGAAATAATTTGTGGCATAAAAACAAGGAAAATCGTTGCAATAGGCTGTGTCGCCGCATAGTACGAAGAAACGCGGTCATCCTGTGTCACTTCGAGAAGAGCGCCCAACGCCGGGGCACTGGTCATAGAGCCCGTCGTCGTTCCTAAAGCACCAAAAAGCGGCAGCTTGAAAACATAGTATGCCATAATAAAGCTCAACACCGAGCTGGCCAGGGTAATCATAACGCCTGCAAAAAAGAGCTTCACTCCATATTGCTCCACAACCTCTACAAAACCTGCACCGGCGCTGACCCCCGCCCGCATCAGAAAAAATGCCAAGCCCAGATCCCGTATCATCTGCATGTTGGATTTTTCAAAACTAAAGTTGACCGGCCCGACGTGACCAAAATGACCGAGCACAATGCCGGCAATGATGGAGCCACCGCCCGCTCCGAGCGAAACGACCATGGTTTCTCCCACCGGTACTTTAATACTTCCAAGCAAACTGCCCAGTGCAATTGCTACAGCCACACCAAAGAGCCCATGCGGTTCAAAATCAATATAATGTTGTTTCAGCGCCTCTATCGCATTTTTCGATTCCGGCACCGTAAGCTTTTCATTTTCTACGTCGCGGTCTACCCCCAGCACTTTCGGTAATATCTGGACCAGAAGCACGACGCCAAGAACGCCAAAGGCATAGGCAATCCCATAGCCGACACCCGGTGAGGAGGATGAAGTAAGAGAAGTTACGGTTCCGAGCATGGCGGTCGAGGTCAAAGCGCCGGCGCCTAATCCCATTGACAGCTCCATGGGAATATCAAACATATTCGAAGCTAGTACAATGCTCACCCCGCCAATGATACATGTAAGAAGGGCAATGGCCACAAACTTAATGCCATTCTTTTTGATGTTGTTCACAAAAGTGGGCCCGGCCATGAGACCAATCGGCGCCAGAAACAATACTAATCCAATGTTTCCAAGGATCGGAGGAATCTCCGTCCCAAAATGCCCAAATACAAGCGACGTAATTAAAATGGCGGAGGCGCCAAACTTAACGCCAAAAATATTCAGATAACCCAAAAAATATCCTATCGCCATGATAAGAAACAATGCCAATAACAAGTTCATACGGTATCCTCTTTCCATACAATGGTTCTTCTTTCTGGAAAATTATAATGCATTTTCGAACGCGACAGGAGATAATTCGCATAAAGGGAACGAATGTTCCCAAGGCTTACTCTCATCAATCGCCCATTTATGGCTAAAGAATGTCGAATATGTTGTATCGTTACTTCCTTAAAACTATACTTTGCTATCCCTTTTTGTGCTACACTACGTTAGTAATAACTAACAAGGAGGAAGAAATGGTTCATTCGGGTAGCGTATACAAGGCAACTGCGACCGCAATAGATCCGGTCGTTTCCGAGCAACAGGTCGCTTCCATTCATTTAGCGATAAAATACATAGAAAATAACCTGGATAGACCGCTCACGCTTGCGGAGATTTCCTCGCAAGTCTTTCTCAGCCGTGCCTATCTGAGCACCCGTTTCAAACAGGTAACGGGAGAAAACATAGGAAACTTTATCTATACAAAAAGAATGCAGCTCGCCAAAAGGCTGCTGCTTTCTACACAAAAAAGTATTCAGGACATCGCCGTAAAATGCGGTTACGCATCCCCTTCCTATTTCTCCGCTTCCTTTCGACGCTATTATCGAAAAACACCTCGAGCGTTTCGTCAGGAAGCGGAGCAGGAAATTCATTAGGAAAGGGCGGGATACCGTCGCATGTTTGCCAGCGCCGTCCCCACTGTCGAAGCATTATGCAGGAAGGCGGAGCCGGTGTTGGAAAGCGTACCGATAAGCCCCAAACCGATTAGTACACTGTTGAAAGAGAGGATAAAACGATAATCCTGACGCGTCCTCTCCTGTAGCGCACGTGCTAGGAGAATCAACTCGACTAACGCGGAAAGATCATCTTTACCGATGGCGATATCCGCAATTTCTCTCGCTAAGTCGGCGCCCTTGTGCATGGAAATGCCGACATCCGCCTGTGAAAGCGCAACGGTATCATTAATGCCGTCCCCCACCATGATCACGGTGGATCCATTTTCTTTCAGCGTCTGTAAAAAGTCCGCTTTATCTTCCGGCAGCACCTGCGAACGATAACCGGTCAAATGCAGTTGCTCGGCAATGTGCGAGGCCGCATTCTCCGCATCTCCGGTAAGCATATAAATGTTTTCCACGCCTAAAGAACGCAGATCCTGAATGGTTTGTATCGCATCCGGACGGATGGGATCCGTAATACACAAGACACAGACCAATCGTCCGTCTACCGCCATGTACAGCAACGATGCCGATTCTTTCAGCTCATTAATCAGCGTCCGATTTTCTTCGCTCAGCTCGACTGCTTCATCTTCCAAGACAAAATGTTCCGAGCCGATGATCGCCCGTTTCCCATTGATGGTAGACGCGATGCCATGCGCTACGATATATTCCGGTTCGGAATGCATCTCTTCATGACGCAGCCCGCGATCCTTCGCCGCCTGTACCACCGCCGCTGCAATGGAATGCGGGAAATGCTCTTCCAGACAGGCCGCGATGCGCAAGCTTTCGTCCTCGGAATAGGGGCCAAAAACGATGATCTTCTCCACCGTCGGCAAGGCCTGTGTTAAGGTGCCTGTCTTGTCGAAGACAATCGTATCTGCCTTGGCCAGATTTTCCAGATACTTTCCACCTTTTACCAGAATTCCCTGTTCTCCGGCCTGGCTCATCGCCTTCATAACTGCAATGGGGATGGTCAAACGCAAAGCACAGGAATAATCCACCATGAAAAATGCCTTGGCTCGCCAGATGCTTCTCGTCAAAGCGAATGTCGCTAAGGCGCCAAGGAAAGAATACTTGACCAACGAATCGGCAAGCGCTTCGGCTTCTTTCTGCTTTTCCGACTTATTCTTTTCGCTTTCTTCAATGCGCTCAATGATTTGCTGCAACCGAGATTCGGTTGAAATCGCAGATGTGCGAATGCGCAATCTTCCCTCTTCCAAAATCGTGCCTGCAAAAACGCCGGAACCGATTTCTTTCGCAACAGGAAGACTTTCACCGGTAAAGGACGCCTGATTGGCCATGCCTTGCCCTTCCACGACCACGCCGTCCACCGGAATGCGACTTCCCATGCCGACGTCCACGATATCGCCCGGAACCACCTGGTTCAACGACTTGGAAACCAGTTCCTCGCCTTCGACCACATATACGCGATCCACACCGACCGCCAAGCTTCGGGTCAAGTCCGCCTTGGTTTTCTTCAATGTCCAGTCTTCCAGCTCTTCGCCAAGTTGCAACAGGAACATGGTGGAAGAAGCCGCTTGAAAATCGCCGGTCAACAGGGAGATGCCGATCGCAGAAGCATCCAGCACCGCCACATTCAATTTTCCTTGTCGTAAAGATTGCCAACCGCTGAGCAAGTAATCCTTCGCACGATATAGGGTCAATGCAATTCGAATGGGCAGAGGCACGAAAAATTTATATAGGATGCGCATTTGCACCGCATCGCGAAGCAAATGGAAAAAGTCTCGCTCCGCAACGGGCTCAAAATACACATCATCTATCGTTACTTCCGATAAAGCTTTGCGATCTAAAGAAAGGAAGAGACGAGCAATATTTTTAAGCGCCGTCTCCTCGTATTCCACGACGGCATTGCCGGTGATCAGAGAGATGGAACAACGCTTGACGCCTGCCACGCCTTCCGTAAGGTATTTGATTGCATTCGCCTCTTCGTAGGTGAGCTCCTCCGCAAGATGGAAACGAGCTCTTCCGGGAAGGCGATGAATAATCGACGCCTTCACCTTACTCTGCGCTTTCCTCATGCAGACTCGACTCGTCCGTCGCTTCCGCAACTTTCACGATATCTTTATTCGCCTCTTCCGCTTCCGCCGCTTCCTTCGCCGCTTCGGCTTTGGCCGCGTCTTCCGCCTTCTTTACTTTCGCTTCGGCAACGATATCACCGGTTTCTTCACGCACTTTTTCGATTGTCTTATCCAGACTCTCTTTCGCTTTTAATCCGCCTGCTACCGCACTGACCGCTAAAGAACGAGCTTTTTTGGTTTTCCAAAGTTTGTCCGATACCAAGCCAAGCAACACGCCTACGCCTGTATAAAGTAATTTCTTTTTCATCTTCTCCTCTTTTCTAACCAATGCGCTTCGAAGGAAACATTTTCCCTCGCCTACAACCGTGCATCACGATGTTTGAAGAAATGGTATCGTAGCTTTATTCGGGAAACAAGAGAAAAACTATCAATTTCTTTCTAACTTCTTCTCCTATCCTCCATTTCCCCTCGGTAATGCTGAAAGGAAACCCAACGCGGCCACATCGTGGCGGAAATACTATCGAACGAAGAATAGCACGCCCATAGCATCCGCATCATGAAAGCGCCTTAAAAAGGAAGATACGAGACAAGCACGGCAAAGACGAGTGCAGGTAACATATTCGCAACACGAAGCATTTTGCCCCAAACAAGGTTTATGCCGATACAAAAAATGAGGATGGCACCCATGAGGGAAAGGTCGATGAGCGCCGCTTCGGTTAAGACCGGTGCAATCCACGTCGCCAGAATCGTCAGTGACCCCTCAAAGAAAAAGACGATGACGGCTGAAAAGATCGCCCCCGGGCCAAGAGAGGCGGTCATGGCTAAAACGAGGAGAAAGTCCAACACGGACTTAACGACAAGGGTGGAAATATCATGGTTCGCGCCATCCTGCAAGGCACCGACTACGGCCATAGCGCCGATGCACACAGAGAGGGAGGTGGTCACGAAAGCCTCGACAAAGCGCGAGTCCTTTTCGTTTCCGGAGCGCTTTTTCAGCCATTCGCCGAAGGAAATAAGTCGCTGTTCCAAATCCAGTATTTCGCCGACGACCGTCCCGATGGCCAGTACAATCACGACGAAGAGCGTCCGACCGGCGATAAGATGACCGTTTTCAAGCCGCAACATACCCTGCATAGCGCTTGCCATAGCCATAAATAGGACGCTCACGCCGCAGCTTTTAATGACCGCTTCCTGTTGCTGTTGCTTAAATATACTTCTCGTAACCATTCCCACCAGACCACCGACAATGACGGCGGCCGTATTGATGAGCGTTCCCAATCCGACCATACATCCTCCTAAACAAATCGCGTGCAAAACTCCTTCTTACCAAGCACCGTTGCACGTCACACACAAAAATCGCGGGACCCGAAGGCCCCGCATCATTTTATTTCCGAAAAGCAAATCCATAAGCCGTGTTCTGTTTCTGAACATCATCTGTCTCGTCGTCCTGTTACCAGAACGCTCTAGCGATTCATCGAGCCGCAGCGAGCAACTGCCTGTTGGCTCTGATCTTGCACCGAATGGGGTTTACAGGGCCAACCTGTCTCCAGGTTGCCGGTGAGCTCTTACCTCGCCTTTCCATCCTTACCATTTCTGGCGGTTTCTTTCTGTTGCACTATCCTTAGAGTCGCCTCCACCGGACGTTATCCGGCATTCTGCTCTGTGGTGCACGGACTTTCCTCGAATAGGGTTCTCTTCGCGATGTTCCGACTTACTTTTCAGCGGCTCCATCTTACTGGAATTTAACACAAAGTGCAAGAATCATCGATGCCATCCGCCGTCGGATGATACACCCGACGATCCTCGTACTCCTGCTGTTTGCCATCGTTCCAGTTGCGCACCGGACGATAGTAGCCGGTAATGCGGCTGTAGACTTCCGCTTCTTCGCCACAATGCGGGCAAACGTGTTCTTCGCCGGGCAAATAGCCGTGATTCGGACATACGGAATACGTCGGAGAAATGGTGTAATACGGCAGATGGAAATTCTGTGCAATCGCGCGCACCAATGCCATGGCACTTTCCCAATCCGGGAGCTTTTCTCCTAAAAAGGTATGGAACACCGTGCCGGAAGTATACAGCGTTTGCAATTCGTCTTGCGCTTTTAACGCCTCAAACACGTCATCGGTGGCCCCCACCGGAAGATGTGAGGAATTCGTGTAATACGGCGTACCGTTTTCGTTTGCCGTCTTGATATCGAGGAAATCTTCCTTATCGTGCTTGGCGAAGCGATAGGTGGTCGATTCTGCCGGTGTCGCTTCCAGATTGTAAAGGTCGCCGTATTCTTCCTGATAATCGCTCAAGCGTTCGCGCATGTGCAGCAGCACTTCCTTGGCAAATTGACGCGTCTTGGCATCGCGCATATCTTTTCCGAGCCAGGTAGCGTTCAGGCCGACTTCGTTCATACCGATCAGGCCGATAGTCGAAAAATGATTGGTAAACGTACCCAGATAGCGTTTCGTATAGGGATAAAGGCCGGCATCCAACAGCTTGGTGATGACGTCGCGTTTGAGTTTCAGGGAGCGCGCGGAAAGATCCATCAGATAATCCAAACGCTTATAAAAATCGGCTTCATCTTTCGCCAAATACGCGATGCGCGGCAGGTTGATCGTGACCACGCCAACCGAGCCCGTGGATTCGCCGGAGCCAAAGAAGCCGCCGGCTTTCTTTCGCAGCTCACGCAGATCCAAGCGTAAGCGACAGCACATGCTGCGCACATCCGACGGATCCATGTCGGAGTTTACATAGTTGGAAAAATAGGGAGTTCCGTATTTTGCCGTCATCTCAAACAGCAGCTTGTTGTTCGTGGTTGGCGACCAGTCGAAATCGCGCGTAATCGAGTACGTCGGAATCGGATACTGGAATCCGCGTCCATTGGCATCGCCTTCGAGCATCACTTCGAGGAAGGCGCGATTCACAAGATCCACTTCTTCCTGGCAGTCGCCGTAGGTAAAGTCCATGGTTTTTCCGCCCACAACCGCCGGCATATCTTTCAAATCCGCGGGAACGCGCCAGTCCAGCGTAATGTTGGAAAACGGCGCCTGCGTGCCCCAGCGGCTCGGCGTATTCACGCCATATACAAAAGACTGTATGCACTGCTTCACTTCGTACAAATCCAAATGATCGACCTTCACGAAAGGCGCCAAATAGGTATCAAACGACGAGAACGCCTGAGCCCCGGCCCATTCATTTTGCATAATGCCCAAGAAGTTCACCATCTGGTTGCAAAGCGTCGACAGATGCTTTGCCGGCGACGAGGTGATCTTTCCCGGCACACCGCCGAGGCCTTCGTCGATCAGCTGCTTTAGACTCCAACCTGCACAATAGCCGGTGAGCATCGAGAGATCGTGAATGTGAATGGCCGCCGACTTATGCGCCTCCGCAATTTCCTTATCGTACACCTCGGAGAGCCAGTAATTTGCCGTGATGGCTCCGGAGTTGGAAAGAATGAGGCCACCAACGGAATATGTGACGGTCGAATTTTCTTTCACGCGCCAGTCATTGATTTTCAGATAATCATTCACCAGCTTTTTGTAGTCAAGGAGCGTATCGTTTACGCGGCGTAGCTTTTCGTGCTGTTGGCGATACAGAATATAGGCCTTCGCAACGTCGGGATACCCGCTATTGGAGAGCACGCGCTCGACGCTGTCTTGAATCGCTTCAACCTCAAGAATGTTATCCTGCGCATGTTTGCTCGCATCCGCTGTCGCACGCAGCGCTAAAAGCTCCAGAATGTCGTCTGAGACGGGCGTCGCAGTAGAAAGGAAAGCCTTTTTCATGGCGTCCTGAATTTTCTGGATGCGATAGGCAACATACGACCCATCGCGTTTCTTTACGGTGATCATGGCTTCCTCCTTTTTCCTTGCGCCGATCGCGCACGGGATAAAAAAACAGGGCAACTACGGTTTTGCCCTCTTTACCGAATAACGTAAGGATAGTGTAACACGATACATGAAATTGCACAATATATAGTATTAAAATATTTCTCATCTACCATATATGCTTACTAAAAGAGTAGGAATTTAGCAGCGAATTCTTCTTGAATCACAAAAAAAGCGCCTGTGATCAGGCGCGGATTTCGACTTGTTTAACCGTTCGTCGCAAGAGAGCCGCGTACGTGTCGAGCGTTTCCCGGCTCGGCGTGCCGAGTGTAGTATCCGGCACAAACTCCGACACGCGAAACGGCTGTAAAGCATAAAAATGGGCACCGGCGAGCCACTCTCCGATCACCTGAAAAGAATGTAAATCATGAAAACGCGTGGTCACCGTGGTGCGAAATTCCACACGGATATCCGCATCCAATAAAAGATCCACACTCGCAGCAATCCGCTCCATGTCAACATGAGAAAGGCCGACGGTTTCCGCATAGCGCGCCGGCTCGTTTTTAATATCCATGGCCACCATATCGAGAAGGCCTTCCTTCAAAAGTGCTTTCAGACGGTCCGGATATAACCCATTCGTGTCCAGTTTTATGGCAAAGCCCATGGCGCGCACGGTGCGAATCACTTCCGCCAAATCGGCTCGCATGAGCGGTTCCCCGCCGGAGAAACACACGCCTTGCAGAAAGCCCTCACGCAAGCGCAAAAAATCATACAGGCCCTGTTCGTCCATGATGCCGGGCCGATTTACCTCCCAAATTTCCGCATTATGACAATAGGGGCAGCGCATCGTGCAGCCGCCCAAGAAGACGGTTGCCGCCGTCCGTCCGGGAAAATCCAAAAGCGATAACTTTTGCAAGCCGTGTATAATCATCGGTTTCCTTCCCCAACAAGCACTGCAATGCCGTTATACGGCAAAAGTGCTTAAAACGCGTGTAGCATCCAATAGTAAAGACCTATGCCCGAAGCAGACAAAGCGCCGCATAGGAACCTTGCCAGGTGCCGAGACCGGCCACATCCACATACTGCGGCGTTACCGACCAGTGCGTGTTGATACGCAGATAGACGCGCCGTTGATCGCCTTTTGTCCAAATCTCCGCGCCGTAAAAAGTTACGGTATGACGGTGATAGGGCTTATGCGTAAAGCTGATGATGCCCGGACGATGTGCCCGCAGCTCGTCAAGAACCAGGTCTTGCAGTTCCTCGCGCGGAGTCAGCACAAAAACCGTATGCGCTTTTCCGGGATAGCCGAACGAACGCCACGTCCGACGGGCAAGCTCCGATAACCGCCAGGGAAACGTCCCGATGAGCGGATGATAAATCACCCGCGAGCGTGCCAAATTCTGCACAACGGAAAATACTTCCTGCGGATCCGCAGGAAGTTTGGTAAAGCCCTGACGGCGAAAACAGGAAAAGACTGATGTTAACGCCGTCAGCGAGCAATGGTTCGTATAGGGAAATTGACTCATTTGCAGCAACGGATACTCCGAAAGAAGAAGGCGTTCCGCACAATGCCATCCGGTCCCTTCCTTTTGCAGAATATCCTGCGCCGGATCGGTAATGGGCAGACGAGTCGCACGCATCGCTTTGCGCTCAGTCCAGAAAACGGAAGACATTTAATCCGATGCGTTCATCCTTTTCGCGTTCCACGGTGCCGTCCAGAACACGAATAAACAGTTCCCCCGTCGCAAAAATTCGCGCTTCATTCAGATGTCCACCGAACGCATGGCCTTCTTTATCCGCCGCCGTCAGATGGATGTGCGCATAGTATTCGTCTTCCATTGTCGTAATATTGCCGTAGAGCATAGTGATTTCTGCCGGGAACGTAAAGTGATTTTTATAATATTTTTGCTCGTTCACATCGTAGCAACCGACTGTAAAATCGTCGATGGCGCCGATACCGCGCACCTCCGCCAGCTTCACCTTTTCCGCCTTGGCCACTTTCTCCAACTGCTCGTGAATTTCTTCTCCTCGTTGCAAACGACACACGATGGTATCGCCAAAGCGTCTGTATTCCATGGCTCCTCCTTATTCTTTCGTTTCCTTCGTTCTGCTCCATTATACCCCACTACCGAGCTTTGCTCTGTTCCCGGCGCAAAATGATGGTCAAGAGGAACGTCGTCACCGCAACACCCAGAAGTAGAAGGAGATTGCGATTTACCAACGCGTAATCGATTTTCGCCGCACTGACATGTGTCAGATGATCAATGGTGTTCATCAGCCAATAGGAGGGGAATATGCGCGATGCTTTTACGACGAAATCCGGAAGCAGAAAGCTCGGAACAAAAACACCGGTGGAAAAGGCCACCAATAATGAATAGGCGGTGCTAAAGAACGAAGCTGCATTTTCCGATCGAAAAATCTGCATGATAAACAGGATCAGTCCGTTGATGGCTAGAGCGTGCACCGCAGAAGTCAGAACCCCAACTTGTGCCTGTCTCGTCTCGAGCACGTCAAAGCCCACAATAGCAAGGCTGATTAGCATGAAGATCGCCCAGAGGAAAAACATAAATACAAAGGACGAAAGCGTAATTTGTCGCGTCCTGGTCGCCTCGTCATAGCCGCTGATCAGCTCACGAGCCTTTATTTTCGGATCTTCTGTACGGGCAATGGTCATGCCCACACATATAAAACCGGCGCTTAAGAGGACGTAAAGAATGACGCCAAGCATTCCCATGAAGAGTTCAATTTGCGCACTGTTTTCGTGGCCATTTACAGCGATTTGTCCCTCCAGTTTCGTATCCATGATTTTTGTCATGTACGACTCAAGAAAATCACTTCGCTCACTTCCCTGCACGGAAGAAGGAATATGACTGTCAAAGAGGCGATAACTCGTGGCATAAAGAGTAATCTGGCGATCCAATACCTGTACCGGCGTATCATTTTTACTGACGAAGGTCTGTACGTCGAGCCGGCTTCCCGTCTCGGGAAAACGGAAGGTTTCAGGAATCACCAGGACATAGTCCACCTTGTCCCGAAAAATGGAAGCGTTCCACGCTTTTTCATCCGTTCCGGCGTCCACGATCTCGTTTGTTTTCTTCAAATACGCTTCAAGGCTCTTGGCGAACGCATCCTGACTGCGATTAATCAGTGCTAACCGCGGCTTTCTTTCCTCTACAAAAGCGGCTTCCTCGGTCTGATTCCTCGCCATGAGTAAAAAGAGCCCAAAAAAAATGCCGAAAGTAATCAGTAAAAAGCCTTTATTGTGGCGTGCGATTTTGAGAAACAGCTTATAGGCTCTCATAGCGATCCCTCCTTAATGCGATGATGGTGATGCCAAGAAAAAGAACGAGGGTGATAGCCAGATGCGCCATCGCCGTATGATAAATCTCGCCCACTCCCTGTGTATAGAGACCATACAAACCGTCGTTCACCATATTAACCGGATTGAGTGCATCCAATAACGGGGCAGCAGCCTGCACACTCGTCCGTACGCCGGAAACCATCATGCCCGACAAAAAGCCTAAGAAAAGGGGCAATAAGATACCGATGGCCTGGCGGACCCCTTTTGCTTCCGGCAACAGGGCAGCCACCACAACACCGATCACGATGCCACAACACTGCCCCAAAAAAAGCAGAAGCAAAAGAGCCCAAATATTCGTCTTCGTCGCCGCTTCTGCGCCAAGGAGGCGAAGCAGTAGGTAGAGAACCAGGGTAAAGCCGATATAAATGACCAGATAGGCGCCAAAATGAAGCACAAAGCTTTTCCGACGCTCCAATGGGGATATCTGCTCTCGCAAGCCAAGTGGGCCTTGGTTCGCATGCAAGTTATCCAAAAGATGATTGCCCATGGAAAACGCATAAAAGGTGATGTAGGCAATGCAGGCGAACTGAAAACTGAGCATTTGATCGACGCCGCCTGTACGCAGATCCGGATTTACTTCCAGCGCTTCTACTTTTTGTTCTTGCGCTACCGCCGGCACCGATGTTGGAGCTTTTGTCACAGCAGATTTTGCAATTTCCTCCATATTGGTTTTGGTTTGGTACGAGCGCAATATCTGCTGTACAATCATCAGCACATAGGAACGCGCCATGCGCGTTTCATATTTTCCGGCTTTGGCATCCAGTACGATGGCGTCGATAGCGCCGGCATTCATCGCGGCTCGCGCTTCTTCGAGTGTGGAGAAGTTGCCATACACGAGTGGAAGTTTAGCATTTTTTTCCGGCGTCTCCTCTGTCCACTTTTGATTTTTCCAAACGCCTTTCTTGGCCTCAAGATCCGCCATAAAATCCGGGAAATCCGCCTCTTGTCCTTGAATCAACCCGATACGACTGACCGGCAAAGAGAGGTCTTCCTTTGTGGTCGGACGAAAGACCATGCTGAAAATGAGTAAGAGCACAACCGGCAAGGAAAAACCCCAAATCAGCGCTTCCCGCTGGCGGATGATCTGTTTCAGGTGATAAGCGAAAAGTTTACGCATGATCACGCAGCTCCTTTCCGGTGATTTCCAGAAAAACATCATTTAAGGTGGGTCGATCGGTTTCAATGGACAATAGAGAAATACCTTTTTCTTCTAATCGATGGATGAGATCAATGGCGCTCATGGCAGACGTGCGAAGCTGCAGTTGCAGATATTTTCCGTCATAAGAAGGCGACACGAATGCGGGCTCTTGCCTAATCCAGGCCAGTTGAGCGTCGGTAAGTTCTGCAACCCCCACTTTTACCGTCTCCCTCAGCGACGTTTGCGCCAGAATTTCACGGCTGGTTCCTTCCACTAACGACTTCCCGTGATCCAAAATGACCAAGCGATCGCACAGCAGTTCAATTTCTTCCATGTAGTGTGACGTATAGATGACCGTGGCACCCTCATCCCGCAGCTTACGAATGCCTTCCAGAATGCGGTTTCGGGATTGCGGATCCACCGCAACAGTCGGTTCATCCAAGATCAGAAGCCGCGGCTTATGCGCGATGCCGCAGGCTAAATTGAGACGTCGCAATAATCCGCCGGAAAGTTTGGATGGATGAAAATGACGAAAATCCTCCAGTTCTACAAAGTGAATGGCCTCTTCTACCAATGCTTTGCGTTTCTTTTCGTCCTGCACATAGAGACTGCAGAAATAATCAATATTCTCCTGGACAGTCAGTTCTTCATAGACCGCCACGTTCTGCGGTACCAGTCCGATCTGTTTTTTGACGGATGCATTTGTCGAGGACATCGGTGTGCCAAAAATTTCAATCTCACCATGGTCAAATTTGAGCAAGGCTAAAATGCAGTTAATCAAGGTCGTCTTACCGGATCCATTCGGACCCAACAAGCCAAATATCTCGCCTTTATCTACGGTCAAGCTGAGATGGTCAATGGCTACCAGTTCTTTGTAACGCTTGACCAAATCGTTGACCTTTACCACATGTTCCATATTGCCTCCTTATATTGAGCTTTTGACGCCGTTTTTCAGATGGTTGTCGCTTTCGTTATTTTGCTTTTCTTCTTTTCTTTATTCTCAGTGTAAACGGAGCAAGAGAAGAAAACGAGAGTCTTCTGTCATGATCTCACATGACAAATGTCATCTTCCGTTGTCTTTTATCCCCGGTCTTGCCTTTGCTATAATAAATGTGTCGGAAAAGCGGCAAGGTTCAGCCAAAGGAGGCAATCGTGAAGCGATTTTATTTGTGGGGTGGCGTCGTTCTTCTCTCCGTTCTTGCCACCTTCTTTTTGTCCGCGTTGCCTCTATCCGTGGATGCATATCTTCATATTCTGTTTATTCTTAGCGGCAATGCTCTATTTTATCTGTTGTCGCTTTTGGCACCGGAAAAAGTATCCCAAAAGCACAAGGCATTTCTTTTCCTTCTATCCGCGTCCTTAATCACCTTGTTCAGCGGATCGCTTCCCTATCTGGTGGCCTTCCTTCCGGGACTCTTTTTTCTTCTTCCGGATTCGTCCCCTATTCGTTTAACGGGTATCTTGCTTTTTCTTATCGTTTTTCTTTGCTGTGGCGTCTCGCCGTACACGCTGTTACTCAGCGTTCTCGCCTTTTATGCGAATTATGTGGCCGGTACATGGCGCAAAGACAGCCATCGCTTGGAAAAAACCTTGTATTCGCTGGATGAAGAGACGCAGAAATCCAATGTGCTCAACCGTCGTTATCTCGCTCTGGAAGAATCGCAGTCTCTTCTGCAGGATAATGCCATCCTTCAGGAACGACAGCGCATTGCGCGGGATATCCATGACCACGTCGGGCATGAGCTGACGTCTGCCATTCTCCAGTTAAAAGCGTTGGAATTTCGAATCGCAGATCCATCCCTGCTTGTTCCTGTCCGTCAATTACTGGAGGAGAGTATGACGGAAATCCGTAACAGCGTACACAATCTGCATGATCAATCGTTGAATTTAGCCGAAGAAGTTCAGCTCCTATTGGATCGCTATACCTACTGTCCGGTCTATAAAGAAATCCATCTGCAAACCGAACCACCTGGTGCAGTCCATTTTACGCTTCTGGCCGCCATTAAGGAGGCATTAAAAAACACTGCCACCCATTCCAATGCGACAAAAGCGGAAATTCTTTTAAGCGAGACGCCAACGTTTTACCGCTTATTGCTTGTGGATAACGGTACGACAGCTGTCAAACATCCTGAAGCCGGCAATGGGCTTGGCCTGCTTTCCCTACAACAGCGCGTAGACGCCTTGAACGGTTCCATGAACATCTCCGTGGAAAACGGCTTTCGTCTGTTTATCACGTTGCCAAAGGAGGACGTATGAATTTAGTCATTGTGGATGATGATCCCATTGTCGTCGAAAGTCTTCGTCTCATCATTGAAGGCGGCTCAAAAAGCTATCCCGAGGCCATTACGGTGGTCGGAACGGGAAACAGCGGGGAGGATGCTGTAGAGCTCTATGCAAAAACCCATCCGGACATTTTGCTTCTGGACATTCGTATGGAAGGCATGAACGGACTCGATGCAGCGAAAGAAATTTTGCGCCAGGACCCCCATGCGCCGATTTTATTTCTCACGACGTTTCTGGATGAGGACTATATTGTGGAAGCGCTTCGCCTCGGCGCACGCGGCTATTTGCGAAAGTCCGGCGTGGAGTCCCTTCTTCCCTCTCTCTACGCCGTGCAAAACGGGCATCACGTCTATGGCGATGAAATTGTAGAAAAATTACCGCACCTGCTTCAACGTCCTCACCAAGCCGCCAACGATCCGTTTGCCGCGCTAAAGGAGGACGAATGGAATATCGTGCGTTTGGTCTCCGAAGGAAAAAGCAATAAAGAAATTGCGGATGCCCTTCACTTCTCGGAAGGAACCATCCGCAATTATCTCAGTTTAATTATGGAAAAATGTCAGGTGCAGGGGCGCACGCAACTGGCCATTGCCTTTTACAAGGCCGGCCACATTCATTAGCCTATGTTAGGGCGCCAAATAGCCGCTCCCTGCGTCTTTCGCCGCGTGGACACGCTTAGCCATGCGCTACCTTCTTTTCGATGACGCTTAGTCTATCGTAATGTCCTCAAACAGATCCGGCAACAGCTCCCGGAACTTCGGCAACAGAAGGCGAACGATCTCACGAATTTGCGGATGCGCCGCTTTGGAGCCGCGCAGGCGCAGGAAATGGCGCCATTCCCGCATATTCATCGTTACGACGATTTCCGTTTTTAGGCTGTTCGGCAAAATGCTGCGCGCTTCTTCCGGTGTCGCACCGGCTTCAATCAAAGCAAAATAGCCTTTCTCAATGGAAGCCATTTGTTCTTTCCATAGGGTGTAGCAAGTGTCGCCCTCATTCCAGAACAGTGGTTTGATGAAGGTAAGCTCGTTTCCAAACTTATCTTTGGTGTAATTGCAGTAGCGCGTGCTTTCCTGGCTGTAGCTGGCAATGCGATGACGAACGATTTCATGCGTCACGCCGCGGTCACAGATGATTTTCACACTGAGCTTTTCGTGTTCGATCACGCTCTCATGCCCGCTTTGTACCAAACGGCGCAGAAACGGTCCCGCCGTATTTTCTTTGATATTCGCTTCGCTTTTGTAGCAAACGCGCCCTGCCGCTTCCATATTGCGCAGCATCTGACGGGGATCCGGATTTCCCAGAATCTCTATGGACGGAGGAATAATCTGCATCAGTATCTCCTTTTCGAGCTCTCTGGCAATAGCTTTCGTTTACAGTTCACGGCAGGAGAGAACACGCACATCGCCTTTTGCTCTCTCTTGCGCCACGCAGGAGGCTGTGAGCATGGCAATCATGCGACCGTCCAAGGCCGATTTTGCGGCAGCCTTTGCAGCGGCCGGCGCTTTTTTAGCCGGCTTTTTCGGCGCTTCTTCTTCGCCGCCCGGAATATACTTCAACAAGCTGATAATAGCCGTTAGCAAAATCAGGATGAGAAATACAATGAGCATCGAAAACGCGCTGACGAAAAGGGCATCGCTTAAACCAAATGGATTCATAATACGTCCTTCCTTAGTTTTTGCGCAAAATGGTAGCGAATGAGCGCTCCTTCGCGCATAGCTTTAAATCGACATGTTCACCGGTTCTTGCCGATGAGAAATCGGTATTGTTTTACCTGTTATTTTATTCTATCCTATTTCCCCTCGGGAAGAAACATCTCGAAGCATTCCGCTCCGCCACCGGAGGACAAATGGGCGGCTACCGCCATAACAGCCACTTTTTCTAGCGTAACGGATTCGCTATTCGATGTCGTCGCTGCCTGTGTTGCTGCAGCGGCCGCTGCCGCTTTTTCCTGTTTGGCTTTCTCCTCCGCTTCTGCTTTGGCTTTGGCCGCAGCTTCTTCCTCTTTCCAGGCTCCGGTCAGCAAAGACTCCACCTGTTGCGGGAACAGAATATAGGCAATAACTTCTTCTTCGGCCGCTTCACGTCCCAACGCTTTTTCCAGTTTTTTCTTCTCGTCTTCATAGATAAACGGAAGATCATCCGGGTCGGTCGGCTTTTTCGGCTCGATGCCTTTCAAAACCTTGGCCACCACCTCGGGGTCTTTCTCAGCCGGCGAGCGTCCATAAAAGCCTTGCACATAATCTTTAATCTCCTTCGGCACCATTTTATAGCGTTCGCCGAAGAGCACGTTCATGACGGCCTGTGTTCCTACCATTTGGGAAAGCGGCGTGACCAGCGGCGGATAACCCATATCTTTTCGCACATTTGGCACCTCTTTAAGAACATCATTAAAGCGATGGCCTTGCTTCTGGCCTTCCAATTGGCTTAAAAGATTGGAGAGCATGCCGCCCGGAACCTGATAGGTCAAGATCTTGGGATTCGGTACCAGGGAGCGTGCACGCATGTCCCCGGAAGCAATGTATTTCGAAGCCAGACGATCGGCAATCTCGTAGGCTTCGCTGAGGGCTTCGCGATCAATGTTAACCTCGCGCCCTGCAAGCTTGGCCACTTCGAGAAGCGTCTCATCTGCCAAGTGGGATGTTCCGCCGGAGAAGGGAGAAATGCAGCCATCCACAATATCCACCCCGGCCTTCATGGCCTCCAGCATGACCAATGCGGTCGCGTTGCCGGTGGTGTGGGTGTGCAAATCGATGGGCACATCCACCGCTTTTTTCAGCGCCGAAACCAGCTCATAGGCATTTTGCGGCGTGCAGATACCGGCCATATCCTTGATACAGATGGAGTCTGCACCCATGTCGACAAATTCTTTCGCCAGCTTGACGTAGTACTCATTGTTGTGCACCGGGCTTACGGTGTAAGCGATGGCCCCTTGTAGATGACCATGATGCTTTTTGACAAAGCGAAACGCATTCTTGAGATTATTGGTATCATTCAGGGCATCGAAGCAACGAATGACATCAATGCCGTTTTCGATGGTCAAACGAATGAAACGCTCCAGCGTATCATTGTCATAATGGCGATAGCCTACGATGTTTTGCCCACGCAGAAGCATCGAGAGCTTGGTGTTCTTTGCCGCCTGACGAATTTCGCGCAGATTCTCCCATGCACTTTGATGCAAAAAGCGAAATGCAGAGTCAAACGTTGCCCCGCCCCAAACTTCCATCGAATGGAAGCCCACTTTGTCCAACGCTTTCGCCAAGGTAATGATGTCTTCGCGCTGCATGCGCGTGGCCAGTAGCGACTGATTGCCATCTCGAACCGTTAAATCTTGAATAAACACTTCGCTCATTTTATGTCCTCTCTGTCCATCCGTGTCGACTCACTGCCCTTATTATAGTGAATATTGATGAAAAGGGAAAATGTTTGTGTGGCTTTTCGTGAAGTCTTATTTTTCTCTTCGCGACGGATTATTTTTGCCGTTCCTAAAGAAATAAGTGTATACTATCTTTAGATTTTCCAGATAAGGAGGTTCCCAAATGCCCAATATCAAAACCAGTACGGATTTACGTAACAACTATAATGAAATTTCTTCTTTCTGTCACGAATCTGACGAACCGCTTTTTATTACAAAAAACGGGCGCGGTGATTTAGCGGTAATGAGCATTGATTTTTATAACCGGATGATGGGAAGATATGAGCTTTATCAGCTGCTTGAGCAAAGTGAAGCCGATTTTGCGCAGGATCGCACCATGTCCTTTGCAGACTCCCTGAAAAGTGTCAGAGAAAGTTTGGAAAATGGAACACTATGAAGTTCTCGTTTCCGAATCCTTTCATCGAGATCTGACCAACATTGTGTACTACCTTGCTCATCAATTGGATGCGCCTCTTGCCGCTTCCTCTTTTTTGGCAAATGTGGAGAAAACCGTGGAAAGCCTCTCGTTTATGCCTTATCGATTTTCCCTCGTAGATGACGCGTATCTTCGTCCCAAAGGCTTTCGAAAATGCGTAATCAAGAACTATCTTCTTTTCTATCGAATCCGGGAAGAAGACAAAACGATAGCAATTCACCGTCTTCTCCATACCAAACAAAACTGGTTACAAATTTTATGATTTTCTCTGCCGATCTTTAGTTTTCAAAAAGCGAGAGGAGCTTTTTATGCGTTCCAAACGGATTGAATCGCTGTTAAAGGAATTTATGGCCTTGCCTACCGTAACGGGCACCGCCGACGAAAAGTTGGCTTTGCCGTTTTATCGCACGTTTTTTTCGTCACTTCCCTATTTTCAGAAAAATGCAACGCATTGGGGAACCTTTCCCTGCTCGGAGGATCGTCTTAATCGCGAAATCGCCTGGGGCTTGGTGCGAGGGAAAACTACGCGAACCGTCGTTCTTATTCATCACATGGATGTCGTAGATGTGGAGGCCTTTGGGGATGCGCAGGCTCTTGCCTATCGTCCGGACGGTGTAAAACCTCTTTTTCGGGAGGGCGCAATTCCCGTCGATGATGACGTACGAGCCGATTTGCAGGGAGATACCTGGATTTTCGGGCGCGGCACCTGCGATATGAAAGGCGGTGCTGCCATTCAACTGACGCTGCTCGAGGAATGGGCGCAAAAGGCAAGTAAAGGAGAGTTGCCGGAAGGCAGCCTTCTCGTAATCGGTGTACCGGATGAAGAAACGGGCTCCGCCGGTATGCGTGCGGCTGCGTCCCTTTTTGCGAAACTGGAAGAACAATTCGGTTTGCAGTACATACTGATGATCGATTCGGAGCCGCATCATCGTTCCTCTCCGGATACAAGGGTGATTCATGACGGCAGCATCGGCAAGATGATGCCCGTTGTTTTGGCACGGGGCAAAAGCGTCCATTTAGGCGATGTGTATTCCGGTCTCAACCCGATTCATCTGATGAGCGCTCTGGTGCGACAAACGGAACTTTGGCCCGCCATGGTGGAACATCGCGGCAACGCCACCACGCCGGGTGCTACCTGGTTGGGGCTCCGTGATCGGCGAAAAGCCTACAACGTGTCCTTGCCGGAATTGGCCGGAGGCTATCTGAATGTGCTTACGCTTACGCGCACGCCGCAGGAGATCCTCTCGGCGATTTGTCGAGAAGCAGCCATTGCGGGAGCAAAAGTGTTAGCAGATCGCAAAGGAAGCTATCTGCCCTATCGGCAGGAAACGCCCTTTGCTCCGGACGAACCCGCTCCTCTTTCGGTGCAGGTGTTGACTGTACAGGCGCTGAAAACGGCATTGCAAGAACAGAACGTGGACATTGCCTCGCTGGAAAAACCTATTGCGGAAAAAGTAAAAAATGGCGATCTCGATTTTCGGGAAGGCGCGCTGCAACTGATGGAGACCTATCTTCGCCATTGGCAGAGCGAGGATCCCTGCTTTTTGATCGGTTTGGCCGCGCCCTACTATCCGCCGGTGAACAACGCTGATCTGGCAAGTCGAAACGCTACGGATGCTCTCGTTGCCGAACTGTCCCGCTTTGTTACGACACATTTCGATCAAACGCTCTACGTCGATAATTATTTTCGCGGAATTTGCGATCTCTCCTATGCGATGTTTACAGCCGATCCGGCGACAATTTCTTTCGTGGAACACAATGTCCTGTTCTGGAATCAAGGATATTCCATTCCGCTGGATGCGATCCGTCGTTATACCATGCCAGTTTTAAACATCGGACCCTGGGGAAAAGATCTGCATACGATCCGCGAGCGGGTGCATAGGGAAGACTTAACCATAAAAACGCCCGCTCTTATGGAGGAAGCCATCGAGCAGGCGTGGGAAAAGCTATAGTGCCACAAAGCCGCGAAGCATCGCTTGAAAGCGTGTAGCCGCCTTCTTTCCCTCTTCAATGACTTCCTCTTCGCTGAGTTTTTCGGCACCGACGCCGGCGGCGAGATTGGTGGCCAGCGAAACGCCCACCAGGCGCACACCCATGTGGTGCGCGGCAACGGCTTCAATAACTGTCGACATGCCCACCATATCCGCGCCGAGAGTGGCTGCCATGCGGATTTCAGCCGGCGTCTCATAGGCAGGCCCCGTAAACTGCATATACACCCCGTCATGCAGCGTACAGCCGGCAGTCTCGCCCGCACGGCGCATGCGTTCACGCAATTCGCGATCGTAAACTTCGCTCATATCCGGAAAACGCACGCCCCAGGCTCTGACATTTTCGCCAAGAAGCGGCGACGGAACAAAGGATGAAATGTGATCCTTAATTAGGCAAAAATCCCCTACGTGATATGTCTTGTTCACCGCGCCTGCGGCATTCGTCAAAATCAACGACTCGATTCCAAGCGATGCCATCAGCCGAATGGGCAAAACGCAATCCGACACGGGATAGCCTTCATACAGGTGAATGCGCCCTTGCATCATCACCGTAGGTATACCTTCAAAACGACCAAAAACGAAACGTCCGACATGACCCGGAGCTGTTGTTGTTGGGAATCCATCAATTGATGCATACGGAACATAGATGGGATCTTCCATGGCCTCGGCCAGATCGCCCAAGCCGGAACCCAACACAATGCCTATGCGCGGCATCTCCTTCAGACACACACGAACCCGCTGTGTACAATGCTCGACTTTTTGCTGTATCGTATTCATTTCCTGCCTCCTTTGCCCCTTTTTACAATTCCACGACGGGAATCATCATATTTTTCCCAACTCTTTTCGCTAAAATCACGTATCATAAGTATAGAAGAAAAAATCCACGATCACCAGGCGAAGAAAAGGTGTTTTGCTTTCGCTCTGTTGGAAAATACCAAGGTAAGGGGTGCTTATGAAACGAAGTGCTGCGTTTGTATTACGCCATCGCATCGCCGTCCTCCTGTTGTTTGTCGTCCTGACGACGCTTTCCGCTTTCGCGGCAACAAAGGTTCCGGTGAACTACGATATGGCGGATTATCTTCCTGCCGGGGCGCCATCCGCCAAGGCGCTGCACACATTAAAAAAAGACTTCGATTTTTCCATGCCGAATGCCCGTGTTTCGTATCCGGTCGATTCTGTGCGCGAAGCGCTTACGATCAAAGCAAAGCTGCAAGCAGCCGATTGCGTTGACCAGGTGCTATGGCTCGATGACATGGTAGATATCCACACGCCTACGGAACAGCTTGATCAGCGTACCGTAGAAACGTACCTGAAAGACGGTCGAGCCATGTTTCAAGTTTCTGCGGATACCGTCAAGGCCCGCGATTCCGTGAAATTTTTGCGTTCTGTGAAAGACGACTGCTGGATCTCCGGTCAGCTGATGGAATTGGCCAGTGCACAAAATGCCGTGAATACCGAAATTCAA
This sequence comes from Murdochiella vaginalis, assembly GCF_902381775.1. Lineage (NCBI taxonomy): Bacteria > Bacillati > Bacillota > Tissierellia > Tissierellales > Peptoniphilaceae > Murdochiella > Murdochiella vaginalis. The sequence continues at coordinate 1,481,086 of NZ_LR698969.1, forward strand.
TCCATTACGCTGTTCATCATCCCCATCGTCTTTGCCATTTTGCTCATCAGCACGTCGTCTTGGCTACAGCCGTTTCTGTTCTTATTGACCATTGGGGTGAGCGTATTGCTCAACCTCGGCTCAAACCTAATTCTGGGCAGTGTGTCATTCATCACCCAGGCCGTTTCCGGGGTCCTACAGCTGGCCGTATCCATGGATTACGCAATTTTCTTGCTCAACCGCTACAATATGAACCGAGCTGCCGGCATGGAGAATAAGGAAGCCATGGCGGCCGCCATTGTGCGTTCCTCGGTTGCGATCGCCTCTTCCGCCGCCACCACCTTTTTCGGCTTCTTGGCGTTGCTCTTTATGCAATTTCGCATTGGTGCCGATCTTGGCATTGTGATGGCGAAGGGCATTGTCTTCTCGTTTTTAACGGTACTCCTCTTCCTTCCGGCTCTTATTCTCGTGCTGCAACGTCCGCTGGATCGCTTAGCTCATCGCCCGCTGCTTCCGAATTTTCAACGCGTCGGCAAATTGATTTATCGCAGGCGGTATCGTTTTGTTCTGCTGATCGCCATTATCCTTGTTCCGGCGTTTTTAGCGGCACAGAATAATGCCTTTGTCTATGGAATGGGAAACTATCCGAAGGGAAGTGCCGCCGAACATGATGTGCAAGCCATCGATACGCATTTCGGACAGCAACAACAAATCTCCCTTTTAGTACCACGAGGCGATTTGCAGAAAGAACAACGGTTGCAAAACAAGCTCGAAAGAATCGGGCCGATCGATACCGTCATGTCCTATGTTTCCATGGCCGATGCCGCAATCCCTCAGGAGGTTGTGTCAAGAAAAGGACTGGATCTTCTGGTTTCACCGAATTACAGCCATTTCATTTTGAATGCAAACATGGCACGAGAAGGAAAGATCGCCTTTGCGACGGTGGCGGAAATTCGTGATGCTGCAAAAGAACTATATGGCGATACGATACAAATGACCGGCTATCCGGTGGTAACGGACGATATGCGCGCAACGGTGCGTTCCGATAACCTCATTGTGAACGGACTCGCAGTACTTACGATCGCCCTGACCATTGCAATCGCCTTCCGCTCACTCTTCCTGCCTATTCTTCTGGTGATGACCATTGAAGTCGCCATCTGGCTCAATCTCTCTGTGCCCTATTTCACGGGATCACCGTTAAGTTATATCGGCTTTCTCATCATTTCCACCGTACAGCTTGGTTCCACTGTGGATTATGCCATCCTGTACACGGAACATTACTGCGATCATCGTACGCGACGCAATCGTCGTGAAACGCTGGACTTGGCGGCTCGGGAAACCATTCCCTCGCTTTTACCTCCGGCAATGATTTTGACCTGTTCCGGGCTGGTTCTCTATCTCACCTCTTCCCTGACGATTGTCAGCGAGCTCGGTGAAGTCCTTGCCCGTGGCGCAGCACTTTCTCTGCTCATGGTCATTTTCGTTTTGCCGGGATTGCTCTTTGTCTTTGATCGTCTTGTGGAACGCACGTCATTCGGTCGCCATTTTATGGCGGATCATCAAAATGCTTTTACGAAGGAGGAGCTATGAATCATTCCACTCACAAACCAAAACGCATTACCAGCCTTCTTCTTGCGGCTGCCTTGCTTACTATGCCTCTCTCTATGCCGGTTTCTGCGGAGTCCGGGTCTGCCTTTACCGCAGATGTTCTGGCCGGAAAGCATAAATCGGAAGTTGTATACGCTTCCCTGCAAACTAATGGTGCCGTAAAAAACATCTATGTCGTGAATCGATTTGAACCAAACGGCGAGCCTATGAAAGATTACGGCGAATACAAAGCGGTAAAGGAAATTTCCGTCGAAGGCGATCTGCAGGCTGCACAAGGAAACGAAAATGCGGTAAAAACAGGAAAACGCGCCTTCTTCTACCAAGGAGAACTGAGCGGTCGCAAGCTTCCCTGGACCATCACTTTGCGCTACACACTCGACGGGCAACCCGTTTCCGCAGAGCAGATCGCCGGAAAATCCGGAACCTTCGGCCTGGAACTGACCATCACGCCAGTAGCGCAACGACCGACCGGAAACAGCTCGAAAGAAGACGCAAGCGATTCCTGGGCGGAACAGCTGATGCTGCAAACCTCCATCACGCTTCCGCAGGATGTGGCGGAAAACATTACGGCCGAAGGCGGAACGCTGGTGCAGGTGGGCGGCGATCGACAGGTCAACTTTGTCGTGCTTCCCGGAAGCGAGGCCAAGACGTTTACGCTGCATGCCAAGGTAACGAATTTCCATCTTCCCTCCATCACGATTGCCGGCGTCCCCTTCTCGATGGATCTCGACAATTTTAAGCTTCCCGATTTTTCACAAGATCCGGATCTGAAAAAGTTACAAGAGGGCACAAAAGCTCTCAATGATGCCGGTTCCCGTTTATCCTCCGGACTTTCCACCGCCAACGAAGGCTACAATGCCTTAGCACTTGGCTATGGTCGTCTTTCTTCGGCATTTAGCACCCTGAAGGGCTCTTCCGACCGTTTGGCGCAGGGCAGCAATCAGTTTTTTGACGGACTCCAAGCCTTGCAAGAAAACGGAAAAGCGCTACGTGAAGGACTGGGTTCAAGCATCGATGGAACGGACGCGTTACAAAGCGCCATGAAGCAGGTGAATGACGGCTGGCGCAGCTATGTGGACGGCGTCGAGCGATACGTGGCGGGATCCAAGCAAAGTGTCGCGGCGGTTACGCCGCTTTCCGATGGTGCCAATCGTTTGTTGGAAGGCGCTACGCAGACACGGGATGCTTTGACCACCTTCAGCCAGGAAGGAGCAAAGCTTCTCGGTTATTCCGGACAGATTCAAGAGGCGCTTCACAAGCTGAACGCTGCGCTTTCCTCCGGAAGCAGCACTCCCACGCCTACCCTTCCCACCGCTGCGGAATTACAAGAAGCAAAAACGCGTGTCGCGGGATCTGCCCAACAATTGCAAGAAGCAAAAGGTGCGGTGGATACGGTCTATGAGGCCTTTGGAAATCAAATCGCCGCCGTGGAAAATATGCCGGAGCCCACGATAGATCAGGTTGTACAGGAGGCCCATTTATCCTCCGACGCCTTAAAAAATAAGGATGTCCAAAGACTTCTCGCCTATCAGAGCAATAAGGCAAAAGAACAAAAAGCGGCTCAACTGCAGGCGCTTCACGCGCTCTACGATACGGCCGGCTCCACGGGACAGGCGCCTTTGCTGCAATTGAAAAATGCCATGACCGAAACCGCGAACCAAGCGAACGAAATGGAATCCGCCATGACCACGGCCATCGAGAATTTACAAAAGATTGTGGAAGCTGTGAACACCATCCGTCAGAGCACCGGCCCGGTGAGCGAGGGCGTACAACAACTGAAAGAGCAATATGATGCCTTTCATAATGGATTGGAGCAGTATACTAAGGGAATTCAAACGTTGAGTCAAGGCTTCGGGCAGAAGGATGACACGAACGGATCCTCCACGACCGATCCGCAACAGCCGACGTTCTATGCGGGTCTTGAAGGTCTTGCTCATGGCCTGGAACAATGGAAAACGGGCAGTGCGGCACTGGTAACCGGCGGAGAAGCTCTCACCGCGCCCGATACCACACAAGCATTACTCAACGGACAGGAGCAAATCGCTTCAGGCGTTGGCCGCCTCACAGGCGGGCTGGGAGAGCTGTTCGGAGGCATGAAAGCCTATACGAACGGCGTCGACCAATTAGCGGAAAACGGCAATGCGTTACAGAGCGGTCTTTTGCAGTATATGGACGGCGTAGGAAAAGCCTCCGATGGCATGGGACAATGGCAGGATGGCTTTATCCGCTTCGGCAACGGCCTTTCGTCCGCAGCCAATGGTGCGCAACAGTTGGCAAACGGAACCGCGCAATTCGCTGCACAGAGCAGTGATATGAACGGCAAGATCAAGGAAAAAGTCCAGTCTATGGTGGACGACATGAAGCCGAAAAAGCAAGACATCACCTCTTTCGCAGATGCACGAAACGGCAAGATTGCAGAGGTACAATTCGTCTTGATGACGGAAGAGATCCGTCTGCCGAAGGAGACAAAAAAAGAAGCGCCGGCTGTGGAAAAGACGGGCTTCTTCGATCGTTTACGCAACTTGTTTGCACCGAAAAAAGACTGACCCTGTCGAAGAGACCTTCGCTCTCAACGATTCCTCGCCCGCCTCTCCTGCAACTGGGCAGCCATTCCGACACTGAGTATCGCGGCCGTCTCCGCACGGAGGATGCGCGGCCCAAGGCCGGCAAAGGCTACCTTCTCTTCGGCGAAACGGGCGAATTCCGTGGAAGAAAATCCACCTTCCGGACCGATGATCAAAACCATGGCTTTTTCAGGCACCACCGAGTCAAGCACTTCGCTTAACGGTGGCGCTTTTTCTTCTTGGCGTTCCGCGAGCACGATGGCAAAAAAATCGTCTCGTTGACGAACGACGGTGAGAAGTTCCTCCAGCGACAATGTCTTCTGTATGTACGGAATACGATGGCGTTCACACTGTTCCGCCGCCTCCTGCAGAATGCGATGCTCTCGCGCAAGACGATTCGGCGAGGGCTCCGCTTCGTTTACGCGTTCTGTCAGTATCGGCCAGATTTCCGAAACACCCAATTCGGTGGCCTTCTGCAGCATCCATTCCCACTTTTCCTTTTTGATTCGTGCGGGAGCCAGAATAAGCGGTGTAGACAGTTCGCGCCTCTCCTGCAGCGCTTCGACACAGTCGGCTTCCACGCCGTTCTTCTTAAGAACAAGGCGCGCCAGAAACGGCATGCCCTCGGCATCAATGAGGCGCACCGTCTCACCGCCACGCACACGCAGGACGCGGCGAAGCTGTCTTTCGATATCTGCGGGAAATATCACATGCCCACCGACCGCAAGCGGCGCGGAAATAAAAAATTGCTGCATTATTTTTCGGATCTCCGAATATTTTGATCGAAATAGGCGCGTAGGCAATCAAAGGTTTCCGCGGAGATGGCATGCTCCACCTTGCAGGCATCCTCTTCCGCCACCTCGGGGGAAACGCCGACGTGCAAGAACCAGTCCCTAAGCGTGCGATGACGCAAATCAATTTCTTCTCCAATCGCTCTTCCCGAAGAAGAGAGTTGAAGAGAACCGTCATCTTCCATCGTCACGCGACCTTCTTGCTCCAATTTTTTCATAGCGTTGCTGACCGACGCACGGCTTAATTCCAGATGATTGGCAACATCTATCGAGCGCACTACGCCAAGATCTCGTTCCAAGACGACAATGGCTTCGAGATAATTTTCTTCTGAGTCATGAATATTATGCATGGTTCCTCCTTAGACGGAAAGACCGGAAACTTTCCTCGTTTTTTATTTCGCTATAAGATTACCCTAACCACGTCAAACCTCACGACTAACCGTATTTTTCATTCCATTTCTACAATTTCGGAGGTATTATCACTCTAATTCATTGAGTGCTAATTTTTCTTGACATTAAGGTCAAAGATGGTATAATAAAGACACGTTGAGGAAATCACAACGAACAAATGTGAATAGCTCCCTACGGGAGGAAAGGAGACAGTATGAAACTGGTACCGTATAGAAGAACTTTATCCCCGAGCTTTGCCGTGATGAACGACATGATCGATGACTTTTTCAAAAGCGGATTGGATAATGCCGTTTATGACTCGTTTAAGGTGGACGTTGAAAAAGAGGCGGACAAATACGTCGTTACGGCGGATCTTCCCGGCATGACCAAAGAAAACGTGGATGTCGAAGTGGAAGAGGGTGTGCTCACCATCTCTGTGCATCAGGAAGAGGAAAGCGAGCAAAGCGATAAAGAAAAGAATTATTTACATCGCGAACGCCGCATGACCAACAGCTCCCGTCGCATCCGTCTCGGCGACATCAACGAGGAAGCCATTAAAGCCGGCTTGGAAAACGGTGTGTTGCGTGTAGAGCTGCCCTTTGCGCAGGAAGTGACCAAAAAGAAATCCATCACCATTCAATAAGCGCTGCCCTTCGCGTTTCGTAGCAAAGCAAAAAAGAAGCCCAAAAATTTCGGGCTTCTTTTTTTATGCCATCAGAAGCACAGGCCGTGCTTTTAAGCGCGATGCATGCGTTTTCGCAGCGGTTGCCATGCCAGAGCGAGCACCACGAGGCAAATGAGAAAATCCACGCCTAAAAACGACGCGTTATACTGAAAGCTATACACAAAGCCGGCTCCCATGTTGGAAAGCGTGAATGCCTGTCCCAGCGAGGCGCCCGCCTTGGTAAAGTCGATGGTGGAATAAAAAATGCATCCCGAAAGCACGTGCATGGCTAAGCGCAGCGCCACAGCAAAAAGCAACGACGGCAGATGCGAAAAGAAGCTATCTCCTTCGGAGGCGCGTTGCAAACCGGCAAATCCCAGCATCATGTAGGCCAACGGGTAGTCCAGCAACACCTGAAGCGGATGAACGGTATATCCTCCCAACAGATAGTCCACCAAGCCGTAGACCAGTCCTACTAAGAGTCCTTTTTTCCATCCCCAACGGATTGCAAAAAATAGGATCGGCGCCATGGAGGCCAAGGTCACGCTGCCACCCATCGGCATTTCGAAAAGCTTAATAAACGATAAAATTTTTGCCAAAGCGATCATAACGCCGGCTTCCGCTACCATGCGGGTAGAGAAGCCGTTGCTGCTCGGCATTTTCAAGGTTGATTCCGTCATACTTTCTCCTTCTGTTCTTCGCATGACCGTCTTTTTCGCGTTCGATCGAAACGTCCGGTCACCCGAATGTTGCCGTTCAATATCGGGAAAAGAAAAACGCCGCAGAGCGGCGTTACGGAATTCCTACTGAATTCTCTCGAGCTTCCCTCCGCTATCATTACATAGATCAGGTTCGGGGTTGGTTTGCACCTCTCAGCCGTAGCACCCCCAGTCGATATTGAATTGTTTTCATTTTACCGATACGATGCCGTTTCTGCAAGTCGTTAGCACCGTCTTTGCTTTATTTTTCCCGCTTGGAAAAGGCCAGCCTGAGATCGCCGGATGCAATCCATCCCCTTCCGCGCATCAAACGATACACAGCATACGATAGAATCGCCGGCGCCAGAAAGTGCATTACGACCATTTGCAGGAGCACAGAAGGTGAGTGCCCCATCACATCCAGCATCGCAAACTGTCCGACCAAACCGCTCGTTCCCATGCCGGCGCCGGAGGCGTTGGAAGTCATACCCAGCACTGCCGTGGAAATGGGCCCAAGAATAGCAGAGGAAACGATGGCCGGAAGCCACACGATCGGCTTTTTGATGATATTGGGCATTTGCAACATGGAGGTGCCGATTCCCTGTGCTAAGCTGCCGCCAAAGCCGTTGTCACGATAGGAAATGACCGCAAAACCGATCATATTGCAGCAGCAGCCCACTGTTGCAGCACCGGCGGCAAGGCCGGATAGGCCAAGAGAAATCGACAAGGCCGCACTGGAAATGGGCAAAGTCAAGATCACGCCCATCAGTACACTGAGAACAATGCCCATTGGAATCGGCTGCAGCTGGGTGGCACGGTTAATGAGGTCGCCCAGACCATTCATCATGCCCGAAATATACGGGGCCAGGAAGAAGCCGACGAGGCCGCCGGTCACAATGGTCACGAAGGGAACGAGCACGATATCCACCGGCGTTTTCCCCGCCACGCGACGGCCGACTTCTACGCCCGCAAGTGCGGCGACAAAGGCGCCCACCGGTTCCCCAATGCCGATGGTCGCAACGCCCGCAGCATCGAAGACAACGCTACCGGCGCCCAGTGCGCCCAATACCACAGCGGAAAGAACGACAAGAGCCGGGGCATCCAATACGGCAGCGACACCAACGCCAATGGCGGGGCCCATGAGCTTCTGTGCGACCGAGCCCATGGTAACCAACAAAGGAATGTGCGCCAAGGTGCCGATCTGTTTAATGATTAATCCGATGAGCAACGAGGAAAACAGCCCCCATGCCATACCGTTTAATACGGTTGTCCAATACTCGCGAATGGGATGTGCCGTGTTTTTCATCTTCTACTCCTCTCCGGTCGCTATGCCGACCAATTCCTCCCCGTCACGCTTGAGCACGCGAACGGAATACACATGATTTGCTGCCGGCGAGAGAAAGTCATCCTCTCCGGTGTTCAAATGCTTCGTTGGAAAATGCCGGACACTTTCCTCCGTCGGGGAAACGACGGCCACACGCAGATAATTGCCGGAATAGCCGCTGAAGCGTCCTTTTTCATCCCGTTTTTCCTCTGTCAGCACGGACAGCGTTTTGCCGACCATTTTTTCCATAAACGCATGCCGCATGGAAACCTCCTGGGCAGCCAGCCGCGCGGCACGCTCTTTCTTGATGGCCGCATCCACTTGCCCCGTAAAGAGAGCCGCCGGCGTTCCCTGCCGTGGTGAATAAGGGAAAATATGCATGCGTGAGAATCCGATGGCATGTGTAAAATCCAAGGTCTCCTGAAACTCCCGCTCCCCCTCTTCCGGAAAGCCGACGATGACATCCGTCGTGAGACCGGCGTCCGGAAACACCCGTCGAATGGCATCGACCTTTTCCGCATACAGAGCCGTAGTGTAGTGACGATTCATCTTTTCTAGGATCCGATCGGATCCGCTTTGCAGGGAAAGATGAAAATGCGGGCATAACTTACCCGTGGCCGCCAAGCGTTCCAGCTTCTGTCGTGTCACCCAACGAGGTTCGATGCTGGAAAGGCGAATGCGCCGGATTTCCGGGATTGCCGCCACCGCTTCGATGACATCCGTAAGCTCTACGCCCGACATTTCTGCACGAAAAGGAGCTTCCTTTCCATAGCTTGCTACATGGATGCCGGTAAGCACCAATTCTTGAAAGCCGCGTGCCGCAAGTGCTTTTGCTTCCTGCAAAATGGAAGGCAGCGGCCGAGAGGCAATATGGCCGCGTGCATAGGGAATGATGCAATACGAACAGAACATATCACAGCCTTCCTGTATCTTAACGGTAGCCCGCGTTGTGGATTGCTCCGTCTCAATGGTCAACGCATCAAAATCCGTTGCCGCATCGAGATCCTCCACTGCAATTTGCCGTTCTCCGGTAGAACACACCTGTTCCACGAGAGCCGGCAGGCGTTGTCGGCCTTTTGTACCGAGAAGAATGTCCACTTCCGGAAGCGCGGAAAGAGAATCCGCTGCCACTTGTGCATAGCAGCCGACCACGGCGATGATCGCATTCGGATTTTCGCGTTTCATTTTCCGAATCTGCTGGCGGCTCTTGGCATCTGACATATGGGTCACCGTACACGTGTTAATTACAACCACGTCCGCCATTTCCTCTCCTTGGGCAAGCTGATAGCCGTCACGCAGAAAGAGCTCCTCCATGGCCTCCGTTTCATATTGATTCACTTTACAGCCTAACGTGTGAAATTTAATTCGCTTCATCTTGTTATTCCGTTCGCATCCGATCCCGCTTCCGCCGGCCAAGCCGATTCGAGACATGCCCACTCGCCCAAAATCGTCTGCTTGCTCACGAGAAACCCAGCCTGTTCCAACGCATTTCGGATGCTCTCTTGCTGGGTCGCTAAAAGGCCGGAGAGCACCACGCACGCCCCCGGATACAGTACTGTCGGCAAATCCGGCAAAAGGCGCAGCAGCGGCCCGGCTAAAATGTTGGATACGACCACATGAAATTTCCCATCCACATTTTTTAACAGATCGCTCTCACGGAAGGTGATGTCCACTTGATTTCGTTTTGCATTTTCCCGGGCGGAACGCAACGCGTCTTCGCTGATGTCGGTGGCCAGCACGTTGTCCATCCCCCGCTTTTTCATGTAGATGGCGAGAATTCCCGAGCCTGTTCCCAAATCGAGGCCGCTCTTCCCCTCTAAAGGCAGACGTTCCAAGGCTTCCAGACACAACGTTGTAGTCTCGTGGGAACCGGTGCCGAAAGCCATACCCGGCTCAATGAAAATGGGGAGCCGTGTCGCATCCGTCGGTTGCATCCAGGATGGAACAATTTCCATGGTTTTTCCGAGTGAAAGGGGATGATAGGTCTTTTTCCATTCTTCTTCCCAGTGAGAATTGTCCACCTGCTTTTCCTGCAGAATGCGAATTTCTCCGCCATATTGCTCATAACACTGGCGTTCCAAGCGTTCGATCGCCTGACGTCCCATGTCGTCGTCGGAAAAGAAAACCAATTGGACCACGTCGTCTGCTTGCCATGCTTCATCGGCCGCTTTCTCGACGGCGCGATGCAAGTCGGCACGCAACGCATCGCCGTCGGCCAGTTCCCAGTCCGGATGCTGTGCCTCATACTGCGCAATGGTCGTCGGATCCAGTGTCTGTGTGCCCAGCGTATCGCTGTCAGCAAGAAGCGCTTGCGCCGCCTCTTCCCATTCACGCGCATACATCATGGTCACTTGTAAGAACTTCGTTTCCATCAATCAAACAATTCCTTTACCTTGTCCCAGAAGTTTTTCTGTTTTTCTTCGACCTCATCACCCATAGCCTTGGCATAGGCACGCAATGCCTCCGCCTGTGCCTCATTGAGATGCGTCGGGGTTTGGATGTCCACAACAAAATGCAGGTCGCCGCGCCGCTGGGTACGCACATCCGGAGCGCCCTTTCCTTCCAGTGTAAAGCGCGTACCCGTCTGCGTTCCTTGCGGGATGCGGAACGTTTCTTTCCCCTCCATCGTCGGAACATCCACCTCATCCCCCAGGGTAGCCTGTACAAAGGAGATGGGAAGCTCAAAATAGAGGTCGTTGCCGTGACGTTCATATATTTCGGACGGTGTCACGCGAATGACAATATATACATCGCCGGCCGGTCCGCCATTGGCACCACCGTGTCCCTGGCCGCGCATGGGCAAAATGTTGCCATCCGCCACACCGGCCGGTATTTTAACCGACAACGTGCGGTTTTCTATCTCTCGTCCTTGACCGTGGCAATGCGGGCAGGCCTCTTCAATGATTTCACCGCGCCCGTTGCACGTGCTGCAGGTCATCTGCTGAACCATGCGGCCAAATGGGGTGTGCATTTCCCGATTGATTACGCCGCTTCCGTGACAGGTCGGACAGGTTTTTTTCGCGGTACCGTCCTTCGCACCCGTACCATGGCAATGACCGCATTCGCTTTCTCGTCGAATGGTGAGCGTTTTTTCCACACCGAAATATGCCTCACGAAAGCTGAGACGGATCTCTTTTCGAATATCCGCTCCGCGTTGCGCGCGATGGCTACTCTGCGCACCTGCCGATCGACGGCCGAACAAATCCCCGAAGAGGTCTCCAAAGATATCATTCATATCGAAACCGAAGCCGCCGGCACCAGCGTTCATGCCGTTTTCAAAGGCGGCTTCGCCGTAGGTATCATAAAGTCGGCGTTTTTCCGGATCCTGCAGAATGCCGTACGCCTCGCTTAAATCATTAAATTTTTTTGCTGCTTTTTCATCTCCCGGATTGAGATCGGGATGGTATTGTTTTGCTTTTCGGCGGTACGCTTTCTTGATGTCGCCTATTTCGGCATCGCGCTTCACGCCGAGCACTTCATACGGATCTTGCAAAGCCGGCTCCTTTCTTACACTAAAGAGTCATTGTAATCGAAACCGCACATAAAGAAAAGGGCACCGAAGCGCCCTTTTCTTTCTATGCTTGCCTTGCCTTACTTCTCTTTGGGGTCATCCTCGTCAACTACCTCGTAATCGGCGTCGACAACGTCATCCCCCTGCGCGCCCTGGCTCGCACCCTGCGCACCGGCATCGGCGTTCGGTCCGCCTGCCTGCTGGCCTGCCTGTGCATACAGTTTCTGCGAAAGCGTATTGAGCTCGCCCGTTAACGCTTCGGTGCGCTTTTTGATGTCGTCGAGATTTTCGCCGCCCACAACATCCTTCAAGGCTGTAATTTTCTCTTCCACTTTCTTCTTTTCGTCTTCCGAGACTTTATCGCCCAATTCTTTCAGCGTATTTTCCGTCTGATAGATCAGCGATTCCGCCTGGTTCTTGACTTCAATGAGTTCCTTTTTCTTTTTATCTTCTTCCGCAAACTGCTCCGCCTCTTTCACGCGGCGATCAATTTCTTCATCCGAAAGATGCGTGGACGAGGTGATGGTGATCTTCTGTTCTTTGCCCGTTCCCAAATCCTTCGCACTGACGTTGACGATGCCGTTGGCATCAATGTCAAATGTCACTTCAATTTGCGGGATGCCGCGACGTGCCGCCGGAATGCCAGAAAGCTGGAAGCGTCCAAGCGTCGTATTATCCGCCGCCATTTCACGCTCGCCTTGCAGAACGTGGATGTCTACGGTCGTCTGGTTGTCGGCAGCCGTCGTAAAGGTCTGGCTCTTTTTCGTCGGGATGGTGGTGTTGCGCGGAATGAGCACCGTCGTGACACCGCCCAGCGTTTCAAGGCCCAGCGACAGCGGGGTGACGTCCAAGAGAAGCAGATCCTTGACTTCACCGGTCAACACGCCGCCCTGAATAGCCGCACCGAGAGCAACACACTCATCCGGGTTGATATCCTTCTGCGGATCCTTTCCAGTCAATTTCTTGACCAGCTCCTGTACCATCGGTACGCGGGTCGAACCGCCCACCAGCAAGACTTTGTTCAGATCGGAAGCGGTGAGGTTCGCATCTTTTAATGCGTTCAGAACCGGCTCTTCCGTTTTCTTTACGATCGGTCCAATGAGTTCTTCAAACTTAGCGCGCGTTACCGTCATATTCAGATGCACGGGCTGTCCGTTGACCGCCGTAATGAACGGCAGGTTGATGGTCGAGGTCATGGCGCTGGAAAGTTCCTTCTTCGCTTTTTCCGCAGCATCCTTCAAGCGCTGGTCGCTGGTCGGGTCCAGACGAAGATCCACACCGTTTTCTTTCTTGAAGTCCTCTGCGATGTAGTCCATCAAGGCATTATCGAAATCATCGCCGCCCAGACGGTTGTTCCCGCGGGTGGAAAGAACTTCGAAGACACCATCGCCCACTTCCAGGATGGAGACATCGAAGGTGCCGCCGCCCAAGTCAAAGACCATGATCTTGGAAGATTCTTCCTCTTTGTCAGCGCCGTAGGCCAAGGCGGCCGCCGTCGGCTCGTTGATGATACGCTTTACGTCCAAGCCGGCAATTTTTCCGGCATCTTTGGTGGCCTGACGTTGTGCATCTGTAAAGTAAGCCGGAACGGTGATGACCGCTTCGGAAACGGTTTGCCCCAGATAGCTTTCTGCATCGGCTTTCAGCTTCTGTAAGATCATGGCGGAGATTTCCTGCGGCGTATAGGTCTTGCCGTCAATTGTCACCTTGCGGTCGGTTCCCATGTCACGTTTAATGGATGAAATCGTCCGATCCGGATTCATAATGGCCTGGCGTTTCGCGGTTTCGCCTACCAGACGCTCGCCGTCTTTGGTAAATGCCACGACAGACGGGGTGGTGCGATTGCCTTCCGCATTCGCAATAATCGTTGCCTGGCCGCCTTCCATAATGGCTACTGCCGAGTTCGTCGTTCCTAAGTCAATACCAATGATTTTTCCCATATTCTTTTCCTCCTTGTCGCTCAGCCTTATTTCGCCACTTTGACCATGGCCGGCCGAATCAATTTTCCGTTCAACTTATATCCTGTCTGCAGGGTTTCAATGACGTGCCCTTCGTCCACCTCCGCACTCTCTTCGGTAAGTACCGCATGGTGCAGATTAGGATCAAAGGCTTCGCCATCCGCCACAATGGCTTCCACCCCGTTTTTTTCCAATATCTCGCGTAACTGGGAATGAATCATTTCCATCCCCAGGAAGAAATTATCGTGTTCTTTTTCCGTGGCTAAGGCGCGTTCAAAATTATCCACCACATCGAGCAGCTGCAGAATCAGACGCTCATTCGCGTAACGTATTGTATTTTTCTGCTCTTCCTCGGTACGGCGTTTGTAATTTTGAAAGTCGGCTTGTAATCGCAAATACCGGACGGCGATTTCTTCGTTTTTCGATTCATCTACGGAAGCATCCTTTTTGTCGGATGGATCGTCCGTTGTTGCGTTCACATTCCCTTCTTCGGCGTCGTCCCCATTTCTGTTCATCCGTTCGTCCGCTTCTTCATGAGACGTCTTTCCCGTCGCATCCGCGAAGGTATCGTCGCTTTGGTTCGGTTTACCACCGGTCTCCTGTGCAACCTCTTTTTCCTGTTGCAACAGTTCTTCGACTGTTACCTTTTTCTTTTTATTTTTCATGCTTCCTCCTTTCCGCGGCACGATACCACTTGCCGCCGGAATTCAACCTTAGACTCGTCCTGTAATGGAATCGAGATATTTTCCCATGCGCCGCACATGGCCGATGGCGTTGCGATAGTGTAACCGCAATGGCCCAATGATTCCCAGCGCTCCATAGACCTGATCGTGTACGCGAAACGGTGTCGCGATGAGTGAAGCCCGATGCAGCAGGGGCAATTCATTTTCGGAGCCGATACGCACGATCGTTCCCTCTTGCGGTGAGATTTGATCGAGCAAGCCCAGAAAATCGGAGTTCGTTCGCAATTCCTCCAGAAACTGTAACGCACCCGGCAGATCGCTGCCTTCTACGAAACGCAACCACTTGGCCATGCCTTGGAACACTACGCGTTCTCCATGCTTGGCATTGAGTCGTTCGAGCAAGGTCGGAATGAGCTCACTCATGAGGTTGCCGTGTGTCACCGTCCCGCTGAAATAATCGGATTGCAAGAAAGCGGAAACATCACAGAGACGATGGCCTTCAAACAACTCCTGGAAAATTTCACCCAGACGCTCGAGACGCTCTTTGCTGTAATCCCCGTCCAGACGAATCAACTCGGTGTCCACAAAACGCGTATTGAATACGGTTACTGTCAGCAATTCGTGCGCCGAAAGCGGCAGAAAACGAATTTTTTCGATGATATCGTCCGTGCGCGCCGGCAAAAGGGCAAACGCCACACTGTCAGTTAAATCGGAAAGAATCGTGAGCGCCTGCTCCAGTAAACTTTCCGGATCGTAGGACTGCTTCAGCAAACTTCGGCTGCTTAGAGCGGAAATCGGCTCCGGGTCTTCTCCGCGTCGCAATAACTCATCCACATACCAGCGATACGCCTTTTCGACGGGAACGCGTCCGGAAGAGGTATGCGCCTTTTCCAGATAACCCATGTGTTCCAGATCGCTCATTTCATTTCGAATCGTAGCTGCGGATATGTTCATCTCATAGTCACGCCGCAACGTTCGTGATCCGATGGGCTGTCCTTCGTGAATATAGGATTGCAAAATGGCGCCCAGAATGAACATTTTTCGATCGTCCATATTGCCTCCTTCCATGGATGAAGCCCATCAAGCTAGTGTCCGGTTTACGGTATCTTGCATGGAACAATGCAACCGCTCCGTTTCCATCCTGTTATCACTCTATCTCTTTGAGTGCTAACACTATGATACAAGGCATCTTCTCCTTTGTCAATGGAAAGCGAAAAAAATGTGGTGGTTCGTCGTCAGCCTTCCCACTCCCAAAGGATGTCGGATAAAACGTCATTTTGTACATTGAGTCCTGCCGGTGTGAAAGCAATATGTGTCGGCGTAACGCAGAGCAAACCATTTTTCTGTGCTTCGGCAATGCGCTTCGGCGCCATATCGAGTACATCGATGCCGTTGCGGGCATAAAACGCATTACGATCAATACCCTGTATTTTGCGCAAGCCCATCATGACCTGCTCAAACAGGTCCTCTTCCAGCGTACGCTCTTCGCGCTGCTGGGGCAAGCGTCCTTCCGCAATCTCCTTGCCATAGGCATGAATGCCTGCAGGATTGCGATAGCGTTCTCCCTGCAGATAGCTCGCCGCGCCGACACCGATTCCAAGATAGTCTGCAGCACTCCAATATTTCAGATTATGCCGCGAGGCATAAGATGGCAGCGCAAAATTGGAAATTTCATAGCGCGCATAGCCTAAAGCAGAGAGGCCGTTCAAGACTTCCTCTTCTTCCTGTAAAAGAAGTGCCTCTTCCGGCAAGGGCAGATCGCCATGTTGCGCCTGCCACGAAAAATAGGTTTTTTCTTCTAAAATGAGAGAATACCAGGAAACGTGTTGCGGACGCCATTCTTCTATAAAAGATAGATCCCGACGAATCGCTTCCAGAGACTGCCCCGGCAAGCCGAGAAGAAAGTCCACATTCACGTTTCGTACACCGGTCTCCCGCAAGAGAGCAATGTCCCTTGTAACGTCTGCAGCGGTATGCGTACGGCCGAGACGCGTAAGCAGCGTATCGGACATGCTTTGCACACCGAGCGAGACGCGGTTCACGCCGGCAGCAACAAGAGTCGCGAGTCCGTCTCTATGCAGCGTTCCCGGATTGGCTTCCAGCGTAATTTCCACGTCTTTCGCGAAGGAGAAGGCGGCGCGAAGCGCATCCAAAAGAGATACCACCGCTTCCGGCGGCAAAAGCGAAGGGGTTCCTCCGCCGAAATAAACAGTATCCACAACATACGAAACGGGCGCAAGAAACGGCATTTGTTGCCGCCCTTGCGCCTGGTCCAAGAGATGAATTTCCTGTTTTAAAGAGGAAAGATAGGGAGCCTGCAAGGCCTCGGCATGCGGAAACGTTAAAAAATCGCAATAGAAGCAACGCTCTTGGCAGAAGGGATAGTGAATATAGAGTCCAAGCGGACGAATTTCCGGTGCCGCTTGGAAGGTGTTCTCAGTTTTCTTCATCGTACTTCAGTACATTCAAAAATGCGCTCTGCGGAATGTTGACGTTTCCGATTTGGCTCATGCGCTTCTTGCCTTCCTTCTGCTTTTCCAGCAGTTTCTTTTTTCGCGAAATATCGCCACCGTAGCACTTGGAAAGCACGTCTTTGCGCAATGCGGAAACCGTCTCACGGGCAATGATTTTCGCCCCGATGGCCGCCTGGATGGGCACCGCAAACTGATGGCGCGGAATTTCTTTTTTCATCCGCTCGCAAATGAGCCGTCCGCGCTCATACGCTTTATCGCGATGCACGATGAGCGAAAGCGCATCCACCGGCTCACTATTGACCAGAATATCCAGCTTCACCAGATCGGAAGGCTGATAGCCCTGCAGCTCATAGTCAAGGCTTGCATAGCCGCGTGTTTTGGATTTTAACGCATCAAAGAAATCATAGATGACCTCATTCAAGGGCATCTCATAATGCATGGAAACGCGGCGTTCATCCATGTATTCCATGTTCTTATACACGCCGCGCCGATCCTGACATAATTCCATAATCGTACCGATGTATTCCTTCGGTGTCATGATGTCGGCACGCACAATGGGTTCCTCCACCCGTTCTATATCGGTCGGATCCGGAAAATCGGTCGGGTTCTGAATGCTATATTGTGTTCCATTGTGCAGCGTAATGTGATAAATAACGCTCGGTGCGGTTGCCAGAATATCGAGATTGAATTCCCGTGCCAGACGTTCCTCAATCACTTCCATATGAAGCATGCCTAAGAAGCCGCAACGAAAGCCGAAGCCCAGTGCGGCGGAATTTTCTTTTTCAAACACCAGCGCGGCATCGTTAACCTGCAATTTCTCCAACGCATCCCGCACACTGTTGACGTCCTCATTGGTGCTCGGATAGATGCCGGCATAGACCATGGGAACGACTTTTTTATAGCCCGGAAGTGGCGCTTCCGCCGGATTCTCGGCAGAGGTGATCGTGTCGCCGACCTCCGCATCGCCTACGGTTTTAATGGAACAGACCACATAGCCGACATCGCCCGTGGAAAGCTCATCGGTCCTCACGTGACCGCGTGCATCATAGCCGACCTCATCCACTTCGTATTCTTTGCCGGTCGCCATCAATCGAATGCGCATGCCCGGAACAATTTTTCCATCCTTCACACGCACGAACATTACGACGCCCAAATAGGGATCGTAATAGGAATCGAAAATCAGGGCTTGCAGTGGTCCCTTCGGATCGCCGGACGGCGCAGGAATATTCTGTACGATATCTTCCAGAACCGCCTTGATATTCGTTCCGGCCTTTGCGGAGATCAGCGGTATTCCTTCTGTGTCAAAGCCCAAAACATTTTCAATTTCCTCTTTGGCCATGGGAATATTGGCACCGGGCAGATCAATCTTGTTAATGACCGGTAAAATTTCGAGGTCTTCCTCCAGCGCCAGATACGTGTTGGCCAAGGTCTGCGCCTCCACTCCCTGGGAAGCATCGACGATGAGCACAGCGCCCTCGCAGGCGGCAAGGGAACGCGAAACCTCGTAGTTAAAGTCCACATGACCCGGCGTATCAATGAGATTGAGCGTATAGACGACGCCGTCATCCGCTTCATAAAAGAGGCGCACCGCCTTGAGCTTGATCGTAATGCCGCGCTCGCGCTCCAAATCCATGGAATCTAAAAGCTGTTCTTTCATCTCACGCATCGTAACGGCGCCGGTCATTTCGATGAGCCGATCCGCCAAGGTGGATTTGCCATGGTCAATGTGTGCAATAATGCAGAAATTACGAATATTTTCTTGCCGATCTCCCATACATCCTCCTAAAACCCGCCGAATGCGTTAAAAGGAAAATACCGAAATACCGCGCGCCCTACGACAGAGCGGAGCGGGATGGTGCCGAAATACCGGCTGTCACGACTCGCGCCTTGCTTGCGATTGTCCCCCAATACAAAGAGTTCATCTTTTCCCACCAACCATTCGGTGTTCTCGCGCACATGCGTAAAGCTGGTATTGATATAGGGCTCTTCCAGACGTTTTCCATTGATGTAGACCATGCCGTCTTCAATCTGCACATACTCATCCGGAAGCGCCACCACACGTTTAATATAATCGCGATTCTCATCCGGCGAATGAAAAACGACAACATCCCCGCGTTTTAAGCCTTCCGCCGTAATACCTTGCTTAAACACAAAGAGACGATCCCCGTTATGGAGCGTTTCTTCCATAGAAGATCCCTCCACAACGGTGCTCGCCACAATAAAATGCGTAATGAAAAAGGCAATCACGATGGCGATGACAAGAATGCGTATCGCCTCCAGCGCTTTAAATTCACGTTCCACACGCCGCTTAGGCGTATGATGGGACATTGGTGTTCTCATCCATTCCTCGCTGCCATCAATACATCAACATCATCTTCGTAATCGGCCAGATGCGCACGCGCGAAACCGCTTTGATATGCTCCGCCAAAACGGGCCCAAACAATCGGCTGTCGTTGCTGGCTCCCGTGCCGCGATTATCGCCCATAACAAAATACTCATTCTCGCCCAGTGTCCATTTCGAGCTGGCATACGAAACCGTTTCCTGATTCGTATAATATTCTTTCATCCATTTGCCGTTGATATAGACTTTGCCGTCATCGATCTCAACCGTTTCTCCCGGTAGACCGATCAGACGCTTGACATAGAATTCGTCCAGATCGGGGGAATCCACGATGAGAATGTCTCCACGCTTATATTGTTTGAGATAGGTCGGAATTTTGCTGACCAACAGAAAATCGCCGTTATGCAGCGTAGGCTCCATGGACGTTCCGCTGACGGTAGTCGCGCCGCCGATAAAAAAGCGGATCACGATGGCAAGCAACAGCGCCACGCCGATGGGCAAAATCCAATTGAAAAAGAAGCCGCGAACGCCCTTCTCTTTCGCTTTTTCTTCCTCATCATCCGCATCGGGATAAGCGGGTGTGAGAGGCGCGTTCTCCTCATCCGGCCAATCTTCCTCTGCAGCGAATAGCTCCGTCGCTTTGGCTTGCTCATGCCCCGAATATACGTTATGTTCGTCTGTCCGCGTCTCCTCTTTCGGGACGGAAATGGGCGCAAAAATTCTCGTTTCCTCGGAAGGTGCCGATTCGTTCGTAATAGTAGGAAGAAGTATCGTCAGATCTTCGGTGTCGTCCGCCTGTTCCTCTTCTGAAAAGTCCATCTCAGGAATCGGCGCCTCCTGATTCAACGCCTCGATTTCGCGGGCGCTGCGTTGCGCACGCTCCGTCTGTTCCAACTTCTCTCTCGTCTCGTCGGAAACGCGCTCTTTCAGAAAACGGCGCAGATGGCCAGCACTTCGTTTCGGCGCTTCGCTCGGCTTCTCTTCTTCCTCGTTCGTATCGGGAATCTGGGCCGGCTCCATCTCTTTGTCCTGTGTTGCGACCGATTCCAGCTCTTCTTCCTTTTGCTCTACCGGTTCGTCGTCCATAAAAACAGCATCCAGCGAAAGCAAGCGCCGGTCTTTTTGTTCTTTCGTCATCGCTTTGCCTCTCCATTCGTCTTTCATCGCATTCAGTATAGCACAGCAGGAGGCGAAAAAAGAGCATAAAAAAAGAGCCGTTCAAAAGAAAATCGGCTCTTTTCTGTTCTTCGTATGTTGATTCGTTGTTACTGGGCAGACGCAACGTTCAGGCGCTTTTGCAGACGGCTGACGGCGCGGCTTGCTGCATTTTTCGAATACGCGCTCTGCAACGAAGCACGCTTCAGCTTGCGGTCAATCACCTTTAACAGCTCTTGCGCTTCCTGAGGTGAGTTCGCCTCTAACGCCGCATCAAACTTTTTGATGTAGGTTTTAATCTCGGAACGCTTGCTGCGGTTGCGCAGACGGTTGCGTTTAGCAATGTCAATTCTCTTTTTTGCCGACTTAATATTGGCCAATTCGCTCACCTCCTTTGGTAGCATGAGATCTTTTTTTCGATACCTGAACAGTTTACCACAATCTTTTGCTCTATGCAAATCAAAAAAAGCAATTTACGCTTTTTCGCGCTCCAAGGACAGTGCAAAGCGCTCCAATTCCGATTCGAGGTCAAACACCTGTGTTTTCATGCGTTTTTCCATCGAAAACAGGCGATCGTGATAGCCGATCAGTTCCTCCTCCGTATAACGTTGCACGCCGCGACGCAATTTGCCGTATTCAAAGGAAGACAGCTTTAAGCGGGCTTGGCCGTCTCGTGGAGAAAGGCGCATGCCTTCGGCACGCTTGACTCCGATCATATTGCGTACTTGACGCACCAACATGTAAAACAGACGAAACGGATCTTCCCCCAAGGATTCGTAGCCCTTTATTAGGGCGCAGGCACTCGCTGCACGGCGGTCATTGATGGCATCCATCAGAGCAAAAATATTGCGTTCGGAAGGCGAAATGAGCGCCTCTTCCACATCCCGACGATATAAGAGGCCGTTTTTGGCCAATGAGGCCGTGGACGCTACGAGATTCTCCACATCATACAGGTTTTTCTCTGCGCGCGGATCCAGATATTCGCTGGAGGAAATAAGAAGAGACACGACGCCTCTTTCAGGAGTGATGCCGCGTTGCTGCCATTTCTTCATGATAAATCGTTCCAGCTCCGGTTCCGTCAAGGGAGAGAGCGAAATGCGCTGCAGATCCGCTTCCATTTGTCGAAGCACTTTTCCACGAAACGGCTTTTCCCCCTCGAAGCCCAAAACCAAGAGCACATGCGGCGGGCGATGCAAAACACTCTCATACAGAGTGTTCAACAACGTCTCATTTTTTTGCAGGGCTTCTTTTTGCAAAGGCACGTTTTCCACAACGACTACGCGCCGCTCCCCCATCAGAGGCAGGGTTTCCAAAGCGGAAACCAAGGCTTCGGGTGAAAGCGTGCGACCATCCAGGTGTTCGTAGTTAAAAGAGAGGAAGTTTCCGCCCAATACATCGTTTTGCAGCACGCTCTTCAGCATTTCCCAGAGGTAGGGTTCCTGAATACAGCAGAGAAGAACCTGGCCGGGTTCGCCCCGATCCACATGGGAAAGCCAGTCCACGTAATTCATGATTCCTCCTCTCCTTACTGATTCTTGACATCCTGCCAGAGCTGATCATAAAGATGTACGGCATCGCCGATATATTCAAACACTTCATACTTTTCGTACGTCTTGGGGTCCGGATAGGCCACCGGAGAATTGCGCGTCTCTTCCGGCAAAAGTGCTCGCCCCGCTTCACTCGGAAGCGAATAGCCCACCCATTCCGCATTCTGCGCCATGACGTCCGGACGCAACATGAAGTTGATGAATTTTTCCGCATTTTCCTTGTTCTGTGCACCTTTGGGAACGGCAAACACATCAAACCAAAGATTTCCGCCTTCCGGCGGATTCACAAAATCCAGATCCGGATTCTCCTGCATGGCGGCATAGGCGTCGCCGGAATACATGACGGCCAGCGCATTCTCCCCGTTGATCATGAGATCCCGAATCTCGTCGATGAGATACGCGTATACCAGCGGGTATTGACGAATTAAATCTTCCTTCGCCGCCGTAAGCTCTTTCGGATCGGTGGAATTCACAGATGCGCCCTCGCGAACCAATGCCACCATTAAGGAATCACGCGAAGAATCCAGCATGATGATCTGCCGCGCATAGTGCGGATTCCAGAGAATGTCCCAAGAATTCACAGGATCCTTCACCATTTTGCGATTGTAGAGAATTCCCACCGTGCCCCAGAAATAGGGGGCAGAATAGCGTTGCTCCGGATCAAAGGGCTGATGCAGAAAGGGGCGGTCAATGTATCGCATATTGGGAATATGGCTGTAATCCAGCGGAAGGAGCATATCCTCCTGCACCATGCGCTGCAGCATATATTCCGAAGGAACAATCACATCATAGGCGGCACCCCCGTTTTTCAGCTTGACATACAAATCCTCATTGGTCGCAAAGTTGGAATAAATGACGTCAATGCCTGTCTCATCTTCAAAGCGATGGATGAGTTCCGGATCAATATATTCCCCCCAGTTGTACACATTAACCTGTTGCTTTGCCGTCTTGGTGTCTTCCCCCTGACCGCAGCCGGATAGCATGGCGGAAAGAAAAAGCACAAATGCCGCAAAAAGCGTAAATCGCATGCGTCTCATGGCATCTCCTTTCCGTGAATGGTGCGCCAGTTGGTTGCCAAAAGCAAGAGGAACATCGCCACAAACATCATGGCGGATAAGGCATTTACTTCGGGATTGATTCCCCGTCGCGCCATAGAATAGACCATCGTGGATACCGTCTCGACACCGTTTCCGGCATTGAAAAAGGTAATGACGAAGTCATCAATGGACATGGTAAAGCCCATCAAGGCACCGGATATGATGCCGCTCTTAAGAAAGGGCAGAATGACATAACGCAATGTCTGCCAGGGCGTTGCACCCAGATCCATAGAAGCCTCCGCCAGTTCCAGCGGCATCTGCTTCAGGCGAGGCAGAATGGAAAGAACGATATATGGGATTTCAAACGCGATATGCGAGAGCAGGATCGTCAGATAACCCGGCGTCATGTGCAAGAAGCCGAACAGGGCCATAAATCCAATGGCGGTCACAATGTCGGGGTTCAGAACAATCACCTGATTGATAAGGTGAATGGCCACGCGACGTCGCCGCGAAAACCAGTACACGCCGATGGTCCCGAATGTCGCAATCACCGTGGCGATGACCGTAGCAACAAGCGCAATGGACACCGTGTTCTTGAGCGCATTCAAAATTTCATGGTTCTGCATCAACGACTGATACCAGTGAAGCGAAAAGCCTTCCCATGCGCCGCGCGTCTGGCCGCTGTTAAAGGAAAAGACAATCAGCACCACAATCGGAGCATAGAGGAACGCATACAGCAGAAAAAGGAATACGCGCCTAAGTTGTTTAGACATCGCTAACCTCCTCCTGCTCTTCCGCCACCAGTTCCAAATCCTGTGCGGTGACGACGCTGCCCTGCGCATGCGTTTCTTCTTCTCTTCCGAAAAAGAGCGAAAGCACAAGAAACACCATTAAGATCATGGCCATGGCGGAGCCGTATTGCCAATTCCCGGTGACGGTAAACTGCTGCTGAATCACATTGCCGATCAGGTTGGTCTTATTGCCACCCAAAAGGGAAGTGATTTCAAACGTGGCGATGGCGGGAATGAATACCATGGAAAAACCGGATGCCACGCCGGGAAGCGAAAGCGGCAAGGTGACGTGCAAGAACGTCTGCCGTTTGTTGGCGCCCAAGTCATCGGCCGCTTCCAAAAGGGCCGGATCCATTTTTTCAAGAGACGTGAAAATGGGCAAAATCATGAAGGGCAAGAAATTATATACCATGCCCAGGATGACCGCTGTCTCTGTGTATAGCAGATCGGTCGGTGCAAGGCCGATGCTCGTAAGAAACGTGTTCAAAATGCCGCCGCGCGAAAGAATGGTAATCCAGGCATAGGTGCGCAGCAAAAAGTTCATCCACATCGGAATCATCACCAGCATCAACAACATGGGGCGTATGCGTGCATTGGCCTTCGCCATGAAATAGGCCATGGGATAGCCCAAAAGAAAGCAGATCACCGTCGAGATCAAAGCGAGACGCAGCGATTTGACTAGCGTTGCGGTCGCATTGCCGGCAAAAAAGCGCCGGAAATTTTCCAATGTCCACTGTCCGTCAGCGGTCGTCAGAGCATAGTAAAAAATCATGCCCATCGGGATCAACACAAACATAGCCGCCCATAGTAAATATGGGGCGCTCAAGCGACGGTATCGTTTCATCGCAAAACCCCTTGTGGCGACGAGCGGTGCATGACTTGAATCAGATCGGGCGCAATGACGATGCCCACACGACTGCCAACCCCCATCGCCTTGGTGCTCTGGCTCTTATAGCATTCGCCATTAACGTCGATTTCCATCTCGTAATGAACGCCGCGGAATAGGCAGCTCTCCACCTTTCCCACCAGCATTCCCTTCTCCGGAGCAACGAGTTCCAGATCTTCCGGACGCAAAACGATATCGACGGCTTCATCGGGCGCAAAACCTTTGTCGACACACCGGAAACGATGACCGGAAAAGCTCACATCATAATCGGCATGCATGATGCCTTCGACAATATTCGAGTCCCCGATAAAATCCGCTACAAAACGATTCTGGGGTTCATCATAGATATCTTTGGGGTCGCCCATCTGCTGGATGACACCGCCGTTCATAACGACAATGCAATCCGACATCGTAAGCGCTTCTTCCTGGTCGTGGGTGACAAAAATAAACGTAATGCCCAGTTCCTGCTGCATGCGCTTCAGCTCTCCCTGCATCTCTTTGCGCAACTTAAGGTCCAGTGCCCCAAGCGGCTCGTCAAGAAGTAACACCTCTGGCTCATTCACCAAGGCACGGGCGATCGCAATGCGCTGCTTCTGTCCGCCGGAAAGCTGATCCACTTTGCGCTTTCCATACCCGGAAAGATTCACTAAGCGCAGCATTCTCTCTACGCGCGCCTCCCGTTCCTCTTTCTCCACTCCCTTCATGCGCAGACCGAAGCCGACATTTTCTTCCACATTCATATGGGGAAAAAGGGCATATTGTTGAAATACCGTATTGAACGGCCGCAAATGCGGCGGGACATGCGTAATGTCTTTTCCTTCGAAAAGAACCTGACCGCTGTCCGGTTCTTCAAAACCGCCGATAATGCGCAAAATAGTCGTCTTTCCACATCCTGACGGACCTAAAAGCGTCAGAAATTCTTCATCCTCAATCGTCAGATCAAAATTCTTTAATACCGTCAGCGCATCAAAGGACTTGCTGATTTGCTTGAGTTGAATTTGCTTCAATGCGGTTCCTTTCTGGGCTCCCCCGTTACCAATGTTTGCAGTCTCTCCTATTTTATGTGAGTTTGACGGAAAAGCAAACGTACTAATGAGCAAATGGTGTAAATTTTTTCGCTTGACTCCATTCTTACAATTTTTTCAAAAGTCGATGATTTTCGTCGATTTTTTGTGCCAATCGTTTTCATTTGTTTCTAGAACGCGTATAATAAGGACGAAAGAGTTTCATCGGAAAACTCTTGGCTTTGTATCCTTAATGGAAAAGGAGGAAGTCATGACTACCACCAAATGGACGGCAAAAGATGTATGTCTATTCGTCCTGTACTCGCTGTTCGGCATTTTTATGTTCTTTGTTCCAATTGAATTCGGAGGCAAAAACACCATTCCCATTGACCACATTGTTAATGCGATCAAAGGCATTCCGAATTACGGCATTGTGTTCGGCACGTTTATGGTTCTGGCCGGATTAGCGTATGCATTCAAACGCAAGGAATGGGAAGGCGGCATTGTCCGCAAAGTCTTTTTTGCCCTAAAACTGGTTTCGATTATTTTCCTCGTCATGCAAATTACCGGATGGGGCCCGGCCGCGTTGCATGATAAAGGCATGCTGCCGATGATTTTTAACGCTATTCTTGTTTCCGTTACCACCATCGTCCCTATCGGATCTATTTTCCTGGCCTTCTTAATCAGTTTCGGTCTCATGGAATTTGTCGGGGTCTTCATGGAGCCGGTTATGCGCCCGGTATTCAAAACCCCGGGACGCAGCGCTGTTGATGCCGTTGCCTCGTTTGTCGGCAGCTATTCCTTGGCGCTTCTTATCACGAACCGTGTCTACCGTGAAGATGCCTATACGCAAAAAGAAGCCGCGATCATTGCAACCGGTTTCTCCACCGTTTCCGCCACCTTCATGATTATCGTTGCAAAAACGCTGGATCTGATGGATCATTGGCTGTTCTATTTCTGGGCGACATTGATCATTACCTTTATCGTTACGGCGATTACCGTACGTCTTTTCCCGCTGAGCAAAAAGAAGGATGTGTATTTCTCCGGAAAACCGATGGTCAAAGAAGAACGCAAAAAAGTTTCTTTCCAAAACGCCATGCAGCAAGCCATGACGGCCTATCATCAGGCACCATCGCTATTCGAAGTCATTAAAATGAATTTCATTGACGGCTTCAAAATGGCGCTCAATATTGCACCTTCCCTTCTCGGCGTTGGTATGACAGGCCTCTTGATTGCGACCTATACACCGGTCTTCGATATCATTGGCTACATTTTCTATCCCTTTACGGCACTCTTACAGGTTCCGGAAGCACATCTGACTGCAAAAGCGTTGTCCTTAAGTATTGCGGAAATGCTTCTGCCGGCGCCGCTGGTTGCCGGGGAAGGCATGGCCATTGCCACGCGTATGTTGGTCGCGATCGTCAGCGTTTCGGAAATTCTCTTCTTCTCTGCTTCCATCCCCTGTATGATGGGTACAGATATCCCGATCAAGTTCAGCGACTATCTCATCATCTGGGTTGAACGTGTCATCCTGAGTATCATCCTGGCCGGCGCATTAATGCTCATCGTATTCTAAGCGGGCCTTTGAACTCTGACACAGAAAGGAGAAATATGACAAGAACAGGTTACAAAATGGGCGATATGGCCCTGACATTACACGGCAAAGAATTGGTGCCGGGAGATGCCGCTCCCGATTTTACGCTCGTCAAGCAGGATTTAAGTCCCCTGCATTTGGCGGATCTTGGTGACAAGGTCAAGATTCTTGTCGCAGTTCCTTCGGTGGATACCTCGGTATGCGAGCTGGAGACCATCCGGTTTAATGAGGAAGCCGGCAAATTGGGCGATAAAGCCGTCGTGCTCACTGTTTCGGTGGATCTTCCCTTTGCGCAGCAGCGCTTCTGCGCCGCAAAAGGCATCGAGAATGCCATCGTAGCATCCGACTATGCGCATCGCAGCTTCGGTGAAGCCTACGGTGTCTTGATTGACGAGCTCAT
Organism: Murdochiella vaginalis; assembly: GCF_902381775.1. Lineage (NCBI taxonomy): Bacteria > Bacillati > Bacillota > Tissierellia > Tissierellales > Peptoniphilaceae > Murdochiella > Murdochiella vaginalis. The sequence continues at coordinate 1,508,485 of NZ_LR698969.1, forward strand.
GCTTCTCAATCGCTCGGTATTTGTTCTGGACGGCAAAAATCAGATTACCTATGTGGAATACGTCAAACAGAATACCGAACATCCCAACTACGATGCCGCTCTCGATGCTGCAAAGAAGCTGTTAAAGTAGCTTAGCATTCGCGCCGCTTGCTTCGTGTTTCAGCGAGCCTGCGACGTATGGTGAAACAAACACAAAAAAGCGCCCCTCCTATTTCAGATTGTATTGCTAACCTGAAATAGGAGGGGTCTCCTTTTGCATATGCCGGAATGACGAGAAGAGCGTGCGTGCAAGAAACACCCGTCTCTTTCCTTACTCCACGATTTCCAACGTTTCCAGCGCCTCTTCCACAAGGGCCTCCACATCCAGGTGCCCTTCGTCTTCGAGAATCTGCTCCAATGCCGGACGGGTGTTAGGATGTTCCGGTGCGAAAAGAGAGCAGCAATCGTCATATGGCTCAATGGAAAGCTCGTACGTGCCCAGCTCTCGGGCAACCTCAATAATCGCCGTTTTATCGGTCGCAATCAGAGGACGCAAAATGGGATGAAATGCAGCATTATTAACGACATGGATGCCTTGCACGGTCTGGGAAGCGACCTGGCCCAGACTTTCACCGGTGATCAGTGCATGGTAGCCGAAACGCTCACAGAGGCGATCGGCGATGCGCATCATCATGCGTCGCGATAAGAGCGTCGTATTCTTTTTTCGGCAATTTTGCGCAATCGCCGTATAAATCTTGACCAGATTAATCATATAGAGGCGCATGGGCCCGACAGATCGCTCCAGTTGCGCCTTCAAACGTTTGGCCTTGTCCTGCGCACGCTCACTCGTGAATGGATAGGAATGAAAATGCACGCCTCCCAAGGCCAAGCCGCGACGTGCTATTTCGTAGCCAGCAACGGGCGAATCGATGCCGCCCGATAACAAAAGAAGGCCACGACCGCCGGAGCCGGCCGGAAGCCCGCCCACGCCTTCATAGCGCTCGACGGAAACAAAAGCATCCTCCCGAATCTCCACCGCCAATGTAATCTGCGGATCGCGTACATCCACACGAAGAGAAGGAAAATCCGTCAACATCCAGTCCCCCACGATCGCGGCAAAGTCCGGAGACGGGATGGGAAAGGTCTTGTTGCTGCGTTTCACTTTCACCTTAAAGGTTGGCGTTTGATCGGCATCCGTTTCCGCCAGCTTTTGCGTCATCAGGGCGCGGCATGCCTCACGAATGGCAGTTTCTTCACAGGCAACACGCAGGCCTGGCGTAACGTAAAGTAAGCCGAAAACACGCCGACAGGCCGAAACCGTTGCCGCCACATCTTCTTCACGCACAACAAAAAACAATTTACCGAATTGCTCAAATTCCTCCGCCACGTGGATATCCTGCAAGGCACGATGCAAATGGCGTTTGATTGCCGCCACGAACATGCCCCGATTTTTCCCCTTCAGAACCAGTTCCCCGTAGGAAACGGAAACCACCGACTGCATGCCGATGTGCTTTTTTTCGTTCATGCCTTTCCTCCTGTAATGCGGCGAATTTGTTCTACAGAAAATGTCAGCCGATCAAAAAACGGATCCACTTCTTCTTCCCGATTTTCTCGGCCGAACGACAGACGAACGGCCCCGTCAAGATATTCCTCCGGAAGATGAATTGCTTGCAGAATACGGCTCACCTTTCCTTTGCTGCAGGCCGATCCGGAAGAAAGATACATCTCTTCCTGTTCCATAAAATGGAGAAGCACTTCGGACTTGATGCCGGTGAGTGCAAAATTAAGAATGTAGGGACTTCCGTTTTCCGGACTGTTGATGTGAACCCCCGGCAAGGCTTCTGCCCGCTCGCGTGCACGCTTTGCAATGGCAACCACATGCGGATCATACGTGCCTTCCCGATGCGCCTCCATCTGCGCCAGCGCCTCAGCAAAGCCGAGAATATAGGGTACATTTTCCGTGCCCGAACGCCGGTTCTTTTCCTGTCCGCCACCGGTAAGAAGCGGCGACAAGGTGGTTCCGGGACGAACATAGAGCAGTCCAATGCCTTTGGGCGCATGGATTTTATGGCCGCTCGCAACATACGCATCACAGGAAAGGGCGGAAAGACGAACCGGAAGTTTTCCCAGCGCCTGTGTGCCGTCCACCAGATAGAGGGCATGCGATTGGCTTTTGACGATCTTTCCCACTTCCTCCACCGGAAAAATGGTTCCCAGCTCATTGTTGACATGCATTACGGCAACCAGAAGCGTCTCTTCATCCACCAGGCGTTCCACGTCCGAAAGGAAAATTTGCCCTTGTTCATCGACGGGAATCTCGCGCACAGCAATGCCGAAAGACGAAAAAAGCATCGCCGTTTCGTGAACGGCTGCGTGTTCCACTGCGGTGAGCACAATATTCGCTTTCGTCTCATCGCTCGCACAATCGGCTCCGGGACTCTCCATCTGTCCCACATGACCACTTTTATGCTGAAGCGCCTGCATAAGGACGCTTCGCATGACGGTATTGATGCCTTCCGTTGCACCGGAGGTAAAAAGCAAGCTATTTTCCGGGGCACTGAGTATTCCGGCCATACGTCCGCGTGCTTCTTTCATGGCTTTTTCCGCTTGAAAGCCAAGGCGATGCAAAGAGGACGGATTTCCCCATTGATGATGCAAGGCATCGGTCACCACGTTTGCGACGTCCGGCAGGACGGGCGTTGTGGAGGCATTATCAAAATAAATCATACAATCCTTTCCACGCAAGGTTGCGTTGACTATACTGAAGGCGGATACCGCAGAAAAATGCTGCGCTATTCGCCTTGAACGCGACTTCTTCCTTATTCTATACAAGGAAGGAAGGGAGATACAAGATCAACCGTTAAGCAGAGCCGGAACGGTTCTGTCCGCTAAAAAGAACCGGAAAACCATCGCAAGGAGTACACATGCTGCAAGTCATCCGAAAAAATGAATCTTCACCGCAAATTGCGCCGGAAAGTGCCGTTCTGGATATTGAAACGACGGGGCTTCACAGAGCAACGGATGCCGTTTTTCTGGTGGGTCTACAGACGGCCGAAGAATTTCGCCAATGGCTTGCCCCTTCACGCGACGAGGAAGGAGAGCTGCTCGAAGCCATTCGTCCGTTTTTGGCCGATAAAACGCTCATCACCTATAACGGGGATCACTTTGATTTGCCGTTTCTGCAGGAGCGCTTTGCGGTGCATGGCATTGCCTTTCCCTCGACTCTTTCCCGGGACTGGTTTGCCTATCTTCGTCCGCGCCGCCTGTTTTTCCGTTTTCCCAACCTGCGTCTAAGCACATTGGCGCGCATTGCTGGGCTAATGCGTCAGGATCCGTACACCGGCGCGCAGATTGCGACGTTCTCCAAGCATTTGGAGGATCCCGAGGCAAAAGAGGCGGTACTGCTGCACAATGAGGAAGACGTACGCGAACTGGCCCTGCTCCTTCCTTTTTTTCAAGAATGGCAACAGCAGTTACAGCTGGAAGTGCCCATTCGTGCTTCGCTCAAGGCTCTCGAGCCAAAGGGCGATCAAGTTACCATGCACTACCGCAGCGAAATGCCCGCACGTCCGGAATGGCACACGGAAAACAGCTTCGGATCGCTACACTGGGTAGAGCAGGATCTGTACTGTAGCGTTCCCACTCATCGCCTGGATGCGAGCGCCTCGACCGAGCCTCGACAGGTTGCGCATGTTTCTTCGCTTGCTACGCTCTCTTCCCCAGCCAGGTCCTCTTCCGATACCTTGCGCCTGGCTGCGGTAAGCCCTTCCTATGCAGAAGATGCCGCCGTTCCGCCGCTTCCCAAGCCCTTTCTCACGCTTTCTTCCTCGGAAGGATATTTTGCATCCAACTGTCATCGTCTCGTTCGGGATCTATTCTCCTTAGGAAAGGCGTAGCGTTTTTGAGCTGCTACACTTCCTGACAAAGAAAAATCCTACACCAGACGGTGTAGGATCTCTATGGGCCTGAATGGACTTGAACCAGCGACCTCACGCTTATCAGGCGTGCGCTCTAACCACCTGAGCTACAGGCCCATAACAGGGGCAAGAGGACTCGAACCCCCGACATTCGGTTTTGGAGACCGACGTTCTACCACTGAACTATGCCCCTTTACCGATCAAGAGGAGTCTCTTAACCAGTGCTCATTTGCATTGACCGATACAGTATACCAAAAAGGAAAGCGGCATGCAAGGCATAATGGACTTTTTCCTCTTCCTTACGCGACGAACATGGCAGCTACCGATTGCTGTCTAATTCCTCCAGTTCGCGCGCCACATCGCCAATGGTGTGGAGGTTACTCAGTACGTCATCATCAATCTGAATATCAAATTCGTCTTCAATGTTCATGACCATCTCGACCAAGTCCAGAGAATCCGCATCCAAATCGTTGATGATATCCGTATCGGCATTGAGCTTTTCCCTGGGCACTTCCAAATTCTTGGAAATAAGATCAATGACGGTTTCCAAATAATCCATGGTTCCTCCTTCGAACGCATCCGCGATAACACCCGTATTTTACGAACTTCCTATTGCCTTGTCAAGCGCACGCTTCACCGATGCGTCGTCGGCTATTCTTCTCGTTTTTGCCCCCAAAAGAAGACAGCTACCGTTCCGGGCCCCGTATGGCTGCCGATGGTCGTTCCGATGCTGTTGATTTCCACCTTGCCGCGAAGGTGCGGAAAACGCGCTTCAATCTGTCGCGCGACCTCCTGGGCATCTTCTAAACAGGCCGAATGCGATAAATAGCACTTTTCTGCATAGTCCTTTCCGTCATCCGCAAACTGTTCCATTTTGTCGACAACGGTTTTAAACACTTTTCGCTTGGTGCGAATTTTTTCACGCACCGTTAAGCGACCGCAGGAATCCATGTTCAACAACGGACAAATGTTCAGCATCTGCCCGATGGTACCGGCAGCCTTGGAAATTCTTCCTCCCTTAATATAAAACGAAAGATCCATGGAAAAAAACCAGTGATGCACGCGCAACTTGTTCTCTTCCGTCCAATGGTACAGCTCATCGATGGACATTCCTTGATCCCGAAGGTGCGCCATGGTATCCAGCAGTAAGCCATAGCCCGAGGAAGCGCCTAACGAATCCACAATGTACAATTTTCGTTCCGGAAATTCGTTTAGCAAAATTTCTTTTGCCAGATTCGCCGAATTCAAGACACCGGTAATGCCGGATGAAAGGCAGACATGAAGCACATCCAAGCCCTGTGCCAGGAAAGGTCGAAAGTAGGCGACAAATTCTTCCACGTTGATTTGCGACGTCTTCGTTTCGGTGCCATCCGCCATGCGCTGATAAAAATCGGAATACGAGATGCTTTCCCCCAGGTCATCGACATAGGTCACGCCGTCCATTTGATAGTGGTAGCAGATATACTTTACGTCCATCGCATCGAAATGCGCTTTGGAAAGATCCGCCGTGGAACTTCCGCTTACGATATACTTCGTCATGTTTTCTCCCTTGCTGTATTCTTGACTCGACAATCGAGGTTAATCTAATGGTTCGATATAGAAACGCCCTTCCAGCTCTTCCGAATCGAAGATATTCATGAACACCGTTTGTTCCGCTTCCTTCAGGTAACGCTTAATAGCCGGCATATCCGTCTTGCTGACGACGATGTAAATCAAATAACGCGGTTCCTGGCTGAAATTGCCGACACCCTCAAAAATCGTCACGCCGTGATTCGTCAGGCGCTGCAAATCCGTTGCGATCGGCTCGCATTCATTGACAATAATGAAGAGCGTTTTTCGCTGGTAGCGGGCATGCAGGCGATTGACCAATATGGTAGAGCCAAGCTGGAAGACCATGGAATACATGGCCGCTTCTGCACCGAAGAGCGTTCCGGAAATGAGAAGCACCACAACGTTGAATACAAAAATGTAGTTCCAGGTGGCAATATTGTATTTTGTGGAAGCGATCATCGCGATGAAGTCCGTGCCGCCTCCGCTCGCATTGGCATTTAAAGCCACCGCGGCGGAAACACCGTTGAACACCGCGCCGAAGATGACGTTCAGTACCGGATCAGTCGTAAAAGCAAATTTCGGCAAAAGGTCTACAAAAAGCGAGAATGCAATAATGTAGACGATGGAAAATGCAAAAAACTTCCTTCCGACGATAAAAAAGGCCAATATTGCCGGCAAGATATTCAGCGCGATATTAAGCACCGAAAAGGAGACATGCCAACCGAGAAAGGACTGAAAAATATTCTGCAACAGCAGAGAAACGCCGCCAAATCCGCCCGGAAGCATGCCGGAAGGGTGCAGAAACACATTGACGCTGAAAGCGCAGAGAAATGCTGCAAGCAATACCTTAAACAATCGCCATCCGTCCTTCTGCATCGTTTCCCGAAACGGGCCAAACATCTGAAACAGTGCGCGAGCGGTAAACTTTTCTTTCTTTTTTTCCGTAACCGGCATTGCATTTTTATCCTTCATCATGCACACCGTCCTTTCCCTTCACCCGTTGGAAATGGCGAATTACCCAACGCTTTCCGTTGTATTCACCCTCGCCCAGCACACTCACAAACTGAAATTCCGGGCTTTCATTCAGATTTGGAATCCAGGTATCCGCCTTCGCGTATTCTTCATCCAATTGTGTCAAGATCACTTCGTCGATCTCCGTCCACAGCGTTTTCACGAGGCCGCCCCCGCCAATGTGAAACACCTTCCGCGACCCGTCCCCGTTCACCTTACGAAGCAGCTTTTTGAGTTCTTCCGGGCTATGCACGACACGCAGTTCGTCACTTTCTTGTCGTTCTCCGCGCGTCAACACGATATTCAGCCGTCCCGGCAACGGCCTCCCGCCGGGCAAAGACTCGAGCGTCTTTCTTCCCATCACAACAATATTTCCCGTGGTGGTCTCCTTAAAATGGCGCAGATCCGCCGGAATATGAAACAGCATATCGCCTTGATAGCCGATAGCATAGTGCCGATCACATGCAATGAGCAGTATCATAGTTCCTCCTGATGCTTCCTACTTCGTTTGGTTCTATCATACCCTGACATGGCGCTTCCTGCCTCTTTTTACAATAAAAAAGCCGACGGATGCCGGCGCGAAATTCGCATGCTCGAAAAGCAGCTTGCTCAATGCTTCCCGCCATACAACGAAAAAGGCCCGGACGAAGCCGGACCTTTGACAGTGCCCAGAGCAGGAATTGAACCAGCGACACAAGGATTTTCAGTCCTTTGCTCTACCGAGTTCCAGACCTAACACGGCGATTGGCTGCGCAGCAGACAGAGCCGATGTAGGTCTGATGCAAAGGCCGCCCGTGAAGGCGAGCCTGCGAAGCCTGAACGGCTTGCGGCCGACTGCTGAGCTATCGTCGCACGAAAAAAGCTCCGCCGAAGCGGAGCCCCCTATGCCCAGAGCAGGAATTGAACCAGCGACACAAGGATTTTCAGTCCTTTGCTCTACCGACTGAGCTATCTGGGCATATGTACCTTTCGATACGAAAGATAGTATATATTAAGTTGCTGTTCGCTACCACCCTATTGGATAGCGAAGGAGACGCCCCTAAAGGGGCGAAGTGGTCAACATTTGGGCCATCAGGGACTCGAACCCGGGACAAACCGGTTATGAGCCGGCTGCTCTAACCAACTGAGCTAATGGCCCGAACATCGGAGAAGGAGGGATTCGAACCCTCGCACCGTTCATCACGGTCTACTCCCTTAGCAGGGGAGCCCCTTGAGCCACTTGGGTACTTCTCCGAATGGCGGAGAGAGAGGGATTCGAACCCCCGTGAGCTTGCGCCCTAACGGTTTTCAAGACCGCCCCGTTATGACCACTTCGGTATCTCTCCAAAGCTGACCCATCGGGGATTCGAACCCCGGACACCCTGATTAAAAGTCAGGTGCTCTACCTGCTGAGCTAATGGATCGTACTGGGGTAGCAGGACTCGAACCTGCGAAATGCTAGAGTCAGAGTCTAGTGCCTTACCGACTTGGCTATACCCCATCATGCAACACATTCACTTGTCAACTGGGGTAGCAGGATTCGAACCTACGAAATGCCAGAGTCAAAGTCTGGTGCCTTACCGCTTGGCTATACCCCACTAACGCGCCCACGAGGATTCGAACCTCGGACACACGGCTTAGAAGGCCGTTGCTCTATCCAACTGAGCTATGGGCGCATAACCAGGTCCTGCCGGATCTCGGCCCATCCCTATGCCCATCGTCTTTTGGTGACGAACCGGATCGTCTCCGTGCTCGCGTCATCAAAAGCTGGTGAAAGGACTTGAACCCTCAACCTACTGATTACAAGTCAGTTGCTCTACCGATTGAGCTACACCAGCATTCCCTTACTTGCGCAAAGGATAACGACCCGGATGGGCTTCGAACCCACGACCTCCAGCGTGACAGGCTGGCATTCTAACCATCTGAACTACCGGGCCAGAAATGGACGAATGGGCGCTACAGGGCTCGAACCTGTGACCCCCTGCTTGTAAGGCAGATGCTCTCCCAACTGAGCTAAGCGCCCATTGATTGACCCTACCCGGATTCGAACCGGGGATACCGCCGTGAAAGGGCGATGTCTTAACCGCTTGACCATAGGGCCGCATTAAAGTTACTGAAACAGTATAACAAGGCCTTTGCCCCTTGTCAAAGTTTTTTTCGCGACGGGATGATATGTGATACGCAGTCACTTGAAAAACAAAGTCTGCAATGCAAACTTTAGTCTCGGGGCATCTTGGCTAGAAAGACCGCGGCTTTTTTAAAGACCGCGGCTTTTTTTAAGATGGTAATCTCCTCTTTTAATTCCGCGATTTCTTTGTCTTTTGCGGCTTCCCTCTCCTGTTGCGCACGGGTGAACGTACTCTCGCGTTGACAAAATTGTTGGATGTTATTCGCTAAGCCCATTTCCCCATATTTGTGATATACGTCTTTCCCGCGTAAAAGCGTCGATGTTCGAATATGGTATTTTTCCGCAACAAGAAATTCTTTGCCTTCCAATTCCGGCTTTAGCGCCTCTTCCACGACTCGTTTTCGAAAAGATTTTGTGTATCTTCGTTGTGCCATGTCCTCCTCCTTACGCCTTTCTTCATTGTATCTTTTTGTTCTGTAACGCTCTACTTTTTGGGGGACATATCAAAATGGGGAAATGACCCGTAAGCCTATGGGGAAAATTACGGGTCAAAATGGCGAAACGGGGAAATGACCCGTAAAGGGATCGCGAAGATTACGGGTCAAAATCGCGAAGTGGGGAAATGACCCGTAAGCCCTTGGGGAAAATTACGGGTCAAAATGGCGAAGTGGGGAAATGACCCGTAAGCCTATGGGGAAAATTACGGGTCAAAATGGCGAAATGGGGAAATGACCCGTAAAGCCATCGCCAAGATTACGGGTCAAAATCACGAAATGACGAAATAACCCGTAAAGTCATCGCCAAAATTACGGGTCAAAACCGAGAGGCGACAAAATGGCCCGTAATCTGCCCGCGGGCACCCATAAGGAGCCGGCCTGCGGCCGGCGTTTGTCAACCGCCGCCGAAGGCGGCTCCGCCTTCCGTCGCGCAGACCGTAGCATTCCTCGAAGTGCTTGGAATGGCGCAAGACCGTTCGTCTATTCTTTGCGCATCACCTTCGGTCCGCGTGTGCGGATCAGGAAGAGAGCGAAGGGCAAAAAGAGTGCAAAAAAGCCGATAGAGAGAAGCGAGAAGGTCATGGGCGAAAACGCGTCATCCAGGCGAGGAGCGCCGAAAAAGCAGAACATGTACACGAGCGCATTCAAAAAAGAAGGCGCAAAAGAGGTGATCGTTCCGGCCGAATCATAGGGCTGAAATACGTAGTAAATAAACAACGGATAAATAGTGAAAAATCCACCATTTGCCAGCGTTAACAAAAGCGCAGCAATAAGCAGCTTGGTGGAAAATTTCAGAATCAGCCCATTAACGAAAACCAGGACTAGCACCAACAACGTCGGTAGAGCCATCAGCTTCCAGAGACTTATCATGCGCAGACGAAACATCTCCAACAAGGCCTTCTTCTCTTTATAAAAGCTGTAATGCAAAAGGCTCTGATCGCAATTAACATACATCGCCTTGGTTAGTCGGGAATAGGAACAGAGAAGATACATGAATGTCGGCAAGTAGTACACCAGAAAGGCCGGGGACTCCCCGAGCTGAACTTTCCCGGCAAAAAACATGCTGATGCAAGTTAAAACCAAGCCAAAGACCAAGCCGATTCCTGTACGAATCCAGATCGGGCGTTCAATAATGCGTTTATGACGCGCAAAAAACATGGCATTGAGGTAGGCATAGCCGGTTTTTCCCTGGACAGATGCAGCGGGCGCTGAAGGCGTGGTAGATGCCGCTGATGTGACCGGTGCACTCGGCGTAACAGACGCAGCCGGAATAGCGGACGTACCCGACGTAGCGGACGTGTCTGACGTGGCCGACGTCGCTGGCGTTTCGGACGCAGCCGACGCGACAGACGCATCCGGCGCATCGCTATTTTTCAGGTCTTCGTCTTTTATGCGTACATCATTTCCATTCGCCTCGCGAAGGTCGGCAAGAGAATAATGCATATCGCCGCTGACTTCCATCAGACGAGCAAAATCCGTTTCTTGTAGAAAATAGCGCACGGAAAGAAGCGAGGGATAAGCCAATGCGGCACTGATCACCCAACCGAAAAAGGACGGCATGACATTCCATTTACAAAGCATTGCGACGACCAGAGCGGTTAATAACAGTCGAAGAGCCACAGAGGCCAGCTGCCGCCCCGCACTTTCCGTCTTATGAATTCTGAGCTTTTTCTCATAGTTGTGCTTCGCAAAGGCCCACTCCAGAACAAGGACGGCAAGGCTCCATCCGATGGCATCCAAAATCGACCAGGCCGGCAAAAGCAAGGAAAACAGCACGCTCCAAATAACACAGCGGGAAAGAAAATGCTTTAGCGGCTCAACAATGCTCAGCAGCACCACGCTGCGGTGCATATCGAGATGGAAGTAACGTTGCCAGCCATAAAGGGTATCGCCTTCGGAAACCACACGAGACGTTCCCCAACTCGTGAGCAGGTAAACCACGACAAATCCTCCGGTTTCCGCCAAATAGGCAGCCGGTGACAAGTCCGAAGCATACGGAGGAGGTCCAAAAATCCAGCCTCGTAGCGACGAGAGAAAGAACGTGGAAACCGCTAAACATAGAGCGGAGACGACCGCTGTTTTCAACAGCTCCACAATCACCATCACCAGCGGGCTGAGTGCCCGACTGACCTTCTTGAATAGGGCAAAACGATAGTGTTCGCCCAAAAATGACCCGATGAGCGGCAACCGACGCACCATCAACACCAAACCGTTGAGGAAGCTGTACCAGCTGATCATGGTGACGAGAAGCATGTCCTTCCAGAGACGCTTACTGTTCATAGGTTCCCTCTTCCGTCAACAGATGGATGACACGATTTTCCATGTCCGCATCCTGCAAATCCTCGTCCACGGCCAGCAGTGATCCGTTTTTCAAAAGCACCACTTTATCGCAAAGATCCTTGGCCAGCTGCAGAATATGGGTGGAAAAAAGGATAATATGCTCGCCACGAATACGGCGAATCCATTCCTTCATCTCGTGCTGCACCACCACGTCCAGGGACGTTAACGGTTCATCCATGAGAATCACTTGGGGACGCAAAATCATGAACATGAGCATCTGGATTTTGTTCTTCATGCCCGTGGAATAGCTTTGAATCAAGCGGTCGCGGTCATCTTCTGCAAAATCAATCTGCGAAAAATAGTCATCCACATCGATCGCGTGGCCGATTTTTTCCTGATTGGCCTCTACAAAAAACTGCACCATCTCGCGGCCGGTAAGAAAATTCGGCAATGTCGGCTCGGAAACCATGAAAAACACATCTTCCGGAAGTAGAGGCCGCATTTTGCCCTCTTCCTCCAGCATCACGCGCCCGCCATCTTTGGTACGTTCACCGGCGATGAGCGAAAAAAAGGTCGTCTTGCCGGCGCCGTTGCGACCCAAAAGAGCATAAACCGTGCCTTGTTCAAAGACGCCGCTCGCTCCGCGCAGGACGTGTTTTTCTCCGAACGACTTTTCCAATTGTTCCACATGTAAACGCATTTACAACTCCTTCATGATCAAGTTTAAGCTCGAAAGACACAGATTGTCGCAGACATAGCGAATGCGATAGTCCTCCGGCAACAAAAAAGCATATTTTACCTCGCCCAGCATCCGAGAAAGCATGGCGGAATCTTCCCGCAAATAGGCAGGTATGCGGCGCAGCAGTGCATCGCCTTCTTCGGAATACGCATGGCGTAGACGCAGTACCGATCCCTTTAACGCCTCGCCGTACAAGCGTCCGTGACGGCCATCCCAAAAAATAGCGGGATGTGGCATTTCACATAGGGCACGCAGCAGCAAAAAGAGCGTGCGCTCCGCACATGTGCCCAGAAAAAGGGTCAACGCCGGTTCCAACGCCGCATTTTCGTCCCATTGTATCATAGGAGCGGACGACCACCGAGACCGCAAACGCAAAAAAGCATCCATCGCCTCGGCATGGCGGCGGACCGCTTCCGGCGGATGATAGAGCACGTTAAGCATCCGTTGCCGCAGCAAAGAAGAGACATCATAGGCACTGCCGGAAAACAGAGGCGCGCGCCCTTTTTTCGCCGACACCACAAAAATTTTGCGTGCCTTTTCATCCACGGTTTCGATTTTCCAGACGCGCCCGGCAAGCAGAACATGCGCTCCTTCGATCGTCTGTGGCGTCAGGGGGATCGAGCCAATTCGTTCCTTTCCGGCTAATACGGTAAAATCCTGTGGCGTTTGAAATTGCGCATAAAAATCGCGCCGTGTGGCCACGCGCTCGCCCGCAAGGCCCAAAAATACTTCCTCTCCCTCTCCTTCGCTTTGTTCCAGAAAATCTTCCGCAAGAAGATGGTCCAAGATGGCATCGATATCGGCTTTCGTCAAAAACGAAAACACCGGCCATTCGGAAAGCGCGTACAAATCCGAAAGAGAAAGGCCGCATCCTTCCAACGCCATCGCCAACACCTGATGCGCAAACACGTCGTAGGGATGCGCAAGGGGTTCAACAGGCTCCAGCGTTCCTTCCTCCACCATGACCAATGCCGTCACGGCCTGCAACAAAGCCTCATCCTCGGTGGTTAAGAGAAGGACGCGGGCCGGCTCCGGAATCCTTTTTCCCGAATACGGATCGACCGTTTCTCCGCGGCCGCTTCGACCCAGGCGCTGTGCCAACGAGATTGCCGAAAAGGGAGCGTCCACCTGACAAACCGCATCTACTGCACCGATGTCGATGCCGAGTTCCAGCGTAGACGTCGCGCAGAGCGCAAAGCGCGAAAATCCACCCTTTGCCCATTGCTCCGCTTCCTCACGCAATGCTTTTTCCATGGAGGCATGATGCGCCATGACGCGCACAAAGAGTTGCTCGTGTGCGACGCGCTCCTGCAGAGCATGCGCAATTTCCTCCACCCGGCGACGGGAGTTGGGAAAAATCAACAGGTTTTCCGTTTTCAGATGGGCAAAAAGAGCGTCGTAGAGAGCCGATTGTGCCGAGCTATCCTCCTCGGCCTCCCTTTCCGCTGGAAAAAGATGAATCGAGCTTTCGATGGTGCGTTTCGTGCGATCCAAAACTAAGCGGGTGTCTCTTCTCGGCGGAAAAAAGCGCTTGGCATCATCATAATTGCCTTCCACGAGTGTCGCACTCATGCCGATATAGCGCGGATGCGCACCGCTTCGCCGTTCGAGGCGCATCAGAAGCGAGCGCAACTGCACACCGCGGGCACCGGAGAGAAAGCTGTGACATTCATCTACCAGCACCCAATCTAAATTGGAAAACAGCAAGGAAACACGTTCCGGATGCGTGTCAAACATCGCCTCCAAAGATTCCGGGGTGATGAGGACAATGCCGGCCGGATGCGCCAGACAACGCCTCTTCGCCGCTGTATTGGCCTCGCCGTGCCAGGCGGTGACCGGAACGCCCAGCGCCTTACATAACGACCATAACCGATGGGTCTGGTCATTGATGAGTGCAACCAGCGGCGAAAGCAACAGAATACGCACGCCCTCCTGCCAGGAGGACGGTTCCACCAGAGACATGGCCGGCAAAAAGGCGGCTTCCGTCTTTCCAGCCGCCGTCGGTGCGGCGAGAAGGAAATTGTCTTCCGTTTCCGTCGCGACACGAATTGCCGCTTCCTGAATCGGACGAAGGGCCTGCCAGCCCTGTTCATAAATATAATGACGAATAGGCTCCGAGAGACGCCCAAAGGCAAACACCACAGTCTCCTTTCCATCCTGGAAAACGTGCAAGAGAACACCGGAATTTTCAAGCCGTTACAAAATTTCCATTACAGAATTTCAATCTCCGCATCGTCCCGGTTGTCGGGATCTTTTTCCACCCGACCAAGCGAACCGAAGCGACGCGTTAACAGTTCTTCCGCCGGAATGGTCGGATTCTGCCTTGCCCATTGGAGAAGTTGCAAGAAGTCCTTAATAACGGCACGAGGCGTGAGAAATTCCGCCGCGCCGGGACGATTGAGTTCGGCTTGCATGAATTGGGCAATCTGTTCTTCTGTGAAGGGCACTTCGGCGACGTCGTAACACGTGTCGAAAATGGTCTGCAATTTTTCCAGCAAGGTATAGATTTCTTCCGGCGTGAGGGGTTTTAAGATTTGCACGGTTGCCGTCGTATCGACCAGATCGCCTACATCCGCTCGTTCGATGCCGAATCGACCTTTTAAAGCACCGTAACTGAACATGCCGCGACGTTCGTCAAAGACGGTTTTACGCGTGGCTGCCAAATTGATCCACAGGCCGGGTGTATTTCCGCTTTTCGTCTCATTATAAAGATTCAAAACACGTTCGTAGTTCTGCTCCCGCGTCATACTGCGCGGCAATTTATACAGGTTCACGCATTCATCAAAGTTGACGACGAATCCGCGATAGCCGAGAAGTCGGAACAGCTCGCTCCAGCTGAACAACGCTTCGGTCCAATTGTCATCCGTAATGATCTCGCCCACACCAAGGGTTCGTTTGGCCTCGGTTTTGGTGGGCATGTGGCCACTGAGCCAGCGAAGCGCCATGGCTTTTTGGATGGGATCCCCCGCCACAAGCGCTTCCATATAGGTTGTCAATACTTGCATGAGCGTAAAGCGCAACCCACCGCCGGCAAACGTCGCCAATCGTTCAAAAAGATAGGCGCCGATTTGCGGATGTTCTTTTCCTTCTTCCGCATACCAGCGATCCAGAATGGCAGCGAGTGCATTTCCGGAGAGGAAATCCCTCGTTTGCAAGCGATGAAAGATTTCCTGATAGAGAGCCACCCCTTTCCCGTCGGTGGCGTGAAAGCGGCGGCTCGGCGTCAAATCCACCGTCGCCGTTACCATATTCATGGGCAGCCCCAGCTGTTCGATGGTGCGAAGCATGAAACTCTTTCCGGATCCAAAATCGCCCACCCATAAACGAAATTCCGATGCGCCTTCTCCCAGACGGGAAAGGATGGAGACGACTTCTTCGACTTCCTGACGGCGGCCGACCAACAGATGCTGAATACCGACGACCGGCACCACGCCTCCTTCGAGGGCTTGCAGAATTTGTTGTGCCTCTTCACGCGAGATGGCGCGCGCCTGTTCATTCGTCATGCGTTTCCTCCTTGTTTTCCGTGGTCAACAGACGGTCTACCATGGCAACCGTCTGCGCTAATTCCTTTTTTGCCTCGTGAATACGACTTCGATTCAAGCGAAGCGTTCGCACCTTTGGACTTTGCCACGCTGTAAGCTGTTTGGAAAGCTCGCTAACCCAGTGCGGCGTCCGCTCCGAAAGATTCTGAAGCCTCTCTCGCAATTCTTCTTCCCAAGAGGGATCCACAATTTCCCGAACGGCGCTCGCCGTAATGGCATCCTCTTTTTTGCGCCGCAGAGCGAAAAATCGTTGCAGACGCAACAATGCGGGGCTCTTCGATTCCGGACTTCCTCTTCGCGTTAAAAGCGCATGAATCTCCTTCTCCCCCATTTCATCCAAAACCGCTACTTGTTTATCCTCGTCCGCCAACAAAAAAATCCATTTTTGGCGCAGTCGCAGGGAGAGCTTTTCTTCTGTAGGTAGTAAGCGAAAATCTTCTTCCGTAATGGGCGGAAGGGAGGTCTCCCGTATCGCTTTCATCACTGATTCCTCAAGGGGCTTCGGCAAACGACGCGCCACTTCGCGTCGATCGTGCTCCGTTTGAATCGGTGCAATGCCCGCGATTTCCACCCGGACGCGTTCTTCTGCCAAGCGCAACAGGCTGTCCACGATCGTATACGAATACGGATTGATGGCAACACTGCCGCCGGCCATGGCAAAAAGATAATCGCGCATCATGCGATTGTTCCAACGAATGGAGTCGTCCCGCTCAGCGGATTCGATCACATCCATAGCAGCATTGTAGAGAAAGAGGATACGTATGACCAGCGGCGGAAGCATCCATGCTTTGCTGAGCTGTGCCGGTTTTTCCTGCAAGCGACGAATGGTTTTTCGGCTGACCGGATGATGATCGCGAATCACGCCTTCCGGATCCCACCAAAGAATCGGCCTGCCTTTGGCATCCAATCCGAAATAACGCAAGGTCTCCTCATCCGCCGGAGGCAGATGCTCCGCCGCTCGATTTAAGAACGTCACCAGCGTATTTTTTCCTTTCGCGCCCAAGGCAAAGGAAAGGTAGGCGTCCTCGGAATAGCCGCTCAGAGTGCTGCCGCGATGGTGCGCACAGACGATGTCCTCCGTCAGCACATACAATCTCCCCAGTAAATAGGAGGGAAGGCGGTCGACGGGTGGCATTTCACCATCCTCCTCGGCCCCGCCCCGCGCCAAGCGCAGGGCATAGGCTTTTTCGGCCGTCTGTTCAAAGAGACCGTCGATCTGCTGTTGAAGCTGTTTCGTCGAGGGCTTAGCGGTATGAGGCGCATCCCGCAGAAGCTGCGCCTTCCAGAACCCTTCCTCGTGCGGTTTGGCCACCTGAATAAAACGCTGTTGTGCCGAAGGGGAGCGTGTTACAGGAGATTGCGTTGCAGACGACTGCGCTACAGGCGATTGTGCCATGCGCGCCTTTGCTTTTTCCTTGAGCTTCGGATCATGCAGTTGCGCCAGCATCCAGGTTGAAAAGTCATCTCCCATGCTTCCCTCCTTCCTATCACGTCAAACATCTATTCTTTCTATTCTACCGCATAATAAAATCGTCTGCGATGACAGCGATTCATTGCCGCTATGAAATGAATCCAATTACACGACAGAAATATCAAATCCACCCACCTTTAGGTATATCTTTGACGTATGAAAGCATTTTTCTATTTAAAATCATAAAGGTTCCTGAAATAAAAATAATCCAATCTCCTAACCTCTCTAAAATCAAAAAAAGGTGGCTTGCATGTGAAATCGCATGTAAGCCACCTTTTAGGTCATCGTATAATCCGAATTCTATTTGTTTTTGGATCTTCTAGTATTGAGAACAAGCATTCCACATGCTGCCATTATTAGCCCTAAAGTATAAACGTATGGTATTGCGTTATCGCCAGTCTTTGGTGCTGTCGCATCGGATGCAATCTTAACTGGCTTCTTCTGCCATACTGCAGTAAATGTGTGATTCCCTTCAACTAAATACTTATCGCCCGGTTGATACTTAGAGCCCTTCCAATATAGGAAAGTATAGCCATCTTTTGTTGGAGCAGCTGGAAGTGTTAGGTACTGTCCTTTTTCTATCTCATAACTCTTTGCAGCTGTGCTACCGTTCCAATTTCCACCGCTAGGATCAACTGTGATCATAAATTTCTCTACTGTCGGGGTTATTCCAGGCGTTCCAGGATTCGTACCTGGATTTGGTGTTCCGGGATTGGTTCCAGGAGTAACAGGCTTAGCTTTAAAGGTTACAGTGACATTTACTAACCTATCCGGCATAGTGAACTTGTTATTTGTTACCGGTACGTTGCTTGCACCGTCATCCATAACATTGATTTCATCTATGACATAACCATTATCAGGGGTAATGGTTAGGGTAACTGTTTCACCTTTCTTTGCTTTCGCTTTATCGGCTGTTACAGTGCCGTGTGTTGTTGGGGCGATGTTTACATCATGAGCTACTGGAATAACTGCTTTGTCTTTCCAAAGTGCTTTAACCGTAGTATTTGCGTTGACTGTAATGCTGTCGTTTGGTGCCTTTTCAACGCCGCCTACTTCCCAAGCCTTAAACTCTTTTCCTACGGGTGCGGTAAATTCACAAGCGGGTAAAACATAGGTTTCGCCTGCTTTTTTGGTAACATCTGCCATTGAGCCGCTTCCGCCGTTTTTATCAAAGGAGATTTTAACTTCATCCTTGTGACTTATGTTTAAGGTTACCGACAGATTCCTGCCTGGTCTCGCTTCATAGGTGTAAGTTACCTTTGATGGCTTTGTGCTGTCAAGCTTCAGGGTGTTTCCCGATACACTTGCACCTGCCCATCCGCTTGCCTTTGACGGGTCAAAGTTTCCGGGTAATGACTTAAGGTCAAAAGTCATCATGTTTTTACCTAATGTGATGTCAAATTCTTGATCATATCCGTGGAAAGCTTTGATTAGTGGGTTCGCTGTAAGATCCAGGTTAGTCAGTCGGTTTTCATAACATGCAAGGTCTTGCAGTGCCGGGTTATGACTCACATCCAGATTAGTCAGTTGGTTATAAGAACAATTAAGATATGTCAGTTCCGGATTATGACTTACATCAATGGCAGTCAGTTGGTTAAAATTGCAAGTAAGCCCTGTCAGTGCCGGGTTATGACTCACATCCAGGGTAGTCAGTTTGTTAAACATACAATTAAGCTTTTTTAATGCCGGGTTATGACTCACATCAATGGCAGTCAGTTGGTTACGATCACAATCAAGATATGTCAGTTCCGGATTATGACTTACATCAATGGCAGTCAGTTCGTTTCCAGTACAAACAAGGTATTCCAGTGCCGAGTTTTTACTCAGATCCAGGGTGGTCAGTTCGATATTGAAACAACCAAGTTTTTTTAATGCAGGATTATGACTTACATCTAAGACAGTCAGTTTGTTACTATCACAATAGAGCTCTGTCAGTTCCGGATTATGACTTACATCCAAGGCGGTCAGTCGGTTATAACCACAATCAAGATCTGTCAGTGCCGGGTTATGACTTACATCTAGAGCGGTCAGTTGGTTATTATCACATTCAAGAGCTTGTAGTGCCGGGTTATGACTCACATCCAAGGCGGTCAGTTGGTTATATCTACAAAAAAGCTCTTTTAGTACCGAATTATGACTTACATCAATGGCACTCAGTGCGTTGTCAGGTAAAAGAAGAGTTTCCAGTGCCGGGTTATGACTCACATCCAAGGCGGTCAGTTGGTTATAACCACAATTAAGATTTTTCAGTTTCTTAAAATGTTCCACCCCTTTAAGGGTTGGGATATGTTTATCTGACACATCAATCTCTGTAACCGCATCAAGTTCGCTTTGTGACAAAATGCCGTCATTGTTCGTGTCGAAGTTTGCAGATACATAGGCTCTAAAAGTTGAATCCGGGAAATTTGTGACGTCAATCGCAACATCTCCCGGTTCCGCAAACGCTGTCATCGGCATAAGTGACAGGCAGAGTAAAACGGACATCAAAATGGCAATCAGTGTGCTTTTCTTTTTTATTTTCATGATAAAAAACCTCCTTTTGATTTTTCATCTCAGAGGGAGGTTGCTTTTGTTAGCGGTTGTTCCTTCTGAGTTTTTTTTTCTCATAGTTTTTTTTCTTAAAAGAACGTCCACTGCTTCTTATATAAATCTACTGCATTGCATATAAAAAGTCAACGTTTCAATCAAAATTTGATTAAGATGAAATTTTGCTCATTCTTATTCTATCCATGGCTCTTCTTGCAAAGCCAAACCGTACCCCGTTTTCCTCGGTTGCCCTACAAAGGAGATCCTTACAATAGCCACAATTCGTTCTGCAGAGAAATGGATTCGATGCGGTTCTTTTTGGCACGTTCGTCCAAGTAGACTATAATAAGACCATTGGAAACAAAAGGAGTGACGCTTGAAAACCATACTTATTCTCTGCGGCGGGCGATCCACGGAACACGAAATCGCCTTGCGTAGCGCAAAATCGGTGATTAACGGCTTGGATCGCAAGGCCTATCACGTGGAAGTCTGTTATATCGACAAAAAAGGACGCTTCCTGCCTCTGGGTGCGCTTACCCATATTGAACACGAAGAGGAACTCGTCCGCACCAGTGACCGTTCGCGCTTGGAAACCATCAGCGACTTTTGCCTTCTGGTCGAGCGGCTTTCTGCGGAAAGCGAAGCACTTATTGTTTTTCCCGTCCTGCACGGACAGACGGGAGAAGATGGGGAAATTCAGGGCTTTTTACAGACATTGGGCGTGCCCTATGTCGGCAATCGTCTGACCACCAGCGCGCTTTGCATGGACAAGGGCTTCGCCAATGAGATCTTTCGCGCCTGCGGCCTTCCCGAAGCGGATTATCTGGTCTACACTCGCACGCAGTGGGAGGCGGACGGAAAGAAAAGCGAGGCGCTCGCGAAGCGCATTTCCGATTCCTTCGGTTTTCCCTGCTTTGTAAAGCCGGCCAACAACGGTTCCTCGGTCGGCGTCAGCCGCGCCACAGAAGCCACGCTTACCGACGCTTTGACGGAGGCCTTCCGCTTTGATCGGCGCATTGTGATCGAAGAAGAAATTCAAGGCCACGAGTTAGAGGTCTCCATCCTCGGAAACGCGCATCCCAAGGCTTCCCTTCCCGGAAGCTACACCTCAACGCACGAAGTGCTGGACTATGAGGCGAAATATAACGATACCTCCACCAAAGAAAACGTGCCGCATCCGCTTTCGCCGGAAATGACAAAAGCCGTACAGAAGCTGGCTTTGCAAGCCTACGAAGCCCTCGGCTGTGAGGGCTTTGCTCGCGTGGATCTTTTCCTTGGTGACGACGGCAAGCTGTATCTCAATGAAATCAACACTTTCCCCGGCATGACGCCCTCTTCCCTTGCACCGAAGCTGTGGACGGCGCTGACGGAGATGACGTTTCGCGACTATCTGGATGAATTGATCGCCTATGCGCTCGAATCGGAAGCAGCGCAAAATACGGTGGAAACCTCTTGGAGGCAAGCATGAAACAACAGACTTTAGGCCAAATCGCTTCTTATGCGAATGCGACGCTTTCACCCGCGGCCGATGCGAACGCCCCGGTGCGCTCTGTTTCGATTGATACGCGCACGCTGAATATCGGCGATCTCTATGTGCCCATTATCGGGGAACGCCTCGATGGGCATCGCTTCATCGACATGGCTTTTGAGAAAGGCGCTGTCGCGTGCCTTCACGACGCAAAGCACGTGCCTGCCGCGGACGACACCAGAACCTATCTTGCGGTGGACGACACCACCGAAGCCTTCACCCGTATGGCGGCTAATTACCGCGCTTCTCTGACAACTACGGTCATCGGCATCACCGGCTCCAACGGCAAGACGACAACGAAGGATATTGTGCATTCCGTTTTGCAGCAAGCCTTTCGCACCGTGAAAACCACCGGCAATTTGAACAATGAAATCGGAGTGCCGCGCACCCTGCTGCAAATTAATGAAGATACGGAAGTTGCCGTTGTGGAAATGGGCATGAGCGGATTCGGTGAAATTTCTCATTTAACGAAGATGGCGCGCCCACATATTGCCGTGATTACAAACGTCGGCGATGTGCATCTCGAGCAGCTCGGATCACGCGAAAATATCGCCCAAGCCAAGTTGGAGATTCTGGAAGGCATGAAAGCGGACGATATTTTTCTCTACAACTATGATAATGAGGTTCTCCGTAAAGCGGTCGCTTCGCGCACCATTGTCCCTCGCGTAATTTCTTTCGGTACCGATCCCGAAGCGGATGTGCGGCTTACTTTGGATCGCACGACGCCAATCAGCACTTCGTTTACACTCGACGGAAAATCCTTTACCGTTGATCTTCTGGGCGCATACCAGATGTATAACGCTGCCGTCGCCGTCATTATCGCCCGCCTTCTCGGTCTTAACGACGACACGATTCAGGAAGGATTGCACGTCACGGATCAGACCAAGTGGCGTACCGATTTGGAACATTTTGCCGGCTTTGATATTTTAGTGGACGTTTATAAATCCAACCCGCCTTCGCTGGAAGAAGCGCTGCATACGGCGGAACTTCTTCATGGATACAAAAAGAAAATCGCCATTCTCGGTGATATGCTCGAGCTTGGCGAACAGGAAAGCGAGTTGCATCGGGAAATCGGCCGAAAGATTGATCCGAACGTCTTTGATGCGGTGCTCTTTTATGGGCCGCTGTCCAAAGCCATGATGGGAGGCGCCGCCGAACATTTCGACGCTTCACGTCTTTTCCACTTTTCCTCCAAGCCCGATCTGGTGGACAAAGCCAAATACCTCATCGAACGTAATTCCCTCGTGCTCATTAAAGGTTCACGCGCCATGCGCCTGGAAGAGGTGGTGGAAAGTCTTTCGGGTGTTACGGTGTAATGAAACAAAAAATGAGATTGCAGAGTGATGCGTATCATTATGCAATCTCATAATTTTTCGTATAGAAACATCTTCGTCTTTCAATCATCCAACTATTTCGCCAGCTATCTTAAACCTAAGCGACTCTGTTAGTTTGTTTTTGGCGACCCAAAGTAAGCTAATAGAGTTGTTCCAACTCTTGCACATATCGGATAAATTTTCCAATAGGCCAAATTCTATCCTGTCGACTCCTTGGATAAGTGGATATATAGGGCTTCGGAACAACAAGAACAACCTGTTCCGCTTGCATCTCGTCCAACTGTGCGGAAGATATTCCTTGCTGTAGCGTACAAAGATATTTTTTTCTATCTCTCAAACGATCCGCCTCGTTTAACACCTGCCTCCAGCGATCTTTACATGTTGTTTTTGCAGCAAGTGTACAAATGTTATTAATAGAAAACAACATGTCATGATATGCCTCGACAGACGGAAAAATAAAATCTGGTCTTTTGTTTCCCTCTGTAACGCCCTGTGCCGTGTAGTTGATATTATATCCGTCAAAAAGAGCTGAAAGGTGATTCTCCAAACTCTTTCCGGCTCGACTCTTTCTACGATTCAGAACCTTATTAGAAAAAGTGATGAAATCATCAACAGAGGAGAAGCCATTCTCAATAATTCCTCCATACCTTGCTTGTTCCAACATCTTAAAAAGCCGATATTCCTCTTTTATCCAATCTATTAAAATCGTATCGGGATTGTCGTGAATGGAATTACTTGTTGGATCAACTTGAGCGAATATACTTCTTGCCGCTTCAGACATTTCTGTAGAACTTGGAAAAGCAACCTCTAAATTTGAGATATAAGTATCTATTGCGTTTTTCTCAATGCGCTTAGCGGCTATTCGTTCGATTTTTATTAGGCTATTCGTTTCCGCCGGCGTAAGGCCAAAGGAATCCAGAAATTGTTGAATGGTATCCTCCGTGTTCAGAATAAATGCCCCAAACTCACGATCAGAAAATTTCGTGAGAATAAATAATGCACCAGTAAACTCCGGTCCAAGAAGAGAAAACCCTCTGCCGAACTTTGTGAGTCTGAGTTCATTCTTGCTTTCATACCAAGTAAAAACGCTCTCTGTTATAAAATCATCCTGCCATTTCACCGAAATATCTTTTTTTAAAATATGATTGTTTTTAATTTCTTCCTCCGTGAAAAGCATTTCTCTAGCCGATTTGGAGATTAGAATGCCAAACTGATGGCCTCCCGTCTCTCCGCTATCATTGGCTGTCAAAAATTTACAAAATGCCTGTTTTGCTTCAAGGGTCGCATCTATTGCAAGAGTCAACGTTGATTCCATCGTCAGACCGCCTTAATAAATTGATCTTGTTTTTTGTTTTCTACGGTTTTTCTGAGGTTTCTTTGTTCAAATATTTCTAGTTGACCGGCAATACGTTTTGCAATCTCACTCATTAGCGGCACAACAACCGAATTGCCAAACTGCCGATATGCTTGTGTATCGGAAACAACGATTTTGAACTCATCAGGGTAGCCTTGAAGCCTCGCGCATTCTCTAGGCGTTAATCGTCTAGGATTTTTATTTGATTGCGCAATCAAAATTTCTGACCCATCTTTGTAATATCTAGCACTCAAAGTTCTGGAGATGCCTTTTGGATCTGCAATTCCAAATCCAAATCCATTACCTGCCGCGCGATGTTTCGCTGCATAATTCTGTAAATACTGCCATAATTTATCAGAAAGAGTATATTTCTTGTCCACATGATCCTCAAGAATATCTTCCATGACTTTTTTTCTGGTAGGTTTCTTGACAGTAAAATCAAAGCCCAGAAGTCCCTTATACCTCCTACGATCAAAACCGACGATCAAGATTCTTTCCCTATGTTGTGGAACAAAATCCTGTCCATCCATCACCTGATAAAAAATGTCATACTCCAGCTCATCCAAAGATTGCGTAATCACTTTGAACGTTCTACCACGATCATGGCTTTTCAAATTCTTTACATTCTCCAGCAGAAATGCCTTCGGGCGCTTTTCATTCAAAATACGGCATACGTCAAAGAACAGAGTTCCTTGCGTTTTATCCTCAAAGCCGGTAGCACGACCAAGGCTATTTTTTTTCGATACCCCTGCAATAGAAAAGGGCTGACAAGGAAAGCCGGCTACCAGCACATCATGGTCAGGTATCATCTTTGCATCAACCTTTGTTATATCATCATCCGGTTTTTCCCCAAAATTAGCAAAATAGGTCTTCTGACAATACTTGTCCCACTCATTGGAATACACGCAATGTCCGCCGGCTTCTTCAAAGGCAAGGCGCATCCCCCCTATGCCGGCAAAAAGATCAATAAAAGTAAATAATGATTTCGTTTGTGTTGGATTATTTTGCTTGTTTAACAATCCCATGATGGCATTTGAAACAGTTTCCTGCATAGTCAGCTGAGAGTCAACAGAATATTTTGCAAGTGCCTCATAAACAGCATCATCTATTCGAACATGCACTTGTTTCGACATATAAGCCTCCTTATGGGATGTATTGTATACCATCTTTTTCCCCATAATGATATCACTTCGCCGAATAGATAACAACATGATAATAATCATCCTATATCGTATTTTATTTTCTCCGTTCGACCGGATGAAGATCAAGTACGGGTTGTCTAAAACAATGATTAAAGAAAAGAACGAACACAGCTATGACAGCAAACCCACTAAATGAAGTACAACTCCGCTCATTGCGGAAACGATAACGATGCCGATGACGCCAAGACGTTTTTTACGATAGAGCGCAAAGCCGATCACAAAACCGATCACGCCGCCGAGACTGAGGGTGGAAAATTTCCAACTTTCTCCAATAAAGAGCGAAGCGCTCATCATATCCAAGGCCGCAAGCCCCACCAGAGAAACAATGGCGGGTTTGAGGCCTTTTAATATGCGATCCAGCCACGGCATTTCCTGATGACGGGTGAAAAGAAAATAGCCCAGGATCATCATCAGAATAAATTGCGGCGTAATATTGCCCAGGGTGGCCACAATGGCACCCGGAATGCCGGCCATTTTGGTGCCGATAAAGGTTGCGGCGTTGATGGCGATGGGCCCCGGCGTCATCTGCGAAAGCGAAACGAGATCCGTCAAACCGGCGGTGGAAAGCCAGCCCTGCTCATGCACGACGTACTCGGAAATGAGCGGCAAGACCGCATACCCTCCCCCGAAAGCAAAAGCGCCGATTTGCAAAAAGACAAGATAGAGCGTCCAAAGAGTCATCGGATCCTCGATTCATCTACAAAGGAAAATAGCAAAAGCCCGAACAGGCCGGAAACAGCAATGATGAGGGCGGCATTCAGATGAAGGAAAAAGCCGGAAACAAAGGCCCCCAGCATGATGCCGCTTCCAAAAGCGGGATGTTTTTTTAAGGCAACCTTTCCCATGTTCCAGGTGGTCAACAGCAGGACAGCCGAAATCGCTCCGCCCATGACCGAAAATGCAGCACTCACCCAAGGATTGGTGCGTAAAGACTGATACACATAAAAGAGCAGCGTAATGACCAAAAGGCATGGCAGGGTGGCTGCGAAAAGTGCCACCACCGCCCCGACAGGTCCGCAAAGGCGATAGCCGGTAAGAATGGAGGTGTTCACCGCCATCGGTCCCGGTCCGGACTGCGCCAACGCCGTTAAATCCAACATTTCCTCTTCTTCAATAAGCTGCTTATTGCGCACAAATTCATCGCGAATGACCGGCACAATGGTGTAGCCGCCGCCAAACGTGAAAAGATTGATTTTAAAAAACGTCAAAAACAACGTCCACAGAGAAAGTGCTCCGGTGGGCGTTGTTTTTTTGTGTTCTGTTCTCTTGTTTCGTTCCCCTTGATCCATCGGGAATGGCCTCTGTTCGGTCATGCCTTCTCCTTCGATGCTTTACGACAACAAGCGGTGCGCTTCCAACAAGGAAAGAATCGTCTCGACACCATCCGAAAAAACAAAGCTGCGTTGTCTGCGCTGCATAACATCGCGTTGATTCATGATGGTGTTCACCGCAGAAAGGAACTCCTCCGCTGATGCCTCACGCTCATCGAGCACTTTGGCATAACCGGCGCGTTCAAATTCCCGCGCATTTTCCACCTGGTCGCCGCGACTGCCCTTCCAATATGGAATGAGCAACATAGGCTTATGGTAGTAGAGATATTCAAAAATCGCATTCGAACCGGCACGCGAAACCACAATATCCGCCATGGCCAAGGCATCATTCATACCTGCTTTGATATAGTCCACCTGATGATAGCCCGGACGCTGGATGGCGGAATCGCCTTTGTTGGCGCCGACGCCATGCAGAATCTCAAAGCGTTCCAGCAGGGAATCCAAGTTCTCCCAGACCAGCTTATTGAGGGCATCCGCCCCTAAAGAGCCTCCTAAAACCAACAAAATGGGCTTGTTGGACTGCATGCCGAAGCGAATACGCCCCTCTCGTACCGATCCGCCCTGAATCTGCGGACGAATGACCGGGCCAAGATAAAAGGCTTTCTTTGCGGGTACTTGCGATGCCGTCGATTCGAACGTTAAAAGAATCCGTTTCACAAACGGCGCCGTCATCTTGTTGGCCAGACCGGGCGTTAAATCGGATTCATGGCTGATCACCGGAATGTGGCGCATTGCTGCGGCAAGCACAACCGGAACCGAAACAAATCCCCCTTTGGAGAACACGATATGCGGTGCGATGCTCTTTAACAAGTGTCTCGCTTCCTGGACGCCGGAAAACACATGTCCGACATCGAGCACATTGGCAGCAACATTCTCCGCCGACAGATGGCGACGGAACTTTCCCGTCGGAATGGCATGGTAGCGAACGTCCGGGTAATCCGCAAGCAGGCTTTTCTCGATGCCGTTTTCGGAACCGATATAATGCACTTCCCAGTCCTCTTCTTTAAGACGGGGAAGGAGTGCCAAATTTACGACAACATGACCGGCGGATCCCCCGCCGGTCAAAACAATACGTTTTGCCATCATCCGCGCGATTTCTTCTCAATGCGATCGCTGCCGAAATACGGGCGAAGCGCGTCCGGGATGGTGATGGAGCCGTCGGCATTCTGATAATTCTCCGCCACGGCCGCCCATGTGCGACCGACAGCGAGACCAGAGCCATTGAGCGTGTGTACAAAGCGAACATTGCCCTGTGCATCGCGGAAACGGATGTTGGCACGACGAGCCTGGTAATCTTCAAAGTTGGAGCAGGAGGAAATCTCGACATAGCGCTGATAGCTCGGCATCCAAACCTCAATATCATAGGTTTTCGCCGAGGAAAAACCGAGATCGCCGGACGATAACGTCACCACGCGATACGGAAGCTCCAGACGCTTGAGCACTTCTTCGGCATCATTGGTCAATTTTTCCAACTCTTCGTAGCTTCCTTCCGGATGCACGAACTTAACCAGTTCCACCTTGTCAAACTGATGCTGGCGAATAATGCCGCGCGTATCGCGTCCGGCAGAGCCGGCTTCCCGGCGGAAGCAGGGCGTAAACGCCGTCATGTACTGCGGCAGATCTTTTTCATCTAAAATCTCATCGCGGTAAATATTGGTCACCGGCACTTCCGCCGTTGGAATGAGGAAAAGGTCATCTTCGTTGCAATGATACATATCTTCTTCAAACTTCGGAAGCTGGCCCGTCCCGGTCATGGAAGCACGATTGACGAGATACGGCGGTGCAATTTCGAGATACTCCTGATCAATGGTGTGCAAATCCAGCATGAAGTTATAGATGGAGCGCTCCAAACGGGCGCCCTGTCCCCTCATGATGGTGAAACGCGCACCGGAGAGCTTGGCACCGCGATCAAAATCCAACAAGGAAAGATCCGTGCCTAAGTCCCAGTGCGGCTTGGGTTCAAAATCGAACGCAGTGGGCTCGGAAAAGCGGCGCATCTCCACGTTATCGGTATCGTCTTTGCCGAAAGGAACGGACTCATGCGGCACGTTCGGAATGGAGAGCAGCTCCATGCGCAACTCTTCCCCGATAGCACGCAGCTTCTCGTCATCCGCTTTGATGTCATCGCCCAGAGCGCGCATACGTTCAATCGTTGCCGAAACATCCTCTCCCGCTTTTTTGCGCAGCGGAATCTCTTTCGACACCTGGTTGCGTTCGGCCTTTTTCGCTTCGACTTCGCTTAGCAATGCACGGCGTTCATCATCCAATTGCAAGGCCTTTTCCACCGAAAATGATCCCGAGCGACCGGCCAGACCTTTTTCGACCTTTTCCCGCTCTTCTCGGATACGCTTGATGTCTAACATGAGTTCCTCCTCATTTTTTTGCAGCGCCAAGCTGCCATTTCTGCCCTATTATAGCACGGAACCTCGGGCCGTTTTCCGAACCGTGGCCGGTTCCATCCGTTTTCCTTCGTTATCGTTGGAGATTTCGAAGCACCCGATCTTTGACCGCTTGCGGCAATCCTGCCGAAACCACCTGAATGGGACAATCCACATAAGGATTATTTTCCAATCCCGTTTTCATCATCTCGAGGGTAATCACTTCGTTGGCTTCAATGAACGCGCCGGACGGTCTTCCTGTCGTTGCATCCAATCCCGAAGGTACATCCACGGAAATGGTGTAGATGCGCGATTGGTTGATGTTGTCAATTACGATGGGAGCAACGCCTTTTAACGAACCCTGCAGTCCCGTTCCGAACAGGGCATCAATGATCGTATTGTACGCGTTGATTTCCTGAAGCATATCTTCAATTTCTCCCAGGGTCTCGACGCGGCGCAAATTCTTTGTCATGTGCTGCAGAATGCGCCGATTGGTCAGCCAAGCTTCTCCGGGATGCTCGCTTTCTCCAACGAGATAAACCATCACCTTTTTGTCCCGGCCAAGCAGATGGCGTGCCAAGGCCATGCCGTCCGCCCCGTTATTCCCCGGACCGCAAAAAACGGCGAAGGAATGCCGTGTGCTCAAGTCCAGACAGCGCAGAATGTTCAGCGCGGCATTTTCAACCAGAAGCAATTCCGGAATTTCCAATTGTTTGATGGCAATTTGTTCCATCTCTCGCATTTCTTCTGCACGCACGCTTTGCATGGCGCCTCCCTTCTTATTGCCTGCGCAGATCGCTGCCGAAAAGCGCAAAAGGAATATATTCTCCGGCGATGCGCGACGCGATGCGCTCGCCGTAAAGATCTCCCAATTCTTCCAGCTGCACATTCGAAGAAATAATGGTGGGCAATGCCGCGACAATGCGACCGTTGAGAAGTTCAAAAAGTTCCGCCCGCATCTTGTCCGTTAAAAATTCGGTGCCGAGATCGTCAATTACCAGCAGATCACACGAAAAAGCAAAATCATGCTTGGCACGATCGCTTTCGGTGCGTTCTCCTGCATAGGAAAACGAATACGTCGTAAGAAATTCCAACAGCTGCGGTGCCGTCTGGTAATAGACCTGCACGCCGCGATCGAGAAGTTCTTTCACAATGCAGTTGAGGAAAAAGGTCTTTCCGGTTCCGGTCGGCCCGTAAAAATACAGATTGGGCGAACGCCGTGAAAAGGTGGGAATATACTCCTCCTTCATGCGCCGCCGCAAATCGGCCATGTTTTCAAACGGGCTGCATGGCTCATCGCTCTGACGATCCTGCCGAAAAAGTTGCAGGTTGAACGTTTGAAAGTTCTCGACTTCGACCCGCTTGCCGATGGCGCTCATATCGTAGCGTGCTTCGGCCAACAGGCGATTACGGCAATGGCAGGAAACGCCGTTGACAAAACCTTCATCATGGCAATCAGAACAGACATAATCCGGCAAAAACACCTCGGCAGGAATGCCCAGTGCCTTCCACCCGGCTTGCTCCTCTTCTCGACGACGGCGAAGATCCGCCTCCGCTTCTTTGCGCTGCTCTTCGTTCATGGACAGGATTTTACCCAACAGAGCGCGACCTTGCTGTAAGCGCTCTCGGTGGATGCGTGCCATGTCCGGATACTTGGCATAGAGCGCTTCCACGCGGCGATCGCGCTTTTGCACCGCTTCTTGACGGCGTCTCGCTAAAATATCGCTGACGTTTCTCATGCCTCACCTCCTGTGTTCTTTCCGGAAATATCCTGAGCAGAGGGTGAAGACGATGGCTCACCTGCTCCGCCATCTCCGCGAAGACTGCGTTTACGGGATTCTTCCAGCTTGCGGTTCACCCATTCCTTGCGCTCTTCCCGGCTCATGCGCGTATCGTTTTGCGCAAAGGCCGGCTGTTTACGTTTTCGTTTCTTCGGTCGATTCATTTTTTCTTGATCGACTTTCGCAAAATAGGCATCCAGTGCCTTACGGTCGGTAATCTGTTCAAAACGCGCCCAATTCTCGATCACCGCAACCACATAGTTGACGGAGCGGGAGCCGACCTCATTTCGTTGGCAGGCGCTTTGATAGGCATATAAAAAATAATCGGGCGTAAAGGCATACTGCTCCATGACCTGCAAAATGAGGCGCAATTCATTTTCTTTTAGGGCGACGCGATAACGGAGCCCCTCCGACAAAAAATCCTCCAGCGCATCGAACATATCCGCTTGCGAAAGCGCGCCTTTCTGAGAAGATCCCTGCGTTTTCTCGGATTGCAGTGTCTCACATTGCGGTTCCTCAGATTGTGGCTTCGCGGATTGTTCTTTCTCCACCGACGGTTTTTCGGCAGGCATTGCTGTCGTCGTTTCACCGATGCCTGCCCACAACAAGAGCATGGAACGGAAAATCAATCGGTCGGGATGATTCGGATCCGCCACCACCAGTCCTTCATCGATCCAATACGCAACCGCTTGTTCGACGGCCTCCGCACTGAGCCCCAACAGGTCCGCAAGATCGGTTTCTTCCACGTGTTCATCCGGACGACTGTAACAGGCTTTCCAGCCGGCAAGATAGACGCGTAATGCCTCTGCCGGAGCATGGGAAAGGTAGGTATCCAAAAATATATTTTCCACCGGCGTCGTGCGAAAATCTACACGCGACAATTCAAATGACGCTTTCATCGTGCTCCTTTCTTTCTCGCGAGCCATGTCCTCTATCTTTTCCAAGTTATACGGTGGGATCGTCCTCCCGATTCAGATCTTTAAAGCGGGTGAGATAATCCTCAAAATAGAGTTCAATCTCCCCCGTCGGGCCGTTACGGTGCTTCGCAATGATCACCTTGGTGATGTTCGGCCGTTCCGTATCTTTATCGTAATAGTCTTCGCGATGCAAAAGCATGACGACATCCGCATCCTGTTCAATGGCGCCGGATTCACGCAAATCGCTCATCAAGGGGCGCCCGCCTTCACGACTTTCCGCCTTTCGGGAAAGCTGCGAAAGCGCCAGTACGGGACAGTTCATCTCTTTCGCCAAGCCTTTCAGGCCGCGCGAAATCTGGGTAATCTCTTGCTGCCGATTTTCATTTCGCCGCACATCGTCGGCATTCATCAATTGCAGATAGTCGACCATGATCAAGTCCAAGCCTTGTTCCATTTTTAGACGACGGCATTTCGCACGCAACTCCTGCACAGAAATGGACGACGTATCATCAATGTAAAGTGGCAAATCTGTTAGCTTTTTCGTCGCTTTCCAAAGCAGTGACCAATCCTCCTGCGTCTGTAAATCACCGGTGATGATCTTTTGCAGGCCGAGGCCCGACGCCATCGCAAACAAGCGCTGCGTCAGCTGCATTTTACTCATTTCCAATGAAAAGACAGCTACCTTGAACGGATGATGGCCTGCTTCATCCTGTGTACGGGCCACATTATATGCAATGTTGAGTCCTAAAGCGGTTTTCCCCATGGATGGGCGCGCTGCGAGCAGGACCAAGTCGGAAGGGTGCAGGCCAGCAAGCTGATGATCCAGCCATCGAAATCCCGTAGGAACCCCGGTAATCGCGCCCTGATTCACAGCCAATTCCGAGATGCGTTCCAAGGTCTCTTGCATGGTCACCCCGATCGGCGTCAGGCCAATGCGCGTACGATCCTGAGAAAGCTGTAAAAGCTGTTCTTCTGCAGACTCCAGTACTATTTTGGAGGGATCGCTACCGTCGCTTGCATGCGCCGCGACATCGTTTCCGAAATGGATGAGTGCGCGCTGCAAGGCATGGTTTTTTACCACCTCAATATAGGCTTGGAGGTTGGCAGAATAGAACGGTTCACTGGTAATCTGAACAATGAAATCCATCCCACCAATTTCCTGTAGCTTTTTTTCGCGATCCAGCTCTGCGACGAGCGTTTGCAGATCAATGGGCTCATGGGCGCGGTTGAGCGCAAGCATCGCCTCATAAAGAATTTGATGCTTGGGAAAATAAAACTCTTCCGTCTTGACCTGTTCAATGACCGTGTTGATCATCTTGTCATCGAACAGAATGCACCCGAGCACCGCTCGTTCGGCATTGGCGCTACCCGGCAATTGTTGGCCCGTCATGTTCTATTCCTCTTCTACGTTCACCTTGAGGCGTGCCGTCATGTCGGCATAAACGCGAACATCGACTTCCCGCACGCCCACTTCACGAATGGATTCTTTCAGTTCAATCTTCTTTTTGTCGATGGAAAGGCCTGCCTGCTTCTGCAGCGCGTCGGCAATATCCTGCCCGGTGATGGAGCCGAACAGCTTTCCGTTTCCGCCACCCTTGGCAGAGACAGATACCGTCAGCGCGTCAATCTTTTTCTTCAGTTCCTCGGCCTCGGCTTTGCGCTTGGCTTCCTCTTCTTCCAGACGTTTCTGTTTGGCTTTCCATTGCTTGACGGCCGCCGGCGTTGCTTCCACCGCCAGGCTGTTAGCCGCTAAAAAGTTGTGAAAATAGCCCGGCTTGCTGTTCACCATATCGCCGGCTTTTCCCAATCCCTTGACATCTTTAAGCAGGATTACTTTCATCCTTTTCCTCCTTTAAATAAGCAGTAATTGCCTCTTCCAATTGCTTCTGCGCTTCATCCAACGTTGCGTTAAGCTGTGTCGCTGCGGAGGTCAGATGACCGCCTCCGCCCAATTTTTCCATGATCAGCTGTACCGAAATATCTCCCAGGCTGCGAGCGGAAATGTGCACTCGCTTTTTTGCAAGCGTCAAAACAAAGGATGCCTGGATGCCGCGAATGCCCAAAAGATCGTCCGCCGCCTGTGAGGCAATGAGCGTCGATCCTTCCATATCATGCGGAAAACGTCCAATCATGATGTCCGGTGTAAAATGTATCGCCCCCACCAAAATTTCAGAACGATACCGCATCAAATCGAAATCGTCTTTAAAAAGCTCTTTGATGACGACCGAATCCGCGCCCTTTCGTTTGAGATATGCCGCCGATTCAAAGGTGCGGGTTCCCGTTTGATAAAAGAAATTCTTGGTGTCCACCGTAATACCCGCTAACAGCGCTTCCGCCACCACTTTGGGCAGCGTCATGTCACTGTCTTGATAGCTGATGAGTTCCGTCACCATCTCGGACGTCGAGGAGGCATACGGTTCAATATAGGCAATTTCCGCCCCTTGAATATATCCTGCGCCACGACGGTGATGGTCGATAATGATGACGCGATTGCCTTCATCCAGCAGCTTCGGCTCTGCAGTAGCGTCATGGCGATGATTGTCCAGTACCACAATGAGCGATTGCGCATTGCGCAATTCCAAGGCGCGTTGAGGACGGATAATGCGTTTTGCCAAATCAGGCGCCTCATCGGTGACTTTTTTATACAGATTTTCAATGGACGCGGTGACCTCATCCAACACAATCCAGGCATCGCCGCCTGCCTGCTCCGCAAACGTGAGCATGCCGAGGCAGGAGCCAAGCGAGTCCATATCCGCATTCTGATGCCCCATAATGAGCACGTTGGAAGCTTCTTCGACAAACGAACGCATGGTATTGGACATCACGCGCGCTTTCACCTTTGTCATGCGTTGGGTCGCCTGATTCTTTCCGCCGAAATAATCCAATTGCTCACCGGATTTCAGCACCACCTGATCGCCGCCACGCGCAAGAGCGACGTCGAGAGCGGAGCGGGCTTCCAGCATTTTTTGTGCCGGCGTATCCTCCCCGTAGCCGACACCGATGGATGCCGTCGGGCGAATCGCAATGAGGCCTTCCATCTCGGTCTTCAGCTGTTCCAAAAGCCGGAATTTTTCTTTCTTCATCCGATCCAGTGCCGCTTTTGTGAGCACCAACAGGTATCGATCGGATTCATATTTGATAATGGGCGCATCATAATCCGCCGCAAAACGGTTGATCAGCCCATCGATTTTGGCGAAGGCGAGGGGACGATCTGCTTCGTGCATCGTGGCACGTACTTCATCATAATTATCCAATACGATCACGGCCAACACTTGTTGTTCTTCCTGGTAGCGTTCGCGCACTTCCTCATCCTCGCTGTTATCCACGCCATACAGCAAGATCAATGTTTCTCCCTTCGGAGAACTCGTCACATTGTTGTAAAACAGATAGATGCGATCTCCGACGGTCACGCGAAACGGTGCCGCATTTTTTCCGATCAAGGTCTTAACCGGAACATCGGCAAACAGCTTGTCGTAAGCCTGCCCGAGCAAAGAATCCTGAATATGGAACAATTCTTTGAAATACGAGTTGTACCAGAGGAAAAGCCCGTGCTCATCCAAAACCGTCATGGGGAAAGGCATGCCGAATACCGCATTTTTTGTCACTTCGTCAAAATGCAGGTCCAGCGTTTCAATGGCATCCACCACAGAGCGTTGTGCTTCCCGTTCGCGCAGATAGCTGTGTGTGCTGAGAAAAATAGTGCCAACAAAGCCAGCCACACCGGCGTATGCATTCCAGAAAAACAGTCCGCACGTCATCAACAGCCCAACGATTGAAACAACCAGCACTTCTGTCCAAAGTCGTTGTTGTGCATTCTCAGAAAAAATATCTCTATTCATGGCTACCTCCTTCGCCTGCCGAATTCCGCTCATAGAGGAAACTCAGCAGAAAGCCGATAAGAACAAAGAAAAAGGTTAAAAACACGAAGATAAACGATGACAGGTAAAGAAGCGCGCGCAACACCTTGGGCACATGCCGTCGAGACAGTTGTTCATCAATGCGTGCAATGCCATGAAAAGCATAAAGAACAAGCACGGCGATACCAATGTTGGATCCCAGATATGCGAGCGGTTCGAGCCAAAGAGAAAGGAGCATTCCGAGGGCGACCAAGGTAAGCAAAACGGCACTGATCTTTCGCGTAATTTGAAACTGTGCGAAGGAAAAGCGCGCCACATCCTCTTCCGTCCGGGAAAGCAATAAGCGGGAGAATAATGAAGTCGTTGTAGCGGTCAGTAATCCTTCAACAAAGAATAAAGCAGGCAAAAGATTCAACATCGCTGCGAAAAATTGCCG
The DNA here is from genome assembly GCF_902381775.1 of Murdochiella vaginalis. Classification (NCBI taxonomy): domain Bacteria; kingdom Bacillati; phylum Bacillota; class Tissierellia; order Tissierellales; family Peptoniphilaceae; genus Murdochiella; species Murdochiella vaginalis. Next base: position 1,544,223 of record NZ_LR698969.1, read on the forward strand.
TAAAGTCACTTCCGAACCCGCGGGCAAGGCCCCTTGTTCTTTTGCCAACTCCATCACCTGCTTCGAAACGCTTTGCATTTCTTCACGTAAAAGTGCCATGATATCCCTTCCCGACACCCATTGCTCCACAAAAAGCAACAACACGCATAGGGCCGTAAACAGGAGCGCCGGAAAAACAATCTCATGAAACAACGCTTTTCGTTTTCGGATTGCCATTCCGATGACAAACGAGATCACGCAAAAGCGCAACCCCACCGAAAGCCCGGCCTCAACGCCAAAGAGCATCGCCAAGGCCGCGACCGCAAGCATAGCTGCGGAGCCCGCCCAATAAAGCCCGTGCGCAACAACCAGCGTCGTCAGCGGAAAATAGAGTAACAGGCGAACAACGCTGACCGAATGGGCAGAAATATAGTAGATAAAGACGCTGAGCGCTGCAGCAATCAGTGCATTGACCGGCGCCGTCCATTTTTTTGAATCGAATGTCATGTTCTCTCCTTCCTGTCCTATTTTAACATAGTAGGAAGAGAGCAAGGTGATGGGATGACTTTTCTTCTCCGCGTTTTCGTTCTTCTGCCGGGGGAGGGGCGCTGCGTGACCCTGACGATGTTCTATATTACGACTTTATCAGGGTCGATCGGGCCCTGACGACGTTCGATATTACGCTTTTTTCAGGGCTGCCGACCCTGACGAGGTTCGATATTACGACTTTGTCAGGGCTGCCGACCCTGACGATGTTCCTTATTACAACTTTATCAGGGTCGCTGCCCCTGACGACTTTCTATTTTCGCCATTCGTCAGGGTCAATCGGGCCCTGTCAAGGTTCGATATTTTGCGTTTATCAGGGTCTCCGACCCTGACGACTGTCAGTATTATGCGTTTATCAGGGGCGCGGCCCCTGACGACTCTCTATTTTGGTCATTTGTCAGGGGCGATCGGGCCCTGTCAAGGTTCGGTATTACACTTTTGTCAGGGTCGCCGACCCTAACGACTTTCTATTTATGTCATTCGTCAGGGGCGATCGGGCCCTGTCAACGTTCGGAATTTCGCTTTTGTCAGGGCTGCCGACCCTGACGACTTTCCGTATTATGCATTTATCAGGGTCGCTGCCCCTGACGACTTTCTATTTTCGCCATTCGTCAGGGTCAATCGGGCCCTGTCAAGGTTCGATATTTTGCGTTTATCAGGGTCTCCGCCCCTGATAATGTTCTATTTTGGTCATTCGTCAGGGTCAATCCGACCCTGTCAAGGTTCCGTATTTCGCTTTTGTCAGGGTCTCCGACCCTGACGACTTTCCGTATTATGCTTTTATCAGGGTCGCTACCCCTGACGGCCTTCCATTTCAACCGTTTGCCATGGGTGAGAGGTGCTACGCGACCCTCGCTGCCGAGGTTTTTCGACCATCTGCCAGGCACCACGGAACAAACCACGGAGGGGACTGCCTATGCCTATTCGCAATCTAAGCATCACCTATACGCAATCTAAACATCACGAGAACCGTTAACCGCTTTGCTGCAAACGGCCTCGACTGGATACAGCACCCCGCCTCAAAATAACCCCTTTGCCTCAAAATAAAGCATCCTAATTTCAGGGCAAACCAACATCGGCAACAAAAAAAGCCCGCAACCCAAAATGGGTTGCGGGCTTTTTACATGCACTGCACGCCAGCGTTTACTTATCCTCGTAAGGAATAAGAGCGATGTGACGAGCGCGTTTTACGGCGGTGGTCACGTCGCGCTGATGTTTTGCGCAGGTTCCGGTAATGCGACGCGGAAGAATTTTTCCCGCTTCGCTGATAAACTCTTTTACAGCATCGACGTCTTTATAGTCGAGCACGCGTTCTTTGTCTTTGCAGAAAATGCAGACCTTCTTATGCGGTCTGAACTTGCGTTGAGCCATGTCGTCCTCCCTGATGTGTTTCGTTAGAAGGGAATGCGCTCATCATCCACGGGGCTGAAATTGGCATCGAAAAAATCATCGCCGCTATCGCCGTTTTCGGGCGCCGCAGCCTGATTATTTTTTGGAAAATTGTTGGCACCGGAAGCGTGGGAAGCATCCCCGCCGCCGAAACCGTCACGATCCTTCCAGTCAATGAATTCCACAGCGTTCGCAACCACATCCGTGGTATAACGGCGTGAGCCGTCCTGTGCCTCGTAGGAGCCAGTCTGCAAACGTCCTTCTACGATGACCCGTTTGCCTTTGGCCGTGAAATTATTGACCGTTTCCGCCAATTTGCCCCAGCACACGCAGTTGATAAAGTCTGCGGTGGGCTGATTGCGTGATTCCATCTCTTGTTTCTTTTCGCGGGACAGTTTTTTATCCACGGCCACTGAAAAGCGAACCATGGCATTTCCTGTCGTATTGTTGTAGGTCAACTCGGGGTCGCGTGTTAAACGCCCCATAAGCGTCACTTGATTCATCGGTTACCTCCTAAAAGAGTTAAGCCTCTTTCTTTACAGTAAGGTAGCGAAGGACTTGATCCAAAATGCGTGCGCGACGTTCCACTTCAACAACAACTGACGGATCGGCCTCGTAATTGAGGACATAATAGTAACCGTCTTTGTTGTAATGGATCTCGTACGCCAACTTTCTGGAGCCCCAATCATCGATTTCACCGACGGTACCGTTTTGGTTGATGGCGTCTTTAAGACGATCGAGCACTTGATTGCGCTCTTCTTCTTCCAAACCGGCCTTCAGGATGAGGACCATTTCGTACTGATTCATGCGTTTCACCTCCCTCTGGATTTCGCCCCGCTTTTTAACGGAGCAGAGATTACGACCCGACGCAAAAGTTGCGCCAATGTCACCCGCTTATTATATCAAAATCATCCGAATGCGCAACTCCCCTTCCAACGACATCGCTACCTTCTTTTGTCGTTGACGTGCCTAATGCCCAATAGCCCCTCACCGACTTCATTATAGCGCGTGAAAGGGCGGAAAAGGGGCATTCCGTCCGGTTGGTACGCTGTAACACATCGTCGGCAAGGCTTGGCACAGCGCTGGCAAGGCTTGCCACAGCGTCGGCATAGCGCAACGCACCGCTCGCTCACAAGCACTTTCTTAGGAAAGGCGATTCACGCTATCAAATGGGATCTTGCTCGCGCGGATGGCCTCCGCACTTCCAATCGTCACCTTCGACGCCTGCTCCATCGCGTGGGTAAGAAATTCGCCCCACGCACGAAGATCCTCGACGTTCGTTTGCAAGGCCTCCTGCAAGAGTCGATCTTCACGAGTCGGATCGTGATGGCGCAAGAAGTCCACGAGGTCACGACGACCCTTTTGCTCCTCCGTAAGAGGCGTATCCATCTGTCCCACCGCACCGACCACAAAACGATCGATATCTTTCGGCGTAAGGGACAATTCCGAAACAGCTTTTCCAATCGTAGCAAAGACGCCATAGGTAGCATCCAACTGCGGATCGCGATAGGAAGACATCACCACCTCGCCTGTCGCCGTGAAACGGGCGGACTGTCCGTATGCGCCGCCCTTGGCGCGAATTTCATTGTATAAGAGTGCATTGTTCAGGATGTTCGTCAGAACAAAGAGACTGCCGTGCAAATCCTCCGGCTTGATAAAGGGGGCGGCAACCGCATTGTATTGCACATCGGACGTTGCCGAATAGGCCTCGGCCGACCGAGCGGATTGGAAAATCCACTCCTTCTCCTCCGTAGGCGCAGTGGGAATCGCTACAATCGCCTGCTGTGCGCGGGCCAGAAAAGCCTCGCCTTCCTTACCGTGGCCGGTAACGCTGATGACCCTTCCCGGAGCCGAAAAGAGGCGATGGGCGACCTCTTCCAATTTTGTCCGATCCGCTTCGGAAAACTGTTGATTCATCCGCTCCAAAAAGCGGAAATACGGGAATCCCGAAACGGACTGCCGATAGAAAGCTGCCGCACTGCTGTTCGCCAGCGCTCGCTCACTTGCAAAAGCATGCCCGGCGTACAGGATGCGCTGCATAAATGACGTATAACTGATGCGAATCAGTTCCCGGATGCGTTTCGTATCCGTCCACAACGTACGCAGCAACTGTTCTTCAAGGAGAGAAAATGCCCGATCCGTATTTTCTTCTCCCATAACGGACATCTCCACGAGAAGTGCGCGGCAAATGGCCTTACTATCTTCTTTTGCGAAGATGGCCGGCGACATCGTAATCCCACCGGTAAAACGATGTTCCGCCTTGTCATATTCGTGATAGGATTCATTTTCCGTATCCAGCCGGCCAAAAAGGTCCGCTGCCAGCGCCACAAAAGGCAATTCGTCCACCGTAAAGCCGGAAAGGTCGAAGGCAGTGACAAGATAGTGGATGCCGGCCGTGGGCAAATCATGGAACAACAGGGTATCCGCCCCGCTTTTCGTTATGAGCCGCGGCGTCTTTTCCAGTGTTTTCGGTAATACGTCCCTCGTCAAAACCGGAATGGTTGCTTTTTCCTCCTCGGTATCCGAACGATTCTGGCGTTCCCGCAGACGTTCATTTGCAGCAATCAACGCCTGTACTTCGTCCCGGCTCATATTCTCCTTTTCAGTCGCCAACGCGCAAGCCACCTCGGCATCTTTGCGCGCATTCTTGCCGGGTTCCGGGCGATGCACACTCAACACACGATGGGGATTCTTTACCAATCGCTCTTCGATGTAGCGCTCCAGCGCCCCGCCTCGAAGAAGCTCCCGCAGCTCCTGCAGCTGCTTTTCATAATGAAAGACCGGAGCCGGATCCAAGCCATAGATGCCCTCATTGAGCAAGGAGAATAAGAATGGAATCGCCTTCGTCGCTTCGCCATTTTTCTCACGCAAATCAAATTCTATGCGATGCAAAACACCTTCCCAGATTTCCGGATCAATCCCATCCCGGACGATTTGTTCCAGCGTCTCCATCACAATCTGTTCAAAATGCTCTTTTTGCGACGCATCCACATGTTTGACCAGCAACAGAAAGCTAACGTCTCGATAGCTCATTTCCGAGGCAAGGACATCCGCCGGCTGCAGCTCGGCAAAAAGGCGACGTCGAAGCGGCGACGATTCGGCGTCGATGAGCACGGCGCTGAGCATCTGATTCAAGTAGCGCGCGCTGTCCGTGCGCGCTTCATCCACCAGCCAGCTGAGAGCCAAAAAATCTTTGTTTTTTGTCTCTTCCCCATCCGCCACGGAAAAGGTGAATTCCGCTTCCTTTGGCGCAGCAAACGGGATCTGTTTTGCCGACAAGGAATGGATCTTGCGAGGCGAAAAAGCGGAAAAATAGGACGAAAGCAGCGCAAAAACTTCTTTTTCCGGAATCGCTCCATACAGAAATACTTTGGCATTCGAAGGATGATAATACTCTTTATGGTAGGCGCAAAAATCCTCATAACGCAGCGTCGGAATCACATACGGATCGCCACCCGCATTATTGGCATACGGCGTGTCCGGCAACAACGCCTGTTGAATCTGCTGCACCACTTGCTGTTCCGGCGCCGACATGGCGCCGCGCATTTCGTTATATACGACGCCTTTATACGTAATGGGCTCTTCGGGCGAAAAAATTTCCTTATGCCACCCCTCCTGTTGAAAAATGAGCGGATCCTGCACGGCTTGTGGATAGAACACGGCATCCAGATACATCTCCGTTAAATGCATGAAGTCCGTATCATTACGGCTGGCGACCGGATACACCGTGCGATCCGGAAAGGTCATGGCATTCAAAAAGGTCTGCAGACTGGATTTCAATAGATCCCAAAACGGTTCCTTCGTTCGAAATTTACGGGAGCCGTTGAGAACGGCGTGTTCCAAAATGTGCATGTTGCCCGTCGAGCCGATGGGCAAGGTGGGAAACGCGATCGCAAACATTTTGTTGGAATCGTCATTTTGTAGCCAGTACACCTGCGCACCGGTTTTTTCGTGCGAAAACTCTTTATACGTCGTCTGTTCCTCGGCAATGCTCTCCGAGCGCAGCAAGCGAAAGTCATTCATAGAAGCCTCCAAGGGTCATCAGGGTTTGTACGCAATCCGATTTTATATGGTTTCATTATACCCGGTGTCCTCTTGCCCGGAAATGGGTTATCATGAAGGGCAAGTGAAACAGAAAGGAAACCTCATGCTGAAACTCATGTCTTGGAACGTAAACGGCCTGCGCGCCCAGGTGCGCAAGGGCTTTTTGGATAAGCTCGAAGAGCTGAATCCCGATATTCTCTGTATGCAGGAAATCAAGCTGTCGGAAGGACAATTGACATTGGATCTTCCCGACTATGAACAATATTATAATTATGCAGAACGCAAAGGCTATTCCGGCACGGCAATATTCACGAAAAAAAAGCCCCTCGACGTTCAGTACGGCATCGGTATGGCCGAACATGACGACGAGGGACGTGTCATTACGATGGAGTTTCCATCGTTTTATTTAGTTACGGTCTACACGCCGAATTCCAAGCGTGCCCTGGAGCGGCTGGATTACCGCCAGGTCTGGGAGGACGCCTTCCTGGCCTATCTGAAAAAGCTGGAAGAGAAGCATTCCGTGGTGGTTTGCGGCGATTTAAATGTGGCGCATCAGGACATCGATTTAGCAAACCCGGCGACGAACCGAAAAAGTGCGGGATTTACCGATGAGGAGCGCGCCAAATTTAATCAACTGCTGGATCACGGATTTATTGATACCTTCCGTTATTTTTATCCGGACCGCACCGAAGCTTATACCTGGTGGTCCAATTTTGCCAAATCCCGTGAGCGCAACATCGGTTGGCGCATCGACTACTTTTTGGTTTCGCAAGCGCTCGAAAAGCAACTGGTATCAGCCGCCATTCACGACGACGTCATGGGATCCGATCATTGCCCGGTCGAGCTGGTGCTCTCGCTCGCGTAAACTTTCGCTCTGCCCATTCGACGCTAGCGGTCAATCTTTTTCCAGTAGGCTTGCGCTCTCCAAAGCAAGAAGACGATCGCCACAAGGAAAAATACGATCAGCAGGATCGGTGTGCCCGTGTGATAAAGCGGCTCTCCTGCGCCCGCTTCCATGAGAAAAGTACTCACCGGCTCTAAAAAAGCATCCAGCCGCGCCACTGTCTTTGGATGAAACAGCTGGAACGTGTTCACGTCCACGTACCAAGTGGAGAACCTCGTAACCAGCGAGCCCAACTGGTCAAAAGCAAAAAAGGCAACGAGGAAAGATACGACGCGAAGCGCAAACTTTCCCCGGCGAAGAACGCCGCGCGAATAGAGCACTTCTGTCCAGCCCAACGCCCAAAAAACAAGAGCAAGGACGAAGGTCCAGTGCAAGACGAAGAGCAAACAGCGCACGGCAGTCATCCCGGTGAGAAACACAAAAGGCACATTCACGGGATGATAGTTCTCCGCTAACGCTGTAAACGGCTGGAAGCCAAACGGAAAGCCTTCCTCTTCCAACGGGAAGAGAATAAGAAGAAAGCGCATCATGAGAAACGACAGTCCGAAGGAAACCATGAAATTAAGCCATTTCGCGACCATTAGTTTCCATGGAGCAAGCGGAGTGAGGAACGTCAGCAAACCGGATGGCCGGGAAAGTTCTTGACTGACGTTCACAATGACGTAAATCACCGAAGCGGCGACAAAAGCCAACGCGATGAAAATCGGTAAAAGAAGGGGCACCGTGTAGAGAAGTTCCGGATGCATAATCATGTGCCGTACCGTCAGCCAATAAATGGCCCCGCCAAGAACGAGCGTCAAAAAGAACGGCAGGCTACGCATAAATTCATATCGAAATCGTTTGATCATGTTACACCTCCCAGTCCAGGCGATCTTCCACTAAGATAACCGAAAGAATCCACTGTAACATACTGAGAAGAATCATCCCCACCAAAACAGGCACAGACAGCACGGTCTGTCCCGCTTCCGTCATGGTCAGCGGCCATAACAGTAAATTGCCGTCAAAGGTAGGATTTCCCGCCAAAACCAAGGATCGGCTGACAACACCGTTCAGCACGTCCAACACCAAGGGCCAGCGAAAGAGAAGGCGCATGGCAAAAGAATACAACAGCGTCCATATGCCCATCGTCAAAAGAAAGGTGATCAGATTCGCAGCGGAACGCGGAAGGCGCTTACCCAGCGTCGTGATCTGCCCCAGACGGCGGAAGAAAAGTTGTAAAAACATGACCAATGTAATGGTAAAGAATAACTGTACCACCACCGCCGGAACGAAGGACGCCAACGGATAATGAAAATTCTCCCACAGCATCGCTTTGTTAGGCAATTGCCCCGTACGTAAAAAGGAGTCCAGAAAGGTGCATAGCAAGGCACAAAGGCCATATAAAGCCGCACTCACCAGCAGACTTACCAGCACAGCCAGAAGCGGTTTTCGTTCCTGTTCCGGAAGCAAATGGCCGAAGCGGTCATCAAAAACCAGCAATACGGAGCGAAAAAGCTCCAGAAAAAAGGCTGCGAAGAGAACAAACCGGGCTAAGAAGACGGGAACCGCATCGGTGATATCATTCATTTCCGGCATTTCGTTCTTCTGCAAGAGCGGAAGAAGGATGGAGGCGAGCAGAATCAGGACGACGGCTCCGAGAATCAGCCCCCAGCGAGCCGGCCCCGTGCGGCGGCGCAAAAGAGAGTAATAATACTTCATCTTTTCCTCCTATCCGAAAATCGAGCGATAGACATGATCTAAATCCGCCTGCTCTTCTTGGCGAATCTCTTCGGCAACGCCGTAGCGAGCTATCGTTCCTTCGCGCAGGAAACAAACTTCATCAAATATACGTTCCAGATCACGCACCTGATGCGTGGTGATCAGCATTGTTGCTTCATCCCCAAGCGCTTCCACTAAAATGTCGAGAATTTCATCACGAACAACGGGATCCACTCCGCCAAGCGGCTCATCCAGAAGATAGAGGCGTGCGCGGCGGCTCATGACCAGCGCCACAGCGAGACGATCCCGATAACCTTTGGACATTTTCCCGACCTTCGTGCCTTTCGGCAACTGGAAGCGTTCCGAAAGTTCTTCAAAGCGATCCCGATCAAAATCCATAAAAAATGTCTCGTAGTATTTTCGTGCCGCTTCTACGGTCATTTCCTGCCCTAAGAAAAGCGTATCCGGAAGATAGGACACCATGCTCTTCGTCTCGGTTCCCGGCGTGATGCCGTCTATTTCGACCCGGCCCGCATTGGGATGCGCTAAGCCGGCCAAAATACGCAACAGCGTCGTTTTCCCGGATCCGTTCGGGCCCAACAATCCCAGCACATGGCCGTTAAACAGGGCGAGATTGATATCGTTAAGAACCGTCTTTTTCGCAATCTTTTTATATAAATGAGAAATCAACACCACCGGACGATCTTCTTCTGTTGCCGGCTCCGCATCGGTTTCCACAGAGACTTCTGTCGTTTCCTCGATAGCCGACTCCGGAACAGAAATAAGGACTTCCTCCTCTTGTTCATACGTGGTGGGCATTTCTTCCGATTCCGACAGTTCCGACGGTTCCGGCGGTTCCGGCATGATCCATGGACGTGTACGGAAGGTTTGCTGCGATTCTTCTTCGCTCGGTGCTTCAAGCGGGGCCGCTTCCCCTTCTTCCGCAGCCGTTTCGCTGGGCTCTTCCGGCGTTTCCTCCGCCATCGCATCGCCTTGTTCTTGTGTCGGTTGTTCCTCCGTGATGTCGTCGGACGGCAAAACGGGCGCGTCGTCCGCTTGGATGCCCTCCAGCATTTCCGCTATGGTCATCACGTGTTTCTTTTCACTCATGCGATTCCTCCTCTCGTGGGCAACATGCACGCATCGGGCAAATTCTGCAATGCGTTAAATTCGGGGTTGGGGCCGAAAAAGCGCCCTGTTCAATGGCGGCGACCGTTTGTCGAATTCCCTGCAAGAACGGCTCTCGTTCTTCTTGAGGAAAAAAGAATTCTTCGCTGGGATGCTCCGTATCCTCTACGTCTGTATAATAGAGCATCTGCCGTGATATCTCGTCCGCAGGGTCTTGGTTTGCCGCATTGTCTACTGTCGGTGAGAGCAGACAGCGATAAAAGCGCAACTGATCGCGATAGACCGCCTGCTGTTCCGGCGCAGGGCGCGCCGTCTTGAAATCCACGATGCTGTTTCCATCTTCTAAAAGGAGATCAATTTTCCCCTCCAGCAGGTGCTCATCCAAAACGGCATAGACTTCGCGTTCGGTAGCCGTAATCTGTGTCGGCGAAAACGGCTGCGCCCGATGAAGCGCAATAACCTGCTCCTCGGCACGCGCAAGGTCGTCGGCGCACAATGCCGCGCCGGAACGAACCATGCCATCACGGACTAATTGTACCATGGAGAGGACCCATTCATCCGACGGTTTTTCCCCCTCAGCATGCAAAAATCGATAGTAGCGTTCTAAACACGCATGCACGAGTGTGCCGAAATCTGCCGCACGGCTCGGCTTCCTCGGCATGCGCAATTTTTGCAGAAAATAATATTGTCGAGGGCAACGGCGATAGGCGGCAATGTCCCCGGTAAACGTATAGCGATGACTGACCGGTACGGGCTCTGCGGGAAAAAATACACAGGCTTGCACGGTGGAGGCGCTGAGGGCAGGATCATCTTTTCCGTGGCGCACCCCGGTTTCCACCAATAGGGATTTTGCCCTTGTGCGCGCCGTGTACATCAAGCGCGCATGGTCCATCCCCTCGGCGACGCCCGCAGAGAGTGGTGTTCCCAGCGCAGGAGAACGCGTCAGACAGGATATCCCGCTGCGCGAGGAAAACGCACGTCGCGGCGGGGATTCCACTAAAAACACCGCCGAATATTCCAAGCCCTTCGCCTGGTGTATCGTAAACATCGGGAGGGCTCCCGGCAAATCCGCCTCCTGCTCTTCCCGCACAGCAGCCTGTTTAGTGCGCTCCAGAAGAGACAGCCATTGACCGAATAGGATCGCGCTTTGCGAAACGATATTGTCACGCGTTAAAACGCTCTGCGCCTGGGGGTCCACCGCAAGCATCTCCAACAGGTCCGTCAAAACGTTGCGTATTGCGCTAAGATGCGCCTCCGCAGACTCTTCGCCGGACAGAGCTTTTCGGATGAGGGCGCTAAACGGCGAATGCCCTAAAAGTTCATAACACAGGTCCAGAAACACCATGGTCTCGCCTTGCGCAAGACGGCCGGCAACATCGCGTGCAAACTCTTCCTGCGCGGCAAAATCGCGCTTGGGAAGGGTCAAGGCATACGTGACGAACGGATCCAAAACGGAACGGGAAAGCAATCCTTCCTCGATCGCGCGCTTTAAAAACGGGCGAAAGATAATCGTAAGGGTCCCCACAAAACGGCGAACATCACGGTCCGCCATCAGCGTCCCGCCTCGCGGCATATTGAGCGGAATCCCACGTTGACGCAGCGTCCTGGCCAAGGTCATCATGGCTGCAGAACGCACCGAAAAAGAAAGAATCGCCATGTCTTGATACGGCAAGCCCTGCGCATGCAGCGTCAACACGGAGTCGGCCACCCGTTCGGCCCATACGGATTCGTCGGCGCAAAAAAGCTGCTGCACAGCCGCCGCATGCCGACGCGTCCGATCCGCCGGAAGCAGATTCTTTTCTTCCCGCAAAAGACCGCCGGGCGCGGCGGAAGCCATCTTGGCAATATCCCGGCGAAACGCATTTTCTGCAGTGTCCAGAATCGTGCCGTCACTGCGATAATTTTCATCCAGGCGAATGACGGTCGTGTTTTCATATCGCTCCGCGAAAGACAATAAGTTGTGCACGCTCGCCCCGCGGAAACGATAGAGGCTTTGGTCCCCATCCCCCACAACGCAGAGATTTCCGCTTTTTTGTTGCAACAGGCGTAATAGCTGCTCCTGGATGGGATTGGTGTCCTGGTATTCATCCACCATCAAATAGCGGCATTTCTCTTGCTCCGCCGCCAATACGTCCGGGCATCGTTTCAAAATGAGGTATGCGCTGAAAAGCATTTCGCTAAAATCCGTCACGTTATGTTGCATCAACAGCTGTCGATACCGGCGAAGTGCCTCTTTTGCAGCCGTCGTGGCCGCATTCCGAGGACGAAAATCCACAAAGCCTTCACGAAGCTGATCAAACAAGCGGCACCAGGCGCTGACGGCCCAAGGCTCTTCGGCGGACAATGGAATACCGAGCATGGCAATATCGGGAATGTCGCACAGCAAGGAGAGATGCGAGGCAACAAGAGCCTGTTTTGCCATGTCGTTTAACAGCCTCACGCCGGGAGCAAAGCCTGCCCGCTCCGCCGCTCTTTCCACGATGGCTCCCGCCAAATGATGAAAATTCCCGACGTGCACTTTTCCCGCATCCTGCGCACGCCCGCTGGAAGACAACAACCGTGACAGGCGCACGATCACTTCCTGTGTGGCTTTGCGCGTAAACGTCGTTACGGTGATGTTTTCCGGTGCGACGTCTTTTTCCTCTATTAAATACGCCGTTCGCCGCACCAGTGTCCGGGTCTTTCCCGTTCCGGGGCCGGCAATAATCAGCACATGCCCTTCGGTTGTGCGGATCGCTTTTTTCTGTTTTTCATTCATGCTCTCCATTGCTTCCGCCCTCCCGGTTCCATTTTAACAAAAGAACGCTACGAACGGCGCCTGTATGCAGCCATACGTCCGACATGTCTTCACCCGTTTTTCTTGTTCGATGTTCACTCCGTGTGATATCATACGAGCAAATAAAGGAGGTCATTATGTTAGACGAGAATAACAACGTGCAAACGTCCAGCGAATCCGCCTCGAATGAACCGAATGAAGAAAAACCGATACGAGAAACGTTGCACGAAGATGTTACAAACGAAGAAATGACGGCCGAAGAGGAGACTTCTCAAGAAGATCCATCTGCCGAAAGCACGGCCGAAGAAAAGACGCCGCAAGAAGCGCCATCTGTAGAAGATGCGACCGAAATATTGTCCGGCGAAGAGACGTGGACCGAAAATAGAGCAACCGAAGCAAAGATAGTCCGAGAGACGTTGAGGGAAGAGAGAAAAGCGAGTTTCGACACGCACACACATAGACACCACAGCCATTCCAAACCGGATTTGCAACAACGTCGAATTCGTCGCCATCGGCGACAAGAACGTCGCATGGTTCTGAAAGCGGTTTTCCTATTGGTGCTTTTAGTGACCGCCTTTGGCTTGCTTACTGCTCTGTGGAATCGCTTCCAATCTGCACAACCTGCATCGAGCACGGAAACTCCTCAATCCTCCGGTGCGGCTGTCGCAACCAATACCCCATCGGCATCCGCCACAGCATCAAAGGAAGGAAGCAGTCTTGCCGAATCCTCCTCCGAAACGCCCTCTGTGTTTGCCGGTACGGCGCAGCCCAACGCGAATACGACTGAGGTCAAACAAAATGCCGGCGGCACCGGGTCCAACCACAACACGGCTGCTGCAGTATATGCCTACAAGACCGCCGATGTGAATGACGCGATGTTTGACGGCAAAACCATTTTTTCGGAAAAGCTGGCCTTCCTCACCTTTGATGATGGCGTCGATCCGAACTCTACGCCACTTCTTTTGGATACCCTCAAGAAACTCGGCGTGCCGGCGACATTTTTTATGGTCGGTCAATCGTTTACGGAAAAAAATAAGCTCCTTTTGGAACGGACAATGGCGGAAGGACATGCTCTGGCATTTCATTCCTTCGACCATGAATACAGCAAATTGTATCCCGGACGCGTTGGAGATTCGACCGAAATCCTAGCGCAGTATCACAAAACAAAGGAAGCGCTGCAAAAGTTGCTGGGAAAAGAAGTCGATCCCAAGGTTTGGCGCTATCCGGGCGGCCATATGTCTTGGAAGGGACTAAAGGAAGCGGATGCCCTGCTGAAAAAAGAAGGTGTGCAATGGATTGATTGGAATTGCCTGAACGGCGATGCCGAGGGATCCACTTCGCCGGAATCCACAGAAGGACAGGTCAAGCGCATTCTGGAAACGTGGGAAGCCTATGGCAAACCGAGCGTCATCACGATTTTGATGCACGATACGGGGGCCAAAACACTTACGCGCAATTCCGTTCCATCCATTGTAAAAGCATTGCAGGAGCAGGGATTTTCCTTCGGCGTGCTGGAATAAGGCCGGATGGAGCGAGTCCATCTCGTTATAACTTGTCGACGTCCACTTTAATGAAAGAACAATCCGCTACAACGTCATCCGAATTGCGTTATAGCGGATTGTTTTTTTCTTGAAGGATCGATGGAAGAACGTTACAATACAAGCTACAGTGTTTCTTGGCACCCACTCTAAAAATCAAGATGGTGTCGTTTTGACGCCTTTTTTGTTGCCATGAACACTCCATACTTTTAAGGAGGTTCACATGAACAAAACACAGTCCTATTCTTCTTTGCTATCGGCCAGAACCATGGCCCGTCAAGGCATCATTGCCGCCGTCTATGTGATTTTCACGCTTTCCGGCTTCGGCTTCAGTTACGGACCGGTCCAATTCCGCTACGCGGAAGTCATGACGTGGCTTGCCTTTTTCGATCCCAAAAACGTCATCGGCTTAACGCTTGGTTGTCTGGTGGCAAATATCTGGAGCCCGTTCGGCGCAATCGACATGATTGTCGGCACTCTGGGTACGTTGCTTTCGACGCTCTTGATGGCGAAAGTTTCCTCTAAATGGATTGCCTCGCTCTTTCCTGCGGCTTTTTCCTTTCTCTATAGCGGTGAGGCCTGGTTTTTAGGGGAAATCACAGGGGATCTGTTTCCCCTTGTAACCGCACAAATTATGCTCTCGCAATTCATCATCACGGCGATCATCGGGTTGCCGCTCTGGACCGTTTTATGGCGCAACAAGCTGGTTCGTGAAGCCTTAGCGGATCCGGTCCCGGCGCGTGACGACAAAAGTGGGCGCGGTAAAATAATCTCGTAAGCCCGAAATCATATTATGTTGCCCGATGCGCACATAGCAGCCCGCAAATTGCTCATCAAAGAGGAAACAGCCGAGCACATGGCCAAAAGGCTTCACCACAAACGCTCCGGCGGTTTCCGGCGTTTCGGCATCCTTCAAGGCTTGGGCAAAGGAAACAGCTTTGGGGTCGTCGAGAGATCTAACAATGGGGAGCACTTCTTCGCCGTCCCCATTTGCCGCGTTGGGATCGTTTTGCAAGCAAAGGAAGGGAGTCGGGTCATTGTCCACAAACTCCTGTGCGATATATTGCGCATACGGCAGTGCATTCACTAACGTTTCCCATTCGTTCTGTGTATGATCCCGACCGATGACAACGCCCTGTGAACCGTACGAGTTATAGGGCTTGAGAATATAGGCATCTTTCTTTTCGATCACCTCGGCTTTTTCTTCCGGCGTGGTGATTTCCCACGTCATAGGAATGCGCCGGGCAATGAATTCTCTTTCTTCCGGCGTTAACAACGCCAGGGTCTCCTCTTTATGCAACATGGCAAAGGTGGTTTTGGCGTGCATCACTTGCGAACGGAAGGATCCGAAAGAGAGAAAGGCACCGGCACGATACGCTTCTTCAAAGGCCTTCGCCTCTTTGCGCACGGCGAGAAAATCGGAGGTCACCAACCGGCGATACACCAGATCAATCGCGAGCGGCTCTCCCTTTTCATCCTTTGCCCATAATTTACCGTCTGCAAAGCGTAAGTCGCGCACGTCGGCCACCACGGCGCGCACCCCGGCGGCAGCAAAACGGTCGCGATACACATCGAACTCCATTCGCGTCCCTTTGTCCAAGACATCGACGATGGCGACACTTTTCGCCTCGCGTCCGCGAATTTTTCGATAGCGATCCAAAAAGACCGACACCAAGGAATCAAAAAGGGAAAAACGGGAAAGAGACCAATCCTTTTGCATGTCCTGCATAATCCGACTTTGCAAGAGCAGATCGCCCAAAACACGATCTTCATTCATCGCGGAAGCGCCGTCCGTGTTCAACTCACAAAAACGGTAGTCTCCCCCGCCGCGATAAAAAATATCGTAGCGACCGACCGGAACGGGCATGTCATAGCCCGGATCCAATAAAATCAGTTCTTCCATCGCAGGATCGAAGTGAAATCCCTTGCGATACGCCGGATTTTTGACATATTCCGCCGTAACCTTCCGACCGATGGAGACCATCGTATGGATCATCTCCTGAAAGATTTCCACTTCTTGTGGCGTTAAAAACATGCCCTGATACGTCATGGGTACTTCCATGCCGTGGTAGAGTCGTCTTTTTTCAATACTCTCGCCAATCAAGGACTGCGCATCCTCGGCATAGCGATCGGGATGCGTCATGACCCGGCGAATATAGTCTTTGGTAAATTCAGGATAAAACATGACGCACTTCCTGCTTTCTCAATGCTGCAAGCCATCCTTCCTGCTCCACCGCACGTTCGATTTCTAAGCGCGGTGTATCGAGGTTGTCCCACATTTTCTCCAACGGTGCCAGCAGCGCTGCCTCCGGTTCACTCAACCCTTCCCGTGCCATGGCGCAAAGTGTCGTTCCCCAATGCGCAAAATAATCCCCGTGATAATACGCTTGGATGCCGTTATCCCGGCCGGCATTTTTTCCTCGTTCCACCCAGTCCGCCTGCATCGGCGTGAAGCGCTCTTCCAAGCGATCCAGCGTGTCCGCATTATAAAGCAGTCCTTTGAGGAGCGCCATGGCGCCAAATGTATACGGTCCGGATACCGCATCCATCATGCGAATCTCCAAAACCTGCTTGGCGCGGACGTCCGGAAATACGATGGACATGCCGTGACGCACAAAACGGTCGAGTTCCTCTTCATCCCTCGCCTCATCCAGAAGGTCGCGTAACGGACGATTCCCGGTGGAGACAACCTTCCCGTCTTTCGGCAGGAAAATCAGGGGTGCGGAAAGCACCCAATCCGCATAGCTTTCGACTCCGAAATCCGGTGAGAATACATCCGGGACAAAGCCGGTACGTGCCGGATCCGTACGCCTCCAAATTTCCTGGCGCGCGTTATACGACGTAATCCGTCTTCCCTCGTTCTCTGCGGCAGAATCAAAAAGTGTATACAGAATCGGAGAAAGGGCTGTTAAGACACGGTACTTCCTGCAAAAGTCCGCATCGCTTTCGATATCGAGAGAAACCTGAAGCGCGGCGCTTTTTCGCATCATGGTGCGCGCCAAATCCCCCGTATTGCGTAAATAGGCATCCATCATGTGATAACGGGACTTGGGCAGAAGCGGAATATCGTCCACCGCATTAAAGGGATCCAGACCAATGGCAACCAGCATATAACCCAGCGGATCCAAAATTTCATACATCGCATCCAGCATTTCCTGGTAGCGGCGTTGCAAAATCAAAACCGATTCGGACGGTGCCAGGGAAAACTCCAGCTGCGCACCGGGTTCCAAGGTAATGCTGCTGCCGCATTTTTCCAAGGCGAGAAGATGCCCTTCTTCAAAGGTCGCAAGCCAATCCGGATGATGGTGCATAAAGGCTTGTAAAATGCCTTCTACGCCGAGTTCTCCCGGATACATCACGCGCTTTCCGCTTTGCCGGTCAAACACAAAATGTTCCATCTCCGGTCCGACTTGCCAATGTTTGCGCGCCGTATATCCGCCTCGAATCACGTCGGTTATGCACCGTATTTTTTCTTTTTCTGTCAGCCGTTTTTCCATATCTCCGCCTTTCCCGGTTGCTGCGATGTTCCCTGCTCTTCGCATTTTTAGATCCCCGGTGTCTTGTTCGGCCGGTTCTTTCTGTCTTTTTCATCCGTGTGGGGTATAATCGAAGGGAAATTGCCACGAAAGGAGCTCTTCATGCCCCACACGCTTACCGTACAGTATTTATATAACAGCGGCTTTACCATTTCGTATCAGGACACCTTCCTCGTCATCGATTATTGGAAGGGTGATTTGGTGTTGCCCACCGATAAAAAGATCCTGTTTATTGTTACCCATGCCCATGCGGATCACTACAATCCGGCCATTTTCTCTCTGCCCGGCAGTGAACAGGCGCTCTATGTGCTTTCGGAAGATGTAGAGCACGTCGAGGAGCAAGGAAAAATTCTGCAGCTCAGCGACAGTCCCGCACAAACGCGTGCACGCAAAATTGCCTATGATCCCCGGCGTACCTACCGTGCCGATGCGGATAGCGAATTTACCTTCGGTGGACTTTCCTTTAAAACCTTCCCTTCTACGGATCAAGGGTTTTCTGTATTATTTACGCTACACGATGTCAATTTTTTCCATGCCGGCGATTTAAACGCATGGAAATGGCCTTCTTTTTCGGAAGCGGAACAAAAACGGGAAGTACGGGATTATCTGCGCATTCTTCGGGAAGTGAGCGTCCACCCCATCGACGTCGGCTTCGGCGTGGTGGATCCGCGGTTGGAAGAAAACGCCATGCTCGGCGGAGCGTATTTTCTCAAGCATCTGCATCCGCAAATCTTCTTCCCCATGCATTTTCGCGATCATCCTGAAATCACCGAAGAATTTCATGCCCGCTATGCCGGCGAAACGAGCTCCGTCATTCAAACGATTTCGCACGCCGGCGAGCGCTTCGTGATTCAGGCATAGAAAGGATCTGCTATGCTAAAATATTTATTCATCGACTTTGACGGTGTCATTACCGACACGGAAAAAGAAGTCTATCGCCTTATGCGCGAATGGATCCTCGAGCACACCGGTCATGCCCTGACACTGGAAGAATATGCCATTGCGGCGGGCGCATGGCATGTGGAATTGGTCAACTATTTTCAGCGGGAATATCAGATCGATCTGGATGAAATGGGCTTTACGCGCTTTTGCCATACCTTGGAAGAGAGGGCGCTCAGCCATCTTCCGCTCATGCCCGGCGTGGCACGCTGGTTAGAGGACGCCGCGTCCCTCGGCATTCGCTGTGCCATTGTCTCCTCGAATCGAGCCCAAACCATTCATTCGCGCCTGGATTTTTTAGGCCTTCGGGACTACTTCGCCTTCATTCTCACCGCGGACGATGCCACCGCCTTAAAGCCCGACCCGGATCTGTATCTGCAAGCCCTGCAACGAGCAGAGATCACGCCGAAGGAAGCACTGGTCATCGAAGATTCCATGAACGGCGTTCGTGCCGCCGCTGCTGCCGGCCTGCGCGCCTTGGCAGTACCCTGCAGCGTGACGATCGGCCATGCCTTTGACGATGCCTGGTGGAAGCTGGATTCGCTGGAAGAGGTCTCTCTATCTGAGGTGTTGGAGCGCTTTGCGCGGGAAAAGTAGATATACAAATGTATCACGTAAAATTTACCCTATATAAATATCCGCTTTGGAAACGAAAAATTTTATTTTCAAGATAGTAGGGTCTGTTAATGAACTATGCCATTAAAATAGTCTTCAAACAGACGCAAGGCATAGGAAGAGGTGTTTCTTTTATACGTGACCATTGCCGTTTGTGTTTTATATATTGGGCGAAGAGGAATGCTGACGAGGTCTTTCCGCAAATATGATCGTGCTACACCGGAAGATAAAAATGTAATGCCTATGTTAGCCCGCACCATTCCCAATAGGCTATCTATATCCGGACAAGTACAGACGATCTTCGGCGACCGGTGCATATTTGAAAAAATGTCATTCATCTGCATGCGAATGCTCGTCTTGTTGTCAAGCCCAATAACCGGTATGTCACTGAGGTCATCCATAGTCAAATATGCCTTACTACCAACACGGGAACGACGAGCGGCTACTACAGCAATCGTATCTTCAAAATAAGGTATGATATTAAGGCGTGGATCTGGCTCATTGTCTTTAGAAAAATAAACGTTTGTAACCGCCGCATCCAACTCCTGCGTTTTTACCCTCGTAATTAATTCCGAACTCCAGCCAATCTGAATCTCAATTTGAATATTGGGGTAATGTTGACGAAAACCCATGATATATTCAGGAATATTGAGATGAGACAATGTACTGAGAAGCCCTACGGATAGACTACTGCGTATTTCGCGACGGCGAAGCTCCACAATTCTTCCCAATTCGTCCATTTCTCGCAATACAGACTGTGCCCGCTCAACAAATTCTTTTCCGACCTCTGTGAGGTCGACCTTTCTTGTAGTTCGTTCAAAAAGCTTTACGCCGATCTCATTTTCTAATGCGCTAATCTGTTGTGATAGTGCTGGTTGCGTAATATAAAGTTGGTTTGCGGCCTTGGAGTAATTCGCAGTCTCCGCTAACTTCACCGCATATCGAAGCTGAGATAACTCCATAAAAACGCCCCTTTCCTATAAGCTTCTCTTATAAGTTTATTATAGATAGTTATTTCACGTAACTCAACCCCTTTGTTATATTGAATATAACCTTCGGCCGAACGAATTACGAAGAAGGAGCGGTTATTCAATGTATTACATGATTAAACCTACCTCGCGTCTAAATGGTGAGGTGCATATTCCCGGCTCCAAAAGTCAGACTGCTCGCGGTCTCATTTTGGGAACTCTTGCCGAGGGAACCAGTCACGTTTTGAATCCGATGTTGAGCCTCGATAGCTATGATATTGCGGAGTGTTGCCGCCGTCTGGGTGCTACGGTAGATACCTCGAATGATAACGATTGGGTAATTACCAGCCCCGGCCTTAATGGACTGCATATTCCTTCCAGTGTATTGGATGTCGGAAATTCCGGTACGGGCTACTATTTTTTAACGACACTTGCTGCTATGCTCCACGGAAAGAGCGTCGTCACCGGTGATTATCAAATTGCCTATCGCCCCATTGCCCCACTCCTGAATGCCATTCGTGAAATGGGCGGAAAAGCGATTTCTACGCGGGACAATGAGTTAGCGCCCCTCATTATAGAAGGTCCTATTGAAGGTGGGCACACGGTCCATTTGAACGGTAAAAATGTGCAATGGGGCATTGGTCTCATGGTATGCTGCCCAGCGCTTAAAGATACCACGACTATCGTCTACGACGGGGTCCTTGGTGAGCGCCCTTATGCAAATCTAACTATGGACTGGATGGAGGCTGCCGGGGTTCATCTTGAAAATCACGATTATAAAAAATTCGTCATTCCCGGAAATCAACAGTATCGTCCTTTCACTAAGCGTACTGCCTGTGACTGGTGTTCCGCCAGTTATCCCATGGTTGCTGCTGCCATCATGAAGGAAAAATGTCGCATTAAGTTGCATGGCATGGACATCCATGACTTTATGGGTGAGCGTCATTTTGTGGACTGGATTAACCAAATGGGCGGCCATGTAGAAGTTCTTAACGAAGGCAAGGATGGGATCATTGTTGAGGGTGGGCATACTTTGCACGGTATCGAAATTGATTGTGGCGATACTCCAGATGCCGTGCCCGCTCTGGCTGTTCTCGGCTGCTATGCACAAGGCAAAATGAAACTTTATAATGTCGCAGCCAGCCGAATGAAAGAAACGGATCGAACGAAAACTATCGCCGGCGAGTTACGCAAAATGGGAGCGAAAATTGATGAAGAAGAAGACAGCATTACGATCTACCACTCTCCTCTTCATGGTGCTACCATCGACGGCCATCAGGATCATCGCATCGTCATGGCAACTTCCTGCGCTGCGCTTGGCGCAGAGGGACATAGCTTTATTGATTCGGTCTCGCATGTTGGGGTTTCTTTCCCGCGCTTCTATGAGGAAATGAAAGGTATTGGCGCCAACATCTTGCGTTTGGCTGAAAAGTAAAGGTAGTTTGGAAAGCTTCACACGTTGTAAAAGGGATAGAAACTTTTAAGGAGGAAAAACATGAAAAAGATCGTCGGAATTTTGCTTGCGGTCGCTATCATTTGCAGCTTGGCTGCCTGCGGCAAAGGTCAAGCACCAGCTCCTGCGGATAGCACCTCCGGTGCAGAGAGCGTCTCAACTGCGGATAGCTCTACGTCCAAGCGTACAGGAGAACTGCGCATCACAATCGGTACCGCCGGTACTGCCGGTGCTTTGTATCCCATGGGTGTGGCGATGGCAGAAACGATTACCAAACACGTAGACGGCATCTCGGCAACTGGTGAATCCACCGCAGCCTCCATCGAAAACTTGCGAAATCTCCATGAAGGCAAAATGGCTATGGGCATCTCTATGAGCGAAATTTGCTCCTATGCCTACCACGGCGTGAGCGACTATGAAGGTAGCGCCTATACGGATATTCGGGCGATGTTCTCTACCATCAATAACTATCTACAAGTCTTCACGTTGAAAGACAGCGGTATCAAATCCATTGCGGATCTGAAGGGTAAAACTGTCAGCATGGGCGCCGCAGGTAGCGGCGGGGAAATGGCCGGTCGATTACTTCTTGGTGTCTACGGCCTGGATTACAACACGATCAAGGCACAATTTATGGGTGAGTCCGATGGCGCAGCTGCTCTCAAAGATCATAAAATTGACGCTATGATCGCCACGCATCCTCTGAACTCGGCTGCGCTTACGGAACTCACCACTTCCTGTGATGCAATACTGTTGCCCGTTGACAACGATGAATTCTATAAAACCTATCCCGCCTATGCTCGTTGCACCGTACCTGCGGGGACGTATCCTAACAATGACAAGGACGTAATCATTCCACAGAACAGTGTCATTATGTGCACCTCTCTCAACAGTGGTCTGACGGATGACGATGTTTATGAAATCACCAAAGCCATCTGGGAAAATCGTGATGAATGGGCATCCAGCGCCAAGAGCGTAGAAAAACAAGCTGTCTGGGACTCCATTCTGAAGAATATCGATATTCCACTGCATCCCGGTGTTATTCGTTACTTTGAAGAAAAAGGAGTGACGATACCGGATGGTTTAAAGGGCTAAAAAACAACCGGAAGGGCCGGGGTATACCCCCGGCCCTTTTTCACATGAACTGAGGTAATACGATGAACGAAAAACAAAGTTCAAAAAAAAAGAATATACTGGACGTGATCCTTGCTATCGTGTGCCTTGCAGCGGCGATCTTTCATATTTTTATTTCCTGGAATACCTCTATAAGCATTATTCAACAACGAGTATTTCACGTTTTTGTAATGATTCTTATTTTCTTCCTTATGAAATGCTCTGCCTCTACAAAAGCGGAAAAGAAATTCTCTGCCACAATCTACGGCGTCTGTTCCCTATTATCGATAGTCTCCGGATGCTATTTTCTCCTGCGCACAAACCTGGATGTGATGTTAAAGCGAAGCATTCGAGGCGCTTCGGATATAGAGATTCTCTTTGGAGTTCTTTTAATTATTTGTGTCATGTATTTGGCTTGGCGAACAGTGGGTTGGGCCCTTTCCATTCTTAGCGCTATTTTTCTACTATATGCTATTGCCGGACCATACATGCCGGATATTATCTCTCACCGAGGCTACACGATTCCCTATATTACAAATTATGTTTCTTGGACAAGCGAATCCATTTTTGGAACTTGCGTTAGTGCCTGCGTTTCTTTTGTTGCGCTATACATTATATTTGGCGAACTGTTAGATAAATTCGGTGCCGGCCAGTTCTTTATTGATATCGCTTATGCGCTTACCGGTCGCATGAAAGGAGGCCCGGCCGAAGCAGCCGTAGTGTCCAGCGCACTGATGGGTTCTATCAATGGCAGCGCCGTAGCCAATGTTGTTACCACCGGAACCTTTACGATTCCTTTAATGAAAAAAGTGGGATACCGGCCTGAATTTGCGGGTGCTGTAGAAGCGGTCGCTTCAACCGGAGGACAGATCCTTCCTCCCGTTATGGGAGCAGCGGCTTTTGTTATGGCCGATTTAACAGGTATTCCCTATTCAACCATCATCATTGCTGCTATCGTACCCGGTATCCTCTACTATTTAAGTCTTGGTATATCGGTCTATCTGGAAGCGGATAAACGCGGACTGGAAGCAGAACTCCCGGAAAACTTACCGCAGATTAAACAGGTCCTCAAAGAAGGTTGGTACTACGGATTACCTATTATTACCTTAATTGTCGCTTTACTTGGATTTAACCTCTCCGCTAACTATTCCGCTCTGTTCAGCATTGGCGTGCTGCTTGTCATCGGCTTTGGAAAAGAGTGGTTTAGGAATCGACGTCTTCCCTTCCGCGAAGTGTTCGAAGCCCTTGTCAAAGCCTCTAAAACCACCGTTTCGGTAACGATCGCCTGTGCTTGTGCGGGAATTGTGATTGGTATCGTCTCTATGACCGGCATCGGAATCAAGTTTACAAGTATCGTATTTCAGCTCTCCGGCGGCAATATTATTCTCATGCTCCTCTTGGTCATGCTGGCCTGCATTGTCATGGGCATGGGGCTTCCCAGCACCGCCGCTTATATTATTGCTGCTACCGTCGGCGTTCCTACACTGGTCGCTGCCGGAATTTCAACGCTTGCTGCTAATCTATTTGTATTCTACTTTGCTATCATGTCGTTTATCACGCCACCGGTTGCTGTTGCGGCCTATGCCGCTGCCGGTTTAGCGGATACAAGCGCCAGCAAGACCGGTTGGCAAGCATTTATGCTGGGAATGCCCGGCTTTATCATCCCGTTCGTTTATGTTTTTAATCCGGCATTACTCATTGTGGATACATCGACGATTGACACGCTTTACATTGTAGTGCTAGCAACATTCGGTGTAATTCTCACCTCCATTGCCGTAATTGGCTGGTTTAAAGGGAAGTTACATCCAATAATCCGGCTCCTCATCGCCATCAGTGCCATCCTCATGTTTGTCAGTGGAACGATCTATGATATTATCGGGGTCGTAATGGGAGTTGCAATTATGGGCTATCTTTTGGTCACCAGAAAAAAGCGCGTTGCTGCATAAAAGATAAAAGCTGGGCTTCTTTTGCTACATGAAATTTTAGTTTTCAAACATCTGTTTCATGCAGAGCATCACCCATGCTCCTACGTTCACTATTCAAAAACCTGCGTAATACACTCCTATCTTGTGTATCGCGCAGGTTTTTCTTTCGCTTTTAGAGCGTCTCTGAGATGCTTTATAAAGCCATACTTCTAAAAATTATGCATAATGCGTCGTTTTGATTTGTTCCAGTTCTTCCTTCATCGTGTGCTCAATGTTACGCACATCAATATCTCCCTGAAGATTTAGAAAGTACCTAGGCGATACACCGAAATATTTCCCCAGGCGCACAGATGTATCCGCAGACACTTTGCGTCTGTCGTGAAGTATGTCCTGAATGCGAGACACAGGAACGTTAATGTCCTGTGCCAATCTATAAGCTGATAGCTCCAGCGGAGCCATAAACTCCTCCCACAAAATCTCGCTCATCTTCGGAGTTTCAATATAGTCTCTCATCTAATGGCCTCCTTTCTCAGTGATAATCCATAAAATCTCTATAGTGTCGCTAATGCTGTGTACGAAACTTTTCTTTTTCTCTCGCTTTCCCGCTTATGCGCGTGAAAGTTATCCCTTTCCGCACCTCTCGCCTGATGAAGTCTTTGAAGCCGCGCCAATAATTCCTTCGTACAGTCGGCCTTTTTGACCGCAAAACTTTGGTTTGCACCGACCAAAAGATAAAAATTCGTATTTGTTTCCATCACTTGATACAGCTTGTCATAGGGCACTTCCGAATTTCCTGCTTCCGTCTTTGCTGTCAAGCGATCCTCGTAGAAGACATATTCCACCCGGTGATTCCGAATAGGTCATCTCTGTTGTGGCTTAGTAGAGGGGTCCATGAGGGCGCCTTTCCTATTTTTTGAGAGGCTCGAATGTATAGGTGACAATAAAATGAGCGGTCTTTCCCCTGTTTTTACCACCATTTTCCGTTACATATACATCCAGCTTTTCTTCAAAACCGTTTGCGACATCCTCTTCCGTTACTACATGGGTCAGAGAAGCCTCACCCACATCCGGTTGTTTATCATCTTCCGTGAGTTGAGCGTATAAGGAAAGGCTATCCCCAACGATCAAAGCCACTTCGTTTTTTGCAGGTTCTCCATTGAGCTCAAAATAATTGCTCCACTCATTGCCAATGTGAACATCATTTTCTTGCCTATGTTGAACGTACAAATGCATCAACGCTTTTGTCCCGTCAACGCTCACCTCAACCGTTGAAGAAGCTCCGCCGGTCGCGGTAGCGGTAATGGTACATTCTCCACCGCTCATGGCAGTAACATTGCCCTCTTCATCAACAGCAGCAACGTGGTTATCGCTCGATGTCCAAGTCAATTTCTGGTCTTCGGCATCTGCCGGAGAAATGGATGCATTAATCTGCAATGTTTCACCTATGGCCAGTTCGCTTTTTGCAGCCGTTAAATTCACTGCTTCCACTTTGATGGGTTCCGAGACAACCACATGGCTAGAGTCCGATTTCATAGAATCGGTGGAGTACGGTTTCATAGAATCGGTTGTTGAGATCATCGAACTTTTGAAATTGTCCGCACGATCAGATGATTTTCCGAAAGCAGCAATAGCAAAATAAAGCCCCCAGGCTGCTACAATAACGCCTATTTTGACCTTCTTGTTCAACTTCTTATTTCTGACCATTAAAATTGTGAGAGGCACAGGGAAAAACAGAAGCCATCCTAAAACCCACGGCCAAATCTTTTTCTTCTTTGTCGATTTTGCCGTTGTGCCATCCTTAGCCACGGCAGCTTTATCGAAAACAGCCGTGTAGCCGCAATCCGGGCAGGCGGAAGAGTAGTAGTTGGTGCCGCATCGCGGACATTTTTTTGGTTTTGCACCGACTTTTACGCCACACTGTGGGCAATACTTTCCCTTACCAAATATGGTTCCGCAATTCTCGCATTTGTATTGAAATTCATTAGCTCCACACGATGTACAAACCGTTGCAGAGTTTTCATTCTCTGTCCCACAGGACTGGCACACTTTCATCGCCTTTGTCTCCTCTTGTTTGACTGAATCTGTTTCCTGTTGCGTAGATTTATTATATTGATTAGCAAGCAATATTTCTATTAAACGGAAAATTTTACAAAAAACCGTAGCGCAAGCTACGGTTTTTGCTGTTGCAATTTGCAAATTTTCTAATTATAGAGAGTGGAGCAATTTTTCTAAACTCAAGATCTCTTTTGAAATCGTCGCACGAAAGGTCTTCATGGGGTTCACCAGTTGAGAAACTTCGAGATCGACCGCCATAGAGCCGATCATATACGCTTCTTCAAAAGAGATATCTAACGCCTTGGCAATATGTTGAATAGCCACTTTCGCCGCCTTAAAAGATGCTTCATCGCCGGTCTCTGCGGATGCAAGGAAAGAAATCTTGCCATCATGAACGAGGAAAGGCCATTCCACATTGTTGCCTTTGTTCTTAATCAGTTCAAAACGTACCGTTACATCCGCTTTGATTTCCAATGCTGCAAAGGACATCTCTCCATCGCCCATGCATGCGTGGCAGTCACCAAGAGCAAACATCGCCCCCTCTTGGCCAACAGGAAGATACAGTGTCGATCCTTCTTTAATCGCTGTGGTGTCCATGTTTCCGCCATGTTTCCAAGGAATGGCATTTTGCCAAGATCCGTTGCCGGCTTTGGACGCTACGCCAAGAACCCCAACCATGGGATTGAGAGGGATTTTTATCTCATCCGAAAAAATCGCATATCCACCTTTGATGGGAATATCTCTTTGCGCTCTATTAAAATTCAAAGAACCAAGTACGCCATGACCGGGCTCGCAAAGCGCGGTTCCAAAATCAGAGAGATCGATCTTCTCAATGGTCACGGCCAAAAGATCGCCGACCTCAGCTCCTTCTATTTCCACAGGGCCGGTGGCAGGATTCAAATGAGCCATGTTAAGATCCTCGATGGTCGCGCCTTCTTTTCTAAGTTGTTGGTAGAAACAATCGTTCGCCTCAAAAATGACCGTCTCTCCACTTTTAACCGTTTCCACTGGCATCAAGTTTTCAGTAAATTCATAAATCACCTTGTCTCCTGGAATTCGTTTCATTCAATCCTCCCTTGTCAATCACGCTTTTAGGCTTAACGGTGTTATGCTTTGCTTCCATTATGTCTGGAAATTTATAAAAGTACAAGAAAAGAGAAACCATACACCCGCTCTTAATTAAAGCGTATCGTTTTGTAAATTATTTGACACTGTCTTCTTGTAACCTATTATTTATTCTTATTTATTAAAAAATGACACAAAGAAGGCTCTATTAAAATAGAACATTACATAAATTCCAGTAATTAATCAAAAATCACCAGTGAAAATTCTGACATAAAAATTTTCTCAGTGACCTTTTTGTTCCCTTTTAAGTTATCTTTTATAGCTTGTATTATAGCCTTCATTCTCTTTTGGTCTATAGGCATTGGGGAAGGCTTGGTCTGTTGCAACATCGAGAGATACTTTTTTAAGAAGTTTATAAACATCGTAGGGATCTTCTATGGAAATAAATTTATTTGCGTCAGCCTTAAAGTTGTAAGATGAATTTCCCCCTTCGCCATTATAAATTAGGATAATTGTTCCAAGCTCCTTGAGATTTTCCATAAAATTTATATTTACTTTTAAATTTGTAAGCTCTCTGTGTTCATAATTATTTACATCTCTTCCAAAAATGCCCTGACTGATGTAAACTCTCTTGTCTGTAATTGCATATTCTATTGTTCCGTAATTTAAAAGCCTGTAAATGGGCATTAAAATTGCAAACCAAACAGGAAAAAGATGAATTATAAAGAAAATTATAAAAAATCCATGCATAAAGCTAAATTCTCTAGAAAAATTAGAAATAAAAAAGAAGTCAAAAATCCCCCAAATTAATGCAATTAAATACATGCTTGGGTTGCCTACAATATAAAGAAAGGCATTGGGTTTTCCTCGCCACAATATATTTTCATTGTCGTCAATAATTTTTTCAATCATAATTTCCTCCATTGCTTTCTCTTTATTAAGATAAAGCATTCTTGCTTGGCATTTTATCACAGAGATACTTGTGAAAAAATATTTGAATGGCTGAATCGTCCCACAGTGTTCTTAACTGTCAAGACATATGTTACACATTCCACTTAAGATGCATCTGACACAGTTAGCTTTTTTCCGGCGGTTCTTTCACAGGCACTTCCTTTCGACTTGTCAAGGGCGAAGAGCGACCAGAGGGAGCGTCCCTTGACCGGGAGAAAGGAAGTGTCTATCCTCTCGATGGCTTCGTTCCACTTTCCCGTTTTGCCAAGGAGGATAGGGTCTTGTCCTTCGCAGTGCCCATCCTTTCTTCTTTACCGCCCGTTCAAATCGACTTTCCCGGTTGGTTCGATCCTCGTCATTCACAAATTCGCAACCATTGTCCACCTGAATGGTATGAATGGAAAATCCCATGCTTTCTTCTAAATCGTCTAAAAATTTTGTCGTCTCATAGGTCGATTTCTCCTCAACGATTTTTAGAACACGCTTTCGACTGAATTCATCAATTGCTGTTATCTGATAGTAGCGTAATCCATAGCTTGGAAAGCGGATGCATTTCTGCGTGCTGCTTTTGTCACGCCGTGCTTTAATGCGTATTCACATTCTTTTTGACGATATCTCATTTCTTAAGTTATAATCTTACGCAAGAGGGGCTCCTTTCGATGCAACGAGTTTTGGTTAAACACATTGTATCAGAGCACCTCTTTTCTTTTGTTGAAAGTGTCACATATGTCTTACTACACTACAATCAAGCATCTTTTCACGCTTAATTTTAAATTTGTCATTTTCTTACCTCACCTTATTTATAAGACTTTGAATCAAATCTTTATCTTCTATCTTAGTAATTCCAAAACTCTTTTTTCCTGCATCCTTAATTGATGCTCCAATATGATAGACTTCAGTTTTGTCTATAATCAAAAATCTTTCATGAAAATCAGTAGTAGTTTTTACTGACAATTTCGGATATTGAGCATTGAATTTATTTATATCTTTTATTGATAAATTTCCTTTACCTGCAGTTGCAATAATGATGTCTACACCTTTATTTTTCTTGCATAAAATATTAAGTGTATTAATATCAACATAGTTATCAATCAAAACTATCTCTTTTTTAGCTTTACCAATAAGCTCAACAATAAAGCTAAAAGCATCATAGATTTGACCATCAAAGAAAATATTTTGTTGTACTTCTGTGTTTGTTGCGATGTAGTTAAACACTTCTTCCAATTTTTTATCTGTTTCTAATTGTTTAAGCTCCACCCGATCAAGACGAGCAAACATTTCTCTATTTGAAAGTAAGAAATTACGCATTTTAACAAATACATCCATAATTTTAATACTAACATCTACTGCAATGTCGCTTTTAAGCACCGCTGAAAGCATAGCTATTCCTTGTTCAGTAAAAACATATGGCATATAACGTCTACCACCGTGCGTACTGTCGTTTTCTCTTGAGGTCACAATTTGTGACCTCAAGTTTTTAAATTCTGATTCTGTTAATTGAAACCTAAAATGTTCAGGAAATCTATTTATATTTCTTTTTACTGCTTGATTAAAAACTTTCGTCTCTACGTGATAAAGTTGTGCAAGATCACTGTCAAGCATCACCTGCTTTCCTCTAACAGAATAAATCATATTCTGTATTTCTATATTATCAACTATGACGAGATTGTTATCTTCTACCATAAATACATCCTATCATTTCTTAAACAAGTCACAATTTGTTGCCGGTTAATTATTATCTAACTTGAGGTCACAATTTGTGACCTCAAGTTTATCACTCTGCTTTAGCTTCTCTGACAATCGAAACCATCTCTCCAAAATCTGCATCAAGTTTTGTTCCTATACGATACAAAACATCCATACTTACAAACTCTCCCCTACCCATTTTAGATACTGTTGCAGGAGATAGTTCGCAAACTTCCGTTAGTTCTTTTTTATTCATATTTTTATCTATTAAAATTTTCCACAATCCGTTATATCTAACTTTCATGTAATTACCTCTCATCTATAAGTTTATGAAGTTTTTCTATAGATATAGTAACATTTTTAAAGCCCTTTTCAAAGTCTGAAAATATTTTACGGCATACTACACTGTAGAGATACAATTGATGTGAGACCAAGAGAAAAAAATATAGAGAGAATTCCTGTACAATGAAAGTGTCCACCAAACAAAGAAAGGATTCTCTCTATGTCAACCAGTATAGCAAAAACGCAGCGGTATCTGCCACATACTTTGGAAACAAGATTTCATGCCGTTAAAACGTATCGCTTGGGATGGTCAGTGAAATTTGTTGTTCGCCGCTATAAGATCTCAAAGGCTTCTCTAATGCGCTGGAATCGTCGTTTTGACGGAACAATCGATTCCCTAAGAGACCGCTCACATCGTCCAAAAACGCCGCATCCGAATGCCCATACACCACAGGAAAAGACTTGGATAAAAAATTTCATCCGGCGAAATCCAACCATCTCCCTCATTGAACTGTACGCGAAACTCAAGTTTCAACGTGGCTATCAACGTCATCCCTGCTCCCTTTTTCGCTTCCTTCGAAAACAGAGCTTCTATAAGGAAAAAACAACAAAGAAGAAAGTCTATGTACCGAAACCTTACGATACACCGAAAAAGCTGGGCATAAAATGGCAGCTTGATGTGAAATACGTTCCCAAAGCCTGCTATGTAGGGAGAATGCCCGACAAGTTCTATCCGTACACGGTCATTGACGAAGCCAGTAGGGAGCGATTTATCTACGCCTTCCGCGAGCAATCTTCCTACTCCAGTGTGGAATTTATCAAAATGGCTATCAAGCATTTTGGCTATCAACCAAAAATCATACAGACGGATAATGGCTTTGAATTTACCCATTTCCGTGAGACACGTCGAACGCATCCATTCGATCTGTACTGCCAAAAACAAGGGATTGTACACCAGCTTATACGCCCAAGAACGCCGAGACATAATGGCAAAGTAGAACGGAGTCACCGCAATGACAATGAGCGCTTCTACGCGCGTTTGTCTTTCTACAGCTACGAGGATTTGCTGGTGCAAATGAAGCGCTATTTATATAAGTCGAATCGGTTGCCTATGCAAACCTTGGGGTGGTTAACGCCCATGGAAAAACGCACCCTATTGCTGGCGGGTTAACCCGCCAGCAATAGGGTGGCATACAGGAAATTCTCTCTCCTGTTTTTGGCCTCACATCATTTACAAATGTACACAAAGCCTTTCTACTAAAGCAAATCTGCTGAATAGAAGAAAGATAAAGTAATTATTCCAAGGGAGGCAGTTTTGATTTATGAAAGATCTACAGGTTCGGATACATTGCCAAGCTTGAAGTTTCTAATGGATTGATCCATTACTTCTAATGTTCGACCAGACAGGTCTTCCGGGACATTTAATTCACAAAGCTCAAGCATAATGCAGCCACTCTCCAATAAATGCTTCAGCCCTTGCATGACCCTCATTTTCACTGGAATTTTCGACCAGAATCACAGTTCTGTTATATTATCCCTCTTTTATTTTTCATCTTTTTGAGTAATAAGTAAGCTGCTTAAATCAAGATCCTTGCGCACTTGCTTTAGATGTTCCTCGGCATATTCTCGGGCACCTTGAATATCCTTTGATTTAATAGCCAAATAAATAGCTTTATGTTGGGCAAGTACCAGCTTTGCCTGCTCTAATGTTGGCATATTTTCAGTTAATTTATCCAGGTAATAGCTAGAAATATCTGCCAAAAGCGGATTATGTGTTGATTTCCCGATGATCAAATGAAATTCCATATCTATGCTATGAAAGCGAGTCATATCGTTTTTCTGCAAGGCTTTTTCCATTTCATCAACATTCATTTTTATAGCAAAAATATCTTCATGATTTGCTCGTTGAGCAGATAAGGCGCACATTTCTGCTTCAACAATCCGTCGAACTTCATAGGCTTGCCGATAGGTTATACCTTTTGATGTGATGGACGAACTATATTTAGCTCTAATTTTTTCAATTAACTCCGTATCATCTGTTAAAAAAGTTCCATTTCCTGGCAAAATAGTTACCACATCTACAAAGGATAATGCTTTTAAGGCTTCACGAATTGATGTGCGGCTAACATTCAATTTTTCTGCTAAATCTCTTTCAGAGGGTAATCTCTCTCCAGGCAAGAAGATACCATCATGCACCATCTTTAAAAAGCTTTCTAAAATGAGATCAACAACGGATTTTTTCAGTATTTTGGGAAACATAAGACCACCTTTATCGTTAAAATACTAATCAATGTATCTTAGTATTTAAGGGAATCAGAAACCATTTTCTTTAAACATTAAATATATTATAAAGACATCGATCAAATTGTCCAATATAAACATAAAATTTCTCCAGTGCAATTAGATGATTATCCAAAATACCGTCCTTTGGATAATCGCCTAATTGCACTGGAGATGGGAAACCATGCGGTCAGTTGGAGGTTTTGACCGTAAGGTGATCATAATGAACTTGATTTAAACAAATCTTTTTCGAGATTCTATAAATCAAAAATGTCTCATTATATAATTCATTGGTCTTTGATTAAATCTTTCGTTGTGTTATATGCCTTTTGAACTAGTAAATCTGGTTTCCACTGGCCATATTCATCGCGGAAGGTTTCAATGGAAATCATTCCCTGATAACCTAAGCGATTTAGTTGATAAAGAAATCCCGTTAAATCAACCACGCCTTTATCGCATAATCTTCGGTGACTTTGATCTTTATAATCCAGGCCATATCCATCAGCATTATTCACATGTACAACAAAAATTTTATCCTTCTGAGCGAGTTGAAGGTCTGAAAAATCATTTGATTTGTTGGCACAGTAAATGTTAAATGCATCAAATGTATAGCCCACATTAGGTCTATCAACCTTCTCGACGATTTCTACCGCATGTTTAATGGTACGGACCATGCTTTTTCTCAAACCTACTAGCTCAAAAGCTAGGTTGATTTTGAAGGATCCTGCAACATCTGACATTTTTTTTAATGCTCTAACACAGGTTTCCGTCGCCTCATCCCTTGTTCCTTCATACGCCGGTTCCACAAACGGAGGAACAATAACAATACATTTTGAACCTACCTGACGTGCCAGGTCACAGGCATTAAGAAATTCCATATCAAAGGCTTCCTGTAGGACCGGATCACATTGATTAGAATATATGAAGGGCTTTAAGTAAACTGCATTCATCGCATGTGGTTTTATATGCATACAAGAAAAGCTCTTTGATAAGGTCTCTAGAGAATTGGTTTCCATATAGGCTTTTAACTGATCAAATCTTATCTCAATAAAATCAAAGCCCATCTTGTCACATAGCTTCAAATCCTTCTCTAGTGTAGAGCACTTTAGCGACGTTGCCTGATTAAATCCGATTTTCATAGACTCAATGCCTCCTAACGCCCCATTTGACCAAATGCACTTGGAATTGCCATTGAAATGGCAGGAATAAATGTTATTAACATCAGATCAATGATCATGATTAGAACAAAAGCTATTACCCCTGATACTACTTTATCTAGTGTGGTTTGACCTACTCTTGCTGAAACAAATAAGTTGATGCCTAATGGTGGAGTACAGAATCCGATCGCTAAATTAACAACCATAATTAGGCCGAAGTGAATGGGATTGATTCCATATACTTGGGCGATAGGAAGTAAAATAGGCGCAAGAACCATAATCGCCGGGGTTGTATCCATTACACAACCAACAATAAGTAAAATTATATTAATAATTAGGAGAATGATAATCGCGTTATCCGAAATACCTAATATTGCATTGGAGATAATGACAGGAACCTGTTCTATTGTCAAAATCTTTGCAAATGCCGTGGCACATCCGATAATGACCATGGTTGTTCCATTTGTTGAGAAAGCCCGCGTCATAGTGAAAAAAAGCTCTTTTGGCGTAAATTCCCGGTAAATTAGCGCTCCACAAAGGAAGGCATAAACAGCAGCAACCGCCGCCGCTTCTGTTGGTGTGAAGATGCCGCGATAAATCCCTCCCAAGATAATGATTGGATTGATAAGCGCCCATTTTGCTTCCCAGATGATACCAAGTTTTTCCTTAAATGGAATGGGATCTCTATCATCCTTCCAACCTCTCTTTTTTGCATAAAAATAACAGTAAATAATAAGGGAGAACCCAATGAGAAGGCCAGGACCAAATCCTCCCATAAAAAGCCCTGAGATTGATGTGTTTGTGGAAACACCATATACAACCATTGGAATAGAAGGAGGAATAATAACCCCAATGCTACCTGCTGCTGCTATTAATCCTAGAGTAAATGGCTTGGAGTATCCTTTTTCCAGCATGGTGGGAACTACCATAGTTCCAACGGCGGCAACTGTGGCAGGACCAGATCCAGAAACTGCTGCAAAAAACATGCAAACAACGATCGTAACGATTGCCAACCCGCCTGTTATTCTTCCAAAGAATGCATTAAAAACATTGAGAAGGCGCTTAGAAACGCCACCTGCTCCCATTAGCTCCCCTGCAATTATAAAGAGAGGAATTGCCATTAGTGGAAAAGAATCAGATGCCGTAACAAGAGATGCCGCTATAAAAGTATGTCCAAGAGTATCTGATGCAAGCACTGCTAAGAAGGAGGCACAGCCAATAGAGATGCCAATTGGAACATTGAGTAGCAAAAAGATAACCAAGCCTCCAAAGAGCAATAGTGTGATCATCTCTTAGCCTCCATTTCCTTTTCAAGTTTTCCATCTTTAAAGCAGTTAAATAAGTTTTGTATTATGCGAATGGCTGATAAGGCCATCCCAACGACAGGTGCCGCATAAACTACCTGCATGGGGAGACCCAATGCGGGAGATGTGCGGTTTAATAAGCCCTGCTTCGTGACCAGCTCCCATCCAGTGAATGCTATGTAAATGGCAAAGATGGCAAAGACAATATTTCCGATAATATCAAATATCTTATGATATTTCTTTGGAAGTATTTTTGTCATAATATCCAGTTTGATATGAGTGCTCATCTTACAACCATAGCTAATTCCAAGATAAATAGCCCAAATAAAAAGATATCGGGCAAGCTCCTCAGACCAAGATAGGGAGTTTTGAAAAACGTATCTTGCAAGTACTTGGATGAAGATAACTATCGTCATTACTGAAAGTATGGCAATACCAAGAGCTACTTCTAAGTATTCATCTATCCACTTAAAAATTCTTTTCATGGTTAGCTCCTTTTAACCATTCTGAAAAATGGATGGGCTTTCCTAACTTGGTGCTTTCATAAATTGCTTCCATTAAAGCAACTGTCTGAAACCCTTCCTCTGCCAGAACCAGAGGTGGCTTACCTTCAAGGATAGAGTCGATATAATTTTCAATTTGGAGTTTATGGTAGTGAACCTCTGGATTGTCACTGAAAAAGGCTTTCTTATCTTCCGCTTTCCACAGGTCAACTTTTTCAGTTTCATTAGGAATAGTCCAAACATCATTGTATGGAGCATCTGTTATTGGTGTGACACCAGCAATAAACATAGCTCCACCATCGGTTTGGACTCCTACGGAAGCACCATTGTCCCCATGGACTCGAACTTTTCCATAAAGTGCAGGGTTTTGAGCATTGCTGGCAGTAATTGTACCAAGAGCTCCATTCTTAAATTCAATGATAGCTACTGCTGTATCTTCAACCTCTATATAGGGGTGATTGAAGTTTCTCCATATTCCATATACCGTATCTATTTCTGAATTCATAAACCAAAGCAATAGGTCTAGCTGGTGGCAGGCCTGCGTGGGGAGCACCCCTCCGCCCTCTCCCTTCCATGTTCCTCTCCAGGGATCGGATTCATAATATGCTTGATCTCTCCATCCCAGCATTGTTACATTTCCTAAGATGGGTTTGCCTATCTTACCATCGATAATGGCTTGCTTTACTCGTTGAGATGCTTCATACAAACGTCTCTGAAAAAGTGTACTCACCAAGACATTATTCTTCTTACCAGCATTCACCATCCGTCTTGCGTGTTCTATACTCACTGAAAAGGGCTTCTCAACGATAACATTAGCTCCTGCGTTAGCTGCAGCTTCGCACCCCTCTGCATGAAAGGGGTGTGGAGTGCAGATGCTGACCAGGTCTAATTTTTCACCTTCAACCATACTTTCTACGGTTGGATAGGCATGAACATTAAATTCTTTTCCAAAAGCTTCTGCGCGTTTAAAATCAACATCACATACTGCTGTAAAATTGGATTTGGAAATTTCTTTGTAAATCTGGGCATGTGTCCGCGCAACCTTCCCGCAGCCAACTATGCCTGTTTTAAGTACACGCATATCATCTCCCTATTTTAAAATAGTATCCAGGTACTCAGGATGCGATAACTTTTCACGGATTAATTTATAAATCCCAGCGTCCTCGATTTTCTTTTTCCAAACAGCCTGTTCGTCTGAACTAATATCGATCACCTCAAGTTGGTCATCCTTCTGATACTTTTCCAAGATGCTGTGGTCATACTTCTGTGAAAACTCTCTTTGATTTTTCACCCAGGTCTTCCCTGCCTCAAGCAGGACTGCTTGATCTTCTTTGCTTAATTCATTGAACTTATCTAAATTCATACAAAATACAAAGGGAACATAGGTATGCTTATCTAGGGTCAGATATTTCTGAACAGTCATAAATTGGCTACTATCGATTATCCCTAATGAATTTTCCTCGCCATCTACAGTGTTTTGCTGTAACGCAGTATATAGTTCATTAAAAGACATCGGTGTAGGGTTTGCTCCTAATGCTTCCCATGTTTTTAACTGAATTTCATTTTCCATAACACGAATTTTGAGTCCCTTTAAATCATCAGGGCTTTTAACAGGAAGCTTATTATTTGTCAGGTATCTAAATCCATTTTCACCAAAACCTAAGACTTTTAGTTTGAATTGTTCTAGATCCCTCATCATTCCTTGCCCAACTTCACCATCTAAGACATCATAAACTTCCTGATAGTCGCTGAAAATAAATGGGGCATCAAACAAAAAGAAATCATCGAAGAAAGAAGCAAGAGGCGTAATCGGTGAAATGGCCATATCGATATCCCCCATTTGAGTACTCTCGACAACAGCTTTATCATCACCTAATTGATTGTCATGGAAAAATTTTACTTGGATTCGTCCATCTGTTTTTTCTGCCACTTCTTTAGTAAAGATTTCTGCAGCATCCTTGGCTGATTGTGAAACAACACTTGCCACTCTTAAGGTTATCGAATCGTTTTCTTTTTTGGGTGAAGAAACTTCTTTTTCCCCAGGTTTTCCTCCATTACCTTGGCAAGCTACTAACAGTAACATTGAAAAAATTAACCCCGCTGTCAAGATCTTTCTAATTTGTTTCATAACCTTCTCCTTCTTCTATTGTATTTGTTTCGGTTTACTGGTATGCTCTTTATACCGGTGCTGATAGTATATTAGCTTCTTGATCTCTTGTCAAGGGGAAAAGCGTTTCCATTTCAGGCCCCTCGCCCTGCCATGTAAATTAGCTATTCTCCACAAGTTTCGCGCCGTATAATTTAGTTAAATGATTATCTTAAAGGTAGAAAAAGTTTTCATTTCACTAAAAAAGCAAATGATGTGTATGTTTATAAATGTTCTAAATCTGGGAGGTGAATATGAAATTTTTGGTATTAGAATCTTCAACATCTTCAGGTAAAGCACTCTATTTTGATACCGAACAAGAATCTGACCCACAAATAAAAGCTATTAGTTATCCTTTTACAGGGGCTGATCTCACCCAGCATAATGCACAAGTCGTATATGAATTGACTCTTCAGTCTGCGAGAGAAGTATTACAGGATAGAAGGGTTGATGCTATTGCTATCAGTGGTACGTGGCATTCCCTTGGATTATTCGACCAAGAGATGAAGCCAGTAACTCCAGTTTTTCCATGGAATTCAACAATTGCCTCTCCCATTTGTAGAGAGTTAAGAAGTGACCTTGCTTGGAAATCATATTATCTAGAAACGGGATGCATGATAAATTCAATTTATCCTTTTTTCAAACTTTTATACCTATCCCAATTAGGCTATGACCTCAAAGATTATTATATAGGTGGACAAAATGTTTTTAATTTCTATCAATTAACAAAGAAGTATATGGTATCGGAATGCTTAGTCTCAGGTTCTGGATTATATAATATAAACACACAAGATTATGATGAAAAATTAAATCGTCTTTTAGGCGTTTCTACTTCTAACTTACCAAGTATTGTTCCTTCTAACTCTGTTTTTCCGCTAGATCCAGGAGCTGCTCGGCTACTAAATATATCTCCAGGAATCCCAGTCATGGTTCCAAATTCTGATGGTGGGCTTAATCAAGTTGCTGAAAATGCTCAGAATCCAGGGCAAGCTACATTTTCTGTGGGAACTAGTGGTGCCATAAGGATCTCAACAGCTCAGCCTGTATTATCACCAAACCAATCTACCTGGTGTTATCGTTCCCCTGTTAATTGGCTTACCGGGGTTGCAACCTCAGGTGCCTGTAACTGTATTGACTGGTTCCGAATGAATTTCGCTGCTGGAATGGATTATTCTGCTCTGGAGGCTGAACAAAATTCATATGATGCACCTATTTTCCTCCCATTCTTGAATGGAGAGCGATGCCCGGGGTGGAATGATCAAAGGGAGGCAAGCTTTCATGGTATTAAAGCACAGCATACCATACAGGATTTATATCAAGCTGTTCAAGAGGGTATTCTATTCAACTTATTTCAATCCTATCTTGAGCTTATTGCACTTGTTGGAAAACCCGACAGCATTTATCTATCAGGAGGTATCCTTAATTCAGATAAATGGATTCAAGTTTGTGCAGACATCTTCTGTCAACCATTGTTTCTATCCCATAATAATCAGGCATCTTTGATTGGAGCCCTAAAATTGCTCCTCAATCATTTTAAAGAAAAAGATTGTTTCTTGGAAACTAGCAGAAAAACTGTTTTTCCTAAAGGGGAAAGACAGCGTCTCTATCAAAATCGCTATGAACGATATCTAGAGGCGTACAATTCATTTAAGCAAATATAATTTGTTGTATTTATTATAAATTTGAGTGTGAGCAGGAAAAGATGAGTCCAATTCAAATGGAGGAAGAGAGGCAAAGAGATGCGTAAATCAAGGATAGGTATTATTGGGCTGTCTGTTATGGGCAAGGGGCTTGCTCTAAATATGGCTAACAATGATTTCTTGGTGTCTGTTTATAACCGAACTGAGAAGAAAACTAGAGATGTTATTGCTCAAGATCATACGGGGAATCTTCATGGTGTTTTTTCTCTTAAAGAATTTCTTGATAGCCTGGAAAGTCCAAAGAACATTTTAATTATGATCAAGTCTGGTTCTGCTGTGGATGAGATGCTAGATAAGCTTCTACCTCTATTAAGAGAAAATGACCTTATCATTGATGGAGGGAATTCACACTTTAAGGATACGATTCGCAGGAGTAATTATTTGGAGGAAAAAGGAATTTTCTACCTAGGAATGGGGGTTTCGGGAGGAGAAAAGGGAGCACTCGAAGGTCCAGCTATTATGGTGGGTGGAAATTTTCAGGCCTATAATCGTATAGATGATGTTTTAGAGGCGATCTCTGCTAAAGCCGAGGACGGCCTCCCCTGTTGTAAATATATTTCTGATAATGGATCCGGTCACTTCGTCAAAATGATACACAATGGAATTGAATATGGTGATATGCAAATAATAGCTGAAGCTGTCTCAATTATGAAACATCTATTACATATTGACAATAAGGAAATGTCTGAAATATTTCGTCAATTTAATAAGGGCCATCTGGAAAGTTACCTTATTGAAATCACTGCTCAATTATTAAAGGAACCCGATGACCAAGGAGAGGGATTCTTGGTTGATAAGATTCTTGATCACGCAGAGCAAAAGGGAACAGGAAAATGGGCCAATCTAGAAGCTATCGATTTGGGTATTAACACCTCCGTCATGATGGCCGGCCTACAGGCTCGCATGATGTCCTCTATAAAAGTGCAAAGACGAAAAGCCGCTGGGATCTATGTAAAAAGAAAAACACCTATCGTTCCTGACAAGGAAAGTCTATTAAAAGATCTTGAGTCTGCTCTACTTGCAGCTAAGGTTATGTCCTATGCACAAGGCTTCTCGCTACTACGGAAAGGAGCACAAATCTATCATTGGAAATTTGATTATAAAGAAATCGCATCCGTCTTTCGAGCTGGCTGCATTATACGGGCAGACTTGCTTTACGTTTTAATGGATGAATTTAGCAAAAATAATGAGCTAGATAATATTTTGCTAACAGAATCCTTTTCAAAGATTCTAAAAAATAGTGTATCTGGCCTACGTAAAATTGTTGTCCACTGCATCGATGGAGGATTTGCCTGCCCTGCTATGAGCTCAGCCATTTCCTATTTCGATGCCTTCTGCACGGAAAATAGTGAAGCAAATATTATTCAAGCCCAGCGGGATCTGTTCGGAGCACATACATTTCAACGTAATGATGGGAAGGAAGGTTATTTCCATCATAATTGGTCATAACAGATGCTGTTCAAGAAGGAGCCATGTGAAAGAGGGGTGATCAAAAACTCTATTTGGACAGTATTCTTTCTAATACTGTCTTCTTCCACAGAATAAAAGAAAGCTATTTAGAAGGGAGAAAACATTATGCTCTAAAAATATAATTTCTTTAAGTGATTAAAAATCTAACATGGGTTCCTGCATACGTATGAATACTGGGATACGCCCATTGATTTCAGCAACTACAAAGAAAAGGGATTAATTGATATTAGAAACACCATTGATGTTTGCGGGAAACTGATAAGGAGGAACGGCTTTAATGAAAATACTAATCACGCCACGTTCATTTGGAAAATACAATATGGATGAATTAAAATCTCTTCTTTCAGAGAAAAATATTGAATATAAGTTAAATCCATATGGTCGTATCCTAACAGAGGATGAAATGATAAAAGAATTGGAAGATATGGATGGAGTTATTGTTGGAGTAGATCCTCTAAATAATAGGATTATAGAAAAGTCAAGGCAACTTAAAGCTATCTCCAAATATGGAGTTGGCGTAGATAATATTGATGTGGCGTTTGCTAAATCGAAAGGGATTCCTATATCCGTCACACGAGGTGCGAATTCAGATGCTGTTGCTGATTATACTTTTTCCCTTTTATTAGCCGTTGCTCGGCGATTAATAGAAATTAATAATACTGGGAAAGCTGGTGATTGGTCTAAAAAGATATCACTTGATGTTTTTAAAAAGAAACTTGGCGTCATCGGTATGGGGGCAATTGGGAAAAAAGTTATTGAGAGGGCTAAGGGCTTCCAGATGGAGGTTTTGGGCTTTGATATTTTTGAAGATCAAGGCTATATGAGAACTAACCATGTAAGAAGCGCCAGCATTAAAGAAATTATGCAGGAGTGTGATTTTGTGAGCCTACACCTTCCATTAACCCCCGAAACCAAGCATGTAATTAATAAGGACGCATTGTCATTGGCGAAAAAAAATTTGGTTCTTATTAATACTGCACGCGGAGGATTAATCGAGGAAGAAGCTTTGTATCAGGCGTTAAAAGAAAAAAGGATTTATGGTGCAGGTCTGGATGCCTTTGAAGAGGAAGGTCCATGCAAATCTCCTTTGTTCTCACTGGATAATGTGGTGATTGGGACGCATACTGCTGCCTCAACGATCGATGCAACAAAGAATATGAGTCTGATGTCGTTAGAAAATTTAATACATGATTTGGAGGATATTAATGAATAAGTTTCAAATGATGCAATACTTATATGAAGAAAAACTTGTCGCCGTAATACGCGGGAATAATGAAGAACAGGTGATTGAAACTGCAAAAGCAGTAGTTGCTGGAGGAATCCATTTTTTAGAGATTACCTTTACTGTGCCTAATGCTCAAATTATTATTGGCAAACTAAATGGGATGTTTCCATGTGATTCCAGCGTAGTTGTTGGTGCAGGAACCTGCTTAGATGCTGAAACCGCCCGCATTGCTATTTTAGCCGGAGCAAAGTTTGTAGTATCTCCTCATTTTGACCCTGATATAATGAAAATTTGTAACTCATATTGTGTTCCGGTTTTCCCAGGGTCAACAGATGTAACAGGTATTAAAGAATGCTTATCCTATGGTGCAGAAGTGGTAAAACTCTTTCCCGGTGAAATCATGGGAATCCATGCTATTAAGGCTTTTAAGGGCCCACTCCCCCATGCAGAATTCATGCCTACAGGTGGTGTAAACGTAGATAATGTCATTGAATGGCTCAAGGGGGGTGCTTTTGCCGTTGGTGTTGGAGGAAGCCTGACTGGTGCTGCAAAAAATGGAGAGTATACTAAGGTCACTGAAATGGCCAAACAATTTGTAGAACAGGTTCACAAATTTAAAAGCCAGCAGGGTGCTTAGGGGCTAGTGAATCATTGAATGATACATTTGAGATTAAGCTAATTAATATCTAGTTTACAATCTGAAAATAGTTATATATTGTCCCCCAAGATTGGATTTTTATCACTTTCTTTGGGGGACAGTTTATTTATTCAACCTCCATTTTATCGTTCTCTTCTTGTTATTTATTCGATTAAACTATAAATGAAGTTATTGATTCTGTGATGCTGGAGATAAAAAAACTATGAATGATATCAACCATAATCTGATTTAGAAAATTAATTCCCTATAATCAGGAAATTCATAGTTAGATCTAAAGCATCATTTTTCTAATCAGAAAAGTAATATTTGCTGGGATTCCGCTCAATATAAAATAAGCTCATAGGCTAAGGCCATCCGCAGGTCATGGTCAAGGTCAAATTTCGGCGGCCGGTAGTCCAGTGGCCAGAGTCCTCAGCATTAACAGTGATAGGCCCTAGTTGTGGTTGACACCTTCTTGCCACACTTGGTACAAATAAATTTCATCCTAGAACCTCCAAAAACGACGGACCAGAGGGATCTTTCCCATAATATATGTGGTAAGAAAAGCAAGAGCAATGATGAGGAGAGTCTTGGCGGGGATGGCCAGAAAGCTATTAAAACTTATGGTAGTAAAGCCAAGTTTCGCGGATAGCTTGTTAATGAGAAAGGGATGGAATAGGTAAAGACCCAGGGTCAAGGAGGAAAGCTGGTAGATCAGCTTTTTTACTCCCTGCGCCCCTTCCCAATTTATCTGCTTGAAAAGTAGGAAAAGAGAAATAGCTTCGATAAAAGTCGTGAGGGAAAAATAGTCGTGAAGAGGAATTTATACACCCCCTTTTGCCAGAGTCCCCATCTGGGTTGAAACGGTGCAAATTGCAACTGATAAGGCATAAAGGGCAAATAATGCCATTGGATGATAGGAAAGCCTATTCGTATTGGCGAAATAGTAACCGAGGATCATGTGGCCAGCATACCCCATAAGGTCCATAGGAATCTTATTTATCAGGCTTAGGATCAAGGGATTTTGAACAAATGAGTCCCGGGTCGGTCGAATGATACCGAAAAGGAAAAATAAACCTAAGAAATACTTTAAAAGTTCTCCCTGCTTGTAAGATCCAATGGTCCTTAGGAAGGGTTGGAGCATATACAAGCCAATGAGGCTGGGGAGAAACCATAGGTGGTAGTGGCTTTTCGCTGTAGCTAGAGATAAGTCCCTCCAGTTCGTATCCAGGATGGCATCCAAACCGATTGAATCAACCGCATATGAAAACGACCATACGCCCAAATCAAGAAAAGAGGGATAATCTTTTTTTGGAACAAGTCCTTTAGGGGAAGGTCCTTTTCAACAGAAAGACGCCGCTTAACATGAAGAAGAGGGGGTCGGAAGACCGGACCATGCTATCATAGCAATTCATGGCGAACCAGGAAGCAGATCCGGGAGAAAGCTCATAAAAACAAGAGACGGAAACATGGAGCAAGACCACCATTCCTGCTGCGCAGATACGCAATAAATCATAGGAGATATTCCGGCTCGTGGGAGCCAGTTGATTGATTTCTTTCCTTTGAGTTTGATTATCCTTCATCCGAAT
The DNA here is from genome assembly GCF_902381775.1 of Murdochiella vaginalis. Taxonomy (NCBI): domain Bacteria; kingdom Bacillati; phylum Bacillota; class Tissierellia; order Tissierellales; family Peptoniphilaceae; genus Murdochiella; species Murdochiella vaginalis. The sequence goes on from NZ_LR698969.1 coordinate 1,588,821, forward strand.
ACTTTTCCTCTTCCCTTCTCCCCATTGTACTTCCCTTTCATTTCAGGAGTGTATTTTATAATCCCAAGTTCACTGGCTCTTGTATATTCTAAACCACCAGTTATCATTCCCATTCAATCGTCGCCGGGGGCTTGCCGGTGATGTCATAGACGACGCGGCTGACGCCGTCGACTTCGTTCACGATGCGATTGGAGGCGCGGTCAAGGACGTCGTAAGGAATGCGGGCCCACTCGGCGGTCATGAAGTCGTTCGTGGTGACGGCACGCAGACCGAGGACGCAATCGTAGGTGCGATGATCGCCCATGACGCCAACGGTGGCAATGTCGGTGAGGACGGCAAAATATTGGCCGATGGTGCGATGGAGGCCGGCGTTCTTGATTTCTTCGCGCCAGATGGCATCGGCATCCTGGACGATGCGAATGCGTTCGCGCGTGATGTTGCCCAGAATACGCACAGCAAGTCCGGGACCCGGGAACGGCTGACGCCAGACGAGATCCTCGGCGATGCCAAGTTCGGTGCCGACAGCGCGCACTTCATCCTTGAAGAGATCGCATAAGGGTTCTACGAGCTCCTGAAAACGAACATTTTTCGGCAAGCCGCCGACATTGTGGTGCGATTTGATGACGGCGCCGCCCACTCCGGACTCAATGACGTCCGGATAGATCGTGCCCTGAACAAGGACATCCACCGCGCCGATTTTTTCCGCCTCTTCTTCAAAGACACGGATAAACTGCTCGCCGATGATTTTGCGCTTCTTTTCCGGATCGGTGACTCCGTCCAGCAGACGCAAAAAGCGTTCCGAAGCATCCACGCGAATCAGATTGAGACCGAATTCTTCCTTAAATACGCGCTCAACCGTATCCGCCTCATCCTTGCGCAAAAGGCCATGATCCACGAAAACGCAGGTCAGATCCTTGCCGATGGCTTTGTGCACGAGAAGTGCCGCCACGGATGAATCCACGCCGCCGGAAAAGGCGCAAAGCGCTTTCTTCCCCGCCAACGTTTCTTGCAAATGCGAAATGGTCTGCGAAACGAAGGTGGACATCTTCCACTGTCCCGTCACGCCGCAGATGGCATAGAGAAAGTTGTGAAGCAATTGCTTGCCGAAGACCGTATGCTCCACTTCGGGATGAAATTGCATACCGTAGAGACGGCGGCGGTCATCGCCGAAGGCGGCCACCGGACAATTCGCGGAATGCGCAATGGCGGAAAAGCCTTCGCCCAAAGCGTGAATCTGATCGCCATGGCTCATCCACACGACGGAAGTTTCCGGCATCTCCTGAAAGAGAGGCGAGGAAAGGTCGAAGGTCGTCTCTGTTTTACCGTATTCGGCAACACCGGCTTTAGCAACTTTTCCCGCTGTATGATGCGCGATCCACTGCGCACCGTAGCAAATGCCGAGGATGGGAATGCCCAGCGACAGGATCCCTTCATCCGCCTGAAGCGATTGCGGATCATAGACCGAATCCGGGCCGCCTGTCAAAATCAGGCCGGAATAATGCCCTTCCTGAATAACGGAAAGCGGTGTCGTACAAGGCTTAATCTCACAATAGACGTGTTCTTCCCGCACCCGACGACCGATGAGCTGTTTATATTGTCCGCCAAAATCCAAAATCAGGATTTTTTCCTGCCGAAGCGTTTCTGTTTGAAGCATAATTCCTCCTGTTTGCACTACACCCGCGCGGGTAGATAAAAGAGCAGTCACAAGCCTCCGCATGCCGGAGTCGAAGAGCCCGGCACGAAAAGGCTACCCTTGATAGCTTCATTATATCGAATTTTACCGTCCCGATGGAACGGATATGCGGATGTTGCCGCCGATATGCGGAAACAAACACATCTCTACGGAAGAAAGGATCCCCTATGTCTACGATAAAGCGAATTCGCTATTTTGACGACTTTACCGTCGGCGAGACATTTCCGATCGCACCGATACGCCTTGACGAACAGGATCGTCTGGCGTTTTCCACAAAGTTTGAAGGCGGTACGCTCTTTCCCGGCCTATCCCCTTGGCATGTGGCGACCGCCGTCTGGGGAAAATGGGTGGAGACGAAAACGGATGCCGGCGGGATGGTGGCCGGCATGAGCATTGATTTTGCCCGCTGGTATCGAAACGTATCGGTCGGCGAAATACTCCTCGGCACCGTCACCATTTCCCGCAAGCGCGTTTTCTCCACCGGGGATGCCGGAAGCGTCTCCTTTTTGCTTTCCGTCGTAGACCAAGACCGTCGGCCCATTCTGGAGATGGAAATTACCGGCAAAATGCGGCTCCGCACACCGGTAGCACCCGATTCGCAAGCAACCTCTGCGCCGAAACAAAAGGAAACCGAACCGCAGAGCATGCAAACGTGGCATCCTGCGCCGTTCACGCTGTCGGAAGAAGAAATCATCGCCTTCGGCCTGGCGTTTGATGATCGCCCCATTCATGTGGATCGCGACGTTGCCGCCCAAGGTCCTTTCGGGGAGCTGATCGCCTCGGGATTGCATTCCATGGCGCGTCTTCTCGGCCTGTGGTATGCAACCATCCACGAAAAAGAAAGCGCATTTTCCGACGATGGTACATTCGAAATTCTCAATGCCCGCTGGCTTTCGCCGGTGAGAGCGAAACGTACCATCGTTCCATCCATTGCACTTACAAAAAAAGAACCTGCGCCGGATGGACGCGCGGTTCTTTATTTTACAAATCAACTATGCGATATACGGGAAAGCCCCCTCGTTCTCTGCCACATCCGAACGCTCCGATCAACAGGTATCCAATCCTAAAACGAGAAAAGGCAACCTTGGAATAGGGGCAGATGTTTTTTTGCTATAATGAGGAAGAAGCGATAGATACGTCAGGATGAAAGAAGATAGAGACTCGCTTGACGGTAAGAAAAAGGGGAACAATCGCGTGGGAAAAGAGAGGAAAGTGAAAATGAAGAAAAAAGCACTGGGAGCAGCACTACTATCTTTTTTGCTGGTCTTTAGCATGATTTTCGGCCTCCTGCTGGGAAATGTCCGGGCAGAGGTAGTTCCTGACCCGGAGGGCATTTCGTATGATGCCGATGGGAATCTGAACATTGCAAATCAAAAAGATTTGCAGACGGAAATCGAAAAAGCACGCTCGTTAGGCGTAAAGGTCAATGTGAGTGAAAACAAGAACCCGGCTTTATATGTTGGTGATACGGCTGCGTTAAATGCAGCAATAACGACTATTGAAAACCAGAATCACGCCGCAATAACAAATTTAAAAGCCGCTGTCGAGCAGCAAAAGGTGAATAACGATGCATATAAAGAGCAGCTCGTTCAGTCTTTCAAAGATGCCAACGGCCAGACCTGGTCTTATGATGACTTGCGTCGTTTAGTGTTATCGCCATCCGAACTGGATGCATATAAAAGCGATCCTACGGTCTTGCTCGCAAAAGTGATCCAGCGCTTTTCGGAATCCTCCGTCGTGACCGCAAATAAAAATACGAAGCGAGGAGAAACACATCTCGCCGAAAAAGACTTTTTAACTACCGGGGATACAATTCGCTACAACAACGTGTTTACCGACCGTCGAAGCGGAAAAATTGTCGATCTTCTCATAACAATAGGCAACATTGAAGAAATACAGGGCATCAAGGAGAATGCCACCAGAGTACCGGTAACAAAAACCACATTAATAGGCGGTCTTCCAGATCAACCTCGCTTCTTTTATGGAAGACATGACGTCACCATGGATGTCAAATTTCTCGAGAACGGTACAGACAATCCAATTTCCATTATACCTATCTTGCTTTTTGTCGATGTGGATCACTATCAAGGTGTGAAAGTAACCAATGCTGCGATCATCGGCGCCTTGCCCGGAAAAAACGTCGCGAGTGATCAAAATCGCCCCGGAGTGTACGCTGCAACAGTTAATACAGATGATCGCCCCGATGGAGGAAGCAATGTTTACTGGCTGATGTTTGGTGCCCAGGAAACCACCGGCTTCACATATACCTTCTATGCGCATACCGTTGACGGACTAAATGTTTATCAGGGTATAGGGGCCATGGATAGTGTCATGAAAGACGGCTACACCCCACCAACCAAGCCTCAGCAGGAAGTCGTTACGGTGAACGTCTTAAAACAGCCGATCTATCACCAGGTTTCCTACCAGTTTATGGGCAATTATCCCAAGAAGGCGAAGCTTCCGACCGACGCAACGAAATATGCCGTTGGGCAACAGCTTAACGTGGCGGCAGAGCCGGATAAAATCTCCGGATGGACATTCTTGGGTTGGTTTGAAGATCAGACACTGAAGACTCCCATCAAAGCCCACCCTGTCAATACCAACGAAATAATCTACGGCGCATGGAAAAGAAAGCCTACTCCGCCAACAATCTCTTCCAGCGTGAGCAGTTCGTTGCCACCAAGCTCCGACTCGATGAGCACTGTTCCGGGCATTCCCCAGACACCGGAGCAGCCGCCGGAAACGTCGAGCACGCCGAAGCCGACGAAGACGAATGCTAAAGCACCGAGGACCGGGGAATTGGAGAATCGCATGTGGGGTATCACCCTGCTTGGCCTTGCAACTGCGGCCGTCGGTTTTGCAACGATCGAGAGAAAGAAATCGAAACGCTAAGCAAAAAAGATAGAAGAAACAAAAGGGAAGGCATCGCGTAGATGCCCTCCCTTTCTTTCTTCACACGCCATTTCTGAATCTTGTTTCTACCTTTCCGGCATAAGCCGCGCCAAAAACTGGTAAATTCCGCCGGCATTATTGGATCCCGTGCGGTACTTCGCTGTTGCCGCCGCTCGATCGGAGGCTTTTTCCATCGCCACACTCACCCCGGCATAGGCCAACATGGGAATATCATTATCTTCGTCCCCAAAGGCCACGATTTCATCCGGCATGATGTCATAGCGATCCGCATATTCCTGCAACCCGGTGCCCTTGTTGATGCCACGCATCATGGCCTCAAAATACGTTTCCGCCGAAAACGCGCCGTAGATATCGGCTTCATAGTCATCTTTTACCATGGCCTGCGCCTTTAAAATCAGCGAACGGTCGCCTAAAACGCAAGCTTTTACCGGTTCCTCCGGAAGCGGCGTACTCAAGTCATAGTGTTCCACTTTCATCGACGTCACTTTTTCAATGCGTTCCAGTCCCTTTTCCATGGATATCCCAAAGTAGGTAAGCCCTTCTCGTTTCGGCACGTCTACATAAATTTTCTCGCGTCCATAGGCGATCAATGTCAATAGAAATGGCTTCCATAGCTGAAAATAGTGCTGTGCGGATGCAATTGTCAGGGTGTGTCGCCAAAGTTCCTTTTCCACGCCCAGTTGGTAGGCATGCCCGCCGTTTGCGCCGATGATGACGCCTTCGTGGCGATCCATTTGCAATTCGCGCGCATAGCGCATCATGCTCTGAATGGGGCGCCCGGAAATTAAGGTCAGTCGAATGCCCTCTTCTTGCCAGGCAATGAGCAACTCTTTGGTACGCTGCTCAATCGTTAGGTCCGACTGGAGGATGGTACCATCCATATCCGATGCGATCAGACGCAACGGATGTCCGTTCGGAAGGAGTATCGTTTTTGTCATTCTTCCTCTTTTCTTTGTTTCTGCGCTTGCACCTTCTCTGTCACCGCTCCTGCGGCGACGGCAAGCGCCTCTTTTCTTCTCTTTGTTCCCTGCCAGTATAACCGATTTTTTATCTTCGCTCATGCGCAAACAGAGAAAAGCGGGCAAAAACGACCGATTTTAACCTGTTTCTAACACAAACCCGTCGGTTCATTCGAGACTAAGGATATAATACCAATAGATCATCATCACGGGCATCAGGGAGGACGAAATGAGCGAACAACGTACCGTACAACCAAATGAGGACAAATTACGCGAAAACAAGAAGCAAGCCAAGGGCTCGGATACCAGTTTTACCCAGAATCGCGAGCTTTCCTGGCTGGAATTTAATCGCCACGTCCTGCAGGAAAGTACCGATCCTCGTGTTCCACTTTATGAGCGTTTTAAGTTTATCGCCATTTTTACTAGCAATCTCAGCGAATTCTTCCGGGTGCGCGTCGGATCGCTTATGAATTTAAAGGAATGGAAGGGTAATGTTCTTGACAACAAGACGGGCTGGAATGCCGATGAGCAGCTTTCCCATGTCTTTGCGGAAATGCCGCAGCTCTATGCTGAACGCGATGCCGCTTTCGCACAATTAAGCGATGCGCTGGAGCTTTCCGGTGTGCATCACAAAAGCATGGAAAACCTGACCAAGTCGGAGGCGAAATTCATTGCCAGCTATTATGAAACCAATGTTTTGCCGCTTTTGTCGCCGCTGATTATCAATGCGCGTCATCCATTCCCACACATGGTCAACCAAATGCTGTATATATTCTGCGACGTGGAAGACCTCAAGGGCATCGAGTATTATGCTCTCATCGGCGTCCCGGCCTGGATCTCACCCATTGTTTTCTTTCCGGAAGGAGCCTCGTATGTGCTGCTGGAAGAAATCATTATGGATCAAGCGGCGACGCTGCTGAGCGGCTTCAAGATTAAGGATTCCGCCGTCATTTCATTAACACGCAATGCGGATATCGATCTGGATGACGGCATCGACGAGATGGAGGGCAACCTTTTACAGGCCATGAAAAAGGCGATAAAAAAGCGGAATCGTCTTGCACCGGTGCGTCTGGAAATTCAGGGTTCGCTTCCGAAAGCATCCATTAAATTCCTGTTGAAATATCACCGTCTAGACAATACCCAGGTATATTTCAGCAAGGCCCCCTTGCGCATGAAATACGTCTTCGCGATTGAGGATCTGTTAACGCCCAAGCAGAAAGATCAGCTCTGCTATCGGTCCTTCGCGCCACAGCCTTCCCCCATGTTTTTGCCCGATGTGCCCGTCATTGACCAGGTGTTTCAGGAGGATAAGCTGCTGCACTATCCGTATGAGTCGATGGAGCCATTCCTTCGCATGTTAAAAGAAGCGGCGCAGGATCCGACCGTGATCTCTATTTCCATTACCATCTATCGTATGGCCTCCATTTCCAAGGTGGCGGAATATTTAGCCATGGCAGCGGAAAATGGCAAGGATGTGCTGGCCCTGATGGAATTGCGAGCTCGTTTCGATGAAGAAAACAACATAGACTACTCGGAACGTCTGGAACAGGCGGGCTGCACCGTGATTTACGGTCTCGAAGACTACAAGGTGCATTCCAAAATCTGTCATATTGCACTCTACCGGGAAGGCAAAGTACGCGAGATCACGCAGATCGGAACCGGCAATTACAACGAAAAAACGGCAAAGCAATACACCGATTTAAGCTACTTCACGGCGGATGAGCGCATCGGTGCGGATGCCGGAGCCTTTTTCAAAAACATGCTCATCAGCAAAGTCGACGGCCGCTATGACAAATTATGCGTTGCTCCTACGGGCATTAAGCCGATGTTGTTGACGCTGATTGATCGCGAGATTTTGCGGGTCAAAAACGGCGAAGATGCGCGCATCCTCTTGAAATGCAATTCCATCACCGAACGCGATCTGATGGACAAGCTTTCCGAGGCCTCGAACGCCGGCGTTCATATTGTGATGATTGTTCGAGGCATCTGCTGTCTTTTGCCCGGCATCCCCGGCAAAACCGAAAATATTCGGGTGCTGTCCGTAGTCGGCCGTTTTTTGGAACATCACCGCATTTATTGCTTCGGTGCGAACCGCGAAGATATGTATATTTCTTCTGCCGATCTGATGACGCGCAATTTAGTGAATCGCGTCGAAATCGCCGTGCCGATTCAGCAGGATGCCATTCGACAACGCATCAGTCATATTTTGGATGTGTTTCTGGCCGATGATGCCAAGGCACGGGAGCTCTTCTCCGACGGCAGCTATCGCCGCGTACAAGGAACAAAAGGTCTCTCCGCACAATCCCGCTTCATGGAAGAAGCGGAGGACGCCGCAGGAAGATTCCGGGAAGAATTGCGGGCAAGAGAAAAGCCGGTCTCTGCGCCCGCTACTACACCAAAACAGACGCCCGCACCGGCACCCGCGCCAAAACTGACCCCTGCACCCACTACTGCACCAAAACCGACACCTGCACCTGCGGCCGAACCGAAGCCGACGCCTGCGCCCGCGCCTGCATCAATACCGACATCGGCACCCGCGGCCGAACCAAAGCCAACGCTCGCACCCGTAACAGCTCCAACGCCTAAAGTAACACCGAAAACGGAAAAGACACAAAAAGCAGGCGAGGTGACTCGTCACGGTACTCTACACCAAGCCATCCAGGCTGCAACACAAAAACCGCAGCAACCGCCAGTCGCGCCTGTGACACAAAAGCCGCAGCAGACAGACCATGCTGACGTCACAACACAAAAACCACAAAACACGATTTCTGTTCCGGCATCGGAAGAAACAGGCAAAGAGGATAACGCGCAGACGGCCGCAAAAGCAGCGCCAACTGAAAGCGCGTCAACGTCTAACAAGGAAAAAAGTGCGCCAAAAGCTGCCGAACCACGTAGCTTGTGGCAAAAAATTAAGGCGTTTTTCCATCGCGGATGACTTTGAAAAACGCCTTGCATCATTAAAAAAACGCCGTGCTGTGTGCGCAAGCGAAACTACTTTATTTCTCGGTGTTTCGCCTGCCCTCGGCACGGCGTTTTTGAAAAAAAGTCCGAAGAAGATTTGCGGAAACGTCCGCATAGAGCCCGGATGTGACCGGAAAGGCATGCAGATTATCCCCATGGCCGAGAATGGCAAACTGGGATCCGCAGCCGCCGCGTTCCGGGTCATCGGCGCCGTAAACAAGGCGACCGAGACGCGCATGAAGCATGGCGCCGGCGCACATCACACAAGGTTCCAACGTGACATAGAGTGTCATCTCGGTCAACCGACGTCCGTATCGACGACCGGCAGCTTCCAGAAGCAATAATTCTGCATGCGCGAGTCCGTTATGATCGCGTTCGACGCGGTTGATGCCTTCCGCCACTACGACGCCACGGCATACTAAAACAGCACCGACAGGCACTTCGCCCAAGGATGCTGCCCACCGTGCTAAACGCAACGCGCGACGCATATAGTGTCGGTCTATCACGCGGCGCGGGAAACAGACGACCGCCATGGGACGCTGCCTCCCCTTCGGTCCGCGCAAAACCTTCTTTAATTGCGCACGACGCATGAATCGCATGTCCCTCATCCTTGCTCTTTTAAACGATCCCGTTCCAGAATGGGCTGTAGATACTTTCCGGTATAGGATCCTTTTACGCGACAAACTTCTTCCGGCGTGCCTTCGGCTACAATTTGGCCGCCGCCGTCTCCCCCTTCCGGGCCCAGATCGACCAGATAATCCGCCACTTTAATCACATCCAGATTATGCTCAATGACGACAATCGTGTTTCCTTGATCAATCAGGCGCGTAAATACCTTGATGAGCTTATCAATATCTGCCACGTGCAAGCCTGTAGTGGGCTCGTCCAGAATATAAATGGTTTTACCCGTGGACACTTTTCCGAGCTCCGCCGCCAATTTGACACGCTGGGCTTCACCGCCGGAAAGCTCCGTCGACGGCTGGCCGATCTTGAGATATCCCAGGCCCACGTCCACCAATGTTTGCAGCTTGCGGGCAATGCCCTTATGGTTGCGGAAAAATTCCAGTCCCTCTTCGATGGTCATTTCCAACACGTCGGAGATGGTTTTTCCGCGGTAATGCACCTGCAGGGTTTCGTGGTTGTACCGATGCCCGTGGCAGACTTCACACGGAACGTAGACGTCGGGAAGAAAGTGCATCTCCACCTTGATGGTGCCATCCCCCCGGCAGGCCTCGCAGCGCCCGCCCTTCACGTTGAAGGAGAAGCGTCCCTTGTCAAAGCCGCGCATTTTTGCTTCATTCGTCTGGGCAAAGACGTCCCGGATGAGATCAAAGACCTTCGTATACGTTGCCGGATTGGAGCGCGGTGTACGCCCGATGGGCGATTGGTCAATTTCAATGACTTTGTCCAGTTCTTTTTCACCGCGAATGCTGCGATAGGCACCCGGACGCAAATGCGCTTGGTTCAGGCGATTCGCCAGCACTTTGTATAAAATGCCCTCCACAAAGGAGCTCTTTCCGGAACCTGATACGCCCGTAATGCACGTCAAAACGCCCAGCGGCAAACGGATATCGATGTTCTTCAAGTTATTTTCCTGACATCCCAACACTTCCATCCAGCCGGTGGGTTTGCGACGTTCGACCGGCACGGGAATGAATTTACGGTGGGCAAGATAATCGCCCGTGATGGAGTTCGGATTGGCGCAGATGTCATCGAAGGTGCCTTCCGCGACCAAAGTGCCACCCTGAATGCCTGCTCCGGGGCCGATGTCCACAATCCAGTCGGCCGCGCGCATGGTGTCTTCATCATGTTCGACGACGATGAGGGTGTTGCCCAGATCGCGCAGATTTTTTAAGGCGCCGAGCAGACGATCGTTATCGCGCTGGTGCAGACCGATGGACGGCTCATCTAGCACGTAAACGACACCCACCAGCCCCGCGCCGATTTGCGTGGCCAAACGAATGCGCTGACTTTCCCCGCCGGAGAGCGTGGCCGCATAACGATCCAAGGTCAAATAGTCGAGTCCGACATCCACCAGAAATTGCAGGCGCGCCTTGACTTCCTTGAGAATCGGACGCGCAATGATGGCCTCCGCTTCGGTAAAGGTGAGCGTATCCACCCAGGCCAATGCCTCATGGATAGACATACGGTTAAATTCGGCAATGTTTTTTTCGCCAATATGGATGGCCAGCGCTTCCGGACGCAGACGATCCCCGTGACAGGTTGTACAGGTGTTTTCCGCCATATATTCGCGGATGCGCTGCTGCATAAAATCGGAATTGGTCTGATGGTACCGGCGCGTTAAATTGGGAATGACGCCTTCCCAGGCATCATAGTATGTTTTTTGGCCGGAGAAATGCGAATCAAACCGAAAACGCAGCTTTTTCCCCTTCGTTCCATAGAGAATCGCATCGGTGACTTCCTTCGGCGCTTCGCCGATGGGCCGATCCGTCGGCCAATCATAGAGCGCGCAGAGCGCATGAATCATCTCGTAATAGTAGGTGCCCTTCACGGAAGTCGCAAACGGCGCAATGGCTCCCTCGTCGATGGAAAGATCGGGATTGGGAATGCAGAGTTTGGCATCCACCGCAATATGGAAGCCGATGCCGTTGCAATCGGGGCAGGCCCCCTGCGGGCTGTTAAACGACAGCAGACGCGGCTCAATTTCTTCGATGACCATGTGTCCGTTAGGACAGGCAAGCTTCGAGGAATAACGGTGCAGTTCTCCGTCTACGACCTGAATGGAACAGCTGCCATTCGCCTGTTTCAGTGCCGTTTCAATGGACATGGCAAGCCGCGAACGCATCCCGTCGCGGCGCACCAGACGATCCACGACAATGGCGATGGAATGCTTCGTATTTTTGTCCAATTCCGGCTGTGTGCCGAGATCATACATCTCTCCATCCACCAGCACACGGGTAAAGCCTTGCCGCTCTAAATTGGTGAAAATCTTATCGTGGCGTCCCTTTTTGTCGCGCACCACAGGTGAAAGCACGAGAAAGCGCGTTTTTTCGGGAAACGCCATCACCTCTTCGACGATCTGATCCACCGCCATAGCGCGAATCGGCTCGCCGCATACCGGACAGACTGCCTTTCCCACTTTGGCGTAAAGCAGGCGTAGATAGTCATGAATTTCCGTCACCGTGCCCACGGTGGAACGCGGGTTGCGGTTGGTCGTTTTCTGGTCAATGGAGATGGCCGGCGACAGGCCTTCCACAAGGTCGACATCCGGCTTGTCCATCTGCCCCAAAAACATGCGCGCATAGCTGGAAAGACTTTCCACGTAGCGACGCTGTCCCTCGGCATAAATCGTATCAAAGGCTAACGAGCTTTTTCCGGAGCCGGAAAGCCCGGTCATCACAATCAGTTTGTTGCGCGGCAGCGTCAAATCCAAGTTTTTCAGATTGTTGACGCGCGCACCGCGTATAACAATGTTTTCGAGTGTCATGTCCATCCTTTCTATACAATTTGCTTAGGATAGGCCGTATTCGCGCTTCATGGCGCGAATCGCATCGCGCAGACGGGCTGCGCGTTCAAAGTCGAGTTCTTCCGCTGCCTTGCGCATCTCCACATCCATTGTGGTGATCATGCGGGAAAGATCCTCGCGCGAGTAGCTTTCTTTTTCTTCTGTCGGCAATTCGCCCTGATATTCTTTCAGCTCTTCGGCGGCAATTTCGGTCGAAATACGAGCATGAATTTCTTTCTGTATGGTCGTGGGCGTAATGCCGTGTTTCTTATTATAAGCCTGCTGCAGAGCGCGGCGACGTTCCGTTTCTTCGATCGCGGCCGCCATGGAATCCGTCATTCGGTCACCATACAAAATGACATGACCGTTCACATTGCGCGCCGCACGGCCGATGGTTTGAATGAGGGACGTCTCCGAACGTAAGAAGCCCTCTTTATCCGCATCCAAAATGGCAATCAGGGATACTTCCGGCAAATCCAGTCCCTCGCGAAGGAGGTTGATGCCGATGAGCACATCATAGGTTCCCAGACGCAAATCGCGCAGAATTTCCATGCGCTTGAGCGTCTCGACATCCGAATGCAGATAAATGGCCTTGACCTTCGCTTCTTCCAGATACTTGGTCAAATCTTCTGCCATCTTTTTGGTCAGCGTAGTGATCAAGGTGCGCTCCCCGCGTTCGGTGGTTTTTTGGATTTCCGCCATCAGATCATCAATCTGATGCTTTGTCGGGCGCACTTCCACGAGCGGATCCAAAAGCCCCGTCGGCCGAATGACCTGGTCAACCGTCTGCGTTGCATGTTCGTTTTCATAGGGGCCCGGCGTGGCGGACATGAAAATCGCCTGCGGAACCAGTGCCTCAAACTCATCAAATTTCAACGGACGATTGTCCAGCGCCGAAGGCAAACGGAAACCGTAATCCACTAAGTTTTGTTTCCGCGCGCGGTCGCCGTTATACATTCCGCGCACCTGCGGAATCGTCTGATGGCTCTCGTCCACCATGAGAAGAAAATCCTTGGGAAAATAGTCGATCAGCGTATACGGGCGCGATCCCGGCGGTCGCCCGCTCATCGGAGCGGAATAGTTTTCAATGCCGGAACAAAAGCCCACTTCCGTCAGCATTTCCAAATCATAGAGTGTACGCTGCTCGAGTCGCTGCGCTTCCACCAGTTTATTTTCGCTTTGCAGAACGCTGAGGCGCTGTTGCAGTTCCTCTTCGATGCGCACGATGGCGCGTTTGAGCTTTTCTTTTGTGGTCGCATAGTGACTGGCCGGATAAATCATGTAATAGCTTCGGCCGCGCAGAATTTCGCCCGTTAAGGAGTTAATCTCCACAATACAGTCAATCTCATCCCCAAAAAACTCGACTCGGATGGCTTCTTCATCGGAAGAAACCGGAAAAACGTCTACGACATCGCCGCGCACCCGAAAGGTGCCGCGCTGAAAAGCCACATCGTTGCGCACATATTGAATGGAGACGAGCTTGCGCAAAAAATCGTCGCGGTCCATAGTCATACCCGGACGCACGGAAACCGTCAGTTCCAAATAGTCTTCCGGGTCGCCGAGGCCGTAAATGCACGAGACCGAGGCAACGATAATCACATCCCGGCGTTCAAAGAGAGACATCGTGGCGGAGTGACGCAATTTATCAATTTCATCGTTTACCGAGGAATCCTTCGCAATATAGGTGTCCGTCGCCGCTACATAGGCTTCCGGCTGATAGTAATCATAGTAGCTGACAAAATACTCCACCGCATTGTGAGGAAAAAAGCCGCGCAGCTCCGAACAGAGCTGCGAAGCCAATGTTTTATTATGGGCAAGCACTAACGTCGGGCGCTGAATGGCCTGAATGATGTTGGCCATGGTAAAGGTCTTGCCCGAGCCGGTCACGCCGCGAAGCGTTTGATAGCGATCTCCGCGGCGAACGCCTTCGACCAGCGCCTGAATGGCCTGTGGCTGGTCGCCCGTCGGCTGAAACTTGGATTCAAGCTGAAAACCGCTCATAAGCCCTTCACTTCTTCAATCGCGCGCTTCAGCTGCGGATCCTCCTCTAAAAAGTCCGGGCCGATGCCTTTCGCATTATCCGGTGCCTTGACGACGATGTCGGGCGTGATGCCTTTTCCGTGAATTTTTTCTCCGTTCGGTGTGAGGTATTCGGCCATAGTCAATTTGAATCCGCCGTCTTTTCCGTTGTCACCGAGGGGATAAATCTGTTGCACGATGCCCTTGCCGAAAGTCGTCTCGCCAATGGATTTGGCGCGTTTGTTATCTCGCAAGGCTCCCAGCAGAATTTCCGATGCGGAAGCCGATCCGCCGTTCGCCAGCACTGTGATGGGTTCCGTAAAATGCTTTTCGTCGGATTCGCTCTTTTCTTCCTGCCCTTTGTTATTCACCGTGGTAACGATGGTGGCCTTGCCGAGCAGAAGATCGGCAATGTCTTCACAGGTGTCCAGCAAACCGCCCGGGTTGTTGCGCAAATCCAGGACAAAGCGCTTGGCACCCTGCTTCTCAAGCTCTTTCCATGCCTTTTCAAAATCCGTAGCGGTTTCTTCATCAAACGAAGTCAGCTGCAAGTAGCCGATATCATCGGGAAGCATCTTGCTGATCACGGTATCGACTTTAATCATTTCGCGGATAATGCGTGCATGGGACGTCTGGGTCTTTCCCTGAATCACGCGCTGCACGGTTAATTCCACCGGTGTCTGCGGATCGCCGCGCATCTTGTCTGTCGCTTCCTGCAAATCCTGTCCCGTATAGGTCACCCCATCCACTTCGATGATTTTATCCCCTGCTTTGATGCCCGCTCGCGCAGCCGGGGTATTGGCAATCGGCGAAACCACGGTAATCAGATTATCCTCTCCGGCCGTGATGACCAGACCCACGCCGGCAAACTTTCCGCTCGTATCCTCCACCAAACGCTGATATTCTTCCGGCGTGTAGTATTCCGAATACGGGTCTTTAAGCCCCCAAAAGAGGCCTTTATATATGCCAGTTTCCAGATCTTCCGGCTTGTAGGAAAAGAGATAGTCGCTCTTGATGGTCTTGCGGTACAGATCCAGATTCTTCATGATGCGCTCATCCGCATCCGTTGCCTCCGAAGCCTTCTGGACCGGTTCGGTTTCCATGTTGTGACCTAAAATAAAGCCGCCGCCTCCCACCGCAACCAAGAGGAGCAACAGCAGTATGGTTTTTCCCAATTTCTTCATGGTTTTCTCCTTTTCTGCAAAAACTTTCCCGTTTATTATAGCACGGAACGCCGATACCATGCCGCAAAGGTCTCGTGTCCTTCCCCATGATTTCGCACGTGTCTTCTGCGCCGTGTTATAGTATAGGCAGTTCGTGCAGAGGAGAAAGAAAAGGGGACATATGGCTAAACTGTATTTTCGCTACGGCGCAATGAATTCCGGCAAATCGACCTTGCTGTTGCAGGTCGCCTACAACTATGAAGAACGCGGAATGCAGGTCCTGCTGCTGAAACCGGGCGTGGATACCAAGGGCGAGGATGAAATTGTCAGCCGTCTGGGCGTGCGCCGCCGCGTCGATCGCACCATCACAAAAGATACGGATTGTCGCGTGCTGGTGCAAGAAGAAATCAAAAAGCGCCCCATCGACTGTATTCTGGTCGATGAAGCGCAATTTCTCTCTCGGCAGCATGTGGAACAGCTTTTTACCACCGTTATCGATGCCGATATTCCCTGCATCTGTTATGGCCTGCGCACCGATTTTCGCGGGGAAGGTTTCCCCGGCAGTCAACGTCTGCTGGAGCTTGCCCATTCACTGGAAGAGCTCAAAACCATCTGTCATTGCGGGCGTAAAGCCATCATGAATATCCGCCGGGTAAACGGCCAAACCGTTTTTGAAGGCGATCAGGTGTGCATCGACAACAGCGCCACCATCGAGTACGAGGCCGTCTGCGGACAGTGCTTTTTGGCGGAACGAAGAAAGCTTGGTGAGGTGCCTTTAGCAAGCCTGGATGCAGATCTTTGCTAAATTTCTACTTCTCTATTTTTCGTCGTAAGAACCGTCTTTACCGCTACTTCCGCATCCAAATAACGCTTTCCATCTTCGGCCAGCCGATCAAGAATCGCGAGTAAATCGGCATGTCGTGTCGGATCCACGCTTTCTACGATCAAAAATGCCTTCTTCGTGTTTTCCGTAAGCATGGTGCGCTGACCATCACGCCAATTCCAGCAACGGCAGACCGCTCCGGCATCATCCAGATAGCACAGTTCGCCGGGCAGCGTGGGGTTGTTCTCTTCATCGCCCAGCGCGAGAAAAGCATCGCCACCATTTTCAGAAACCGTCAGGCGCAAATCCCCCACGAAACAGTCGATGTCTTCACCGCCGACCGGAAGTGCATAGGTAAGGGATGCCATATTGTAAATGTCCACAAGTGGATTGATGCAGGATATCTCATTTCCTTTGTAAACACGGGTAAGCAGCGCTTCGATGGAAGAGCGATTGCCTTTTTTCTTTTTGAATTTTTGAAAGGCCTCGCGCCAGACCGCAATCACCTTGCTTTGGCTAATGGGCGTCGTGTCCAACCACTGTAAAGCTTTTTTGTTGGCTTGCTGCAGTTCCTCTTTTAATTCCGGATGTTCGGTATAGACCGCATCCGTATTGTTCACATTCTCCAATACTACAACGCCAATTTCCGCTTCCGGAAACAGAGTCCAAAACGATTCTTCCGTAATAAACTTCGTCATTCCTTCTCCTTTTTTCTAAGCGAACGCCTGTATCCCCTTGTACACCACGCCGGTTGAAGCATCGACCGTGACTTCTTCTCCCTCTTGCAACAGTTTATAGGCATCCGTCGCCCCGACAATGGTCGGAATATTGTAATGTCTTCCCAGAATGGCTGCATTGGACGTCAGGCCGCCTTCTTCCACGACGACGGCGCCCGCTTTTTCAATATATGCAATCATATCCGTTCCCGTGGTGCGACAAACGAGAACGCTGCCGGGAACAAAGGAGTTTTTGATTTCTTCCACCGTGGAGCCGTGAACGACATGGCCGGAAACGATGCCCTTTCCGATGCCGGTGCCGGAGGCGACGATATCGCCAATCGTATGCACCTTGATGAAGTTGGTGGATGCACCCCGCCCGACGGGAATGCCGGCGGTTAACACGATCTGATCGCCCTGATGACATATTCCAGTGGAAAGCGCCGCCAAGATAGAACGCTCAATGAGTTCATCCGTTTCTTTGGAAACGGTGGAAAGCACCGGGGAAACGCCCCATACCAGCGACAGCTGGTGATACACCGATTCGTCCGGCGTAACCGCAATGATCGGGGTTGCCGGGCGATAGCGGGAGATCTGGCGCGCCGTAAAGCCGCTGGCCGTGGAGGCCACAATGGCAGCAAGCTGGATCTGTTGCGCAATAATACAGGTCGAGCGGGAAATGGCACTGGATACATCAATGCTCACCCACATATCCCGATCTTCAATGGTACGCAGAAAATCCGGCGATTTCTCCGTGGTTTCCGCAATGACGCGCATCTGACGTACTGCTTCCACCGGATATTTTCCCGCTGCCGTTTCTCCGGAAAGCATCACCGCGTCCGAGCCGTCTAAAATCGCATTGGCGACATCGTTGACTTCCGCCCGCGTCGGACGGGGATTGCGCTGCATGGAATCCAGCATTTGCGTGGCGGTGATCACCGGCTTGCCGGCTAAATTGGCTTTGCGGATAATCTGTTTTTGTACCAGCGGTACCCGTTCGGTAGGTATTTCCACGCCCAGATCGCCGCGTGCGACCATAATTCCGTCGGCAACATTCAAGATGTCATCCAGATTGGTCACGCCCTGCTGCGATTCAATTTTGGCAAAAATAAGCACCTTCTCGCCGCCATGCTCTTCACAAAGCGCTCGAATATCCAAAATATCTTTCGCGGAGCGAATAAAGGACGCAAAAATGATTTCGATTCCTTCCTGCAAGCCGAACAGAATATCGGCACGATCCGTGTCCGTCAGCGCCGGAAGCTGGATGTCCGTCGCCGGCACATTCACGCCTTTTCGATTGGAAATCACCCCGTTATTGTTGGCTTTGCAATGAATTTCCGTGCCGTTTTCCACCGAGAGCACTTCCAGTTCGACTAAGCCATCGTCAATGAGAATGCGCGTGCCTTCGCTCACATCGTTCGGCAAACCCGGATAAGAAACATGGGCAATCTCTTTTGTTCCCTCCACATCACGCGTCGTCAGCGTGAAAAGATCCCCTGTCGACAGTTCCACCGGCGTATCGTTTTGAAACGTACCCAGGCGAATTTCCGGTCCTTTGGTGTCCAAGGCGATAGCAAGTGGCACCTGCAGTTCCTCACGCACCCGATGCAGCGTTTCCAATTTTCGTCTCTGTTCCTCATGCGTGCCGTGCGAAAAATTCAGACGCGCGACGTTCATTCCTTCTTTGACCAATGCTTCTAAGCAGCTCGCCTCTTCCGAAGCGGGACCTATGGTACAAACAATTTTTGTTCGCTTCATCGGTACTCCTTTCAGCTGGACAGCACTTGCGCCATTTCATACAATTCCTGATTAAAGGTGTGTGGCACCGCAATGGCTTCCAAAATCGGCATGGCGAAGATTTCTTCTCCGCGTACGCCGATGGCGATGGAACTGGATCCGGCTAACAGCTCTTTCACGGCCCGATAGCCCATGACACATCCTAATTTCGCATCGGTGAAGCTGGGGCTTCCGCCGCGCTGCACGTGGCCTAAAATAGTGAGTTTGGTTTCCACACCGGTTTTTGCTTCAATTTCTTTGCGCATGTTATAAGGCTCACCCGTACCTTCGGCAAAGACGATGATGTGATGGCGTTTGCCGCGCTTTCGTCCGCGCAGAATGCGATCCGTAATTTCCTGCATAGAGAAGGAATGCTCCGGCACGATGATGGTTTCGGCGCCACCGGCAAGCCCCGCATAGAGAGCGATATCGCCGCAGTGACGTCCCATCACTTCAATGATGTTGGCGCGACCGTGCGAGTTGGAGGTGTCGCGCAATTTGCCGATGGATTCGATCACCGTCTCGACAGCCGTATGAAAGCCGATGGTATAGTCTGTGTAGCCCAGATCATTGTCAATGGTTCCCGGAATGCCCACCGTGCGAATGCCGCGGTGATGCATCTGTGCGGCCCCCTGAAACGAGCCGTCGCCCCCAATGACCACCAACCCGTCGATGCCGAACTGCTGCAGAATGCGTACGGCCTTATCCTGTCCCTCCGCTGTTTGAAACTCTTCCGAACGCGCGGAGCCTAAAATGGTTCCACCTTTTTGAATAATATCGGCGACGCTGGAGACATTCATTTCATAAATGTCGCCGCTCATCAAACCGTCGTAGCCGTAGCGAATGCCCTTGACGCGCAGTCCGGCATCAAAGGCGGTACGTGCCACGGCACGAATCGCCGCGTTCATGCCGGGCGCATCGCCACCTGACGTGAGTATGCCAATCGTCTTCATTCTGTATCCTCCTGTGTCTCGTTGAACACGACATTGCGCTCCCCGAAGAGCTGTGTGAGCTCCTCCAATAAAGCGGAAGTGCCGTCTCCATAATACCCCTTCGGGATGGAATAGGCTCTTTCCTCATCCGCAAAATACACAATTACCGGAACCGACCCGGAATGTCGTTCCAAAATGGACGTCATGGCTGCATAGTCTTCGCGATTCTGCTGTGGCAGGCGCACATACAGTTTGCCGGTCCTTTTGGGTCTCGCCTTCGCAGTATCGGTTGCCGCAGTAGTCTTCTCCTCCGTCACACGGTAGGAAGAAGCCTCTCTTCCTTTCGGCGCCGTCGGCAACTCTTCTTTCGTCCAAAGGCGATCCACCAACAGATTCACTTCGTCCTCCCGCACCTGCAAAGAACCGCTTAACAGCAACGGCTCTTCCATGCGGATGCGGTCGCGATAGGACGCGTAGACGCGCGGAAACACCACGCAGCGCAGACTCCCGGTGCGATCCTCCACCTCGAGAAAGCACATGGCTTCCTGCTTTTTGGTCAACAGATCGCGCTTCCCCCGAACGATGCCCGCAAAACGCACCTTTCGCCCATCCAAGTGCTCACGGTTCTCCTCTTCCAACAGTTCCTCCGTCGAAAAGGACTGAAAGGGTGCAAACGCCGCTTCATACGGCGCAAAGGGATGCCCGGAAAGATACACGCCCAAGACCTCTTTTTCATAGGCAAGCCGCTCGGGAAGGCCATATTCCGGAACCGGTTTTGTGTGCCATTCGCCCGAACCTTCTAAAGCGGAGAGCGTGCCAAAGAGCGATTGCTGCCCACTGAGATTCTGGCGATGTGCCGTTTGGATGCCCGAAAGGGACATCTCCAAATTCGCCATCATCTGAGCGCGATGCGCGCCCAGGCCGTCACATGCGCCCGCATAAATGAAGCTTTCCAGTGATTTGCGATTCAGTGCGTTGCTGTCGACATCACAGATGCGGCGCATATATTCTTCCAGGGACGTAAACGGCCCATCTTTTCGTGCCTTCACCGTCGCCTCCACGATGGCGCTGCCGACATGCTTGATGCCCAACAGGCCGAAGCGCATGGAATTCCCCTCTACCGAAAATTTGTTGAAGGAAGCGTTCACATCCGGCGGAAGCAGTTTGACCCCGATGCGTTCCGCTTCACGAATATAGAGCGACATTTTCGAAAAATCGCCCATTACGCTGGATAGCAGCGCGGCAAAATATTCGCAGGGATAATACCGTTTCAAATAGCCCGTCTGCACCGCCAAAAACGAGTAGGCCACGGAGTGCGATTTGTTGAACGCATATTTGGCAAATGCGATCATCTGGTCAAAGATTTCATTGGCGACCGCAGCAGGAATACCGCGGTGCACACAGCCCTCAATGACGGCCGTTCCATCCGCCTCCGTCTTGCCGTGTACAAAATATTCGCGATTTTCTTCCATGACGGCCATCTTTTTCTTGGACATGGCGCGGCGCAAATTGTCCGCTCCGCCAAGCGTATAACCGGCCAATTGCTGCACAATCTGCATGACCTGTTCCTGATACACGATGACGCCGTAGGTTTTTTCCAATATGGGCGCCAGAGCCGGATCCAGATAGCGTACCAGCGCGGGATTATGCCGCGCCTCGACATAGGTCGGAATCTGTTCCATGGGACCCGGACGGAATAAGGCGTTGGCAGCAACCAGATCATCAAAACGCGTCGGCTTGAGCTGCGAAAGAAAACGGCGCATTCCCGGCGACTCGAATTGAAAGAGACCGATGGTTTCCGCATCCTGAAACTGTTTGAGTACTTCGGGATCATTGACATCCATGTGATCCAGATCGGGACGCGTTCCCGTTCGTTTTTCAATCATATCCAGGGCATCATCAATGACCGTGAGGTTGCGCAGGCCGAGAAAGTCCATCTTGAGAAGACCCAGCTCTTCCAACTCGATCATGTTGTACTGCGTCGTCACCTGACCGCTGTTGGTCGAGAGGGGAACCAGATTCTCCACCGCCTCACCGGCAATGAGAACGCCGGCGGCGTGCGTGGATGTATGGCGCGGCATGCCTTCAATCGCACGAGCCAAATCCACCAACCGCTTATTTTGTTCATTTTCCTGATAGATCTGTCGGAAATCGGGGCTTTCTTCCAACGCGCGATCCAGTGTCATCTTTAACGCATTGGGAACCGCTTTGGCGATGCGGTCGACAGCGGCAAGCGGCATGTCCAGAACGCGGCCGACATCCCGAATGGCCATTTTGGCCGCCAGCGTACCGAATGTGACAATCTGCGCCACTTTTTCAGCGCCGTACCGTTTTTTCACATAGTCAATCACTTCTTCCCGGCGCACATCGTCGAAGTCGATATCAATATCCGGCATGGATACACGCTCGGGGTTAAGAAAGCGTTCAAAAAGAAGATCAAAACGCAATGGATCAATTCCGGTAATGTCCAAGGCATACGCCACGATGGATCCGGCGGCGGATCCGCGGCCCGGGCCGACGGATATGCCGTGGGTTTTAGCAAAATGCACAAAGTCGGACACAATGAGAAAATAATCCACAAAGCCCATGGAGGCGATGACGTCCAACTCATGCTCGGCACGCGCCATCGCCTCTTCGGAATCCGGATATTTCTGTTTCACATTTTCACGCACCAGGCGGCGCAGATAGGTTTCATGGTCTTCCCCGCCGGGCACTTCAAAGTTTGGCAAATGCGGCTCATGAAAAGCAATTTCAACATTGCAGCGTGCGGCAATGCGCGCCGTATTCTCGATCGCACCGTCATAGTCGCCAAGAATGGTTTCCATCTCTTCCGGACTTTTTACGTAAAACGAATCATTCGGAAAGCGCATCCGCTTTTCCTGATCAAGGGTCGCCCCGGTCTGGATGCAGAGCAGAACGTCGTGCGCTTCGGCATCCTCCTGGCGCAAATAATGACAGTCGTTGGTGGCGACCAAACCGATGCCGGTTTCCTCATGAATGCGGGCAAAAATGCGGGCAACCGCGGCCTCTTCCCGCAATTCATGATGTTGAATTTCCAGAAAAAAGTGATCCTTGCCAAACAGTCGTTCATAGCGCAGCGCCGTTTCTTTCGCCACGTCATACGTGCTGTCTAACGCGCGCTGGGCGCACTCGCCGGCAAGACATGCCGATAACGCGATCAGACCCTCATGATATTTTTCCAAGATGGAAAAATCCACGCGCGGCTTATAGTAAAAGCCTTCCACCCATCCGGTGGAAACAATTTTCATCAGATTATGATAGCCGATCTCATTTTCGGCCAATAGCACTAAATGATAGCGCGTACGGTCCTTGCGATCGAAGCGATCCTCCGTTACGTAGATTTCGCACCCGATAATGGGCTTGATGCCGGCATCTTTCGCAGCCTTATAGAATTGAATCGCGCCGAACATATTGCCGTGGTCCGTGATGGCGACGGTATCCATTCCCTGTTCGCGCACGGTATCCATCAAGCGGTCAATACGGCAAAAGCCGTCCAACAGGCTGTACTGTGTATGTAAATGGAGGTGTGTAAAGGTCACCCGTGCCTCCTGTCCGTGTTTGCGTCTTCATCGACGAAAAATATGCTTCGCCCTTTTCCCCGCTTTCTCAGTCTTTCACCAAAGCTGGCAAAATTTCGGCGATGTTGCCATGGATCGCAATATCCGCTTGCGAATCCGCCGGGGTCGGATCCCGGTTGAGAAGAATAAACCGGTGACCGCGATAATAATTGAGCAGTCCCGCCGCCGGATAGACCACGAGCGACGTTCCGCCCACAATGAGCGTGTCGGCCTTGGCAATGGCCTGAATCGCACCGAGAAACACTTCTTCATTGAGGGGTTCGCCATAGAGAACCACATCCGGGCGCATAATCTCCCCGCAGATCGGGCAAAGCACCCGCCCCTTTCCGGCCATAAATTCTTCGCTTGGCATATGATGGTGGCAGGCGGGACAATAGATGCGCGACATATTGCCATGCACTTCAAAAACACGTTTGCTGCCGGCCCGCTGATGCAAACTGTCGATGTTTTGCGTCACCACCGCATCCAGTTTTCCTTCCTGCTCCAGACGCGCCAACGCCAAGTGGGCGCCGCTGGGCGGCACCTGATAACTGGCGATACATTCGCGGGTAAAATCCGCAAAGCCGTCGGGATCTTCGACGCTAAATTCGTGACTGAAATAATATTCCGGAGAATGCTCGCGCTTCATGGTGTGATAGAGGCCGTTTTCCGAACGGAAATCCGGAATTCCCGAAGCCGTGGAAACGCCGGCGCCCCCGAAAAAGACAATGTGGGAGCTCTCTTTGATCCAAGCTTTCGCTTTGTTCATCGCGTCTGTAAATTCCATGGCTTCCTCCTTTGGCTTGGTGGCGTCACCGAATGAAGGTGACCTCGCCCTTTTTTCCGTCCTGGACGGTAATCAGCACCTCTTTCGCTTTTCCCTGATAAATTTCCAGCATCTCATCCATAGAATCGCTCTTCGGTTGAATCGCTAAAAAAGAAGAAAACGGCATCCACGTAAGGCTGCCTTCCGGCCCGGCTACGACCTCGCCGGAAAAGTCCTCACAGCGATATAGGAGGCCCAGCTGGCGCAAGGGTTTATCCTGATGCAGCCAATGCACCATGCCGACGAGCTCCACGCGGCCGAGGGTAAGGCCGGTTTCTTCCCACGCTTCCCGGCGCATGGCATCGGTCAAACTCTCGTTCGGCTCCACTTTTCCGCCCGGAAAGGTCAGACCTTCCCAGCCTTCTTTTTTCACTTTATCCAGCACTAAAACGGCGCCGTCCGCACGCTTAAGCATTACCATGTTAAGCAGCTGAACGTCTTCCTGTCGATGCATGCTTGCCTCGTTTTCGTTATTTCATGCCTTCCACGATGGCAATCCCCGCGCTGGCACCGATACGCGTCGCGCCGGCTTCGATCATGGCCAAGGCTTCTTCTGCTGTGTGGATGCCACCGGAGGCCTTCACTTCGGCGCTGTCGCCTACGGTTTCCTTCATCAGTCGCACATCGTGAACCGTCGCGCCGCCCGTCGAAAAGCCGGTAGAGGTTTTCACAAAGTCCGCACCGGCCTGAATCGCTAACACACAGCCGAGGGATTTCTCCTCATCGGTCAATAGACACGTCTCCAGAATGACCTTCAGGATGCGATTGCCGCAAGCGGCCTTGACCTGGGCGATGTCCTCGCGCACGTATTCGGTATCGCCGCGCTTCAACGCGCCCACGTGAATCACCATATCAATTTCATCCGCGCCGTTTGCTACCGCGTCGCGCGCTTCGGCCGCTTTGGCCGCCGTTGACATAGCGCCAAGCGGGAAGCCGACCACGCAGCACGTCTTCACATCCGAGCCGACGAGACGTCCATGCACCTGTGCGACAAACGAGCCGTTTACACAGCAGGAATAAAAGTGGTACTGCAAGGCCTCTACGCACAATTTTTCAATTTCTTCCGGCTGCGCGTCGGGCTTTAGCAACGTGTGATCGATCATCCGATTGATCTGCATAGTTTCCTCATTTCTATTTTATTTCGTTCTTTACATTACACGGCCAGTGCAATTTCCATCATAGCGTGAAAGCTGTTCTGTCGTTCCTCGGAGGTGGTTTCCTTGCCGCTGACGAGGGAATCGGAAATGGTGAGAATGCCCAGCGCATCGACGCCGGCAGCGGCAGCTAAAGCGTAAAGGGCGTAGGTTTCCATTTCCACAGCCAAACAACCCATATTGGCCCATTTTTTCCAATGGGCTTCGCTGCTGTTCAGCGGATTATAAAAGACATCCGTCGAAAAGACGTTGCCCACGTGCACCGTTTTTCCCTGGGCATCAGCCGCCTGTGCTGCGCGCGAAAGCAGATCCCACGAGGCGATGGCAGAATACGTACCGTTCAGATCATAGGGAAAGGCAATTCGCGAATCGGTGCAGGCGCCTTGGGCAAGAACGAGGTCATACAGATGCAAATCTTCCCGCATCGCTCCCGCCGAGCCCACGCGAATCAAAGTCTTTACCCCATAGGCATGAATTAATTCATAGGCGTAAATAGAAAGGGAAGGCATACCCATGCCCGTTCCCATGACGGAAACGCGCTCTCCTCGATAGATGCCGGTATAGCCCAGCATATTGCGCACGCGATTGAAACACACCGCATCGGTCAGATAGGTTTCCGCAATGAATTTTGCCCGCAAGGGGTCTCCCGGAAGCAAAATCTTTTCGGCGATAGCGCCGTTTTCCGCTTCAATATGTGGTGTGGCCATGTTTCCTCCTTGTAAAAAATCCGTTCCGCACGCTTTTTCTAAAAGCCCGGTTTGCCCAAACGTTGGAACATATTCGTCTTATATTGCTCCACGCCCGGCTGATTGAAGGGATTGACGCCCATGGCATAGCCAGTGACGCCGATGACCACCTCAAAGAAGTACAGCAGGGCGCCGAGAGTTTCGGCATCCAATTTCGGGAAAACCAGTAAATGATTGGGCACGTCACCGTCAAAATGCGCCTGACGCGTCGCTTCCATGGCCTGTTCATTCACCTCGTGCATCGTCTTACCGGCCAAATAATTGAGCCCATCGAGGTTATCCGCCGTAGCCGGAACGGCCACATCCTGCTGGGCTTCCGCAAACCACACCACCGTCTCAAATAGGATGCGCGGACCTTCCTGAATCCATTGGCCCAACGAATGCAAGTCTGTCGTATTGCCGACGGAGGCCGGGAAAAGTCCTTTGCCATCTTTCCCTTCGCTCTCACCCGCCAATTGTTTCCACCATTCCTGGACGTAGTGCATCTTGGGTTCATACGCCACAAGAATTTCGATGCTCTTTCCTTGCGCCATGAGCGCCAGACGGGATGCGGCATAGCGAAGAGCCGGGTTGGTCTCAAAATTCGCCTCGAGTGCCGTCTTACGCATGCTTCGCGCACCAGCAATGATCGCATCCACATCGATGCCTGCCGCAGCAATCGGTAACAGACCGACCGCAGTCAATACGGTAAAGCGGCCGCCGATGTCATCCGGAACCACGAAGGTTTCATAGCCTTCGGCATCGGCCAGGGTCTTGAGTGCGCCGCGCGCTCGATCGGTCGTGGCAAAGATGAGGGACTTGGCCTTTTCTTTGCCGACATTTTCTTCCAGCAGTGCCTTGAAATGACGAAACGCCACAGCCGGTTCGGTGGTCGTCCCGGATTTGGAGATGACGTTAATCGCAAAGGTCTTCCCCTTGAGGTGTGTTAATAGTGCCACCGTTTCTTCGGCGCTAAGCTGATTTCCCGCAAAGAGGATTTCCGGTTCAGCCTTTTCGTACGATGGGGAAAGAGCCTCAATGACCGCACGGGCACCGAGGTATGATCCGCCGATGCCGATCACAACCAGCGCCTCCGCTTCGTTACGAATGCGTTTCGCTGCTTCACGAATGCGCGCCAATTCTTTTTGATCCACCTGTTCCGGCAGATCCACCCAGCCTAAAAAGTCATTGCCTGCGCCATTCTTTTGCACTAACGTGCGCAGCGCGTTCAATACTTGTTCTTTGTTGTCTTCCCGGACCTTCGCATTTCCGGCTTGTGACAAATCCAATTTCATGCTTTCCTCCTTCGATTTTCCACATACACAATGGCAATATCGTCCTTGAGTTGTTCTCCTGTGTATTGACGCAGATCATGGACGATCGTCGGTAACGTATTGTTCTTCGTGGTGAGCAACAGGCGGCGCAGATTTTCTTCGCCGTATTCCATACCAAGCGCATTCTTGGCCTCGACCGCTCCATCCGTAAAGAAAAGAAAACGCTCGTTTTTTCGCATCGGACGAACCTGTTGCACATAGGTATACTCTTCCAAGAGAACCGGCGAAATGAGGCGGCCGGTGGCGTATAGAACGTCTAGCTTCCCGTCGCATTCCACCATGGGCAAACAATGATGTCCGGCATTGGCATAGGTCAACGTGTTTTCCACGGTATCAAAAACGGCATAAAACAGGGAAAAATACTGTCCGTCGTCCATTTGAATTTCGAAAAAACGATCGCGCAGCGCTCTTAATACTTGCGCCGGCTCCCGGATTTGCTCTTCTTCCAAAATGGATCGCATGGTCTGTCGGACGAACATGGTCAAAATCGAAGCCGATACGCCGTGACCGACCACGTCGGAAATATAGAAGCCCAAGCGTCCTTTTCCCAAGGGAACAAAGTCAAAAAAATCTCCGGAAAGCTCCTCGCTCGGCATATAGGCAAAGTCGAATTCTAATGGGCCAAATGTCTTGATGCGCGGCAGCATTTTGGTCTGAATGGTGCGTGCTAAGGCAATTTCTTTTTGCCATTTCCGGTTACGATTCAAAAGCTGCACCGTAATATTGTTCTGGATGGTGGTATCGCGAAACACCTGAATGGCCGCCACAACTTCCCCCTCTTCGTAGATGGGCGAATTCATCACGGAGAAAACATGACCGGCAACGCAAAATTCCGTTCTTGTGACGGTATGCTCCAAAAACGGGCCCGTCGCCGTGGACAGCGGAAACACCGGTTTTCCCTTGCTTTCCACTTGGTTAAAACGTAGCAATGCCTCATTTTCAAAAAGAATACGTCCCTTGCGGTCGACCACGCGCACGTAATCTTCCATGGCATTTAAAATCGTCGTGTCGGTAAGAAAGGTCTGCTCTTTTCTTGTGGTATTTTTCATGCGTTCCTCCCTTACCATTCTCGTCATTATCTTATCATAGCAGAGCCCTTTGCGACGGAGAATCCGCATGGTTCGTTAGCGAAACCGTTTCGGATCGGGGCCTAAAAATTGATAGTAGGTCGTTTGTTCGCCTCCATTAAACAGCTTTCGCCGCCTCGTGGCTTCTTTTCCCGCTTCCTGCAGGGCCCGCTTCTCGAAATCCGGCATGACAGTCAGGACATAGATCGACCACGTGCGCAAGGTTAAAAAGCGCCGGGCAAAATCGCACATCAGCTCTTCCACCCCTTCCACGGGAGAAAGGCGCTTGCCATACGGCGGATTGGTCACGAGGACGCCGAAGTTTTCACGAAGTCCTACTTCCCGCATGTCGCGTGTCACAAAATGTACCATGTCGGAAACGCCCGCTTCCTCGGCATTGTGACGCGCAATGCGCACCATGGTCGGATCGATATCAAAGCCGAGCATATCCGCTTCGAGATCGGTCTTCACGCGAGAGAGCGCTTCGCGGCGCAGTTCTTTATATCGTTGAGCATCCATCCATGGCCAATCCAAAAACAGAAAAGAGCGATCCAGTCCCGGCGCTATGCCCCGCGCTTTTCGCGCTGCCTCAATCACGAGAGTGCCCGATCCGCAAAAGACGTCCGCAAACGGGCGATCCGGCGTCCAAACAGAAAGATCCACCAGTGCCGCTGCCAGGGTTTCTTTCAGCGGCGCACCGCCTTTCTCGCGCCGGTAACCGCGCTTAAACAAGCCTTCCCCGGTCGTATCCATGCACACCACGCATTCGTCGTGGCGAATGGTCACGTCGATGGGATAGAGTGCCCCGTCTTCCGGAAAATGTTCCAGCGCATCTCGACGCTGTAATGCGGTTACCACCGCTTTTTTGACCAGCTTCTGCACATCGGACGGCGAAGCCAATTGGGACTGCACGGTTTTCGCACGCACCGGAAAACGAGCATCGCGCGGCAAATACGCCGTCCAATCCAGCGCTTTGGTCGCTTCAAATAATGCGTCAAAGCTCTCGGCACGAAAACGCCCTACTTCCAGCAATACGCGATCCGCACTGGCCAAATAGAGATTGGCGCGCATCACGTCTTCACACGTGCCTGGAAAAAGCACATGTCCCTCTTCAATACGGCAAGGGCCAAAACCGAGCGCTTCGCATTGTCTTTTTACCACCGCCTCCAGCCCGAAGGCTGCTGTAGCATGTATGGTCCATTGCGTCATTTGTCTTTCCTCCCGGTTCTATTTTGTTGCATTGTGTACGATTTTTCCAGTCGGGCAAATTAAAGAACATCCGCTTGACGCCGAATCCATTCATGCGTAGAATATTGTTAGATAAAGCTAACATCATGCTACGCCATTAGAAAGGATAAACCATGAAACTGTTTTTAGCGAATCCGGGTGAAACCTACGAAATTGTACATATCGGCGGCCGCGAAAAGTTGCAAAAGCAGTTGATGAATCTCGGTTTTGTTCCCGGCAGTCACATTCGACTGGTAAATGAAACGCAAGGAAACTACATTGTCGTGGTCAAGGAAACACGACTCGGCATCAGCCGCGAGCTCGCACAGAAGATTGACGTGGCCCCGGTCACGGAAAGTGCACAGTCAATTGTACTCCAGGCGCGCCCCTGCACAGACCATGAAAGCTGAAGATTTTCGGGTTTGCCCAACTCCTCCCGCGATGACGGGATTTTATTCTTCTCCGCTCGGCACCATTCGAATCACATTCGATGAAAATGCTCTTCACGCATTGCGCTTTGAGGAGCATTTTTCTGTTTCACGTTTACCGGACTATGTGAACCACCCCGTTTTTCTAGAGACAGTCCGCTGGTTGGACCTCTATTTTTCCGGTCAACAGCCGAATTTTCTTCCTCCTCTGGCGATTACGACAACGCCCTTTCGCCGGGTCATCTACGAGCTTCTGCTTACAATTCCCTATGGGCAAACCGTGACCTATGGCGATGTTGCCATGCAGGCGGCAAAACGATTGAACCGTCCGACGATGTCCGCTCAAGCTGTCGGCAACGCCGTGGCGCACAATCCCATTCTTCTCATCATCCCCTGTCATCGCGTAATCGGCGCAAACGGCGCGCTAACGGGGTATGCGGGTGGGTTGAGACGAAAGACTCAGCTGTTGGCATGGGAGGAGCGATGGAAGAAAACGTAAGCACTATTTTCCGCATACATAAAGAGAAACAGGACGCCACCGCGTCCTGTTTCTCTTCGACAAAGGAATGCTCTATTGTTTAGGCCATTTTCATGGCCTTGGAAAAGAATCCATCGATCAGCGGTCGACGGACCCTTCCCATGTGCCGACTTCTCTATATTTAGAACGATCATCGAACCAATGTTTGGTAACGGTTTTTGCACGCGTGTAAAAACGGACGCCATCCGCTCCAAGCACGTGCAAATCGCCAAAGAAGGAATCTTTATTTCCGGAGAACGGGAAATAAGCCGTCGGTACGGGAATGCCGACATTGATTCCTACCATACCGCCATCCGTGCGCATTTCAAATTCGCGTGCATAGTATCCGCTCTGCGTGAAGATAACCGAGCCGTTCGCAAAGGGATTGTCATTCATGACTTTCAAGCCCTCTTCGAAGTCCTTCACCCGTTTAATGAGGGTAACCGGTCCAAAAATTTCCTGTGTTCCCACAGACATTTCTTCCGTGACATGGTCGAAAATGGTCGGGCCGACAAAATAGCCGCCTTCATAACCCGGAACAACGATATCTCGCCCATCCAGCACAAGCTCCGCGCCTTCTTTAACCCCTTGGTCAATCCAGCGCACAATCGAATCTTTGTGTTCCTGCGAAACAACAGGACCCAAATCCGTATTCTCATCGTATGCGCAGCCCACTTTCATGGCCTGTGCCTTCTCCTTGAGCAGAGCGACAAAGCGATCTGCTATGCTCTCCTGGACAACGATGACCGGAAGCGCCATGCAGCGCATGCCGGCACAGCCATACGTGGAGTTGATGATGGCCTTGGTGGCACTTTCCAGATCCGCATCTTCCAGCAGAAGGGCATGGTTTTTCGCTTCACACTGCGCCTGCACGCGCTTGCCGTTCGCCGAAGCGAGCGAATAAATATGCTTGCCGACCTTTGTAGTGCCGACGAACGTAATCGCCTTGACACGCGGGTCTGTCAGTAAAATCTCCGCCTCATGACGGCTGCAGGTTACCAGGTTTACCACGCCTTTCGGGAATTTGGCTTCCTCATAGAAAAGTTCCAACATCCGCATGGATGTCAGCGGCGTCAGCGTATTTGCCTTGAGAACAACCGTATTTCCTGTTGCCAGAGCGAGCGGAACCATCCATCCCCAAGGAATCATTGCCGGGAAGTTGAATGGCACAATGCCACCGACAACGCCAAGCGGTTCACGATACGTGGCCGTATCGTAGCCGGTTGTTACGTTAAGAGATGCATGGCCCTGGGAAGCAAAGGAAATTCCTGTGGCAAACTCTGTCGGCTCAATGGCTTTTAAGACATCGCCGCGTGCTTCAGCAAGGTTTTTGCCCAATTCTTTCGCACAAAGCACCGTTAATTCTTCCAAATGGTCCATCAACACATTACGCCAGGTAAACAGATATTGTGTGCGGCGGCTTAAAGACAGCTTAGACCAGCTCTTATACGCCTCATGTGCCGAAGCGATCGCTTCTTCCACCTCTTCTTTGGTGCAACTGGGTACCTGAGCCAGCAGTTCGCCGGTGCTTGAATCCGTCACGTCATAATATTTTTCCGCTTTGGATGTTTTCCATTCCCCATTGACACAATATTTCATTTTTTTCACTTCGTTCATTTTTTCTCCTTGCCTTATTTCATTTTCCTTTGTTCGGTTCGTTCATCAAAACAACCGTCACCAAAAAAGTGTATCCTTGCTACGCGTTTTTAACGCAAGGCAACGACTTTAATCGCCATGCCGGGATCTTTGTCCAGCGCTGCAATAGTTTCGGGTAACTCGTTAAAAGCAACGACTCGAGAAATGATTTTGCGTGGGTCAATTTTTCCTTCTTCAATCAGTGAAACCACTTCTTCGAACTCTGCCGTTACACCGGTACGAGAGCCGAGGATCTTTAATTCCTTACGCGTGATCACCGCGGTAGGAAGTTCCACGTCCCGATCCGGCCAACCGGTAAGAGCGATGCGACCCGTTGAGGCGGCATAATCCAATGTGCTGCGCACCGCTGCCGGGGCGCCGGACATTTCACAGACACATTCCGCCAGCCTGCCGTTTGTCATCTCCAACAGCTTTTCCACCGCATTTTCTTTCATCGGGTTGATTGTGCCATCCGCGCCCAGAGCCGTTGCTACCTCGAGACGCTCGTCAACGACATCGGAGACAATCACATGCAAGCCTTTTGCTTTTGCGACGATCGCGGTGAGAAGGCCGATACACCCTGCACCAATGATGACCACATGCTCACCCGCTTTTGCTTGCAAGCGATGCAGCGCATGAAGTGCAATCACCGTTGGCTCAATCACAGCACCCAGCTCGTTATCAATCGAATCCGGCACTTTAATCATCAATTTGGTCGGATGCACAAAGGTTTCACACATCGCACCGTCCGTCTGCACGCCAAGGCATTTTAATGACGTACAGGCATTGGTCTGCCCTTGCTCGCAGGCGTAGCACGTTCCGCAATAGAGATACGGATTGAGAACCACGCGATCCCCCACGCGCAGTTGACGCGGATTTTCCCCTTCGCCAATCTCTACGATTTCACCGATAATCTCATGTCCAATGATCACCGGATACGTAACGTTCGGGCTTTTTCCGGCATAGGCATGTACATCCGACCCGCAAACCCCCATGGACAGCACCTTGATTTTGCTGTGATTGGAAAGCATCTTCGGTTCGTTGACATCCACCACCCGGATATCTTTTTTTCCTAGAATTTGAATCGCTTTCATATCACACCCCACTATAAGCCGTATAGCCGCCATCCACCGGAATCACGGCTCCCGTTACAAAGCCGGACAACTCCTTGTCCAGAAGAAAGCCGATGGTTCCCAATAATTCCTCCGGAACTCCGAGACGCTTCATCGGCGTACCCTCAATAATTTGACGCAATCGTTTTGTCGGCGTTTTTCCATCTTTTTCATAAAAGAGCGGCTTTGTCTGCTTGGTGAGCAAAAAGCCCGGTGCAATGGCATTCACGCGAATGGGCACCGCCGAAAAATACATGGCCAGCCATTTTGTAAAATTGCTAAGCGCCTCTTTTGCCGCCGAATACGCCGGAATTTTAGTCAAAGGCAGGAAGCTGTTCACGGAGGCGATGTTTATAATAGCCGCATCGTCGCTGTCCAGCATATCCTTTGCAAATTCCTTGGTCATCAAAAACGCGCCCATGAAGTTGATGTCAAACACAAAGGAGAAATCCGGTTTGCTTAAATCAAAGAAGGTTTTTTCTTGACCAAGTTGTTCTTTTGCAAACACCGGACTCGTCGTCGTCGCTTTCGGATGATTTCCTCCGGCGCCGTTGATCAAGAAGTTGATCGGCCCATAGGTTTTACGAATCGTTTCATGCGCTTTACGAATGGCATCTTCATCCAGCACATCACAAGCGATCGCGAGCGCCTCGCCTCCTTCTTTCCGGATCTTCTCCTGCAAATCGGTTACCGCTTGCAAATCAATGTCCAGAAGGCAAACGCGCGCATTCTGTCGCGCTAAAAACAGCGCCATTTCACTACAGAGAATTCCGCCTGCACCGGTAATTGCGACAATTTTTTGTTGAAAATCAAAACGCATGTTTTCCTCCCATCAGAATAGCAAGTGCGGCAGGAACAGGGCAATTTGCGGCACAAAGATAAACAGCAGAATCGACACGACAACCGCAATCAAATACGCCGGTAAGTACGGCAGGACATCCTTCATCTTCGCTTTCGCAATGCCCATCGTAATGAAGAGCACGCCTCCTACCGGAGGAGTCACGCCCGCATACACCAAGGTGATGACCATGATCAATGCAAACTGAATGGGCTCAATACCATACTGGGCAGCAACCGGCATTAAAATCGGTGCGCAGATAATGGTTGCGGACAAGGTTTCAATGAACATGCCGACAAAGAGCAAGAACAGCACCAAAAGGATCATGATGATGTACTTGCTGTCCGTCAAACCGGTGAAGAAGTTGATGATGAGCGCGGGGAACTGCTCATAGGCTACCAGCCAGCTGAAAATCGAAGCGCCGGCAACAATTAAGAGACACATGCCGGTCATGGATGCGGACTTGAGCAAAACGCCGGGCAGCATGCTCACTTTCAGCTTCTTGTAGACAAACATCGAAATAACAAACGCATAGATGCATGCGATCGCACCGGATTCGGTCGGCGTAAATAAACCGCCCACGATACCGCCGATGATGATGATAGGCATGATAATGGCAAAAAAACCGTCTTTCAGAGCTTGTCCTCGTTCTTTCCATGTATACTTTCTGCCACCCTTGATCTTCAATTTCTTTGCATAGTGATACGTAACAAATCCCGTACCGAAGGCGATAATGAGACCGGGAACCACGCCGGCCATAAAGGCTTCGCCAATGGAGAGGTTGGTCAGCGAACAATAGATGATCATCGTCAGACTGGGCGGGATGATCGGGCCAAGAGACCCCGCCGTTGCCTGAATAACGGCCGCTAAACCGCGCGGATAACCATCATTTATCATGGAAGGAATCAGCATCGATCCGACCGCAGCCGTGTCCGCTGCTGCCGATCCGGAAACACCGGCGAACAACGTACTGGTGCCGATATCCACCATGCCGATGCCACCCGTGATATGCCCCACAAAGGCCTTCGCAATATTCACGAGTTTCTCCGAAATGCCGCCCGCTTCCATCAATTCGCCGGCAAGCATGAAAAACGGGATCGCCATGAGGGAGAAGGAGTTGACGCCCGTAAACAGCTTTTGCGCCACCAACATCGGTGAAACGCTGCCGTCAATGAGGATGGCCAGCATCGAGCCAACGCCCAGAGAAAAGGCAATCGGTACGCCAATAAAGAGGCAAATTAAGAAAATGATAAACGCCATCAACAGCATTATTGCACCTCCTGTTCGATTGCGGTGCGATCGTCTTTATGCCGAAGATAGGAAGCAATCTCTTCAAAAATCATGAGCGCTCCTCCCACGGGAATACAGAGACTAACCAGCGACATCGGTAACTGCATAATGGGAGACGTTTCTCCTACAAGAGATTGGCAAACCAAAATACCAAAATAGGTCACCAACACCAAAAACAGCGTAGAAGCCAGAAATACCGCGGTATACATTATTTTCCATCTTTTTCCATGCTGTGCTTCGAGAAACAGATCGAAGCAAACATTGCGTCCATCGCGAATCGTAATCGCTCCGCCCAAATAAATCACCCACACAAACGCAAAACGTGAAAATTCATCCGCCCAGCGAATCGATGTGCTGAGGACAAAACGCGCAAAAACTTGTGCAGACACGACAATAACCACGAGGGCAAAAAAGAAGACGACGATTCCGTTCGTAATTTTTCGTAGTGTATCGAGTAGTTTCGTCATAATAAACCTTTCCGGTATACAGCAGGCTCTGCGACGTGGCAGAGCCTGCTTTTGTACCTCGCTTATTCGTAGGAATTTACGATGTCATAAACCTCTTTCAGATCATTCTTTTGAATGTAGTCTTCGTTATAGCTCTTTACGGCTTCGATGAAAGGCTTCAGATCCACTTCCGTAAACGTTGCGCCATCCTTCTTCAGTTCATCTTCCATGGCGGGGAAGAGTTTCTCGGTGTAGTGCAGGAAAACATCCAGTGCTGCATCCGCCGCTCGGTCAATAACCTGCTTCTGTGCATCCGACAAACCATCATAAATTTTCTTGCTCATGACGTAGTCCGTAAAG
This sequence comes from Murdochiella vaginalis, assembly GCF_902381775.1. Classification (NCBI taxonomy): domain Bacteria; kingdom Bacillati; phylum Bacillota; class Tissierellia; order Tissierellales; family Peptoniphilaceae; genus Murdochiella; species Murdochiella vaginalis. The sequence goes on from NZ_LR698969.1 coordinate 1,624,779, forward strand.
GTAAAGACGTGTTTCGTTTGTACATAGTTCTTCGCCACTTCATAGAACTTCTGCAATACCATGTACTCGGCATGACCTTCCAGGCCGTCCGCGACACCGGTCTGAACGGCGGTATACGCTTCACCGGAAGGGATTACCGTCGGGTTCGCCTGGAATGCGCGGAACGCGGCAATCGTATGCGGTGCCTCAGGCGTACGCATCGTAATACCTTTGAAGGATTCGAACGAGTTGATATTGGGGTCTTTCATCAAAGCATTACGGAAGTTGAGCGGCATAATGGATAAAAGGTGCATGCCGGAATCTTCAATCCATTCCGAAATGTCTTTGTTGATCTCTTTGCTTTTCGCCAGCTTAACCGCCTGGTCGCGATTTTTGATCAGATACGGCAGATCCAACATGCTCGCCTTGGGGTTATAGTTTGCCAAGAGCGCCGTGTCGGAGTTGGCAATGTCCAATGTTCCTTGCTGGGTTGCCTGCAACGCATCGGCCTGTCCGAAAAGCTGTCCGTTGCCATACACCGTAACCTTCATTTTGCCGTCCGAAAGCTTTTCAACCGCGTTTTTGAAGGCTGTCGCATAGACATAGTTCGAATCCATCTCGGTGCAGTGTGAGGAAAGCGTTAATGTCTTTTCTTCTACGTTTGCAACCGGATCGCCGGTTTCCAACGTCGCAAGTGCTTTTTCAATTTCTGCTTTGGCATCCCATTTCGCACCCGCATCCGTTTGTGTCCCGGTCTTGGTATCCGAGTTCTTGTCCTCCGCCGGCTTTTTCCCTCCACAAGCGGTTAGGCCGATCGCCAGAACAGCGACCATGAGTAGACCCCACATTTTTTTTGCTTTCATTCTTTTCTCCTTCCACTCTCTTTTCTTTTCGTTCCTGCTTTTTCGTTTCATTCCTGTCGGTTATACGCGTGCTACCATTTCACCATATTCCTCTTTTACACGAGCAATGAATTCTTGGAGTTCCTCCATCGTGGGCATATCAGCACTACAAGCGTGGCTGGCTACCAACATCGCTGCCTCTGCGCTGCCCATTTCCAAGCAGTCGATCATCTCCATTCCTTCAAACAAGCCATACAGGAAGGCGGCTGCGTAACCATCTCCGCCTCCAAAGCCTTTAAGGGCCTTAACCGGAAACGGTTTAATGGAATAGCTTTCGCCATCTTTGGTGTAGGCGGTCGATCCCTTTTTGCCATGCTTAATCACGACCACGGATGCGCCTTGGCTCAACCAGTAGTCCGCACTTTGGCGATCGTTCATACCTTGGGCGATCAATCTTTCCGCTTTGTCAAACTCTTCCCTGGAACCTAAGATGACATCTGAATGGGAAGCTACGATCGAGTAGTAAATCGCAATCTCATCCTCGTTTTTCCAAGAATATGCGCGGTAATCAATATCAAAGATGATTTTGGTGCCGTGCTTCAATGCCAGAAACATTGCTTTCAGCGCTGCTTCTCGCGAAGGCGATTCGGACAATGCTGTGCCGGAAATTTCAATCGCTTTTGCCTTTTTAATATAGTCTTCCGAGACCTCATCGACGTCGAGTTTTAAATCCGCCACCTCTTTACGGTACATGAGGATGCTGCTTTCGGTTTCGCTCAAAATCTCCGTAAAGGTAAGGCCGATCTTCTCGCCGCCCGTAGCGCGAACTACATTTGAGGTATCAATACCTTCTGCTTTAAAGGTGTTCTCGACAAAGGTTCCCATCTGATCATCCGAAATCTTGCCGATAAAGCCGACCTTTTTCCCTAATCTGGCCAAGCCGATGGCAATGTTGGAAGGGGAACCGCCAACATATTTTCGAAATTCCACGCTGTCCTCAAGCGGGCGATTGTAATCGATGGGATTAAAGTCCACGGCAATGCGCCCCAAGGCAATCAAATCGATGGAACGATCCTGCGGAAACTCGATATACTTCACGCTAATACCTCCTTGTTGTTGAAAACGGTGATGTGCCGTTTCACTTCTTCCTGTGCATGCTTTCGACCGTATTCATTGACCTGATAAAACGTACAAGAAGGGTTGTTCTTTAGAGCTTCTCGCAAACCTTCGACGTACGCATCGAGTACACCTGTCGCAATGTTGATCTTTCGAATGCCGTGATCGATGCAGGCCCGAAACTGTTCGGCGCTGATGCCGCTTCCACCGTGTAAGACCAGAGGGAAGGCGGATGCCCTCGCCAGCTGTTGCAAAAGCGGCATATTCAGCTTGGGTGTTCCCTTGTAATGCCCATGCGCATTGCCGATTGCAACGGCTAGCGCATCGACGTCGCATTCATTCGAAAACCTTTTCACGTCTTCCAAAGAAGTATATTGAACGGTTTCTACGTTGTCCGTCGCCTCTTTTCCGCCGATGGACCCGATTTCCGCCTCTACCGATGCTCCATATTGCCTCGCCAGCTCGGTAATGCGCTGTGTCTTGGCTATATTTTCGGCAATAGCGTTTCGCGAACCGTCATACATGACCGAGCTGAATCCTAAATCCAGCGCTTGGCGAATGGTGTCTTCGGTCAGTCCATGATCCAAATGCACACAGATCGGCACTTTTGCCTCCTCTGCCGCATGCACCATCATCGGGCCGAGATAGTGTAAGGGAGAATGTGCCAGTCTTCCTTCCGCAATCTGGATCACAATCGGAGTTTGCTTCTCTTCCGCTGCCGAAATGGTGGCCATCAAAATTTCCATGTTGGGTACCGTAAAACAGCCGACGGCGGAATTTTCTTTCTCTGCTTTTTCCAGCAGCGTTTTTAATGTAACCTTCAACCATTCCTCCTTTCTTATTGTGAGCTAATTGAGTGTTTTCTATTCAATATACTCATATACTACAAATGTTTTCCTATTGTGTCAATCTAATTTTTACGTTTTTACACCCTATTAACGCATTTCTATTGCCTATTTGTGGATGCTTATGGTAGATTGTGAGTAGATTTGGAGCAATATGTTCATAAATTAGAGCAGGTTGATAAGGACGAAACATGAAAAAAGAGCGCTTATTAGAGTTGGAAAAATTTATTGATCAAAACGGTCTTGTTACTATTGACGAATTGTGCGATCAATTTCAGGTATCTCTGAGCACGATTCGACGCGACCTAGATACGTTAGCTGCCGAAAAGAGTATTCAGAAAGTTTACGGCGGAGCACGATCAATAAAAAATACCGAAGAAGGTTCGTCCCTTCTGAAGTCGTACGACGAACGTCATTCTGCGCATGCCTTAGAGAAACAAATCATCGCTAAGCAGGCGGCTTCTTTCATCGAAGAAAATGACATCATTTTTATCGATACCGGCAGCTCAACGGTTCCCATTATGGATTTTCTCCGTCCATTTCATCATTTAACCATCATTACCAATAGTATTTTGGTGTTATTACGCGGGCTGGAATATCCCAATCTAACGGTTGTAGGACTGCCCGGACTTGTAAAAAGCAAAACAGCTTCTTTGGTTGGAGCCTCATGCCTTGAAGCTATTGAAGCCTATAACTCTGTGTTAAAGTCCTTTATGGCTTGCTCAGCCATTGACCTCGCCCATGGCGCAAGCAACTCCTCTTTAGAAGAATTTGAGATCAAAAAAAAGATTATTGCCTACAGCCATAAAAAATATCTTCTGGTGGACCATTCCAAGTTCGACCACGTCGCCCTAAAAACTTTTGCCGAAATTCAGGATTTTGACGGCATTATTACCGATGTAGCTCCCCGGCAAGAGTACGTGCAACATTGTGATGCAAATCAGGTTCGTTTATATATTGCTAATGTGTAAAGAAAGCAGATAACGCACGGCATAAACAGATATTCCTATGTTCCATGATTGGCGGAAAAGTATTACCACGATTGGCTGTTTTTTATTACCACGATTGGCGGATTTTTATTACCACGATTGGCGGAAATTCATTGCCATACGTAGCAAATACGGATAACTATCACGAATGAAAAACCACGTCTTTCCATCGAAGACGTGGTTTTCTTTCTCTCTAAAATCGTAGGGAAAGACAGGTCAAACTGCCGTCAATTTTTTTGAACTCGTCGGTATCCACCACTTTGACCGGATAACCCCTAGTTTCAATATGCTTCTGTGTAATCGGATTGCCCTTGGGAACCAGTACCGTACCATTGATCCATAAACTGTTGATGGCGTATAGCTCCTCACGCGGAACGACAAAGCGATCAAAATCGGCAAAGGCCTCCTGCTCGTTCATTGCTTCGCTCACCAAAAGATCGCGATGGTCCAAATACACGGCAAAATCCTTCAGATGCAGACCTTCCGTCACGGGAACGGCCGTAACGCTGTAGCCGAAAGGAGCCACGATGTCGGAGAACTGACGTACGCCTTCCGCATTCGTGCGCTCGGAAAGCCCGATATAAAACTGCTTGCCCACTTGTAAGACATCTCCCCCTTCCATGTTTCCCGGAGGAGTAAGCGCAAAAATATGTTCAGGAGAATAATACTTTTCCAGGGCAGCGATAATTTCCTCTTTTTCGCCATGGCGCGATGGCGCCGGAGAATTGGTTACGATAGCGCATTCCTTCATAACCACTGCCGGATCTTCCACAAAACACGAATCAGGGTATTGTTCCAGCGGTTCTAACACCAGCACCTCCACACCCAGTTCCTGTAGTGCGGAAACATAGGCAGCATGCTGCAACAATGCTTTTTCATATACCGGCGTTTTCGTGCTGAACATGCCGGTCGTAATACCTTCCACCATAGATCGGGCAGGTTTGCGAACAATGGCGTTATGATACTTCATGTTGACTCCTTTCGTATTTTTCCTTCGTCTTACCTTATCAAACGAATCGAAACGCCGCAATCACAAAAACGCCCTGCACACGGGAGTACAGGGCGTTTGCTTATCGAGAACGCGTCTTAAGAAGAGCTTCGTTCGGTTTATTGCTCCGCGCTCTTCGCACGGTCTTCTTTCACCTTCTCGGTCAGCTTCGGCACAATCTGGAACAGATCACCAACTATGCCGACGTCCGCGACGTTAAAGATCGGGGCCGCAGAGTCTTTGTTGATCGCGATGATGTAATCGGATTCTTCCATACCGGCCAAGTGCTGGATCGCGCCGGAGATACCGCAGGCGATGTAGAGCGTCGGACGGACGGTTTTTCCGGTCTGACCGACCTGAATTTCCTTGGGTGTCCAACCGGCATCTACCGCAGCACGGGAGCTGGAGACTTCGCCGCCGAGGGCATCCGCCAGATCCTGCAAAATCTTGAAGTTTTCCGGGCCGCCCATACCACGGCCGCCGGAAACCAGGATTTTCGCTTCCTGAATGTCCACCTTCTTGTGAACGGCTTTGACCACATCTTCAATCTCCACAAAGCACTTATTCTTCTCGATCGGCTTCGTGTAGGCAATGATCTCGCCCTTGCGGTTGTGATCGCGAATTTCCTTGACCATAACGCCCGGACGAACCGTCGCCATTTGCGGACGATGGTTGGAGCAAAGAATCGTCGCCATGAGGTTGCCGCCGAATGCCGGACGGGTCATGCGCAGTTCTTTATTTTCCGGATCGATTTCCAGCTTGGTGCAGTCTGCTGTAAGACCGGTGTGAATGCGACCGGCAAGGCGCGGTCCCAGATCGCGGCCAATGGCGGTTGCGCCAACCAGCATCGCTTCCGGTTTATATTCGTTGATGACGTTGGCGAGCACCTGTGTGTACGGCTCGGTGCGATAGTATTTGAGTTCTGGATCATCCGCAACGATGACGCGATCCGCGCCGTATTCGATGAGCGTTTGGGCCAGATCCGCCATGTTTTCGCCGACGAGAACGGCCGTAACGTTGGTATTCAGATCTTTGGCCAATTCGCGGCCTTTACCGATTAATTCCAACGAAACATTGGTCAACTTTCCTTCCACCTGCTCGGCAAAGGTCATGACCCCTTTATAATCCTGTAAATTCATCCCTGACCTCCCTTACAGTACGTACTTATCATGCAGACGATCCAAAATGAACTGGACCGATTCATCGACGCCCTTTTCAATCTTCATACCCGGCGCCTTAACCGCCTTCGGGAAAGACTGCGCCACGCGCGTCGGCGATCCGGCAAGACCGATATTGGAGTCTTCCACGGGTACGTCCGCACGGGTCCAGCGGGTTATTTCATAGTTATCAAAGGCATCGAAGATGGCGCCCGGCGTCATATAACGCGGGGAGACTGCCTCCTGCAAAGCCGTAACAAGGCAAGGCATCTTAGCGCGAACCATGTGGTAGCCGTCATCATACTGACGCTTAACAAGAACGCTGTCGCCATCCACTTCCAAGCTTGCTGCATAGGAAATGTTAGGAATGCCGAGGTGCTCGGACATTTCCGGGCCGACCTGCGCCGTATCGCCATCGATCGCCTGACGACCGCAAATGATCAGGTCGTAGTCAATTTTTGAAACCGCAGCGGCAATCGTCGAAGAGGTCGCCCATGTATCCGCACCGCCGAAAGCACGGTCGGTAACCAGATACGCATCGTCCGCGCCCATGGCGAGCGCTTCGTGCAGAATGGCTTCCGCCTGCGGCGGTCCCATGGAAACTACGTCAATGTGCGTATCCGGCGTTTTATCTTTGATGGAAAGCGCAAATTCCAGCGCCGCTTTATCATCCGGATTCATGATCGAGGGAACGCCATCGCGAATGAGGGTGCCCTTTACCGGATCGATGCGCACCTCATTGGTATCCGGCACTTGTTTAATGCAAACTACAATTTTCATGATTCCTCCTATTTCAACAGGTCGCCACCGACCACCATGAGCATAACTTCCGACGTGCCTTCGTAGATTTCCGTGATCTTGGCATCACGCATCATGCGTTCCACATCGTAATCCACCATGTAGCCGTAGCCGCCGAGCAGCTGAACTGCGCGATTCGTGACCCAAGAAGCTGTACGAGCCGCTTTCAGTTTTGCCGTAGCCGCTTCGACGCTGTAGCGTTTCTGCGTATCTTTTGCGATGGCCGCGCGATAGACAAGCATGCGAGCCGCCTGTACTTCAATTTCCATCTCCGCCAGCTTGAACTGGGTGTTCTGGAACTTAGCAAGCGGACGTCCGAACTGTTTACGCTCTTTAACGTACTCTTTGGCGATATCCAGCGCGCCCTGTGCAATGCCCAGCGCCTGCGCGGCGATACCGATACGGCCGCCGTCCAGCGTACCCATCGCGATACCGAATCCCTTGCCCTCTTTGCCGACCAAGTTTTCCTTCGGGACACGTACGTTGTTGAAAATCAATTCGCGAGTGGAGGAGGCGTGAATGCCCATCTTGTCTTCGGCAATGCCGAAGGAGAAACCTTCCATGCCCTTTTCCAGGATGAAGCAGGAAATGCCGTGGTTGCCTTTGGTGCGATCCGTCATGGCAAAAATGCAGTACACATCCGCATAGCCCGCGTTCGTGATAAAGATCTTGGAGCCGTTGATGACATATTCCTCACCGTCCAACACCGCCGTCGTCTGCTGACCGGCTGCATCCGTACCAGCTTCCGGTTCGGTCAGACCGAATGCGCCTAACTTTTCGCCTTTGGCCAGCGGAATGAGATATTTCTGTTTTTGTTGTTCGGAACCGAATTTTTCGATCAGGCTCGCGCAAAGTGAGGTATGTGCGGAAACAATAACGCCCGTCGATGCGCAATGACGAGACAACTCTTCAACGCACATAGCGTATGTAAGCGTGTCACAACCCTGTCCGCCGTATTCCTTCGCAAAGGGAATGCCTAAAAATCCGTATTTCGCCATCTTGGCGACCGTTTCTTCCGGAAAACGATGCTCTTTATCGATTTCCTGGGCAAGCGGCTTCACCTCTGCCAGAGAAAAGTCACGAAACAGCTGTTGCGCCATCTTGTGCTTTTCACTTAACGTAAAATCCATTCTTTCCTCCTCCATGTGTCAGGTTCCTGCTTTCCCCACGGAAAGCACGCCAATCTTGTTAAAAATTTATCCCATAAGCTCAAGAGGAAGAGACCCGAAAACGGGTCTCTTCGTTCCCCGCTTATTGATTGGTAAAATGTTTCTCTTTTCGCTTTTCTAAGAAAGCGGTCATGCCTTCGACCTGATCGTGCGTCGTAAAGCAATTTGCAAAGGCATCCACTTCCCTCTTGAGGCCTTCTTCCAAAGGAAGGTCCATGCCTTTCTGTAGCGCCGCTTTGGTCTTTCGAACCGCGATGGGAGCGTTCTTGGCAATGGTCTCTGCAAGCTTCATCGCCTGTGCCATCAGTTCTTGTTGCGGAAAAACCGCGCTCACCAAACCGATGCGCAAGGCCTCTTCTGCATTGATGGTACGTCCCGACAAGAGCATTTCATTGGCTTTGGACCGCGAGCCGATCAGACGCGCTAAACGCTGTGTTCCGCCAAAGCCGGGTGTAATGCCCAGGCCGACTTCCGGTTGCCCGAAGATCGCGTTTTCCGAGGCATAGCGGATATCGCAGCTCATCGCAAGCTCATTGCCGCCGCCAAGCGCATAACCGTTTACCGCTGCGATCACAGGAACAGGCAAAGTCTCCAGCTTTCGCATAATCCGATGGCCTAATTCCGCATAGGACCGGGCTTCCGTTTCCCCCAAATCCTTCATCTGCGCAATATCGGCACCTGCCACGAACGCTTTATCGCCCGCGCCCGTCAGGATGACGACACGCACCGCCTCCAGGTCAATCGCATCAATGGTGTCCTCTAATTCCTGAAGCTCTGCGCTATTTAAAGCGTTCAGTGCCTCCGGACGATGTAACGTGAGAATCTCGATCTCGCCTCTTCGCTCACGTTGAATGATGCCCATACTTATTTCACTTTCCGCACAACAGCTGCACATCCCATGCCGCCGCCGATGCACAGTGTTGCCAGACCCAGATCCGCTTCCTCGCGACGCAGCATCTCATAGATCAGTGTTGTCAAGATACGAGCGCCCGAGCATCCCACCGGATGGCCAAGTGCAATAGCGCCACCATTGACATTGACTTTGTTTTCATCCAGCTTTAATTCTTTCACCACCGCTACGGATTGTGCCGCAAAGGCTTCGTTAGATTCCACCAGGTCAAAGTCGGTCGGTTTGATATCCAGACGCTTGCAGATCTTCTTGGTGGCTTCGATGGGGCCAACGCCCATGATTTTTGGCTCGACGCCGGCGAGTGTTCCACCCAACCATTCCACTTGCGGTTTAAGGCCCAATTCCTTCATCTTCTCTTCGGAAACGAGGATCATGGCCGATGCGCCGTTGTTAATACCGGAGCTGTTGCCGGCTGTCACAATGCCGTCTTTCTTGAAGGCCGGACGTAACTTTGCCAAAATTTCCGGCGTTTGGCCTTCGCGAATGCCCTCATCCGTATCGAAGGTGATGGTTTCTTTCTTGAGTTTGATCTCCATCGGAACAATTTCATCCTTAAAGCGGCCGGCATTGCGTGCTTCTTCCGCACGGTTCTGACTTCTTGCCGAGAAGGCATCCAGTTCCTCGCGCGTGATGCCGTATTTTTCCGCTACGTTTTCCGCCGTGATGCCCATGTGGAAATCGTTAAAAGCATCCCACAACGCATCATTCACCATGGTATCCACGATCGTGGCGTTATTCATGCGATAGCCGAAACGGCCTTTCATCATGGCATACGGTGCCATGGCCATGTTTTCGGTGCCGCCGGCGATGACAATATCCGCTTCGCCTGTTTGAATCAGACGCGCCGCAGTGTTTACCGCTTCGAGGCCGGAGCCGCAGACTACATTCAGCGTTACCGCAGGAGTCTCAACAGGCAGTCCGGAATTGATTGCAACCTGTCTGGCCACGTTTTGACCCTGACCGGCCTGTAATACGTTTCCCATGTACACGAAATCCACTTGTTCCGGTTTTACGCCGGCGCGTTTCATGGCTTCCCGAACGACAACTTCTCCCAGTTTGACCGCCGGTGTGTCCTTTAATACACCCGACATGGTGCCGATTGCCGTACGAACGGCGCCGGTAATAAATACTTTACGTGTCATGTTTCCCCCTTCACTCTCGTTTGAATGGCCTTGTTTTCCTTTGCAGACAGGCCACGGTTTAGACGGTACAAAAGCCGTCACGCCTATCCTTTATTCTATCGCTTTCCCGCACGCTGTCAAATCATTCACAATGATGTCGTGCGCCGGGTTCCCCTTTCTTGCACGGTATTTGACCGTATCGGCAAACCCCTTGACCGCTTATTTTTTTTAGCGTTTATTGCTGTTTCGCCAGATATGCAGGCGCTCCGCTTCCTGAATGAGGTCTTCGCGCATATCCGGATGGGCAATGCTGATAAGTGCTTCCGCACGCTGCCAGGTGGATTTTCCCTTCAGATTGACGATTCCGTATTCGGTTGCCACATAGTGTGTGGTGGTACGCGGATCCGTCACGATCGTTCCGGGGCTTAGCGTCGGGACAATACGGCTCTGCATATTGCCCTGTTTGTCGGTGCGAGAAGACTGGAATGCCGTAATGGATTTTCCGCCTTTAGACATGTAAGCGCCCATGACAAAGTCCAACTGTCCGCCCGTTCCGGAAATCTGGTTAATGCCGCCCGATTCGGCGTTGACCTGTCCGAACAGGTCGATTTCGACGCAGTTGTTGATGGCAATGAAATTGTCCATTTGGGAAACCACATACGGATCATTGACATAGTCCACCGGAGCCGTTGCCAACACCTGGTTGTGATCCATCCAGTCATACAGTTCCTTGGAACCCAGAGAGAAGGAGAATACCTGTTTCCCACGATGAATTTCTTTCTGCATGCCGGTTACGACGCCGGATTTCGTCATGGCCATCATGGAATCCACGTACATTTCGGAGTGAATGCCGATATCTTTTAAGTCTGATTCCGCGATTTTGTAGCCCAACGCATTCGGCATGCCACCGATGCCCAATTGCAGAGTGGCGCCGTCCACGATCTCCTTAATGAGCATGTCGGCAATTTTTTCATCCGTCGCATCCGGCTGAATGGTGGGGATGGTATCGATCGGTTCATCCGATTCCACCACCGCGTGCACTTCGGTGATATTGATATAATCGTCACTTAAACCGTACACCACCGGCATATTCTTATTGGCTTCCACAATGACATACTTCGCGCGCTTAATCGCTTCCCTCGTGGAAGCAATGCACGGGCCAAGGTTGAAATTTCCATTTTGATCCATGCCGCACGTCTGAATAAAGAGCACGTCAACGGTTTCGACATCGTCCGCACGGCGATACATTTCCGGCTGTTCGGCATAGCGCATCGGAATGAAAAACGCGCGCGCTTCCCGCGCCATGCGACGATCCTGGCCTTGCATAAACCAGCTGTTCCAGACGAAAACGTCCCGGTTCAGGCGCTTATTGGCTTCTAAAATCTGAATGGGATGGTAAATCAGATAGCCGCGCACAAAAACTTCATTGAGTTCTTCGGCTCGCTTAGCAAGGGCTTTGTCCAACAAGTTCGGTACAGATAGTGCATGCGCATAATCCAGCCACATGCCATCTTTCACAATTTTGACCGCCTCCTCGGGAGTGGTCAGCTTCTCCTCATATTGCTTACGATAGTCGATCATACCTTCTCCTTCCCTGCGTTTTTATCGGAAACGCGATTCCGAAAAACGTTATCCTCATAAACCACTCTGTATTTACCCTTTCAAACTATTTCCACACCCCAAAAGTCCTCAAAAGTAGATAAAAATCCTCGCCTTTTATCTGCTCGAGGAACCTTTTGTGCACAAAAAAAGGGTTGTGTCGAATGCAACCTGCACTCGACACAACCCTTGCGAAAACAAAGTTTTCTTACTTGACCTCGACTTCAGCGCCGGCTTCTTCCAGCTTCGCTTTGATCGATTCCGCCTCGTCCTTGGAGACCTTCTCTTTAAGAGCTTTCGGCGCTTCGTCAACGAGCGCTTTGGCTTCTTTCAGGCCCAGGCCCGAAACTTCTTTGACAACTTTGATGACGTTGATCTTCGAGGAGCCAGCGCTCTTCAGGATAACGTCAAATTCCGTCTGTTCTGCTTCCGCAGCACCGGCAGCAGCACCGGCAACCGGAACAGCAACGGCAGCAACCGGAGCGGCAGCCGAAACGCCGAATTCTTCTTCCAATGCGGAAACCAGTTCGGACAATTCCAGAACGGTCAATTCTTTCACTTGATCAACTAATGCAGTAACTTTTTCAGATGCCATGATATTCCTCCTAATGGTCTAACAACAGGTTGCCGAAAACGCTAAGCGATTAAGCGGCTTCTTCTTCTTTTTTCTCTTTGACAGCGTTGAGCGCATAAACCGCTTTGCGCAGGATGCCTTGCGAGGCATTGGCCAGACCGGAAATGGGGCCTTGTAGGCCACGCAGAACCATGCTGAGCAACACTTCTTTCGCCGGCAGTTTCGAGAGCGCGACCATTTCTTCGCCGCTCATCGCATGACCATCCATGTATCCACCGAGGATTTGAAACTTCTCTTTGTTATCCTGCGCGAATTTGGCCGCAATCTTCGGACCGTCCACCATCTCTTTGTTGGAGAAGATAAACGCGTTCGGGCCGTTGAGCAGGTCATCCAGCTCTGTGACGCCCAAATCATTGAAGGCGCGACGCACCATGGTGTTTTTATAGACCTTGTATACGACGTCTTCTGCACGGAACTGGTTGCGCAAATCCGTGATGCTTTCCACGGTAATGCCGTTATACGCGACAACGGTCACCGACTGCGCCTGTTCAATCGCTGCTTTGATCTCTTCGACCACCGCTTGCTTTTTTTGCAGTGTCTGTTCTTTCATTCGTTTCACCTCCTTCGGCTACAAATTGAAAATCTCCCGGCACGACGCACCGGGAGAGGAAAAGCATATCATTCCCACCTCGACAGGAAATTAAGCCGGAAACATACTCGTCATGCTTCGTGGCACCTGTGGTCTTCGGTAGCCGAATAGTAGATTAGCACAGGACGTGCTTTTTCGCAAGTTGTTATTTGCCAAGCTCCATCAACGCTGTGGTCTCCAGCGCAATGCCGGGGCCCATCGTATTGGCAACGGTGACGGATTTCAGATACTTGCCCTTTGCGGATGCCGGTTTCGCTTTCACGATCGCCGCCAGAACCGCCTTCAAGTTTTCGCTGATCTGTTGAGCGTCGAAAGAAGCCTTGCCGACAAGCACGTGAACAATGTTCTGTTTATCGGTACGATATTCGACTTTACCGGCTTTCACGTCTTTAACTGCCTGCGCGACATCCATGGTGACCGTGCCGGCCTTCGGGTTCGGCATTAAGCCGCGGGGGCCGAGGACACGACCGATGCGACCAACCTGGCCCATCATGTCCGGCGTGGCAATGGCAACGTCAAAATCCATCCAGTTTTCTTTCTGAACCTTTTCCACCAGGTCTTCCCCGGCGAAATCCGCACCGGCGGCAATCGCTTCATCGGCTTTCGCGCCCTTGGCGAAGACGGCGACGCGCACGGCTTTGCCGGTACCGTTCGGCAATGCAACCGTGCCGCGGACTTGCTGATCGGCATGGCGGGAGTCAACGCCCAGGCGAGCGTGCAGCTCGATGGTTTCGTCAAACTTGGCCGTTGCCGTTTTCTTTAACAACTCGGATGCTTCATCAATGGAATAGGTCTTCGTCGCATCGATGAGCTTTGCTGCTTCGATATATTTTTTGCCTCTCTTCGGCATAAGATCCTCCTTGTGGTACGAGCGGAAATTCCTCCCACTGCTCCATTATTCTTCGACGGTAATTCCCATCGAACGCGCTGTTCCGGCAACCATGCTCATCGCCGCTTCCAACGAAGCCGCGTTCAGATCCGGTTTCTTGAGCTCCGCGATCTTCTGTAACTGCGCTTTGGTAATCTTGCCGACTTTTTTCTTGTTGGGTTCACCCGAAGCAGCCTGCAGGCCCAGTTCCTTTTTAATAAGAACCGCAGCCGGCGGTGTTTTGGTGATAAAGGTGAAGGAGCGATCCTGATAGACCGTCATCACCACCGGGATAATCAAACCCTGCTTATCCGCGGTTTGCGCATTAAATGCCTTTACAAACTCCATAATGTTGACGCCGTGAGGACCGAGCGCGGTACCGACCGGCGGTGCCGGGGTTGCTGCGCCGGCGGGAATTTGCAATTTGACAATCGCACTTACTTTTTTAGCCATAGTATCCTCCTGGGATTTCTATCGTGGTCAGAGCGGGGAGTTCCCCCTCCCACTAACGACTATTGCATCGATACGCTATAGCGTCTCGATGTCGTCATAGGACAACTCGACGGATGTTTCACGCCCGAACATGTTAATGAGCGCTTTGATCGTCTGTTTATCCGATTGTACTTCTTCGACTTCTGCGGAAAAACCAGCAAAAGGGCCGAAAATAATTTCGATCGCATCGCCCGGCGAGACGTGAATCTCGCGCTGTGCCATCTGCTCACGTACGCCAAACTGTGCGACTTCGCGTGCGGTGAGCGGAATCGGATCCGATCCGGGGCCGACAAACCCCGTAACGCCATTGGTGTTGCGGATCAGGAACCAGGACTTCGGGGTGATGTTCATTTTCACCAGCACGTAGCCCGGCAGAATTTTGCGTTCCTTAATCACGCGTTCGTTATTACGAACCTCTGTGTACTTTTCCATCGGAACACGCACGTCAAATACATCTTTGTCCTGCTTGTTCTCGATAATCATTTCGATCTTATCTTTTACTTTATTTTCGTATCCGGAATACGTATGAATGACATACCATTTTCCTTCCAGGGTGTCTTTTTCCTGTTCCGACATCATTTCCCCCCATTCTACGAATTAAATGACAAGACCGACCAACCAACCATAAATCAGATCAAGTATCCAACCGAACGTTGCAACCACAGCGGCGATCACCAGCACGATGAGCGTGTACTGCACGACTTCCGGAGCGGTGGGCCACTGGATCTTACGCATTTCTGCGCGCATGCCGTCAATGCGGCTCGGCGCCTTCTTCTCTGCCATAGATCCTCCTTACTTCGTTTCGCGATGCAGGGTGTGCTTTTTGCAGAACGGGCAGTACTTGTTCAGTTCAATACGTTCCGTATTGTTCTTTTTGTTTTTGGTGGTATCGTAGTTTCTGTTCTTGCATACAGTGCAAGCCAATTTCACTTTATCAGCCATTGTTTCCTCCTACTCCCAAAATCGTATCCCTCTTTCGCCTGCCAACGAAGGACGCCTGTCGGTACTTTTTTGCGCACTCAAAAAAGCCTATCCCGACGGATACGTTTCATCAGTGTATCACGACTCTGTTCTCGGCGCAAGTCGGGGTTGCCTTAATTGGTCCAGGTCAACAGCGCCTTTACCTTATAGCCGGCCTCTTCCAGCACTTTTCTTCCGCCGAGATCGGTTAACTCGGTCAGGAAAAGCGTTCCGGCAACCACGCCGCCTGCGGCTTCAACCAATTCGCAGGCCGTCTTCGCCGTGCCGCCGGTGGCCAGAAGATCGTCCATAACGAGTACACGTGCGCCATCCGGTATCGAATCACGATCCACCTCAATCGCCGCTTCCCCATATTCCAAGGTATAGGATTTCTTGATCAAGTTTCCGGGTAATTTCCCCGGCTTTCGTGCCATAATAAATCCTTTGTGTAAGAGGGCTGCAACGGGCACACCTACGATGAAACCTCGAGATTCCGTTCCCAGCACATAATCAAAATCCCATTCCTTGGCCGCATCGGCAAGTTGTTCCACCATGGCCTTCAGGGCATCCGCGTCCGACAAAATCGTCGTGATATCTTTATAGCTGATGCCCGGGCCCGGAAAGCCCTCAATCACGCGCATCTTTTTCTTTAAATCCATTTGCTTTGTCATCCTATTCTCCCGGCTTTCGCCTGTTCCGTTTCCCCCTCCATACCGGCTGCACACAGAAAAATTTGTTTCCCGCCGAAAACTGTGGTACAATTCCATGGTCAGCAATTCGACGGGGTGTAGCGCAGCTCGGTAGCGCGCCTGCTTCGGGAGCAGGAGGCCGGAGGTTCAAATCCTCTCACTCCGATTTTTCTATGTAAAAGTGTTGAAATCAAGCCATTCTTGTCATGGAATGATACGGTTTTGATACTACATTTTGAAACCGGGACAATTGTCCCGGTTTTTTCTTTCTTTATATCGCCATTCACGTTTCATTAGTATGGAAAGATCCGTCGTCTTGTTCCTTTTCTTGCGCCGGACTCCTGCTTCCATCACAGCTCCGCGGTATCGATCCAAAGCGTAAAGGGGCCGTCATTAACGGACGAGACGAGCATGTCCGCGCCGAAGCGGCCGGTCTGTACGTCGGGCAAATCTGCCTTAACCAACGTTACCATCTCATTATAAAGTTCCTCGGCCCATGCGGGCGGTGCAGCCGTCGCAAAGCTGGGACGATTTCCCTTCTTAATGGATGCATAAAGGGTAAACTGGGAAACCAACAAAACGTTCCCCTGTACCGCCGCCAAATCAAGGTTGGTCTTTCCTTCGCTATCCATGAAGACGCGTAGCTTGCGGATTTTTGTCCACAAACGGGCCACTTCTTCTTTCGTATCATTGGGGCCGACGCCCAAATAGAGGAGATAGCCGCGGTCGATGGCACCTACAATCTCACCATTGATGGTCACCGATGCCTCTTTAACGGTTTGTAATACGGCACGCATGGCGCTTACTGAATGGTAAAGCCAAGGTCAGCGATATCGCGATTAAAGCCGATCACCGTATCCACGGAAAGCTGTTCCGGCGTTTTGTCCCCGATTTTGGCAAGCTTCTGCAATACGCCGTCCGGGCAGGTGATGATATCAACGCCCAGGCGCTCGGCTTCATACACATTCCACACTTCGCGCGTGGAAGCCCACAGTAAGCGAACATGATCGTATTTTTTGCAGATTGCAGACGCTTCCGTCATGACGGGAATGGGATCCAACCCGTTGTCGGCCAAGCGCCCTGCAAAAATGGAAACATAAGTGATAGCCTTGTCGCTGACCGCTTCGACGATCGCTTTTGTCTGCGCGACGGAATACACTGCGGTCACATTCAGATTTACGCCTTCCGCGGAAAGACGAGAAATCAGGGGGAGCATGCTCTCGCCCTTCGTGTTTACGACAGGAATCTTCACAAAGACATTTTTGCCCAGCGCCGCAATTTTACGCGCTTCCTGTTCCATAGTTTCCATATCGTCGGCAAACACTTCAAACGAAAGCGACAAATCCGGAATCGCCTCGACGACTTTCTTGGCATACGGCGTATAATCCTCCACCCCCGCCTTTTTCATCAGCGACGGATTGGTCGTAAAACCATCCACCAGACCGCTCTCGTACTGCTTTTTCATTGTTTCCAGCACTGCGCCGTCTGCAAAAATCTGCACGCCAAAATCCTTAAACATCGTTTCTCCTTTCTCCTAAGACCAAGGTTTCCTAAAGGATATCCTTGTAAAACACCTTTTCACGAAACGCCATCTTTGCAGCTCTTTCTTATCGGTCAAGATGTCCTGCCTGCTGCTTCATTTTAGCAGAAGGCGTACCTTCGCTCAATGTAAAGAACTGGGTCGGGACAATCCGGGATGCCGACAATGCGCACCATTCACGTCTTACAAGAGATTAGAGCAGTTGGCGTTGCCACGATGACTTTCGATAAGATTTACAATGTATCCCGTTCCGATGCGCTACGATAGAGATGAGAAAAATAGAAGACAAAGGAGGAAACGATGAAAAAGGGGTTCCTACTCATGGGAATAGTACTATTTGCACTCACCGGATGCCATTCGGACACGGCGGATCGCAAGGTGAGTGGAGAAAACGAAGAATTGCGCCAAGAAGTATCCCTGTTAACTGCCGAGAAAGAATCCCTGGAAACAGCGCTTGCGAACGAAAAGGCGCAACAATCATCGGAAGCGGAAGCCGAAAAGGCCAAAAACAATGTGAAACTGAGCGCCGGCCAGCCGTGGACAGTCGATGGGCTCTTTACGTTGCAGGTGGATTCGGTCAAGGCCATCGCCGAACGCAATACGTATACCGCTAAAAACCCTGCCCAGGTGGTACTGATCACCTATACCTATCAGAACATCGGCTATGTAAATAATGACCAAGAGCTCTATCTCGCGCCCAGTCATGTCGTGGACAGCAGCGGCGAAATGGCCAGCCCGTATCCCGCGGACATTGACGTCTATCCGCAGCCGACACCTGTCGGCGCCAAGATGGTAGGAGCGCAGGCCGCGTTTAGCTTAAATCACGTCAGCAAAGAAATCCTGATCTCTTTTGAAACGTACGACCGCACGAAAGGAAGACTCACGGCGACGTTTACTTTGCCGGTTTCGAGTGAAGAGTAATCGCTTCGACAAGAGTCCCGATCATACAGACATTTCAAAAAGAAAACCGCCTGAAACCATTGATTTCAAGCGGTTTTCTTAGCTATCGGGGTGACAGGATTTGAACCTGCGACCTCATGGTCCCAAACCACGCGCGCTACCGAACTGCGCCACACCCCGAAAAGCAGGGTTATTCTACCATACTTCCACCCTGCTGTCTTATGAACTTGTTAGCCGATGAGGGAGTCCTGAAGGCTGCGCAGACGATACACCTGCGTGGACGGATCCAGCTCGACGTCTTCTTCCGTCAGAACGCTGTCTTTGGCGATGTTTCGTTTGGCAATGGCGTTGCCCACCAAAAGGCCGATAGGAATATGGCGTTCCCGTTTCTGCGTTTCATGCGTTTCGATGCGTCCACGTACACAGAAGCCGCCAATACCGTCGATAAGTTCGCCCTCTGCAATATCTTTCTTCGCCACGGCCACCGTCTCTGAAACCGGCTTGTCCAGCTGCACGATGGCCGCCTGTTTATGCAGCACCGCACGCGCGACGGTCAGCGGTGTTTCCAGGCTGCCCAGGTGGAAGGGACGATAGAGAATATGGTGTTCACGCTCGCCTTTTTTCAACATGTAATTCATTTCGGCGGCAACCTGCGCATTTTGCCCCTTGACGATCACGAAAACGCCGGGAGCAATGCCGTCCACATAATCGACTACACCGAAGCGATTGAGCACACCGCCTTCACGAACCAGATCAAACTGTTTTACGGTCTCATCCAGATCGCCTGTAATGCCGTGCATGCCCTCCACATCGGGAACAAATCCCGTGGCATTGGAAAGAAGCGTCATCTCCGCCATGGTCTTGGTGCCATCCTGGAAGGATGCCAACATGTGCGGATTCATCCCGCGTTCTTCGGCTTCCTGTCGCGCCGTATCCGGATTGGCATAGGGCTTGAGTTTATTGTTTTTTCCTTTGCCGGCGACGAGAACCTCCATGCCCATGGCGCGGGCAAAGTTGAAAAGGCTGAACGTAGCAGCGGGTTCGTCTCCGTCCGAGCCGGTGTAAACCAGGCCTGCCGCATCAAAGAGCTGTTTCATCAGCACGCCGATGGTAATGTCCACTTCGACATTGAGAAGAACCAGATGTTTTTTTGCTAAAAGCGTAGCCATCGATACCCGTGCGCCGATTTCTGTCATGCCGGTCGCTTCGACAACCACATCCACCTCTTTCGAGCGGACGACCTCGTTATAGTCCGTGCTGGTGATGATATTGTGCTGATCCTGTGACTCGGCAAGGTACGTGCGCTTCGCTTGTTCCGCGCGCTCCGCCGCCACATCACAAATGCCGGTAACGCACATGCCGGGGATGGTGGAAATCTGCGCAATCATGCCCGTTCCCATCTGTCCGGCGCCGATGACTCCCACGCGAATCGGATGTCCTTCCTGTTCCCGTTGCAGAAGTTCTTCAAACAAGTTCGACATATTTTCCTCCTTTTATCACCGCTTGCGCAGGATCTCTCGGTTCATTACCTGTTGTCTTGTTTTTTCCGCCAATAAATCTTCACTGGTACGCATGCGACGAATCCAGGTTAAGGCTTTGCCGGTACCGCGTACAACCGCGCTGATGGGCTGCTCGACATAATTCACTCGAAGGCCACAGCGCTTTTGAATGGCTTCGCTAAGGCCGCGCACCAACGATCCTCCTCCGGAAAGCAGAAGCCCCTGATCATAGAGATCCGAAGAAAGCTCCGGCGGTGTTTGTGCCAACACGCGATGCACCGTCTCGGCAATCGCCGTAAATTGCGGTGCAAGCGCTTCATCCAGATCACTTTTTGTCATATACACTCGCGCCGGGAGTCCGTCGGCACGATGACGTCCCTTCACTTCCAACCGCTCCGGCGCATCGAGGGCGAGAACGGAACCTAAACGCAATTTAATGTCTTCGGCCGTTTGTTCGCCGATCATCACCTGATGTTGCTCCAGAATGTAACGTGCAATAGCGGCATCAAACGCATCGCCTGCCACGGTTGTCGATTCGGCAACGACAATGCCACCGAGCGAAATCAATGCCACATCGGTCAGTCCGCCGCCAATGTCAACGACGAGGGTTCCACGCGGATCGGAGACCTCCACACCGGCGCCTAATGCTGCCGCCAAGGGCGCCTCAATGAGAAAAATCCGATGCGCACCGCCCGCTGTAGCAGCTTGCAAGATTGCACGCTTCTGCACTTGCGTCGCACGCGAGGGAACGCTGATCATGATATCCGGGTGCAACAGACTTTTGTCGACAGCCCGATGGAGAAAGGCCCCCAGCATTTTTTCCGTCGCGCGATAATCCGACACCACGCCCCCTTGTAGGGGATGACAGGCAAGGATGTTTCCGGGGGTGCGGCCCAACATTTTTTTTGCTTCTTCCCCTATCGCCACAATGGAATCGGTATAAATGTCCAGCGCAACCACAGAAGGTTCCTGAAACTTCACTCCTTCCGCCCGGGTAAACACAAGAATCGTTGTCGTGCCGATATCAATCGCTACATTTTTTCGTAACCAAGCCATGGTCTACTCCAAGTATTTCTTTAATGTCTCCACCTGATCCAGTTCTTCCCAAGAATAACGGTTGTCCGTGCGTCCAAAATGGCCATATGTCGCCGTGTGCGCATAGATTGGTCGGCGCAGATCCAATTTCTTGATGATGGCTGCCGGACGAAAGTCAAACACCTCTTGCACAATTTTTAAGAGCTGTTCGTCCGCAAGTTTTCCTGTTCCAAACGTATCAATGGAAATGGAAAAGGGCTCCGCACGGCCGATCGCGTAGGCCACGCAAATTTCCGCCTTCTCGGCCAAGCCGGCCGCCACAATGTTCTTGGCCACATAGCGCGCATAGTACGCTGCCGAGCGATCCACCTTTGTGGGATCCTTTCCGGAAAAGGCGCCACCGCCGTGATGCCCCGCGCCGCCGTAGGTATCAACAATAATCTTTCGTCCGGTCAAGCCGGTATCCGCGTTCGGTCCGCCCAGTTCAAAACGCCCCGTCGGATTGACGAAAAATTTCGTATGCGAGTCGATCATCAGCGGATCCAGGCATTCTTTGACCACGTGATCCCAAAGGGCTTCTTTTATCTCTTTTTGATCGGCCTGATCGTCGTGTTGCGTGGAAATGAGAATCGCGTCAATGCGCTTGGGACGATCCTGCTCGTCGTATTCCACGGAAACCTGTGTCTTACCGTCCGGGCGCAGATGCGGCACAATGCCCTCGCGGCGGACTTTGGCCAGACGCTTTGCCAGCTGATGCGCCAGCATGAGAGGCATGGGCATGAATTCCGGCGTTTCCTTCGTAGCATAGCCGAAGACCATTCCCTGATCGCCGGCTCCTTCGCCGGATAGCTGTTCGGATTCTCCTTCGCGTGCCTCTTCGGAACGCATGACGCCGCAGGCAATGTCCTGGGACTGTTCGCGAATGGTCGTAATGATGGCACAATGTTCAGCGTCAATGCCGCTGTCCGCATCCGTATAGCCGATCTTGCGCAGGGTTTGACGCACGATGGCGTTAATGTCCACATCCGCTTTGGTGGTTAATTCACCCATCACAAAGATAATGCCGGTGGACGCCATTACCTCACAGGCGCAGCGGGATTGAGGATCCTGCCGCAACACTTCGTCCAGAATCGAGTCGGCGATCTGGTCGCAAATTTTATCGGGATGTCCTTCTGTGACGGATTCCGCCGTGCGGATACGCCCTGTATTCTCTTCCATTTCTTCCCCTTCTCTATTTTTCCGGTTTTTCCTTCCGGGTTTTCTTCTCTTCCTTCTCACACAGCCATTGTATCGCCTTTTTCGACATTACACCGAACGAAGCAATAAAACCTGTGCCATGCAACTGATTCCCTCTTCGCGGCCGACAAAGCCGAGATGTTCCGTAGTCGTCGCTTTTACGGCAACCTGCGTCACATCACAGCCGAGCGTATGTGCAATCGCTTCGCGCATGGCCGGAATATAAGAAGCTAATTTGGGCCGTTGCGCCATTATCACGCTATCGATATTGCCAATCCGATACCCCTGTTTGGAAACCAAGTCCATCACCTGTCGCATCAAAAGCAAGGACGAAATGCCCTCATATTGCGGATCGGTGTCCGGGAAGTGCTGGCCGATATCCCCGAGAGCCAACGCACCGAGAAGCGCATCGTTGATGGCATGCACCAAACAATCGGCATCGGAATGGCCAAGCAGCCCCTTTTCAAAGGGAATTTCCACTCCACCCAGAATAAGCTTTCTTCCTTCGACCAACTCATGCACGTCATAGCCGAGGCCCGTGCGAAACGCGATATCATTCATCTAAATCCTCCCGTTCCGTCACAATGCGCTCCCCGAAGAGCAGATCCATGGGCGTGGTGATCTTGATGTTTGCCTCGTCTCCTTCCACCGTGGCCACCTTGCCGCCGAAAATTTCGACCATTTGTGCATCATCCGTAATAGGGATCTCTTCCCAGATCGCCTTTTCATAAGCATCAAGCAATACCGACTTTTTAAACATTTGTGGCGTCTGGGCGCTGAAAAGATGCGCGCGATTGGGCGTGTTTTGAATCACGCCCTTTTCATTCACGAATTTAATCGTGTCCTTCATCGGCAAAACGCAGATTGTTCCGTCCACGTCGCCCCTCTCGATGCGAGAAAGACAACGCCGTATGACGGCCGAGGAGACAAAGGGCCTTGCTCCGTCATGAACAGCGATAATATCCGTTTCTTCGGGCAAATGCGCCAGGCCCATTTTCACGCTATCCTGCCGAGTCGGGCCGCCAAGGCAAACCGTTACACGAGAAAAATTCTCCCCGAACACCTGGGGGAGAATATCTTTTTGTACGGTTTGTAAAATGTCTTCCTTGACAACGACGACATACGCATCAAATACACCCGATCGGTGCAAGGCGCGCAAGGCGCGTTGCAGTACCCGACCGCCGTCGATTTCAATGAGCATCTTATTTTTTCCGTTGCCCATGCGCGTGCCTAAGCCCGCGCCGGTCACCACAGCTGTCACAAACGGTCGTTGCATGATTTCCTCCGCAGTTCTCTGTTTATCTTAACACACTGTATGGAGGAAAAAAGGCGAGAATGTGAAGGAGTTTTTGCTCTATTCGGTGCGAATGGCTTCAATCGCCGAAATTTGGGTTGCGCGCTTGGCGGGTAAATAGCCGGCAACGAGGCCGATCAGCGCAGAGAAGGCGAATGCCGCAAAGGGCAGCCAGAAGGGAATCAGGCTGATTTTCTGCTCGATATCGTATCCTTCGCCGAGCATCGCCTGGGTGAAGAAATGATTGATGCCGAAGGAAAAGAGATACGAAAAAAGAACGCCGATGATGCCGCCAATGATGCCAATGAGCATGGATTCCACCAGAAAAATCATCCGTACATCGCCAATTTGTGCACCGATGACCTTCATGACGCCGATTTCCCGCGTGCGCTCATGAATGGACATGAGCATGGTGTTGGCAATGCCGATGGCGGAAATCAATAAGGAAATCGAGCCGATGCCGGCGAAAATCCAACGCACCACGCGCATGGCTTCTTCCTGTCCGCGAATGGAATCGGAATTTGCGTACGCATTCAATTGCATGTCATTGATCTCATTGATAACTTGTTGGGTGTAGCTGATGTCGTCCACCGTCACAATGGCGTTATCGTAATGGCGTGTTTTCTTCCCTCGCGTCAGCCTTTTCGGCGGTGTTGCGGAAGGATCATCCGGATTCGGATTATCTCCCCTACTGCGTTTTTCTTCTTCTTTTTGCATGCGCTCCAACGTGTCAAAGGAAATATAGATTCCTCTGGGCACAAGCAGATCGGACTTGGAAAACGTTCCGGCATAGGTCAACGGCAGCTTGGCCGCCTGGTCCTGATTGCCGATCATAATGTTGTTGTCGGGTGTATCGTCGTGTTTGCCGTAATCAAACGAGCGCAGCATCACTTTTTCATGGGAAAAGTCCAGATCCTTTACCGGCTTGGGCATTTCGCGGAAATTCTTTGTATTGTAACGAAACACCGTAATCGCGTTTCCCACGATAAACGGGTTTTTTTTGGTATCTCTCGGAAGACTCCCTTCTTTCATTTCCATCTGTGTTTTGCGCAGGGCATCAAAATCAATCGCCGCCATTTCTCCGAACATCGATAATGCGGGATCTTTGAAGACAATCTCATAGGACATGTACTTCATGCCCAGCGCGTCTTTCACGTGCGCGATCTGCTTGATCTTTTTGATCTCTTCGTCGCGCAAATAGCCCTGACGGCTCCCCATCTGGCTATTGGTCGGATCCTGATAAGAAGTCGGTTCCACGCGAATCGCATTGAGCTGTGCAAACTGTTCCATCTGGCGGCGGTTGCTGTCCTCTATGCCATAGCCGAAGGAAAGCATCAAAATGATAGCCACCGCGCCGATCACGACGCTAATGACCGTAAGGATTGTCCGCGATTTTCGGCGCATCAGATTGCGCCAAGCCAACAGTAAGAGCTCGACGTTACGCATCGAGGTTCAACTCCTTTTCCTGTTTCTTTTTCTTGCGATGCCGATGAATGAGAATTGCCACTACAAGGATCACCAGAACGCCGATGCCCACCGGAAGAAGGGGGAAATTGCCTCCCTGCGGAGCGGGAACCGGTTCAAGGGTTTTGGCATCATAGTATTGGCTGGTCTCGTCATCGATCAGAAGGCCTGTTTTTTCATCATGGCGCAGCTTCGACGGATCCGCCGCCATCCCTTGATCAAGCCCTTCGATTTTGGCTTCGAACGGTTGCTTCTGTTCATGTTTCTTTCCCGTGGAATCTTCAAACGTGATCACGATGTTGCCGGAAATTTCCTGTTCCTGCGGAACAATTTCCGCGGAGAAATGATCGGCCGCACCCGGCGCAAAATTACCGACAAAATAGCGCGGCGAACCGTTGACTTTGAAGCCCTTCCCCTCAATGGTCACCATATACGTCGTCAGCTGATCTTTACCGATGTTATACATGTCCATATCGACGTTGGCCGGGTTGCCCATCATGAGCATTTCCTCCCCGCCACCGTTCATTTGTACATCTCCCAAAAGGATATCCGCCGTCTGTACGACGGGAATACCGATGGTTTCCGTCGCCGTGAACTCATTGCCGAGCAGATCTTCATATTCAAAGGAGACGTTGATGGAATAGTTCTGTGCCGCCAAGGTCGGCGCCGTCTTCAGATGGATGGTCTTTTTGTCCGTCTCGCGTGGACGAATGCGGGAAATGTAAAAGGTGTTGGAAGATCCGACCGGCGTAAAAACCGAACCGGTGCTTCCAGAAGGAGCGGATGCTTGGCCACCTCCCGTCTGCGTCGCCGAGGGGATCGCTCCGGCCTCGCCGCCGCCGATGCTGATTTTAATATTACGTACGGACTTTTCCGCATTCGTATTATAAAAAGTGAGGGAAACGGCAAACTCCTGCCCTGCTTGCGGCATTTCCGGATCCAGGCTATAGTTGGAAATGATCAGCTTCGGCTTGTTTGTGACATTGACCGTTCCGTTATCACCATTCGACGGCCCGTCCGTTACGCCCGGAATATATGTATCTCCACCCATGTTCTCTCCTCTCTGCTATGCTCTCTCATGAACGCGTTCAATTTGTCCATCACGCATATGAAACATCCGATCGGCATAGCCGGTCATTTCTTCATCATGCGTCACCATGATGACCGTGACATTTTCCTCTTTCGATATACGGGAAATCAGGTCCATCACTTCAAAGCTCGTTTTCGTATCCAAGTTTCCTGTGGGCTCATCTGCAAAAAGAATCTTGGGATTACCCACCAGTGCACGCGCAATAGAAACACGTTGCTGTTGTCCGCCGGAAAGCTGATTGGGCCGGTGATGAAGGCGGTCCCCGAGCCCGACCAGGTTCAACACCCGTTTGGCGGCCTCTTCATACTCTTTTTTCGGTACGCCCTTTAGCATCAAACCGAGCGTCACATTTTCCATGGCATTTAAGGTTGGAATCAAGTTGTACGATTGAAACACAAACCCGACATTCAGACTGCGAAATAGGGTCACCTGCGATTCGGACAGTTTCTCCAGATGCACGCCTCCGATGACAATCTCTCCCTTGGTCGGCCGTTCCAGACCGGCCAAAGCGTTGAGCAAGGTGGATTTTCCGGACCCGGAAGGGCCAAGCAGACACACCATTTCTCCGCGGGCAATATCTAAGTTCACATCGCGCAAAGCGTATACTTTTTCTTCGCCCATGCGAAAGACTTTGTAGAGATTGCGCACCGCAATGAACACGTCTTCCATGGTGTTTTCCTTTCTCTTCCTCGAACCGGCAATCGTTTCTTTCCAGATTAGTATATACTGACAAAAGCGTCTTTTGCCATCCTCTTTCTTAACAAATTATTAAGATTTTGTCGGCTTGCCGTTAGCGAGAAGAATCCTCCTCTTCTTTTCCGGCAATACCGGGATGCGTCATTTCATAGGGATTAAAAATGCGGTCCAGTTTCTTTTCGCTCATCAGCTTTTCTTCCAATACCAATTCCCGCAACGATTTATTGGTCGCCAGCGCGGTCTTCGCCAATCGCGAAGCGGTTTCATAGCCGATATGCGGAGCAAGCGCCGTTACGATACCTACGCTGCGCTGCACCTCTTCTTCCAAGCTCTTTTTATTCGCGACGAGTCCTTCAATGCAGTGGACGCGAAAGGTATAAATCGCACCCCGCAAACCGCGCAGCGATTCAAAAATCTTATAAAAGCAAACCGGTTCAAAGGCATTCAGCTCCAGCTGTCCACCCTCGACACACATGGTGACGGTCATATCGTTTCCTACGACCGCGAAAGCCATCTGATTCACCACTTCGGGAATGACGGGATTCACTTTCCCCGGCATGATCGACGAGCCTGCCTGTCGCGCCGGCAACGTAATTTCATGGATGCCGGAGCGCGGCCCGGAGCTTAAGAAGCGCAGGTCGTTAGCAATTTTGGAAAGAGAAAGCGCATAATTTTTCAATACGGAAGAAGCCACCAAAAAACCGTCCAGGTTTTGTGTCCCGTCGATAAGATCCGCGCTCTGCGTGAGCGAAAGGCCGGTCACCTCATTGAGCTTGGGGACGATGTTTTTCACGTAATTCACGTCGGCATTTAGTCCCGTACCGATGGCGGTGCCGCCCAGGTTGACGACCGAAAGCGCCTCAATCGCCGCGTCAAAGCGCTTGACATCCCGTTCAAGCACCGCGGTATAGGCAGCAAATTCCTGGCCGAGGCGAATCGGGACGGCGTCCTGATTCTGCGTTCGCCCCATTTTTATGTAGCTGTCAAATTCCCGGCTTTTTTTCTCAAACGCGGCGTTGAGCTTCTTCGCTTCCTCTTTCAAATCCAGAAAATAGCGAATCATGGCAATTTTCCCGGCCGTCGGAATGACATCGTTGGTGGATTGTCCTTCATTGACATGATCGTTGGGATGCACCGGGTGATACGATCCCAATTCCCCACCCAGCGACTCGGTTGCCATGTTGGCAATGACCTCATTCGCATTCATATTAAACGAGGTGCCGGCGCCGCCTTGAATGGGATCCACGACGAATTGATCCAGATTCTCTCCGGCCAAGATTCGGTCGCAGGAAGCAACGATCGCTTTGGTACGCTTTTCATTCAGCTGGTGGACCTCATAGTTCATCAACGCCGCCGCTTTTTTTACCTCCACGATGGCCCGGATAAAGCGACGATCAATGGGATTTCCTGTAATCGGAAAATTTTCCACCGCTCGCATCGTGTTTGCCCCGTAATAGGCATGCTTCGGCACCTTTACTTCCCCAAGGGAATCATGTTCCATGCGAAACGCATCCACCATTTTCTTCTCCTTTTTCTTCGTTTTCGCTTTCTTAATAGAATGCTTTCGGGATCGTCCTCCGGCATGAGAGCGTCCCAAAAGTACGCGTTTTGAAGATACGCCTTACGCTTTTTTTCGTCCCCTTTACGATACCATAAAGCAGTAGATTTTGAGGAAAAAATCGTTTTCTTATGTTCGCCATTTACACATCCTTTATGTATAATAATTAGGAAAGAATTCTCTTTCTTCCATCTGCGACCGTTTTGCATTCTCGGCGCAGATTGCCTATTTTTACGGAGGATTCGCCTACGGTAGAGCGCAGATCCTTTTTGCCAACTGTTTTGAAAGCCAACTGTTTTGAAGGAAAGAGGCATCGTAACCATGCAGGAAAAATTATCGGAAAAAAAATCGAATATACAATTCCTGATCTTGGCCGCACTTATCATCGTCCTCGCGATATTTTCTCTTCTTCCTCGAAAGCCCCGCCTCTATACTGCTTATCCTCTATCCGATGGAATACGCCTGGAAGGCAAGATTTGGTTGCCGACAAAGAACGGGGAAGGCGTTATACATTTTCCGGATAAAGTTGTCTATCGCGGAGCCTTCACAGCGGGCCATCTCGATGGAAAAGCGCAGGTAGAACTGGATCCGACTTGCCTTTTCACCGGAGCTTTTAAAGAAGGCAGTCTCGTCTCCGGAGAGATGGAAGTCAAGGCGGAAGGAATCTATGTTTTGCAGGATGACGGAAGTTGGATAAAAAAAGTCGAAGACAAGCAGAATGAAAAGGATTTGAAATGAACAAGCGGTTACCATGGTTTGACTCCTTACGTGTTTTCGCCTTCCTCCTTGTTGTGATCTATCACCTGGGAAAGACGAAGCTTCCTGCCGGTTTTTTGGGAGTGAATCTTTTTTTTGCTTTATCCGGTTTTTTGCTGACAGCGAAGGTATTAGATCGCATCCTCCTTTCGGATGCCGATTTTTCCTTTCCTTCCTACCTGAAGAGTCGCGGAAAACGGCTCCTCCCCGCTATGGTGATGATGCTCTTGATCAGCACGCTATTCCTTTTCGTGGGCTCGTCCGACTTGCGCGTCGATTATTTTCGCCAGCTTGCGGGCGTTTTCGGTTTTACAACCAATGCCTATGAAATCTTCTCCGGCGGCTCGTATGAAGCGCAATTCGTTCCGCATATTTATGTGCATACATGGACACTTGCCATGGAAGTGCACTTTTACCTTCTCTGGGGCGGCATCCTCTATTTTCTGATTCACTACTCCGCCAAGCGCCATGCAAAAAGCCCGGAAGCTCGACAAGAGTGGGTTCGTTTATGTATTTTCTTTCTCTCGCTGGTCCTGCTTATTTTGCCGACCCTCCTTCTGGTTTTCGGCGCTTTTCAAGGGTGGCCGACCGCCTTCCTCTATTTCTCTGATCTGACCCGCATGACGCCCTTTTTCGTGGGCTCACTGGTTGCGAGTATGACGGGTATGTCCTCACTGGCCTATTCGACAAAAAAGTGGGCAAAGGGATCTCCCCTCCAAACGCTCTTGGCCCTATTCGGCTCGTTGGCTCTCTATATTCTTCTATCTTTTAAGCTCGGCTATTCCGCTCCTGCAACCTATCGTTGGGGCTTTCCGCTCGTGGATGCGCTATGTTTCCTGCTGTTATTTGCCACGCGCATGCTGGATTTGCAATGGCAGGGTGGAGAAGATCCACGTCCCATCCGTTTTCTATCCCGCATTTCATACGGGTTCTATCTTTTCCACTGGCCCATTTATGTGGTGCTTTCTTCGACCGGCCTGCCGCGTCCATTCGTCCTGTTGCTGACCGTGAGCATGGCGTTTTTCCTGTCCTGGTTTAACCATGATGTTTGGGAACCCCTGATACTACAAAAAGACGAAAATGCTTTGCAGCTTCCTTTCAAAATTGCAGTCCATCGTCGCAAAAGCAGACAGGTGGCGCAATGGAGCGTTCTCCTTATCTTCGTTTTCATGCTAATTCAGCTGATTACCGCCCCGCCGATTCTCTCTCTCGAGAGCCGACTCTGGTCGTCTTCTCTGCAGCAGGAAATAGATCAGGTGAAGGAAGCCGGCACAACGGTCCGAGACCAGATCGCACGGGAAAAGCAAGCGGAACAACAGAGAAAAGAGGCGGAAGCTCTTCAGGCAAAGGCCCGCTCGGAGGGCTTTTCCATGATTTGCGACTCCATCGCTCTCGGTGTGCGCGATTCCATTTTGCAGGCGTTCCCCTCCTCACAAGTCAACGGAAAAGTTTCCCGTTTCCTTCATGAAGCGCCGGATATCCTTCGCGCCATGATAAAGAGCGGTCATCTGAAAGAGATGGTGATCATTTCCCTCGGAAACAATGTCTATCCCAGCTTTGCAAAGACAACGGAGGAAATTATTTCTATCCTTCCGGCGGGCACACGCGTTATCTTTGTCAGCCCTTATGACAGCAGCGAGCCCGCCAATTCCGATTTGAACAAGTATGCAAATTATCTGCCCTCTGTGGAGAAAAAATATCCTTTTGTGACCCTCGCCAACTGGCACAAAGTTTCCCAGGAGCACACCGACATCTACGACGGTACCGACGGCGCACACTTCTTTGCCCGTAAAGCGGGCATTCCTCTTTACATTCAAACCTTGACGGAGGCAATTGCGCGCTCGTATCAGAGGCCGACAAAGAAGTAAGGAGAACTTTGTGACTATCGTCACATCTTCGTCGGCGAAAAGACTTTGGATGTTTTCCCGGTGTGCCATCATCCTCAGGTTTGTTTTCAAATCTCAGCAGAGAAATATTACTCGGCACAATGAGTTCATTCGCCTAAAAAATAGGGGACTGCATCAAACGATTTTCTTGTTTTAGCACAGTCACCTGTTTGTTTTGCGAAATTTCTATTACAAGAGTCTCTTATACATAGATAAGCAAGCAAATATTATTTTATTGCATTGAAATCATCCAACGGTACAAAATAGTTTTTTGCAAAATCCAAAAATTTTTCTGCGGCTAACCCTGCATTCTTTTTCGAATCCCAATAAATGTATTGCTGACGTGGAATAAAAGGGTCCGTAATGGGAACGTAGCCAACCTCATTCGATAAATAATTTTTTCTACTTCTTCCCGTTAATACGGCAACACCACATTTCTCTTTTACAAGGCGCTCACGCATTGCATAATCCACTTCCATGATAATCTTCGGTTGAATACCAGCAGCTTCACATAATATATCAAAATATTTTCTCGATGACATTCCAGAGGTTAATGCAATAAAACGTTCATTTTTCAGAGCTGCCATTGTTGTTGATTTTAATGATAATGCAGGATGTCCCTTCCATGCCATAAGCATTGGATAGTCATCCGTATAAAGTGGGTAGCTGCTATAGGCAACCCTTGTTTCAAAATCCAAGGGACTGGCTAGCAAAAAATCCCCTGTGTTTCGTAAAACATTTTGCGATAACATGTCAAGGTAAATAAATTTTTGTGAAATTACAACGTCCGGTTTCTTTTCACGAAAGGAAATGACAAGATCCGTCCATACGTTTGGGCTCGTGGTTAAAAGATTCACTTCCTGATTAACAGGAGGTTGTACATCTTTAACGGCAGCTTCAGCATCTCCTAAAATCGAGCAAGCATAGCGATAAAAAATTCGTCCAGCTTCATTTAGAGTAATGTAATTGCCACCGCGAGTAAATAATTTAACACCAATCTCCTTCTCCAATCGAGAAATGGTCATGCTCAATGCCGAAGGTGTAATATACAGCTCTCTTGCTGTCTTGGATATATTTTCAGATTGAGCAACTTTTTGGAAATATTTTAGTTGTAATAATTCCATTGCCGTCACCTCCACAATCTGGATATGCCAAGTGCCTACTTACATCAATGATAAGTAGGCACTTTATAGCATTTTCTTACCCAATCACAAAATAAAGTACTACTTGCCCATAGAAGGTAGGGTCACCATTCGTGTAAATTCTCCTTCCGCAACAGAGAGACCATTTTGATTCATGACGTTATATTGCATCGCGATGATTCCCCTTTTCCCATCTTTTGTTGGTCGCTTGGATAGAATTTTTAGTTTTAAATGTATTGTGTCTCCAATGAAAACAGGGGCTGTCGACTTCCAATTTTTTATTCCCAAAAACACGGAGGAATTAAATATATTGCTTCTCATATAGAGTCCGTTCGCGATCGATAAGATGAGCATGCCATGGGCAATACGTTTTTTAAATTGAGTTGTTTTTGCAAACACTTCACTGGTATGCAATTCGTTCAGGTCCCCTGTTAATCCGGCAAATTGGAACAGGTCTGATTCAGAAACAGTCCGACTTGGCGACAAAAATTCATCGCCGATATCGATGTCCAGATACGTCAAATTGGATGAATGATTTTTCAACTGTATCCTCCTCCTGTATCATATTCGTTTAAAAAGGAATGACCTGCATGATTACCGATGAACCTAAAACGACCAGCGAAACCGCCCATAGATACAAAAAGCTATGTTTCTGATGTTCCCCCAAATCAACACCCGATAGTCCTGTAAGGAGAAATGTTGACGGGGTGAGAGGCGAAATGGGAAAACCTACGGTGATCTGGCCACAAATTGCTGCACGCCCCATAGCAAGGGCTGTAATACCAGCGGCTTCTCCAGTTGCAGCAAGTACAGGAAGAACGCCGTAATAGAAACTATCTGGATCAAAAGCCAAACTAAGTGGCATAGACGTAAAGCCAAGAGCGAATGCTAAATGCGATGCAAGTGACGCAGGTAGAATTGAAACAAGGCCTTCTGCCATCGCGGCAAGCATACCCGTGCCTTTCATGATGCCTGTGAAAACTCCGGCAGCAAACAAGGTAGAAGCCATCATCATAGCAGCTTCCGCGTGTGTGTCAACGAGTTTGCGCTGAAGTTCCCCGTCAGGATAATTGACCAACATCGCAATGAGCGTAGCAGCCATGAAGCACCCTGCCGGAGGAAGAATGCCCCAAACTAGAATGATGATTGTTGTAAGTATCAATAGTAAATTAAACCAAAACAAATTCGGTCGAAGAAGAATTTGCTCCTCTTCAGATAACATTTTGTCCTCGAGAACAATATGGCTTAGAGAATCGCTTAATCTCTTCTTTTCACCCCTTCCAATTAAAATGGTAAAAACAAAACAGGCAAGCAACCCACAGATTTGGGGAATAACCATTGGATTATACAATTCCGTCAAAGAGACTTCCAAGGCGGTAGCTGCACGGATTGTAGGGCCTCCCCAAGGAAGAATGTTCATTGTTCCTGCCCCCATCGCCACAATTGTTGCTAAATTACGTCGATCCATACCGATCTTGTCATAAATCGGCAACAATGCCGGAACTGTAATGAGAAATGTAGTTGCTCCAGAGCCATCCAAATGGGTACACATCGTGATAATTAATGTCCCAATCGCTATTTTTAACGGGTCTGTGCCAATGATTCTAAGCACCTTGTCTACGATCCGGCCAAAGCACCCATTGTCTCCCATAATGCCAAAAAACAAAACGGCGAAGATGAACATAACTCCTGTCGACGCGACACTTTTAAGACCATCGGTAACAAATTCTCCCATTTTAGCGCCTTGTCCAATAATGATACAAGCGATCATGGGGACGGCAATTAATGTAAGCATCGGTGACAGCTTTTTTGTCATAATCAAAACAAGAACAGCAATAATGGATAAAAAGCCAACAATTGCTAACATCTTAATTCCTCCTGCATCTAATATTACAATCCGTTCGTCTTTTCTATGTCATGAAGAAATCGATTGCACCCCCTCTCTATATCACAATCTCATTGAGCCACAATGGCCATGGCTTTAGATCACCCCTTCCTCAGATAAACGTTTGAGTTCACATTTGCTGAGTCCAAGAAATTCTTGATAAATGGAAGAGTTATCCTCGCCAAGCAGAGGAGAAGGTTTTATGATCTCCGGATTAGTATCAGTCATTTTAATCGCATCGCCATTAACAGGCATGTCGCCAATAACAGGATGGTGCATCGTAGGAAACATTTCCCTTGCACCAGCAATATGTGCGTCTTTGACAATTTGAGATAAATCATAAACCGGTCCAGCGGGAACGCCAGCTTTGAGTGCCCTCGTTGTAATATCTTCAACACTGTAGTGTATTGACCACGCATTGATCAGTTTCTCTAATGCATTCATATTTTCAACACGCAATATGTTTGTCGAAAAACGAGAATCATCGAGCCATTCAGGCTTCATTACAACGTTCTTGCAAAATTTTTCAAACAGATTTTGATTTCCACAGGCGATGACAACAAGGCCATCAGAAGCTTGGAAAGTGTCATATGGAGCAAGAGCAGCATAGGCATTTCCATTTCTTTCATATAACTTTCCTGTATACCAATATCGCGTAAAAGCATTTTCCAAAGAGACAACAATCGAATCCACCAAGGAAACATCAACTCTTTGTCCAACTCCCGTCAATTTTCGTGCATGTAGCGCCGCTAAAATACCAATCGTTAAATTCATACCAGCAAGCATGTCGCCCATAGCATTCCCTGCACGCGTCGGCTGTCCTCCCTTTTCACCCGTAAGACTCATTAAACCGCCCATAGCCTGAGCTAAGATGTCATAACCTGGACGCTGTGAATAGGGCCCCCAGGCTCCAAATCCCGATACCGCTCCGTAAATGATCCTTGCGTTGATTTGTTTTAAAACGTCATAACCCAATCCCAATTTCTCCATGACGCCCGGCCGATAGTTTTCAAGCACGATATCGGCCTTTTTGACCATTTCTAAAAACATCGACTTCCCAATATCACTCTTTAAATTTAGAGTTACGCCATATTTGCTTCTGTTCAATAGTGCAAAATAAGCACTTTCCCCATTTACAATCGGACCATAAGAACGGCTATCGTCTCCTTTTTTAGGAATTTCGATCTTGATCACACGAGCGCCCATATCACCAAGGAGGGAACTACAGAAAGGGCCGGCAACTACTCTGGTCAAATCTAATACGGTAATGTCTTCTAACGCACGATGGCAACTCATCTCATTCCCCCTATTCGACTTGAAATCGATTTCTTGAAAAAATAACGTTTTCACCCATTTCATCCTGCAGTGCAAGAGCAAATATCCCTATAAACTTAGTAATTTTTCCAGCCAGAGATACTGATCAACCTTGATTCGTAATATAGAACGAAGTATAATTTTTGAAAATTCCAACTTTTCTTAAGCTGCTTTAGATTAAGCTTAAGGCAAAAAAATAAGGAATGAAAAATATTACATTTTCATTCCTTATGAAGATAATCGATAGAAATTTAAGACGAGCACTTAGAAAAGTGGTCGAATTTGCCTACTCTTCTTGATGATAATTGTATTCAATTTTTAGTGTCCTTTTCCTTTTAGAATACGCCATACCGTCGTACGACCAATTTGTAATCTTTTCGCTGTTCTTGTCTGGTTCATTTCTTCTTCGCGCATAACTTGACAAACGATGTTATAAATAATTTCCGCTAAAGGCCGATCATAGGGAATTTTTCCTACTGTACCCGCTTCTCGCCATTGGTTTTCTTCAAAAAGAAGAAGGGACACCTCGTCCTCGGTGAGGTAATAATTGGTTGTTTTCGAAAAAAGCGTCCGAAGAACACGCTGTAATTGTTCTAAATTTCCGGGCCATGAATGATTGACCAGAAGATCAAGGGCTTTTGGTTCAAAGCCGGCAATTGGCTTATTGGTTTGGATTTTATATTTTTTTAAGTAAATATCAATAATATCAACGAGTTCACTACGTCTCTCGGAAAGCGACGGCATACGGAAAAACTGTACCACGGGCGATTCTTCCAAGAGCGTTAGCTGAGAAGAAAGGGATTCGTCAACAGCATCCAAAGTAAACAACAGCCTATGGGGAATTTTGTCTCTCCGACGAAGAAAAGAGAATCGTTTGATTTTCTCCCCATCGCATTGTTGTATGTTTTGGATAATGATGGTGAAAGGCTCCGACGCCATCGGTAAAAAGGAGTCGAAAAAGTACGACCACATGCTTTCGTTCATGCTTTGCGCATCCATCCACGCGATGGGAAATCGCGATTTTTGATTTAAGGCAATATATAGTGCAGAGTCAATTTTGCCTGTGCCCCTTTCTCCGTAGATGACAAGGTCATCCTGAGGAGCAAAAAACGGTCGTAATTTTGATCGGATTTGACCAAGAGAGAGGGAAGTCTTCAAATTTCGTGCATCCTGTGTTGGATCATGGGAATTAAAGCGAAAGAGACGAATGCCATAGTCTTTTGAAATTTGATCAAAATCATTTGGTTTGATCGTGACAATATAGTATGTCGTTCCTGCTTTGATTTGCTTCTGAAGGTAAAAGAGCAGCCTCTGTCCATCGCTGAGTTGTGCGGTGCGAACCGTTGTCGAAGTAAGAAGATAGGACACAAAGAACGTTTCAACCAATTCCATCAGTTCATCAACAACAACATGACCGGGTAGATTAGAGGAAATGACTTTTCCCATGTTGTTGATGGAAACATAATAAATATCGCGTTCTTTTAAAATGGTGTGCTGTATCGTTTCTGCCTGAAGTCCCGCTCTGCGCTGCGAATAAAAATAAACGGCTTCGTCAATGGAAAGTTGGATATTCTCAAGACTTGACAGCAATATCTTCGTTTCCAGCTGAAAAGAAGCTGCCACTTCTGAGCTGATGACATCACAGAGTAAGAGATCATATCCTTTTTCTTTTATCGTCTTAATCACTTCCGGTATTTTATCGCTTTGTGTAACAGTGTAAATGTCTTCTCTTCCAAAGTTTTTTGTTTCCAAATAGGCTGCACACATCGTAATCGTCGGATAGCCGACTAAGGCGACTTTTTTATCTGTCTTTATGGAATAAAGGGTTTTTCCTAAATCATTGCTGGTCATCGGAATGGAAAATACGGGAATCGAAAAATGCGCACGCAGTATCTCTGCTGTTCCTCCTCGCGAGATAATGGCTTCAATAGAGGTGTGTTTCAAGATGTCTTCCGTAATCGCAATACTTCCTTCCACATTCCCAACGGCGTATGAGGCTTCGACATATGGATACCGCTTGAGAATGGATTGAACATCTTTCTTCATGGATAGATAAGGAATGATAAAAAGAATGTGCATTGTTCCCGCCTTTCCTATATTAAAGCTCATCGCCTGAGCTTTATTGATTATATTCCACATTGAAACAGAATAAGGAGATGAACGTTTCAATATGAAACATCGTCTCCTATCATGAGCCTCCTCTTTTTTTTATGCTTTTCATGAAGTAAGGAAAATCAATGGCCTCGATCGTGAACGATAAGTGAAAAATGCAAAGGAGGATCGTATGAAAGCATGCTATGTTGTTTCGCCGGAAAAAGTGGAAATTAAAAACATTGAAAAGCCGGTAATTGATGAAAAGGAAGTGCTTATCCGCGTCCATTATGCAGGTGTATGCGGATCAGATCTACATCTCTTCCACGGCACACACCCTTTTCGCAAGCCACCTGAAATTCTTGGTCACGAGGTAGTGGGAGAAATCGTTGAAATCGGTTCAAAGGTTACCGACTTGCGAATCGGTGATCGGGTCACCGTAGAGCCGCATTTAGGATGTGGACAATGTGAGCTTTGTCAGTCTGGCAACGAAAATCTCTGCCGTACAAAAATTGCGCCGGGTTCCGCAAAATGGATGGGTACCTTTGTCAATTATTTCAAAGCGCCGGCGAGCAAGACGCATCGTCTGGCCGATAAGGTACCGGATGAAATCGGTGTGCTGAT
Organism: Murdochiella vaginalis; assembly: GCF_902381775.1. NCBI lineage: Bacteria > Bacillati > Bacillota > Tissierellia > Tissierellales > Peptoniphilaceae > Murdochiella > Murdochiella vaginalis. The sequence goes on from NZ_LR698969.1 coordinate 1,662,534, forward strand.
CGAGCCATTCGCGGTGGCTGTGCACGCGATCAATCTAATTTCCATTCCGCAAAGAGAAAGCATCGTTATCCTTGGTTCAGGTACAATCGGTCTTTTTACTGTCGTGGCTGCAAAAGCTGCAGGTTTTAAAACCATTATTGCTACGGATACGCAACAATTTAATCGCGATATGGCGATGCAATTTGGAGCGAATATTACGCTTGATCCGCTGAATTGTGATGTTGCGGAGGAGGTAAAAAAAGTCACCGATGGAAAGGGTGCGGACGTTGCGATCGTTGCTGCAGGAGCAAGCAATATCATTGATCAAGCATCCAGCTCGGTACGAAAGCGCGGCGAAGTTGTGCTCGTTGCCATGATAACTGAGAAGATTCCCGTCTATAGTTACAGTTTTGTCTTTAATGAGCAAAAACTAATCGGTGCCATGACGTATCGCCCCCAAGATTTTAAAGAAGCTGTCGATTTGGTTAACAATGGGTTGAATCTGGATGGCTTTGTCACACAAATTTTCCCCATTCATCAAACACAGGAAGCTCTCGACACTTTAGCACAGAAAAAAGAAAATGTAGTGAAAGTGCTGGTCGACTTTCATAAAGAATAAGAAGGGAGTGGCCATGAAGCGCGCTAAATTCATATTTGTTTGTTTGACCGTTTTGCTCTTATGCGTCGGCTGTGGAAAACCGAAGGAACAAGCCGAGGTGAATTTAAGACTGGGGCACATTCAATCTGCCAAGGATATCTGGCACAAAGCGAGTCTCGTCTTTAAAGAAGAGCTGGAAAAACGTTCTGGTGGAAAAATAACCGCTACGATTTATCCCAGTTCAACACTGGGGGGCGATCGGGATATTGTGGAAGGTATGCAATTAGGAACCATCGATATGGGTTTGATTGCCGGCGTTCTTGGAAACTTCGAACCTTCCATTCAGCTTTTCGAAATTCCTTATCTTATGACCAATGAGCAGGAATACGAGACCATTGTGAAAGGAGAAGTGGGCGGAATTATTGTTGAGAGGCTACGTCAAAGGGCCGGCGTTCATATTCTGGACTTTTGGGATCGCGGGCCTCGCGAAGTCAGCTCCAACAAGCCGATTAACACCATTCAAGATATAAAGGGTTTGAAGATTCGTATTCCTGAAATTCAAGCTATGGAGGCGGTCTGGTCCGCCATGGGAGCATCGCCGACAACGATGGCTTGGGGAGAAGTCTACACAGCCCTGGAGCAAAATGTCATCGAAGCGCAGGAGAATCCCGTCCCCTTTATGTATAGCGGACGAATTCAGGAAGTACAAAAATATATTGCCATGACCGATCACAAGTTTGAATATGTGACGCTTTCGATCTCTGAAAAAACGTGGCAAAGTCTGACAGAGGAGCAGCAGAAAATCGTCCGGGAAGCTGCGGATGCTGCTACAAAATATCAAAACGATACCGTAAATCAAGTGGCCAAAGAAAACCTACAAGAAATGATTGATGCCGGAATGAAGATTACCTATCCGGATAAAAAAGAGTTTCAAGACGCAGCAAAGGAAGCTTCTCGCATCTATGGCGAATCTGTTGATGCCGATCTTTATAACAAAATCATTCAAGATTTGGAGGCCATGAAATGAAAAAGCTGAATGATACCATCCAATCTATTTTGTACTACTTGCTAGCCTTCATGATCTGCTTAATGACTGTAATCGTTGTGTTACAAGTTTTCTTTCGCTACGTGATGTCAAGCCCTTTAACATGGTCGGAAGAGTTAGCACGTTATTTGTTCGTATGGATTACTTTCTTAGGTATTGCCATCGCCATTCGTAAGAAAGCGCATGTTGCCATTGACTTAGTAGTCGAGCACCTTCCGAAGATGCAGCAAAGAATTATACGCATAATCAACACCGTTATGATCCTTCTTTTGGGGGGCATTATCGTATACGGTGGTGTGCAACTGATGAAAATTGGAGAGATACAAAAGAGCGCAACTTTGTTGCTCCCCATGAGTTTGGTTTTTTCTGCCATTCCAGTTTCGGGCGTGTTCATTGTTCTCTTCAGTATAGAGGACTTGCTTTCGTACTTCTCGAAAGGAGAAAAGAAATGAATACAGCGCTTCTTATCCTTATCGTTTTTCTTATTTTGCTTACCATGGGTTTAGAAGTTGGATTTGCGGTAACTGCATCTGCCCTTGCCGCAGCGGTAATGTTGAAAATCCCCGTTGCCGTCGTCGCACAACGTTATTTTACGGCGGTCGATTCTTTTTCGTTGATGGCCATTCCGCTTTTCATGGTGGCCGGCTCAATCATGAGTAAAGGTTCCTTGACGAAACGCATCATCGACTTTACACTCTCCTTTATGGGAAATGTAAAAGGGGCGCTTTGTCAGGTAGTCGCCATATCCGGAATGATCATGGGAGGCATTTCCGGCTCCGGTGTCGCCGATACGGCAGCGCTTGGTGCGCTTTTGCATCCCGAGATGAAACGTAAAAAATATGATCCGGAATTTTCTGCTGCACTGATTGCCGCTTCCGGATCCATCGGTCTCATCATTCCTCCAAGTGTCGCAATGATTATTTATGGGGTAACCACCCAGTCATCGATTGGAGACCTTTTCATTGCCGGTATTGTTCCGGGGGTCTTGATCTCGCTGGCTTTCATGCTTTACTCTTTTGTCGTTGCCCACAAAGAGCATTACCCTGTCGAAGGATCCTCTTCTTGGGCAGAACGATGGGATAAGTTTAAGAAAGCCATATTTTCTCTTATTATGCCGCTGATCATCATTATCGGTATCCGCGGTGGCTTCTTTACACCGACAGAAGGCGGTGCGATTATCTCCGCCTATGCACTGCTAGTCAGCATGTTTATTTACAAGGACATTAAACTTGCGGATCTTCCGGAAATTTTCTTTGATGCAGCGTTGAGCACGGCAACGATTGCTTTGATTATTTGCGGTACTTCCTTGTTAACCTGGATCCTAGCCTATGAAAATATTCCGCAAATGTTAACGCAAGCGGTCTTGTCCTTAACGGACAACAAGATCATTCTCATTATATTGATCCAGAGTATTCTGCTTTTGACGGGTATGGTAATTGACAGCGGTCCGGCTATTATGTTACTCGCCCCCATTCTTGCACCGATTGCAAAACAAATTGGAATGAGTAGCGTGCAGTTCGGCCTGATGATGGTCATCAGCTTGACGACCGGTTTGTTAACGCCACCCGTTGGCACGGCAATGTATGTTTCCAGCAACATTTCTAAGATTCCTGTACAGAGGCTAGCTAAACGTCTCGTGCCTTTTGTTCTCATCATGACCGTCATGTCCTTACTGATTGCCATCTTCCCCATCTTTTCGGAAATTCTGCTGTAGGAGGTTCTATGTCCATCTTAATGGGAATTATAGCGGATGATTTTACGGGAGGCAGTGATGCTGCCTCCTTCTTCGCCAATCACGGCATACCGACCTTTCTAAGCAACGGGATTCCGAAGGATCCCTCCTTGCGCAAAAAATGGTCCGGAGATCATCACTGTGTAATCGTCATCGCACAAAAAATTCGTTCTATTGCTGCCGAAGAAGCCGTTGCTCATGCGCTAGATGCGTGCTGCTGGCTACGCAAAGAAGGTGCTGAAAAGTTGTTTTATAAGTATTGCTCCACCTTTGACTCCACTCCAAAGGGAAACATCGGACCGATTACGGACGCGATTCTTGAGGCCTTTGATTATCCATATACCTTTTTAGCGCCCGGTTTACCGGTCAATGGCCGAACGGTTGAGCAAGGAATTCTTAAACTCTATGGAGTTCCCCTGGCCGAAACCCACATGAAGAACCATCCTGTCAATCCCATGTGGGATTCCCGCATTGCTGAATTGATGCGCCCGCAAGGTAAGTATCCGTGCATTGAACTTGATCGGAATAATCTATACCAGTCCCGTGAAAAAATCGATGAATACGTAAAAACACAGCTATCGAAGACCTCTAATGCACAAGGTAAAAGTGGCCCCTACTACGTAATCCCGGATTATACCAAGGCTAAGGATGCCGATCAGCTCGTAGCAACCTATTCCGATTGTGATTTCTGGACAGGCGGATCTGGCTTGAATGATGCATTTAGTGCTCAATTTTTAAAGCAAAAAAACATAGATGCTACTTCGACCGAGGAGCGTGTCCCCGGTAAATCGATTCTGTTCTCCGGATCTTGTTCAGAAATGACCTTGCAACAAATTGCTCATTACCGCCTCCGTTATCCGAATAAAGCGGTTCAAATTGCTGTTCGTGAGGTGATGGAAGGAAATCCGGAAGAAAAAATTTGGGAAAAAGCGCTGTCGATCGGTGATGGAGTATTAATCTACAGTTCTGACGATGCGAGCGGCCGTTCCGCTTTGGCGAAGGTATATAATCAAGAAGAAGTTTCTAATCGCCTAGAGAAATTAATGGGACGTCTCGCACAACGAGCCTATGCTGCAGGATTTAACAAGTTGATTATTGCCGGTGGCGAGACAAGCGGGGCTATAACAACCGCATTAAATTTCTCAACCTACCAAATTGGAAAAAGTATTGCTCCTGGCGTGCCGGTAATGATACCTGTTGAAAATGAGAAGGCTCGCTTGATTTTAAAATCTGGCAATTTCGGTCAGAAAAATTTCTTTGAAGAAGCTATCTCCTTTCTTGCACCGGAAATCGAATCCGGACGTCTAGAATCCGCAACATGAAATAGAAAGGCATGAAATGCAACCGGAACAACAAATAAAAGAAATGATACTCTATGGGAAAATATTGTTTGAGCGTGGAAAAGTCACAGGTTCCGCTGCCAATATGAGTATACGCTGTGGTGAAGAAATCTATATTACACGAAGCGGATCCTGCTTCGGGACGCTTACGGAAGAAGATTTTGCCTGTATTGACCGGAAAGGAAAATCACGGAACGGAATTCAACCCAGCAAAGAATGGCCTCTGCATTGGATTTATTATGAATCCAAGCTGGGACAAAATGCCGTGATTCACACCCATTCCCTCTATGCGACGCTTTGGAGCACGATCGCTCCGGAAGATGCTAAAAGCGTAGTACCATCGATCACGCCTTACCTGCAAATGCGGATAGGAAATATTGCACGAATTCCCTATGCCCCACCGGGAAGCGAGAAACTTTTTTCCTTAGCTAAGCAATACATGTCTCTAGCGGATGGGTTTTTGATGGAGAGACACGGCCTTCTAGTTGGAGGAAAAGATATGGAAAATGCGTTTTATAATGCAGAAGAATTGGAATATTCCTGTCAGATAGCATGGGAAATGCGAAGAGCGTAAGAGTTTCTGCACTATCTACCAACAAGCAAGAAGGACAGCACGTTTTGCTGCCCTTCTTGCTTCTTCATCGCGGGGGCAGGATCCCCACGGCGCTTCGCGCCTCTGGATGCCTCGCTCACCGCGCGCCCTGCGCGCTTCGCGCTTGGTCTTGCGGGAGCTCTGGCAATCCCACGGCGCTTTGCGCCTCTGGATGCCTCGCTCACCGCGCGCCCTGCGCGCTTCGCGCTTGGCCTTGCGGGAGCTCTGGCAATCTCACCAGGTTCTCATCCTGCCCCCTACCTCTACAAACAAGCAAAAAGGACAGCACATTGTGCTGTCCCTTTGCTTCTGTATTGCGGGGGCAGGATTCGAACCTGCGACCTCCGGGTTATGAGCCCGACGAGATGCCACTTCTCTACCCCGCGGTATAAAGAAAGGACACTTCCGTGCCCTTTCCTTTTATTTGGCGACTACCTACTCTCCCAGGCCGTTTCCAACCAAGTACCATCGGCGATGTGAGGCTTAACTTCTGTGTTCGGGATGGGAACAGGTGTATCCCTCACGCTATCGTCACCATATTAAACATTCAATTCTTAACAATTCCGCATCTCCGTCAAAGACGCTTTCGTCTCCGACGCAGTCGATTTCTTCCGCGCGCCTTCGCGCTACGCGCTCGCCTTGCGGGAAACCGTTGCGTATGAAATGGCTACCAACCGCTTCGCTTGTTGGGCCATTTCACAATCTTAATAGGTATTTCTGGTCAAATATTCGAGAGATTAGTATCAGTTAGCTCCACGTATTACTACGCTTCCACCTCTGACCTATCAACCGGGTTTTCTTCCCGGTCTCTACGAAATCTCATCTTGAGGGGGGCTTCGCGCTTAGATGCCTTCAGCGCTTATCCCGTCCGAACGTAGCTACCCGGCTATGCCCTTGGCAGAACAACCGGTACACCATCGGTTCGTCCATCCCGGTCCTCTCGTACTAGGGACAGCTCCTCTCAAATTTCTTACGCCCACGCTGGATAGGGACCGAACTGTCTCACGACGTTCTGAACCCAGCTCGCGTACCTCTTTAATGGGCGAACAGCCCAACCCTTGGAACCTGCTCCAGCTCCAGGATGAGACGAGCCGACATCGAGGTGCCAAACACCCCCGTCGATGTGAACTCTTGGGGGGTATAAGCCTGTTATCCCCAGGGTAGCTTTTATCCGTTAAGCGATGGCCCTTCCACGCGGTACCACCGGATCACTAAGTCCTACTTTCGTATCTGCTCGACTTGTGGGTCTCGCAGTGAAGCTCGCTTTTGCCTTTATACTCGTTGAATGGTTTCTGTCCATCCTGAGCGAACCTTTGAACGCCTCCGTTACTCTTTGGGAGGCGACCGCCCCAGTCAAACTGTCCGACTGACAGTGTCCCCGAACCGGTTCACGGTCCTAGGTTAGAACCCTAGTCTGTAAAGGGTGGTATCCAAAGGGCGACTCCGCATCATCTGGCGACAATGTTTCCTAGTCTCCCACCTATCCTGTACATTACAAACCAAAGTCCAATGTCAACCTGCAGTAAAGCTCCATGGGGTCTTTCCGTCCTAGCGTGGGTAAGTCGCATCTTCACGACTACTACAATTTCACCGGATCCTTTGTTGAGACAGTGCCCAAATCGTTACACCTTTCGTGCGGGTCGGAACTTACCCGACAAGGAATTTCGCTACCTTAGGACCGTTATAGTTACGGCCGCCGTTTACTGGGGCTTAAGTTCACTGCTTCGAATTGCTTCTAACAGCTCCCCTTGACCTTCCAGCACCGGGCAGGTGTCAGCACCTATACTTCGCCTTGCGGCTTCGCAGATACTTGTGTTTTTGGTAAACAGTCGCTTGGGCCGATTCTCTGCGGCCATCCGAAGATGGCACCCCTTCTCCCGAAGTTACGGGGTCATTTTGCCGAGTTCCTTAACAAAGGTTCTTCCGCGCGTCTTAGAATATTCTTCCTGCCTACCTGTGTCGGTTTTGGTACGGGAGCAAAAAATCTCGATAGCGTCTTTTCTTGGCAGTGTAGCATCAGCAACTTCTCTACTCACATTTCGATCCCCATCCGCCCTCAGCACCATCCGACGGATTTGCCTATCGGACTAGCCCACTGCGTTGGACGCGCTTACCTTCTACGCGCTTTGCTTAGCTTCCTGCGTCAACACTTCTCTCAAACGATTCTTTACTGTACCGGAATTTCCACCGGTTATCCATCGCCTACGCCCTTCGGCCTCAGCTTAGGTCCCGACTTACCCTGAGAGGACGAGCCTTGCTCAGGAACCCTTCGGCTTTCGACGGGTGAGATTCTCACTCACCTTCTCGCTACTCATGCCAGCATTCTCTCTCGACTGCGCTCCACATGGGGTTACCCCTGATGCTTCGATGCCCAGTCGATGCTCCTCTACCGATGGTCGAGACAAAAAGTATTCTATGAATACGCCTTCCTTTATTAGCCCAATGAAATTGATGAATGATATCTTGGAATAACCTTATACCATTTGGCTCTTTGTTCTGTCGTATCTCATGTTTGTTGAAATTTGACTCTTTGTGTGCGATATTTCTCATCAATTTTGGAAAGCTTTCATAAAATACTTTTTGTCTCGATCCATCCCATAGCTTCGGTATGACGTTTAGCCCCGTGTATCTTCGGCGCAACTTCACTCGACCAGTGAGCTATTACGCACTCTTTAAATGTATGGCTGCTTCTAAGCCAACATCCTGGTTGTCCAAGTAAAATAACATCCTTTTCCACTGAACGTCATTTGGGGACCTTAGCTGATGATCTGGGCTGTTTCCCTTTTGACGATGAAGCTTATCCCTCACCGTCTCACTCCCATGGCTAATGCACGGAATTCGAAGTTTGATAGGTGTTGGTAACACAAAGTGCCCCGCGACCAGTCAGTGCTCTACCTCCCTGCATCTTCTCATGAGGCTTGCCCTAAAGCAATTTCGAGGAGAACCAGCTATCTCCGAGTTCGATTGGCTTTTCACCCCTAACCACAAGTCATCCGAAGCGTTTTAAACCGCTCCCGGTTCGGTCCTCCATTGAATTTTACTTCAACTTCAACCTGCTCATGGCTAGATCACCCGGTTTCGGGTCTATGTCCACAAACTTTCGCGCTCTTCACACTCGGTTTCCCTCCGGCTCCGCCCCTGAAAGGCTTAACCTCGCTTGTAAACATAACTCGCTGGCCCGTTCTACAAAAAGTACGATATCACCCTCCTAAAAGGGCTCTATCTGCTTGTAAGCACAAGGTTTCAGATTCTTTTCACTCCCCTCTCGGGGTTCTTTTCACCTTTCCCTCACGGTACTTGTTCACTATCGGTCACATGATCGTATTTAGGCTTAGGAGGTGGTCCTCCCATGTTCCCACCAAATTTCTCGTGTTCGGTGGTACTCGTTCGTGATGATCTCTTCCTCTTTCGTGTACCGGACTGTCACCGTCTTTGGTCATCCTTTCCAGAATGTTCCACTAGATTTCAAGATCGTGATTCACGGTTGGCCTCTTCCCCGTTCGCTCGCCGCTACTGAGGGAATCGCTGTTGCTTTCTTTTCCTCCGGGTACTGAGATGTTTCAGTTCTCCGGGTCTCCCCTCCTAACGTTATGTATTGGCGTTAGGATGACAGGATCTTCTCCTGCCGGATTGCTCCATTCGGAAACCGACGGGTCATAGCTTGGTGCAGCT